>NZ_CP108131.1:6077952-7355905 GCF_036203305.1 Streptomyces sp. NBC_00190 | reverse complement strand
TACAGGTGCTCTCCCGCCACCAGCGCGTGACCCTGCAGGCTGCGGTACGGCAGCGACTCCCAGAGCAGTTCGGCTCATGCGGGGTTCCTGTCGTCGAGCTCCGCGGTGACGGCGATCCCCAGATCTGGCCAGGAAGTCTCGGTGGTCCGGCCGGACACCTCGGACGAGGTATCCGCTTCGTACGGCAATGGCTGCGTCACGTCTGTTCCCTGATTCGTATGGATGGCATGCGGACCGCCACGTGGGCCGGGGTCGAACCCGGCCCGCGCCGCGGCTGCTTCTGCGCGAAGTGGTCCCGCATGGAATCGGCATGCTTCGCCATCAGGGAGATGATCGTGTCCACGACTTCGTTGTCCGCTGAGGGCGGGCGCCGCCATCCACGGTGTCGGGCCCGAAGTCCGGCCGGAGCATTAAGGGTGGATCAACTGAGCCTTAAGGCTGCCTGGTCTCCTCGCCTCCGCGTCGGTCACGACGGCCGGCACGAGCGCTGCACGCGTCGATCACCAAGGGCGGCAGCGCTTCCACCTGCGCCTTTGAACGTGCTCCGTGAGCCCCGAGCCGGCGTGGCATGCCGCGCGGCGCCCAAAACCCCCTCACCGCTGGATTTGTAACGCGGCGACAAGGAATGACCTCGCGTGTGATGTCGGGCGTATCCAGGACGGGGGGAGACAGCGTCCATCGGATCGAGGAGTGTCAATGTCCCGGAAACGGACTATGAGTTTTAAGAAGAAGCTCGTGCTCTCTGTCGTCACCGGAGCCCTGGTGACCGGAGGGGTCATCGCCACGGTGGCGACCGGCAACGCCGCCATCCCCGACGTCGTGTGCCCGGGGTCGACGGTGACACTGTCCGGCGAGGCGGGAGCCCCGGCGGCAACCAGCGGGACCTTCCCCGTGGGAACGAAGCTGAAGGTCACGAACCTCGACAACGGCCAAGCCACCACCGTGACCGTGAACGGCCCGTCCGGCAGCTGCGTCCTCCTCAACAACGCAGCCTTCGACAAGGTCCGCGAACCCGGCAAGAACCTCATCCGACGAGCACGCATCGAACGCGTCGCCGGCAACGACGCCCCGGCCAGCGCGACAAGCACACCCGGCGCAGCAGCCGGACAGGCACCCCCGGCCACCGGAGAAGTGGTCTGCCCCGGATCGACGGTGACACTGTCAGGCCAGGCGGGAGCCCCGGCGGCAACCAGCGGAACCTTCCCCGTGGGAACGAAGCTGAAGGTCACGAACCTCGACAACGGCCAAGCCACCACCGTGACCGTGAACGGCCCGTCCGGCAGCTGCGTCCTCCTCAACAACGCAGCCTTCGACAAGGTCCGCGAACCCGGCAAGAACCTCATCCGACGAGCACGCATCGAACGCGTCGCCGGCAACGACGCGCCGGCCAGCGCGACAAGCACACCCGGCGCAGCAGCCGGACAGGCACCCCCGGCCACCGGAGAAGTGGTCTGCCCCGGATCGACCGTGACACTGTCGGGCCAGGCGGGAGCCCCGGCGGCAACCAGCGGGACCTTCCCCGTGGGAACGAAGCTGAAGGTCACGAACCTCGACAACGGCCAAGCCACCACCGTGACCGTGAACGGCCCGTCCGGCAGCTGCGTCCTCCTCAACAACGCAGCCTTCGACAAGGTCCGCGAACCCGGCAAGAACCTCATCCGACAAGCACGCATCGAACGCGTGGGCTGAGCGACCGGCACCGGCGAGGCCCCGCCGCGGAATCTGTTGCGGCGGGGTCCGGGGTGCCTGAGGCGTCAGGATGCAGGCACCGGAATTTCCGGCGCCAGCGAGTTGCCCGCGGGGATGCGGCCGCAGTCGGACGGGGCGTTGCCGCCCGCGAACCGGTCGCCCAGCCAGCTCATCGCGAGGGGTGCCCAGACGACGGGCACGCCGACGTGACTGAGCAGGTCGAACTGCTGGTACTTGATCGACCTGTTGCCGGTCCCGCAGTACTGCCGGGCGAGTGCCCGCACGTCTCCGGCGACCATGACCCCGTCGCCGGTGCCGATGCCCGGGCGGTTGCTGAAGGTTCCCTCCAGGACGCCCCCGTTGCCCTGCGCGATGAGCCCCGGGATGGCCGGGGTGGGCGCCGAGCCGAGGTTGATCCTGTTCACCGCCTCGGCGAAGGCAGGCACCGAATTCGGGTCGGCGTACTGCGGCTTCGCCAGCTTCTTCCAGGTCAGCCCGGGGTAGTGGCCCAGCGCGTCGACGATCGACCCGCGCTCCAGCTTCTCGTACACCTCCAGGCCGTAGCTGTTCAGGTAGGGCTTGAGGTCGATGCCGTACGACCGGGAGACGCCGATGATCGCCATGGGGATGACACCCGTCCACACGAGGGAGCCGTCCACGTACTTGAGGTTGTGTGCCGGGTCCACGAGCAGACCGCCCTCGGCGAAACCCACCAGCTTGCTGTTGACCTCGGGCGCGTAGGACGGTGCGAGCGCGGCCGCCCAGTTGGTCGCGATGGCGCCGCCGGAGTATCCCATCAGGCCGAACCTGGTGTCGGGGTTCATGCCGGTCTCCGCGGACCTGGTCGCGGCGCGGATCGAGTCCAGCGTGTTGGTCGCGTACTCCGGGCCGGCCGCGAAGTTGGCGGTCTGCCCCTCCGTGTCCGGGATGACGAGGTTGTAGCCCTGCAGCAGCAGCGGCGCCAGGAAGACGGACTCGGCGTTCGCGATGACGCCGCCCAGGCTGAGGTCACCGGCGATGGCCCGGGACGGGCCGTCCTCGGGGTTGAGCGAGTCGTAGAACGACTGGTAGGACACCGCCTTGCTGCCATCGCCCGTCAGGCTGCGCACCACCGTGGTCACGTTGGCGGACGGACGGCCCTGGGCGTCGGTCGTGCGATAGAGCAGTTGGATCGCCGTGACCGGCGTGGGAAGGCCCACGAGGTGGTACTGCAGTGTCCTCGTCTTCAGCACGGTGCCCGGCGCGAACGAGGACAGGGGCTCGTTGCCGGTGTAGGCGTAAAAGGGATCGCTCGCGGTGGCACTCGACGGCGCGGCTGCGGCGGCCGTGGCCGCCGGAGCCGCGGTCACGACCATCGCGGCGACAAGGGCGGTGGCCAGGAGACGGACAGTGTTTTTGGGCATGACTCCCCCGAATCGTGGAATGGGATCGCTGGACTTGTCGGAGAGGGAAGGTGTCAGCGAAGTGGCTGCTCCGCGCGGTCTGGTGGACCGACCGGAACTGGACGTTCCGGACAACGCCACCGCAGGGGCCTAGCAACGCCACGGTGGGGGCGCAGCAACGCCACCGTGGCGGTCCATCGGCCGCCGTGTGCCGGGCCTGATGTGTGCTCAGGTTTCCGGTCCGTGGAATGCGCACCGATCAGGTGGCGCGGGTCGCCCCGGCAGGGAGGCGGCGTGATCAGGTGGGGGCGCGGCGGCCTGTTGCGCGGGCACGGCGGTCCTCCGGTGCGGGTGGGGGCGTGGGGATCCGGTGGAGATGCGGTCTGGGTCGGAACGCGTCTGGCGATCCACCGGGCGGGCGTGTTACCAACTAGTAAGTAACGTCCCGGTAACCAGAATGGGGGCGGGACGGAGCGATGTCTCCGGGTTGTACAACAGAGATACGTGAGGTGGATTGTGACCGAGTCCAAACCCGCGGAAAGCGCGGTGGGACCGCAGTTCGGCGGCATCCCGGTCCACAAGCGGCTTCTGGCTGCCGCGCCGGCCCTGGCGCCCGCGGTGATGGCCCGGCTCGTCGAGCAGCTGCCCGCCTACGGAGCACTGCCCTCGGAACAGCTCCGCGGCGAGATCACCAAGGAGGTGGACCGCGGAATCCGGGCCTTCATCCAGGTGCTGCGCAGCGGCGAGCTGCCGGAGGAGGCCGAACTGGCGAGGATCAGCGAGTCATCGGCTCGGCGCGCTGACGAGGGCGTACCGCTGGAGGCCGTCGTCGGCGCCTACCACTTCGGTGCGGAGGAGTGCGCGGCCCAGGTCCTTTCGACGGCCGAGCCGGGCGACCTGCCGGACGTGCTGCTGGTCCAGCGCCGGCTGCTCGGCTACCTCCGGCAGGTGAGCTGCGCGGTCGCGGCAGGGTACGTACAAGAGCGGCAGGCGGCCCTCGGTGACGAGCAGGTCGCCCGGCAGTCCCTGCTGTCCCGGCTGCTGGAGGGCGGCGACCCGCAGGCCGCGGCCGACCGCGCCGGCATCCGGCTGCCTCCTTCCTACCTCGTCCTGCGCATCGCGATCGGACCGCACCCGGATGAGCTGCGGCCCGGCGTGAACCACTCTGTCGCCGCTCGCCGCAAACTCCGGCGGCTGCGCAACGAATTGCAGCGCCAGACAGCGGGTGTCCCACTGTCCGTGCTGTCCGGCGACGGGGGGCTGGTACTGATCCCGTACGAGACGCCGGCCGCCGGCTTCGCCGCCGCGGACCGGGAGCGGCTCACGCGGCTCGTCGAGCAGCTCGGTCGGATGTGCGGCGCCGAGCTGCTGGTGGCGGCGGCCGCGGCGGCGCCGGACGGCGTCGCGGACGCCGCCCGGATGGTCGGCGAGGTACGGAGAGTGGCGGAGGCATCCGGCCGGGGGCCCGGACTCTACCTCCTCGACGATGTGCTGCTGGAGTACCAGCTGAGCCGCCCGAGCCGGGCCAGGGACGGGCTCGCCGCGCTGCTCGGCCCACTGGCCGGGCGCCCGGAACTGCTCGACACACTGCGCACCTTCCTCGCCTGCGGCCTCGACCGGCGCCGGGCCGCCGCCCGGCTCCAGGTCCACCCCAACACGGTGGACTACCGCCTGCGCAAGGCGACGGAGCTCACCACACTGGACGCGGCCCGGGGCGCCGACCTGCTGACGCTGCACGCCGCACTGGCTGCCCACGACGCCGTACGACGGGGCGAGCCCGACACCGGCTGAGCGTCCTCGCCACACTGGGCAAACGCGGAGTGCAGGGCCACGCAGGGGTCCTCTTCGGCACGGCGAGGCCCCGCGGCCTGACCGGGGTACGAGGGCGTTCGGGCGAGCCCTCCCCCGGGTCCGGCGGCCCCCTGCTGCCGGGCCCGGCATCCTTCGGTACGGCGGCGGCAAGGACCGCAGGCAGGGCAAGGGCGGCCTTCGCGTAGTGCGGTGCCGGCCGAACCCCGCCGCATCGGAGCCGATCCGGAAAGCTGCTCCACATTTGATAGTTGCGGACTGACGGCGGCAGAGCCGGTGGATGATGAGCCGGACATGACCGGAGCCCGTGCAGGGATGCGCTCGTGTCCGCAGCCCGAGTGGCGGAGCGGACGGTGGCTGCGGGCTGCCGTGTTCACCCTGCTCAGCTCGGCGTTGGCCGTCGTAGGTCATCATCTGGCCGCGGGAGACCCGGTTTCCTGGCAGCGGGTGGCGGGCGGGGCGGCGGTCGCCTTCGCCCTGTCGTGGCTCGTCACGCGGACATCCCGGCCTTGGTGGCACGTGGTCGCAGCCACCGGCGCCGCCCGACTCGTCCTGCACCGGGCTCTGTCCGTGCGGCATCCGGTGTTCCACGGACACGCCGAAGCTCACGCAGCAGTGCCACAGATCATGCACGCCGCACACCACAGCATGTGGGCGATGGCGGCAGCGCATGGCGTGGCCACATGTGTGATGGCTCTGCTCATGTACCGCGCGGATCAGGCGCTCAGCCGCCTGCCGGAGACGGTGGGCCGGTGGGGCCAGAGGGCCGTCGCGGCTGCCGCCGCTGTTTTCGGCGCCCTCTGCCGGCCATGGCCCGGCCCGCGCCGGCGGACCGCACCCGTACCTCACAGCGATCTCGCCGTACGACCGGCGGTCACGACGACGCTCTGTCACGCGGTGGTACGTCGGGGGCCTCCTGCCGCGTGCGCGGGAGACGTTCCCCTGATCCCGGCGGGCAGCACCCCTGCGCGGTGAAGCCCGCCCCTCGTACCGAGAGGTTCCTCCATCATGACCGGAACACACACCCGCCCCCGTCTCCGCAGCCTGGGCCTGGCAACCTTCGGCGCCCTGGTGGTCCTCGGCGTTACCGCCGGGCCGGCCGCCGCGCACGCCGAGGTCACCGCCTCGGACTCGCGCGCCCTCGCCGAGAACGTCACACTCTCCTTCACCTCCGAGGCCGAGTCGGACACCGCGGGCATCACGGAGTTGCGGGTCGTCCTCCCGAAGGGCATCACCCCGGACGCCGTCACGCTGAAGGAAGCCCCCAAGGAGTGGAAGCTGACGGCCACCCCCGACGGGTACAGCGTGGGTGGCACTGCCCTGGCCTCGGGAACCGATGCCGAGTACAGCATCACGGTGCGCCAGCTGCCCGACGAGAAGTCCCTGGCGTTCAAAACCCTTGAGACCTACAGCGACGGAAAGATCTCCCGCTGGATCGAGGTGCCCACCGACGGGCAGAAGGTCGACAACCCGGCTCCCGTGCTGGAGCTGAAGGCAGCGGCCCCTGGGGCCAAGCCGATCGCCCCGAGCCCGTCGCCGACGCCGAGCGCCGTCCCGTCCGTGCAGCCGTCGACGGCGGCTCCTCTTGCTCCCGTCGCTGCCGCGAGCGCCGAGGCCACGAACGAGAAGGATGCGGGCAGCAATACCGGAGCGATCCTCGGCGTGGTGGCGGCCGTCGTGGCGCTGGCCACCGTCGGCGCCTTCTGGTGGCTGCGCCGCAGCCGCAGCCGGGCCTGACCGAAGCGGCAGGGGCGCGTGCAGGGCTTGCGCCGGCCCGCCGGGAGAACCGGAGCCCGGCCCGAACAGCGGATGCAATGTACAGGGAGAACGCCCGATCCGAGACTCCGGTACCCGGCTTTAGCCGAAGTTGCGCAACCGGCTCAGTCCCCCGTCCGGCAGCACTATGGTCGCCATCTCGTCATCAGTCCCTGCCCTGCCTGAGTCCGCCGTGTCGCCTCCCGTGAGCCACACCGTCCGACTGCCCCTCCGCACGATCGAGTCCCGGGTGGCCATGGCCCCCGCTCACGACCGCCACCCCGGAGACCGCCCGTCATGCACACAGGCTCAACTCCTGCCAGGAAGCCGCTGACCGTCCTGGCACTGGTCGGCGCCGTACTCGCCCTGCTGCTCGGCGGGGCCGGCCCCGCCCTCGCACACACCGCTCTCAGCGGATCCGATCCCGCGGACGGAGCCGTCCTCGACACACCGCCCCGCCAGGTCACGCTCACGTTCACCGAGTCGGTGAGCTTCCCCGACGACGCACTCAGGGTGCTGTCACCGGCGAACGAACGCGTGAACCCCCGCCCTGCACAGCATGCCGACGGCAAGGGGAACACAGCCCGGGTGGAGCTGTCCGACAAGTTGCCCCAGGGCACCTACACGGTGGCCTGGCGGGTCGTCTCCGCCGACAGCCACCCGATCTCGGGCGCGTTCACCTTCTCCATCGGCAAGCCCTCCGAGACTGCCGCCGCGGTGGCGACGGGCTCACCGGACGACTCGGCAGTCGGCCGCCTCTACGGCTTCTTCCGCTACGTCGCCTACAGCGGCCTCGCCCTCCTCGTGGGTGCGGCCGCGTTCATCCTCGTGTGCTGGCCCGCGGCAGCTGAGCTTCGCCCGGTACGGCGGCTGCTGGTTGCCGGGTGGGCGACCCTGGCAGTGGCCACCGTGGCCCTGCTCCTCCTGCGCGGCCCGTACGAGACGGCGGACCGGCTGACGTCGGCGTTCGACCTGGCTCAGCTGGGCCGAACCGCCACCGGGAGGCCCGGGGTCGCACTGATCGCACGGCTCGCGCTGTTGCTCGTGGCTGCCGCGGTGATGCTGTGGCGCCCGGCCGTGCCACTCGCCCGCCATGATGACGGATCGCAGCCGCCTGATCCCGGGGCCCGGGTCCGCCTGGCCGGGGCGGTGCTCGCCGCGGGCCTGGCGTTCACCTGGGCCGCCGCCGAACACGCCTCCGCCGGGCTCCAGGTGCCGCTTGCCGTTCCGGTCGCCGCGCTCCATCTGCTGGCCATGGGAGTCTGGTTGGGCGGCCTGGTCACGCTGGTGATCGCCCTGCGAGACCGAGGGGCCGGCGGCCACGACGTCCCCGCGTCCGCGGTGGGCCGCTTCTCGACGCTGGCCTTCACCGCGGTCGCCGTTCTGGTCGGCACCGGGGTGTACCAGTCCTGGCGACAGGTCGGTTCATGGGAGGCGCTGACCACCACGTCGTACGGCAGGACCCTCATCGTGAAGGTCGCCGTCGTGGTGCTCGTGCTGTACGTGGCGTCCTTCTCCCGCCGGTGGACCGCCCGCCTCCTCCACGAACCGGTGCCGGCCGCGGAGACACCGAGGGCGCCCGTGCCCGAGGAGGTGAGAGTGGCGCAGATGGTCGGCGCGCCCGGGCCCCCGGAGGTGACGGGCCTGAGCAGGGGGCCCGATGCCCCCGCCGAAGGCCGGGCGGGCGATGCCGTCGGGCCGCCCGTCGCGGAGGCCGCACGGTACCGCCGCAGCCTACGCCGCAACGTGGCGGCCGAAGCCGTACTCGGTGTGGTGGTCCTGGCGATCACCACCTTGCTCACCGGCACCCAACCCAGCCGCGCAGCAGCCGCCGAGGGCGCCTCTGTGGCCATCGTGCAGAAGCCGCAGGTGAAGGTGGTCACGCTTCCGTTCGACATGGGGACGGCCAACCACCGCGGCGAGGTCCAGATCACGCTGGCCCCTGGACGCGTCGGCGAGAACACGGTCGAAGCCGTCGTGTACACCGCGGACGGCGGCCTCGCCACCGTTCCCGAACTCCGCCTCACGCTCACCCAGCGCGACCTGGGAATCGGCCCGCTCGACGCCAAGCTCAACAACCAGAAGGGGTACTGGGCCGCATACGACCTGCGGCTACCCATGCCCGGTGAGTGGGCCATCGACCTCACGGTGCGCACCTCCGATATCGACCAGGTCACCGTGCACGGGACCGTGCGCATCACGTAGCCACCACGGTGGCGATGGCCCATGCGCCCGGCCACGGAGGGCTCCGTGCGCGAGGCCCCAACGGGCCATGCACACATCACTCATGCACCCCAGCCGGTCCCCATCCGTAACGCCGGTGTGCGGCTGCGCGGCGTACTCATCGCTCCCGTCCTGGCCGCCGCCTGCGCGCTGCTGATCGCCGGTTGCGGCGGAGGTACCGGACCCGATGCCGCGGCATCCGTGCAGCCCACGGCGGCCGGTGCGACCCTGCGATCAGTCCCTCCAGCAGGGCCTCGAACACGCCGTCGCCGCCGCCACCCCGGGAAGCGATGGGAGACGGTCGGCCAGGCGCCGAACTCCTGCGGCATCTCCCGCCACTGCCCGCCCGTCTTGAACCGCCAGATCACGCCCTCGAACTCTGGCGCAACCGCTCGGGGTACGGGCCATATTCACCAATCGGCAGGTACGGCCCAATGAACTCCCACTATTGGTTGGTCAGTTGTACTCGCGTCACGCAAGATGACCTACCGGATCAGACCTCGGAGCGAGGGCAAAATCCCGCAAATTGATCACGACCCGATACGTGCCAGGTAGGCGCGGCCGCACGTATTGGCCGGAACGATGTGCGCCAAATCACCCACCCCTCCGAGCGGGCGTTCACACATGCAAATCCTGACGCCCTCCTGGCCCGCATCGCCGACCGCGAGCCGCACCTCCGACTCGCGGCCCAACGACCAGAATTTCCGGCCGCGTGTACTAGGATCCGCCGCTAGCATCACTCGATCGACCGTTGCTCACCCAATCGATAGGAGGCCCGATGATCGGCGTGCTCGTGACTTTCACGCAGACCGACAAGTTCGATCGTTCAACTCTCGCAAAGGTTGCCGGCGAACTCCGCGGACCGTTCGAAGGCATGGCCGGCCTTCGCTTCAAGAGCTTCATGCTCGACGAAGACGGCGTTCAGGCAAAGAACTTCTACGTGTGGGATGACGAGGAGAAAGGCCGCTCCTTCTTCACGGAGGAGCTCGTCGACAAGGTGACGGGGATTTATGGCGTCCGGCCCAAAATCGAATACCTCGATATCGTGGGGTTCGTCGACAACTCTGGCACCTGATTCTCAAGAAGGCTGTCACACAAACCTGCGCTGTCCAGGCCGTTGGGGACCATCTGGCAAGCCACAGAACTTCCTCACCTGCGATCGAGACCGACCGCTGCTGCAGCCCTGCAGCCCCTGACCTGCGCGACTGACAGCGGCGCCTATCGCTCCGACGGGCACGGCCGGGCTGCCCACGAGCCGAAGACGATGTTCCCCCTGCTCGCCTCGCGCGGGATCGAGCGCCGCGGCCGCGAGAACGTCGCCTTCAGGGCGATCTGCGCACACCAGGCCCCCCGACGACGGACGATCGCCCGCTTCCGGGTCCGCCACCCGGAGGCCCTCGCCCACCTCTTCGGCCAGGTGCTCGGCCTCTGCGCCGAGGCCGGCCTGGTCGAGGTGGCTGTGCTCGCCGTCGACGGCTCGAAGTTCGAGGCCTCGGCCCCCAGCCGCGGAGTGATGCGCGACGGGCGCCGCTCCGGCCCCGAGCGGCCCCGAGGGCCTGCACTGTGCGGGTCGCAGTCGGCTCGGGGCGTGTTGCCCGCGCGGTGGAATCCGATCAGACGGGCCAGGGCGGCGAAGCCGTCGTCGGTGCCGGGCCATTGGGCGCGTACCGCGTCGATTCCGGATCGCCGTACGACGGAGCGCAGGGCCAGCCACTTGCCGAAGCGTTCGAGGTCGGCCTCGGACTCCTCTACCTCGGCGTAGGTGGCGTTGCCCCGGGCGGTCTCCTGCTTCAGCTCCGTGAGGAGTTCGGGGGCTCGCTCGACGACTTCGCCGTACGCGGTGTCGCGCCCGGCGATGATGGGCAACTTCCAGGTCACCTGACGGCTCCCCGAGCGCCCCTCCTTCCACGACCTCCGCCCGGCGATCAGACGCTCCGAAGGCGACGGGCCCGGGTGTTCGGATGCTGGACCCAACAAGAACCTAGACGGACACCCTCCGGAAATCAACTACAGATGTGGCCGATCAACCATGGTTGATTCCGCAGGTCGTAGCCACTAGGGTCTCGTCCCAGCGATCACCAGCCTGCCCGAAACGGACCGGCAACGACCGCTCAGAAACGACTGGTTGACCGACCATCATCCCTCGTTTCATCCCGGCCGACGGCGCTCGGGGCCAAGGGGCACCACGAGGCAGAACACGTCGGCACCGGGGTCGTGAAGAGAAACTCACAATGCTTTAAGGGGAAGAGCGTGAGCAGCACCACCCACAGGAGCCATCTGCAGAATCGTCCACGGCCCCGTCCCGGTGCCGGCGCCTACGCCGCACCGGGCAGCCGCGTCCACGAGGCGGCGGAGGATCTGTGCGGAGCGGTCTTGACCTCGCTACGGCGCCGGGACCAGCGGGAGAAGGGACTGCAATACGTACAGGGGCTGCTCGCGACCCCCGGCCGCAAGTCGATCCGGAACATCGCGCAGCAGATCGGAGGGGCCGCCACCGATCAGAGCCTGCACCATTTCATCGCCGGGTCCACCTGGGACTGGCGGCCGATCCGTACCGCGCTCTCCCAGTATCTGGAGCAGTCCTGCCCGTTGACCGCGTGGGTGGTCCAGCCCATGGCGATCCCGAAGGGCGGGGAGCACTCCGTCGGAGTGGGGCGGCAGTACGACCCGCAGCGCGCGCAGATGTTCCGGGGGCAGCAGGCCTTCGGAATCTGGTTCACGTCGGCCGATGTGGTCACCCCGGTGGGGTGGCGGCTACACCTCCCGGAGGAGGAGGGCGACGGCTTCGGGGAGACCTACGAAGAGTGCGCGGTGACCGGCATATTGGAGGCTGCGCGGCAGGTCGGGCTGCCTCCGCGGCCGGTACTGCTGGACATTCAGAACATCGGCACCCGCTCCACGATGAATCGTTTCGCCGATGCGAGACTTCCGGTACTGGCCCGGGTCAGCCCGGACGCGCGGCTGCTGGTGACCGACCCGGCGCTGCCCGGCCACGGTGCGGGTGCCGTGACGGCCTCGGAGGTGCTGCAGAAGGTGAGGACGCTCCGCACCCCCGTCAAATGGGCCGACCCGATACACCCGGGACGGCCGCGCACCACACTGGTGGCCGCCGTACGGGTGATGATGCCGGACCCCGCGCCCGCGCGGCGCCGGCATCTGACCCTGCTGGGCGAATGGACCGACGGACACCGCGCGCCCTCGCAGCTGTGGCTCACCGACCTCACCCAGCCCGCGCCGCTCACCCCGGCCGCGCTGCTACGGCTGACGAAGCACATGGGCCGGGTGTCGGCGACCTCGGCCCGCAGCGCGCAGGAGGTGGGGCTGCGGGACTTCGCGGGGCGTTCACTGTCAGGGTGGCACCGGCACGTGACGATGGCTTCGGTGGCGCACGCGGCGCGCTGCCTGTCGGAAACCGGGGTGTCGGCCGGGCAGGGCCTCGCCTGAGTACCGACAGGGCGCCAAACTGCGGCTTCCCCCTCTGCGGCTCGCCGGTGCGCGCCGCCCTGTGCGAAATCGACCCGCGCCCTGGATCGCGCGCGTGCGGCCCGCTCAGGACGTGATGGAATCCGCCTCAAGGAGTCCGGCGACCGAGGACAGCAGCGAGACGAGGTCCGCGACATGGGCAGCGATCTCGGTGGAGGCGTACAGCTCCGCGTTGCCGTCGAGCACGATGTCCAGGCCGTGGCCGTCCATGCGGTCGTACACGTTGACGGTCAGGTCGTCGACGGGGCCCGGGCGCAGGTTGTGCACCGTGGCGGGGTGTCCCCCGTATCCGAGGCCGTAGTTGAAGGACATGATGTTGATGTCGGGGCCGAACTGCCTTCTGCCACCGGGCAGGGCGGGAAGCTCCCGCACCAGACGCTCCTGCGGATAGCGCTGGTGCGCCATTGCCTCCCGTAGACGGTCCGAGGCCTGGGCCGCAACCGAGGCGAAGTCGAGTTCCGGGCTCAGCTCGAAGCGCAGCGGGACCACATTGGTCAACATGGCCGGGACGCGCCGCAGCAGGGGTTCCGTGCGTGCGGTGACCGGCAGGCCGACGACCAGGTCCCGGACTCCGGTCGCACGGTGGAGCCAGACGGCGACGGCGGCCATGACGACCTCCGGCCAGGTGACGTCCAGGTCGCGGGCGGCCGAGCGCAGGGCATCGAGGTCCGCGGGTGCGAGGTGGCCGGATTCGCGGTGGGAGGCCTGGGTGCGGGTGGGGTGCCAGTCGGTCAGGGCGACCACCTCTCCCCACCCGGCCATCCGGTCGAGCCAGAACCGACGGTCCTGCGCGAACTCCTCCCCGGCCTGGTAGGCGGTGTCGGCGGCGATGGCCTGTTCCAAGGTGCCCGGCGGACGGGGGCTGCGGGGGGCACCGGTGGCCAGCGCGGTGTAGACGTCCGCGACGTGGGAGGCGATCAGTGCGAAAGCGAAGCCGTCGACGGCCACGTGGTGCGCCGCCCGGTACCAGAGGGTGCGCTCGGGCCCGATCGCGAACAGCGCCCACGTGAAGAGCGGGCCCGTAGCCAGGTCGTACTCCTCGGCCAGGTTGTCGGCCATCCAGCGTTCGGCCGCGGCGCGCGGGTCCGGTTCGTCCACGAGGTCGAAGCAGTGCAAGGTCACGTCGACCGTGTCGTCGATGTACTGGCACAGGCCCTCCGCGCCGATGCCGAAACGGGCGCGCAGGGCGGGGGTGGCGGCCACGACCTCGCGCAGCGCCGCTTCGAACAGCACCGGGTCGACGGGGCCCTCGATGTCGCAGTACTCGGCGATGTTGAACGAGCGCTCGTCCGGGTTGAGCTGCTGCGCGAGCCACACCCCGGTCTGCGCCAGAGAGAGGGGCAGTTCCGCGGTCATCGGGCGACCCTCAGTTCCGAGACGAAGGCGCAAATCGTGTCCACGGTTCGGAACTTCTCCGCTATGGGTGTCTCTCCGAGGATGACGACATCGAAATGCTTCTCGATGGATCCACCGAGCCGGGCGACGGAGAGCGAATCGAGGATTCCCCATTCAATCAGCGGAGTATCATCTTCCACTTCTTCCTGCCCTTTCAGCAATTCTTCCGTGATGAACTTCTTGACGAAATCCCTGACGGGCTCGACCGTATCGGTCATCTCCTGCGCCGGCATGTGCATCTCCTCGTACCTGACATGAATGGACACTGCTGATTGACTTTCCAAGGACCGCCGAACAGGCTACGGCCGCCGAAATCGATCACATTGGACTGAAGAGGAGACCGAAGTCTCATGCTGCTCCACGAACTCGTCCGGGACACGGCCCGCCGCACCCCCGAGGCCCTGGCGGTCTCCGCGCCGGACGGCCAGGCGAGCTACGGCCGGCTGGACGCGCTGGCCGACGAACTCGCCCTCGCCCTGGCGGGCCGGGGCGTACGCGCCGGCGACCGGGTCGGGATCTGGCTCGACAAGTCGGTGGCCGCCATCGCCGCGATGCAGGCCGTGCTGCGGCTCGGGGCCGCCTACGTACCCCTCGACCCGCAGTCCCCGGCACAGCGGATCGCCGGACTGACGGCCGACTTCGCGCCTGCCGCCCTGGTCACGACCCCTGACCGGAACGCGTCGGTGGCCGGTTTCGCGGCCATCGCGGACACGCCCGTGCTGTCGTCGTGGCCGGACGGAACGCCCTGGTCGCGGCTGCCCGCGGCGGGGGCCGAAGCACCGGAGGTGGTGCTGCCCGGGCCTGCGGCCGACGGCGACGATCTCGCCTTCATCCTCTACACCTCGGGGTCCACCGGCGAACCCAAGGGCGTCTGTCACAGCCACAACACGGCTTGGGCCTTCATCTCCTGGGTCGCCGAGGCCCAGCAGGCGCGGCCCGGGGACCGGTACGCGAATCACGCACCGTTCCATTTCGATCTGTCGGTGAACGACATCTATGCGCCCTTCACCGTCGGCGCTTCCGTCCACCTGGTTCCGCAGGAGACCGCTTACTCCGCGAAAGGGCTGGTCCGCTTTCTCGTGGACCGCGAGATCACCGTATGGTATTCGGTTCCTGCCGCGCTCCTGTTGATGATGCGCCACGGCGAGCTGCTGGAGACGGATGCGCCGGCGCTGCGCAGCCTGATGTTCGCGGGCGAGCCCTTCCCCATCGGCCCGCTGCGTGAGCTTCGGGCGCATCTTCCGCACATTCGGTTCACGAATCTCTACGGGCCCGCCGAGACCATCATTTCCACCGCCCACGACGTCGGCGTGATCCCCGCCGACCGGGTGCGTCCCGTCGGGATCGGCAGCGGTGTCTGCGGGAACACCGTGGTCGCGCTGCGCGAGGACGGGCAGCAGGCGGGGCCCGGCGAGGAGGGCGAGCTGGTGGTCAGCGGTCCGGGGGTGATGCTGGGTTACTGGGGACGTTCGCCGGTGACCGACCGTACGTACGCGACCGGCGACATCGCGCTCGTGCTGGAGGACGGCAGTTTCGATTTCGTCGGACGGCGCGATGTGATGGTCAAGGTACGCGGCAACCGCATCGAACTCGGTGAGGTAGAGGCGGTGCTGCAGAGCCACGACGGGGTCGACGAGGCGGCGGCCGTGGTGGCCGACGCCGGCATCGACGCACACATCGTCGCGTTCATCGTCGTCGCCGACGGACATGATCCCTCCCTGCTCGATCTCAAGAAGCACTGCGCGCAGCAGCTTCCCCGGCATTCGATCATCGGCGCCGTCCACCGGCTGCCGTCACTGCCCCGCAATCCCAACGGCAAGGTCGACCGCCGGCTGCTGACTGCCCGGGCCTCCGCGCAGGAGCCGGCCGGCGCCCACTGACCGGCGCCCGCTGACCGGATCCGCGCCGGACCGGCGGGGGTGCGCCCGGCCGCCCCTGGGGACGGTCAGCGCACTTCCGCCTGGTCCGCGTCGTAGACGGCGTCGCCGTACACGTCGTCGACCCACGACTTCTGGTACACCGTGTCCAGATAGCGCTCGCCGAGGTCCGGCGAGATCGCCACGGCGGTGACCGGCGTGTCGGGGCGGTACCTGGCCAGCCAGCGCTGGGCCCCGGCGACGACCGTGCCCGTGGAACCTCCGAAGAGGTAGCCGCTCCGGGCGAACCGGCGGCACATCCGGATCGTCTCGGCCTCCGAGACGATCACCACGTCGTCGAGGTACGAGCGATCCAGCAACTGGGGCCGGACGCCGGCGCCGAGCCCGGGGATCATCCGGGCCCGCGCGGGGCCGCCGAAGGTCACCGATCCCTCCACGTCGACGGCCACGATGGTCACCGGCCGCCCCCGAGCCCGGAAGTACCTGGCGCATCCCATCAGCGTGCCGGTGGTTCCCGCTCCTACGAACAGCACGTCCAGGCCGGGGAACCGCTCGGCGATGGCGGGCGCGGTGGTCCGGTGGTGTGCCTCCCAGTTGTTGACGTTCGTGTACTGGTTCAGCCAGACGTAGCGGGCGTCCGAGGCGCACAACCGACGTACGTGGTCCAGCCGGGCGGCCAGATATCCGCCCTCCGCGTCAGGCTGTGTGACGGTGTAGACCTCGGCGCCCATCGTCTCCATCAGCCGCCGCGTGCCGAGGTTGCACCGGGTGTCGGTCACGCAGAGGAACCGGTAGCCCTTGTTCGCGGCGATCATGGCCAGGGCCACTCCGAGGTTGCCCGAAGAGGACTCGACCAGCACGGATCCGTGGTGGAGCAGTCCCGACCGCTCGGCTTGCTCCACCATCGCCGCGGCGGCCTTCAGTTTGATGGAGCCGGCGAAGTTGAACCCCTCGCACTTGAGGAGCAGTTCGGTGCCGATGACCGGCCGGAGGTCGACGTACAGGTCCTCCGTGTTGAACTCCTGGGGAGAGGTGATTATCGGCAACGCGGCCACCCCGTCTCACTCATCGTCGCCTCGTGCCGAGTCGGAGCCGTAGCGGCTGGTCTCGTGGAAGAAGTTCTCGATGACGTTCAGTTCACCCAGCGCGCTGACCGTGTCGTAGACGTGCTTGCCGACCGCCAGGTCGAGGACTCCGAGTCCGAACGGCGAGAAGATGACGGGCCGGCCGGTGGGCACGGTGACCTTTCCCGACATGACGTCGTACAGCGTGCCGTCGATGAAGTCGCGGTGTCCCACCAGCTGTTCGGCCAGATGCGGCGAGGTGTCGGCCTTCAGGCAGTGCTCGATGTCGTCGACCACGTTGACCGACTCCAGCACGATCTCGGGCGACAGGTCCCGCAGCGATACGTGCAGGACCACCGGGTTGTGCGCGAACCAGGTGGTGTCGGTGACGTGCGGCGCTCCCGCGACAGTGGCGAACACCAGGAGGTCGCAGGAACGGATCAGCTCCTCGGCACTCTCGTACACCGTGACCCGCCCGCCGGTGGGCGTGCCGGCGCCGGTGCGCTCCAGGTACGAGCGGAAGCTGTTGGCGTGCTCGATGTCGAGGTCGTGAACGCCGATCTCGTCGAAGGACCAGCCCGCGCCCGCGAGGTAGCCGTGGATGTAGCGCGCGATGAAGCCCGTCCCGAAGAAGCCGACCCGGCGCGGGCGGCCGTCGCCGCGACCCCGGGTGAGCCAGTCGGCGGCGAGGGCGGCGGACGCGGCGGTGCGCGCCGCGCTGATGATGGAGCTCTCCATACAGGCGATCGGGTAGCCGGTCGCCCGATCGTTCAGCACGGCGACGGCCGAGGCTCGCGGGATGCCCGAGTGGATGTTCTCCGGGAAGCTGGAGATCCACTTGATTCCGTCGATCTGGGTGTCGCCGCCGATGGACGCGGGCAAGGCGATGATCCGCGATGTGGGGCGGTCGGGGAAGCGCAGGAAGTACGACGGCGGGTTGACCGAGTCGCCCTCGCCATGCACCCGGTAGGCCTCCTCGATCAGCTCGATGACGTGCTGCTCCCGGCCCGCGAGGACATCGTGGACCTGTGAGCCGGTGACAACGGCGAAGGGAGGTATGGATGCGTTCATAGGGTGGGTGGCTCCGTGTCGGAAAGTGGTGGGAGGACGTACGCACGTGCGCGCGACCGAGCGGGCCGGCGTCAGGGGCGCGCGGCGGGGTGATGCGTCGGGGAGCAGGCCGCGAGACGGACGGGGGCGCCGAGCACCATGCCGATCTCACGCTGCCCCTGGTAGGGCTCCCGGCTGTGCGCCATACGGATGTTGTCGACCAGGAGCACGTCCCCTGCCTGCCAGGGCTCCCGCAGGGTGGCCGCCTCGTAGACCTCGTTGAGGATCTGCACGGTGGCCGCTTCGATCGGCGAACCGTCGCCGTAGCGGGTGTTGAAGGGAAGCCCGTCCGCACCGAACTGCGCCACCAGGAACTCGCGGATCGACGGCTCCATCGTCCACTCGTTGAGGAAGGCGACCTGGTTGAACCAGACGCGCTTGCCGGTCAGCGGGTGGTGGATGACGGCGGAGCGCCGCTGGGCCGTCCGCAGGCTCCCGTCCGGCTGCCAGGCGAAGTCGATGCCATGGGCCTCACAGTACTTCTCGGCGGCGGCCTCGTCGGCGGCGGCGAGCGCCTCCTGCCAGGGCACACCCACCAGGCTGTTGTACGAGCGGACCAGCGTCCAGCCCACCTCCACGAACCGTTCGACGAGCGCATCCGGCAGCGCGTCGAGCACGGCTTGGCCGTCGGCGAGGCCGGTGATCCCGCCCTGGGAGGGCGGCGTGAAGCAGCCGATCGTCAGCAGCCTGGGGAACTCCAGCGCGTAGCTCAGCTCGTGGTGCATGCACATCGGCTGATCGGGCGGCCATTCCAGGGAGGAGACCACCGGTCCGCCGAGCGGCCGGCGGCGGGCGAACGCCTCCGTCTCGTGTGCGACCGTACCGCCCGACAGCTTGTCCCCGACCAGGGCGAGGGAAGCGGCGTCGCGCACGTCGAGGCCTCGGATCAGTACGGCGCCGTGCACCAGCAGCGCGGCCTCCAGGGCCGCCCGGTACTCCTGCGTCCAGTCCCCCAGATCGGCGGGGGCGACTGAGTCGACCCGCAGGATCGCCGGCTTGCCCGGGGCCAGTTCCAGGCCGAGCCGTTCCGAGCCGGCCTGTTCGACATCGGTCATGCGTTCTCTTCCTTCTTCTCTTCCTGCTTCTCCGCCTGCTGGACGTGCTCGTCGATGGCGACGGCAAGGCTCGCGAGGTCGGCGCGGCCGATGATGTCCTCCAGGCGTGCGGCGCCGCCGAGAGCGGCCCCGACCCGGACCGCGGACAGCGAAGTGCCACCGGACTCGAAGAAGTTCATGTCACGGGTGATGTCCGCGAGGGGAATGTTGAGCACTCGCGCCCAGACCTCGGCGAGCCGCAGCTCGCTCGCGGTCCAGTCCGCTCCGAAATCCGTCGGCCGGCCGGGGTCGGGCACCCCTGCTGGCGGGGCGGCCGGGGCGGCCGCCTCCCGCCGCAGCGTCTTCTTGTCGATCTTTCCGTTGGCGGTCAGCGGCAGCGCCCCGCGGTGGTGGAACAGCTGGGGAACCATGTACGCGGGCAGGGACTCCCCCAGTGACCGGCGCAGCAGGTCCGGGTCGAGGGGGGCGTCCGAGGCGTAGAAGGCGACCAGGTATTCCTCCTGGTCCGCGCTCTGTGCCACGACGACGGCGGAGTCGCGGACCCCGTCGACGCGCACCAGATGGTTCTCGATCTCGCCGATCTCGATGCGGAAACCCCGGATCTTGATCTGCGCATCGCGCCGACCAAGGAATTCCAGGGTGCCCTCCGGCAGCCAACGGCCGAAGTCGCCGGAGCGGTACAGCCGCTCCCCCACCCGGTGCGGGTCCGTGCCGAACGCCGTCGCCGTACGCTCGGGATCGTTGATGTAGCCACGGCCCACGCACACACCGGAGAAGACGATCTCGCCCGGCGCCCCGAGCGGGACGGGTTCCGTCCGCTCGTCGACCACGTA
Source organism: Streptomyces sp. NBC_00190 (assembly GCF_036203305.1). Lineage (GTDB taxonomy): Bacteria > Actinomycetota > Actinomycetes > Streptomycetales > Streptomycetaceae > Streptomyces. The sequence continues at coordinate 7,336,230 of NZ_CP108131.1, read as the reverse complement.
CACCCGCACATTGCGGACCGCCGAGCCGAGCGGCACCCGCTCGTGGACCGGAACCCGGTCCATCACCTCGTGGTTGGTGTCGTCCGACGTCTCTGTGAGGCCGTAAGCGTTGACCAGCTTGATGTCGGGGAAGGCCGCGAACCAGCGCTCGGTCAGCTCTTTCTTCAGAGCCTCCCCAGTTGTGGAGACGCTGCGCAGCCGGCCCAGCGGACGCGGCTCCTCCTCCAGGTGGCTGAGCATGACCTCCAGATAGGACGGAACGACCTGGAGCACCTCGACCCCGCCGTCGACGAGGGTGTCGACGTAACGCCGGATGTCGAGGATCTCCCGCTGCCCGACGATCAGGGTCCGAGCGCCGACCAGGAGGCCACTGATCAGCTGCCACAAGGAGATGTCGAAGCACTGGGGCGCTGTCTGGGCGACGACCTGACCCGGGCGGATGTCCAGGTCCTCGATCTTGGCGAGCAGGTGGTTGAGCATCCCCGCGTGCTCGCACATCGCCCCCTTCGGCTCCCCGGTGGAGCCGGAGGTGAAGTAGACGTAGGCCAGTTGGCCGGGGCCGACCGGTATGCCGGGGTCGGTGTCCACCGCCCCGTCGACGGCATCGTCGATGAGGAGGTAAGCCGCGGGCTGGTACGCCACGAGCGCCTCGTCGAGGGTGGTGGTGCTACCGGCCTCCGTGAGCACGAACCGGCACTCGCTGCGGGCGAGCATGGCGCCGATCCGGGCGGCGGGAAAGTGCGGCTCGATCGGCAGGTAGACACCCCCGGCCTTGAAGACCGCGAGTGCCGCGGCCAGCCAGTCGAGATTGCGCTCGGTGACCACGGCGACCACGTCCTCGCTCCGCAGCCCGCGGTTCAGGAGTGCGTGGGCGATGCGGTTGGTGCGGCGGTTGAGTTCGGCGTACGTCCATGTGGTCCCGGCGTGTACGGCGGCGATCCGGTCGGGGTGGCGGCGTACGCATTCTTCGATCAGCTCGTGCGCACGACGGTTCGGGAACTCCCGGCTCGGACCCGCCAGACCGTCGATCTGGTAGGCGAACTCGTCGGCGGAAAGCAGGTTCCGGGTGTGGTGCTCGGCCGTGCTGTCGGCGACCAGCCGCTCCAGGGCGGTCATCAGGTACCCGGCGATGCGCTGCGCGTACGAAAGGTCGAGTACGCCGGGGTCGCCGGCCAGCCGCAGGCACATTCCCTCCGATGCACCACAGAAGGCGACGCGCAGGACGATCGACTCCTCGAACTCCAGTGTGCGCAAGGGCTGTTCGTGGGTCAGCGCCGAGAGGTCGAGCACCACCTCGTAGAGGCCCCGGGGGAGGGTCGGCTGCCCCACCGCTTGGCGGGCGGCCTGGACCAGCTGCTCCCATCCCCCGTCCGCCACGGCCACGAGTACGGGCGCCGGCTCCGGCGCGGTGTCGCTGTCAGTGTCGGTGTCGGTGGGGGAACCCGGGTCGATGTACCCGGTCAGCACGTCCTGTTCACCGGAGAGCGAGGCCAGCACCTTCGCGTGGACGGCCAGGAGTAGGGAGGCGACCGGGACCCCGAGGCGGTCCGCGAGGGCCTCGAGTCCGCTGGCCAGAGCGGCGGGAACGTCGCACGCGTACTCGGTCGTAGGCGTATCGGCATGCAGTGGTTCCCGCCGCCATCGTGGGATGGCGGTCGCGATTGCCGCTCCGCGGTGCGGGTCGGCGTCTGTCGGTGTGCCCATCGGTTCAGTGCCTTTGCCAAAGGGTGGTCCAGGGGCGCCCTCGCCTCGGAGGGCGCCCCTGCCTGGTGGTGTCCGGATGTGTGTGCTGTGCCTCAGGAGGCTGTGTCGGCCATGGCCTTGACCAGGCTCGCCGGGCGCATGTCCGTCCAGGTCTCCTCGATGTAGGCGAGGGCGGCCTCGCGGGTGTCGGCGGGCTTCACCACGGTCCAGCCGGCCGGCACCTCGGCGAACTCGGGCCACACGGAGTGCTGGCCCTCGTCGTTGATCAGGACCAGGTAGGTGCCGTTCGGGTTCTCAAACGGGTTCGTCATGATGTGTTTCCTCACGTGTTATCTGATGGGTTGTCACACGATGTGGCGGTGTATGTCATGCACATCGCGTATGCACTGGTGTGCGTCGTTACGGATGAAGGACGAATCAGGATGTTCCCGTCGGCCGCGTCATTCGGCGCAGGGCCGGCCGACGGGCCGTCGGCTGCGTGGTGGCCGCGAGCAGCGCGACCAGCCCGGAGACGGTGGGGGTCTCGAAGACCGTGGCGATGGGCACTTCCACACCCATGGCGCCGCGGATGCGGCTCACGAGGCGGGTGGCGAGGAGGGAGTGGCCGCCGAGGTCGAAGAAGCTGTCGTCGATGCCGACGCGGTCGACGCCGAGGACTTCGGCGAACAGGCCGGCGAGGACTTCTTCCTGCGGAGTCCGCGGAGCCCGCCCGCCCGAGGCCGCCGCATAGTCGGGCTTCGGGAGCGCCCGGCGGTCCAGCTTGCCGTTCGGAGACAGCGGAAGCCGCGCCACGGCCATGACCGCCGACGGGACCATGTAATCGGGCAGGCCCTCGGCCAGCTGCGCACGGGCCGCCTTGACGACCGCCCCGATTCCACGAGCGGCACCGGGGCTGTTCACCCAGGCAGAAGCAGAACTGGACGGCGTGTAGACACCGGACAGAACCGCATCATCCGTCCCGGCCGGGAGGATGACGGCATCGAAGTGGGCCACCGACCCCGGTGACCAGGTCGGCACGACCCGCAGACCCAGCCCGGCGCCCCGGACAACCAGAGCCTCCGGATCAACAGCCGGCCCGAAGTCCTCCGCGTCATGCCCGTCGACCACATGCTCGGCCGCGACCTCGGCCACCAGCCGCGCATTCGGAATGCGCACCACACGCACCGGAACATCGATCCCGGCGAAAGCCTCAAGGCCCTGGCCCGGTTCCCAGACCACTTCACGGGCACCGGAAACGTCCAGCACTCCGGCCGGATCCTTGTGGAACACCACCTCGTAGCGATGCCGGGTCAGCTCATTGTGATACCCGCCCCGCTTCAGACGGATATCCAGCCCGCCAATCCGGCCATCCCGCCGGGCCAGATCCGCAAAGAACTCCGGTGCGGCGACCAGTTCCTTCTCCAGCAGCACCGCACGGTCCACCACCGCGCGCGCCACCGCACCCCGGCCCGCATGGACAGCCGCATGCAGCACACGCAGCGAACCCGCATGCCGCACGTCACCGACAATCAGCCGCCCGCCAGGAGCCAGCAGCCCAACCGCCCGGTCGATCACCCGCGCCAGATACTCCCCATCAGGGAAGTACTGCACCACCGAATTGATCAGAACCGTGTCGAAGAAGCCCTCCGGCAGCCCCTCCATGACATCCGCAGCCTGCGCCCGCAGACGGACGTTCCCCAGACCCGCCTCGGCAACCTGGCCCTCCAGACGCCCGATCACCGCCGACGACAGATCAGTACCCCAGTACTCCTCCACACCGCCGGCCAGATGCGCCATCAGCAGACCCGAACCAACACCGATCTCCAGCACCCGACGCGCACCGAACCCACGCACCTGCTCCACGACCGCATCCCGCCAGGCACGCATCTCACCCAACGCAATCGGCTCACCCGAATACGAACTGTCCCAGCCCGAGAAATCCTCACCAAAGCCGCCAGAACCCGCCCCGGAATACACCGAGTCGTAAATCTCCCGCCACTCCTCCACCTGCGCCTCAGCACCCGACACATCAGCAGCACCCCACGCGGCCGCCACCTCAAGATCAGGCACGACATAGGCCACCAGACGCTGATCCCCCGGAACATCCTCACGAGCGATCACCGCAGCCTGACGGACACCCTCAAAACCCACCAGCAGCGACTCGATCTCACCCGGCTCGATCCGGAACCCACGCACCTTCACCTGCTCATCAGCACGCCCCAGATACTCCAACTGCCCATCCGCACGCCAACGCACCAGATCACCCGTCCGGTACATCCGCGCACCCACACCGAACGGAGACGCCACAAACCGCTCAGCCGTCAGACCAGCACGCCCCACATACCCGCGCGCCAGACCCGAACCCGCCACATACAACTCACCCGGAACACCCACCGGCACCGGACACAAACCCTCATCCAGCACATAAAGCCGGGTATTCGCCACCGGCCGCCCGATCGGCACATCACCCACCATCGGGCCGGCCATCGCCACAATGACCGTCGTCTCCGTCGGACCATACGCATTCATCACCCGACGCCCCGGCGACCACCGCGCCACCAGATCCAGCGGCACCGCCTCAGCACCCACCACCAGACAGCACAGATCCCCCAGCAACGCCGGAGCATCCACCGGCAACGTCGCCACCACCGACGGCGGAATCAACGCATGCGACACCCGACCCTCAGCCAGGACCCGCAACAACTCCCCACCCACCAGCCGACCACGCTCAGGCACCACCAACACCGCACCCGAAGCAAAAGCCACCAGCAAATCCCAGAACGCAGTATCAAAACTCGGCGAAGCAAACTGCAGCACCCGGCTCTCCGGCCCCAGCTCCAGCAACCCGACCTGCGTCACCGCCAGACTCGCCACACCCCGATGCGACACCACCACACCCTTGGGCCGACCCGTAGAACCCGACGTATAAATCACATACTCCGGATGCCCCAGATCCACCACCACCCCAGGATCCGAATCCGCAAACCCCGAAAAATCCCCACCCAGCACACGCTCATCCAGCACAAGCACCGGCGCCGCATCCTCAAGAATGAACGCACGCCGCTCCGCCGGATACTCCACATCAATCGGCACATACCCGCCACCGGCCTTCAGCACAGCAAGGACCGCCACCACCAGATCAACCGAACGCGGCAGCATCACCCCCACCAACGACTCCGGCCCCACACCCTCACCGATCAGCCAATGCGCCAGCCGGTTCGCCCGCGCATTCAACTCCCCATACGACAACGACTCCCCACCACGCACCACCGCCGTCGCACCCGGATCCCGCACCACCTGAGCCTCGAACAACCCAGCCAGCGAAGCCTCCGGAACCACACACCCCGTCTCATTCCACCCCGACAACACCAGCTCCCGCTCAGCCTCCGCCAACAACTCAACCCCACCAACCCGCACCAACGGATCAGCCACCACCTGCTCCAGCAACCACACCCAACGCCCAAGCAACCGCTCAACCGACGAACGATCAAACAGATCCGTCGAATACTCGACCGTTGCGGTCACACCCTGCTCGCCGACGTGTTCGGTGAGGCTGAGCAGCATGTCGAAGCGCGAGCGGCCGATGCCGACATCCTCGGAGCCCACTCGCAGCCCCGGCAGCACGAACTCGCTCGCGGAGGTGTTCTGGAGGACAAGGGCCACCTGGAAGAGGGGGTGGTGACCGCTGGACCGCTGCGGGTTCAGCAGCTCCACCAGGTCCTCGAACGGGACGTCCTGGTTGGCATAGGCCGCCAGACTGGTCTCACGGACCTGGCCCAGCAGCTCCTCGAAGGTCGGATCCCCGGACGTGTCCGTGCGCAGCACGAAGGTGTTGACGAAGAGACCGACCAGGTCATCGAGTGCCTCGTCCGTGCGACCGGCCACGCCGCTGCCCAGAGCAATGTCGGTCCCGGCGCCGAGGCGGGTCAGCAGGACCGCCATGGCCGCCTGGAGCACCATGAACACCGTGGTGTTCGTGCGGCTGGCCAACTTGACTATGCCCGAGTGCAGTTCGGGCTTCATGTCCCAGGTGAGGTGCGTCCCCTCGAAGGAGGACATCGCCGGGCGCGGCCGGTCCGTCGGGAAGGTCACCTGCTCGGGAAGCCCAGCCAGCTGGCGGCTCCAGTAGTCCAGCTGCCGGGCATAGATGCTTCCCGGGTCGGACGCGTTGCCGAGCAACTTGCTCTGCCAGAGCGTGTAGTCGACGTACTGAACGGGGAGTTCGACCCACTGCGGAGCCTCACCCTGGGTACGCGCCGTGTAGGCGGCGACGAGGTCCCTCGTCAGCGGGCCCATGGACCAGCCGTCACCGGCGATGTGGTGGACCAGGAGCATAAGGACGCACTCACCGGCGCCGTCCAAATCGAACAGCCAGGAGCGGAGCGGGATTTCGGAAGCCAGGTCGAACCCGTACCGGGCCACTTCTTCCAGCGCGGCCGGCAGCTCCGCCTCGGTGACCGTACGGCACTCCCACTCCAGCCGTGCGTTCGACGGCTCCAGAACCAGCTGGTGCGGCTCGCCTTCGGCCTCGGGAAAGACCGTACGCAGCGATTCGTGCCGGGCGATCACGTCGTGGAGCGCGGCCCGGAGTGCTTCGGCATCGACCTCGCCCTTCAGGCGCAGGGCGATCGGCATGTTGTAGGTGGACGAGCGGCCTTCCAGTTTGTGGAGGAACCACAGGCGGCGCTGCGCGAAGGAGAGCGGCACGATGTCCGGGCGGGGCATCGGCTCCAGAGCGAGGCGAGTACTGCCGCCTTCGGCGAGGCGAACCGCGAGGCCGGAGACGGTGGGGGTCTCGAAGACCGTGGCGATGGGCACTTCCACACCCATGGCGCCGCGGATGCGGCTCACGAGGCGGGTGATGAGGAGGGAGTGGCCGCCGAGGTCGAAGAAGCTGTCGTCGATGCCGACGCGGTCGACGCCGAGGACTTCGGCGAACAGGCCGGCGAGGACCTCTTCCTGCGGAGTCCGCGGAGCCCGCCCGCCCGAGGCCGCCGCATAGTCGGGCTTCGGGAGCGCCCGGCGGTCCAGCTTGCCGTTCGCGGTCAGCGGAAGCCGGTCCAGAACCATCACCGCGGACGGAACCATGAACTCCGGCAGACCCTGGGCCAGGCGGGCACGAGCGGCCATGACGACCGCACCGATTCCACGGGCAGCGCCCGGGCTGTTCACCCAGGAACCCGACGCGGCCGAAGGCCTGTAAACACCGGACAGAACCGCATCATCAGCCCCGGCCGGGAGGATGACGGCGTCGAAGTGGGCCACCGACCCCGGTGACCAGGTCGGCACGACCCGCAGACCCAGCCCGGCGCCCCGGACAACCAGAGCCTCCGGATCAACAGCCGGCCCGAAGTCCTCCGCGTCATGCCCGTCGACCACGTGCTCAGCGGCAACCTCGGCCACCAGCCGCGCATTCGGAATGCGCACCACACGCACCGGAACATCGATCCCGGCGAAAGCCTCAAGGCCCTGACCGGACTCCCAGACCACTTCACGGGCACCGGAAACGTCCAGCACTCCGGCCGGATCCTTGTGGAACACCACCTCGTAGCGATGCCGGGTCAGCTCATTGTGATACCCGCCCCGCTTCAGCCGGATATCCAGCCCGCCAATCCGGCTGTCCCTGCGGGCCAGGTCCGCAAAGAACTCGGGTGCGGCCACGAGTTCCTTCTCCAGCAGCACCGCACGGTCCACCACCGCGCGCGCCACCGCACCCCGGCCCGCGTGAACAGCCGCATGCAGAACACGCAGCGAACCCGCATGCCGCACGTCACCGACAATCAGCCGGCCGCCAGGAGCCAGCAGCCCGACCGCCCGGTCGATCACCCGCGCCAGATACTCCCCATCAGGGAAGTACTGCACCACCGAATTGATCAGAACCGTGTCGAAGAAGCCCTCCGGAAGCCCCTCCGTGACATCCGCAGCCTGCGCCCGCAGACGGACGTTCCCCAGACCCGCCTCGGCAACCTGGCCCTCCAGACGCCCGATCACCGCCGACGACAAATCCGTGCCCCAGTACTCCTCCACACCGCCGGCCAGATGCGCCATCAGCAGACCCGAACCGACACCGATCTCCAGCACCCGACGCGCACCGAACCCACGCACCTGCTCCACGACCGCATCCCGCCAGGCACGCATCTCACCCAACGCGATCGGCTCACCCGAATACGAACTGTCCCAGCCCGAGAAATCCTCACCAAAAACTGCAGAACCGTCAGAACCCGCAGAACCCGCAGAGCCCGCCCCGGAATACACCGAGTCGTAAATCTCCCGCCACTCCTCCACCTGCGCCTCAGCACCCGACACATCAGCAGCACCCGACGCGGCCGCCACCTCAAGATCAGGCACGACATAGGCCACCAGACGCTGATCCCCCGGAACGTCCTCACGAGCGATCACCGCAGCCTGACGGACACCCTCGAAACCCACCAGCAGCGACTCGATCTCACCCGGCTCGATCCGGAACCCACGCACCTTCACCTGCTCATCAGCACGCCCCAGATACTCCAACTGCCCATCCGCACGCCAACGCACCAGATCACCCGTCCGGTACATCCGCGCACCCACACCGAACGGAGACGCCACAAACCGCTCAGCCGTCAGACCAGCACGCCCCACATACCCGCGCGCCACCTGTACACCGGTCGCGTACAACTCACCCGGAACACCCACCGGCACCGGAGACAGACCCTCGTCCAGCACATAAAGCCGGGTGTTCCACATCGGTCGGCCGATCGGGACGCTGCCCGCGGTCGCACTCGCGCCCAGCTCGCCGGCGTGCCAGGTCGAGGAGGCGACCTGGATGGTCATCTCGGTCGGGCCGTACAGGTTCGAGAGCTCCGCACCCCACGTGCGTGAGATCTCCGCCGCAAGTTCCGGACGCAGCGCCTCACCGCTGGACCAGATGCGGGTGACGTCATGGCCGGCGGGCGGAGCCGGAAGATTGGCCAGCAGGGACGGTGGGAACTGGGCGACGGTGACACCGTGCTCCACCATGTAGGAGACGAGCGCATGAGGGTCCCGGAGTACCTCGCCCGGGGCCACGCAGATCGCCGCGCCATGCAGCAGCGGGAACCAGAGCTCCAGTCCCACCGAGTCGAATCGCACCGAAGTACGGAACAACAGCACGTCACCGGCTCCGACCGGGTAGGCGTCGCCCATCCACTGGAGGTTGTTGACCAGGCCCCGGTGTTCGACCAGGACTCCCTTCGGACGGCCGGTGGAACCCGAGGTGTAGATCACGTAGAGCGGGCTCTGCGGAACCAGCCGCCCCCAGCGCTCGTCATCGGTCAGGTCGCCCGCGGGTTGCCGGTCGATCTCCGCGCGGGTCTCCTCGTCGTCGAGGAGAACGGACGGGAGCTCCGTGCCCAGGCCGGTCAGGGTCGGGGTACAGGTGAGCAGCAGTCCCGGGCGGGCGTCGTCCAGCGTGTAGCGCAGTCGCTCTGCCGGATCCTCAGGGTCGAGGGGGACGTAGGCGCCGCCCGCCTTGACCACCGCGAGGAGCGCGACGACGGTGTCCGCCGAGCGCGGCAACGCGACGGCCACGAGCAGCTCGGTGCCGGTGCCGCCGCCCGTACCCGGGGCGGAGGCGACGAGGTGGCGCGCCAGTTGGTTGGCTCGGGCGTTCAGCTCGGCGTAGGTGAGTTCGGCGGCGCCGAACAGGACCGCGGTGGCGTCGGGGGTCCGCCGCACCTGAGCTTCGAAGAGAACGGCCAGGCTCTCCTGACGAACCTCGGCGTCGGTGTCGTTCCAGTCGGCCAGTACCTGGCGGCGCTCGGTGCCGACGAGCAGATCGGCCCGGCTGATCGACTGCTTCGGCGCGGTCAGCGCCTCGTCGAGGAAGCGGATCCAGCGGGCGAAGAGCTGCTCGATCGTGGACCGGTCGAAGAGGTCGGTGGAGTACTCGACCACGGTCGCGATCCCGGCGGGGTTGCCCGCGGCGTCGTACCGCTCGGTGAGCGAAAGCAGCATGTCGAAGCGGGAAGTACCGGAGTCGACCTCTTCCATCCGGACCGTCAGCGCCGGCAGGGTGAAGTCGCCCTGGCCGGTGTTCTGGAGGACCAGGGCCACCTGGAAGAGCGGGTGGTGGGCCGCCGACCGTTGGGGGTTGAGGAGTTCCACCAGGTGCTCGAAGGGCACGTCCTGGTTGGCGTAGGCCGCCAGACTGGTCTCACGGACCCGGCCCAGCAGCTCCTCGAAGGTCGGATCGCCCGAGGTGTCCGTGCGGAGCACGAAGGTGTTGACGAAGAGACCGACCAGGTCATCGAGCGCCTCGTCCGTGCGGCCCGCGACACCACTGCCGAGCGGGATGTCCGTGCCCGCGCCGAGCCGGGTCAGGAGCGCTGCCATGCCCGCCTGGAGCACCATGAACACGGTCGCGCCCGAAGCGCGGGCCAGCTCGCGGAGCCGCCGGTGCAGCGTGGCATCGACATCGAACTCGGCGGACGAGCCGACGTAGGAAGCGATCGCCGGACGGGACCGGTCTGCGGGGAAGGTCACTAGTTGCGGCAGGTCCGTCAGCTGATCGCGCCAGTAGGCGACCTGGCGTCCGAACAGGCTGTCCGGGTCGGACTCATCACCGAGCAGTTCGCTCTGCCAAAGGGTGTAGTCGGCGTATTGGACCGGAAGTTCCGCCCACTGCGGAGCCACACCCTGGAGTCGCGCGGTGTACGCGGCCACGACGTCGCGGGCCAGCGGCGCCATGGACCAGCCGTCGCCGACGATGTGGTGCAGCAGCAGGAGCAGGACTGCGTCCTCGGCACCCGTTTCGAACAGCCAGCTGCGAACCGGGATTTCGGTGGCCAGGTCGAATCCGTACCGGGCCACTTCTTCCAGCGCGGCCGGGAGCTCGGCCTCGGTGACCGTACGGCGTTCCCAGCCGATCCCGGTCTCCTCGGCGTCCAGTACGAGCTGTCGGGGTTCGCCGCCGCTCTCGGGGAAGACCGTACGCAGGGACTCGTGGCGCCCGATCACGTCGCTCAGGGCAGCGCGGAGCGCGGCGTGGTCGACGACACCGGTGAGCCGCAGGGCAAGCGGCATGTTGTAGGTGGCGGAACGGCCTTCGAGCTTGTGGAGGAACCACAGGCGGCGCTGCGCGAAGGACAGTGGAACGCTGTCCGGGCGGTCCATGGGCAGAAGGGCGGTGCGCGTCCTACCGCCGAGGTCCAGTCGTTCCACCAGCCGGGACACGGTGGAGGCTTCGAAGACGTCCTTGATGGGCAGCTCCACGCCCAGGATGGTCCGGATGCGGCTCACGAGGCGGGTGGCGAGGAGGGAGTGGCCGCCGAGGTCGAAGAAGCTGTCGTCGATGCCGACGCGGTCGACGCCGAGGACTTCGGCGAACAGGCCCGCGAGGACCTCTTCCTGCGGAGTCCGCGGAGCCCGCCCGCCCGAGGCCGCCGCATAGTCGGGCTTCGGGAGCGCCCGGCGGTCCAGCTTGCCGTTCGGAGACAGCGGAAGCCGCGCCACGGCCATGACCGCCGACGGGACCATGTAATCGGGCAGGCCCTCGGCCAGCTGCGCACGGGCCGCCTTGACGACCGCCCCGATTCCACGAGCGGCACCGGGGCTGTTCACCCAGGCAGAAGCAGAACTGGAGGGCATGTAGACACCGGACAGAACCGCATCATCCGTCCCGGCCGGGAGGATGACGGCCTCGAAGTGGGCCACCGACCCCGGTGACCAGGTCGGCACGACCCGCAGACCCAGCCCGGCGCCCCGGACAACCAGAGCCTCCGGATCAACAGCCGGCCCGAAGTCCTCCGCGTCATGCCCGTCGACCACGTGCTCAGCGGCAACCTCGGCCACCAGCCGCGCATTCGGAATGCGCACCACACGCACCGGAACATCGATCCCGGCGAAGTCCTCAAGGTCGAGACCGGACTCCCAGACCACTTCACGGGCACCGGAAACGTCCAGCACTCCGGCCGGATCCTTGTGGAACACCACCTCGTAGCGATGCCGGGTCAGCTCATTGTGATACCCGCCCCGCTTCAGACGGATATCCAGCCCGCCAATCCGGCCATCCCGCCGGGCCAGCTCCGCAAAGAACTCGGGTGCGGCCACGAGTTCCTTCTCCAGCAGCACCGCACGGTCCACCACCGCGCGCGCCACCGCACCCCGGCCCGCGTGAACAGCCGCATGCAGAACACGCAGCGAACCCGCATGCCGCACGTCACCGACAATCAGCCGGCCGCCAGGAGCCAGCAGCCCGACCGCCCGGTCGATCACCCGCGCCAGATACTCCCCATCAGGGAAGTACTGCACCACCGAATTGATCAGAACCGTGTCGAAGAAGCCCTCCGGCAGCCCCTCCGTCACGTCTGCCGGCTGTGCCCGCAGACGGACGTTCCCCAGACCCGCCTCGGCAACCTGGCCCTCCAGACGCCCGATCACCGCCGACGACAGATCCGTGCCCCAGTACTCCTCCACACCGCCGGCCAGATGCGCCATCAGCAGACCCGAACCGACACCGATCTCCAGCACCCGACGCGCACCGAACCCACGCACCTGCTCCACGACCGCATCCCGCCAGGCACGCATCTCACCCAACGCAATCGGCTCACCCGAATACGAACTGTCCCAGCCCGAGAAATCCTCACCAAAGCCGCCAGAACCCGCCCCGGAATACACCGAGTCGTAAATCTCCCGCCACTCCTCCACCTGCGCCTCAGCACCCGACACATCAGCAGCACCCGACGCGGCCGCCACCTCAAGATCAGGCACGACATAGGCCACCAGGCGCTGATCCCCCGGAACGTCCTCACGGGCGATCACCGCAGCCTGACGGACACCCTCAAAACCCACCAGCAGCGACTCGATCTCACCCGGCTCGATCCGGAACCCACGCACCTTCACCTGCTCATCAGCACGCCCCAGATACTCCAACTGCCCATCCGCACGCCAGCGCACCAGATCACCCGTCCGGTACATCCGCGCACCCACACCAAACGGAGACGCCACAAACCGCTCAGCCGTCAGACCAGCACGACCCACATACCCACGCGCCAGACCCGAACCCGCCACATACAACTCACCCGGAACACCCACCGGCACCGGACACAAACCCTCATCCAGCACATACACGGACGTGTTCACCACCGGATGACCGATGGGAACCACACCATCCGACACCTCACCGCTCATCGACACACACACCGTCGACTCCGTCGGACCATACGCATTCACCACACGCCGCGACCCCGACCACCGGGCCACCAACTCCACAGGAGCAGCCTCACCCGCCAGAACAACCGTCTCCAAAGACGAAAGCCCCGACCCAGACTCCACACCAGCAGGCAAAGCCCCCAGCACCGACGGCGGCACCGTCACATGCGTGATCCCCTGCCCGGCCAGCACCTCCAGCAGCGCCTCACCGACGAGGCGACCCTGCTGCGGCACGATCAGCGTGGCGCCGGAGGTCAGCGCCATCACCAGTTCCCACCACGCGGCATCGAAGCTCAGCGAGGAGAACTGCAGTACCCGGCTCGCGGGCGTGACACCCAGCCTGCTGACCTGCGCCGCCGCGAGGCTGGCCACGCCGCTGTGCGACACGGCGACGCCCTTGGGAACGCCGGTGGAGCCGGAGGTGTAGATGATGTAGGCGGGGTTCTCGAGGCGAACGCGCACATCGGGGACGGTGTCGGGGTACTTGGCCAGGTCCGGCAGGGCGGTTCGCAGTGTCTCCTCGTCGAGTACGAGGACCGGGGCGGCGTCCGCCAGCATGAAGGCGCGGCGCTCCGCCGGATATTCCGGGTCGACCGGCACGTACGCGCCACCGGCCTTGAGTACGGCCAGCACCGCGACGACCCATTCCGACGAGCGCGGCAGGAGAACACCGACCCGCTGTTCCGGGGCCACCCCCCGCTCGATCAGCCAGTGCGCCAGCCGGTTCGCCCGCGCGTCGAGTTCCCCGTACGTGAGTGATTCGGCACCGCACACCAGCGCGGTGTCCTGGGGCGCCGCGGCAACGCGGGCCTCGAACAGCGCGGTCATCGACGCCTCGGGGACCTCGACGGACGTGTCGTTCCAGTCCCCCAGCAGTCGGCCGCGCTCCGCCTCCGCCAGCAGGTCTACCTGCCCGATCGGCAGCGCCGGCTCGGCCACCACCTGCTGCAGCAGCCGCGCCCAGCGCTCCAGGAGGTCTTCGACCGTCGCGTGGTCGAACAATTCGGTCGCGTACTCGACGACGGCCTCGATACCGGCCGGCGCGTCGTTCTCGTCGTGGCGCTCGAACAGCTCGACGAGGAAGTCGAATCGGGAGGTGGAGGTGGTGACGAACTCTTCACGGACCGCGAGTCCGGGCAGGAGCATGTCGACCGACGGCGCGTTCTGCTGCACCATCGCGACCTGGAACAGCGGGTGGTGGTGAGTGGAGCGCTGCGGGTTGAGGAGTTCCACCAGGTACTCGAAGGGCACGTCCTGGTACTCGAACGCCGCGAGGCTGGCTTCCCGGACGCGGCCGAGCAGTTCTCCGAAGCCGGGGTCGCCGGAGGTGTCCGTACGCAGGACGTAGGTGTTGACGAACAGGCCGATCAGATCGTCCAGGCCTTCATCGCTGCGGCCCGCGACACCGTTTCCGAGCGGGATGTCCGTGCCCGCGCCGAGCCGGGTCAGGAGCGCTGCCATGCCGGCCTGCAGCACCATGAATACGGTGGCGTTGGAGCGGTGCGCCAACGCCACGATCTGACGGTGAAGTTGCCCGTTCAGCCTGAAGTGCAGGTTGGCGCCGTCGTACGAGGCCACGGCTGGACGGGGGCGGTCGGCGGGGAAGGTGACCAGCTGCGGCAGCTCGGCCAGCTGATCCTTCCAGTAGTCGACCTGCCGCGCGAAGACGCTCTCGGGGTCGGCCGGGTCCCCGAGCAGCTCGCTCTTCCAGAGGCTGTAATCGGCGTACTGCACCGGGAGTTCGGACCAGGTGGGTGCGGCGTCGGCGGAGTACGCCGTGTACGCGGCGATGACGTCACGAGCCAGCGGCGCCAGGGACCAGCCGTCACCCGAGATGTGGTGCAGCAGCATGAGCAGGACGCATTCGTCGTCCCCGTGCTCGAACAGCCATGCGCGGAACGGGATTTCGGAGGAGAGGTCGAAGCCGTACCGGGCCGCTTCTTCCAAGGCGGCGGGGAGTTCGGCCTCCGTGACCGTACGGCGCTGCCAGTCGAACCGCACGTCCTCGGGCCCCAGCACCAGCTGGTTCGGCTCGCCGTCACTCTCGGGGAAGACCGTACGGAGCGACTCGTGCCGGCCGATCACGGCGAGCAGGGCGCCGTGCAGCGCGTCGGCGTCGACCTTGCCGGTCAGCCGGAACGCCATGGGCACGTTGTAGGTCGCCGACGGGCCTTCCAGCCTGTGCTGGAACCACAGGCGGCGCTGGGGGAACGACAGTGGCAACCGGGCGGGGCGCACCGCCGGAACGAGCTCGGGCCGTCGGATGCCCTCGCCGCCGCCGTCGCCGTCATCGCCGCCGTCGTCGCTACCGCCCGCCGCGTGTGCGTCGAGACGCCGGGCCAGAGCCGCCGGGTTGGCGGCCTCGAAGACCTCCTTGATCGAAAGCTCGATCCCCAGAACGGCGCGGACCCGGACCAGCAGCCTGATCGCCGTGAGCGAATGCCCGCCGAGCGTGAAGAGATCGTCGTCCGGGCCCACTTCGGAGTGTCCCAGGACCTCCGCGAACAGACCGCGCAGCACCTCGACGTTCGAGGAAGGGTGCTGCCTGTCCGCGCCGGGGTTCGGGTGAGCCGAATTCGACGATGCCTTGGCGTCCAACGTGATGCTCGCTTTCCAGACGGTGTTCTTCTGCCGAAACTCGGCTGATTTCATTTCCGGCAGCGGTCAGAGCTGCGTGTCGGGCGCAGTTCGGGCGCGCCGCAGGAATTCACTTCGTGCCTTATCCCGTCCCCCGCGGACGCGTTCACCGTTCGGGCTGATCGATCAGCCGCCATGAACAGCGTCGACGACAAAGCCTCTCCTGCGAACTGGGGCGGGGGCACTATGTCAACTCCCGCGCATCTGATCCTGGACCGCCTCGGCCCGTACGCAGATGGGACACGGATCGGACGTGGATCGGCCGGGGCCCCGGATTTCACCGCGGGGCCCCGGCCCGGCGCTAGCCCTCAGCGCTCCGTGGCGCGGCTACTGCGCCCGGCGCAGCCGGTCGGAAACCATCGCGCCGATCTCGCGCAGCGGTTCCGGGTTCATCATGTGCGTGTGCTTGCAGTCGACGGTTCGGTAGTCGATCCCGGGACCGACGTACGGATCCCAGACCCCCGCCTCCAGTCTGTGGTCCGCTTCCTCGCCCACGGCGGCCAGCACCAGCGTCGGCGCGGCCACCGGGCGGTGAACCACGTCCAGGCCGATCCGGGCGTTGTTGAGCGTCACGTCCATCATGTCCCGGACCTCGGACGCACTGAGGCCGGCCAGGGCCGTGTTGTGCGTCCGGAGCATCTCGACGGCGCGCTCGTGGGTGAGTTCGGCCGCCTCCTCGTCCGTCAGCTCGAGGTCGAACAGGCCCAGCATGGCGCGGTAGATATCGGCGACGTCCACCTTGGCCATCGCCTCCTCGACCTCTTGTCTGCTGACTGTGCTGACCGGGTGGCAGTCGAGCAGGGCCAGCAGCTCGACCGTCCGGCCGCGCTCCTCCAGGATCTCCGTGATCTGGTGCGCGACCACTCCTCCGAAGGACCAGCCGAGAATGCGGTAGGGGCCTTCCGGCTGCACTTCCACAATGCGGCGCACATAGTCGTCGGCCATCTCCCGGACCGATTGTGCGAGGGCTCCCTTTCCGTCGAGTCCGCTCGCCTGGAGGGCGTAGACGGGGATGTCCTTGTCGATATGGCGGAGCAGACCGGAATACGTCCAGCCGAGCCCGCTTCCGGCGTGCACGCAGAACACCGGATTCCGGGTTCCCCCCGTGCGCAGCGGCAGTACGACGGCGAGCGAGTTCCCCTCGGAGTCACCGGCCATGCGCAGAGACAGACCGGCAACCGTGGGCGTTTCCATCATCGCCTTCACCGGGAGTTCCACGCCCAGTACTGACTTGATCTGCACCAGCAGCCGGATGGCCGAGAGGGAGTGTCCGCCCAGTTCGAAGAAGTTGTCGTCGATACCCACCTTGGGCACGTCGAGGAATTCGGAGAAGAGCGCGCACAGCATTTCCTCCCGGGGGTTGCGCGGCCCGCGGTACCCATCGGCAGCCTCGTCCGCAGGCGGCTCCGGCAGGGCGGTCCGGTCCAGTTCCCCGTGGTCGGTCAGCGGCAGCCGCTCCAGAATGACGACGGCCACCGGGACAAGGTGTTCCGCGAGGTGTCGGGCCAGATGGGCCCGCAACGCGATCGGGTCGGCGCCCGCATCCGGGCTCACCGGTACGGCGTGTGCGACCAGAACGGCCCCGCCGCCCCCGTCCTCGCGCACGCTCACGACGGCCTGCGCGACGGCGGGGTGAGAGGTCAGCACGGCCTCGATCGCCCGCGGTTCGATGCGCAGGCCGCGCAGGACCGCGTGCTCGCCTTCGTCCGCGACGAACTCCAGGTCGTCCGTGCCGGTTCCCCACCGCACCAGTTCGCCCGTACGGTGCATCCACTCGCCGGAGTGGAACGGGCTCGGCACACACCGCTGGGCGGTCGGGGTGGTGTCCGGGCGGGCTCCCTTCAGGTACAGCTCGCCGGTCACCCCCCGGGGCGCAGGACGCAGCCCCGCGTCGAGTACGTACGCGACGGCCCCGTTGAGGGGACGGCCGAGCACGGGACCGGTCACGCTGCCGACGGGCGTCGCCAAGGCGGCGGCACCGCAGCCCGCCGGGCGGTGGACGGCGTACGCCCGTGTCGCCGGCAGTACGCGAAGCCGGTGCCAGAGCGCAGCGCCGACCGGTTCGCCGGACAGCAGCAAGGCCGCCGGGTGGTGCTCGCCCGCTGTGAACAAGCCGGCGTTGACGAGCCGTTCGGCGGACCGCGGGGTCGCGGCGAGCGTGTGGATCCGGGCGGCGCGCAGGGCGTCGACGGTTGCCCGCGCATCGGCCGGGGCGGGCCCGCCGATCAGGTGCAGCTCATGGCCGTCGAGCAACGCCGTCAGTGCGTCCCACGCGTTGACGGAGGACAGGGGGTGGGTCAGTCCCACGCGCAGCGGTCCGGCCTGGCCGAAGACGTGGATGCGGTGGTCCGCCGCGAGGGCTGCCAGCTCGGCGTGGGTGACCGCGTGGGTGAAGGGCCCGGCGAACACCTGCGCGGCGTGCGCAGGCAGCAGCGGCTCGATGCGCTCCGCGTCGGTCACGTCCGTGTCGGTCGCGTCCGCCTCGGTCGCGTCCTGCCGGTCCATGTCCGGCGAACCGGCCGTCAGGACCGGCCGGTCACCGCTCGCCCGGGCGAGGCCGACGATCAGCAGTGGATCGGCCGCTTCGATCGTCGCGGTGTCCGGGTCGGCTTCCAGGGCCAGGCAGGCCGCGCCGGTCTTGAGGACGGCGAGCAGCCCGATTACCGCCTCGGCGGACGGTGGCAGGGCCAGGGCCAGCACCCGTCCCGGGCCCGCGCCGTGCCCGATCAGCCGTCGGGCGAGCCGGTTGGCCCACGCGTTGACCTGCGCGTAGGTCAACGCGATGCCGTCCTCGACGACCGCCGTCGCGTCCGGGGTGGCCGCCGCCTGCTCCTCGAAGAGCCGTACGACGGTCGTGTCGTCCGGCGTCCGCGGTGCCGAGTCCCGTGCCCCGGACGTCTCCCAGTGCTGCCGTTCGGCGGGGCTGAGGACATCGAACGCGCTCAGCCTGTGGTGCGGGGCGGCCACCATGGTGTCCACCAGCGCGGTCAACCGGTCGGCCATCGCCGCCGCAGTCCCGTGGTCGAACAGGTCGGCGGCGTAGCGCAGGGCCCCCGTGACCCCGGCCGGGGCACCGTCTTGTGTCATGCGCTCGGAGAAGGTGAAGTCGACGTCGAACTTCGCCGTGGGCGTCTCGATGCCGACCGCTTCGATGTCCAGCTCGGCCGGGCCCTCGTACGCGTCGCCCGTGACACCGAAGTCCACCATGACCTGGAACAGCGGGTGCCGCGCGGTCGCCCGGTACGGGTTGACCAGCTCGACCAGCCGCTCGAACGGCAGGTCCTGGTGGACGTACGACTCCAGTACGGCCTGGCGGACCCGGCCGACGAGGTCGCCGAAGGTCGGGTCACCCGACAGATCGGCGCGCAGCACCAGCGTATTGACGAAGAACCCGATCAGGTCCTCCAGCGCCTCGTCGGTGCGCCCGGCGACGGGCGTGCCGAGCACGATGTCATCGCCCGCGCCCAGCTTGGACAGCAGTACGGACACCGCGGACTGGAGCACCATGGCGGTGCTCGCGCCGGAGGCCTCGGCGAGCGCGGCCAGGGCGCGGTGTACCCGTGCCGGCAGTTCGAAGCGGACGGTGCCGCCCTGGTAGCTCGGCTCCGCCGGGCGGGGCCGGTCCGTCGGCAGGGCGAGTTCCTCGGGCGCTCCGGCGAGCAGCTTGCGCCAGTAGACGATCTGCTGCGCGACGGTGCTGTCCGGGTCGTCCTCGTCGCCGAGGATGTAGCGCTGCCAGAGCGTGTAGTCGATGTACTGGACGCGCAGCCGAGGCCAGTGCGGCGCGGTTCCGTGGATCCGTGCGCTGTAGGCCGCGGTCAGGTCCCGGAGCAGCCGTCCGGCTGACCAGCTGTCGCCCGCGATGTGGTGCAGGAGCACCAGCAGGACGCGGGAGCCGTCGGTTCCGTCGGATTCGTCCGTCGCATCGCCGTCGACCGGGGCGGCCACGTGCCACAGCTCGGCGCGCACCGGGATCTCGGTCCCGAGGTCGAATGCGTACGAGACGGCGGCCGCCATGCGCTGCGGCCACTCCTCTTCCGTGGCCCGGGTGACCCGCCAGCCGAAGTCGGCCGCTCCGGCGTCGCGCACGTGCTGGCGCGGTTCCCCGTCGGTCTCGGGGAAGACCGTACGCAGCGACTCGTGCCGGGCGATGACATCGGCGAGCGCCGCCCGCAGCGTTTCCTCGTCGACGGCTCCCCGCAGGCGCAGTGCCAGGGGCAGGTTGTAGGTCGCCGACCGGCCTTCGAGCTTGTGCAGGAACCAGAGGCGGCGCTGCGCGAACGACAGCGGGACCGCCTCGGGCCGCTCCATGGGCAGCAGGGCCGCACGCGCGGTCGCCGCGCCGGAGTCGATGCGTTCGGCCAGCCCGGCCACGGTCGGGGCGTCGAAGACCGCGGCGATCGGTACCTCGATCCCCAGGGCGCCGCGGATCCGGCTGACCAGCCGTGTGGCGAGCAGCGAGTGCCCGCCCAGCTCGAAGAAGCTGTCGTCGACGGTCACCCGCTTCAGCCCGAGGACGTCGGCGAAGAGCTCGCACAGGATCTCCTCGCGGGGTGTGCGGGGGGCCCGTCCGCTGCTGAGGATGCCGTAGTCCGGGGCCGGCAGGGCCGCGCGGTCCAGCTTTCCGATCGGGGTCACCGGCAGCTCGTCGAGCACGACGAAGGCCGACGGGACCATGTAGTCGGGCAGCCATTCGCGCAGCCGGGCCGGCAGTTCCCGGTGGAGCCGGGCGAGCCGGGCGGTCCGGGCCGGGCTGTTGGAGTACGGCGCCGCGTGGGCCGGTTCGCCGGACGGCTGTCGCCTGCCCCGGTAGGCGGCGACCGGGCCGTCCGCCTGCGGCAGGAGGACCATGTCGAAACGATGCGGGTCGCCGGTCTCGGACGGGGTGGCGACGGCCCGCAGGCCGAGCCGCTCGGCGTACGTGATGACGGTCTCCGGGTCCGCCACGGCATGCGCGGGTTCCGGCTCCAGGCCGTCGATCCGGCGGAGTGCTGCCGCGTCCTCGGTCAGTCGGCTGTTGGGGATTTTGGTGAGCCGCAGGCCGCCGGGGTGTTCCCGCAGCAGATCCGCGAGCCCGTCCGGTCCGCCGTGGCACTCCGCCCAGTCGATCTCCGCCAGGGCGTGGACCTCGGCGGGAACCGTCGGGGTCTTGCAGATGATCACTTCGTAGCGGTAGCGGGAGAGTTCGTTGTCGAACGCACCGCGCTTGAGCCGGATGTCCACACCCCCGATGTCCGCCAGTTCGCGGCCGAGGCCGGTGAAGAACTCGGGCGCGAGGAGCAGTTCCTCCTCGCCGGTCACCTTGTGGTCGATCTGGGCCCGCTGGGCCGGCAGGTCGTCGGTCGTGTCGGTGCCTTCGGCACCGGCCCGGACGACACCGGCCTGCATCGTGCGCAGCAGCCGCAGGTTCCGTATGTCGCCCAGGTACAGGGTGCCGCCGGGCACCAGCAGAGCCAGCGCCTTGCGGATGACGTCGGTCAGGTAGTCGGCGCTGGGGAAGTACTGCGCGACCGAGTTCACGACGATGGTGTCGAAGAAGTCCCCGGGCAGGCCCGAGGTGTCGTCGGCGGGCTGCGCTCTCAGTTCCACCCGGCCGGGGAGTTCCTGGGCGTGGTCCTCGATCCGGGCGCGCAGGCTGTCGATGGCGGACGACGAGAAGTCGGTGCCCCAGTATGCGGTGCAATGCGGCGCCACCTGGGAGAGGATCAGGCCGTTTCCGACGCCGAGTTCCAGTACGCGGCGCGGGCGCAGCCGCAGGATCTCCCCGACGGCCGAGGCGCGCCACGCGTGCATCTCGGCGAGCGGGATCGGGGAGCCGTCGTAACTGCTCGTCCAGATCCCGAAGTCCTCCCAGAACCCTCCGGTTTCGGTCTGGTCGCGGTAGAGCGATTCATAGACCTCCTGCCAGGAATCGACTTGGAGCCCGCTCTCGGCCCCGTCGTGTCCCCCGGTCCGTTCCCGGTCGGGTACGACGTACCCGACGAGCTGCGGGGTGTCGTTGTCCTCGCGGACGAGGACCGTGGCGGCGGCGATGCCGTCCTGCCGGGAGAGAGCGGCTTCGATCTCGCCCAGTTCGATGCGGAAGCCCCGGACCTTGACCTGATCGTCGACCCGGCCGATGAACTCCAGGCCGCCGTCGGCCTGCCATGTGGCGAGGTCGCCGGTGCGGTACATGCGTGTGCCGGCAGCGCCGAAGGGGTTGGCCACGAAGCGCTCGGCGCTCAGGCCGGGCCTGCGCAGGTAGCCACGGGCCAGGAAGGGACCGGCGAGGTACAGCTCGCCCGCCACCCCGTCCGGGACCGGCCGCAGGCCCGCGTCCAGCACGTACACCTGGGCGTTGCGCAGCGGCCGGCCGATCCGTGGGGTGCGTTCGGGACCGGTCACGTCGGCGGCGGTGATCCAGACGGTGGCCTCGGTGGGGCCGTAGAGGTTGACGGCTCCGCCGCCCTGCGCCCGCAGCCGCTCGGCAAGGGTGGCGGGCAGTGCCTCGCCTCCGACGAGCAGCCGCATGTCCGCCAGCCCGTCCGGGGCGTGCGCCAGGATCGACCGGTACACCGAGGGGGTGGCCTGGAAGACCGTCGCGCCGCTGTCACGGATCAGGCGGTGCAGGGCGATCGGGTCCCTGGCGACCTGATCGGTGGCCAGCTCCACGCTCGCGCCGCGGAGCAGCGGGGCGTGGATCTCGACGGCCGTGATGTCGAAGGTGACGGTGGTCGCGGCCACCATGCGGTCCTGCGGGGTCAGCGGGACGCGCGCGAGGACGGCGTCCAGGAAGTGGGCGATGCTCGCCTGCGAGATCACCACGCCCTTGGGGTAGCCGGTCGAGCCCGAGGTGTAGATGACGTAGGCGGAGTGGTCGCCGCGGACCGGGGTCCGCCGGTCCGCGTCCGTCACGTCGTCCGCCGGGAGGGAGGTCAGCAGGCCCTCCACGTCGGGGTCGCCGAGTCGGACCGACAGATCGGGCAGCGGGTGCGGCAGCGCTCCGTGCAGGGCGGACGTGGTGATCAGTGCGGCGGGCTCGGCGTCCGCGAGGACGTACGCGAGCCGGTCGGCCGGGTTGGTGGGGTCCATGGGCAGGTAGGCGGCGCCCGCCTTCAGTACGGCGAGGATCGCCACGACCATGTCCACGGAGCGGGGGAGGGCCAGCGCGACCACGCTCTCCGCGCCGATGCCCTGGCCGAGCAGGTACCGGGCCAGCTGGTTGGCCCGTGCGTTCAGCCGCCCGTAGTCGGCCTCCTGCGTACCGCAGCGCACGGCGAGGGCTCCGGGGGTGGCTGCGGCCTGCCGCTGGAACGTCTCGTGCACCCACCGCGCGGGCGGCTCGGCTCCCGTGTCGTTGCGGGCCACCAGGATCTCGGCCCGCTCGGAGGCGGTGAGCAGCGCGGCGTCCTCGATCCGCACTGCCGGGTCGAGAACCGCTGCGCGCAGCAGGTTTTCGTACCAGACGGCGAACTTCTCGACGGTGGCCCGGTCGAACAGCTCGGTGGCGTATTCGAGGGTGGCGCTCAGCCCCGCGGGCCGGCCCTGTGCCGTCTCGTTCTCCGCGAGACTCAGGAACAGGTCGAACTTGGAGTTGTCGCCTTCCAGCGGGTAGGGCGTGGCCTCGACGTCGTGCAGGCGCAGGGTCGGCGCGTCGACGTTCTGCAGCTGGAACATCACCTGGAACAGGGC
The DNA here is from genome assembly GCF_036203305.1 of Streptomyces sp. NBC_00190. GTDB lineage: Bacteria > Actinomycetota > Actinomycetes > Streptomycetales > Streptomycetaceae > Streptomyces. The sequence continues at coordinate 7,313,073 of NZ_CP108131.1, read as the reverse complement.
GTTGCTGGAGAGCGAGCGCACCGGGTTGATCGCCTCGACCAGGTACTCGAAGGGCAGGTCCTGGTGGGTGTAGGCGGTCAGCGCGGTGTCGCGGACCCGTTCGAGCAGCTCGTCGAAGCGCGGGTTGCCGCTGGTGTCCGTACGGAGCACCAGGGTGTTGACGAAGAACCCGACCAGGTCGGTCAGGGCCTCGTCGGTGCGGCCCGCGATCGGGATGCCGACGGGGATGTCGTGGCCCGCGCCGAGCCGGGTGAGCAGGGCGGCGAAGCCGCTCTGCAGGACCATGAACAGGGTGGAGCGGGAGTCCGCGGCGACTTTGCGCAGGCCTGCGTGGAGTTCGGCGTCCAGGGCGAAGGTCAGGGCACCGCCCCGGTAGCCGGCGACAGCGGGGCGCGGCCAGTCCGTGGGAAGTTCGAGCTGGGACGGGATGCCGTCGAGCGCGTCCTTCCAGTAGGCGAGCTGCCGTGAGACCAGGCTGTCCGGGTCGTCGGTCCGGCCGAGGAGCTCCTGCTGCCAGATCGCGTAGTCCACGTACTGGACGGGCAGGGGGGCCCAGCCGGGGGCGGAGCCCGCGAGCCGGGCCTCGTACGCCTCGGAGAGGTCACGCATCAGCGAGGCGCGGGACGCCCCGTCCGCGACGATGTGGTGCATCAGCAGTACGAGCACGGGTCCGGATGCCGGGCCGCCGAAACCGGTCGGTTCCGGAACGAACAGCCAGGCCCTCACCGGCGGTTCGGAGTCGAGGCCGAAATGGTGACCGATCGCCTCGTGTACCGCCTGGTGGATCCTGTCCGGCGCCACCCCGGCGACGGTCAACGGCAGTCCGGCGGCGGCCGGGTCGAGCACCACCTGGTGCGGTTCCCCGTCCGTTTCCCGGAAGACCGTACGCAGCGACTCGTGCCGCAGCGCCACATCGCGCAGTGCTGCCCGCAGCACGTCCTGGTCCACCGGCCCGGACAGGTTGAGCACGAACGGCCAGTTGTACGCGGCCGACGGTCCCTCCAACCGGTTCAGGAACCACAGCCGGCGCTGCGCGAACGACAGCGGTACGGCATCAGGACGGGGCATCGGCGTCAGGGCCGTGCGGACTTGACCGGTGCCCGTCTCGATCCACGCGGCCAGCCCGGCCACGCTCGGCGTGGCGAACACCGCGCTGATGGGTACCTCGACGCCGAGCGCGGCCCGGATCCGGCTGACGAGCCGTGTCGCGAGCAGTGAGTGTCCGCCCAGCTCGAAGAAGCTGTCGTCGATGGTGACGCGGTCGACTCCGAGGACACCGGCGAACAGCCCGCACAGGACGTCCTCCTGCGCGGTGCGCGGGGCCCGGCCGGCGCTGAGTGCCCCGAAGTCGGGCGCCGGCAGCGCACGCCGGTCCAGCTTGCCGTTGGGTGTCAGGGGGATGCCGTCGAGAGCCACGACGGCCGCCGGAACCATGTAGTCCGGGAGGCGCTCGGCCAGGAAGGCGCGCAGGGCGGCGGTGTCCACACCGACCGTGCCCCGCTCGCCGTCCGCGACGACGTACCCGACGAGCTGGGTGTCACCTTGCCCGGTCTCGCGGGCCGCGACGGCGGCCTGTCGTACGTCCGGGTGGCCGAGCAGCGTCGCCGAGATCTCACCCGGATCGATGCGGAAGCCCCGGATCTTGAGCTGCTCGTCCGCACGCCCGGCGTATTCCAGCTGTCCGTCCGCGCGCCAGCGGACGAGGTCGCCCGTGCGGTACATGCGTGCACCCGGTTCGAAGGGGCAGGCCACGAACCGCTCGGCGGTGAGGCCGGTCCTGCCCAGGTAGCCACGGGCCAGCTGGGCACCCGCGACGTACAGTTCGCCCACCGCGCCCGTCGGCACCAGCCCCAGCCGCTCGTCGAGCACGTAGGCGCGCATGTTCCAGAACGGGCGCCCGATCGGGACCGGTCCGGCGGGCAGCTTCTCCTTCGGGCCGATCCGGAACTCGGTGCAGTTGACGGTGGTCTCGGTCGGCCCGTAGGCGTTGACGACCGTGACCCGCCGGTTGGCGGCCCGCCACTGCTGCAGCGCTTCGCTGGTCAGGGCCTCGCCCCCGAGGATCAGCATCTCGCCCGGCGACCAGTGCTTGGGCAGGTCGCTCAGCATCGGCAGGTGCGACGGGGTTGCCTTCAGCAGCGCCACGGGAACGCCGTTGCCCTGGGCCGGGAGGTCGTCCAGGCCGCTGAGGTAGACCCGGCCACCGACGACCAGCGTGGTGTAGAGGCCGGTGACGGTCAGGTCGAAGGCCATCGAGGTGGGCACCAGCGTCGCGCCGCGCGCGGCCGGGTAGTGGTGCGCGGACCAGTTCAGATAGTTGGCGACGGAGCGGTGCTCCACCACGACGCCCTTCGGCGTGCCGGTGGAGCCCGACGTGTAGATGACGTACGCCGGGTGCTCCATCTCGACGTCGATCTCGGGATCGGTGTCGTCGAAGCCGGACAGGTCCTGGGCGAGCGCGGCCTCGTCCAGGACGAGGACCGGCGCGGAGTCGGCCAGGATGAAGTCGCGCCGCGCCTGCGGGTACTCGGGGTCGACCGGCACGTACGCGCCGCCCGCCTTCAGTACGGCGAGGACCGCGACGACGGCGTCGAGGGACCGGGGCACCAGCACGCCGACGAGCTTCTCGGGGCCCACGCCCTGGCCGACGAGCCAGTGCGCGAGCCTGTTGGCACGGGCGTTCAGCTCTCCGTACGTCAGGGACTGGGCGCCGCACACCAATGCGACCGCGTCCGGGGCTCGCCGTACCTGGGTCTCGAACAGCTCGGGGAGCGTGAGCTGGGGCACCTCCACGGCGGTGTCGTTCCAGGCGTTCAGCATCTGCCCGCGCTCGGCTTCGGCCAGCAGCTCGACGCGCCCGAGGCTCAGCGACGGGTCGGCCACGACCTGCTCCAGCAGCCTCACCCAGCGCTCCAGCAGCCCCTCGACCGTCGAACGGTCGAACAGTGCGGTGGCGTACTTCAGCGCACCGACGATGCCGACGGGCGCACCGGCGTCGTCGTGTCGCTCCAGGACGTTGACCGACAGGTCGACCTTGGCGGTCTCGATGTCGACGGGCTCGCCGGCGACCTCCAGCCCGGGCAGGCCGAACTCGGCGGTCGGGTTGTCCTGGAGGACCAGCATGACCTGGAAGAGCGGGTGGTGGGAGGAGGAGCGATTGGGGTTGAGAAGTTCCACGAGGTGGTCGAAGGGCACGTCCTGGTGCTCGTACGCCGCGAGGCTGGTCTCCCGGACGCGGCCGAGGAGTTCCTCGAAGCTCGGGTCGCCGGAGGTGTCCGTACGCAGGACGAGGGTGTTGACGAAGAACCCGACGAGGTCGTCGAGGGCGTCGTCCATGCGGCCCGCGATCGGCGAGCCGAGCGGGATGTCCGTTCCGGCTCCGAGGCGGGTCAGCAGCGCTGCCATGGCCGCTTGGAGGGCCATGAAGACGGTGGCGCCGGACTTCCGGGCCAGTTCGGCCAGCCGCCGGTGCAGCTCCGCGTCCAGCTCGAAGTCCACCGAGGCACCGGCGTACGAGATCTCCGCCGGCCGGGGCCGGTCGGCGGGCAGGCTGATCTGCTCGGGGAGAGCCGCCAGTGTCTCGCGCCAATAGGCCACCTGCCGCCCGTACAGACTGTCCGGGTCGTCTTCGTCACCGAGCAGCTCGCGCTGCCAAAGGGTGTAGTCGACGTACTGCACCGGGAGCTCTTCCCACTGCGAAACCAGGCCCTGACGACGTGCTCCGTACGCGTCGACCACGTCACGCGCCAGCGCACCCAGCGACCAGCCGTCGCCGGTGATGTGGTGCAGCAGGAGCAGCAGGACGTGCTCTTCGGGTCCGAGCTCGAACAGCCATGCGCGGAAGGGGACTTCGGAGGCCAGTCGGAAGGTGTGACGGGCGGCTTCGCCGAGTGCCGTCGGCAGCTCCGCTTCCGTCACGGTGCGCCGCTCCCAGACGAAGGCCGACGCGGCCTCCGCGGCCTCCAGCACCACCTGGTGGGGCTCTCCGTCGACGGCCTGGAAGACGGTGCGCAGCGACTCGTGCCGAGCCATCGCGTCACTCAGGGCGGAGCTCAGGGCGGCCTCGTCGAGCCTGCCGCGCAGCCGCAGCGGAAGCGGCATGTTGTAGGTCGTCGAAGGGCCCTCCAGCTGGTCCAGGAACCACAGGCGCCGCTGGGCGAAGGACAGCGGAATCACCTCCGGGCGCTTCATGGGCGCCAGCGGCAGCCGGGTGTCGGCGACGGGACGCAGACCCAGCTCGTCGATCAGGCCGGACACCGTCGGCGACTCGAACATGACGTGGAAGGGGATCTCCACGTCGAGTTCGGTACGGATCCGGTTGACCAGGCGGGTGGCGAGGAGGGAGTGGCCGCCGAGGTCGAAGAAGCTGTCATCGATGCCGACACGGTCGACGCCGAGGACTTCGGCGAAGAGCCCGCAGAGGATCTCCTCCTCCCGAGTGCGCGGAGCCCGGCTGCCGGAGGCTGCCGCGTAGTCGGGCTTGGGCAGCGCCCGGCGGTCCAGCTTGCCGTTCGGGGTGAGCGGGAGACCGTCGTCCAGCAGCACCACGGCTGCCGGGACCATGTACTCGGGAAGCCGCTCGGCGAGCGACTCCACCAGCACCCCCGCAACAGGCCGGCCACCAGCATCGGGAACCACATAGGCCACCAGACGCTGATCCCCCGGAACGTCCTCACGAGCGATCACCGCAGCCTGACGGACACCCTCGAAACCCACCAGCAGCGACTCGATCTCACCCGGCTCGATCCGGAACCCACGCACCTTCACCTGCTCATCAGCACGCCCCAGATACTCCAGCTGCCCATCCGCACGCCAGCGCACCAGATCACCCGTCCGGTACATCCGCGCACCCACACCGAACGGAGACGCCACAAACCGCTCAGCCGTCAGACCAGCACGACCCACATACCCGCGCGCCAGACCCGAACCCGCCACATACAACTCACCCGGAACACCCACCGGCACCGGACACAAACCCTCATCCAGCACATACACGGACGTGTTCACCACCGGATGACCGATGGGAACCACACCATCCGACACCTCACCGCTCATCGACACACACACCGTCGACTCCGTCGGACCATACGCATTCACCACACGCCGCGACCCCGACCACCGGGCCACCAACTCCACAGGAGCAGCCTCACCCGCCAGAACAACCGTCTCCAAAGACGAAAGCCCCGACCCAGACTCCACACCAGCAGGCAAAGCCCCCAGCACCGACGGCGGCACCGTCACATGCGTGATCCCCTGCCCGGCCAGCACCGCCAGCAGCGCCTCACCCGCCAGCTTCCCGCCCTCCGGCAGCACCAGCACCGCACCCGACGCGAACGACATCAACATCTCCGACATCGCCGCGTCAAAACTCGGCGAAGCGAACTGCAGAACCCGGCTCGCAGCCGTCACACCGAACCGCTCGACCTGCGCGGACCCCAGACTCGCCACACCCCGATGCGACACCACCACACCCTTGGGACGCCCCGTAGAACCCGACGTATAGATCACATACGCCGGATTGGCCATGGACACACTGATACCAGGATCAATGTCCGGGAACCCCGAAACATCCCCACGCAGCACATCCTCGTCAAGGACGAGGACGGGCGCCGCGTCCTCAAGAATGAACGCACGCCGCTCCGCCGGATACTCCGGATCAACCGGCACATACGCACCACCGGCCTTCAGCACGGCAAGCACAGAAACGACCATGTCAACCGAACGCGGCAGCACCACCGCCACCAACGACTCCGGCCCCACACCCTGACCGATCAGCCAATGCGCCAGCCGGTTCGCCCGCGCATTCAACTCCCCGTACGACAACGACTCCCCGCCACGGACCACCGCCGTCGCACCCGGAGCCCGCACCACCTGGGCCTCGAACAGCCCAGCCATCGTCGCCTCGGACACCTCAACCGCCGTGTCATTCCAACCCGAGACCAGCTGAGCCCTCTCCACCTCCGACAACAGCTCGACACGCCCGATCGGCAACGACGGATCCGCCACCACCTGCTCCAACAACCGCACCCACCGACCCATCACCCGCTCGACCGTCACACGGTCGAACAGATCGGTCGCGTACTGAACGGCAGCGAGCACGCCTTCCGGGGTGCCGTCGTGACCGCGGCGTTCGACCACGTTGAGTTCGAGGTCCGCCTTGGAGATGTTCAGGTCCAGGCCACCGAGCTCTACCTGGAGGCCGGGGAATTCGAATGACGCCTCGGGGGCGTTCTGCAGGCCCATGATGACCTGGAAGAGCGGGTGGTGCGAGGTCGAGCGCTCCGGGTTGAGCAGCTCCACCAGGTGCTCGAACGGCACCTCCTGGTTGCCGTACGCCGCGAGGCTGGTCTCCCGGACGCGGCCGAGGAGTTCCTCGAAGCTCGGGTCGCCGGAGGTGTCCGTACGCAGGACGAGGGTGTTGATGAAGAACCCCACGAGATCGTCCAGCGCGTCATCCGTGCGGCCCGCGATCGGCGAGCCGATCGGGATGTCCGTTCCGGCGCCGTGACGGGTCAGCAGGGCCGCCATACCGGCTTGGAGCGCCATGAACACGGTGGTGCCCGATGCCCGTGCCAGAGCGATCAGCCGGCGGTGCAGAGCGGCATCGAGCTCGAAGGTCAGATAGCCGCCCCGGTACGAGGCCTGCGCCGGGCGGGGCCGGTCGGCGGGGAAGCTCACCTGATCCGGCAGACCGGCCAACTGCTTGCGCCAGTACGCCACTTGGCTTTGGTAGAGACTGTCGGGGTCAGCGGCCTCACCGAGCAGTTCACGCTGCCAGAGGGTGTAATCGGCGTACTGGACCGGGAGTTCGGACCATCGGGGGGCAGCACCGCGCGTGCGCGCCGTGTAGGCCTCCACCACGTCCCGGGCCAGGGGGCCCATCGACCAGCCGTCACCCGCGATGTGGTGCATCAGAAGCATCAGGACGCTGTCATCCGCGCCCAGTTCGAAGAACGACGCGCGCAGAGGCAGTTCGCCGGACAGGTCGAACCCGTGCCGGGCCGCTTCTTCCAGCGCGGCCGGAAGCTCGTCCTCGCTGACGACACAGTGATCCCAACGGAAATCGGCTTCCCCGGTTTCCAGCACCAGCTGATACGGCTCACCCCCCGCCTCGGGGAACACCGTACGCAGCGACTCGTGCCGGCCGATGACGTCACGCAGCGCACTGGCGAGCGCGGCAGGGTCCACCGCTCCCTTCAGGCGCAGGATGAGCGGGACGTTGTACGTCGCCGAGCGGCCGTCCATCTGGTGGAGGAACCACAGGCGGCGCTGCGCGAAGGACAGCGGTACGGCCTCCGGGCGCTTCATCGGAACAAGGGTGGCGCGCCCCCGCAGCAGGGACGCGTCGAGCAGCGCCGCGAGGCCTGCGACCGTCGGCGAGTCGAAGACGTCCATGATGGGCAGCTCCACGCCCAGGACGGTCCGGATGCGGCTCACGAGGCGGGTGGCGAGGAGGGAATGGCCGCCGAGGTCGAAGAAGCTGTCGTCGATGCCGACTCGGTCGACGCCGAGGACTTCGGCGAACAGGCCCGCGAGGACCTCTTCCTGTGGAGTCCGCGGAGCCCGCCCGCCCGAGGCCGCCGCATAGTCGGGCTTGGGCAGCGCCCGGCGGTCCAGCTTGCCGTTCGGGGTGAGCGGGAGACCGTCGTCCAGCAGCACCACGGCTGCCGGGACCATGTACTCGGGAAGCCGCTCGGCGAGCGACTCCACCAGCACCCCCGCAACAGGCCGGCCACCAGCATCGGGAACCACATAGGCCACCAGACGCTGATCCCCCGGAACGTCCTCACGAGCGATCACCGCAGCCTGACGGACACCCTCAAAACCCACCAGCAGCGACTCGATCTCACCCGGCTCGATCCGGAACCCACGCACCTTCACCTGCTCATCAGCACGCCCCAGATACTCCAACTGCCCATCCGCACGCCAACGCACCAGATCACCCGTCCGGTACATCCGCGCACCCACACCGAACGGAGACGCCACAAACCGCTCAGCCGTCAGACCAGCACGACCCACATACCCACGCGCCAGACCCGAACCCGCCACATACAACTCACCCGGAACACCCACCGGCACCGGACACAAACCCTCATCCAGCACATACACGGACGTGTTCACCACCGGATGACCGATGGGAACCACACCATCCGACACCTCACCGCTCATCGACACACACACCGTCGACTCCGTCGGACCATACGCATTCACCACACGCCGCGACCCCGACCACCGGGCCACCAACTCCACAGGAGCAGCCTCACCCGCCAGAACAACCGTCTCCAAAGACGAAAGCCCCGACCCAGACTCCACACCAGCAGGCAAAGCCCCCAGCACCGACGGCGGCACCGTCACATGCGTGATCCCCTGCCCGGCCAGCACCGCCAGCAGCGCCTCACCCGCCAGCTTCCCGCCCTCCGGCAGCACCAGCACCGCACCCGACGCGAACGACATCAACATCTCCGACATCGCCGCGTCAAAACTCGGCGAAGCGAACTGCAGAACCCGGCTCGCAGCCGTCACACCGAACCGCTCGACCTGCGCGGACCCCAGACTCGCCACACCCCGATGCGACACCACCACACCCTTGGGACGCCCCGTAGAACCCGACGTATAGATCACATACGCCGGATGCCCCAGATCCACCGCCACCCCAGGATCCGAATCCGCAAACCCGGAGAAGTCCCCACACAGCACATCCTCGTCAAGGACGAGGACGGGCGCCGCGTCCTCAAGAATGAACGCACGCCGCTCCGCCGGATACTCCGGATCAACCGGCACATACGCACCACCGGCCTTCAGCACGGCAAGCACAGAAACGACCATGTCAACCGAACGCGGCAGCACCACCGCCACCAACGACTCCGGCCCCACACCCTGACCGATCAGCCAATGCGCCAGCCGGTTCGCCCGCGCATTCAACTCCCCGTACGACAACGACTCCCCACCACGGACCACCGCGGTCGCACCCGGAGCCCGCACCACCTGGGCCTCGAACAGCCCAGCCAGCGTCGCCTCGGACACCTCAACCGCCGTGTCATTCCAACCCGAGACCAGCTGAGCCCTCTCCACCTCCGACAACAGCTCGACACGCCCGATCGGCAACGACGGATCCGCCACCACCTGCTCCAACAACCGCACCCACCGACCCATCACCCGCTCGACCGTCACACGGTCGAACAGATCGGTCGCGTACTCGACGTACACGTCGATGCCGGCGGGGTTGTCCGCACGGTCACGGCGCTCAAGGACGTTCACAACGGTGTCGGCCGGTGAGAGCCGCAGGTCCGTGCCCTCCATCTCCATCTGGAGGCCGGGAAGTTCGAAAGACGCCTCGGGCGCGTTCTGCAGGGCGAGGATGACCTGGAAGAGCGGGTGGCGCGAGGTCGAGCGCTCCGGATTGAGCAGCTCCACCAGGTGCTCGAACGGCACCTCCTGGTTGCCGTACGCCGCGAGGCTGGTCTCCCGGACGCGGCCGAGGAGTTCCTCGAAGCTCGGGTCGCCGGAGGTGTCCGTACGCAGGACGAGGGTGTTGACGAAGAACCCCACGAGATCATCCAGCGCATTGTCCATGCGGCCTGCCATCGGCGAGCCGATCGGGATGTCCGTTCCGGCGCCGAGGCGGGTCAGCAGGGCCGCCATGGCCGCCTGGAGCACCATGAACACGGTCGCGTTCGAACCTCGGGCCAGGGCGATCAGCTGCCGATGCAGCTTGGCGTCCAGCTCCAAAGTCAGGTGTGCACCCTGGTACGAAGCCACCGCAGGGCGGGGCCGGTCGGCGGGGAAACTCACCTGATCCGGCAGACCGGCCAACTGCTCGCGCCAGTAGTCGATCTGGATCTCCAACATGCTGCTCGGAGCCGCCAGATCACCCAGCAGCTCACGCTGCCACAGCGTGAAGTCGGCGTACTGTACGGGAAGTTCGGCCCACTGGGGGGCAGCACCGTGCGTACGGGCCGTGTAAGCCTCCGCCACGTCCCGGGCCAGGGGGCCCATCGACCAGCCGTCACCCGCGATGTGGTGCATCAGAAGGAGCAGGACGCACTCGTCGCCACTCAGCTCGAACAGCCAGGCGCGCAACGGGATCTCGGAGGAAAGATCGAACCCGTGCCGAGCCGCCTTCTCCAGTGCGGCCGGGAGCTCGTCCTCGCTGACCACACGGTGATCCCAACGGAAGTCGGCTTGCCCGGTTTCCAGCACCAGCTGATACGGCTCACCCCCCGCCTCGGGGAACACCGTACGCAGCGACTCGTGCCGGCCGACCACGTCACCCAGGGCGGCACGCAGCGCATCGGAGTCGATGGTGCCCTTGAGCCTGAGCGCCAAGGGCACGTTGTAGGTCGCCGACGGACCTTCCAGCTTGTGGAGGAACCACAGGCGGCGCTGCGCGAAGGACAGTGGCACCACATCAGGGCGCTCCATCGGTACCAGTGCCGTGCGAGCGAGCCCCCTGGCACCGGCCAGCGTTGCCGCCAGCCCGGCGACCGTCGGGGCGGCGAAGACGTCCTTGATGGGCAGCTCCACGCCCAGGATGGTCCGGATGCGGCTCACGAGGCGGGTGGCGAGGAGGGAGTGGCCGCCGAGGTCGAAGAAGCTGTCATCGATGCCGACGCGGTCGACGCCGAGGACTTCGGCGAACAGGCCGGCGAGGACTTCTTCCTGCGGAGTCCGCGGAGCCCGCCCGCCCGAGGCCGCCGCGTAGTCGGGCTTCGGGAGCGCCCGGCGGTCCAGCTTGCCGTTCGGAGACAGCGGAAGCCGCGCCACGGCCATGACGGCCGACGGGACCATGTAGTCGGGCAGGCCCTCGGCCAGCTGCGCACGGGCCGCCTTGACGACCGCCCCGATTCCCCGGGCGGCACCGGGGCTGTTCACCCAGGCAGAAGTAGAACTGGAGGGAATGTAGACACCGGACAGAACCGCATCATCAGCCCCGGCCGGGAGGATGACGGCATCGAAGTGGGCCACCGACCCCGGTGACCAGGTCGGCACGACCCGCAGACCCAGCCCGGCGCCCCGGACAACCAGAGCCTCCGGATCAACAGCCGGCCCGAAGTCCTCCGCGTCATGCCCGTCGACCACGTGCTCAGCGGCAACCTCGGCCACCAGCCGCGCATTCGGAATGCGCACCACACGCACCGGAACATCGATCCCGGCGAAAGCCTCAAGGTCCTGGCCCGGTTCCCAGACCACTTCACGGGCACCGGAAACGTCCAGTACTCCGGCCGGATCCTTGTGGAACACCACCTCGTAGCGATGCCGGGTCAGCTCATTGTGATACCCGCCCCGCTTCAGACGGATATCCAGCCCGCCAATCCGGCCATCCCGCCGGGCCAGCTCCGCAAAGAACTCGGGTGCGGCGACCAGTTCCTTCTCCAGCAGCACCGCACGGTCCACCACCGCGCGCGCCACCGCACCCCGGCCCGCGTGAACAGCCGCATGCAGAACACGCAGCGAACCCGCATGCCGCACGTCACCGACAATCAGCCGGCCGCCAGGAGCCAGCAGCCCGACCGCCCGGTCGATCACCCGCGCCAGATACTCCCCATCAGGGAAGTACTGCACCACCGAATTGATCAGAACCGTGTCGAAGAAGCCCTCCGGCAGCCCCTCCGTCACGTCTGCCGGCTGTGCCCGCAGACGGACGTTCCCCAGACCCGCCTCGGCAACCTGGCCCTCCAGACGCCCGATCACCGCCGACGACAAATCCGTGCCCCAGTACTCCTCCACACCGCCGGCCAGATGCGCCATCAGCAGACCCGAACCGACACCGATCTCCAGCACCCGACGCGCACCGAACCCACGCACCTGCTCCACGACCGCATCCCGCCAGGCACGCATCTCACCCAACGCAATCGGCTCACCCGAATACGAACTGTCCCAGCCCGAGAAATCCTCACCAAAGCCGCCAGAACCCGCCCCGGAATACACCGAGTCGTAAATCTCCCGCCACTCCTCCACCTGCGCCTCGGTACCAGACATCCCGACCGAAGAAGACACGGCGGAGTCCGCGGCATCGGGCAACACGGCAGCCGAAGCCACCTCAAGATCAGGCACGACATAGGCCACCAGACGCTGATCCCCCGGAACATCCTCACGAGCGATCACCGCAGCCTGACGGACACCCTCAAAACCCACCAGCAGCGACTCGATCTCACCCGGCTCGATCCGGAACCCACGCACCTTCACCTGCTCATCAGCACGCCCCAGATACTCCAGCTGCCCATCCGCACGCCAACGCACCAGATCACCCGTCCGGTACATCCGCGCACCCACACCGAACGGAGACGCCACAAACCGCTCAGCCGTCAGACCAGCACGACCCACATACCCGCGCGCCAGACCCGAACCCGCCACATACAACTCACCCGGAACACCCACCGGCACCGGACACAAACCCTCATCCAGCACATAAAGCCGGGTATTCGCCACCGGCCGCCCGATCGGCACATCACCCACCATCGGGCCGGCCATCGCCACAATGACCGTCGTCTCCGTCGGACCATACGCATTCATCACCCGACGCCCCGGCGACCACCGCGCCACCAGATCCAGCGGCACCGCCTCAGCACCCACCACCAGACAGCACAGATCCCCCAGCAACGCCGGAGCATCCACCGGCAACGTCGCCACCACCGACGGCGGAATCAACGCATGCGACACCCGACCCTCAGCCAGGACCCGCAACAACTCCCCACCCACCAGCCGACCACGCTCAGGCACCACCAACACCGCACCCGAAGCAAAAGCCACCAGCAAATCCCAGAACGCAGTATCAAAACTCGGCGAAGCAAACTGCAGCACCCGGCTCTCCGGCCCCAGCTCCAGCAACCCGACCTGCGTCACCGCCAGACTCGCCACACCCCGATGCGACACCACCACACCCTTGGGCCGACCCGTAGAACCCGACGTATAAATCACATACTCCGGATGCCCCAGATCCACCACCACCCCAGGATCCGAATCCGCAAACCCCGAAAAATCCCCACCCAGCACACGCTCATCCAGCACAAGCACCGGCGCCGCATCCTCAAGAATGAACGCACGCCGCTCCGCCGGATACTCCACATCAATCGGCACATACCCGCCACCGGCCTTCAGCACAGCAAGGACCGCCACCACCAGATCAACCGAACGCGGCAGCATCACCCCCACCAACGACTCCGGCCCCACACCCTCACCGATCAGCCAATGCGCCAGCCGGTTCGCCCGCGCATTCAACTCCCCATACGACAACGACTCCCCACCACGCACCACCGCCGTCGCACCCGGATCCCGCACCACCTGAGCCTCGAACAACCCAGCCAGCGAAGCCTCCGGAACCACACACCCCGTCTCATTCCACCCCGACAACACCAGCTCCCGCTCAGCCTCCGCCAACAACTCAACCCCACCAACCCGCACCAACGGATCAGCCACCACCTGCTCCAGCAACCACACCCAACGCCCAAGCAACCGCTCAACCGACGAACGATCAAACAGATCCGTCGAATACTCGACCTGCACCTCGACGCCCGCCGGCCCGGTCACCGGCTCATGGCGCTCGGTGAGCGAGATGAGCATGTCGAAGCGGGACGTTCCGGATCCCAGGACCTCGGCCTGTACCTGGATTCCCGGGAGTTCGAAGTCTCCGCTCGGCGCGTTCTGGAGGACGAGGGCCACCTGGAAGAGGGGGTGGTGACCGGTGGACCGCTGCGGGTTCAGCAGCTCCACCAGATGTTCGAAGGGCACGTCCTGGTTGGCGTAGGCCGCCAGACTGGTCTCACGGACCCGGCCCAGCAGCTCCTCGAAGGTCGGATCGCCCGAGGTGTCCGTACGGAGCACGAACATGTTCACGAAGAAGCCGATGAGGTCATCGAGTGCCTCGTCCGTGCGACCGGCCACGCCCGCGCCCAGCGCGATGTCGGTGCCTGCGCCGAGCCGGCTCATCAGGGCCGCCATGCCCGCCTGGAGCACCATGAACACGGTGCTGTTCGAACGACGCGCCAGCTCGACGAGCCGTTGGTGCAGCTCCCGGTCCAGTTCGAGGCTCAGCTGCGCACCCTCGTACGATGCCACGGCGGGGCGGGCGCGGTCGGTGGGGAAAGTGGACTGTTCGGGCAGCCCGGCCAGTTTCTCCCTCCAATAGTCGACCTGCTTGGACAGCACACTGTTCGGGTCCGACTCGTCTCCGAGCAGTTCGCGCTGCCAGAGCGTGTAGTCGACGTACTGCACGGGCAGTTCGTCCCAGCTCGGGTTCCGGTCCTCGACGCGCGCGGTGTACGCCTCGACCACGTCGCGCGCGAGCGGGCCCATCGACCAGCCGTCGCCCGCGATGTGGTGCATGAGAAGCATCAGGACGTGTTCGTCGGCCGACACCTCGAACAGCCAAGCTCGGATCGGTACTTCCGTGGCCAGGTCGAAGGTGTTGCGGGCCACCTCGTCCAGCGCGGCCGGCAGTTCCGCTTCCGTCACGGACCGCTGTTCCCAGGCGAGCCGCACATCCGCCGGATCGAGCACCAGCTGGTGCGGCTCACCATCGGCCTCGGGGAAGACGGTGCGCAGCGACTCGTGCCGCTCCATCACGTCCAGCAGGCCGGCGTGCAGCGCCTCCACGTCGATCCCGCCGCTCAGGCGCAGTGCGAGCGGCATGTTGTATGTCGCCGATGGTCCCTCCAGCTTGTGCAGGAACCAAAGCCGATGCTGCGCGAAAGACAACGGGATCATGAACTTTTCCTTCTTCCAACGAAGTCAACGAAGGCGGCGACAGAGGCACACGCGTCAGCGCCATACCGGTGAGCGCGCCAGGGCCGGTCGGCACCCCGGGAACGACACAGGGCCCGCCATGCCCTGGCGGGCCCTGCGGGTGTTACTCAGCTAGCGGGGATCTCCCAGGACATGCCGTCCCCGGACGGCACCAGACCACCGCTGAAGAGCGGGTCCTCGTCCGTCAGCTCGTGTCCGAGTGCCGCACGGGCCTGCACGCGGGCGCTCTCCTGCATGACCTCGCCGACGATCTCCGACCGGAAGAACGGGGCCGGGCGGTCCAGGCCGGTGGCGACGTCCCTGCCCGCCGAGTCCACGGCCTGCGCGAGCTGCTCGGCGGCATTGGTGAGCCTGTTGCCGGTCAGCGCGGCCTCACCGGAGGCCGCCCCACCCACCAGTTCCACGAAGGCCTCGACGTCGGTGCTACCGGTGTTGGTGATCTTCTTGGCCTGCCAGAAGTACGAATTCTCGTCGTGGTGCAGGTCGTAGAAGCCGACCAGGAACTCGTAGAAGAGCCCGTACTCGCGACGGTAGCGCTTCTCGAACTCGGCGAAGCTGCGCTCCTCGTCCACGTCTCCGGCGAGCACGCTGTTGATGGAGCGGGCGGCGAGCAGGCCGCTGTACGTGGCGAGGTGGACGCCCGAGGAGAACACCGGGTCGACGAAGCAGGCGGCGTCCCCGACCAGGACCAGGCCGGGGCTCCAGAAGGTGGTGTTGGAGTACGAGTAGTCCTTGCGTACCCGGATCTCGCCGTACGGCCCTTCAGTGACCCGGGTTGCGTCGGACAGCATGTCCCGGATCTCCGGGCATCGGTCGACCAGCGTGAGCAGCGCCTTCTCCGGATCGCCCTGGATGATGTCGGCCCGGTCGCGTGCGATGACCGCGCCGACGCTGGTCAGCGTGTCGCTGAGCGGGATGTACCAGAACCAGCCGTCGTCGAACGCGGCCGACAGGATGTTGCCGCTCCGCGGTTCGGGCAGACGCTTGCCACCCTCGAAATAGCCGAACAGGGCGACGTTCTGGAAGAACTCCGAATAGACGCGCTTGCCGCCGGTGTGCTTGTGGATGTTGCTGAGGTTGCCGGAGGCGTCCGCCACGATCGTGGCGGTCACCTCGTGTGTCGTGCCATCAGCATCCCGGTAGTGCAGGCCGGTGACCCGCTCGCCGTCCTTGACGACGTCGGTGACGGCGGACTCCTCACGTACGTCCACCCCCTTGCGACGGGCGTTGTCGATGAGGATCTTGTCGAACTTCATTCGTTCGACCTGGTACGCGAACGAGGTCGGGCCGGCGAGCTTCGGTGAGATGGCGAAGGCGAAGGTCCACGGCTCGGGGTTCGAGCCCCAGCGGAAGGTGCCGCCCAGCTTCTTGGTGAAGTTGGCGGCCTCCAGTTCTTCGGTGACGCCCAGGAGTTTGCAGACACCGTGCACCGTCGCCGGAAGCAGCGATTCCCCGATCTGGTAGCGGGGGAAACTCTCCTTTTCCAGCAGCAGCACACGGTGTCCGCGCATCGCCACGAGGGTGGCGAGGGTCGATCCGGACGGGCCGCCGCCGACCACGATGAGGTCGAAGTGTTCGGCAGTCGATGAGTTCACGGTCAGGTTCCCCCTGGTAGGACGGATGCCTCCATTCCCCAGGAACTGCGCGATCTTGTCCAACGGCTACCGGACCGTCTGTCAGGTACGGCTTGATGCGGCGGTGGCCGGCGCGAAGGTCACCGAAAGGTTCTTCAGGAAGCGGAAATTGATGCTGTCCTGCCAGGTGGGGCCGGGTTCCGCGAGGCGGAGGTCCCTGGTGCGCGCGAGGAGCCGGCTCAGCGCGATCTCGACCTCCGCCACCGCCAGCGAGGCCCCCAGGCAGTAGTGGATGCCGTGCCCGAAGGAGAGGTGGTCGGCGGAGCCACGGGTGATGTCGACCCGGTCGGGGTTCTCGTACTTCAGGGGGTCGTGGTTGCCTGAGCCGAGCACCAGGGTCACCGATTCGCCTGCCGCGATCCTGTGCCCCCGCACTTCGAGGTCTACGAGTGCGACCCGGGTGGTGAACTGCACGGAGCTGTCGTAGCGCAGCAGTTCGTGGGCGGCCTTCGTGGCCAGCTCCGGCTGCGAACGCAGCAGTTCCAGTTGGTCCGGCTGGCGGAGCAGGGCCAGGACCGCGTTGCCGATGAGGTGGGTGGTGGTGGCCTGTCCGGCATCGATGAGCAGCAGGAAGTTCGCGAAGACCTCGTCCTCGGTGAAGTCGCCCTGCTGGAGCTGTTCGGCGATCATCTGCGTGAAGAAGTCGGTGCCGGTCCCGTCGCGGCGGGCCGACGCCCCCTCGTCGAAAGCGGCACGCAGCTGGGTGACACGCGGGATCTCCTTGCGGGACTGGGCGAAGAACTCCAGCAGCAGGCCCTGCCAGTTGCCCAGCAGGTGTTCGGCGTGCTGGGGAACTCCGGCCAGTCGTCCGATCACGCCCCGGGTGAGCGGCTCGGAGAAATCGTGGATGACGTCCATCCGTCCCTGATCGACGACCTTGTCCAGAAGTTCATCGGTGAGTCCCTCGATGACCGGGCGCATCTCGCGGATGAAGCGGGGCGTCAGGCCCGGCCGTATCAGATGCCGCAGTCGTGTGTGGCGGGGCGGTTCGTGGAAGACCATCATGTCCGCCAAGGCGTCCTTGAGCGGTTTCAGTT
This sequence comes from Streptomyces sp. NBC_00190, assembly GCF_036203305.1. GTDB lineage: Bacteria > Actinomycetota > Actinomycetes > Streptomycetales > Streptomycetaceae > Streptomyces. Next base: position 7,295,660 of record NZ_CP108131.1, on the reverse strand, counting down.
CAGCGCGCGCGTCAGCCGGCAACGACTCGTGGAAGCTCTCGATCCGGGCGCCCGAGAGCCGGTCGTCCTTGGACAGTGAGCTGATCTCCTCGTAGCCGAGGATCACCCAGCTGCGCATCCACTTGTCATAGTGGACCGGGTGATTTTCACGGAGCTCGCGATAGAACGGGTACGGGTCGGCGGCCAGATCCGGGGTGAACAATTTCAGCAGGCTCGGCACCTCTTGCACGGGCATGGTTCGACCAGCTTTCTGTCGGCTCGAGAACGAGCTGAGAACGGTACTTCGAAGTCCTGGAAACACCGGACGCCGGGTTCGCCGGAATGGACAACCGCGGGGAACAGAGGCGCGGACGGCAGGAAAAGTGGTGGCGGGAACGGCCGCTCGACCGGCTCGAACCTACCACCGCGCACGGCTTCGCCCGGCGATGTACGGACCTGACAGATCGGTCATCGGAGGGTGGACAACCCTTGTCCGTTCCTGGGGAATGAAGCCACGTTCCGTCGGCGGAGGCTGCTCGCCGGCCAACCTTGGAGGCTGGCTCAGATGTCCGAACTCATTGAGGTGACAGGGGCGTTGCCCGCACCGTGGGGGATGGAATCCGCTGTCGTCGCGGGGGGCGCGGCCGGGGTCGGACAGCCCTCGTGGAACGCGCAGCGCGCGTCGCCGATGGCGTTCCACCGCTATGCGCGTGAGGGGTCCAGGCTGTCGCAGGAGCTGACCGACCGCACATGGCCCGGGCGGGAGATCAAGAAGGCTCCGCTGTGGGCATCGGTGGATCTTCGCGACGGCAATCAGTCACTCGCCAACCCCATGGACTCCCGGCGCAAGGGAATGATGTTCGACCTGCTGGTGCGGACCGGGTTCAAGGAGATCGAGGTCGGTTATCCCGGTGCCAGCGCTGCGGAATTCGAATTCGTCCGGGAGCTGATCGAGCACGACAGGATTCCCGACGACGTGACCATCGTCGTGTTCACGCCGGCTCGGCCTGACATGATCGACCGGACCTTCGAGGCGATCCGGGGAGCGAAGCGGGCGGTGGTGCACCTGTGCCTGGCGACCGCGTGCCTGTGGCGGGACGTGGTGTTTTCCATGTCCCCCCAGGAACTCAGGGACTTCACCCTGCGGGGGGCCGAGCACGTGGCCGCGCGGGCGGCCTCGATGCGCGCGGCGAACCTGCGCTTCGAGTTCTCACCGGAGACGTTCAACGTGACCGAGCCGGAGTTCGCGCTGGACCTTTCCAACGCGGTCGCCTCGGTGTGGGAGGCCAGCCCTGACCGGCCGGCGATCCTGAACCTTCCCACCACGGTGGAGACCGATTCCCCCAACGTCTTCGCCGACCAGGTCGAGTGGATGCACCGGAACCTGGACAACCGTGGTTCGATCATCCTGTCCGTCCACCCGCACAACGACCGAGGTACCGCGGTCGCCTCGGCCGAACTGGCCGTGATGGCCGGCGCGGACCGGATCGAGGGCACGCTGTTCGGCAACGGTGAGCGGACCGGCAACGCGTGCCTGGCCACGCTGGCGCTCAATCTGTTCAGCCGGGGTGTCGATCCCCAACTGGACTTCTCCGACATCGACGCGGTCCGCCGTACGGTCGAGGAGAGCAACCAGATGCCGGTGCCCGCGCGCCACCCGTACGTCGGTGACCTGGTCTACACGGCCTTCTCCGGCACGCACCAGGACGCGATCGGCAAGGGACTGGCCGCCCTGGAGCAGCGGGCCACCCGCACCGGCCGCCCTGTGGCCGAGCTGCCGTGGGAAGTTCCCTACCTGCCCATCGACCCCAAGGACGTGGGCCGGACGTACGAGTCCGTCGTCCGCGTCAACAGCCAGTCCGGCAAGGGCGGCGTCGCCCAGGTACTCAAGACCCACTACGGACTCGACCTGCCACGCGAGCTGCGGGTGGAGTTCGCCAAGGCTGTCCAGCGGATCACCGACGAGAGCGGCGTCGAGGTCACGTCCCGCCGCCTGTGGGAGATCTTCAGCGACACCTATGTCGAGCCTCGGCCTGGTCTGCTGCTGAAGGAAGTCCGCGCGACGCGTGAGGAGAACGTCAGCCGCCTCTCGGTCAGGCTGGTCGAGCCCGACGGAAACGAGCAGGTTCTCACCGGCTCCGGGGAGTGCCTCACCGACGCGCTGGTGGACGCACTCAGCGGAACGAGCCACCAGGTTCGGCTTCACGCCGTCACGCAACACGAAGTCGACGACGCGGTCGGCCCGCGCACCGCCGTCTATCTGCGGACCGGCAGTGGCCCCGGCACCGCCTATGGCGTGGGCATCGACGCCGATCCGGCCGTCGCGACCGCCACCGCGTTCTTCAACTCCATCAACCGGGCTCGTTCCGCCTCCTGATGTGAAGGTGTACTCCTTGAACAGATTCAACGGCGCCCTGGCTGACCCGGTGACCGCCGCTGCCGCCCCTCCCGCCTCGGTCGGCACCGGTGGTGTGCTGCTGGGCCTGGCCGTTCTGCTCGCCGTGGCCTACGTGTTCAGCAGGCTGGCCCAGAGGTTCCACCAGCCGGTTGTGATGGGAGAGATCGTCGCAGGCATCGCCCTGGGGCCCAGCCTGCTGGGGCTCCTCCCGGGCGACCTCTCCCATCTGTTCTTTCCCCCCGCCGTACGGCCGTTCCTGCAGGTCATCGCCCAACTGGGCCTGGTTCTGTTCATGTTCGGAGTGGGCTACCGGCTCGAAATCGCGCACCTTCGGGGCGCCGGCCGCCAGGTCACAGCCGTTTCCCTCGGCTCGGTCACCCTGCCCTTCCTCCTGGGCATGGGTCTGGCGGCCGTACTGGCTCCATGGTTCATCACTTCGGAGTTGGGGACGGAAGGCCTTCTGGAGCCGGCCCTGTTCATGGGTGTGGCGATGTCCATCACCGCGTTCCCCGTGCTGGCCCGGATCATCGACGAGCGGGGCCTGAACAAGAGCAGGCTCGGCTCGATCGCGCTCACCTGCGCCGCGATCCAGGACTTTCTCGCGTGGTGCGTGCTCGCGGTGGTCGTCGCCCTGGTGCACGCCACCGGCGCGGGGTCGCTGGCGTGGATGGCCGTCGAGGCAGCCGCGTTCGTACTCGGCCTGCTCTACGTCGTCCGCCCCGCCCTGCGGTGGCTGCTGGCGCCCGAGCGGCGTTGGGCGGGCGGTCCCGTCACCCACGCCGCACTGGTCATCGGCCTGCTGATGTGCGCGTGGGCCACGGAAGAGATCGGCCTTCACGCGGTGTTCGGCGCCTTCGCCTTCGGTGCGGTCGTCCCGCGCCGGCACATCGACGCTCTCGCTCCGGAGGTCCCCGAGCGCATCGAGCAGACCAGCCTCTTCCTGCTGCCCGCCTTCTTCACCGTGACCGGGCTCTCGGTGAACCTGGGCGGTCTCGGCTGGCAGGGCGCGCTCATGCTTCTGGCCGCGGTCGCGGTGGCGTGCGCAGGAAAGTTCGTGGGCGCGTTCGGCGCCGCCGTGCTCACCGGGGCATCGGCTCGTGAGTCGACGGCACTGGGCGTTCTCCTCAACGCACGCGGCCTGACCGAGCTGGTCATCCTCAATGTGGGTCTCTCGCTGAAGGTCCTGGACTCCAGGATGTTCACCGCCATGGTCTTCATGGCGGTGATCACCACCATCATGACCGGACCCCTCCTGCACCGGATCCACCCGCTGGAGGGGCGGCCTTCGACACGGGAGCGCTCACCGGACCCGGTCGGCGCCAAACGATGAGCCGCGGTTCATGACGTCCGCCGCTCGCCGGGCCACCGGCGAGCGGCGTCCGCCGCGGCGGCACCTACGACCCCGGACGGTCAGCCTTCCAGGGAGGCCCATATGCGTCCGGCCACGCCGGACGCGGGTGTTTTGCCGGGGCGCATGCCTTCCAGGTGCGGGCGGAACTTCGCGGCCAGCATGCGACCGAATTTCTCAGCCCTGCGCTCCTCGTCGAGATCGACATCGGTGCGGGCGGCGAAACGGGCGACGGCATCGTCGAGGCTCCACCGGTCACCGATCATGCGCGCCGCGACAGCCGCACCGGCGGCACCGCCGTGCTGCCCGCAGCTTCCTTCCTTGCGGTGCCACAGCTCGTGCCCGACGATCACCATCTGGTGCAGCGGCGATGTGTTCGCCTCGACGACGATCGCCTCGAAGTCGCCCATGTCGAGCCACAGGCCACTGACCGTGTCCTGGGGAAACGGCTCGAGCATCAGGCGCACCTCACGCCCGCTGCTCTCCGTCACGTACGCGCAGACGGCCCGGAACAGTTCGACCGGAGTGTCCGGTAATGGACGGGCCGTGCCCGTGAACAGCTCATCGCGATGTCGCTTCATTTCGCGGTACGTCCCCACCGCGCCCCCCATGCATCACATTCCGTACCATCCCCGCAGGTCCGGTCTACGTACTCCGGGCCTCCCGGGCCCGCTCCTCACGTGCCCGCCGGGCAACCGACTCGATCAGTGCGATGAGCGGCTGCGCCGTGTCGTCGGGCACCTCGGCCAGCGCGCGCGCCGCGTATCCGACCACTCCGAGTTCCGGATTCAGTCCGGATCCGGTGTCCCCGCCCTCCAGACGCTGGAGGTGTTGGGACTGGCGCTCGAAGGCCCGCTCCAGAAGATCCTTGTGGATCTCGAGCAGAACCCGGTCGAGGGCCTCGGCCGGGCTGGCCACCAAGAACTCGATCCTCTCCCCGAAGAACTGCGCGATCCCAGCGGCGTGGTCCAGATTCGGAGCCTTACCCGTCTTGATCATCTTGTCGAGCCACTGCGGACTCGTACCCGCCCCCGCCGCGATCTCCGCGAGCGAGTAGATACGGCGCTGACCGTCGGTCGAGGGCCTCAGACGTGTGGCGCGCAGGAAGAGGATCCGGTCCAGCACCCGCCGATGGCGTGCTTCCACCACGTCCGCACCGCCCTCGGCGGCAGACGCCACCGGCTCGCCGCGCAGCAACGCCTCGACTTCCGCCACGGGCAGCCCGGAGGCGTAGGACAGCCCGCCCTCTCCCTCAACTCTCAGCACGTCCTCGCGCTCGTCACCCAACCGGTCGAGGAGGGTGACGATGCGATGGAGCGTGCTCACAGGATCAGCGGTAGGTCTGTCACTCAACGCTTGCTCCCACGGACTCCGACGGCCTTGACGTTTCGAGCTCTGACCGTAGCCGTTCACGCAACGTGAGAGCAACGACGAATGATCTGCTCTCAGCCAGAGATTCTACGTCGGAGATCGCTGCGCCCCTGCCATGGGTGCAGCGCCGCGGTGGCGGGGCCGGAGCCGCAGAGCCCGGGAGATGCGGACCAGGAGGTCGCAGTACTCGGTCTCGGACGAGCGCAGGGCGTGGGCGGCACGGCAGCTCTCGTCGTCGCCGACCGGGGCGGTGCGTGCGCGGGCGTCAGCGGCTGCCTCCAGCATGGCGGCAAGGCCGGCCGCCACGGCGTCCGGCCGGCGCGCACCCTTCAGAACCGCCTCGCGGTAGGCCAGTTCGCGTATCCCGTCGGAGCAGTAGGGGCGCAGTTGGAGTATGCAGTCCTGGATGTTCGTCATGCGGTTGACCAGGTGCTGCTCGGGTCCGGCGTACCAGGGCGTGGCCAGCGCGAGGGGGCCCGGGGCACTGGTGGCGGGTGGGCGCACGACCCGCATCAGATGGGCGAGCGCGAGGAACGTACTCACGGGCTTGGCAAGGCGTTCGGTGAACCAGGGGCCGAAAATCGGCAGGAGGAAGCCAAGGGTGACGATGACGGCTGCGATGGAACTGAACGAGGCGGCCCGATCGTTGAGTACGTCCCAGTTCCGTCCGGTCCAGCGGGCGGCGACGGCGAGCAGTTTGACCACTCCGTAGGTGAGGTTCGCCAGGAACCCGGCGACGAGCACGTACAGCCCGGCCCGCAGCCAGTCGTCGGCCGTGGACGATCCGTTCGTCCGGGTCTCTTTGCGGATGGCGAGCGTCCAGCGCCAGCACACGATCGTGGCAGCGGCCGCAGCCACGATGTTCGCGAGCAGATAGAGCAGCAACATCTCGCTGATGTAGGGGGTGGTGGCGTAGTAGGTGTCGAAGTCGCGCTGCCTCTCGTCCGGCGCGTCGCCGAGGATGAAGCAGCTGATGACCGCCACGCCCACGAGGAGGTGTCCCAGGATCCAGAGACGCACACGCCGCCGGGTATGCGCCCTGCCTTCCGTGTCCCCTCTCCAGTTCTCGATCAGAGCCAAGCAGGTGCACGCGTACGCGCACAGGATGCATTGGACCAGCACAGCCGAGAAGTTGCAGACTCCGGTGACCCGGTTGACCACCGTGACGGTGGGCGGGGCGGAGAAGAAGAATCCGGCGCAGTGCAGAAAGATCAGAGTGTTGACGGTGCGGACCAGAGGGCTGCGCCACCCCCTCACCAGGGCGGGAAGCTTGACCAGCAGCACGACGCCCAACGCGGCTGCGGGAACATACAAGTTGAAACCTTGTTGCACGGTCAGCCTTCCAGTGGTGCCCAGATGCAGCCGGCCACGCCGGTGAGTTCGGCGCCGTCGATGTCGCCCGCAAGCGGGGCCAGGAATTCCCTGTGAAGTGCTGACGCGGATCGCGTCCCGTCACGTCTCATCCGGAAACGGCTGACCCCGCCATCGGGCAAACCCTCGGTCATCAGCCGCATCGGCCCCCCATGCATCATTCCAAGATCATGCCAGTGAACCGCGGTTCTTCCGGGAGCGCGACACCGCTCTCACTCCGCTTTCGTCGCCCCCGGCGCGTCCAAGGCATCGCGGATCTCCCGCGCCCGATCCTCACGCGCCCGTCGTGCGATCGATTCGATGAGCGCCACGATCGGCTTGGCCGTCTCATCGGGTACGTCGGCCAAACACCGGGCCGCGTTCCCGACAACGCCCAGCTCGGACATCACGTCGTCGGCCGGGCCCGCGTTCTTGAACCTGTGCACGTCAGCGTCCTGCCGCTCCACGGCCTGCTCCAGCAGGCCCACGTGAATGCGCTGCAGCACACGATCCAGCGCCTCGGCGGGCGGGTCCACCAGAAAATCGATCCGCTCCCCGAAGAACCTCGCGATCCCATCCGCGTGGTCGAGGTTCGGGACTCTGCCCGTCTTGATCATCTTGTCGAGCCACTGCGCGCTCGTGCCCGCGCCGGCCGCGATCTCCGCCAGCGAATAGATCCGGCACTGCCCGTAGGGCAGGCGCAGCAGGCGCGTGGCGCGCAAGAAGAGGATCCGCTCGACCACCCGCCGACGGCGCACCTCCACCGGGTCCGCCCCGAGGCCGACGGCCGTGTCGGACAGCGCCCGATCGCCGCGCAGCAAAGCCTCGACGTCCTGCGCCGGCAATCCGGAAGCGTACGAGAGCCCGCTCTCGCCCTCGACCCGCAGCACCTCCTCGCGATCACGGCCGACCCGGTCGAGGATGGCCACGATGCGTCGAACGGTGCTCACCGGATCCGGAGCAGACCTGTCACTCACCGCATACACTCCAGGACTCCAAGCGCTGACCATCCGAGCGTGACCGTAACCGCTCACCTGCCGCAATAGCAACCACCGCTGACGAGGGATCAGCCAGGGTTGCGTCAGGTTCCCGGTGGAGGACTCGCACCGGTCCCGGCCGGCGCTCAGCGCGAACATGCGGCAGGCCGCCCGCCCCGCAAGTCACCGCGACCGGCCCCGGCACGCCCGTTCGCCCGCGACGGCGTTTCGCCGCTGCCGCTCGCCCCCACCGGCACCGTCGCCCGCACGCAGCTTCGGCTTGCAGCAGGTAATACGAAATCGTGAAGTCCGAATCCGTGCCATCCGAGTGGTCGGCCCTGCTTGCTCTGCAGCGGGCCACCCACGCCACCCTGCACGTGCTTGCCGCAGAGCTCGTCGACCTGGACCTGACCGCCTCCGAGATCAACGCACTGGCCAACCTGGCCGACGGCCGCGGCCGGACCGTGTCCGAACTCGGCGCGGCCGTGGGCACCCGCCCCACCACGCTGACCAGCGTCCTGGACCGCCTGGAACGACGCGGCCACATCACCCGCGGCGCCAGCCCGGGAGACCGCCGCAAGGTGCTCATCGCACTCACCCCGTCCGGACAGCTGACCGCCACCACGATCCGTCAGGCGATCGCCGATCTGGAGCACCGCGCGCTCGACGGCCTGCCGGCGGATGCGATCGCAGGCCTGCGCGCTGCCCTGCAAGCCCTGACGGAGGTGCCCTCATGACCGCTCACCCCCCGCACGCCGCCGACGCGCCCGACTTCGAAGCCTTGCTGGCCGAAGTGATGGCGACCGCCGAGCGGTTCGGCCACCGGGAACATGTCCATCTGACGTGGCTGGCCGTGCGGCGGGTCGGTGTGCTCGCGGCAATCGGCCTGGTCAGCGACGGCATCCAGCGCACCGCCCGCTATGCGGGGGCGCCTCAGAAGTACCACGCCAGTGTCAGCCGGGCCTGGGTGGAGCTGGTCGGTCACCACGCGGCCGAACACGGCGAAGACGGCTTCACCGCGTTCGCCGACCACCATCCCGCCCTGCTCGACAAGCGACTCCTGACGGCCCGCTTCTACCGCCCGTCGACGCTGGCCTCCTCGCAGGCGAAGACGGACTGGATCGAGCCCGACCTCGCCCCTTTCCCGTGGTAAGGCGCCGGCCGGGGGCGGTCCCCCGGCCGACAGCGGTCAGGCCTTCTTGACCACGCTCGACTTGAGCTGCATGGCGCCGAATCCGTCGATCTTGCAGTCGATGTCGTGGCCGTCGACCCCGTCGACGAGGCGGATGTTGCGCACCTTGGTGCCCGCCTTGATCCCCGACGGGCTTCCCTTGACCTTGAGGGCCTTGACGACGGTCACGGTGTCGCCGTCGTTCAGCACGTTCCCGACGGCGTCCTTGATCACCCGCTCGCCGGGGGCGCTCGCGTCATCCGCCCCGGCCGCGGCCGGAACCCACTCGTGGGCGCACTCCGGGCAGACCATCAGAGCGTTCATCTCGTAGGTGTACTCACTGGAGCACTTCGGGCACGGGGGCAGGCTCGCCGTCATCAGTTCTGTCCTAGCTTGTGCGTACGCGCGGAGCACTGGAGGCACCCGCGCGCGATCAGGGAACCAGGATATCCAGATTGCAAACTTCTGCAATTCGCTACATCCTCAGGACGCCGCAGCACGGACTGATCGCAGTATCTACAAATTGCAAAAGTCTGCAATTTCATAGATGCTATAGGCGTTGTGCCCGTAGGTAGCCGCGGGCACAGCACCAGACATGTGCCCCGCCGCTCGGGGTGGTGAGAAGGGTGCGAGACCGTGCCGGTTCCGCTGTACCAGGCCAAGGCCGAGTTCTTCCGCATGCTCGGGCACCCGGTGCGGATAAGGGTGCTGGAGCTGCTGCAGGACGGGCCGATGCCGGTACGCGGCCTGCTGGCCGCGATCGAGGTAGAGCCTTCCGCCCTGTCGCAGCAGCTCGCGGTGCTGCGCCGCTCGGGGATCGTCACCTCGGTCCGTGACGGCTCGACGGTGGTCTACGAGCTGGCGGGCGGGGACGTCGCGCAGCTGATGCGGGCGGCACGGCGCATCCTGACCGAGGTGCTGACCGGGCAGAGCGAGCTGCTGGAGGAGCTGCGCTATTCCGAGGTCCCGGCGCCGTGAGCGTGAACGCCGTGCTGACATCCGTGCTCGGCCGGGTCCGATCGGTGCTGCCTGCCCAGGCCGACTTCGCGGTCATGGGCCGCAGTCCCCGCCGGGACCTCCTGGCCGGACTGACCGTGGCGGTCGTCGCCCTCCCGCTGGCGCTCGGCTTCGGGGTCTCCTCGGGGCTGGGCGCGGAGGCCGGACTCGCTACCGCAGTGGTCGCGGGCGCTCTTGCCGCCCTGTTCGGCGGGTCGAACCTCCAGGTGTCCGGTCCGACGGGTGCGATGACCGTGGTCCTGGTGCCGATCGTGGCCCAGTACGGGCCCGGCGGTGTCCTGACCGTGGGCTTCATGGCCGGTGTCCTGCTGATCGGCCTCGCCCTCCTTCGCGCCGGGCAGTACGTGCGGTACGTGCCGGCGCCCGTGGTGGAGGGGTTCACCCTCGGTATCGCGTGCGTGATCGGCCTTCAGCAGATACCCAACGCGCTCGGGGTGGCGAAGCCCGAGGGCGAGAAGGTCCTGCTGGTGGCCTGGCGGGCGCTCGTGGATTTCGTGGCATTCCCGAACTGGACCGCGATCGGCTTCTCCCTCTCCGTCGCGGCGGTGATGCTGGTGGGGGCCCGGTGGAAGCCGACGGTCCCGTTCTCCATCGTCGCGGTGACCGCCGCGACCGTGGTCGCGAAGCTCTTCCATCTGGACGCGGCGGCCCCGATCGGGAACCTGCCCTCCGGGCTCCCCGCCCCCTCCCTCGCCTTCCTCGACGTCTCGGCACTCGGCTCCCTGCTGGCTCCCGCCGTTGCGGTGGCCGCCTTGGCAGCCCTGGAGTCGCTGCTGTCGGCCACCGTCGCGGACGGGATGACCGTGGGGCAGAAACACGATCCGGACAAGGAGCTGTTCGGGCAGGGCATCGCCAACCTCGCAGCCCCCCTGCTCGGCGGCGTACCCTCCACCGCTGCCATCGCCCGGACCGCGGTCAACGTCCGCACCGGCGCGTCCTCCCGGCTGGCCGCCCTCACCCACGCCGCCGTGCTCGCGGTGATCGTGTTCGCCGCCGCACCCCTCGTCTCGGAGATCCCCCTCGCCGCCCTGGCGGGGGTGCTGCTGGCGACGGCAATCCGGATGGTCGAGGTCGGCTCGCTCCGCGCGATGGTGAAGGCGACCCGCGCGGACGCGGTCGTACTGGTTCTGACCGCTGCGGCGACCCTGGTCCTCGACCTCGTCTACGCCGTGATCATCGGCCTCGTCGTCGCGGGGGCGCTCGCCTTGAAGGCGGTCGCGGGTCAGGCGCGGATGGAGCAGGTCGACTTCCGCCCGGACCTGCCCGGAGAGCACAGCGACGAGGAACACGCCCTCCTGGCGGAGCACATCGTCGCCTACCGCATCGACGGCCCCCTCTTCTTCGCCGGCGCCCACCGCTTCCTCCTCGAACTCTCCGAGGTCGCCGACGTGAAGGTCGTCATCCTGCGCATGTCGAGGGTGACCGCCCTGGACGCCACCGGCGCCCTCGTCCTCAAGGACGCCGTGGAGAAGCTGAACCGGCGCGGCATCGCCGTCCTCGCCTCCGGCATCCGGCCCGGCCAGCGCCAGGCCCTGGACGCCGTCGGCGCCCTGGACCTGCTGCGCCCGGAGGGCTGTGATTACGCCACCACCCCGGAGGCGATCGCCGGGGCCCGCAAACACCTGGAGCAGGCGGGGCTGCTGGCCGGTATCCGTCACCGACCGCACCGCACCCGGAAGGCCGCACGATGACCGGGTTCCGCCTGGCCCGCACCGTGACGGGGGCGGGCCTGTGAGCCTCCAAGGCCAGACGATGCCCTACCGGCACGTACTGGACGTACCCGCGATGGGCTCGGCCGTCCGCATCGCCCGCGAGACCACCGAACTCGTCCTCGTGGAGTGCGGCGTGGGGCTGCGGCATCCGAGCGTGGGCCCGGCGTTGCTGATCCTGTCCGAGCTGGTCACCAACGCCGTCCGCCACGCCGCCGCCCTTTCCCCGACCATCACGGTCACCTACGCGCACGGACCGGGGGCGTTCGCGTTCGCCGTCCACGACCGCCACCCCTACCGGCCGGCCCTCTTCGGGGCGTACGAGCGCCCCGGGCAGCGGCCTGGCCATGGTGGTCGAAATGACGATGGAGCTCGGCGGCACCGCCGTCCTGCGCACCGATACGGACGGGCGCGGCAAGGCCATCTGGATCACTTTCCCCCTATGAAGCCGAGGAGCTGACCATGACGATCGAATGGCGTTACACCGCCCGCCAGGACCTGGGAGTACTGTCCCTGGCGGGATATCTCGGCCCGGACGCGACGGACCGGTTCACCGGTGCCATCGGCTGGGCGGTCGCCCGGGGCACCGGTCCGGTCATCTTGGACCTGACCGGGCTGCTGGGCTGGTCGGCCGGCGGGCAGATCGCCGTCGCCCAGGCCGCACGCCGCCTCGCCGGACACGGTCGCCGCCTGGAACTCGCGGCCATACCCGCGGACGGCTCCCTCGTCCCCGACGCCACCTGCCCGCCCGTCCCCGTCCACTGCGACCTCGCCACCGCCCTGGCTGCCCACGGCGACCACGGCACGGTCGAGCAGTGGAGCACCGATGACTGGACCGCCGCGCAGGACCCCGAGGAACCCGCCCTCGCCTGAGACCTGCACCGGCACCGACCTCTCTGGGGGGCCGAACGTCACGAACCTCGCCCACCGGGGTCCCAGGAGTTGCAGGGATCTGCAATTGTGGAGGTCACAAGGTGTGAAGAGGGGCGTGACGGATGCTCCTACGAAGGAACGGTTCCGGGTGGATGCGATGGGCAGTCAAGGCAGGAGTACCCAGGTGAGCACACCGCTGTACCAGCTCAAGGCGGAGTTCTTCAAAACGCTGGGGCACCCGGTCCGCATCCGCGTCCTGGAACTCCTGTCCGTCCGCGAGCACGCGGTCGCCGAGATGCTCCCCGAGGTCGGAGTGGAGGCCGCGAGCCTCTCCCAGCAGCTGGCCGTCCTGCGCAAGGCCAACCTGGTGGTCACCCGCCGCGAAGGCTCCAACGTCTACTACAGCCTCACCCACCCCCAGATCGCTGAACTGCTGCGGGTCGCCAGAGGCATCCTTTCCGGCGTCCTCCAAGGCCAAGCCGAACTCCTGGCGGACCTCCGCGCCACCGGCCACCCCTAGGGTCTGTCGTCGGACGGTGCGGTCCACTGGGTCCGGCCCCGCGTGCGGCGGTCCGCCCGGCGAGACCTTGAGCGCGCCGGTGTCACCGGCGCGGGAAGCACGTCAGTCTGCTTCGTGCCGCGCGAGTGACCGCCCACCGTGCGCCGCAGGACCACAGGCATCGGTCCCAGCCGCTCGCACAGCTCGGCTCGCCGCGTAGAGGGCCGACCCTGCGGGGAACACAGCAGGGTCGAGGCTCCGCGCCCCGGTGAGCTCCGGGTACAGCCGCAGCTCACACGGGAGACAGCCGAACGCCGAAATATACCCCCGGGGGTACTGATGCTACGCTCGAGATATACCCCCGGGGGTAATTCTCGCGAGAAGGAGCGACAGCGTGTTCTTCATCGACACCCTTGATCTGGAAGGGCTCGGCAACCGCAGCTACCTGGCGGGCGGTGCCCACACGGCCGTGGCGGTGGATCCGCCGCGCGACGTCGACCAGGTACTCGCCGTGGCGGCCCGGCACGGCGTACGGATCTCCCACGTCGTGGAGACGCATGTCCACAACGACTACGTCACCGGCGGCCTGGACCTGGCCCGCCTCACCGGCGCGGTCTACCACGTGCCCGCCGCGGCCCGGGTGTCCTTCGCCCGCACCCCCGTCCATGACGGCGACACCTTCGCCGTGGACGACGGAATCACGCTGCGGGCCCTGGCCACCCCCGGCCACACCCCGCACCACACCTCCTACGTACTGGAGGAACAGGGGGCAGCCGTCGCCGTGTTCACCGGGGGTTCCCTGCTGATCGGTACGGTGGGACGGCCGGACCTGGTCGAGCCCCGCCTGACCGAGGAGCTGGCCCGCGCCCAGCACGCCTCCGCGCACCGGCTGGCCGCCGAACTGCCGGACGAGACCGAGGTACTGCCCACCCACGGGTTCGGGAGCTTCTGCTCCTCCGCCCAGGCCGACGGGGACGCCACCACCATCGGCAAGGAGAAGGCGGGCAACGACGCGCTCGTCCAGGACGTCGACACCTTCGTCGCCGCCCTGTTGGCCGGGCTCGACGACGTGCCCGCGTATTACGCACACATGGGACCGACGAACGCCGCGGGGCCGGCTCCGGTCGACCTCACCGCTCCCCCCGTGGCGGACGCCGCCGATATCGCGGCCCGCCTGTCCGCCGGGGAGTGGGTGGTCGACCTGCGCAACCGCATCGCCTTCGCCCAGGGCCACGTAGCGGGAACGTACAACTTCGAGGCCGACGGGAAGATCGCGGCCTACCTCGCGTGGCTGATCCCCTGGGGCAAGCCCGTCACGCTCCTCGCGGAATCCCCCGAGCAGCTGGCGAAGGCTCAGCGGGAACTGGCCCGGGTCGGAATCGACCGCCCGGCCGCCGCTGCCACCGGAGAGCCTGCCGAGTGGATCTCTGCGAACGAAGAGCTGCGGGACTTCCCACGGGCCACGTTCGCCGACCTCGCCGCTCTGGACCCCTACGAGCACCGGATCGTGCTGGACGTACGACGGGACTCCGAACGCGCGGATGGATGGATCAAGGATTCGGTGCACATCCCGATCCACCAGCTCCACCGACGCCAGGGCGAGGTGCCGACCGGAGTGGTGTGGGTCCACTGCGCGGGCGGAATGCGCGCGGGGATCGCCGCCTCCCTGCTCGACGCAGCCGGACGCGATGTCGTGGCCGTCGACGACTCCTTCGACGCCGCCCGGAGCGCGGGCCTCCCGATGGTCACCGGACCCCGTTCCGAAAACAGCTGACGACTCGCCCTCCCCGTTCCCCACGAGCGAAGGACCCGATGATGTTCCTCTTCCGACGCGGCCCCGCCCGCGTGACTCCAGCCGATGCCCACCGGCGCACCCGTGACGAGGGCGCCGTCCTGCTCGACGTACGCGAGTCGGCGGAATGGACGGCCGGGCACGCGCCCGGCGCCGTGCACGCCCCGCTCTCCGCCCTGCTGGCCGGCGGCGGCCTGCCCCCGGCTGCCGAGGGACGGCCGCTGATGGTCATCTGCCGCTCCGGGCACCGGTCCCAGCGGGCCGCGAGACTCCTGACCGGACGGGGAGCTTCGGCCGTCGACATCCAGGGCGGCATGAACGCCTGGGCCGCAGCCGGACTTCCGGTCGTCGACGACCGCGGAAACAGCGGCTCGATAGCGTGAGCACGCTCATCCTCGCCCTGATCGCGGGAGCCGTTGTCGGTCTGGCACTCGGCGCCCTGGGGGGCGGCGGCAGCGTGCTCGCGGTCCCGGCACTGATCTACCTGCTCGGATTCACCCCGGCGGCCGCCACCACCGCGTCGCTGATCATCGTCACCGCCACTTCCGCCACCGCTCTCTACACCCACGCCGCCTCCGGCAACGTCCGCTGGAGAACCGGCACCCTCTTCGCAGCCGCCGGCATCCCTCCCGCCATGGCGGCAGCCGCCCTCGCCGCACGACTGCCCGGACAGCTGCTCACCGCCGCGTTCGCAGCCGTCACGGGCCTCGCGGCCCTGCGCATGCTCAAGTCCCCCGCGTCCGAGGACGAGTTCCGCCCGGTCCGCCCCGTACGGGCCGCCGGAGCCGGCGCGGGCCTGGGCACGGTCACCGGATTCCTGGGCGTCGGCGGCGGATTCCTCGCCGTCCCCGCCCTCGTAGGAGTGCTGGGCCTGAGGATGCGGGCGGCCATCGGGACCAGCCTGCTCGTCATCACCGTCAACTCGCTCGCCGCGCTCACCGTCCGTACCGGCGGCGCCGCACCTCTGGACTGGGCGGTCGTCGCGCCCTTCACCGGGGCGGCGATCCTCGGCGCCTGGGACGGAAAGCGCCTGTCCGCCGCGATCAAGGGCCCGGCCCTGCAACGGATCTTCGCGGTCGTGCTGCTGTCCGTCGCGGCCTTCATGCTCACCGACGCGATCCGCTGACAGCGGAGCCACCCCCACGGCCACACCCCCAAGGCCACACCCCCACGCTCGCCCGGCGTCCGCACCCGGACACCGCCGACACCCATCAGGAGACAGTCCGCCATGACCTCCCCCCACGCCCTCAGCTCCGAACAGGCCCTCACCCGCCTGCACGAGCTCACCGTCCTCGACGTCCGCACTCCCGGCGAATACGCCGCAGGTCACCTGCCCGGCGCCCTGAACATCCCCCTCGATCAGATCTCACGCGCCCTCCCCGCCATCCGCCACGCCGCCGACCGCGGCGGCATCCTGGTCGTCTGCGCCTCCGGAGCACGCTCCGACAGTGCCCGCAAGACGCTCGCCGAGCACGGCATCGACACCGCCACCCTCGCCGGGGGCACCGGCGCCTGGGCCGCCGCGGGCCACGACCTCCACCGCCCCGAGCAAGCCTCGCGCGCCACGTGGGGCATGGAACGCCAGGTCCGCCTGACCGCCGGCGCCCTCGTCCTCGCGGGCCTCGGGCTCGGCCTGATCCACCCCGCTCTGCAGCTCGTCTCCGCCGCCGTCGCGGGCGGCCTGGCCTTCTCCGCCCTCACCGACAGCTGCGGCATGGCAGCCGTCCTCGCCAAGCTCCCCCACAACCGTCCGCAGCGTGGCGACATGGAT
Source organism: Streptomyces sp. NBC_00190 (assembly GCF_036203305.1). Taxonomy (GTDB): domain Bacteria; phylum Actinomycetota; class Actinomycetes; order Streptomycetales; family Streptomycetaceae; genus Streptomyces. Next base: position 7,279,405 of record NZ_CP108131.1, on the reverse strand, counting down.
GCCACACTCGCGGCCCTCCTCGATCACTGACTCCGGAGACAAATACCCCCTGGGGTACCATGGGGACGAACAGCACACCAAGCAGGAGGTACCCGGTGAAGGTCGACGACGACGCGGTCAGCTCAGTCCTCAACCGACTGCGCCGCGCCCAGGGGCAGCTCGCCGGCGTCATCGCCATGATCGAAGCCGGCCGCGACTGCAAGGACGTCGTCACCCAGCTCGCGGCCGTCTCCAGGGCACTCGACCGCGCGGGATTCAAGATCATCGCCAGCGGCATGCGCCAGTGCATGAACAACGCCGACGAATCCCAGGCACCCATGACCGAGGAAGAACTCGAAAAGCTCTTCCTCACCCTGGCCTGACACCCATCCGGAAGGTGCACGCCCCGTAGTGCCGCCTTGGCGGCTCCGCGCACCTCTCTCCCGCCGTCGGCGATCACCGTGGGGTTGCCCCACGGTGCCGCAGCAGCCGTTGCGGCGCCCTCACCAGGAGCGCAGGCTGCTGTACAGGCGGAGCCGAACCCGGCCGGGAGGTGAACGAGGGCATGGCGCACCCCGCGGACCACCGCACCACGGGCAAGGAGCGCAGCACGGCGGTGCTGGATGTGCGGGGCATGGTGTGCGCGAGCCAGCAGGGCACCGTCGCGGCCGTACTCGGCCGCCGACCCGGCGTGCTCGACGTTGAGGTCAACCCCGTGGCGCAGTCGGCCACAGTCGTCTTCGACCCGCGGCGGACCTCACTCGCCGAGCTGCGCGACTGGGTGACCGAATGCGGTTACCACTGCGCCGGCCAGTCGGTTCCCTCGCACATCTGTGATCCGATGCAGGAACCGGACCCGCCCGGTTCCACGGCTGCGCCGGAGCGCCCTCGCACGACGCCCGTGACGGCGGCAGGCACGCGTTCGCCCGACGAGGCGACGGAATACGGCGAGCACGGCGGGCACGGCGAGATGTCGATGGCCGCGATGGTCACCGACATGCGGAACCGCTTCCTTGTCGCGGTGGCGTTCTCCGTCCCGATCGTGGTCTGGTCGCCGATCGGCGAGGAGGTCTTCGGCTGGCACGCGCCCGTTCCGTTCGGCTTGCGCCAGGACGTGTGGGCACTGTTGCTGAGCCTGCCGGTGATCTTCTACTCGTGCTCGATCTTCTTCGTGGGCGCTGTCCGGGCCCTGCGTGCCCGTACGTTGGACATGATGGTGCTCGTGGCGGTCGCCGTCGGTGCCGGCTGGCTGTACTCCCTCGTCGTCACCCTCACCGGGGGCGGGGACGTCTTCTACGAGGCGGCCACCGTGCTGGCCTCCTTCGTCCTGCTGGGCCACTGGTTCGAGATGCGTGCCCGCGGCGGCGCCAACGATGCCGTTCGCACGCTCCTGGACCTTGCCCCGTCGAAGGCCGTGGTTCTTCGGGACGGCCGGCCCGTGGAGGTCGCCACCGCCGAGGTCCTCGTCGGGGATCTGCTGCTCGTACGCCCCGGTACGAAGATCGCCGCGGACGGGGTCGTGGAGGAGGGCGAGAGCGAGGTCGACGAGTCGACCGTGACCGGGGAGAGCATGCCCGTGCACAAGGGCCCCGGCTCCCCGGTGGTCGGCGCCACCCTCAACGCCAACGGCACGCTGCGGGTGCGGGCGACCAGGGTCGGTGCGGACACGGCACTGGCCCAGATCGTCCAGCTCGTCCAGGAGGCCCAGAATTCCAAGGCCCCCGGCCAGCGGCTCGCCGACCGGGCCGCCTTCTGGCTCGTCCTCGTCGCGCTCGTCGGCGGCGCCCTCACCCTGTCCGTATGGCTGCTCGCCACCGACAGGCCCTTCAGCGAAGCCATGCTCTTCGCCATCACCGTGGTCGTCATCACCTGCCCGGACGCACTGGGCCTGGCCACCCCCACCGCGATCATGGTCGGGACCGGGCTGGGCGCCCGGCGGGGCGTGCTGTTCAAGAACGCCATGTCCCTGGAGGCGTCCGCGGGTGTCCGCACTGTCGTCATGGACAAGACCGGCACCCTCACCAAAGGCGAACCCGAAGTCACCGACGTGATCAGCGTCCGCGGCGGCGACGAGGACGTGCTGCGGCTGATCGCGGCCGTCGAGCGGGAATCCGAGCATCCGCTGGCTGCTGCGGTCGTACGGTACGCCGCCACGCGCGGCGTCGCCGCGGCGCAGGCCCGCCACTTCGAGAACGTACCGGGCCACGGTGCGACGGCCGTGGTCGACGGCCACCGGGTCGCGGTCGGCAACCGCCGCCTGAGCGAACGTGAAGGCGTCGACCTCGGGGCCCTGGGCGGCCGGCGCGAGGAGCTGGTCGCCACCGGCCGCACTGTCGTCATCGCCGCCGTCGACGGCCGGGTGGCGGCCCTGATCGGGATCGCCGACGCGCTGCGGGAGACCTCCGCCGCAGCGGTGGCCGACCTCCACAGCCTCGGCGTCGAGGTCGTCATGCTCACGGGCGACAACCGGGCGACCGCCGAACGGATCGCTCAGCGCCTGGGCATCAACACCGTCATCGCCGACGTCCTCCCCGGCGACAAGGCCGCCAAGATCAGCGAACTCCAGCAGGGCGGCCGCACGGTGGCCATGGTCGGTGACGGTGTCAACGACGCGCCCGCCCTCGCCCAAGCCGACGTGGGCATCGCGATCGGCGCCGGCACCGACGTCGCCATCGAGGCCGCCGACCTCGTCCTGATGCGCTCCGACCCCCTGGACGTCCCCACCGCCCTGCGCATCGGCCGGGGCACCCTGCGCAAGATGCGCCAGAACCTCGGCTGGGCCATCGGCTACAACGCCGTCGCCCTGCCCGTCGCCGCCGGGGTCTTCGAACCCGCCACGGGCCTGATCCTCCGCCCCGAGATCGCCGCCCTGTCCATGTCCGGGTCCAGCATCATCGTCGCCGTCAACGCGCTCGCGCTCAAACGCCTCCACCTGCCCCGCCGTGAGCAATCGGATCCAGCGGGCGGGGACGACGGCCGGGACTAGCCAACCGGCTCAGCCCCGGCGCGCCACTCTCGCTTGCGTCCCACGCCGGGAAATACGACCGGCCGCGAGTCCCTCACTCCACCACAGGTTCGCCGAGGAGATCGGTCCGACAGGGGAACAACTGGGCAACTTCCCCCAGGCGTTCACCCACCTGTCCCTCATCATGGCCGCCTTCACCCTCGACGAGGCACTCGACGCGAAGCGCAGGGCTGACGCTTGACTCTGCGTACCCGTCCAGAGGGACAACCAAGGATGACCGCAGCCGAGTTCGCCGCGGACGAGCCGGGGATACGCAGCCTCAACCGACCCCGGCTCGTCACCTACCCGCCGCCGTACCGGCGCAGCCCCGTGCTCCGGGGGCCGATCCATCTGCACGTCGAGCAGAACAAGGGTTGACGCGGCAACCAAGGGACACCCCGTGACTTCTCCAACCCACCACTGACGCCTTCGGCGGTACGTCGTCGCGGCGGAAGAGGTCCCGGTCCTCGTCCGTGACGGTCAGCGCGGCCAGGATCTCCGCGGGGAGGCACTCGCGTGGGACGGCTTCAGTTCCGTGCCCTGGCCGCGGCCACGGCGTCCCTGATCTCTCGCGCCACGCGGGCCGCGTCGTCGGGGTTGTTCACCACATCGGTGTGGTTCATGTCGACGACGAGGACCTCGCTGGCCGAGTAGTGCTTGTGCACCCAGTCGTCGTAGCCGGACCACAGCGTCCGGTAGTACTCGACGAGGCTGTCGTCCTGCTCGAAATCGCGGCCCCGCAGCCCGATGCGGTACAGCACCGTCTCGAAGTCCGCCTTGAGGTAGACCATGAGATCGGGTGCCTTGCGGTACGGCAGGCCGTCGATCTCGCGCATCATCTCTTCGAGCAGCCCCTCGTACACCCGCATCTCGAGGGAGCTGATCCGGCCCAGATCGTGATTGACCTTGGCGAAGTACCAGTCCTCGTAGATGGACCGGTCGAGGACGTTGTCGCCCTGCTTGTACGCCTCCTTGATCGAGGCGAACCGGGTCTGCAGGAAGTAGAGCTGGAGCAGGAAGGGGTAACGCTTCGCCTGGATCTCCTCCGGGCTCGCCGTATAGAAGAGAGGAAGGATCGGATTGTCTTCCACGCTCTCGTAGAAGACCTCGCTGCCCAACTCCTTGGCGATCAGCTCGGCCACGCTCGTCTTGCCGATTCCGATCATGCCTCCGACGCAGATCACCGGCATACCTCACTTCTCCCTGGGGGTCTTCATGTTCGCGGGGGACGGCTGGGCACCCGATACCCCTGAGAGGCATGCGGGCGGTCACCCGAAGCCCCAGGACATTCATGATCAGCGCCATGGGGTCCTGAGTCCGGACCAAGGACCCGACGCAGGCCGCCCACTCGAACGGCCGGGTCGGCCGTTCCGCGGCTGCCGCATACGGCGAGCCACCGCCCCGCGGCCACCTTGAAGCCTAAATGATGATTCGCCCCACGCCTGCCAGAGCGTCGGCACCCAGCTCACCACGCCGGCCCAGCTGAGACCGCCAGCCTTGCACCCCTCGGGCCGGGGCACGTGAGCGGGGCCGGGGACGTACCGCCGGGCGCGCGTTGCCTGGCGGGTGGCCAGAGAGCGCCTGCGGGACGAGCCCCTCGGTGCTCGTCCCGCGGGCCGCGGCCGGGCCGCTACCGGGCCCGACCGCGTCGGGTGCACCGGCTGCACCGGCGGGAGTGACCCAGTCGGCGATCACCTCCGCGCGGTCAGTCGACGCCCAGCAGACGCCGCCGGTCTTCCGGACTGGATCGGAATTCCGCGCAGGCCGCCTCGTGGACGATGCGGCCCTTCTGCATGACCGCCACGTTCCGGGCGACGGAGAAGGCGAGCCCCAGGTTCTGTTCGACGAGGACCACCGTCATGCCCTGCACGCTCACCTCGCGAATGACCTCACCCACTTGCGCGACGATCGCGGGGGCGAGGCCGTCGGACGGCTCGTCGAGGAGCAGGAGACGCGGATTCCCCAGCAGGGACCGGGCGATCGCGAGCATCTGCTGTTCCCCGCCGGAGAGCTGGTCACCGCGGTGCCCGAGCCGCTCCCCCAGCCGCGGAAGCAGGTCGAGGATGCGGGCCCTCGTCCACGGGCCCCGGGTCGAACGCCTCGACGCGATCGCCAGGTGCTCCGCCACGGTCAGCGGTGCGAAGACCCGGCGCCCCTGCGGTACGACACCCACCCCGGCCCGGGCGATCACATCGACGCGGGATCCGGCGATCTCCCGCCCGCCGAGGGTGACGCTGCCTTCGTACGGCCGGACGAAACCCATGACGGTCGAGATGAGGGTGGTCTTGCCGACCCCATTGCGGCCGAGGACCGCGACGATCTCGCCTTCGTCGAGGTCGAGATCGACACCACCCAGGACCACGCCGTCGGCGTAGCCGGAGCTCAGGCTTCGAATGCTGAAGAACGGCTTCACGAGGCGCCCTCCATCGTGCCGAGGTAGGCGCTCTGGACCTCACTGGAGGCCCGCACCTCGTCCGGGGAGCCTGTTTTCAGGTGTCTGCCGAGGTGCATGACCGTCACCGTGTCGGCGAGCTCGAAGACCATGTCGAGGTCGTGTTCGATCAGGAGCACCGTCACTTCGGCAGGCAGGGCGGCGACGAGTTCGGTGAGTCGCGCCGTCTCCGCCGGAGACATCCCGGCGGCCGGCTCGTCCAGCAACAGCAGCCGGGGTTCGGTGGCCAGGGCGACGGCGACCTCCAGCTGCCGCCGTTCGCCGTGCGAGAGGGCGGCAGCCAGGACGTCGTGCCGGGTGGGCAGCCCCACCCGCGCCAGCAGCGTCCGCGCCTGCTCGACCGCCGCCGTCCGGGCACTCACCCTCCGCCAGCCGCCGAGTCCGGCACCGGCCCGGCGCAACACGGCGAGCAGGACGTTCTCCAGCACGGTCTCCCGCATGAAGAGACTGGAGTGCTGGAACGTCGCGGCGACACCGAGCCCGACCCGGCGGTCCACGGGCAGCCGGGTCACGTCCTGCCCGTCGACGAGGATCGTTCCGCCGGTCGCCGACAGCGTTCCCGAGATCAGGCCGAACAGCGTCGATTTGCCCGCGCCGTTCGGTCCGATGATCGCGTGCCTGGCACCCTGGCGCACGGTGAGATCGACCTCGTCCAAGGCCCGGAAGGAGCCGAAGTGCCGGGACACCCGGCGTAGTTCCAGTAGATCGCGTTCTGTCACGCCGTCCTCTTCCGGGGCAGCTTGAGCGGGAGCCGTACGCCGGCCAGCCCTCGGGGCAGCACGTAGACGGCGATGACGAAGAACAGTCCGAGCAGCAGCGGCCCGCGTCCCGCGACGGCTTCGAGGTTTCCGAGGTAGTCGCGGGTGAGCCAGACGAGCGCGGCTCCGGCACAAGCCCCCCACATCGAGCCGGAGCCGCCGATGACGACGGCGAGCAGGGCCAGCGCGGCGATCTCGAATCCCGCGTCGCCGGGCGAGACGAACCGCTGCACCGACACCCACAGGCCGCCGGCGACGCCGGCCAGCGCACCGGCGCCGCAGTAGACGGCCAGGGCGTACCGTCGGGTGGGGTACCCGATCGCGCTCATGCGGCGTTCGTTGTCGCGGATCCCGCGCAGGGCAAGGGCGAACGGTGTCGAGCCCAGGCGGGAGACGGCCGCGAAGAGCACCAGGAACACGGCCAGGACGTAGAAGTACACCAGCCCGTCGAGCTCCAGCGCGGACATGCCCGGCAGCGGTACGACGGGCGGGATGCCGGACACGCCGTCGGTGCCGTTCGTCAGCGACTTCCAGTTGACGGCGGCACTGTAGGCGATTTCGCCGATGGCCAGCGTCAGCATCAGGAACACCACGCCCCGGGCCCGCACCGCCAGCCATCCCGTGGGCACGGCCACCAGCGCGGAGACTCCGGCGGCGATGAGCAGTTGGAGTACCCCCACGTCGGTGAGCCGCGTCGCGACGATGGCCGCCGTATAGGCGCCGACGCCGAAGTAGGCCGACTGGCCGAGGGTCGGCAGTCCGGTCAGGCCGGTGAGCAGGTTCACGCTGATCGCGAGTAGGGCGAACACCAGGATCCGCGACAGGGTGCCGATGGCGTACGGGCCCAGGACGAAGGGGGCCGCCGCGAGCCCGAGGGCGAGGGCGGTCATGGACAGCCGCCGTGCGGCGGATCCGTCGGATCCGGACGGGCTCATGCGCGCACCCCCGACGGGACCAGGCCGTGCGGGCGGATGACGAGCACGGCGAGCATGGTGCCGAAGAGCAGGAAGGGGGCGTACTCCGGGAGCAGCGCCACCCCGAGTGTCTGCACCTGGCCGATGAGGAGCGCGCCGGCGAGCGCACCGCGCACGGATCCGAGACCGCCCACGACCACGACGACGAGCGAGAGGACGAGGACGGTCTCGTCGACACCCGGGCCGGGACCCAGGATCGGCGCCCCGAGGACACCGCCCACCACGGCCAGTGCCGCGCCGAGCGCGAAGACCCCGTAGAGCACCTTGCGTATGTCCACGCCCAGCGCGCGGACCATGTCCCGGTCCGCGACGGTGGCCCGTACCAGCGCTCCGAGCGAGCTGCGCTCGAACACGAGGTACACGGCGGCGGCGAGGCCGGTCGCGACGCCGATGAACACGAGCCGGTAGACCGGATAGGCATGGCCGAGGAGGTCCACCGTCCCGCGCAGTGAGGTCGGCGGGTCGGTGGGCAGCACCTCGCCGCCGAAAGCCGCGGCGAGGAGATCGGCGACGATGAAGGTGATGCCGAGCGTCAGCACGGCCTGGTCGAGGTGCCCGCGCCGGGCCAGTGGCTGGGTGAGGAACGTCAGCGCCGCTCCGCCCAGGGCGCCCACGAGGACGCCGGCCGCCAGCGCGAGGAGCAGGCCCCGAAGGGTCCCGTCGGACAGGGCGTATGCGACGTAGGCCCCGGCGAGGTAGAGCGTGCCGTGAGCCAGGTTGAGCACGTCCATCATGCCGAAGACCAGGGAGAGGCCGACCGCGATCGTGAACAGCAGCAGACCGAAGGCGACCCCGTCGATGACGCTGACGAAGTTGCCGTCCAACCATCCGTACATGTCAGCCGCCCAGCCGGACGAGCTCGGAACTGACGCTATTGGCCCCCTGCTTGACCTCGCGCAGGTACCAGGTCTGGACGGGCGTGCCGCCGCTGTTGAACCGCCAGGTGCCGCGCGGGCTGTCGATGTCCCCCACCCCGGCGATGGCGGCGTTGACCGTCTCCGGGGTCACCGTGTCACCAGCGGCCTTGATCGCCCGGTCGAGCACCTGCGCCGCGTCCCATGAAGCCATCGCGTACGTGGTCGGGGCGGCGCCGTAGGCGGACGTGTATGCCGGGGCGAACTGCTTGTTGGCCGTGTTGTCCAGGTCCGCGCCGTAGTTGAGTGAGGTGAGGATGCCCTCGGCCGCCCCTCCCTGTCCCTTGAGCACTCCGCCCTCGGTGAGGAAGCCGGGCGCGTAGAGCGGGATCTTGCCGGCCAGACCGAAGTCCCGGTACTGCTTGACGAAGTCGACGGCCGCGCCGCCGGCGTAGAAGCAGAAGACGGCCTTGGCTCCGGACCGCTCGATCTGCGCGAGGTACGGCTGGAAGTTCTTGGTCCCCGGGAACGGCGTGTAGACCTCCTCCCCCGCGATCGTGCCGCCCGCCGGGAGGAAGGTGGACTTGAAGCCGTCCACCTCGTCCTTGCCCGCCTGATAGCCCGCGGCGATCAGGAAGACCGGGCCGCCGGCCTTCTCGGCCACGTGCTTGCCGAGCGCCTTGCCGGGTTCGTCGTTGACGTACGAGGTGCGCCAGATGTACTTGGTCCCGGTCAGGGTCGTGGGTGAGGCGTTCGATCCGACGAGCGGGACCTTGCTGCTCTCGAAGAGGTCCTTGACCCCGTTGATGGTGGCCGAGCTGACCACGCCGCTCACTGCCAGCACCCGGTCCTGCTTGACCAGCTTCTCCGCCGCCGCCTTGCCCGAGTCGGCCGTTTCCCCCTCGTCCGCGACCACGATCTCCACCTCGCGCCCGCCGAGCTTGCCGCCATGCCGTTCGACGTAGAGCTCGAAGCCCTGCTTCATGTCGTCGCCCAGCGCCTTGTAGGTCCCCGACTGCGGGACGAGGAGCCCGATCTTCACGGGGCCGTTCTGCTTGTCGCCGTCGCCTGTCCCGAGGCTGGCGCCACCACATGCCGTGGCCAGGAAGAGGGCTGCCGTCGTCACGGCGATCAGACCAACGGGACGAAATCGACCTGCCATGGAAACTCCGTACGTTGTCAACCGGCCCTGGAGGGCCGGATGTTGCCGATGGGGCTCGTTGAGGGATCCCGGAGGAGGGGCCGGCTCACAGGGGGGCCTGGCTGCCGCGCGTTTCCTCGCCGCCCGGACGGGCTCGAAGCGAGAGCCGCTGCCTGGGCGAGCACGCTGACCGCCCCGCAGGGATTTCGAAGGTGACACGTGTCTATCGCGCACAATCGACGTACGTCAAGAGTTCACGATATTTCTGATCCCACCGGAACCGCACCCCTTGACCCCGCCCCAGAACATGGCGCAATACTGACGCCCGTCGCAATCACGCTATGCCATTTGGGCGACGGGCTCTTGATCAGTCAGGGAGTGAAGCAACATGACCGACGATCCATCGCGGCGCAGCATCCTCAAGAACAGCGGGCTGTTGGCCGGTGCCGCGCTGCTCTCCGGCGTGCCGGGCGCGGGCGCGGCGCAGGCCGCCCCGCACGCAGCAGCGTCCTCGCCCGTGGTGGAGGCGCCCGCGGGCCGACTGCGCGGAAGCACGGAAGGGGACCTCAACGTCTTCAAGGGCGTGCCCTACGCGGCGCCGCCCGTCGGCGCCCTTCGATGGCGGCCGGCTCAGCCCCATCCCGGCTGGCAGGGGACGCTCGATGCGACCGCCTTCGGGCCGAGCGCACCGCAGCCCTACCGGGAAGGCGGCGACCAGGTGCTCGGAACGCACGGCTCACCGCCCTTCGACGAGGACTGCCTCACGCTCAACGTCTGGGCCCCCCGAACCGGCGGCGCCAAGCGGCCGGTGATGGTGTGGATCCACGGCGGCGGCTTCATCTCCGGATCCGGCTCGATGCCCAACTACTCCGGTGAGACCTTCGCACGCAATGGCGACCTCGTGGTCGTGACCATCAACTACCGCCTCGGTCCACTGGGTTACCTCTACTTCGGGGAGGAGGGCGCCGGCGGGAACTTCTGGCTCACCGACCAACTCGCCGCGCTGAACTGGGTACGGGACAACATCGCTGCCTTCGGCGGCGACCCGGAGAACATCACCGTCGCCGGACAGTCCGGGGGTGCGCTGTCGGTCGCGGCGCTGGCCGGTGCCCGGACCAAGGGCCGCCCGCTGTTCCGGCGCGCGATCCTGCAGAGCCCGCCGCTCGGACTGAAGATCCCCACCCGCGCCGAGTCCCTGCAGCGCACCGCGACCTTCCTGGACGTCGTCGGAGCCAAGAACGTGGCGGAGCTCCGGACCGTACCCTGGCCGCGCCTGATCGCCGCCACCTTCGAGATGTTCGGGCGCACCGGACAGTGGGGGTACTGGTCGACCCCGTTCCTGCCGGTGCTCGACGAGGTCGCACTGGACCGCAACCCGGCCGACCTGCTGCTCAGCGATGCCGGGGCGGACATCGAGGTCCTGATCGGCTGGACCAGGGAGGAGGCGAACTTCGCCTTCGCCCTCAGCGAGCCGTACGCCGCGGCGACCAAGGACCAGGTGCTCGCCAGAGCCCGGAACACCTTCGGAAGCCGGGCGGCCCAGGCCTACACCGCCTACGAGGAGGCCCGCCCGGGCGCCCGTCCGCTGGACGTGCTCATGGACCTGATCACCGACGACCTGTTCCGCATGCCCTGCGTGGCGCTGGCCGAACGGCGGGCGGCCCGTGGACGTCCGGTCTGGGCGTACCAGTTCAACCTCCCGACGCCCGCCCACAACGGTCAACTCGCGGCCGCGCACTGCCTGGAGTTGCCGTTCGTGTTCAACAACTTCGACAAGTGGTCGCAGGCGCCCTTCCTGGCCGGGCTGGGCCCAAGGGTCCGTGACGGTCTCGCCGCGACCATGCACGCGTCCTGGATCTCCTTCATCCGCACCGGCGACCCGAACCACCAGCCCATGCCGCAGTGGGATCGCTACGGCCGGGACTCCCGCACGACGATGACCCTCGACTCGGTCACCACCGCCACCGAGGACATCGCCGGCTACTGGCGCCGCCTGCACCATCCGGCGGTGCCGTAGGCCACACCGCCGCCCTGCGGCGACAACGCGGCGTCCTGTCAGAGGTGCTGAAGGACGGCGGAGGTGAATTCGGCGGTGGAGGCGCAGCCGCCGAGGTCGCGCGTGCGCACCGGAGTGGTGGCCAGGACACGGGCGATGGCGTCGGTGACGTCGGCCGCGGCCCCGGGGTGCAGAACGGCATGGTGTGCACGATGCCGTTGGACTTCGTCGCCGACGTCAGGGTGCCGCCGCGCCGTTCGGCGAGGCGGAAGGCGAAGTCGAGGACCCGGGTCACCCCCGCCCGAGTGAACACGGCTTGCTGGACGGCCATTTCATCGGGCCGCCCGCGGTTCGTCCGACCGCCGATCTCGCTGTACTCCCCTTCGGTGTTCTCCCGGACGACCACGAAGTCCACCTCGCCGGGCATGGCCGCGCGTACGGGGCCGGGAAGGCCGTCGAACACGCGGATGGGGCGCCGTGGCGCTTCCCGACGGTATCGAGGACCTGGCGTGCCGCCGGGAGGACTTCGGTGCCGATGCCGTCACCAGGGATGAGGGCGATGCCGTGGTTCGTCATGGGTCGCATTCCAGCAATCGGGCGCCGTCCGGGTCCAACACCTATCCCCGATCTGACTCATAGGCCGTTCCTATGTGCCGGTGGGACGGGCGATCTCCAGGAAGGCACGGGCAGCCGGCGTCAGCTGCGCCTTGCGGCTCACCAGGACGTTGTGCTGGACGCAGGCCGGTTCCAGGTCGAGTACGAGGGCTCCCGCCCGCTCGGACAGGTCGGCCCAGGATTCCGTCACCACCGCCAGTCCGACACCCCTGAGCATCAGGGGCAGGAAGGCCATGCGGTGTTCGGTCTCCACCGCGATGCGGACGTCGATGCCCTGGGCTTTCAGGTCGTCGACGTAAGCGCGGATCCCGGTCCCCCGCTGCCCGACGATTAGCCGGTGCCCTTCGAGCTGTTCGCGTCGAACTGCCCGGCCGGCCGGGAACGGGCCGTCCGGCGGTGTGACCAGAACGAGCCGGTGATCTCCGACATGGTGCGGGACGACGTCCGCGTTCGGCAGCGGCGACGAGGTGGTCAGAAGTCCTAGTTCGCAGCCTCCCGTGCGCACCATCTCGACCACGTCCTCGCGGGTGAGGGCTACGCGCAGGCTGAGCGACACCGCCGGATGGCGCTCGGTGAAGCGCTGGATCATGGCGCTGAGGGGCTCGATCGTGGGTGAGGCCATCGCGGCGATCTCCGGGCGCCCGGCGCGCAGTTCGCGGACGGCGCCGACGCCGGCCCTGGCCAGCTCCAGGGCGTGCAGGGCTTCGCGTGCCGGCGGAACCAGCGCGGCGCCGGCCTCGGTGAGGACCACCTTCCTGCCCACCCGGTGGAACAGGCTGCTGCCCAGTTCGCTCTCCAGGACCTGGATGGCCTGCGACAGGGACGGCTGGGAATACGTAGAGTGCCGCGGCCGCGCGGTTGAAACCGCCGTGGTCCACGATGGCGAGGAAGTACGTCAGCTGCCGGAAGTCCCCGGTTCAGCGTAGGCCGTCCGCGACGAACCGCACGCTCCCGTCACCGCCGCTCCGGAGCAGGCCGGCCGACGCCGCCACGACGCACCGGGCCGTCGGCCGAGCTCACCCCCGTGAAGCTCGACCCCGACCCGGCCGACGCCGCCACCACTCGCCCTCGACACTTCAGTGGCGACGAAGCATTGGTAACGTACACCAGAGTGACTGTCCGGCGTCAACCAAAGTGTTGCCGGTGCCAGCCCGAAGGGCTTCGAGAAACACTGTGGTGGGCAAAGGCTCGGCATCACGCCAAGGAGGTCGTGTACGTGGAGGATGACCAGTCGCCCACCTTCGCCCAACTCCTGGACCACCTCTTCCGCGAGGTGCACCCCCCTTCCCGGGGGCCCTACACCTACGCGGAGGTCGCCGAGGGAATCCGCAAGGCCGCGACCGGCGAGGGGCGCGGGGTGACGGCGAGTGCCATCCAGCAACTGCGCACCGGCACCAAGCGGAACCCGACGCGACACACCATCAAGGCCCTGGCCGACTTCTTCGGCGTACCGGCGGGCTACTTCGTCGACAGCGCGGCGGCCGAACGCACCAGGGCGGAGATCGACCTCCTCGCCGCCATGCGCGATCAGGGCGTCCGCAAGGTGGCCCTGCGCGCCAACGGCCTGAGCGTCGACAGCCTGAAGATGCTGTCCACCGTGATCGAACAGGCCCGGAAACTCGAAGGACTCACCACCGACGACTCCGCACAGGACCTCGACCTGGACGACTGAACCGCGCACCGGGCGGCGATCACACGGCTCCCCGCCCCAGACACGACACCCCCCTGTGGTCGCTCATCGGCAGGGGGGCATCGGGCGTTTCCCGGCACAAGCCCGATATCCCGAGCCGCACGGCCCGACCGCGGCGGCACCCCGCCCTCGAAACGCAGTCGCGAACATGTCAGCATTGGGGCGCGCGTACCGGGCTTCCGGGGAGAGGTTCGCCCCGGCCGACCACCCCCGACCGGCGTCACCAGAGTGAGGACATGGACCTTGAGCAGCTTCGCGCCACGTGTGAGGCGCGCGTCGAGGCGCTTCGACTCCCGCATCGCTTCAGCACCCGCGACCTCCGCGACGCCGTGGCCGAACAACGCGGACGCCCCATCATCCTGCGCCCGCTGAGCACCCTGGGCGCCATGGACGCCCCGTGCGGCATCCGCCTGGAGACCCCGGACGCCGACCTGTTGTTCTACGAGGAGGCCACCTCCGCCCTCCACCAGAACCACATCCTCGCCCACGAGATCAGCCACATCATCTGCGACCACCCCGGCAGCCTGGAACTGGACCAGGACGCCCTGCACGCGATCGGGTTCAACCCCACCCTCGTCCAGCGCATGTCCGGCCGGACCAGCTACACCAGCGAGGACGAACGCGAGGCCGAGGTGATGGCCAGCGTGATCCGACAACTCATGTACCGGGGACGCGAAGGCCCGTCGAGCCGGCCCGCCAGCGGCGCCGAGAGCTGGGACGCACTGTTCGCCGAGCCGCACAGGAAGAAGCGCCACCGGAAATGATCAACATCCTCTTCACGGGCACGGCCGTCGTGCTGCTGTGCTTCGCCGCCTACTGGGTGCGCGGACGCGGCGGGCACCGCCCCACGGGCACCTGGGCGGTGGCGGCGCTGCTGACCTCGTTCGCCCTCGCCTTCGCCTCCTACGCTCCCGCCGTGGAGCGCGCGGTCGAATCGGTGGTCCCCCACGTCGCCCGACTCCTCAGCAACACCTTCACCCTGACGGCGGCGACCTCGGTCCTCGCCTTCCTCTTCCAGCTCAATCTGGACCGCGAACGGGCCCACCGGCAGATCCGACTGCGCGTCATCGCCCTCGCGCTCTCCGTCGCCGGCATGACCGCCTTCTTCGTCGCCGAACAACTCACCGGACGCAACCCGGCGTTGTACGCGTGCTACGTGCTCATCTACATCTCCTACCTGGGGTACACGGCCAAGGACTTCCTGCTGCAGACCTGGGCCCAGTCCACGCGCTCGACCCGCCGCAGTCAGCGCTGGGGCCTGCGCACGACCTCGGTGGGCTGTGGTTTCGCCCTCGTCTACGCCGCGTACAAGCTCTTCGCCCTGGTCTCCATCGGCCTCGGTCTGGGGCTCGTCCCCGACCACGCCCGGTGCTCGACGCCGCTGACGCCCTTCCGCTGCACGTTCAGCGTGACCGCGCCCGCCGTCGCCGTGCTCCTCATCACCGTCGGACTCACCCTCCCCGCCCTGCTGTGGCCGCTCAGCCAACTGCGCCGCCGTCGCTGGGAACGGAACTCGTTCACCGCGCTGGAACCCCTGTGGCGGGAGGTCACCTCGGCGGTCCCCGAAGTCGTGCTCGACCCGGGCAACACCGAAGCCGACGCCCACGACCTCGACTTCCACCTCCACCGCCGCGTCATCGAGATCAACGACTGCGTGCTGGCCATGCGCCGGTACCGTCAAGCGTCGGTACGGAACGCCGCGGCCGCCGAGGTCGCCCGCCGGGGCACGGCAGGCACTCCCGAGGGCGACGCCGAGGTGGAGGCGGCGGTCATCGCCGCGGCCGTCGCCGCGAAGCATGCCGGAGCCACCCCCGAGGGCGACGAGGCCCCACCCGCCACCGGCACCGCCTCCCGCAAGGGCGACCTCCCGGCGGAGACCGCGTGGCTGCTGCTCGTGGCGGACGCCTACGCGCGGCACCCGGCGCCCGAGCACGCGGGCGTGGCCTCGTGACCGCACCGCGGCAGGACCCCTTGCGCGACCCGCGCTTCTTCGCCGACCCCTACCCCACCTACGACCGGCTGCGCGAAGGCTGCCCCGTCCAACGGATTCCCACCGGCTCCGGCGGCCACCACGCGTACCTGATCACCGGCCACCCCGAGGCCCGCGAGGCGTTCACCGACCCCCGCCTGTCCAAGGACACGGCCCGCTTCTTCGCCGACCGGCCCTCGAACCGCGACCTGCACCCGGCCATCTCCCGCAACATGCTGTCGAGCGACCCTCCGGCACACACCCGCCACCGACGAGTGGCGACCCCGCTGTTCACCACCGGCCGCGTCCGGGAACTGCGCCCCTACATCACCCGGGTCGTGGACGACCTCACGGCCACGTGGCGACCGGGCACAGACATCGACCTGGTGGCGGACCTGGCGGTGCCCCTGCCGGTCACCGTCGTCTGCGAGCTGCTGGGTGTGCCGGAATCCGACCGCGTCGCGCTCGCCGGCTGGTCCCACGACCTCTTCGACGCGACCGACACCGACCGCGTCGACGCCGCGTCACACCGGATCGGCGACTACCTGACCCACCTCGTCGACACGGCCCGCGCCACCCCCGGCGAAGGCCCGCTCCACTCCCTCCTGCGCGACTGCGACGAGGGCGGCCTCGACCGGGACGAGACCGTCTCCCTGGCCGCCCTCCTCCTGGTCGCCGGGCACGAGACCACCACCCACTTCATCGGCAACGCCGTCCTGGCCCTGCTCCGGCACCCGGAGGCGTTCGACCGCCTGCGCCGGGACCCGGCCCTGGTCCCCGGCGCCCTCGACGAACTGCTCCGCTACGACTCCCCGGTGAGCGTGGCCACCTTCCGTCACAGCACGGAGGACCTGAGCGTCGACGGGGTCGACATCCCGGCGGGCTTCCCGGTGCTCATCGCCCCCGGGGCGGCGAACCGCGACCCGGCGGGGTTCCCCGACCCGAACCACCTGAACCTCGACCGCGACGCAGGCGGCCACCTCTCCTTCGGCCACGGCATCCACCGCTGCCCGGGCGCACCCCTGGCCCGGGCCGAGGCGGAAATCGCCCTCCGCACCCTGGTGACCCGCTTCCCGAACACGCGCCTGGCCGTCCCCGCAGAATCCCTGACCTGGCACCGAACCCGCCTCACCCGCGGCCTGACCACCCTCCCCCTCACCCTCGCCTGACCCCGACCGGAAGCGGCGCGGGATCCGAACGCACCCCGTTCATCAGCACAGTTCCGGAGTCGGCGGCCGGTGCGGACGTGTCAGCGACTTCGTGTAAGTCGGTTGCTGTCATTGGATGCTGAGCCAATCCTCGAAGAACAGTGAGAACTGGTTCAGCGCCTCTTTCCAGTGTGGGGCGACGTGGTTCTTGTCGCGTGCTTTGGGATTGATCTGCTCCCGGACCGCGAGGTAGAGCACCTTCACGACACGCTGCGGCGAACGCGGACGGAATGTCGGCGCCCCCTCCAGCCGCGCCGGACCTGCCAGTGGCCGAGAGGCCTCATGCCAGGCCCGGCCGGCGCCGGGGCGGCGAAAAGCTTGGCGCGCGGGGCCGACGGAACCGGGTAACGTCTTTGTCATGTTCTTCCAGACACCGATTCACGAGTGAGAGCGTGACGGGCCCCCGCTGACGCCCTTCGACGTCGCCGCACCCGTCCCCCACCGATGAATCCGTAGATCACTGCACATCACCACCGGGAGAACCCGTGACCGACAGCAAGAACATCAATAACCCCGTGGGCCAGGGCGGCGGCCAGCGCAAGAAGCTGTCCCGCGCCGAACGGCAGAACAACGGTCCGCACCGCAACCGCGACCGCCAGGGTGCCGCCGACCAGAAGGCGGAGCTGGTGCGCAAGATGCGCGAGAAGGCACGCGCAGCTGAGGCCGCCGGGCAGGCGAGCGACGACACCGCACAGAGCTGATGCCCGGCCGCCGCAGGGCGGCCCCGCACGGGGCAGGGCCCGGACCGCGACGCACGGTCCGGGCCCTGCCCCGTATCGGGGCTCCGCTGCCGTACCGGGCGCGTCCGGTCCCGCTCAGCTCTCGGCCGACCACCGGACGGCTCTAGCCGAGACCCTTGGACCCGGGCCCCCGCAGCACTGACGGTGTGGGCGGTACGGAGGTACTGAGTCAGGGCGGCAGTACTTATCCCTGGCCCTCGCGGTGAGCTTCGAGTCGGCCTACGGCGAGCAGGCGGACTTCGTCTTCAGCAGCGAACAGGAAGCAGCGGCACCCGCAGCACGGATGAGACCGAACCGCCTCACATCGGCGTCATCGAACTCTGCAGGCCCGGCAGCAGCCAGTCGTGGAAGAGCGCCAGCACGGCCAGTACCAGGAACGCGACGCCGGCCAGCCGGGCCAGCTGCGGCCCCCGGTACCAGAGCTTCTCCAAGAAGATCAGCACCGCCACTCCCGCCATCGCCGCGACGTTCATGACGCCGAGCGGGATCAGGAGGACCATCAGCGCCCAGCAGCAGCCGACGCAGTACGCACCATGGTGCAGCCCCACCCTCAGGTCGCGCAGCCGCGGCCGGTACGAGGCGTACCGCATCAGCTGAGCCATCGGACTACGGCAATGCCGGAGGCAGACGTCCTTGAGCGGACCCAACTGGTACAGCCCGGCCAGTGCGAAGGCGGCCGCCCCGATCCACTTGCCGACGTCCGGGTCCCGATCGACCAGGTTGCCGGTGAGCGCCAGCCCGCCGTACGCGAGGAGGCCGAACGCCGTCCACGCCATCAGGTAGCCGGAGATGAATTCGGTGGTGCGCAGCGCCCGTCTGGCACCGCTGGACTGGCGGGCGATCCCCTTTGCCCAGGTCACCGCGACGGGGGCGACAGAGGGCAGCATCATCGCCGCCATCATCGCCAGCCACAGCAGGAGGAACAGTGGCAGCGCCATCCCCATCGTGCCGGGCTCGACCCCCATGCCCCGGGCCTGGCTCACGGTGAATACCCAGGCCAGGGCCGCGATCAAGACGATCAGCGACCAGGCCACGGCGAGGTCCCGGACCGGCAGCAGCACTCCCGCCCGCAACGGATGGTCCTTCGTGTCCGGCCGCTGAACCGTACGCATGACGCACTCCCATCGGACCCTTCCAGCACAGCACGGATCCCGAGGACGGCAACCCCCTCGCCACTGGCTGCCCCGGCAACCCGGGCGCACGATGGAGGTAAGGAAAGGAATCGACCCGTTCCGGCCCCTGGGCGCGGCCGGACGAACGCGGATCACCGGGTCCGCCGCTCCGCTCCCGCGACCCGCGGTCATGGCTGCGTGAGGAGTGAGAGCGATGACACAGGCGGCAGAGACCGTGCCGGCCTGGCGTCTGGCGGGCGACTGGTTCGACGTGTGCAAGTGCAGCATTCCGTGCCCGTGCTCGTTCGCCCAGCCGCCGACCACCGGCGACTGCGAAGGCATCCTGGTGTGGCACATACGCGAAGGCGCCTACGGCGACGTCCGACTGGACGGCCTGAACGTCGTGATGCTCAGCTCCTTCGTCGGCAATGTCTGGGCGGAGCACTCGGACTCGTACGCGGCGCTCATCTTCGACGAGCGGGCCGACGACGGGCAGCGCCAAGCCCTGCAGATGATCTTCAGTGGCCAGGCCGGCAGCTGGCCCGCGCAGCTGGTGACCATGGGTGCCTTCGAGGTACGGGGCATGGACTTCGCGCCCATCGAGGTGGAGATCGACGAGGACCTGGCCACCTGGCGGGCCAGCGTCCCCGGGCGGCTCGAGGCCCGCGCCGAGGCCCTCACCGGCCCGACCACCCCGGACGGCGCCCGCGTGCAGTCGACCAACCTCCCCGGCTGCGAAACCGGCCCCGGCCAGCTCGCCACCTGGGGCCGCGCCACCACCGACCGGGCCGACGCCTTCGGCTTCACCTGGAACCGCACCGGCCAGTCCAGCAAGACCATCACCTTCGACTGGTCCGGCCCCAACTGAGTACCCTCAACCGGGCCGGCACAGGCGCGGCCGGCGGTCGCCCGGACCCGTCACGGACCCATCAGCCTTGCGCATCGCATTCATCGGCTGCGCGAAAGATCATCACGTGTGGCCGCTGGATTGGGTGTGCTCCGGGGACCGCCATTCTCGGTAGCGTGACCATCTGCTGCACGAAGTGTCCATGTGTCCGGCTGGCCCGTGCGAGGGCTTCCGACGGAGAGTGACGAGGCTGCAATGAGTGACCTGACGAAGCCCGAGGTCGACGTTCCGGAGGGTGACGCTCCTACCGAGCTGACCATCCGGGACCTGGTCGTCGGGGACGGGACCGAGGTGAGGCCGGGCATGGTGGTCAGGGTCCACTATGTCGGGGTGACCTTCGAGTCCAGGAAGGAGTTCGACGCCTCCTGGGACCGGGGCCAGCCGTACAAGTTCGCCCTGGGCAGCGGCAAGGTCATCAAGGGCTGGGACCGGGGGGTGAGGGGGATGAAGGTCGGCGGTCGGCGCGAGATCATCGTTCCTCCGCGGCTCGGCTACGGCAAGCAGTCGCCCTCGCCGTTGATCCCCCCGGGCTCGACCCTGGTCTTCGTGGTGGACCTGCTTGACTCGTATTCCAGCACAGCCGGGTGGAGCAACGCCTAGTGGCCCTGGCCGCTCCTCCCCTGCGAGGTGCTGCGTCTTCTCCCAGGGGCGGTGCCGCCGTACTCCTCGCTGCCGCTCCTGCTTCCGATTCCGCAGCGCCCGACCATTTCCGCTGCGACCCGTTGACCCCCGAAGGCTACGTGGCGGCCGACGTCCTCAACGGCCTGCCCCGCGCCGCCGCCCGAACGCTTGAACCCGGCGGCCGCGCTCGGCGGACGGGGGGAGGTCCTCGGCGGAATCCACGTCGTCGCTACGCGGGCAGTGCAGGGAATACGACCACCGAGCCGTCCTTGTCGCGGGCAATGTCAATCGCCACGTCCGTCGTGCGGCTGTTGACCGTGACGCCGTCACCCAACTTGCGAATCCGGTGTGCCGCGCTCATGAGACGATCGACTTCACCGGTCGTGAAAACGGGTCGGAAACCGTTCGGGCGCGCCAGTTCCAGTGCCGACAGGCGTACCAGGACACCGGTGATGCTCGACTCCAGTTCGTCGAGGCGCTGCTGATCGCGCTTGAGTGCGCGGGTGAAGTTCTCGAACGGATTGCTGGCGTCGCTCTGGGCGTGCTCGACGGCCTGAAGGACAACCACCCGTCGCTTCAGCGAGATAGCCAGGGAAGCGAGTTCGAGGTGGGTTCGGAAGGTGCCGCCATGGTCGTCGACGCCAGGGAACGACTTGGTCAACGTGCCGAGTTCGACGGCCTCGCCCTCGGGCAGTCTGTCCAGCGCGCTCTGCCATCGGGCAAGGCGGCGGTCGGCTTTGCCCAGCGCCGTGTTGATGGCATGCACCGCCGAGTCGAGTCCCAGCGAGACACCGAGCTTGCCCTGGTCGAGCAGAATGGCAGTGGCTTTGTCGATGGCGTCCCGGCAGCCGTCGAGTTCGCTGTGCTCGTCGTCGAGCTTCTCCTCCTGAAGTTCCTCCAGCAGTTTCGTGATGTGTTCGATGGCCTGCTGGCGCTTGTGGTCGGCGTGCGCGCTCACCCCCACCGCCACGGCCATGAGCACGAGCGGAGCTGCCACGGTGAGCGCCGTCCCGCCGGCGGCCGCGGCACCGGCGGTCGCACCGGCCCCGCCTACCGTGCCCGCCGCTGCCGCTCCTCCGACCGGCACGAACCTCGCTTTGGCGGCGATCCTGCCCGTCGAGTTCACGAGCTCACCGTAGATGCCACCGGCCGCCCCCTTCGGCACCATCGGGCGCCCACTGGTCACCCCGCAGTGCGCACCCGGGGTGAGAACGACGTGACCTGCGTACGCCGCGGTCTTCGCCTCATCCGGAGGCTCGTGGCCGCCCGCCCGAAGGGCCTCGCCGCCGAGCTCGGCGGCCTGGAAGAGCTCGCTGTGCAGGCGCGGACTGCCCCTTCCCAGTGGGCGTGTCAGTGCAGTCCGCTGTACGCGGCCATCATGATCTCCATGCCTCGGTTGTCCTCCTGCTGGTCCCGGTCGATCATCTGGTTCATGACGTAGGCCACCGTCATGCGTGAGCCGGGATCGCTCGCCACCAGCGAGCCGCCCCAGCCGCCCCAGCCGAAGGTGTTGCCGAACTTGCCGAAGCCCGCCGTCCAGGACATGGGCGTCCGCAGGACGCGGTCGTCACCGTGGAACACCTCCTGCCATGCGGGCTCGCAACCCTGGGGAGACAGCAGTCGCACGCCGCCGGCCGACCCCTGGTTCGCCAGTACCGACTGGACGAGGCCGACGGAGCGAGCGTTGCCGAAGCCGTTCACCGCAGGGATCTGTGCACGACGCCAGGCCACGGAGTTCACGTCCTTGACCCGGATCGCGGCACCGGTGTTCTCCCGGCGTGAGCCATCCGGCCCGGGCGGTGCAGTGGCGGTGAACTCGTCGGTCAGTGACGGCGGCGCGACGAGGGCTGCGACTCGGCGGTCATGCTCGGCGGAGAGCCCGATGTGGAAGTCGGCGCCCAGCGGCTTGGCCACTTCCTCAGCGAAGAACTCCCCGAGGCTGCGGCCGGTGATGCGGCGGACGATCTCACCGACCAGGAACCCGAAGGTGAGCGCGTGATAGCCGGCGGCGGTCCCCGGTTCCCACTCGGGCGCCTGCGCGGCCAGCGAGGTCGTCACGCTCTCCCAGTCGTAGAGCTCCTCGACCGCCGTCGGCCCGGACAGGTCCGGCAGTCCCGCCGTGTGCGACAGTACGTGCCGTACCAGCACGTTCTCCTTGCCGGCCGCGGCGAACTCAGGCCAATAGGCGGCGACGGGCGCGGACAGATCAAGCTCGCCCCGGTCGGCCAGAACCAGCGCGCACAGGGCGGTCATGTTCTTGGTCGTCGAGTTCACACCGGTGAGGGTGTCGCGTTCCCAGCTGACGGATCGGCCCGCATCGGCGTACCCGCCCCAGATGTCGACCACCGGCTCGCCGTCGATGTAGACGGCCGCCGAGGCGCCCACGTCCTCCTTGACGAGCAAAGCTGCAAGTGCCTCTCGGACCGCAACAAACCGCGGGTCGCAATATCCCTTAATGTCAGTCATGGACGTGATCCTCAGATAACGCCAGGTCTTCCTGCCCAACCATTCCCGCACTGGTTTTGTCAGGCAGGGCTCGATCAGATTCTCTCTACTCCGTCAAGACGGCCTGACCGCGCAGGGTGGGCGTTCCTGCGGTGGAGACACGAGGCGGAAGGACGAATACCCGTGCTGGAGCAGCTGAATCAGGCGCTGGACCACCTGGAGACCTGCCTCGACCGGGAGATCGACATGGCCGAGGTGGCCCGGTTCTCCGCGATGTCGGAGTACCACTTCCGACGGCTGTTCTCCGCGCTCGCCGGGATGCCGCTCCCGGTCTACGTGCGGCGCCGGCGGATGACGCTCGCCGGGGCCGAGGTGCTGGCCGGGGAGCTGACACTGCTCGATGTCGCGGTGCGGTACGGGTACGGCTCGGGCGAGGCGTTCGCCCGGGCGTTCCGGTCGGTGCACGGTATCGGTCCGGGCGAGGCCCGGCGCACGGGCGCGGTGCTCACGGCACAGCCGCGCATGTCCTTCCGTGTCGTCGTCGAAGGCAGTACGACCATGCGGTACCGGATCGTGGAGAAGGAGCCGTTTCGCGTCGTCGGCAGGAAGGCCCGGGTCCCGCTCGTGCACGAGGGGCTCAACACGGCCGCCGCGGCGCACCTGGAGAGCCTGGACGAGCAGGCGATCGTACGGATGAAGGAACTGGCCGACGGGGAGCCCGAGGGGATCCTGTCGGTGGTGGTGCACCTGACCGACAGCCGGGAGGAGGGCGCCGAGGTTGACTACTGGATCGGCGCGGTGACCGGTCCCGAGGCGGCCGCCGAGGAGCTCGAGGCCCTCGACGTGCCAGCCGGGACCTGGGCGGTCTTCGACAACCACGGGCCCTATCCGAGCGCCCTCCAGGAGCTGTGGCGGGACGTGTTCACGCAGTGGTTCCCCTCGAACCCGTACGCGACCCGGCCGGGTCCGGAGCTCTTGCGGACGCAGCCTGTGGAGATCGGCGCGGAGACCGACTCCCAGCTGTGGATCCCGGTCGAGCGGGGCAGCAGCGGGAGCGCCGGGGCGTGAGCACAGCGCGATAGCGGCGCCCTACGCGCTCCGGGTGGCTTTGCAAGCGAGTTGCGGTTCTGGCACCCGTTCCGGATGCTGTTGGTGATCTTGTCGGGGCCTGTTGGCACGGAGCCGACGCGCCCCGTGCAGCTGCCTGACTTGCAGCCAATGAGCGAGGCGGGTCGGACCTTCGGCTTTTCTGGTGGAACGGCAGGCAGAGTTCTACGCTCGTGGGACGAACGCGGCGGGCGTCGAGCCGTGAGGTATCCCCCGGGTGGGGAGACGAGGGGGGCTTCGTGCCGAGGGCAGCGTTTCAGTTTCCTGCATTGCAGTCGGATGATCCGGACAGTCTCGGGGGCTTTCATCTGGTGGCGCGGCTGGGCGAGGGCGGTATGGGGCAGGTGTTTCTCGCTCTTTCCCCCGGCGGGCAGCCAACGGCCGTGAAGGTGATCCGTCACGAGTTCGCCGGGGACGGGGAGTTCGGACAACGATTCGCGCGCGAGGTGGGCGCCGCACAGAAGGTGCGCGGTGCCCACCTCGCGCCGTTGCTGGACGCCGACCCCCAGGCCGAGCGGCCATGGCTGGCCACGACGTACGTGGCCGGGCCCTCCCTGCGGGATCTGGTGGCCGACCATGGGCCGCTGCCGACCGAGCAGGTGATGCTGCTGGCCTGGGGCATCGCCCACGCCCTCGTCGACATCCACGCCGCGAACGTGGTGCACCGGGACCTCAAGCCCGGGAACATCATGCTGGACGAGAGCGGTCCGAAGGTCATCGACTTCGGCATCGTCAAATCTCTGACCCAGTCCGTGACCTACAGGAGCCATTCCACCCGGATCGGCACTCCGCTGTACATGTCGCCCGAGCAGGCCTCGGGCCGCCCCGTCGGTGCGGCCTCCGATGTCTTCGCTCTCGGTTCTACCTTGTACTTCCTCGCCGCCGGCCGTGAGGCGTTCGCCGCGGAGAACGAGTGGGCCGTTGCCCACCGCGTCGTCGCGGACGACCCGGACGTGTCCCTCTTCACTCCCCCTTTGCGTCAACTGATTGGCGCCTGCCTGCACAAGGACCCCGACCAGCGCCCGGCACCGTTACGTGTGCTGGAGTGGTGCGAGGAGGAGCTGGGTAACGCGCTCGGTCCGGGCGCCTGGATGGGGATCACTGGTGCCCGCGCAGCTATCCAGGCGCGCACCAGCGCTTTGCGCGCCCTTACTGTCACCGACTCGGAAGCGGCAGACACCGCCCTTCGTGATCAGCCCGATTCCCCGCATATGACGGGTGGCAATGAAGGCGGCGGGACGCCGGAGACCGGGCCTGTCGCCGCATCGGCTCCGGCCGCGTTGCCGGGCACTCAGAAACTGCCGCAGCAGGTGCCGAACCCGATCGGGACTCCATCGGTGGGCGAAGTGATCGGCACCCATGTGGCAGAGATCCTCCTGGCAGCGGGAGCGCTCCTCTGGGCGAGCTTCAAGCCGATCTTTTCGGAGACCTGGAAGAAGGAGCCCTCCGGCACTCAAATGGCACACGTACTCGAACGCTTCAACTGGCAGCACCCTTGGGAAGCAATTCCCAGCGGCATCCCCGGAGTGACAACGAGCTGGCAGGCGATACCCATGGGGATCATCGGTACAGCGGCTGGACTAGCCTTGGCAGTCCTGTTCCTGCTGAGGCTGGCCGACGACCAAGACCTAAAGAAGTGCGGCCTGGTGGCAGGCGTGATCTGTGCCGGCTGGATCACCATCGTCACGCTCCTTGGTCTGTGGGTGCTCGCGATGACACTCGGCCTGGAGCCCTCGGATGACGCCAACCCCGGATACACGATTCGCAGCGTGCTCCTGCCTGGAGGATGGCTGCTACTTCTCGCAAACGGCCTGATAGCCGACGCGCTCCGACGCACGCAGGGATACCTCGCGAGGCGGGCGGCAGACAGTGCCTGACGCTCGGACCTTTCTCACCGAGGTGGGTCAGGTCGGAGTTGCAGTACTCGTGCAGGTCCCAGCCCGCACGCCGCGGGGCGAAAAGCTGGCGCAGGCCAGTGTCAGAGCGGGGCCCTGGCGTTCGCTGGATGGATGAGACGGGCACCGGCTGCCGCTGCTCAGACCCCTCCGTGCTGTGGCTCTGCGCGAAGCCCACCAAGAGCGGCCAGCCCTGCGGCAGGCCCCTGTCCGCCTGCCGCCAGCACCGCGACGACCCGAGGCGCTCCATACGCGCCGCAGCGCGGCGCGGGGAGCTCCGGCAAGATCACCAACAGCATCGCTTCCGTGATGACTACGCCAGGAGGACGGCCCGCGTCCAGGCCAGCTCGCCTGCGTGCAACCGCTTGAGCGGCTCGGGGTCTGCGCTCGAAGCACTCGGGGCTGGAGGCCTGGGCCTTCACGGTGGCACGGTCGGCACCCGCTGCTGGCCGAGTCGATCGATGGCTGGCCAACATTCCGGCTTCCCTCCTTCATGCGGAAACTCCTGCGCAGCACCATCCGCGAGGGCCGAATCGGGTCCAGATTCCAACGCCGATGGCGCTCCGGTCTGCAATGTTGTTGAGTAGACGTTCCAAGTGATCTGGATGTTCAGAGGAGTTGACGGTGAAGAGGGCGACACGGGGGATAGCGCTGGCGGTGCTGGCGGTGGTGTTGGCCGGGTGCGGAGGCGATCCGGCTGGCCGCGCGAACGGCGACTCCCTGGAGGGGCACGAGAGTGCGACGTCGCTCACGTTGTCCGCGGAGCAGGTGCGTGTGGCGATACCGAGCGGCGGGAGCCTTCCTGAAGGCTGGATCGGGGGAAACTGGGCGTCCAAGCCGCAGGTGGACGAGGGTGCGAAAGCGGCAAAGGAGTGCGGGCCCGATACCCAGACGAGCTGCGCCGGGCTCACGGCCTACGGCCACCGGTCCGTCGAGACCAAGGAAAACGCGGAATCGACGGGCAAGGGGGCACCTGTGTGGTTCCACATCTACTCCTTCGACACCGCCGAGAACGCGGGCGTGGCGTTCAAGGGCCTGGCCGCCAACAAGCGCAAGCAGGCGTCGCAGGGCGGGAGCCCCCCGGCGCCGCTGACCATCTCGGCGGGCGCAGACGAAACGGATGCGTTCTCCGAAGACGTCAGCGGCGAGTACAGCGTTCAGGTGATGATGCGCGTGGGCGGGGTCGTCGTCTACCTCAAGGGATACGACCAGAGGAAGCCGGACGACCTGCAAGGACTCGCGAAACTTCAGATCGACCGGATCAGGAAGACAGCGGAGGGCAAGAACCCCGACGCGTGACGGCACTCGCGGCCCGGGCCCGCGAGGCCCGGGCCGCTGGCCCGCGTCGGCTACTGCTCTGAACTCACCGTCTGCACCCACACTCGCGACAGCAGTAGTCATCACGGAACTGATGCTGTTGGCGATCTTCGCTCGGTGGGGTGAAAGCACTTCGACATGCTGTTCGTGCTGGCGGTCGGTGTGCTGCTGTTGTCGAGCGGGGTAGTTCTGCCGGTCGGAGGGGGCCGGGATGACGATGGGGTTTGCTTCGGGTCGTGTGGTGCCGGCTCTGACCGTGAGGATGGCCCGGGCGAGCAATCCGCGGGGCACTGCGGCGATGTGGATGCGTGACCGCCTGGACGAGTTGTTCGTGGACGAGGATTTCGCCGACTGGTATCCGGAGGACGGTCACCCAGGCCTGTCACCGGCCCGGCTGGCGCTGGTGTCGGTGTTGCAGTACACGGAGAATCTGACCGATCGGCAGGCGGCGGAGGCCGTCCGATGCCCTCTGGACTGGAAGTACTGCCTGCGCCTGGAGCTGGATGACGCGGGATTCGACTTCTCGGTGCTGAGCGAGTTCCGTGACCGGCTGACACAAGGGGACCGGGCGGACCGGCTGCTGGCGGTGATGGTCGAACGTCGGTGCTCGGCGATCCGGTAGCGGGCGTAGCCCAGACGTTCGGCATGCCGGGCCAGGTCAACCGTGCGGTGCAGCGCCAGTGCAGGGGTCGAGTCCGAAACAAGGGGTGCGAGGTCCAACGCCGACAGCGGGCACGAGCTCGTCAGGGCCGGTGAACGGGTGGGGGCTCATTGGGGTCGACGGGGACGGGCGTGCCGTTCGGGCCCGTTTTGTATCTCCTCAGGGTGCAGGGGTTGCCGTCGGCGTCGTACCAGCCCTTGAAGACACGCTCGCCGAAGAGGGAGTAGTCCTCCGATCCGGCGAGGATGCCCGTGGTGTATTCGTACCGCTCCTCGTCGCTCATGGGTGAGCTGCGGGGGGGTCTCGTCTGGTTGATCGGCCATGGCGCCTCTTTCGTCTGCGTGGGATGGCTGCCAGTTGCCGGCTGCCGGCGCCCACAGACTGTGCCCGGCTCGTGCAGTGTGCACGCCGGACGCACCCGAACATGTGGGGCCGGAGAGCTGGTTCCGGCGGAAGCACGACAGCGCCGGCTTCGGACCCCACAGGGCTGAGGTCCTCGGATAGATCTGAGGACGGGCCGCGAGCCGAGATGAGTCCTGCGGCGGTGGCGGTCGTAGTGTCGCTCCTGTCTCCGAGGAGGACTTCTGATGCGCAACGTGACCTACTCGATGGGCGTCTCCCTTGACGGCTACATCGTCGGGCCGGACGGCAGCTTCGACTGGACGGAGCCCGACGAGGACGTCTTCCGCTTCTGGATCGACGAGATCCGAAAGATCGACGTCCACCTGTTGGGACGACGGCTGTACGAGACGATGCTGTACTGGGAGACCGCCGACCAGGATCCATCGCTCGGCGACCCCGAGCTGGAGTGGGCCGCACTCTGGAAGCCGCTCCCCAAGGTGGTGTTCTCCGCCACGCTGTCGACGGTGCAGGGCAACGCCCGCCTGCTCTCCGGCGGCCTGCCGGAGGAGATCGAGCGGTTGCGAGCCGAGCCGGGGGAGGGCGACATCGCAATCGGCGGCGCGACCCTCGCCGCCGAGGCGGCCGCGTCGGACCTGATCGACGAGTACCAAGCCATGGTCTACCCGGTACTGGTCGGCGGCGGCATCCCGTTCTTCCCCCGGGACGAGCGCCGGGTGGATCTCGAACTCGTCGAGACCCGCACCTTCAGCTCGAAGGTCGTCTACCTCCGCTACCGCGTGGCGCGCCAGGCCGTGCTCTAGAAGTTCCCGATGTGCGGTCGAAGGCCGGAAGCGATCCTGTGGCCGGCCTGATCGGCCGACGCCGGGATCGTGCAGCGGATCCCGGCGCCGACGCGGACACGCACGGTTCGCGCGCGATGAATCAGGCTGGTTCGCCGGCAGCCCAGGCTCTGTAGCCGTCGACCTCGTAGTCATCGTCCGCGGCGAGTTCGGAGTCGGTGATCACCTCTGACGGCTACGCTCCGTACAACCTGCCAAGTCCAGTCTGAGGACCTCGTCCCCGACTCCTTCGTGGCCACCGGAAGTCATCCAGCATCCTGACGAACTGTCACCGAAGTCAGCATTGGTCCGGGCAAAGCTGACCCCAGCTGGTCATACCTGGGAAACATCGAGGGCCCGGAGGAGGCCTCCCGGAGCCCCCGTCGCCCGCCCCACCGGAACGATCTCCGCGCGGGATGCGACCTCTCCTCGGCTGACCTAGATCGACACGTTTCAGAAACGTGCAGGTCAGCGCACCCGTCCGCGCGCCTTCAGCGGCACCGGCGGGAGCTGCGGCGCAGGGATCGGAGGGCCGTCGTAGCCCTTGACCTCGCCGTAGCGGGTGCCGTTCGTCCAGAAGGGGTCAACCGCGGGGCCAAGGAGTCCGACCCCGTGCGCGCGACCGAGTTCTGGGCCGCCCTCGCGGACGCCTGGCGGGCCAATCCGGTGATCCGGCTGCGGGAGACACAGCGGGTGCTCAACTTCGCCGGTGCCGTTCTCGGCAGCCACGACACCGCCCCCACACCCACCTCTGCACCTTGGGATCCGATGCCCACTGTCGCCTACGACGGCGGGGTAGTCATGCTCTCTCCCCAGAGCTGGCGGGGTTCACCGACGCCCGGTTCGGCGACTTCACCACCGGCAACGTGCTCAAGGACGGCCTGTACGTCCTCGTGGCCGAGGCCGAGGAACGCACCCCCTGGATCACCGAGTTCTGGCAGGGCGTCGACGCGTGCCGCGACACCTGCCCCGCCTTCGCCTTCTGCGGGGGTGCCCACGCCGCGAACCGGTACTTCGAGCATGCCGGCAGGTTCGACGGGACCAGGACCCGGTACTGCACCACCGCCAAGATCGCCCTACTCGAAGGAGTCACGCGACATGTCCGTTCACACGCCCACTGACGCCGCCACGCTCGTGATGGACTCAGCGGAGGGATTCGAGTCCCTCCTGGAGGCAGCGGGCACCGCCGCCGTCGCCCGCTGGGAGAACGCCTGGACCAACGCCACCTGGAGTAACCAGCCCACCTCCGAAGCAGCGCACGCCAAGCCCCTCGCCGCGTTCGACAACCGCCCGACCTGGGACAACCCCACGGCCACCTTCGACAACCGGCCCACCTGGGACAACTGGAAGAACAAGTAGCACCCGCCGACGTCCGGGCGGTCCCGCCGCCGCGCGGGGCCGCCCCGCCCCAACGACAAGGAGCACCATGGCCATCCGCACCTTCGGCCACGCCACGATCACCCTGCCGGGGCTGGACGAGCCCGGCCTCTACCTGAATAACGTCGACAGCCTCGACAGCTCCCACGGCACCGTCCAGGACTTCGCGTACGGGGACGCCGATCTCCGATCACTCGACCTCGCGGACACGCAGCTCGTCACCGGCCGGATCGCGGGCGTCCGCGCGAAGCGGCTCGAGTTCGAGGCGGTCAACCTCCACGGCGTCGAGATCAGCGACAGCGAGCTCGGTTCGGCACGCTGGACCGGCAGCAAGCTGACCCGCGTCCACGTCCGGGACTGCAAGCTGATGGGCGCCTCCCTGGACGGCCTGGTCCTCGACGACGTGCTGTTCGAAGGCTGCAAGCTCGACTTCGCCACCTTCGAGAAGGTCCGCGTCACCGGCCCCGTGGCCTTCATCGGCTGCGTCCTCAAGGAAGCCACGTTCACCGACTGCGACCTGTCCGACGTCGTGTTCACCGACTGCACGCTCCGGCTCACCGAATTCGGCACGGGCCGCTACCGCAACACCGACCTCCGTGAGAACGATCTGTCGGCAATCCGCGGCCTCGCGAACCTCGCCAAGGTCCGCATCGACCCCGGCCAGCAATCCGACCTCGCCGAAGCCCTCGTGAACGAACTCGACATCACCATCGGGGACGACTAACCCAGGAGGACCCCGTGCCCCTGTACATCGCCTACGGCGACCCCTCCGCCCTCCGCGCCCGCTGCGAGATCGCCACCGTCCGGACCACCCGCCCCGAGGAGACCGCATACGAGCCCGGCGCGCTCATCCCCGCCGGGCAGTGGCGCCCCATGACCGAGGTGGATGTCAAGGCCGTCACAGCCCCTCGCCGCCCCCTGGACAGCACGCTGGTGGAGGTCGTCCGGCCCCCGTACCGGGAAGGACTCCCGCTTGAAGCCCTCACCGACCCCCTGGGCGACCCGGATGCGGTGTACCTCGGCCAAGCCTTCGCCAAGGCCGAAATGACCACCACCACCGACAACTACGAAGACGGCCGGCTGATCGGGCTGCACCTCGACAACTGGGACAAGCTCCCGTACGCCGGCAAGCACACCGGACGCCGCAGGATCTGCCTCAACCTCGGCCCCGGAGTGCGGTACGTCATTCTCGGTGCCATCGACGCCCAAGCGGTCTGCCGAGCCGTCCACCCCGACTACCACGCCGACCGCTACCCGCACACCCAGGACTACCGCGACTACGTCGCCAGCGGCCGCCCCATCGGCATCATCCGAATACGCCTAGCCCCGGGCGAAGGCTATGTAGCTCCCACCGAGTACCTGCTGCACGACGGTTCAACCGAGGCCCAGGACCGGCCATCAGCCGCCGCATTCTGGCTCGGGCACTGGCCCCGCGGCATCCTGCCCTCCCTCATCTGACCTCTCGCGCCGATGCCTTCCGTGGGACTCAGACTGATAGCAAGGCCACCCGGTAGGCCCGCGGCACCACGCGAACCGCATAGCTTCGCAACCGTTAGGACATCCTCGGAAACAGCAGTGCGGGCCGCCGCTCCCCGACAGCGGCGGCCCGCACTCCCCCATGACGCCGGAGGCGGGCAGAGATCGGATGCCCCTGCAAGCTGCCAGCGCTTGCGGCAGCAGGTCGGGCAGGAAAATCTGGCGAAGCCCAGGCCAAAGGTGCCGTATGGTGGAGGCATCGACGCGGGGTGGAGCAGCTCGGTAGCTCGCTGGGCTCATAACCCAGAGGTCGCAGGTTCAAATCCTGTCCCCGCTACTGCTCAGAAGGGCCCAGATCTCCAATAGAGATCTGGGCCCTTCTGCTGTATCCGGCACCGACGTTCTTAGTACTCCAGCAGTACTTTGTGGCTTGACCTGGGGAAACGTCGAGCGGTGGGAGTGTAGCGGGCAGGTTGTCGTCACGGACGGCTTCTGCCGGCCTGCCCCTCGAAGGAGTGCCCACGACGGTGGTAGTGGCAGCGGCGGGCCACCGCTTGGCGTCGCCGACGCCAGTGCGACCAGTTCAACGCGTGGGTGTAGGCGCGGGGATCTCGGGGTGGACGAGCTGCCAGGAGGCGCCGCACTTCTGCCACAGTGAGCTCGATGACCACGGCATCCTCACCGGCGGATCCCCCTTTTGGGCTGCTTGCGTGCTCATCACGGCGAGGAAGGTATGGGCGAGCATGGCCAGGGTGATGTGTCGGTACCAGCCGACGTAGCGGCGGACCTCGTACTCGTCCAGGCCGCACTCGTTCTTCGCGGCCTGGAAACACTCCTCGATCGCCCACCGGGCGCCCGCGACGCGCACCAGTTCGTCCACGGCGACATCCAGCGGCGTGTAGGCGAGGTAGTAGGCGATCTCGTCCGGCCGGCTCAGGCTGCGTCGTGCCAGTGCCCACCGTCGGCGGATCAGCACGCCGTCACGGTGGTCGTACTCGTCCACCGGGCGCAACTGCACGGCCGCCCAGTCGTACTCGCGCTGTCCCTTCGCGCCCGCGCCGCAGGAACGGCGTTCCCATGCCTGGTCGGGGGCCTTGTCGAAGGCCTTGTCGATGCGTGGGCCGGCCAGGGAGAACTGAGACTTTGGGACGGCCAGGACATAGCCGACACCTGACGTTTCCAGCATCCGGCGAAAGCGGTTGTCCTGTCCGTAAGCGGCGTCCGCCGTGACCCAGGCGATTGGCAGTGGCGAGGCCAGGGCCCTGCGGACGATCGTCGCCGCGAGGGTGTTCTTGGTGGCGAACTCCCGCTGATCGGGGACCTTGGCGGCGCGGCAGCGGTCGCGGTCGTCGGTCCAGGACCTGGGCAAGTAGAGCTCGCGGTCTACGAGAGCACGGCCGGCCGTGCTGGTGTAGGCGGCGAAGACGCCGATCTGGCAGTTCTCGGTGCGGCCGGCGGTGCCGGAGTACTGCCTTTGGACTCCGGCGGAGGTGGTGCCCTTCTTCAGGAAGCCGGTGTCGTCGATGATCAGCACCCCGTTGGGGCGGCCGAGGTGTTCGGCGACGTAGGCCTGAAGGTCGTCGCGGATGCCGTCGGGGTCCCAGCGGGCTCGGGAGAGCAGGTGCTGCAGTGCGTCGGGGGTGGCGTGGCCGGCGTGTTCGGCAAGTTGCCAGCTGTTCTTGCGGGCCACCGGGCCCAGTAGTGCGCGCACGTAGTCCCGCATGCGGCGGCGTGGTTCGACACGGCCGAAGTGGTGCCCGATGGTGGTGAAGAGGTGGTCCAGGTCGCGGTCCCAGGTCTCGCCTGCCTGTTCGGTGATCACAACATGAGGCTTCCCCGGCCCGGGACGACCTTGCCGTCGTGGGCACTCCTTCGAGGGGCAGGCGGGCAGAAGCCGTCCGTGACGACAACCTGCCCGCTACACTCCCACCGCTCGACGTTTCCCCAGGTCAAGCCACAAAGTACTGCTGGAGTATTAGTACTCCAGCAGTAGATCGTGATCTTCATGGGTGAGGGGCGGCTTGGCGGCGGTAGTGACTGTGGCGGGCGCGGGCCTGGTGGCGTCGGCGCCAGGTTGACCAGCGCAGTCGGTGGACGGTGTCGCGGGCTGGTTGAACGATCAGGGCGATGAACAGGCGCTGGATCTCGTTACAGGTGAGGGGGATCAGTCCGCTGGGGCTGGTCCCGTCGTCTGCTGGGGTCTGCTCGCGGCGTTCGAGGGTCATGGTGACGGCGAGCAAGGCGTGGGCGCGCAGTGCGAGGGTGACCCAGCGGTACCAGGAGTCCCAGCGTCGCACCTGATGGTCGTCAAGTCCCGCCAGTCCCTTGGAACTTTGGAACATCTCCTCCACTGTCCAGCGACTGCCTGCGACCGTGACCAGGGTGCTGAGCGGGACGGGGCGGGGAGAATAGCAGCGGTAGTAGGCCAGCTCCCCGGTGGTGCGGTTGCGGCGGATCAGCAGGTGCTGGTGTCCGGCCGGCTGGCCTGTGGTGATGGCGACCAGCGCCCAGTCGTACCAGCGGTGGCCCTTCGCGCCGCGTCCGGCGGACAGCTTCTGCCAGGCGTGGCGCGGTATCTTCCTGGCCAGGTGGTCGGCGCGCTGCGGGCCGGCCGGGGTGGGGATGCGGTTGGCGCACGAGACCGCGAGCACGTAGCCCAGTTCGCGTGTCTCCAGGGCGGCTCGAAGTTTCGGGTTGTCGCCGTAGACCTCGTCGCCGGCTGCCCATGCGGCCAGGGTCCCGGCGTCCGGGGCGCGTTCGATCATCTGCTGGGCGAGCTGCGGCTTGGTGGCGAAGCACACCTCGTCCGGGACGGCGGCCTGCTCGCGGCGTTCGATGTCGCCGGTCCAGGACTTGGGCAGGTACAGGGCGCGGTCGATACCCGCGTGCCCGTGCCGGGAGGTGTAGGTGAGGTAGACGGAGACCTGGGAGTTCTCGATCCTGCCGGCGGTTCCGACGTACTGGCGTTGGACGCCAACAGTGTGCGTGCCCTTCTTCAGGGCGCCGGTCTCGTCCATCACGAGCACGGCCTGCTTGTCCGCCAGATGCTCCAGCACGTAGCCGCGCAGGTCGTCGCGGACCAGGTCGGCGTCCCACTTAGCCCGCCGGAGCAGGTGCTGCAGCCCGTCCGGGGGTGGTGTCTCCGATGTGCTCGGCTATGGTCCAGCAGTTCTTGCGCGGCAGGTCCGACAGCAGCCCCAGCACCAAGCCTCTGATCCGACGCCGGGGTTCAACCCGCGCGAAGCGGCCCGCGATCCGCTGCATCAGGCCCTCGAATGACTCCTGCCACCGGGCACGGTCTACGCTGTGACCTGCGGCCACCGCATGATCTTCAATCTTCACACACCGATGATCAACGGTGGTCGCACCCGTTTTCACAGCGCCCTCACCGCAGATCGCGCCAGGAGGACATATGCAACGCGGCGAAGTCTGGTGGGTTGAGTTCGATGAGCGACGGCCGGTCGTGCTGCTGCCGGGAGACGAGGCGTCCGGGTTCCGGGCGATGCAGGTCGTCGCTCCGGCGGGCGTCGACATCAGCGATCTCGGCGTCGAAGTGGCCGTGGGCGCCACGGAAGGACTGCCCTTCGAAGGCGTGCTGCGGTTCGCGTTCCCGCGTCCAGGCTTCACCCCTTGCACGTGGCTGACCACCGTGTCCCGTGACGACCTGGTCGAACGGGCAGGCGTGCTGTCCTCCGTGAAGCTCAGCGAGATTGAGGACGCCCTCCGTGTTGCTGAACAGCCGAAGGAGTGGACCGCGACGGCAGCCGCGAAGCTCAGCGAGATGAAGGATGCCCTCCGCCTCGGTGGACTGGAGTAAGCGGGCAAGGGACGGACGCCGCCAATGGTGTGGGCGATCTCGTCCAGATGATCAACGCTGGCCATCTCCGCGGCGTCCCACACCAGCAAGATCACGATCTACGGCTGGACTACTAGTAGGGCTTGGTCAGGTTGGGGCTGGTGTGGGTATGTCGCGGTGACAGGTGGGGCAGGCGCCGTTCCAGGTGGCGAGGAGGGTCTGCAGTTCGCGGACGATCCGGTAGAGGCTCAGGCCGGCGCCGTGTCTTTTGGGGCTCTGGCCAGCCGCTGCAGGGTGCAGAAGGCGTGGGCGACGGAGACGAGGGTGACGTGGTGGTGCCAGCCGTTGAAGGTGCGGCCCTCGAAGTGGGCGAGTCCCAGGGCCTGTTTCATCTCGCGGTAGTCGTGTTCGATGCGCCAGCGGAGCTTGGCCAGGCGGACCAGTGTGGTCAGTGGGGTGTCGGCGGGCAGGTCGGAGAGCCAGAACTGGACGGGTTCGCCCTGGTTGGCCGGCCACTCGGCCAGGAGCCAGCACTCGGGCAGTTCCGGGCTGTCGGCCGCTTGGCGGACCTCGCGTCCGGCGGGCCGGATCCGCAGGGTCACGAACCGCGAGTACATCCGTTTGAAGCCGCTGCGGCCGGTGCCGGGCCGGGAGCCCTCACGCCATTGCACCGGCTTTGCCGCCTTCCGGCCGGCCGCGATGACCAGCTGTTTCACCGACTGCGGCTTGTCGGGGTACTTCTCCACCGGCCGGCGTCCGATCCCGGAGTACGGCTCGGCGACCGGTAGCGCGTGGCCGGGCTGGGCCGAGAGGGTGGTGGAGATTCCCACGACGTAATTGAGGCTGCGGGCCTGCAGGCCGTGCCGGAAGGCCGCCGCGTCGCCGTATCCGGCATCCGCGACGGCCACCGGCACCTCGATGCCCCACGAGCGGGTCTCATCGAGCATGTCGAGTGCGAGCTGCCATTTCTCCACATGCCCGATGTCGTCGGGAATCTGGCAGGCGGTGCGACGGGCGACCTTGGCCGGGTCCGCCTTCGGCGAGGCGGGATCCCAGGTCTCGGGCAGGAACAGCCGCCAGTCGACCGCCGCCGAGGCGTGATCCGAGGCCAGGTGCAGGGAGACGCCCACCTGGCAGTTGGTGACCTTGCCCGCAGTGCCGGTGTACTGCCGCGACACACACGCCGAGGCAGTGCCGTCCTTGAGGAACCCGGTGTCATCGAAGACCAGTACGGTGGGCCGGATCGCCTTTTCCATCTTCCAGGCCAGCCGGGCCCGCACATGCGCGGGGTCCCACGGGCTGGTGGTGATGAAGTGGGCCAGGGCCTGACGGTTACCGTCCTCGCCCAGCCTGGCGGCCATCGGCTCGACGGACTTGCGCTGCCCGTCCGCGAGCAGGCCCCGCAGGTAAACCCGCCCCCACCGACGCTGATCCTTACGCGCGAATGGCTCGAAAACCTCTGTCGCGAAGTCCTCCAACTCGCCACGTACAGCTGCAATTTCCTCCGGCGTCACACGTCTGCAACGACACACCGAACCCGCAGGACACGCAACACCAGCCCCAACCTGACTAAGCCCTACTAGCACCCCCGCCGCAGAGCCCGCGATCGCAACACGGGCGAACGCGCCCTCCTTGACCGCCGCCTGCGTACCGTCAGACGCTGACCTGCGTCTTCCTCGCCGCGCACCGCTCTCGACCGCGCCAGAGCGTTCACGGCAGAACCGCCAGCCCGATACCAGTCCGCAGCCCAAGTGCCGAACCGGTGGCGCGATCACGCCGCAGCGATGACGTCGCTCAACCCTCCATGCCCGGCGGCGCCCCGGTGATCACCGCCCGTGGCGAACCCGCCGGGCTCCTGCCCCGTCCGGGCTTGCGCCGGGTCCCGGATCCACCCCCGCCAGCACCGGCAGATGCTCAGCTCCACCGCCGTACGGCCGCGTCACCCCACTCATCCCCATCCCTCTTGTTATGCAAGGAGTTCGCCATGCCCGTTGCTGGCAAGGCGGGCTGTTTCAACCTGCGGAATGGTTGTCGCTGGGGGATGGCCAGCGCGCTGGCCGAAGGTGCGGTCGGTCTGCCTGCTGTGGGTTCGGGCGGCGTGGGTCTGGGTTGTGACTGAAGGTCCGACGACGAGCCCAAGAGCCTCCATGAGGTGATCACGGACAGCTTGAGAGCGACCGCGCACTCGCCTGGGTGTTCAGAGAGTTCTTCCACCTTGCCTTCCTCCCGTCTCCCAGGTGTCATCACCACCGGCTCGGCGGTGCCACGCCAAGGCCCTAGCGGTGAAGCCAGCGGTGCCCGCTGCCCACCCAGCCCCCATGACACCCGACGTCTGCCGCGCCCCTCCACACCCACCACGAACGGGCGTAGGGCGCCGGGCAGGGTTTCGTACGCGTCCTCACCGTCACCACTTGACCTGAGTCACCCCCCGCCCCACACCGGGGCCTCGGGCACGTCAGCGATGTCCGTTTGCAGGAAGCCGGGCCATTGGCGGGCCAGCACCCCGACGCCTGATCATCACGTGAGCACCCGACAGGCCCGGGCCACACAGACCGCCGAGGGCTTCTGACGCCGGCAGGTCCGCGACTGACACCAGGCACCGACCAAGATCCGGACCATTTACGGACCAGCTCCCTCCGTGAAGCTGCGGGCATGGCCATTTCCGCACTCAGCATGAGTACCTCTGCTGTACCACCAGGAGACGAAGAACCTGCTTACAACCTCGACGACCGCGCCTCGTACGACGCCCTCACGGCAGGAACAGGCCGACCAGCACTCGCTCGTGAGTTCGGGAACGCCATACCTGCTCGCTCCCGCAGCGCACTGCCGGGATTTCGATACTGCGTTCGACCAGGCAAGCGCCCGTAGGCCGCGAGCAGCGCTGCCCGAGGCCCGCGCCACTCCTGAAACCACCTGCTCGGTACAGCGTGTTGTACCGAGCAGCGTCAGGCTGCGATCGCCCCCACGCCTGAGGTAGCGGGACGCCATCAGACCTGACGAACTGTCACTAAAGTCAGCATTGGGTCAGCATTGGTCCTGGCAAAGCTGACCCCAGCTGGTCACACATGGGAAACGTCGACCGCCCGAGACGGGCCTCCGGGAGCGCCCGCCGCTCCCTCCGCAGGAACGATCTCCGCAGGAGTGGCGGCCTCTCTTCGGCCGGTCTCGGCCGATCTGGATACTTCAGAAAAGCGCAGGTCAGCGCACCCGACCACGCGCTTTCAGAGGCCCCGGCGGGAGCTGCGGCGCAGGGATCGGAGGGCCGTCGTAGCCCTTCACTTCGCCGTACCGGGAGCCTTCCATCCAGTCCTTGCGCGCCTGTACGATCTCCTCGTTGGAGCGGCCGATCCAGTTCCAGAACATGACGATCTCCTCCTCGAACGGCTCGCCGCCCAGGAGCATCAGGCCAGCGTCCGACGAGGCCCGCAGGGGGAGTTCCGTGCGGCCGCAGCCGAGGTAGAGCATCGAGCCCGGGACGACCGGGACGCCGTCGACGTGGGCCTCGCCGGACATGGAGAGGACCGCGTACTCGAAGTCCGGCTCCAGGGGGAGCCTCGTCTCGGTGCCCGCCGCGAGGGCCAGGTCCGCACCGACGATCGGGGAGTACGTGGACCCGGGCGAAGTCGCCGTGTCCAGGGTGCCCAGGACGACCGTGGCGGTCAGGCCCGGGGCGGTCACGTGCGGGAGCTCCGCGTGGTGCTGGAAATGGGGTTCCACGTCCCGGTGGGCGTCCGGCAGGGCCACCCACAGCTGGGCGCCGTGCAGGAAACGGGCGTGCGGACGCGGGCTCTCCTCGGAGTGGCTGATGCCGCGCCCGGAGGTCATCAGACCCAGCTCGCGCGGACGCACCGTCGCCAGGCTCCCCACGCTGTCGCGGTGCAGCACCTCGCCCTCGTGGAGCCAGCTCACGGTCTGGAGCCCGGAGTGCGGATGCGGCGCGACCTGCATACCGGGCTCGTCCGCGATGTCGTCCGGGCCGTAGTGGTCCACGAAGCACCAGGCGCCCACCATGCGGCGGCCCAGGTTCGGCAGGAGCCGGCGCACCTCTGTGGACTCCCCGAGCTTGACGGTGCGCGGGCTGAGGAGTTCGCGTACCGGTTCGGCCACGACGAAACCGCGGCCTCCGCACGTGGAGAGAGCGGGCTGGCGATCGAGATTGCTCATGCGGACAACCTAGCCGCGCGGCGAGGGCTGCGTCGGGTGGAATGTTGCACCGCCCGAACGTGTTGGAGGCTGCGGACACACCACCTGAACGCGGAAAGGCGGAAGGGACGCGATGAACGCGCCGACGACGTACTTCGAGCACGGGACGGCAGCCGAGCGCTGGGCGCGGGCCCAGCTCTTCTTCGACGCGAGGGAGTACGCGACGGCCGCACGCATCCTGGACACGCTCGCGAGCGAGGCCCCGGAGCAGCTGGCGCCCAGGCTGCTGCTGGCCCGCGCCTACTACCACTCCGCCCAGCTCTCCCGCGCCGAGCGCGAGCTCCGCGCCATCCTGGAGCGCTGGCCGGTGGAGGACTACGCGCAGCTGATGCTCGGTCGCACGCTGGAGCGGAGCGGCCGGGCCGCCGAGGCCCGTCCGTACCTGCGGATGGCCGCCGCGATGGCCGGGGAGTTCCCCGAGTAGGGGCCGTACGGGCCGGTCAACGGCAGCCCCGGCCCCGTCCGTGCGGGGCCGGGGCTCCGCCTCGGCTAGCCTGGGTCCCATATGAACCGCCTGACCACGCCTTTCGGCACCTACGAGCTCACCCGCTTCCCCGAGGACCCGCGCGACCGGCTCCGCGCCTGGGACGCCGCCGACGAGTACCTGCTGCGCCACCTCGACTCCGGTACCGGGGAGCGCGGGCCGGTGGACCTGGCCGGCGCCGGGCAGATCACCGTGCTCGGGGACCGCTGGGGAGCGCTGACGACGGCGCTCGCCGCGTACCGGCCGACGCAGATCACCGACTCCTCCCTCACCCGCTCCGCCACCGCCGCGAACCTCGACCGGAACGGGATCGGGACCTCGAAGTCGACGGTGACGCTGCTGACCACGCAGGATCCGCCGCCCGGGCGGATCGACGTACTGCTGGTGCGCGTACCGAAGAGCCTGGCGCTGCTGGAGGACCAGCTGTACCGGCTGGCCCCGCACGTGCACGCGGGCACCGTGGTCGTCGGCACCGGCATGGTCAAGGAGATCCACACCTCCACGCTGCGGCTCTTCGAGCGGATCCTGGGCCCGACGAAGACCTCGCTCGCCGAGAAGAAGGCGCGGCTGATCTTCTGTACGCCGGGCACCCCCGGGGCCGTGCACCCGACGAGTGCCGGGCCGTGGCCGCTGACGTACACCGTGGACGGGGACGCGGGGTCGGGCTCCGGCCTGACGGTCGTGAACCACGCCGGGGTCTTCTGCGCCGACCGGCTCGATGTCGGCACCCGTTTCTTCCTGCAGAACCTGCCGACCAACACGGACGGCGCCCGGGTCGTGGACCTGGGCTGCGGCAACGGCGTCGTCGGCACGGCGGTCCAGGTCCACGACCCGGACGCCGAGGTCGTCTTCACCGACGAGTCCTACCAGGCGGTCGCCTCGGCGCGGGCCACCTACCGGGCGAACGTCCGCGAGGGCCGGCGGACCGCCGAGTTCCTCGTCGGCGACGGGGTGGCCATGCTGCCCCCGGGCTCCGTCGACCTGGTGCTGAGCAACCCGCCCTTCCACTCCCACCACGCCACGACGGACGCGACGGCGCTGCGGATGTTCGCGCAGTCGCGCAAGGCCCTGCGGCCCGGCGGCGAGCTGTGGATCGTCGCCAACCGGCACATGGGGTACCACACCCACCTGCGCCGGCTCTTCGGCAAC
Source organism: Streptomyces sp. NBC_00190 (assembly GCF_036203305.1). Classification (GTDB taxonomy): domain Bacteria; phylum Actinomycetota; class Actinomycetes; order Streptomycetales; family Streptomycetaceae; genus Streptomyces. Next base: position 7,238,294 of record NZ_CP108131.1, on the reverse strand, counting down.
AGCGAAGTCGTCGCGAGCGAACCGAGGTTCGTGGTGCTGCGCGCGGTCAAGCAGGATCGTCCACGGGCTATGTGACCTGCCGGTAAGACCTACACTCGGCCGCGTGAGCAGCCAGGTGGGGGACGAGAGCGGCGGCGGGCGGTACCGCCGGGAGGACGTGGCCCGCGCGGCCGGCGTCAAGGTACGCAACCTGCGCTACTACCAGGAGCGCGGGCTGCTGCCCCCGCCGCGCCGGGAGGGCCGGATCGCCTGGTACTCCGAGGACCATCTGACGCGGCTGCGGCTGATCAGCGACCTGCTGGGGCGCGGCTACACCGTCAACGGCATCGCCGAGCTCCTGCACGCCTGGGAGGACGGCGGCGGTCTGTCGCAACTGCTGGGCCTGGAACGGGAGATGACCCGAGACTGGGTGCAGGAGGAGCCGGTCACGATGACCCGGGCCGAGCTGCGGGAGCTGTTCGGCCCCACGGCCACCGCCGAAGACACCCGTCGGGCGGCCGAGTTGGGGTACCTGACGGTCGACGGGGACCTGGTCACCTACCCGAGTCGGCGGCTGCTGGACGCGACGCTGGCGCTGGTTCGGCAGGGGGTGCCGCTGGGGGAGATCCTCGACGCCGGGGATTTCGTACATGTGCAGGCGGCGGCGCTCGCGGACCGGTTCGTCGGACTGTTCCGGCGGCATGTGATCGGTGCGCAAGGGCTGGAGCGGCTTTCGGCCACGCAGCTCGAGCACATCACGGCGGCGGTGACGGCATTGAGGCCAGTGGCGGGCGAGGTCGTGGCCACGGAGTTCGCGCGGGCGATGGCACGCCGGGTGGACGCGGAGGTCGCCGAACTGCTCCGTACGGAGCAGTAGGAGTCGGCCGAAAGGGCGCGCTCGCACAACCTTGCCAACCTCCATTGGCACTCTTACATTCAACTCGTCGGTAACAACGGTGCACAGCCGAAGTTAAGGGACGATCTCATGGCAGATTCCCCCAAGTTACCCGAATCCCCCGGCGACCCCGGTACTCCCGGCGACCCCGGTACTCCCGGCGCTCCCGGTGCTCCCGGACCCGTCGACGGCCGCGTCCGCTGGCGTCGCTTCGCGGTCCTGACCGTCCCCGCCGTCGCCGTCACCGCCGGCCTCGGCATCGCCCTCGCGCAAGGCGTGCTCGCCGCCTCCTTCGCCGTCTCGGGACAGCAGTTCAAGGTGTCGGCGAAGAGCCTGGAGGGCGAGGGCTTCGCCCAGTACGGCAGCGTGGACGTCAACGCCCGCGAGGAGCTCATCCCGGTGGCGGTCACCGCCATCAAGGAGGCCAAGCTCAACAGCCTGTGCCAGTCGGTGGTCACCACGCTCCCGGTGATCGGGGACATCTCCCTCAACCTCACGGCCGGGCAGAAGAAGCCCGTGGAGGCGAGCAACCTGTTCGTCGACGCCACGCAGCTCGCCGGCGACGCGGTCTTCACCAACATCGAGATCGGCCGCGACGCCTCGACCCTCGACAAGGGGCCGGCCGAGGCACAGGGGATGCAGGACCTCTTCGCCCAGCAGGCGGACAGGGTCAGCATCACCGATCTGCAGCAGACGGCGTGGGCGACCAACGCCGGCACCTTCAAGCTGTCCGGGCTCAGCATGAACGTCAGCAAGGGCAAGAAGGAATGCTTCTGACCCGCTGGCGGCGGTGGCGGCGCAGCAGACCGTTCTGGGGCGGGCTGTTCGCGGTCCTGGCCGGCGCGTGGATCTGCGTCCTGCCGCTGGCGCCGCTGAAGATCATGCTCCAGCAGGGCGTGGCGGGGATCCCGTCCGTCCTGATGGGCATCGTCATGATCGTGCTCGGGCTCACCGCCTGGTTCGCGCCCCCTCAGCGGAGCCTGGCCGGTGTCCTCACCACGCTGATCGCGACCGCATCCCTGGTCCTGTCGAACCTGGGCGGCTTCCTGATCGGCACCCTGCTCGGCATTCTCGGCGGCGGCCTGATGTTCGCCTGGCAGCCGTCCGCCGCCCCCGCTCCCGCTCCCGTCCCCGCCCCCGCTCCCTCCCCCGCGGTCCCCACGCCGCACTCCGATCCCCAAGGAGCACAGCCATGAGCCGTACGCGCACCGCTCTCGCCCTCGGGATAGCCGCCGCCGCAGCCCTGTCGGCGGCCTCGGTCACCGCCTCCGCCGCGCCCTTACCGCTGGCCGGGTCGACCACCGTCACCCCGGCCGGAGACTCCTTCAAGGCCACCCTCAGCGGGAAGGCCACCTTCAAGGCCGGGTCGGTGACGGTGACCTGTACGGTCTCCGTCGCCACCGGTGCGGTGCCGGCCGCCCCCGGCAACACCAACCCGGCCGGGGCGGTCTCGTCGCCGATCTCGCCGCCCACGTACAGCTCGTGTACCTCCAGCATGTGGGGCGTGACCCCCACGGTCACCACCAGCGGCTCCTGGTCGGTGTCGATGCAGGACGGTGCCCCGGCCACCGCCACCATGACCGTGCCGGTCGGCGGGCTCGTCGTGCACACCACCGGCCTGGCCACCTGCACGGTGACCGCCGCTCCTGCGACCTCCGCCAACGTGCCCGGGAACTGGACGAACGGCGCCCCGTCGAGCCTGACCTTCACCAACGCGTCGGTGCCGGTCACGGTCACCGGCGGGTTCGGCTGCCCGACGAGCGCGACCACGTCCACCTTCAACGCCGTCTACCTGGTCAGCGACACCACCGACCCGGCGCAGCAGATCACCGTCGGCCCCTGACCCACCACCCCGCGCACGCCGAAGCCCGCCGGACTCCCTCGGAGCCCGGCGGGCCGTTCGTGCGTACGGCGCTCAGCGGTGGGCCGGGAACTCCACCACCTGCTGGTACGTGGGCCTGTTCTGCCAGTTGATCTGCGGATGGCTCAGCCCGCCGACCGGCCGCTGCACGATCGAGTCCGCGCACCACTGGTTGCCCGCCGCGCAGGTCCCGTCGGCCGGGTACACGGCCGCGGGGGTGGCGGCGGCCGCCTGCTTCAGTGTGGCGGTCACGGCCTCGCGGCACGCGGCGAGCGAGCCGCCGCCGCAGTACACCTGGGACGGCGGCTCGGCCACCGGCTGCCCCAGGACCATGCGCAGGTCCTCGTCCGCGTAGCTCCACCAGCCGTACTGGAAGGCCGACCCGGCATGCGAACCCGTCGGCCCGTGACCCGCGTTGGGCGCCTCGTCGACGGTCAGGGAGGCGCGCAGCGCGTCGTAGAGCGGGGCGCCGAGGCCCGGCTTGAACTCGGCTTCGATCAGCAGCGGCCACCAGGCGTCCATGATCCGGACGGCGTCCGCGTGCGCGTACGTCTTCGACCCCTGGGCGGTCTCCTTGCGCTTGGCTCCGCTCGCCTGCCACGCGGCCAGCTTGTCGATCGCCGCGGTCACGGCCGGATCCGTGCTGGGAGCGCCGCGCAGGACGGCGAGGAGCTCGGGCAGCAGGTTCTCGGCGCGCAGGTCGGTGACGGCGGCCTCGGCCATGGCCTGGGTGAGCTTGGCCCGGGTCACCCCGCCCGCGGCGACGAGCGGCTTCACCCGGCGGTCGAGGAGGTCGCCGCGGTGGACGGCTCCCATCCCGAAACCGGCCGCGCTGTACTCCTTGGCCTGCTTGTTGTTCCAACTGACGTAGTAGTCCTGGTCGATGGACTGCGGATGCTCGGCGGGCGGGGTGTAGGCGGCGGTGTTCGCGGCCGGGTCGAAGCCCCGCCACTCGTACGCCTGCCCGGCGTGCACGGGCAGGGCCGCGTCCACGCCCGCCGCGCGGACCGGGTTCAGCCCGCTGTTGTAGTAGGCGGCTTCGCGCGAGTCGGCGTAGAACCAGTTGAAGGCGTAGCCGATGTGTTCGGCCGCCTGCTGGAAGGTGCGGGCGTCCTTGACGTACGAGGGGTCGTTCAGCATCTGGAAGCCGATGATCGAGTCGGCCTCGTGGCGGTAGGTGGAACGCAGCGCGGTGTAGGCGACGGGCTTGCCGGCGACGGTGGCGCGGTGGGTGACGATGCCGTAGTACGTGCGCCGGACCTGCATCCGGTAGGAGCCGTCGGGGGTGGGGTCGGCGACGGACTTCTTCCAGGCGTTGATGTGCTCCAGCTTCTCCATGGGGGTGCAGGTGCCGCGGTAGAGGTACGAGGTGCTCTCCTTCGTCGGCGCCCCGCCGCCGGGCTCGCACAGCTCGACGGCGAAGGTGTCGGTGATGTCCTGCCCGGCGGAGGTGGCGCTCCACGCGTAGTCCTGGCCGCGCCCGAGTTGCACGTACATGCTGACGCCCGCGAAGGAGGCGCCGCGGGCGCTGATGCCGGGGCCCTGGAGCTCCTGGAGCATCAGGAGCTGGGGCGCCAGGTAGCCGGTCTGCGGTCCGAAGACGGCGAGCGGGTGGCCGCTCGCGGTGTGGGCTCCGGAGACGAGCAGGGCGTTGGACATGCTCTGCTTCACCGGCTTGGGCGGGTCTGCGGCCTCTTTGGCGGTCGCGGCGCCCGTACGGTCGTACACGAGCTGCTCGGGGACCACGGAGCCGGCGTCCGGGAGCGCGGTGCCCTGCGGGTTCGCGGGCTTCTGGGCATACGGGAAGCTCGTACCGTCGTGGACGGTGAGCACGGCTTCGGGGTCGTTGCGCTGGCGGAAGGACTCCCAGACCCGGGTGCCCTCCTCCAGCCCGTACTTCTGCTGCGCGGACAGCAGGGACAGCGCGGCCTGCACCTCGCCGCCGCCCCCTCCGCCGAACAGGCCGCCGACGACGGAAGCCAGGGCGATCATGTCGGTGATCTTGAAGGGCTGGATCTCACCGGCGTTGGTGACGGAGTCGATGTGGCCGGTGAGGACGTACTCACCGGGGAAGTAGCGGCCGTTCTTGGACTGGGTGCCGTAGAGGTTGATGCCGTCGACGTAGGCCTGCGCGTCCTCCATCGCGAGGCGGCCGCGCTCGCCCTCGGTGGTGCGGATCCGGTCCACCTGGGCCTGGAGGTCGGCCTCCGTGTACGGGGCCTGCGGCCAGAACTGCTGCTCCAGGCCCTGGTTGGCGAGGGCGCCGCCCGCGAAGGGGGTGAGGTCGCCGCGTCCCACGTGCCGGAAGAGGTCCATCTGCCAGAGCCGGTCCTGGGCGGCGGCGTAACCCGCGCCGAAGGAAGTGCCGTAGCGGGTGGTGCCCTTGATGTGGGGGACGCCTGTCTTCTTGTCGCGGGTGATGGTGACGTCGGGGCGCGGGCTGGCCGTGGACTCGACCTGGTCGGCCGGCACGCCGAAGGCGGCGGTGTTGAAGAAGTCGTTGACCTTGGCGTCGGTCAGGCCGGGGTAGCCGGCCACCAGGGAGTCGTAGCGCGCCAGTTGGTCGGAGGTGTGGGCGGGCATCGTGCCGAACGCCTTGTGCAGGAGGATCTGCGCGAGGGTGGCGTTGCCGTTCTGGCCGGGCGGCAGGATGTCCGAGCACTGGCCGCCGCAGTAGTCGGCGACGGGGAGCGGTACGGGGTCGCCGGGTGCGGCGGCGGACGCGGGTGCGAGGGGGGACAGCAGGGCCGCGGCGAGGGCTATCAGCCCAGTGGCGACGGCGGTTCTCAGGCGAGCGGTGGGACGTCGCATACGTGCTCCTCCGTGGGGGGCAGGAACCGGTCACGGGGGAGGGTACTGGCGGGACTACCACTCAGTAAGATGAATGACCGTCACTTTTTGTGCCGTCGAGGTGCTCCGAGCTTCAAATTGCGTTGCCCCGCGGGAGGGCGGCGGGTGAAGCTCGCGGACATGTCACAGAGCACCGAACACCAGCAATCCCCCTCCCCGGCACGGCGGGACGTCTCCGACCTCTTCTCCGGCGGGCGCCTCGTAGCCATCCCCCGCAAGGCGGCCCGGCGCGAGCAGCTGCTCGCCCACCTCACCGAGACGCTGTTCGCGGCGGACCGGGAGTACACGGAGCCCGAGGTGAACGACGCGCTGCGCACGGTGCACGAGGACTGCTCGGCGCTGCGGCGCTATCTGATCACCTCGGGCCGTCTCACCCGGACCCGGGACGGCAGTTGCTACCGGCGGGCGACGACCACGCGATAGTGGGTGGTCAGCCGCGCGTCCTCGCCCAGTACGTGGAAGGCGAGGGCGGGCGGCTCGTCGAGGTGGACGTGGTGGTCGGGCCCCGTCTGGACCTCCCAGGGGAGCCGGAGCGTGGAGACCACACCGGGCGCCACCAGCAGCGGACGTCCGGCGAAGGTGGTGGCGGCCGCGGTGTGGGCGTGCCCGCACAGGAACGCGGTGAGGTGCGGGTGCCGTTCGGCGAGCGCCGCCAGCCGCTCCTCGCCGAACTGCCGGATCCCGTCGACGTACGGGGTGTGCAGCGGGACCGGCGGGTGGTGGAAGGCGACCAGCACGGGGGTGTCGCGCGGGGTGTCGGACAGTACGCCGTCCAGCCAGGCCACCGTGGACTCCTCCAGCAGGCCGTGGTGTTCGCCGGGGACGGAGGAGTCGCACACGGCGAGCACGAAGCCGTCCCCGCGCAGCACCTGGTCGACCGGAGCCGCGGAAGCATCGGCCCCCTCCCCCAACACCCCCTGCCGGAAGGCGATCCGCTCGTCGTGGTTGCCGGGGCAGATGACCACGGGATGCCGCGAGCGCAGCAGCTTGGCGGCCTCCTCGTACTCGGCGGGAGCGGCGTGGTCGGCTATGTCCCCGCTCACCAGAACCGCGTCGAGGTCGTAGGGCAGGGCGTCGAGGTATTCCATGACGGCGCGGGTTCGGTCGGCTGCCCGCGGGCCGCCGTCGAGGTGGATGTCGCTGAGGTGGGCGATCACGATCACGGGGCGATGCCTCTTTCGTCTCTGGTCCACACGTGCGTACGCCATATTCAACACAAAGCGGAGATCATTTCTCCAGGCGAATAAGCTCGGGCACCCGGCTCCCGCGGCTTCGCCCACATGGGACGCTCCGGCACGTCACGGACCTCACGCCCCGTCACCGGCCGAGCCCCAGGCCGGTCAGCAGCACGTCGATGGCGAGCTCGGTCGCCTCCGGCAGAGGTGTGTCGTCGAGGAGGGATCCAAGGGCCAGCGTCGCCAGGCCGTGCAGGGTGGAGAAGGCGACTTGGGCGAGGCGGGCGGGGTCGCCCGCGCGGACGGAGCCCCCCTCCCGCTGCGCCTGCGCGATGAGCTCGGCGGTGGCTTCCAGGCTCCGGTGCCCGAGCTCCTTCAGCTCTGCGCTGGAGTCGTCGGCGTGCTTGGCCGTGAACATCAGGTTCAGCAGGGGCGCATGGGTGACGGCGAAGTCCACGTACGCCCGTCCCAGTTCGGCCAGGCGCGCCGCGACGGGGCCGGGGGATTCGGCCGCGGTCCGCAGACGCTCGTTCAGCCGGGTGAAGCCGCTGACGGCGAGGGCGTCCAGTAGCGCCTGCCGGTCACGGAAGTGGCGGGACGGCGCCGCATGGCTCACGCCCAGATCGCGCGCCAGGGCCCGCAGGGACAGGCCGTCCACGCCCGACTCGGCGAGGACGGCCTCCGCGCGCTCCAGCAGAGCGGCCCTGAGGTTGCCGTGGTGGTAGGACCCCTCGGTCAAGGCGGTCTCCCCTCTCCCTATGTTGGCATTGACTACAATGATGGCGCCGCCTACATTCGATATCACCAACGCGTGGAAACGGAGCAGACGACCATGCCTATGACATACCAGGGGACCGTGGCCCTGATCACCGGGGCGAGCGCCGGTCTCGGTGTCGAGTTCGCCCGCCAGTGGGCCGAGCGCGGAGCAGACGTCGTACTCGTCGCCAGGCGCCTCGACCGGCTCGAAGAGCTCGCGGCGGGCCTGGAGAAGCGATACGGCATCAACGCCCACGTGATCGCCGCCGACCTCGCCCGGCCGGGTGCTGCGGCCGCGCTGCGCGCGGAGCTCGACGCCCGCGGGATCTCGGTCCACACCCTCATCAACAACGCCGGCTTCGGCAGCTACGGCGCCTTCGTCCGGCAGGACGCGTCGCAGATCAACGAGATGATCCAGCTCAACGTCGTAGCCGTCACCGAGCTCACCCGGACGTTCCTGCCCGATCTGGCCGCCGACGGCCGGGGCGCCCTGGTCACCGTCGCGAGCGCCGCGGCCTACCAGCCGACCCCCGCGATGGCGGTCTACGGTGCCACCAAGGCCTTCGTCCTGAGTTTCACCGAGGCCGTCGGCTACGAGACGCGCACCTCTCACCTGCGCGTGCTCGCCGTATCACCGGGCCCGGTCGGCACCGAGTTCTTCGACGTCGCCGGCAGCCGCAACGCGGCCGTCGGCCGGATGGCCACCCCTGAGCAGGTCGTGACCGCCACGCGCCGTGCGCTGGAACGCCGCAAGACCCCGCCCAGCATCGTCGCCGGCCTCGGCAACCGCATCTCCACCCTTGCCTCCACCCTGACGCCCCGTCGCGTCACGCTGGCGGTATCGGGGCGGATCCTCAAGGCCTCCTTTCCCAACAGCACGACGCTGCCCGCGGCGAACCGGACCTGACACCCCTCACCCACAGGCACGCGTCGGCGACTCCTACCCCCGGTAGGTCTCCAGCAGGCGCAGCCAGATCTCACTGATCGTGGGGAACGCCGGGACCGCGTGCCACAGCCGCGCGATCGGCACCTCCCCCGCCACCGCGACCGTCGCCGCGTGGAGCAGCTCGGCGGCGCCCGGGCCGACGAACGTGGCCCCGAGGAGGACCTCGCGGTCCAGGTCGACGACCATCCGGGCCCGGCCGCGGTAGCCGTCGGCGTACAGCCCGGCGCCGGAGACCTTGGACAGGTCGTAGTCGACGGCGCGCACCCGGTGGCCCGCCCGTTCGGCCTCGGCCAGGCTGAGGCCCACCGCGGCGGCCTCCGGGTCGGTGAAGACCACCTGCGGGACGGCCCGCGTGTCGGCGGTCGCGACGTGCGCGCCCCAGGGTCCGGTGTCGAGCGAGGCCGTGCCGGCGGCGCGGGCGGCGATGGCGGCGCCCGCCATCCGGGCCTGGTACTTGCCCTGGTGGGTCAGGAGCGCGCGGTGGTTCACGTCTCCGACGGCGTACAGCCAGTCGTGTCCCGTCACCCGGCAGCTGTCGTCGACCCCGATCCACTCCCCCGCGGGCAGCCCGACGGTGTCCAGCCCGATGTCATCGGTCCGCGGCGAACGGCCCGTCGCCATCAGCAGTTCGTCGCCCTCCAGCATCTCGCCGCCCTCCAGCACCACCGTGACGGGCCCGGTGGAGCCGTTGCGTACGACCGCCTCGACGGCCACACCCGTACGGACCACCGCGCCCGCCTCGCGCAGCGCGTCGGCGACCAGCTCGCCCGCGAAGGGCTCCATCCGCGGCAGCAGCCGTGGGCCGCGTACGAGCACGGTGACCTGCGAGCCGAGGCCCTGCCACGCCGTGGCCATCTCGGCGGCGACCACGGAACCGCCCACGATCAGCAGCCTGCCGGGCGCCTCGTGGGCGGAGGTCGCCTCCCGACTGGTCCAGGGACGGGCCCCGGCGAGCCCCGGCACGTCGGGGATCACCGCCCGGGTGCCGGTGGCGATCACCACCGCGTGGCGGGCGGACAGCACGTGGTGCTCGCCCTCGGGGCCGGTGACGGCGACCTTGCGGACCCCGTCGAGCCTGCCGTGGCCCCGGTACACATGGGCGCCGATCGAGTCGAGCCAGTCGATCTGGCCCTCGTCCTTCCAGTTCCCGGTCCAGTAGTCGCGGTGCGCGAACACCGCCGCCGAGTCCAGCGGCCCCGCCACGGCCCCCGCCAGCCCCGGCACCCGGCGGGCGTCGGACCGGGCGAGCACCGGCCGCAGCAGCGCCTTGCTCGGGACGCAGGCCCAGTACGAGCACTCCCCGCCCACGAGCTCGCTCTCCACGAGGGCGGTACTCAGCCCGGCGGCGCGGGTCCGGTCGACGATGTTCTCGCCTGCCGGTCCCCCGCCGAGCACCACGACGTCGTACTCCACGGCTTCAGTCATGCGGATCAGTGTCACCGCCCGCCGGGGGCGGCGTCACGCAATCAGGCCTCCGGCGTGCCCGTGTCCTGCGCTCCGGCGTCCCGGGCACCCTTCTGCTCGGCGGCGATCTTCGCGCGCACCTCGTCCATGTCGAGGGCGCGGGCCTGCCCGATGAGGTCCGTCAGCGCCGCCTCCGGCAGGGCGCCGGGCTGGGCGAAGATGGCCACCTGGTCCCGGACGATCATCAGCGTCGGGATCGAGGTGATCTGGAAGGCACCCGCCAGCTCCTGCTGCGCCTCGGTGTCCACCTTGGCGAAGACCAGGTCGGGGTGGGCCTCCGAGGCCTTCTCGTAGACCGGGGCGAACTGCAGGCACGGCCGGCACCAGCCCGCCCAGAAGTCGATCAGCACGAACGGGTTCTCGCTGACCGTCTGGTCGAAGTTTTCCTTGGTGAGCTCGACTGTAGCCACGGTTTCCAGACCTCCTGATTGAGCCGTCTGATCCTTGAACGAACGACCTGCCGTCGGCATTCCTAGAAGGGGTGACCTGCGGGAACGGCGCGGGTCGTGGTCCAGCGCAGTTCGGTGAAGGCGTCCAGGTTCGCCTCGCCTCCGAAACGGGCACCGGTGCCGGAGGCACCCACACCGCCGAACGGGGCGACGGCCTCGTCGTTGACCGTCTGGTCGTTGACGTGCGCGATCCCGGTCGGGATCCGCTCGGCCAGGTCCAGCCCGCGCGCCGCGTCCCTGGTCACGATCCCGAGGGAGAGGCCGTACGGACCCGCCGAGGCCAGGGCCACCGCCTCCTCCTCCGTCGCGAAGGAGCGTACGGGCGCGACCGGGCCGAAGACCTCCTCCGCGTAGGCGGGCGTGTCGTCGGCGACGCCCGCCAGCACCGTCGGGCGGTAGAAGAGATCCCGGTGGGTACCGCCCGCGACGAGCTTGGCGCCCTGCCCGGTGCTGGCCTCCACCAGCGCGTGTACGCGCTCCACCTGGGCCCGGTCGATCAGCGGGCCCAAGTGGACCTGCTCGCGGTAGGGGTCCCCCACCGCCAGCGCCTCGGCGCGCACGGCGAGGCGCTCCACGTACTCGTCGTAGAGCGAGGCGTGGACGAGGTGGCGTCCGGCCGTCATGCAGATCTGGCCCTGGTGGAAGAAGGAACCCCAGGAGGCCTGGGCCACGGCTGCCTCGACATCGGCGTCGCGGAGCACGACGAGGGCCGAGTTCCCGCCCAACTCCAGGTGGGCGCGAGTGAGATGACGGCCCGCCAGCTCCGCGACCGACCGGCCGGCGGCGGTGGATCCGGTGAAGGACACCACCCGCACCCGGGGGTCGGCGACCACCGCGGCCCCGGTCTCGGCGCCGCCCGGCAGGACGTGCAGCAGCCCGCCCGGCAGGCCGGCCTCGGCGAACACGGCGGCTAGGGCGAGGCCGCCGCAGACGGCGGTGCGCCGGTCCGGCTTGAGCAGCACCGCGTTGCCGAGGGCCAGCGCGGGCGCGACCGAGCGGATCGCGAGGATCAGCGGGGCGTTGAACGGGGCCACGACCCCGACCACCCCGGCCGGCACCCGCCGGGTGAAGGACAGCCGGGGCGCCTCGCTCGGCAGCACCTGACCGGTGGGGCGCGAGGCCAGGGCGGCGGCCTCGTAGCACTCCTGCGCGGCGACGTGCAGCTCGAAGTCGGCCTTGCCCGGTATCGAACCGGACTCCCGCACCAGCCACTCCCGCAGTTCCCCGGCGTGCGCGGCGAACAGGTCCCCGGCGCGGCGCAGCACGGCCGCGCGCTCCAGGTGGGTGGCGCGCGCCCAGTCCTGCTGCGCGGCCCGGGCCCGCAGGGCGGCGTCCGCGACGTCGGCGGGGGCGGCCAGGTCGACGGTGGCGAGGGTACGGCCGGTGGCGGGTTCGACGACCGCGGCGGCGCCGCCGGTGAGGGTGGGTCCGTCCTGCCAGAGCGTCGGATCGAGAAGCGGCATGGCGCGGGGCCTCCGGTGGGGATGGGCGGGGCGGGGGGGGCGGCAGCACGCGCCATCGTGCCAGACCGGAGGCACCAACTTCTGTTCAGTTATTGGGCAGTTGGCGATGGACCTGTCCGGAAACGATCGACGACCGCACGGAGGCGGCGAGTTCACCGCCGACGGGTTCAGCGCTCCAGGACGAGCGCGATGCCCTGCCCCACCCCGATGCACAGCGCCGCCATGCCGGTACCGGAGCCCGCCGCCGCCAGCTGGTGCGCGACCGAGCCGGCCAGTCTGGCCCCCGACGCGCCGAGCGGGTGACCGATCGCGATGGCCCCGCCGCGCGGGTTGACCACGGCCGGGTCGAGCTCCGGCCAGGACGCGAGGCAGCCCAACGCCTGGGCGGCGAAAGCCTCGTTGAGCTCGAAGGTGGTGAGATCGGCGAAGCCCCGGCCGGCCTTGCCGAGTGCCCGCTGGACGGCGTCCACCGGGCCCAGGCCGAAGAGCTGCGGCTCGATCCCGGTGACGGCGGAGGCACTGATCCGGGCGAGCGGCTCCCTTCCGGTGGCGGCCAGCCCCGCCTCGTCCGTCAGCAGCAGTGCGGCGGCACCGTCGTTGAGCGGCGAGGCGTTGCCCGCGGTGACCGTGCCGCTGCCGTCCGCCCGGAAGGCGGGCTTGAGCCGGGCCAGCGCCTCGGGCGTGGAACCCTCCCGGATGCACTCGTCCCGTACCAGGTCCACGCCCGCGTACGGCACGACCTCGTCGTCGTACAGCCCGGCGGCCCAGGCGGCCGCGGCCTTGTGGTGGCTCTCCAAGGCGAAGGCGTCCTGCGCCTCGCGGGTGATGCCGTGCTTGTCGGCCACCAGCTCGGCGCCCTCGCCGAGCGAGCCGGTCCATTCCGCGGGCATGCGCGGGTTGGTCATCCGCCAGCCGAGCGTGGTGGACCACATCTGCTGGTGGCCCGCGGGGAAGGTCCGTTCGGGCTTTTGCACCACCCAGGGCGCGCGGGTCATCGACTCGACGCCGCCCGCGATGGCGACGGAGGCGTCGCCGAGCGCGATGGCGCGGGCGGCCTGGATCACGGCTTCGAGGCCGGATCCGCAGAGCCGGTTGACGGTGACCCCGGGGACGCTGACCGGGAGCCCGGCGAGCAGCACGGCCATCCGCGCGACGTCGCGGTTGTCCTCACCGGCGCCGTTGGCGTCGCCGAAGACGACGTCGTCGATGCGCGCCGGGTCCAGGTCGGGCGTACGGTCCACCAGCGCGCGCACCACGTGCGCGGCGAGGTCGTCCGGCCGGACCCCGGCGAAGGCCCCGCCGAACTTACCGATCGGGGTGCGGACGGCGTCGACGACGTAGACGTCGCGGACGGTGCGGATGCTCATGGGGTCGCTCCTGGGCGGATCCGTACGGGCGGTGGCGCATCGCTGCCTGTGTGGGCACCGCAGAACGCCGCCGGGCGCGCCCGGTGGGGCGCGCCCGAAGTCTCCGTCCGCAGGTCACCGCCTGTCAACGGCCCCCAGGCCCGGGCGCCGGGTCCGGTCCGGATCCGGTCCGGGCGCCGGATCCGGTCCGGCGGGATCCCGGGACCGTCAGGTCGACTCCCGGTGGACGGCCGCGGCGGCCATCAGGTCGTGCCGCTCCGTGATCTCCGACGGCTCCCGCACCGCGCGGTCCACCAGCGACGCCAGGTGGTCACCGGTCGGCATCTCGATCTGCACCGTACTCAGCCGGGGCCGCAGCAGCCGCCCGATGAGCAGGTCGTCGGCGCCGATGACGGCGACGTCCTCGGGGATGCGCAGCCCCTCGTCCTGGAAGGCGCGCATCAGCAGCATCGCGTACTCGTCGTTGTACGCGAACACAGCGTCGAGCCCGAGCCCGCGCCAGCGGACCGCGAGCGCCGCGGCCGACTCCTCGGAGTAGGCCATCGGGAGGGCCTCGACCCGGACCCCCGCACCGGCACCGGTTCCGGTCCCGGTCACCGAGCGGGCGCCCGCCAGACGGGGCGCGGAGAACAGTTCGAGTCCGTCCTCCTCGGGCACGATCACTCCGATCCGCCGCCGACCGCGCTCGACCAGATGGGCGGCGGCCCGGGCGCCGACCTCCTCCTGGTTCATGACCAGGGCGTGCGCCCCCGGCACGCCGACCGGGCCCATCGTTATCACCGCGCGGGCCCCGGCCCGCTTGAGGGTGGCGACGTTGCGCGCCGAGAGCGCGATCTCGCCCAGCGAGATCACCGCCACCGGACGCAGCTCCGCCCAGGCGCGCACGGCCTCGTCGCCGCCCAGGCCGAGGCTCCCGTACTGGACGACGGTGTAGTCGAGGCGGCGCAGCGCCCACTGGAGCTCGTTGAGGAAGGTGCTGTACAGCGGTCCGACCGGCACGTGCGAGGTGGGCAGCAGCACGATCCGGGTATGTCCCGCGCGAAGGCTGCGGGCGGCCGCGTGCGGCACGTACCCGAGCTCCTCGGCGGCCTCGCGGACCTTGCGGCGGGTCGGCTCGCTGATGCGCACGGCTTCCGCGTTGTTCAGGACGTACGAGACCGTCGCGCGCGACACGCCCGCGAGGCGGGCCACGTCGGCGCTGGTCGGCACGGGGGGCGGCGGCGTGGGAGACCCGGAGGCCGGTGCGGGCGGCTTCGGCGAATTCGATGACTGTGACATTGCCGTGGCATCTTTCCAGACCGGTTGCGCCCGGGGGCTAGCGGATGGCCAGAAACCAATGCTAGACAGTGGTTACACGATTCATTGACACGTGTAACCCGACTGCCGCATCTGCCTCAACAGGTCTGCCGCCGGACGTGTCCGGTCGTGCCCGGACCTGCCGCCGCCCGGTCGCGCTCCGTCGCACCCCCGCCGTCGCGACAGGGCGGCGCGCACCCCTCGTCCGCACCCCTCGTCCGCACCCCTCGTCCACCCCGCTCACCCCGGTCATCCCAGCTCAGCCACACCCCCCGCACTCCACCCCTCATCCGCTCGCATCTGCCCAGGAGGGCACCGTGGCCCTTTCCTCCCCCGGCACCGGCACCGCCGTCGGCGCCGCCGACGCGTCGGCCTCCTCCGGCCCCGGACGCGGCCTGCTCCCGCTGCTGCTCGTCGGCAACAGCGCCATGTACGCGCTCTACGTCGGAGTCGCCGGCGTGCTGCTCGCGCTCCAGGTGGAAGACATCGACCCGGCGGACAAGGTCGCGAACTTCGGCCTGATCGCAGGGGTCTCGGCGGTCTTCGCGACGGTCTTCAACCCGGTCGCCGGAGCCCTGTCCGACCGCAGCGGACGCCGCAACCCCTGGATCCTCGGCGGCGGACTCGCCGCCGTACCGGCGATGCTGCTGCTCGGCCTCGCCGACACGATCCTGCTGATCACGATCGCCTGGTGCCTCGGTCAGGCCGTCATGAACGTCTACCAGGCCGCCATCACGTCCGTGGTCCCCGACCGGGTGCCGATGAGCGCCCGCGGCAAGGCCTCGGCAGCCGTCGGCCTCGGCCTGCCCTTCGGCTCCACCGTGGGCGCGCTGGTCGGCGCGGCCTTCTCAGAGGACTACCGCACCGGGTACCTCGTCTTCGGCGCCCTCGTGGCGGGCGCCGCCAACGCCGGCCCGCAGATCGTCGCCCCGTTCATCGCGTCGGTCATCGTCTCGCTCAGCGGCGGGTACACCGCCCTGTTCATCGTCGCCGCCGTACTGGCGGTGGCGGGCGCCCTGGCCGTGAAGCCGATCCGCAGCGTGCGCTGACCGCTCGGTTCCCCACTGCCCCTCCCACTACTTCTCCCGCAGAAAGGCACCACCGTGCAGCTTCACACCCGGACCTGGGGCGAGGGCGACCGCGTCGCCCTCCTGATCCACGGCATCATGGCCGACCACCGCACCTGGCGCCGGGTCGGTCCCGCCCTCGCCGGCCTCGGGTACCGCGTCATCGCCGTGGACCTGCGGGGCCACGGGGCCAGCAGCCGCGGCGAGTACAGCCCGAAGCTCTACGCGGACGACGTGGCCGAGACGCTTCCGGCCGGTGCCGAACTCGCCATCGGGCACTCCCTGGGCGGCCTGACCCTGTCGCTCGCGGTGGACCGGCTGAAGCCGCGGCGCGCGGTGTTCTCCGACCCGGCGTGGTACCTCGCCGCCATGGAGGGCTTCGGTCCCGAGATGCTCGCCCAGTTCAAGTCGGCGCCCAAGGAACAGATCCAGGCGATGAACCCGCGCTGGGAGGAGGCGGACGTCGACGTCGAGCTGGCGACCCTGGCGGTGTGGGACGAGGCCACCGCGCTGAGCCTCGGTCCCCTGATGGGAGCCGACCTGATGCCGGCCGCGCCGGTGGTCCCCTCGCTCGTGCAGCTCGCCGATCCGAGCACCCTGATCACGAAGGAGCGGGCGGAGATCCTCAAGAGCCGTGGTTTCCAGGTGCGTTCGGTCTCCGGGGCCGGGCACACCATCCACCGTGACGATTTCGACGGGTTCATGGCCTCGCTGGAGGGCTGGATCTAGTCACCCGCCACCGCTCCCCATTACCGTCTTCCTACCGGTCGGTAATGGGGGGAGTTGGTCGCGTGTCAGATTCTTCGGTCACGGGTTCTTCGGTGTCAGCGGTCTCGGCGGCCACGAGGTCCGCGTCCGGCACCGCCGGACCCTCGGGCCTGGTGGAGATGGCGGCCGCGCTCGCCGAAGGGAGCGTCACCGCACGGCAGTTGACCGAGGAGTCGCTGCGGCGGATCGCGGCCGCCCAGCCGGAGCTCAACGCCTTCCGGACCGTAAGGACCGAGGCCGCCCTGGCCGAGGCGGACGCGGCGGACCGGCGGCTGGCCGCAGGCGAGCGGCTGCCGCTGCTGGGCGTCCCGATCGCCGTCAAGGACGACATGGACATGACGGGCGAGGTGACCTCCTTCGGCTGCGCCGGGAACTTCGCGCCCAAGACCGCCGACAGCGAAGCGGTACGAAGGCTGCGCGCGGCCGGCGCGGTGATCGTCGGCAAGACCCAGACGCCGGAGCTGGGCCAGTGGCCCTTCACCGAGGGGCACGCCTTCGGCCGGACCCGCAACCCCTGGAACCCCGCCTACACGCCCGGCGGTTCCTCGGGCGGCTCGGCGACCGCCGTGGCGGCGGGGCTGGTCCCGGCGGCGCTCGGGTCCGACGGAGCGGGCTCGGTACGGATCCCCGCGGCGTGGACCCACCTGATAGGCGTCAAGCCGCAGCGCGGGCGCATCTCCACCTGGCCGGAGCCCGAGTCGTTCCACGGGCTCACCGTCAACGGCGTGCTGGCCCGCACGGTCGCCGACGCCGCGCTCCTGCTGGACGCCGCGAGCGGTCCGCACCCCGAGGACCTGCACCGCCCGGCCCGCATCTCGGCGGTCGAGGCGGCCCGCCGCACCCCCCGTCGGCTGCGGATCGCCCTCTCGTTCGCCATGCCCTTCACGGCGACGCCCAAGTCCCTTGATCCCGAGGTCCGTTCGGCGGTGGAGCGACTGGCCGGGCGGCTGGAGTCGCTGGGCCACGAAGTGGTCCCGGAAGACCCGCGCTACGGCCCGATCGGCCTGACCTTCGTCCCCCGGGCGACCAGCGGCGTACGGGACTGGGCGGCCCGGGTGCCGGATCCCGCGCTGCTGGACCCGCGCACGCACGAGGCCGTGCGGACGGGCCGGATCCTGGGCGGCCTGCCGCTGCGGGCCGCACGCCGGGCGGAGTCGGTACTGCGGCGGCGGGTCGGCGAGATCTTCGGCCGCTTCGACGTGGTCCTGACCCCGACGACGGCCACACCGCCGCTGCGGATCGGAGCACTGGCCGGGCTGGGGGCGATGGCCACGGACCGGGCGATGATCGCGGCCTGCCCGTACGCGTGGACGTGGAACGTCCTGGGCTGGCCGGGCGTGAACGTCCCGGCGGGCTTCACGACCGACGGACTGCCCCTGGGGGCACAGCTTCTGGGCCCGTCGGAATCGGAGCCGACCCTGCTCGGGCTGGCGGCGCAACTGGAGGCGGAGGAGGACTGGGGCTCTCGTCGGCCGGGGTGAGGTGGGGCTGGGCGGGGCCGGGGGCTTCGGAGGCGCGGGCGCACCCCAACCCACACCAGACAGCGACCAGAAGCCCATCGGCATCCGGGGGCGCGCCAGATCGCTACGCGCTCCTCACGTCTCAGTGTCCGACGCCCGTCCGGGGCTGGGAACAGGCACACAACAAACTGTTGAAGGAGGTCCGTTCTGATGTAAGTTCCTTTTGGGAATGCAGTGCGATGAGAGGGGATCCCCGTGGGTCAGCAGACCTGGACGGCCGTCGACGCCTACTTCGACGGGTTGCTGGTCGCAGAGGACGAGGTCTTGACGGCCGCCGCAGCGGACAGTGATGCGGCGGGGATGCCGGCCCACCAGGTCGCTCCGAACCAGGGAAAGCTTCTCCACCTCCTCGCCAGGATCCGTGGGGCCCGCACCATCCTGGAGATCGGCACCCTGGGCGGTTACAGCACCATCTGGCTCGCCCGCGCCCTTCCCGAAGGAGGGCAGTTGGTCACATTGGAAGTCGACGAACACTGCGCCGACGTCGCCGCCGCGAACATCGCACGCGCCGGGCTGGAGCAGGTCGTCGACATCCGTCGCGGCCGGGCCATCGACCTCCTCCCTGAGCTCACGGACGTCGCCCCGTTCGACCTGGTGTTCATCGACGCGGACAAGCCGTCCAATCCCCAGTACCTCGAATGGGCCCTCGAGCTCACCCGCCCCGGCAGCGTCATCATCGGCGACAACGTCGTCCGCGACGGCGCCGTGGTCGACTCCACCAGCTCCGACCCCCGCGTACAGGGCGTCCGCCGCTTCACCGAACTCATCGCGGAGCACCCCCAACTGACCGCCACCGCCCTGCAGACGGTCGGCAGCAAGGGCTACGACGGCCTCATCATGGCCCTCGTCACGGACTGACCCACCGATCGCCGCACACCGACCTCAGACACCACCGGTCGTGGGCGGCCTATTGCCAGCCCCGGACAGCCGCCGGACGCCGAGACATGAGGAGCGCGTAGCGATTTGGGGCGCCCCGGATGCCGATGGGCTTCTGGTCGCTGTCTGGTGTGGGTAGGGCCCAAGGACAGCAGCCCGCCGTGACCCCGCGCACGTCCCTGACGCCGCCCAGCGGACATCCCGCCCCGCCCCAACCCAAGCCCCCCAACCCGCTACCCTCACCCGGATGACGGCCCTTTCGCACCACAGCAACTCCGGCACCTCCAGCAACGGTCGCATCGACCAGCCCGGCCGTGACGGTGCCACCGCCACCACCGAGGCCGATCCGCAGGCCATCGGCCCGGTGCAGACGTCGTACGCTCCCGACCCCGACGGGGACCCCGATCCCGGTGAGATCGTGTGGACCTGGGTGCCCTTCGAGGAGAACGACGGCCGCGGCAAGGACCGGCCGGTGCTCGTCGTGGCCCGGGAGGCGGGCGGGCGGACCCTGCTCGCCGTACAGCTGTCCAGCAAGCGGCACGACCACGACCGGGAGTGGGTGCCGATCGGCACGGGACCGTGGGACAGCGCCGGGCGGGAGTCCTGGGTGGACGTCGACCGGGTACTGCGGGTGCACGAGTCGGGGATGCGGCGCGAGGCCTGCGCGCTGGACCGGGGCCGCTTCCAGCTGGTCGTCGGCCGGCTGCGCGAGCGCTACGGCTGGCGATAGCCGGTCAGCTGCCCGAGCGCCGCGGAGAGGTGGTGGGGACCCTGCTGAGCGGGTCCATCGGCGGCATGCTGTTGGCCAACGCACCTTCAGCGGGTCCCTCGGCGAATGGCTGGGACGGCGCGCCCCCTACCTGGTGGCCGCGGTCGTGGTCCTGCTCCTCGCGACCGTCCTGGCCCGCATCCTGCCAGACGGGAATGTGACGACAGGCCCTACGCCGCGAAGGCCCGCTCGAAGGTCTCCCGTGTCCGCGGATCGCGGTCCAGGATCCCGAACACCACCCGGTCGAACACCCCTGCGAACCGTCCCGCCAGCAGCCCCCGGAAGGCTTCCGCCACCTCCGCCGGGTCGTTCCGGAACACCCCGCACCCCCACGCGCCCAGCACCAGCCCCCGGTACCCGTGCAGCGCGGCGACCTCCAGGACCAGCCCGGCCCGCCGTGCCAGCGCCGCCGGGATCTCGGCGGCCCGCTCGGGTTCCTGGCGCCGGATCGTGCCCGCGTTCGGGGCCGGGGAGGTCAGGAAGCCGACCCGGAAGGGGTTCTCCAGCAGCGCGCCCCGGTCGTCGCGGAAGACGGGCACCCCGGGTGAGTGAATCACCCGGTCGGTGTAGAAGGTGCTGCGTTCCGCGCGGTGGATCTCGTAGTACTCCGGCGCCTCCAGCAGGGTCTCGTACAGGGCCGAGGCGCGGCACAGGGCCTCCTCCTGGGCCTTGGCGCCGCGGACGTAGCCGCCGCCGGGATTCCGGGCCGAAGCGAAGTTCAACACGGCCACCCCGGCGCCTTCTGGGACCGGCCCCAGGCCCTCCGCCGCGAGCCTGCGGGCGGCGACCGTGCTGCTCTCATCGGTGACCTCGACGGCCGTCTCGCCGCCCCCACCCGCGATCACCTCGCCTGGAATGGCACGGTTTGGTCCATATATCCTGGTTCCTGCCTTGGCTTCCGCCAGGGCGGCGGCCAGCGCGACCTGCCGTCCCGACTGCGTCCGGTAGCCACCGGCCGCCAGGATTTCCGCGTTCTCCCGCGCGATCTCGCGCAATCTGCTGCTCACACCTTCATCTTCTGCACCACCAGCCTCGGCGGCAAAGGCATTTGTGCCCGGCGGGCGGGTAGGGACGGGTGATGTCACGACCGACGACAGGAGACGAGGACCCGGTCATGTCACAGGACTCACCCGCTCCACCCACTGCCCGTCCGCCCGCACTCGCGATCACCGAGACCGAGGCCGAGGACCTGGTCCACGGCATCTGTTTCAAGACCGGCCCGCCCCGCTTCCTCGGAGCCGAGCTCGAATGGCTGGTCCTGGACGCGGAACGGCCCGGTCAGCCCCTGTCCCCCGAGCGGCTGCGCGCCGCGCACGCCGCCGCCCGCGCCCTTCCCCTGCATTCCCGGGTGACCGTGGAACCCGGCGGCCAGCTGGAGCTCAGCTCGGCCCCCGCCACCTCCCTCAGCGGCTGCGTGGACAGCCTGCAGGACGACCTCACCGCCGTACGGGCCGCCTTGCTCACCCAGGGCCTGGTCCTGCACGGCCACGGCCGCGACTCCCGCCGCCCGTACCGCCGGCTGCTGGCCAGCCCCCGCTACGACGCGATGGAGGCCTACTTCGACCGCACCGGCCCGGCCGGGCGCGCCATGATGTGCGCTTCCGCCTCCGTACAGGTCTGTGTGGACGCCGGGCACGAGGAGCCGGGCGTACTCGGCCACGGCCGGCGCTGGCGGCTGGCGCACCTGCTGGGCGCGGTCCTGGTGGCCTCCTTCGCCAACTCGCCCTCGCACGAGGGCCCGTACGCCGGATGGCGCTGTGCCCGCCAGGGCACCTGGGCCGACATCGACGCCGGCCGGCGTGCGCTCGCCCCGCCGCTGGACGGCCCGCCGCGCGACAGCTGGACCCGCCAGGCACTGGACACCGAGGTGATGTGCGTACGGTCCTACGACGGCGAGCCGTGGACGCTCCCGCGCGGCATGACCTTCCGCGACTGGCTGCGCACGGACGGCCACCCCGGGCTGCGGCCCCCCACCGCGGAGGACCTGGACTACCACCTGACCACGCTGTTCCCTCCCGTGCGGCCACGCGGCCACCTGGAGCTGCGGATGATCGACGCCCAGCCCGGTGACGACGGCTGGCTGGTCCCGGTCGCCGTCGTGCACGCGCTGTTCGACGATCCGGAGGCGGCCGAGACCGCGTACCGGGTCGCGAAGGGACTCGCCGACACCTACGGCTCCGGTCCCGCGCCGCACAATCCGCTCTGGCGGTCCGCCGCCCGCCGCGGCCTGTCCGATCCGGAGCTGCGGGCGGCCGCCAAGGCCTGCTTCCGGGCCGCCTCCGAGGCGCTGCCCCGGCTGGGCGCGAGCGCGCACGTCCGGGAGACCGTCGGCGCCTTCTCCGAGCGCTTCGTCCTGCGCGGCCGCAGCCCGGCCGACGACCCGCCCCAGCCGCGGCCCGCCGCGAGGGAGGCCCGGCTGTGACCACCGAATCCCACCCCGGCCTGCGGGAACGGGCGGCCGCCGCGCTGACCGCCGCACGGGCCCGTACGGCTTCGCTGACCGACGCCGTGACCGACGAGGACCTCACCGCGCAGCATTCCCCCCTGATGTCCCCGCTGGTCTGGGACCTGGCGCACATCGGGAACCAGGAGGAGCTCTGGCTGCTGCGCAACGTCGCGGGGCGCGAGTCCATGCGCCCCGAGATCAATTCGCTCTACGACGCGTTCGAGCATCCCCGTTCCGAGCGGCCGAAGCTGCCGCTGCTGGGGCCCGAGGAGGCCCGCCGCTACGCGTCCGAGGTGCGCGGCAGGGTCTTCGACCTGCTGGAGCGCACTCCGCTGGAGGGTACGGCGCTGCTGGACTCGGGCTTCGCCTTCGGGATGATCGCCCAGCACGAACAGCAGCACGACGAGACCATGCTGATCACCCATCAGCTCAGGCGGGGCGCTCCCGTACTGACCGCACCGGACCCGGATCCCGACTACGATCCGCCACTCGCGGCCGAAGTGCTGGTTCCCGGCGGCCCGTTCACCATGGGCACCTCGGCCGAACCGTGGTCGCTGGACAACGAGCGTCCCGCGCACACCCGGGACACGCCGCCGTTCTGGATCGACACCGTGCCGGTGACCAATGCCGCGTACGAGGCGTTCATCGCGGACGGCGGCTACCGCGAGCCCCGCTGGTGGGCGCCTGCGGGCTGGGAGCAGATCCGCGAACACGACATCGGGGCGCCGCTGTTCTGGCACCGCGAGGGCGGGCAGTGGCTGCGCCGCCGCTTCGGGGTCACCGAGCCGGTGCCGGGCGAGGAGCCGGTGCTGCACGTCAGCTGGTACGAGGCGGACGCCTACGCCCGCTGGGCGGGGCGCCGGCTGCCCACGGAAGCCGAGTGGGAGAAGGCCGCCCGGCACGATCCGGTGAGCGGCCGCTCGACCCGCTACCCGTGGGGCGACGCCGACCCCACGCCCGTCCACGCCAACCTGGGCCAGCGCCACCTGCGCCCGGCCCGGGCGGGCAGCTACCCGGCCGGGGCCTCCCCGCTGGGGGTGCGCCAGCTGATCGGCGACGTGTGGGAGTGGACGGCTTCCGATTTCCTGCCGTACCCGGGGTTCCGGGCCTTCCCGTACCGCGAGTACTCGGAGGTGTTCTTCGGGCCGGAGCACAAGGTGCTGCGAGGCGGTTCGTTCGCGGTGGACCCGGTGGCCTGCCGGGGGACCTTCCGCAACTGGGACCTGCCGGTGCGACGGCAGATATTCTCCGGCTTCCGAACCGCGAGGGACGTCTGATGTGCCGTCATCTTGCCTATGTGGGCCCGGTGGTGGCGCTCGGGCGGCTGCTGAGCGAGCCGGAGCACTCGCTGGTCCACCAGTCCTGGGAGCCGCGCCGCCAGCGCAACGGCACGGTCAACGTCGACGGCTTCGGCGTCGGCTGGTACGCCGACGACGACCCGGTGCCTGCCCGCTACCGCAGGGCCGGGCCGATCTGGTCCGACCTGACCTTCGCCGATCTCGCCCGCGTGGTACGCAGCCGGGCCGCGCTGGCCGCCGTACGGGACGCCACGCGGCCCGGGGCCGACGGTGAGGCCGCGGCAGCGCCGTTCGGGGACGGGCCGTGGCTGTTCAGCCACAACGGCGCGATACGGGACTGGCCGGACTCGGCGGCTCCGCTCGCGCTCGGCCTGCCGCCCGAGGATTTGCTGCAGCTGGAGGCGCGCACGGATTCGGCGCTGGTCTGGGCGCTGGTCCTGCACCGGCTGCGGGCCGGGGACGATCTGGGCACGGCACTGGCCGAGCCGGTCCGGCAGCTGGCCGTGGCCGCTCCCGGTTCCCGGCTGAACCTGCTGCTGACGGACGGCGCCGCCATCGCGGCGACGGCCTGGGGCGATTCGCTCTGGTATCTGACCGACCCGCAGACGGGGCGCGTGGTCGTGGCGTCCGAGCCGTACGACGACGACTCCCGCTGGTGCGAAGTACCCGACCGGACCCTGCTGACCGCCACCCCTGCCCGGGTCGAGCTGACCCCGCTCAAGGAGACCCCGATGAGGGAGAAGGAGCGCTCGTGAACGACTTCCAGATGACCCGGACCCTCGACGAGAACGCCGCGGAGGCCGCGCTGCGCGCGGATGTGCTGCACGGGCTGACCCAGACCCCCAAGGCGCTGCCGCCCAAGTGGTTCTACGACGCGCGGGGCAGTGAACTCTTCGAGGAGATCACGCGGTTGCCCGAGTACTACCCCACGCGCGCGGAGCGGGAGATCCTGCTGGAGCGGGCGCAGGAGATCGCCTCGGCGAGCGGGGCCCGGACCCTGGTGGAGCTGGGCTCCGGTTCCTCGGAGAAGACCAGGCACCTGATCGAGGCGATGCCCGCGCTGGACACCTACATCCCGGTGGACGTGAGCGAGAGCGCCCTGGCCGGTGCGGCCGAGACGCTGCTGGCGGCGCATCCGGGGCTTCGGGTGCACGCCCTGCTGGCCGATTTCACGGCGGCGCTGCGTCTGCCGGAGTCCCCCGGGCCCCGGCTGGTGGTGTTCCTGGGCGGCACGATCGGGAATCTGCTGCCACCGGAGCGGGCGGTGTTCCTGGCGTCCGTGCGGGCGATGCTCTCGCCCGGGGACACGCTGCTGATCGGCACGGACCTGGTCAAGGACGAGGCCGTGCTGGTGGCGGCGTACGACGACGCGCAGGGGGTGACGGCCGAGTTCAACAAGAACGTACTGGCCGTCATCGACCGGGAGTTGGGCGCTGACTTCCACACCGCCGACTTCCAGCACGTGGCGGTGTGGAACCGGGAGCAGGAGTGGATCGAGATGCGCCTGCGGGCCCGGTCCGAGGCCGTGGTGAAGATCCGGGCCCTGGATCTGGTGGTGCCGTTCGCGGCGGGTGAGGAGATCCTGACGGAGGTGTCCGCGAAGTTCCGTCAGGAGGGGGTGCGGAAGGAACTGGCGTCCGCGGGACTGGAGCTGATCCAGTGGTGGACGGACGCGGACGGCCGTTTCGCACTGTCCTTGTCGGTCGCCGACGGTTTGGCGGGCTGAGTGGGTACGCCCGGGAGCGGCAGTGGGTGTGAGGCGGTGGTGATCGCCGTCTGAGCGGCGGCCGCGAGGTCCCGCCGGTCCGTGTGACGGCCCGGCGGGATCCGCGGCAGCAGCGTGACCTCGGCCCGTATTCCGCGGGCCCGGGCGATCCGCCAGAGCGAGGCGGTCAGCGGGTCGTCCCCGACGAAGGCGGGCTCCCCGGCCGTTTGCCCGTCGCACCGCAGGTACGTGAGGCGGATGGGCTGTACGGGCACCCGTGCGTCCAGGGCCGACTGGAAGGCGGCCCTGCGGAAGGTGCCCTGGGCGCGCCCGCACCACGTGGAGCCCTCGGGGAAGACCGTGACCCGGTCGCCGGCCAGCAGCGCTCCGGTGACGCTCTCGACGGTGGCGGGCAGGGCGCGGATCCGGTCGCGTTCGATGAACAGGGTTCCGGCCTGCCCGGCGAGGCGGCCGAGGACCGGCCAGGCCCGGATGTCGCTCTTGGCGAGCATCCGGCAGGGCAGGACGGCGGCGACGAGCGGGATGTCCAGCCAGGAGATGTGGTTGGCGACGACGAGGCGGCCGCCGCCCGGGCCGGGGCTGCCGTGCACGGTGATCCGTATGCCGAAGGCCCGTACCAGCGCGGCAGCCCAGGCCCGCACGACGGCGTGCCGGGGCCGGGCGGGAAGCAGCCGCAGGGGCGGGGCGCCGAGGATCCCGGCCAGGATCAGGGCGATGGCGGCGGTGAGCCGGAGCACCGCGCGCGGGACGCTCGCGGTGCTCCCCTCGTGGCCGGCGCAGGCCTCGGGGGTGCAGGGCGAGGTGGGCAGCCAGACGCTCATGCGCCCGGGACGAGCGAGAGGAAGTGCTTGAGGTAGCGCGGGTTGGTGCGGCGCAGGGAGAGCAGTACGTAGAGGTCGGCGCAGCCGAATTCGGCGTCGAGGGCGGGCTCGCCGCAGACCCAGGCGCCCAGGCGCAGGTAGCCGCGCAGCAGCGGGGGCAGCTCCATGCGGGCGGGGAAGGTGATGCCCTCGGGGTTCCAGGGGAGGTGGGGGGTGACCCGGTACTCCTCGGGGGCGAAGGCGCGGGCCAGGGCGGCCTCACGGGTCGCGGCGGCCAGGACCCCGCCGTCGGCGAGCGGTATCGAGCAGCAGCCGGCGAGCCAGTTGTGCCCGGAGCGCTCCATGTAGCGGGCGAGGCCGGCCCAGATGAGGGCGATGACGGCGCCGTTGCGGTGGTCGGGGTGGACGCAGGAGCGGCCGACCTCGACCAGGTCGGGACGGATGGGGGCGAGGGCGGAGAGGTCGAACTCGCCTTCGGAGTAGAGGCGCCCTGCGACGGCGGCACGCTCCGGGGGCAGCAGCCGGTAGGTGCCGACGACCTGCTCGCGCTCCTCGTCGATGACGAGGAGGTGGTCGCAGTAGGCGTCGAAGGCGTCGACGTCGAGGCCGGGCTCGGGCCCGTCCAGGCGGGCGCCGAGCTCGCCGGCGAAGACCTGGTGGCGCAGGCTCTGGGCGGCGCGTACCTCGTCCTCGTTGCGGGCGAGGCGCACGGCGTAGCGGGGCCCGTCGGCCGGGGCGGTGCCCGTGGCGGCCGGGGCGAGTGCGGCCGCTGGGGCGGCGGCCGGGGAAAGGGGGGACGGGGACAGGGGTGCGATGGTCATGGCGGCTCCTGATCCGGGCACGGGGAGCCAGGCCGGCAGGTGTGCGACCTGGCTCCTTTACTTCTTCCGTCACCGGCTGGATTCGACATGACCGCTCAGCGGCACGCGGATGTGCGGACGCTGAACTCAGCGGTGCTCCCGGCGGCGGTCCGTGGAACCGGCCGGGTCAGCGGTCGGAGCTGAGTACCTTGCTGATGGTGTCGGAGGCCGCCCTGGCCGCCTGCTTGGGGTCCCGGCCGGTGAGGACGGCCGTCATGAAGGGCTTGATCGGGTTCTTCGCCTCGACCTCGGCCCAGCGGGCGGACTTCGGGGTGGCCCTGCCCATGGCGGCTCCGACGGCCATGCTGGCGGCGCCGTCGTTGCCCTCGACCACGTGCGCCAGGGTGGTCTTGTTCGGCACGTAGCTCATCGTGCGGGCGAGTTCGGTCTGCCACTTCTCGCTGACCAGCGCGGTGATCACGGCCACGGCCTCCTTCCGCTGCCGGGTCCTCTCCGGGATGATCAGGTCCGAGCCGCCGGTGAACACGGCGCCCGCCTTGTCGGAGGTCTTGCCGGGGATCGGGAAGTAGCCCAGCTTGCCCTTGAGCGCGGGGTTGGCCGCCTCGATCGCGCCGGCCTGGCCGGGCGGGGCGATGATCTGGGCGACCTGGCCGCCGGCGAAGACCTCCGACTGCGGGGGCGTCTCCTCGTCGGCGTCCTTGGGGCCGTTGCCCAGACCCTGGAGCTGCTTGTAGAACTCCATGCCGGCCAGGGCCTTCTCGTCGTCGAGGCTGCCGACCCAGCGGCCGCCGGTCTCGATGGCCAGTTCGCCGCCCTCGTCCCAGATGAAGCCGGCGAGGACGTACCAGTTCTGGCCGGCGAGGTAGATGCCCTGCTGGCCGGCCTTGTCGAGCTTCTGGGTGGTCTGGATCCACTCCGCCCGGGTCTTGGGCGTGGTCTTGATGCCTGCGTTCGCGAAGAGGTCCTTGTTGTAGATCACCACCCGGTTCGCGGCGTACCACGGGACGCCGTACTGCGCGCCGTTGACGCTTCCCGGGTCGGAGAGGCCCCTGAGCCAGTCCTTGCTGCCCCATTCGCGCAGGCCTTCGAGGGTGAGCTCGGAGAGGCCGCCCGTCTCGATGTACTGGGCGACCTGGGTGTTGCCCACCTCGATCACGTCGGCGCCCTCCTCGCTCCGGCCCTGCAGCACGGCGTTCACCTTGTCGCCGATGCCCGTCCACTCCTGGATCCTGACGTCGAGGTCGACACCCGGGTGTTCCCGCTCGAAGGACGTGGTGAACTTTCCGATGAAGTCCTCCGAGGCGCTGCCCTTCATCAGCCAGAGCGTCACCTTCTGCGACCCCCCGGCCGGGTCACCCGACCGGCCGCAGCCCGTCAGGGCGGTCGCGGCCGCGAGGGCGGTGCACACGGCGAGGAAGCGCATCTTCACGAAAAGGCCACCTTCTGGGGACGGAACCCGGGATGGCTTGAAATTGGCATAGACCAATGGGCGGGTCAAGGGCCTTTCGCTCGGGACTGTTCCCGCAAAGTTCGCGGAGCCGGACTTACTGGGGCACCGTAGAACGAGGCAGAAGCCACCCCAGTGTCGGGAGACCCCCATGTCCAATCACACGTACCGGGTGACCGAAATCGTCGGCACCGCCCACGAGGGCATCGATCAGGCCATCCGCAACGGGATCGCCCGTGCGGGCCAGACCGTGCGAAACCTCGACTGGTTCGAGGTCGTCCAGGTACGCGGGCACATCGAGAACGGCGAGATCGCCCACTACCAAGTGGGGCTCAAGGTCGGCTTCCGCCTGGAGGGCGAGGACTGACCCGGCTCCCCCGCACGCTCAGGTCCGGCCTTCACCCTCCTGGGCCGCCTGGAGTTCGGGCGCGTCCGCCGCCCAGTCGGCCAGGACGACCCGGAATCCGGTGGCGCGGGCGGCCTGGCAGACCAGTTCGTCGTCGTCGACGAGCATGCGCACCTCCCGGCCCCGGGCGATCCGCTTCAGTACCTCCAGCTTGGTCGTCCGGGCCGGCCGCCGGTCCTGGTTCCCGCGCATCCACAGCCGGCCCTCGGGCAGGCCGTGCCGGACGAGCCAGTCCTCCGTGTCCGCCCGGCAGCGCTCGGGACGGCCGGTCAGGTACACCACCTCGCAGTCGGCCGCGCTCTCCACCGCCAGCGCCACTCCGCGCCCGAGCGGCGGATCGGCCGGGGCCGCGGCGAAGAAGCCGGTCCAGTCGCGGGGACGGCGCTCCAGGAAGTGCTGGCGGTGCCCCGTGTCCGCCAGGGTGTTGTCGATGTCGAAGACGGCCAGCGGCCGGTGGGTGTTCCCGCTCATCCCGCAACCCTAAGCGGCCTCGGGGACGTGCCCTACTTCCCCGAGGCCGCTCAGGCCGAGTCGCGGGAATCCTCACGGCCCCGGGACGTTGAGACCTGTGTGATCCGGAAACTCTCGATACTCGACCGGTCCCGCACCCGTGAGGGCCACCCGGCCCCGGAGGCCCTGCGCGACACCCTGGACCTGGCCCGGACGGCCGAGGAGCTCGGCTACCACCGCTTCTGGGTATCGGAACACCACAGCGTGCCCGGGGTCGCGGGCTCCGCGCCGACCGTGCTGGCCGCCGCCGTCGCCGGAGCCACCCGGCGGATCAGGGTGGGCACGGGCGGGGTCATGCTGCCCAACCACCAGTCGTTGGTGGTCGCGGAGCAGTTCGGGGTCCTGGAGGCACTGTTCCCCGGCCGGATCGACATGGGGCTCGGCCGCTCGGTCGGATTCACCAACGGCATCCGGCGGGCCCTGGGCCGGGACATCGGCGACGCCGGCCTGTTCGAGGAGCAGCTGGCCGAGCTGCTGGGCTGGCTCGACGGCAGCCAGCAGGCGCATCCCGAGGTACACGCCCGCCCCGCCGAGGGGCTGCGGATACCGGCCTACGTGCTGGCCACCGGCGAAGGCGCCGGGATCGCCGCGCGGGCCGGGCTGCCGCTCGTCGTGGGAGACCTGCGGGCCCGCGGCAAGGTCGCGGACGTCGTCGAGGCGTACCGCAAGGATTTCCGGCCCACCGCCTGGGGTGCGGAGCCGTACGTGGTGGTCTCGGGGACGGTGGCGGTGGCCGCCACCGCCGCGGACGCCCGCCGGATCCTGATCCCGGAGGCGTGGTCCCTCGCCCATTCCCGCACCCGGGGCAGCTTCCCGCCGCTCCGGTCGGCCGAGGAGGTCGAGGCCCTGGTCATGGCCCCGAAGGAGCGGCAGCTGTACGAGGGGGCACTGGCCGGGCACGTGCACGGCACCGAGGAGCAGGTCGCGGCGGAGCTGTCGGAGGTCGCCGAGCTGACCGGCGCGGACGAACTGCTGGTCACCACCTCCACGTACGACCGGGCGGCGCTGGTGGACTCCTATCGCAGGCTGGCCCGGGTCACGGGCCTCACTCCCCGGCCCAGGCTCTAAAATAGGACGAATGCACCAGCCCGCCGACCCTGGCTCTTCCGCCCGCGCCCCCGACGGCCGCGATTCCCACGTGCGCGTCCGGGGAGCCCGCGAACACAACCTGCGCGGCGTCGACGTGGACATCCCGCGCGACGCGCTGACCGTGTTCACCGGGGTCTCCGGCTCCGGCAAGAGCTCGCTCGCGTTCGGCACGATCTACGCCGAGGCCCAGCGCCGGTACTTCGAGTCCGTGGCCCCGTACGCCCGTCGGCTCATCCACCAGATCGGCGCCCCGAAGGTGGACTCGATCACGGGGCTGCCGCCCGCCGTCTCCCTGGAGCAGCGCCGTTCCTCGCCTGGCTCGCGCTCCTCGGTCGGGACCGTGACCCTGCTGTCCAATTCGCTGCGGATGCTCTACTCGCGGGCCGGGACATACCCGCCGGGAGCCGCGCGGCTCGACTCCGACGCCTTCTCCCCCAACACCGCTGCCGGGGCCTGCCCTTCGTGCCATGGACTGGGCCGGATCCACCGCACCAGTGAGGAACTCCTCGTCCCCGACCCGGGCCTGTCCATCCGTCAGGGCGCCATCGCCGCCTGGCCCGGTGCCTGGCAGGGCAAGAACCTGCGGGACATCCTGGAGACCCTGGGCCATGACGTGGACCGGCCCTGGCGGGAGCTGCCGGCGAAGGACCGCGAGTGGATCCTGTTCACCGAGGAGCAGCCGGTGGTGACCGTGCACCCGGTGCGCGAGGCCGACCGGATCCAACGGCCGTACCAGGGCACGTACATGAGCGCCCACCGCTATGTGATGAGGACCTTCTCCGACAGCAAGAGCCCCACCCTGCGGACCCGCGCGGAGAGCTTCCTCGCCGACTCCCCCTGCCCGGTGTGCGAAGGGCGGCGGCTGCGGCCGGAAGCGCTGGCGGTGACCTTCGCGGGGTACGGCATCGCCGAACTGGCGGCGCTGGCGCTGACCGACCTGGACCGCGTGCTGGCCGGCGCGTCCAGGGACGCGGAGGCGGGGGCTGAGGCGGGCGGAGAGGCGGGCGGGGAGGCTGCGCGGGTGCTCGCCGAGGACCTGCGCTCGCGGATCGGGCCCGTCGTCGAGCTGGGGCTCGGCTATCTGAGCCTGGACCGCGCCGCACCCACCCTGTCCACGGGCGAGCTCCAGCGGCTGCGGCTGGCGACGCAGCTGCGGTCGGGGCTGTTCGGCGTGGTGTACGTACTGGACGAGCCGTCGGCGGGGCTGCATCCGGCCGACACCGAGGCGCTGCTCGGCGTACTGGACCGGCTGAAGACAGCGGGGAACACGGTGTTCGTCGTGGAACACGATCTGGATGTGGCGCGGCACGCGGACTGGCTGGTGGACGTGGGGCCGCTGGCCGGGGAGCACGGCGGCCGGGTGCTGTACAGCGGGCGGCCGGAGTCGCTCGCCGGTGTACCGGAGTCGGCGACGGCCCGGCACCTGTTCGCGGGGCGGGAGCCGGTGGCCGCCGGGCGCCGGGTGCGGGAGGCGACCGGGACGGTGCGGCTCAGTGGCGTCGACCGGCACAACCTTCGTGATGTCAGTACCGAGTTCCCGCTGGGCGTGTTCACGGCGGTGACCGGTGTGTCGGGGTCGGGGAAGTCCACGCTGGTGGGGCAGGCGCTGGCCCGGGAGGTCGAAGAGCGGCTCGCGGAAGCGGACTTCCCCGTACGGCGGCTGGTGGAGGTCGACCAGAAGCCGATCGGCCGCACCCCTCGGTCCAACCTGGCGACGTACACGGGCCTGTTCGACGTGGTGCGCAGGCTCTTCACAGCGGCGCCGGAGGCCAAGGCGCGGGGCTGGAAGGCGGGCCGGTTCTCCTTCAACGTGGCGGGCGGCCGGTGCGAGACGTGCCAGGGCGAGGGCTTCGTCTCGGTGGAGCTGCTGTTCCTGCCGAGCACGTACTCCCCGTGCCCGCAGTGCGCGGGCGCCCGGTACAACGCCGAGACCCTGGAGGTCCGGTACGCGGGCCTGAACATCGCGGAGGTGCTGGCGCTGACGGTGGAGTCGGCGGCCGGATTCTTCGCGGAGGTGCCGGCGGCGGCGCGCAGCCTGCGGGCGCTGGAGGACATCGGGCTGGGCTACCTGCGGCTGGGGCAGCCGGCCACCGAGCTGTCGGGCGGCGAGGCACAGCGGATCAAGCTGGCCACGGAGCTGCAGAGGCTGCGCCGGGACCACACGCTATATCTGCTGGACGAGCCGACGACCGGGCTGCACCCGGCCGATGTCCGGGTGCTGCTGCGGCAGTTGCACGGGCTGGTGGACGCGGGGCACTCGGTGGTGGTCGTGGAGCACGACATGGCGGTGGTGGCGGGCGCGGACTGGGTCATCGACCTGGGCCCGGGCGGTGGCACGGAGGGCGGCCGGATCGTGGCGGCGGGCACCCCGGCGGAGGTGGCCGGCACGGCGGGCAGCCGTACGGCGGGCTATCTAATGCGGGCGCTCGGGAAGGTCCCCGAGGGAGTGCCCGGACCGGCTGGTGGTCTGGGTCAATGGTGATCCGCTGATCGTGGACTCCGCCGGGAACGAGCCGTATCGGGGTTTCCGAGGCTCAGGCATCGCCCGGCAGCAGGTGCTGTGGCAGTTCGCGGAAGCTCCACCGGCCCCGGCCGCGGGTGAACTGCCAGACGAGGTCGTAGCGATCGGGCGGCCAGGCCGCGGGGACGCCGACGACCTCGTGGGCGCCGAGGGCCCGGACCAGGCGGGGGATTCCGGTGTGCTCCCAGCAGACCAGTACGGGCATCGGGGCGGCCAGCGCGGCGTGTGCGAGGGCCGGTTCGGCTCCGACGGCGAAGTCGGCGCGGACGGGGGTGCGCAGTGCGGTGGCCAGTGCGGCCACGGTCTGCCTGCACCGGGCGGGGGCCGCGACCTTGCCGCCGGCCGCGAAGACGGCGCCGGGGCGGGGCAGTGCGGAACCGCGGGCCGGAGGGAAGAGCCGCGAGAGCTCCGCGGCCCGGCGCCAGCCGCGCCTGGCCAGCGAACCGGGGTCGTCCTCGCCCTCCTCGTCCCGGCCCCAGTCACCGGCGTACGGCTTCTCCGCGTGCCGGATCACCATGATCAGGGCGTCCTTGGGCACGGGCTGCGCGCCGGCGGCGGGGCCGCGGGGGTGGCCGTCCGGGGAGCAGCCGGCCACCGCGAGCGGGGCGAGGGCTGCGGCCAGCACGGTGCGGCGGCGCGGTCCGGACCCGGCGGGGGCTTGTGGCATGCGGCCACTGTCCGCCACGGGCCGTGCGCCGCCCGGACGCGGCACGGTGCGGATCCCGGATGAGCGCCCGGTCGGCGCATCGGGTCAGCCGATCGGCCCAGGCTCCGCCGGGGGCGGGGCCTGGGCCCGGGTCTGGGGCCGAGGGCCGGGGCCGGGGCGCGGCTCAGCCCTTGCGGACCGCCCGCAGCCACTCCTTGTTCATCGCGGCGATCGACGGCAGCGGGATGCCCTTGGGGCAGGCGGTGGCGCACTCGCCGGTCAGGGTGCAGCCGCCGAAGCCCTCCTCGTCCATCCGGGCCACCATGTCGAGTACGCGGGACTCGCGCTCCGGCGAACCCTGCGGGAGGACGCCCAGGTGGTTGACCTTGGCTGAGGTGAAGAGCATGGCGGAGCCGTTCGGGCAGGCCGCCACGCACGCTCCGCAGCCGATGCACTCCGCGTGCTCGAAGGCGAAGTCGGCGTCGGCCTTGGGCACGGCGGTGGCGTGCGCCTCGGGGGCGGACCCGGTGGGGGCCGTGATGTAGCCGCCGGCCTGGATGATCCGGTCGAAGGCGCCGCGGTCGACGACGAGGTCCTTGACGACCGGGAAGGCGGCGGCCCGCCAGGGCTCGACGTCGATGGTGTCGCCGTCGGCGAAGGACCGCATGTGGAGCTGGCAGGTGGTGGTGCGTTCCGGGCCGTGGGCGTCGCCGTTGATGACGAGGCTGCACGCGCCGCAGATGCCCTCGCGGCAGTCGTGGTCGAAGGCGACCGGGTCCTCGCCGCGCAGGATGAGGTCCTCGTTGAGGGTGTCGAGCATCTCCAGGAAGGACATGTCCTTGGAGATGCCGTCGACCTCGTAGGAGGCCATGGTGCCGGGGGCGTCGGCGTTCTGCTGGCGCCAGACGCGCAGGGTGAGCTTCATGCGTAGCTCCGCTGGGTGGGGTGGACGTACTCGAAGACGAGGTCCTCCTTGTGGAGGACGGGGGCCGCGCCGGTTCCCTGGTACTCCCAGGCGGCCGCGTAGCCGAACTCCTCGTCGCGGCGGGCGGCTTCGCCCTCCGGGGTCTGGGACTCCTCGCGGAAGTGGCCGCCGCAGGACTCGGCGCGGTGCAGGGCGTCGAGGCACATCAGCTCGGCGAGTTCGAGGTAGTCGACGATGCGGTTGGCCTTCTCCAGCGACTGGTTGAACTCTTCGCCGCTGCCCGGGACCTTGATGCGCCGCCAGAACTCCTCGCGGATCTCCGGGATCCGGGCGAGTGCCTTGCGCAGGCCGGCGTCGGTGCGGGCCATTCCGCAGTACTCCCACATGAGTTCGCCGATCTCGCGGTGGAAGGAGTCGGGTGTGCGGTCGCCGTCGACGGCGAGCAGCTTCGCGAGGCAGTCACGGGTCTCGCGGACGGCGGCCGCGGCCTCGGGGTGGCTGTCGTCGATCTCGTCGTGGTGCGGGTGGCGGGCGAGGTAGTCGTTGATCGTGGAGGGGAGGACGAAGTAGCCGTCGCCGAGGCCCTGCATGAGGGCGGAGGCGCCGAGGCGGTTGGCGCCGTGGTCGGAGAAGTTGGCCTCGCCGATCGCGAACAGGCCGGGGACGGTGGTCTGCAGGTCGTAGTCGACCCACAGGCCGCCCATCGTGTAGTGCACGGCCGGGTAGATCCGCATGGGGACCTCGTACGGGTTCTCCGCGGTGATCCGCTCGTACATCTCGAAGAGGTTGCCGTACTTCTCCGCGACCTTGTCCCGGCCCATGCGGCGGATGGCGTCCGCGAAGTCGAGGTAGACGCCCTGGCCGCCGGGGCCGACGCCGCGGCCCTCGTCGCAGACGTTCTTGGCGGCGCGGGAGGCGATGTCGCGGGGGACGAGGTTGCCGAAGGAGGGGTAGATCCGCTCCAGGTAGTAGTCGCGCTCCGCCTCGGGGATGTCGGCGGCGGGGCGGGTGTCGCCCTTGGCCTTGGGGACCCAGATGCGGCCGTCGTTGCGCAGGGACTCGCTCATCAGGGTGAGCTTGGACTGGTGGTCGCCGGTGCGCGGGATGCAGGTGGGGTGGATCTGGGTGAAGCAGGGGTTGGCGAAGTACGCGCCGCGCCGGTGTGCCCGCCAGACGGCGGTCGCGTTGGAGTTCATCGCGTTGGTGGAGAGGTAGAAGACGTTGCCGTAGCCGCCGCTCGCCAGCACCACCGCGTCGGCGTAGTGGGTGGAGATCTTGCCGGTGACCAGGTCGCGGGCCACGATGCCGCGGGCCACGCCGTCGACCGTGATCAGGTCGAGCATCTCGGTGCGGGCGTGCATCTCGACGTTGCCGGCGGCGATCTGCCGGGACAGGGCCTGGTAGGCGCCGAGGAGGAGTTGCTGGCCCGTCTGGCCGCGGGCGTAGAAGGTGCGGGAGACCTGGACTCCGCCGAAGGAGCGGGTGTCGAGGAGGCCGCCGTACTCGCGGGCGAAGGGTACGCCCTGGGCCACGCACTGGTCGATGATCTCGACGGAGATCTGGGCGAGCCGGTGGACGTTGGACTCGCGGGCGCGGAAGTCGCCGCCCTTGACGGTGTCGTAGAAGAGGCGGTGCACCGAGTCGCCGTCGTTGCGGTAGTTCTTCGCGGCGTTGATGCCGCCCTGGGCGGCGATGGAGTGCGCGCGGCGCGGGGAGTCGGAGAAGCAGAACTGGACGACGTGGTAGCCCTGTTCGGCGAGGGTGGCGCCAGCCGCGCCGCCGGCCAGGCCGGTGCCGACGACGATGACGGTGTGCTTGCGGCGGTTGGCCGGGTTGACGAGCTTGGCCTCGAAGCGGCGGCGGTCCCAGCGCTCCGCGATCGGTCCTTCGGGTGCCTTGGTGTCGGCGAGCGGCTCGCCGGTGGTGTAGCCGACGTATTCGTTCATGCGGTCGCTCATGGTCAGTTCACCACTCCGGTCATGACGGCGACGGGGACGGACACGAAGCCCGTGAAGAGGACGAGGGCCAGGGCGTTGGCCAGGAACTTGAGGGTCCGGTCGCGGCGGGCGTTGCCGGCGCCGAGGGTCTGCGCGGCGCTCCAGAAGCCGTGCCGGACGTGCAGGCCGAGCGCGGCCATCGCCACGATGTAGATCGTGTTGCCGTACCAGGTGGAGAAGGTGGCGAGGACGTTCTCGTACGGGTGTCCGGCCCAGGCGCGCTCGTTGACGGTGAGCGTGGTCAGGTCGAGCACGTGCCAGACGATGAACAGGCCGAGGATGATCCCGCCCCAGCGCATGGTGCGGGTGGCGTAGCTCGCGCGGCGGCGCTTGTGGGCGTACTTCACCGGGCGGGCCTTGATGTCGCGGCGGCTGAGCTGGTACGCGGACACGGCGTGGGCGACGACCGCGGCGAGCAGGACCACGCGGGCGGCCCACAGGCCCCAGTGGCTGTGCAGGAAGGGCTCGCCCATGTGCCTCAGCCAGTGGGCGTATGCGTTGAACTCGCCCGGACCGAAGAAGATCTTGAGGTTGCCGAGCATGTGTACGACGAGGTAGCCGAGCATGATCAGTCCGGAGACCGCCATGACGGTCTTCTTCCCGATGGTGGAGTCCCAGACCGTCGAGACGGCGGAGCCGCCTGTCCGGGTGCGCGTTGCCAGAGCCATGGGATCGACGGTAGGGACGAAGGGCCCGAAAGGTCCAAGACATGATGTCGGTCATCTTGATAGACATTGCCTATGCAGTTTCAGCAGCTGGTGTATTTCGTGGCCGTCGCCGAGACCCTGCACTTCACCCGGGCGGCGGAGCGCGAGCACGTGGCGCAGCCCTCGCTGTCGCAGCAGATCAAGGCGCTGGAGCGGGAGCTCGGGGCCGAGCTGTTCAGCCGGGCGCGGGGCAACATCGCGCTGACCGAGGCGGGTGAGACGCTGCTGCCGCTGGCCCGGCGGATCCTGGCGGACGCGGACACCGCACGGCTGGAGGTGCAGGAGCTGGCGCAGCTGCGGCGGGGACGGGTGCGGCTGGGGGCCACGCCGAGCGTGTGCACGGGCCTACTGCCGGACGTGCTGCGCGCCTTCCACACCGCGCATCCTGGGATCGAGCTGGTGATCGAGGAGAGCGGTTCGCTCGACCTCGTACGGGAGCTGGCGCGCGGCGCCCTGGACCTGGCCCTGATCGCGCTGCCGCTGCCGCCCTCGGCTCCGGCGCTGACCACGGTGAAGCTGCTGACGGAGGACCTGGTGGTGGTCTCCTCCGCCGAGCTGCCGCCGCCCGGCGGGGGCGGCCCGCTGAGCATCTCCGGGCTGCGCGACGAGCCGATGGTGATGTTCCGCCACGGGTACGACCTGCGGGAGCTGACCGTGACGGCCTGCCGCGCGGAGGGCTTCGAGCCGGTGTTCACCGTGGAGGGCGGCGAGATGGACGCGGTCCTGGGCTTCGTTCGGGCGGGGCTGGGCATCGCGGTGGTCCCGGCGATGGTGGTGGACCGCGCCGGCCCCGGCCTGCGGGCGACCGCCTTGGCGGGCTCACCGCTGCGTCGCACGATCGCCCTGGCCCACCGCACCGATGTGGCTCCCCCGCGCGCGGCGCGCGAGCTGAAGCGCATCCTGGTGGGCTGACCGGGGCGGTCAGCCCGCGGTGGCCGCGGGCAGGGCCAGGTCGAGGCCGCCGGACAGCATCCCGAAAGCCGCGTCGGCGTCGGCCACAGCCGCCGGATAGGCCTCGCCGGCGCTCCGGCCGGAGTCGATGCGACGCCAGTTCTCCCGGCCCAGTTCGTGGCGCACGGCCACCAGGTGCAGCGCCGCCAGCCGGGCGGTGAGCGGTGGGGCCGACTCGGCTTCGAGGGCCGCGGCGAGCAGTTCCACTTCGCGGGTGGTGTAGAGGGCGAGGCGCGACTCCAGACTCGCGGTGGAGTAGAGCAGGCGCTGGAATGCGAGCACGTCGGGATGGTCGCAGAGCCCGGTGATCGGGTCCCGCCGGTCGAGGGCCTCCAGGAAGTGCGCGTGTACCGCGCCGACCGGGCCCTGCCCGGCCGGCCGGTCGCGCACGATGCGCGCCACCTCGTCCTGATGGTCGGCGAACCGGTCCAGGACCAGGTCCTCCTTGCTCGGGAAGTACCGGAACAGCGTGGGCTTGGAGACCTCCGCCGCGGCGGCGACGTCTGCCACCGAGACGGCGTCGAAGCCGCGCTCCAGGAAGAGTTCGAGCGCCGTGGCCGCCAGTCGGTGACGCGTACGGAGCTTCTTGTTCTCGCGCAGACCCGTCGTGTTGTTGTCCATGCTTCACACCCTAACACGAGGATGTGACCGAGTTATTTTTCATATCCGGTTATTTTTTTGACTGGGTTGCTTTTTGTGTCGGGAGCCGCTTTCCTTGAGGCAACGACAACGAGACGACGAGAGGACCTCCGATGACCGACGTTCTGATCGTGGGCTCCGGACCCACCGGACTCACCCTGGCCTGCGACCTTGCCCTCCGCGGGATCGCCGTCCGCGTCCTCGACGGACGCTCTGGGCCCCACCGCGAGTCCCGGGGCAAGGGCCTCGTCCCGAGCAGCCTGGAGGTCTTCGCCCGGCTCGGCGCCGCGGAGCGGATGGCGGCCATCGGCACCCGGGGCGTGATCCTGCGCAAGTACTTCGACGGCGCCCACATCAACGACACGCCGACCGGCGACGGCCTGCTCATCGGCCAGTGGCAGGTCGAAGAGGCTCTCCGCGAGCTGCTCGCCGGCCTCGGCGTCCCGATCGAGTACCAGGCCCAGGTCGTCGGCGTCACCCAGGACGCGACCGGGGTCACCGCGGAGCTGGCGGACGGCCGTTCGGTCCGCGCCGGCTACGCCGCCGGGTGCGACGGCGGCCACAGCTCCGTCCGCAAACTCCTCGGGATCCCCTTCGAGGGACGCACGGACGCCACGGAGACGATGGTGATCGGGGACGTGAAGGCGCCGGGGCTGAGCCGGGACCACTGGCACCAGTGGTTCACCTCGGACGGCGGGGGAATGCTGCTCTGCCCGATACCGGCGACGGACGTCTTCCAGCTCCAGGCCTCACCCGAACTCGGCGAGAACGGAGAGCCGCTGCCTCCCTCGCTGGAGGGCTTCCAGCGTCTCTTCGACCGGCACGCCCGGGTTCCGGGGATCCGGCTGACGGATCCCACCTGGCTCGCGGCCTGGCGGGTCAATGTCCGCATGGCTGCCCGGATGCGCGAGGGCCGGGTCTTCCTCGCCGGGGACGCGGCGCACGTCCATCCCATAGCCGGCGGCCTCGGCATGAACACCGGGGTGCAGGACGCGGCCGCGCTCGGCCGTACTCTGGCCGCAGCCCTGACCGACCCGGCCGCGGACGGCGTGCTCGACGCCTACGAGGCCGAGCGGCTCCCGGCGGCCGCCCACGTGCTGGCCGACACCGTCGGGCGGCACGAGCGGGTCCTGGCAGCGGTGCGCGAGCCCGGCCGCGGCACCGAGGCCGGACTGGCCTGACCCCGGGCGGGGTCAGAGCGTCGGCACCGCGTCCGAGAGGGAGAGGGTGTGGATGCGGTCGGGGGCGCCGGGGCGGGCGTAGTACCAGCCCTGGGCGGTGTCGCAGCCGAGGGCGCGCAGCTGGGCGGCCTGGGCGCCGGTCTCCACGCCTTCGACGGTGACGGCGAGTTCGAGACTGTGGGCCAGCGCGACGATCCCCTCCACGATCTTGACGTCGACGGGGTTGGCCGGGATCTGCTGCATCCCCTGGGTGAAGGAGCGGTCCAGCTTCAGGACACTGACCGGCAGGCGGCGCAGGTTGGCCAGGTTCGAGTAGCCGGTGCCGAAGTCGTCGAGGGCGATGTCCACACCGAGGGCCGCGAGCCGGCGCAATGGTTCCAGGAGTTCGTCGTCGGCGCCTATCAGGGCCGATTCGGTGACCTCCAGGCACAGTGCGCCGGGGGCGAGGCCCGACTTCTCCAGCACGGCGACGGTGTCGGCGACCAGGCCCGGATGGTGCAGCTGGGTCGGAGAGAGGTTGACGTTGATCCGCAGGGCCGAGCCGCCGTGCTGGCGCTGCCAGTTGCGGGCCTGACGGACCGCCTCCTCGAGGACCCAGCGGCCGAGCGGCACGATCAGTCCGGTCCGTTCGGCGAGCGGGATGAAGCGGTCCGGCCCTAGCACCCCGTACTGCGGGTGCGACCAGCGCACCAGCGCCTCCGCGCCGTGAACGCTGCCGTCGTGCATGTGGACCAGCGGCTGGTACTCGATGAAGAACTCGCCGCGCTCCAGCGCCGCCGGCAGGGCGTTGGTCAGTCCGTGCCGGGTGATGGCCCGGGCGTCGGCCTCGGCGTCGGCGAACTCGAAACGGTTGCCGCCGGCCGCCTTGGCCCGGTACATCGTGATGTCGGCGCTGCGCAGCACCTCCGCGGGGGTGCGCTCCCCGGCCGGACCCTCGACGATGCCGATGCTGCCCCGGACCGACAGCTCGCGGCCCTCCAGCCGGATCGGCGTGGAGAGGGCCGACAGGATGCGGACCGCGAGGTCGGTCACCTTGTGCTCGATGTCGGAGCCGGTGGTCAGGGCGACGAACTCGTCGCCGCCGAGCCGGGCGACCACCTCGCCGGGGCCCGTCGCGCAGCTCTGCAGCCGGTCGGCGACCTCCACCAGCAGCCGGTCGCCCGCCGAGTGGCCGAGACTGTCGTTGACCGTCTTGAACCCGTCGAGATCCAGGTAGCACAGGCCGAAGTGGCTGCCTCCGGCCCCGCTGAGGGCCTTCTCCAGCCGCTCGAAGAACAGCGTCCGGTTGGGCAGGCCGGTCAGGGCGTCGTGCGTGGCCTCGTAGCGCAGGCGCAGGTTCAGCAGCCGACGCTCGGTGGTGTCCTCCATCAGCGCCAGCTGGTACTGCGGCGCCCCCTCGGCGTCGCGGAGCAGGGACACCGTCAGGTTGGTCCACAGCACGGTGCCGTCGTGCCGGTAGTACGGCTTCTCCACGCGGTAGTTCTCGCGCTCGCCGCGTACCAGCTCGCCGTACATCCGCCAGACGTGCGGGGTGTCGTCGGGGTGTCCCCACTCGCTGACCTTGCGGCCCCGGACGTGCCCCTCCAGGCCGCCGAACATCTTCAGCAGCGCGTCGTTGACCTCCAGGATGTTTCCGTCCAGGTCGGCGATGCCGATCCCGACGGCCGCCCCCTCGAAGACCGCCCGGAAGCGTTCCTCGCTCGCGTGCAGGGCCTGCTGCGCATCGATGCGGGCGGTCAGCGCGGAGCGGGCTATGGCCTCCTGCTCCTTGAGGGTGCGCTCGCGCAGGGCGCGCGCGAACCCCGCCGCGATCCCGTGCTGGAGGCGGGCACAGCGGGCCCGGTACTCCTCGGTCTCCTCCACACCCGAACCACCCGGGCCGCAGTAGAGCACCAGGTACGACTCGACCACCCCGAGCGTGCCGGCCAGCGCCTCGGGGTCGGTGCAGTGCACGGCGACGAGCTCCGTCCCCACCCGCTGGGCGACGGCCGCGTCGAAGGGCCGGGCGTGCAGGGCCTCGGCGAGGGTCCGGGTGAGCGGTACGAGGTGGCGTTCGAACTCGGGACGCGTCAGCGAGGTCGCCGTCACCGGGAAGATCGCCCGTCCCCAGATGGTCGCGAAGCGGGCGATGCGGTCCTCGGTGCCGCCCTTGGGAGCCGCCGCGGGCTCGGACGGCGCCTCGGACTCGGGAGCCTCGGCGGGCGCCGCGGCGGCGTCCGGCGCGCCCGCCGTCTGTGCCGGGAGTCTCACGCCTTGCGTCCCACTCCGCTGAAGCCCGAGTAGGCGTACGGGTCCTCCTGCGCCACGCCGTCCTCCGCGTTCTCGGGGCGGTCCGGCCGCCACTCCGGCATGGAGACCAGCCCGGGCTCCAGCAGCTCGAACCCGTCGAAGAAGCGTCGGATCTGCTCGCCGCTGCGCATCACGAGGGGGTTGCGGATGTCCCGGTAGACGCTGACGGTACCGCCCGCGACCTCCTCCGTGAGCGGGATTCCCTCGAACGAGGCGTGCGTGAGGATCAGCAGGCTGCCCGGGGCCAGGGCGTCGCGCAGCTCGGCCACGGCACCGTACGGATCGTCCGCGTCCTCCAGGAAGTGCAGGACCGCGACGAGCAAGAGCGCGACCGGGCGGTCGAAGTCGAGCAGCCGGCCCACTTCGGGGGCGCCCAGGATGTCCCGCGGCTTGCGGAGATCGGCGGCGACGACGGTGCAGCGGTCGTCGCCCTCCAGGACGGCCCGGCTGTGGGCCACGGCCACCGGGTCGTGGTCGACGTAGACCACGCGCGCCTCGGGGCTGGCGGCCTGGGCGATCTCGTGGACATTGCCGAAGGTGGGGATGCCGGAGCCGATGTCGAGGAACTGCGTGACGCCCTCGGCGACGGCGTGCCGTACGGCGCGGCGCATGAATGCCCGGTTCGCCTGCATGATCTTGGGCAGGCCCGGCATGAATTCCATCGCCCGGCGGGCCGCCTGACGGTCGACCTCGAAATTGTGGGAGCCGCCCAGGTAGTAATCGTACATGCGGGACACGCTCGGCACCGATATGTCGATACCTGGCGGGGCCCAGGCGGGGCGCTCCATCGGGGTCTCCAAGCGTTGTTCCTGCGGCGGTCCGTCCGACGTCGGACTCCTGTCCGAGCCGAATCTACTGATCATTTCCCAACGAGGCGAGCAAAAGCGGAAATTGGCGATCCGTTCTTCGTCACACACCAAAGGCGACCGCCACCCCCGCCCGGCGGATTGATCGATACCGACAAATCCCTTTTGGGAAATGCGCAGTGAGTGCCCGTACCCGCCCGACGGTCGGCTCACGGCTGGCTCAAACCTCACTGGTCACCACTCCACCCGTTCAGGCGAACCGTGACGGACCCTCGCGTGCGCGGGTGTGCGCGGGCCCATGCTCCCGGGGTGAACAGAGCCTGTGCCAGGCGCTTGCTGGCGGTCCCGGTCCTGCTGTGGGCGGCCTTGTCCGTCACGCCGGCCGTGGCTGATAGCTGCGCTTACGCGACGACCGACGCCGACGACGGCGCGGCCGCCATCACGGTGGTCGCAGTGGCCTCCGGCGGCGGCCGCGGAGACGGCCCGGGTGGCGGACATCACGGCCGCGACCACGGCCATGACCACGACGGCAACCACGGAGGAGGGCACGGAGGAGGGCACGGGGGCGGCCACCACGGCGGGCACCACTGCCCGCCGCCGCCTCCCCCGCCGTGCCCCCCGAAGCCGACTCCCCCGCCGAAGCCGACTCCGCCGCCCAAACCCACTCCGCCCCCTACGCCGGCCCCGCCGCCCGTACCCGTCCCGCCCCCGAAGCCCACGCCGCCGCCACCGCCACCGCCCAAGCCGGCGCCGAAACCCGTACCGAAGCCCGTCGCTCCCGAACCGGCCCCGCCGAAACCGGCGCCCGCGCCACCCCGGGTCGTCAAGGCGCCCGCCCCACCGCCGCCCACCCCTGTGGTGACACCGCCGCCCGCGCCCAGGCCGGTGGCCCGTCCCGCCTACCACGCCCCTGCCCGCAAGCCGGTCGAGCACCACGTCTCGCCGGTGACCTTCACCCTGCTGACCGCGGCGCCCGCGGTGCTCGCGATCGTCGCGCTGCGCCCGCGCTAGACCCTGCCGCCGAAGTCCCGCCCGTACCCGATTGGGAGTCATCTTGTCGGAATGGCTCGTCCTGACCATCGCGATGGCCGCGGCCTGTGCCGTGGTGCTGTCCATCACCTTCTTCAACCACCGCCGGATCGGCGAGGACGACGATCCGAACGAGACCCCGGACGTCATCGAGTACATGACGATGATGATCGGGGTGATCTACGCGATCGTGCTGGGCCTGGCGATCGCCGGTGTCTGGGAGGGCCGCGGTGCCGCCCAGGAGTACGTGCGCCAGGAGGCGCAGGCCCTGCACGAGATCAGCGTCCGCTCCGAGGTCTACCCGGCCGAGGTGCGCAAGAAGATCCGGTCCGACGTCGACGCGTACGTGACGTACGTGGTGGACACGGAGTGGCAGGAGATGGCCGACAACGGCGAGCTCACGGACCGCGGCGGGGAACTGCTGGAACGGATCCGCCGGGACGTCACCGACTACGAGCCGAAGACCGACCACGAAGGGCAGGCGTACCAGCCGCTGGTCGACCAGGTCGCGGTGGCGGACGACGCCCGCAGCGCGCGCGGCGAGAGCGCCGGGGCCACCATGCCGGGGGTGGTGTGGTTCGGGCTGATCACCGGGGCCCTGGTGACGGTCGGTCTGATCTTCACCCTGCAGATCCGGCGGTCGTTCCGGGAACTGCTGCTGGCAGGCCTGTTCAGCGCGCTCATCGCCTTCCTGCTGTTCCTCATCTGGGACTTCGACGCGCCGTTCGGGCGGGGCGTCGCGGCCACCGCCGAACCGTTCCTCTCACAGTTCCCGCATCTGGGCCTCACGGACTGAGGGCCCCGAAAGCAGCCGAAGGCCGCTGAAGGCCCTTGAAGGGCCTTGAAGGGCCTTGAAGGCCGGCGGAAGCCGTCGCACTCCGGCGTCCGGCAA
Source organism: Streptomyces sp. NBC_00190 (assembly GCF_036203305.1). GTDB lineage: Bacteria > Actinomycetota > Actinomycetes > Streptomycetales > Streptomycetaceae > Streptomyces. The sequence goes on along the minus strand of NZ_CP108131.1, from coordinate 7,193,646 downwards.
ACCGGGGACGGGCCTCCCGTCCCCGGTTCGGCCCAGTGCCGTGCCCCATTCGCCCGCTCCTGATCGCGTGTGCCCGCCCCCCGGCCTAGCGTGTCGAACATCGAGGCGCACGACCCCCCACGTGCGGAAACCCTTCCGCGGCTGCTCCTCGGGGATCCGGAGAATCAACCATGGGTGCGATACGTATCTCCGCCATAGCCCTGCTGAGCGCCGCCGCAACGGGCGCCGTACTCGCGCTCGGTGCCCTCGGCGCGCCCGCCGCGACCGCGGCCGGGCCCCGGCAGGTCACCTCGTTCGGCTTCGCCCTCACCCCCTCGACCGTCGCCCCCGGCGGTCAGACGGTGCTCTCCGTCACCGGCTGCAACGCCGCCTACTCCACCGCCTCCTCCGGGGTCTTCGACACCGTGAGCATCGCCCGCGGCCAGACCGTACGGGTCACGGTGGACCGCGACGCCCGGCCCGGGGCCTTGTACTCCGTCTCCTTCACCTGCAACGGGGAGACCGGTTCGGCCGACCTGACGATCGCCGGCGGCACGAGCAGACCGACCACCAGCTCCACGCGGACCGCGGCCAGGGGCGTCGCCACGGTCGTAGCCACCGGCGCCACTTCCTCCACGCTGGGTGTCCGCGGCGGTCTGGGCGGCAGCGTCGCCGGCATGGACCCCGTCGAGCTCGGCGTGGGAGCCGGCCTCTTCCTCGCCGCCGCCGGCGGCACGGCGTATGCCCTGCGCCGCCGGGCCACCGGTCGCGGGCACTGAGCCCCCCGTGCCGACCGGACTCCAGTCAACCGCCGGTGACCCCGGGTCCTGGCCAGGACCCGGGGCGACCGGCGGTTGGGGGCTGCCTTCCGGGTCCGGCCCGACCCGGAAGTCGCCCCCGGGGGAACTGACCGGGGAGGTCGGCCGGTCAGGCCCGGGCGCGGACCGGGCGGCGGCGGCGCATCACGTGGGCGCCCGCGCCGAGCGCCGCCGCGCCGACGAGGCCCGCGCCGATGGCGGTCTCGGCGGTGGACGGGCCGATGGAGCCGCCGATGCCGCCCTGGGCGGGGTTGCCCTCCAGGATCCTGAAGCGGGCGGTGGCGACCAGGCTGTTGTCGTTGCACTTGACCTGCAGCGTGTGGTTGCCGGGAGAGGCGTGGTTGAAGATCCGGACGGTGGCGAAGCCGATGGACCCCGCGGACAGGTTGGCCGGCGGAAAGTTGCCCGGCGAGGAGACGGTACCGCCGTGTCCACAGCCCGCCGCGCTCACCTGCATCGTGGATCCCTGGTGCACGGCAAACGGGTTGACCGAGATGTTGCTCGGTCCGCCACCCCCGCCCATCGGGGAGTTCGCGGCGGCGAACGGGGTACTGAGGCCGATCACGGCGCAGGCTGCCGCCGTCACGGTGAGAGCGCGGAAAGCACGCATGGTGGAACCTCCAGCGGAAAGCGCCCCGGAGCGTCGGCCCCGGATGATCGACGAGAACGCCTCCCACGTCGAACCCTCGGGGCGGGCCGCAACCTCCGCATTTCCGCCTTTGGGCCGCCCGGTTGAGCGACACGCCGAAGCGCGCTCCGGGCAACTGACGGATCCGCAGGTCACGACCCGTCAGGCATTTATGTGACGATTACCTGGATGGGCGCACCCCTTCCGGCCCCTTCCGGGCCCCGCCACCCGTTCGCCCCTCCCCCCTCGCCGTCCTGCCGACGCACCCTTAGCGTGCGTGAAGTAGGGCGTACTGGGGCGGGACAGGAACGCGGGTCGGGACCCCCGCGTCGGGAAGGGAGAACGATGGGCGAGGACGAGACCGGCCAGTCACGCAAACGCTCACCGTGGGGCGTACTCGCCCTGGTCATGCTCACCGGCCTCGCGATGGTGCGAAACGGTGTGGACATCGGCGACGGGCCACCCCAGCCGACCGCGGCCTCGGCCGTCGCGGTGACAGCGGACCAGCTGCCGGCGAACCCTCCGGAGGCGCCCGCGGACCTGGAGGTACTGGAGCACTCCTCGGTGCAGCGCATCCGGATCCCCACGATCAACGTGGACGCTCCGGTGATGACGGTCGGCCTGGACGCGGAGGGCTGGATCGACGCGCCGCCGCCGCAGGACCGGAACCTCGCCGGCTGGTACCTCAACGGCATCTCGCCGGGCCAGCGGGGTTCGGCCGTGATCGTGGGCCACGTGGACAACGCGCAGGGCCCGGCGGTCTTCTACGGCCTGGGTTCGATCAAGCCGGGGAACCAGATCGAGGTGGAGCGGTACGACGGGCGCACCGCCGTGTTCGAGGTGTACGGCGTGGAGGTGTTCTCCAAGGAGTCCTTCCCCGGAGCCCGGGTCTACGGGGACACCGGGCATCCGGAACTCCGGGTCATCACCTGCGGCGGCGGCTACTCCAAGGCCCGGGGGTACGACGGCAACGTGGTCGTCTTCGCCCGCATGGTGGACGCGCGCTGAGCGGTGCGCTGCCGCCCCGCCGGGCAGCGACCGCGCTCAGCGGGGCGGCAGCGTCGGCAGGGTCATCCGGTAGCCGCGCGCGAGCAGTTGGGGCAGGTACGAGGAGATCGCCTGGACGCTCTGCGAGCGGTTGCCGCCCGCGTCGTGCGACAGGACGATCACGCCGGGCCCGGCGCCCGACAGGACCCGGGAGACGATCGTGGCGGTCCCCGGCTCCTTCCAGTCCAGGGTGTCGACGGTCCAGGCGAGCGGCTCCATGCCGAGCTCGGCCCCGATCTCGAAGGCGGCCCGGTTCCACGCCCCGTACGGCGCCCGGAACCACACGGGCGCCTCGCCCACGGCCTTCTGTACGACCTCACTCGTGCGGCCGATCTCGGAGACGAGGGCGGGCCGGCTGAGCTTGGGGATGAGCGGGTGGGTCCAGGTGTGGTTGCCGATGACGTGGCCCTCGGCGACCATCCGGCGCAGCAGGCCCGGGTTCTCGGCGGCCATCTCCCCGCAGACGAAGAACACGGCGCGCACCCCGTACCGGGCGAGGGTGTCGAGGATCCCCGGCGTGTAGCGGGGGTCGGGCCCGTCGTCGAAGGTGAGCAGCATCGAGTTCGCCGTGGCCGCGTGGGGCGGGAGTTCGAGGATGGGGCGCGTCCGTACGGCGGGCTTCGCGACGGGCGGGCGGACGGGGGCCTCGGCGGTCATCGGCCGCAGCCGGTAGGACTTCTCCAGTCTCGCTTCGGCGTTCAGTCCGGGAGGTCCCACCGCGGGATGCGGCCCCGGCCCGGCCGCGGGTCCGGGCATGGTCGCAGGTCCGGGCACGGACGCGGGGCCGGCGCCCGGAGTAGGGGTCTCGCCGCCCATGTCGATCAGCCCGGCGGCGGACGCGACTCCGAGGAAGACGGCGGTGCGCAGGAGCGCGCGCCGCCCTACTGTCGGCTCGTCATTTTTCATTATTACTACGTATCAACGACATCGCCGCGGATGTCGAGAGGCGCGGACGCGCCTCCTCCCCCTCACCCGATCAGCCGCGCCGTACCAGGGGGAAGGGGAGCGTCTCGCGGATCGTGAGCCCCGTGAGGAACATGACGAGACGGTCCACACCGATGCCCAGACCACCGGTCGGCGGCATCGCGTACTCCAGCGCGTCCAGGAAGTCGTTGTCGAGCTCCATCGCCTCCGGGTCGCCGCCCGCCGCGAGCAGGGACTGCGCGGTGAGCCGGCGCCGCTGCTCGACGGGGTCGGTCAGCTCCGAGTAGGCGGTGCCCAGTTCCGTGCCGAAGGCGACCAGGTCCCACCGCTCGGCGAGCCGCGGGTCCTCGCGGTGCTGGCGGGTGAGCGGCGAGACGTCGGTCGGGAAGTCCTTGTAGAAGGTGGGCAGCTGGGTCCGCTCCTCCACCAGCCGCTCGTACATCTCCAGGACCACGTCACCGCGGGTGTCCTCGGGGGCGTGCGGGACGGCCGCCCGGTCGCACAGCCGGCGCAGGACCTGCTCCTCGGTGTCGGCGTCGACCTCCTCTCCGAGGGCCTCGCTGATCGCCCCGTACATAGTCTTCACCGGCCAGGACCCCGAGATGTCGTGGACGACGAGCTTCCCGTCCGGCCCCGCCTTGTGCGCGACGGGCGAGCCGAAGGCGGCGGTGGCGGCGCCCTGGATCAGCTCGCGCGTGAGGTCGAGCATGACGTCGTAGTCGGCGAAGGCCTGGTAGGCCTCCAGCATCGTGAACTCGGGGTTGTGCTTGTAGGAGACGCCTTCGTTGCGGAAGGTGCGGCCCATCTCGAAGACCTTCTCCATGCCGCCGACGCACAGCCGCTTGAGGTACAGCTCGGGCGCGATGCGCAGGTACAGGTCGAGGTCGTAGGCGTTGATGTGGGTGCGGAAGGGGCGGGCGTTGGCGCCGCCGTGGATCTGCTGGAGCATCGGGGTCTCGACCTCCAGATAGCCGCGCTCCAGGAGCCCCTGGCGCAGGGCCTGCACCGCGCTGGAACGGGCCCGTACGACGTCGCGCGCTTCGGGGCTCGCGACGAGGTCGAGGTAGCGGCGCCGGACGCGGGCCTCCGGGTCGGCAAGTCCCTTGCGCTTGTCGGGGAGGGGCCGCAGGCACTTGCCGATGAGCGCCCAGGACCGGACGACGAGGGACGGTTCTCCGGACTTGCTGGTGCCCGCCTGGCCGCTCGCGACCACCTGGTCGCCGAAGTCGACCTGGGAGGTGAAGGAGTCCAGTACGCCGGCCCCGGCCTCGTCGCGGGTGAACATCAGCTGTATGTCCCCGGACCAGTCGCGCAGGACGGCGAAGACGACGCCGCCGAGGTCGCGTACGAGCATGACCCGTCCGGCGAGGGTGGCCTGTTCGCCGGAGCGGGTGCCGGGCGGGTGGCCGGGGTGCGCGGCCTTCAGTTCGGCCCGCAGCTCGGCCACCGTGTGGGTGCGGCCGGGGATGCCGACGGGGTAGGGGTCGGTGCCGGCGGCCCTGATGCGCTCCAGCTTGTCGTGGCGCACGCGCACCTGCTCGGGCAGCCGCTCGGCGGGGGCGCCCACGCCCTCCTCCCTCACGGCGTCGAGGTTCATGGAGGCGATGGAGGGCAGCCCCTCGGTGGTGGCGGGGTTGGTGAGGCCCTTGGGGTGGCCGTTGCCCCACAGGGTGCGCAGGCTGGGTACGGAGACGAAGCCCTCGGCGATGCCGGAGGCGAGGCTGACCCGGGCGAGCGAGCCGGCGTCCTGGTAGCAGAGGAACCGGGGGTACCACTCGGGGCCGTATTTGACGTTCGAGCGGTACAGCGCCTCCAGCTGCCACCAGCGGGAGAAGAAGAGCAGCAGCCTGCGCCACAGTTTGAGGACGGGGCCGGCGCCGATCCGGCCGCCTTCCTCGAACGCGGAGCGGAAGACGGCGAAGTTGAGGGAGATCCGGCGCACGCCCAGGCCCGGCGCGGCGGCGCAGAGCTGGGCGACCATGAATTCCATGATCCCGTTGGGGGCGGTGCGGTCGCGGCGCATCAGGTCCAGGGAGATGCCGTCCTTGCCCCAGGGGACGAAGGAGAGCAGGGCGATCAGCTCGCCGTCGGCGTCGAAGGCCTCGACCAGCAGGCAGTCCCCGTCGGCCCGGTCGCCGAGGCGGTCGAGGGCCATGGAGAAGCCGCGTTCGGTCTCGGTGTCGCGCCATTTGTCGGCGCTCTCCACGATCCTCTGCATCTCGTCCTGGGAAAGGGCGGAGTGGCGCCGGATCACGGTGGTGGCACGGGTGCGCTTGACGCGGTTGACGGCCTGGCGGGTGACGCGCATGTCACGGCCGTCGAGGTCGAAGTGGGCGACGTGGAGGATGGCCTCGTCGCCGAGCTGGAGCGCGCTGAGTCCGGAGCGTGCGTAGGCGGTGGCGCCGTCCTCGGAGGCGCCCATGACGGCGGGCTGCCAGCCGTACCGGCGGGCGACGGCCAGCCAGGCGTCGACGGCCGGGGTCCAGGCGGCGGGGTCGCCCACCGGGTCGCCGCTGGCGAGGCAGACTCCGGCTTCGACGCGGTAGGTGACGGCGGCCTTGCCGTTGGGGGCGAACACGACGGCCTTGTCGCGCCGGGTGGCGAAGTAGCCGAGGGAGTCGTTACGGCCGTAGGCGCCGAGCAGGGCGCGGATGCGGGGCTCCTCGTCCCCGTGCAGGGCTGCGGTCAGGCGCTGGGAACGGAACAGGGTCATGGCGGCGTTCAGCAGGGCGACGGCGCCGAAGAGGCCGAGCAGGAAGTACAGGGGACGGGGCGGCCGGCCGTCGAACTGGCGGGCCGAGAAGAGGCCGCCGAAGACCTGCTTGGCGGCCCAGTCCAGCCACTGGCCCTTGGGCAGGGTGCCGGGGAACAGGGCGACGAGCCCCCAGCCCAGCAGCACGGCGGCGAGCATGCCGAGCCCGAGCACGATCATGGCCCGCCACAGGGCCCCGGGCCGGGAGGCCGCGTAGAACTCGTCCCGGGCGGCGATCAGCACGGCCATGGCGGCGACGGCGAGAGCCATGGAGGGGACGCCGATCCAGTAGTCGCCGATGGCCATGTCCAGCACGTCGTCGAGCATCAGCAGGGCCAGATAGGTGACGACGATCCACCAGGCGACCTTCTTGCGGGTGCCGAGGGCCGCCGCGAGCAGGAAGAGGAAGACGGCGTAGGCGAGGTTCGCGCTGACCGGGACGACGATGAGGTCGATGAAGCGCACGACGTGCCGCAGCAGACGCCGGAGCGTCGGGGAGAGCGCCAGCAGAGCGCACAGCAGACCGAGCGCTCCGAAGAACGCCCCGAATCCGTCCGGCACCCGGTTCAGGAAGCGGTTCCGGGTTCCGCGCGTGTCCTCCACGGTGGCACTCATGGTTCGCACTGTAGGGAGGGCGGCGGCGGTCCGCGCGCCGAGCCGGATAGCCTCGGGAGGGTGACTGAGCACGTGAACACGGGATTCGAACGCGGTACCGACGGCCCGAAGGTGATCCTGGCCGGGGTCGACGGATCGGAGTCCTCGATGCGGGCGGCGGCCTACGCGGCGGGGCTGGCCAGGCGGCAGAACGCACTGCTGGCGCTGGTGTACGTCCAGCCGGTGATGCCGGCCGGCGCCTCGCTGGGCGCGCCGGTGGCCGACACCACCGGGGAGATCGCAGAGGGTCTCGTCGCCGACATCCGCGAGGCGGCGGAACGCCTCAAGGGCATCTACGAGGTGCGCTGGCAGTTCCACACCTTCCGCGGCGACCCGTACGCGGGCCTGGTGAGCGCGGCGGAGCAGCTGACGGCGGACGCGGTGGTGGTCGGCGCCTCCGAACAGGCCGGCCACCGCATCGTGGGCTCGGTGGCGATCCGCCTGGTCAAGGCCGGCCGCTGGCCCGTGACCGTGGTCCCGTAGACGTCGTCACCATCCGGGTACGAACGCTCCTCTACAACTGCCCCGCACATGTGGTCTCGTGTACAACTCAGTCAGACACGGCTGAGGCGTGTCCGGCGAGGAGGGGGCAGCGGAGTGGGGGCGTTCGCACCGTTACAGGCGGGGGATCCCAGGCAGGTCGGGCGGTACCGGATCGTCGGGCGGCTGGGCCGGGGCGGGATGGGTGTGGTGTACCTGGGCCTGTCGTCCAGTGGCCGCGCGGTCGCCGTCAAGGTCGTACGGGCCGTGCTGGCAGACGACCCGGGCTTCCGGCAGCGGTTCTTCCGCGAGGTGGAGGCGGCCCGCAAGGTGACCGGGGTCTTCACCGCCGCGGTGGTGGACGCGGAGCCGGAAGGCAGGCCCGCGTGGCTGGCCACCACGTACGTACCCGGGGTGTCCCTGGAATCGGCGGTGTCCGGGTACGGCGCCTGGCCGGCGCGGTCGGTGATGGCGCTCGGCGCAGCGCTGGCGGAGGCCCTGGACGCCGTCCACGGCGCCGATCTGGTGCACCGCGATCTCAAGCCGTCGAACGTCCTGCTGGCCGCGGACGGCCCTCGCGTGATCGACTTCGGCATCTCGCTGGCGGCCGAGGCCACCAAGCTCACCGAGAGCGGGGTGGTGATCGGCACGCCGGGCTTCATCTCGCCCGAGCAGCTGGTGCACGACACGGCCTCGGCCGCGAGCGACGTGTTCGCCCTCGGCGCCATCCTGGTCTACACGGCGACCGGCTCCACCCCGTTCGGAAGCGGTCACGGGCATGCCCTGAACTACCGTGTGGCCCACTTGGACCCGGACCTTACCGGGCTGCCGCCCGAACTCTCGGACGTCGTCGAGCGCTGCCTGGACAAGGATCCGGCCCGCCGGCCCACCGTGCCGCACCTGGTGGAGGAACTGGCCGGGGTGTCGGAAGCTGCGGGGGCCGACGGCCTGTTCACCGAGGCCGACTGGCTGCCCGGGCCGGTCGCCGCGGAGATCATCCGCGTGCGGGACGAACCGCTGCCCCCGCTCCCGCCGCCTTCCGACTCCGACTCCGACTCCGACTCCGGAGGCGGCAGCCGAGCCACCCGGCGGCGGATCCTGACGGGGCTCGCGGGCGCCGGGCTCGTCACCCTCGTCGCCATGACGGCGCTCCTCTCCGGCGGCCCGCCCGGCGACGACGGGCGGGACGATGCGCCCCGGCGGGCACCGGCGAGGAGAGAACTGTGGTCCTACGCCTTGGGTGAAGGCACGACGCTGTCCATGGTGGTGGACGGCGTCGTGTACCTCGACGGCAAGGACACCGTCCAGGCGCTGGCCGCCGGCAGCGGCGAGGAGTTGTGGAACCGGCGCGGCCCGAGTGACTTCATCACCGTACTGGGGGCCTCCGACGGGATGGCCTACTACGGTGACAAGGAGTACGTGTACGCCCTGAAGGCCGACAGCGGAAGCGAACTCTGGAAGATCAAGGACGGTGGCGCTCATCCGACGCCCAGAGGAGTCGGCGGCAAAACCTATCTGAGCCACGCCGCGAGCCTGTACGCGTTGGAGTCGGCCACCGGGCAGTCGATCTGGACGAAGAAGTTCGACGCTTCCCTGCGGGACGCCTGGACCATTACCGAAAAGGTCGTCTACCTCACGCGACACGACGACACCCTGCGCGCGGTGAGCACCGGGACGGGCGACACGTCGTGGGAGTTCAAGGCGGGCAGTGAGATCACGTCGTCCCCCGTCGTCGCGGGCGGATCCGTCTACTTCGGCAGCAAGGACGGAACCCTGCACGCGGTGGACACCGCAACCGGCCGGGAGACCTGGAGAGCCCGCTTCGACGGGGAGTTGTGGGATCCGGCCGTGGCGGGCGGGGCGGGGGATCCGATCGTCGCCGACGGCGTGGTCTATTTCGAGAACGACGGATACGTGTGCGCCTTCACCGCAGACACCGGAAGGCCACTGTGGCGGTACAAGCCGGGCAAGAAGGATGTGGAGCTGCTGTCCGTCGCGGGCGGCATCGTCCAGTTCGTCGACAACGGAAGGTACGGCCGCACCGTGCACTCCCTGGACACCGGCAGCGGCGCATTCCTGTGGGACGAGGGCCTGGGCGTGAACGCGACCGTCGCGGGCGGCACGCTCTACTTCGAGGATGCCGGGCGTCTGCACGCCGTCTCGGCCACCGGCTGAGTGGGGGGAGGGGGAGGGGTGGGAGCGTTCGAACCGCCGGAGGCGGAGGATCCGAGGCAGGTCGGGCGGTACCGCATCATCGGTCGCCTGGGCCGGGGCGGGATGGGCGACGTCTATCTGGGCCGGTCACCGGGTGGCCGCGCCGTGGCGGTGAAGGTCGTGCGGGCCGAGCTCGCGGAGGATCCCGTCTTCCGGCGCCGGTTCGTCCGCGAGGTGGAGGCGGCCCGCAAAGTGACGGGGTTCTTCACCGCGGCCGTGGTCGACGCCGATCCGGAGGGCACACCGCCGTGGTTGGCCACCCAGTACGTACCGGGGATGTCCCTGACGGCAGCCGTGTCCGCGTACGGCCCCTGGCGGGCGAGCTCGGTCCTGGCTCTGGGGGCGGCTCTGGCCGAGGCGCTGGAGGCCGTGCACGGCGCCGATCTGGTGCACCGCGATCTCAAGCCGTCGAACGTCCTGCTTGCCGCGGATGGCCCTCGCGTGATCGACTTCGGCATCTCGCTGGCGGCCGAGGCCACCCAGCTCACCCGGACCGGGGCGACGCTCGGCACCCCCGGCTTCATGTCGCCCGAGCAGCTGGCGGGCCGCGAGATCGGGGCCGCAAGCGACGTGTTCGCCCTCGGTGCCGTCCTGGCCTACACGGCGACCGGGTCGGGCCCGTTCGGATCCGGCTCGGCCCACGCCGTCAACTACCGGGCGGCCCACGGGGAAGCGGACCTGACCGGCCTGCCATCCGAGCTGGTCGGCGTGGTGAGCCGGTGTCTGGCCAAGGATCCGGCTCGACGACCCAAGGTGCCGCAGCTGGTGGAGGAGCTGGGCCGGGCGTCGCAGAGGGCGCGGGCCGCCGGCGCGTCCACGTCGGTCGACTGGCTGCCGGGGCAGGTGACGGCCGAGATCACCCGGGTGGAGGCCCAATCACTGATCGCGCCCACGGGACACGCCACGGTCGAAGGTCCTCCCCCCACCGCGTTCGCGACGTCGCAGCTCCTGGCAGGACCGGCGGATCAGCCCCCGCCGCCCGGGTCCGAAGCCGGCGGGCGGAGTCGACGGTTCACACGGGGCCGGGCTCTGGCGGTGCTCGCGGTCATCGCCGTCCTGGTCGCCGCCGTCGTCACCGCGATGCTCCTCCCGGACCGGGGACCGGGCGCCCCCCGGGCCGAGCAGCCCGCGGCACCGGTGCTCAAGCAGCTCTGGGCCGACGGGCACGGCGCGACCTCGCCACCGGTGGTCAGGAACGGAACGGTCCACGCGGGCAGCGGCGGCACCGTCTACGCCCTGGACGCCGGCACCGGCGCAACCCGGTGGAAGTACGACCGGACGGTGGGCGGCGTGGGCCCCCTGACCGTCACCGACCAGGGGGTCTATTTCAGCGGTTCCCGCTCGTCATCCCCTGACGACGAGAGCCACCGCGTCTACGCCGTGAACGCCGGCACCGGCGCCCGCTTGTGGGAGTTCACACCCGACGAGGTGGTGGGTTCCGCCGTGCTCGTGGAGGGTGGGATCGCCTACTTCCACACCATGAAGCTCGGCAACGGAAGCACGGGCAGCACCCTGTACGCGGTGGATGCCGCCACCGGCGAGTTGGTGTGGAGCCACGGCACCGCGTTTGAGACCTCACTGGCCGTCGACGACGGGGTGGTCTACTACGGGGCCTTTGACGTGAAGGGCTCCTATGTCCACGCCCTCGACGCCGCCACGGGGAGGGAGCTGTGGAACGTTCAGGTCATCGAAGGCGTCCAGGGGAGGATGAGTCCGCTCACCCTGGCCGACCGGGTCGTCTACTACGGCGCCCAGGGCCACTTGTACGCCCTGGACGCCGGCACCGGCAGCCTGCGGTGGAAGACCCGGACCGATCTCCCCGACTACCCGGAACCGCAGAAGCCGGTCGTGGCAGCCGGTGTCGTCTACCTCGGCGTGAACGACGAGAGCGAAGGGGGGTACGGCAAAGTGGTCGCAGCCGACGCCGCATCCGGCAAGGTGCTGTGGAGCCGTCGACTGCCCCATGGGGATGCGCCGCCCGCGGTCGTGGCCGGAACCGTGTACATCAGTACCGACTCCGGAGACCTCCACCTCCTGGACGCCAGGGACGGCCGCTCATTGGGGCAGGTGCACCTGGCCGATCGCGCCGACCTGAAGGTGACCGTCACCGACAACACGGCCTACTTCGACGGCGGTGACGGCCGCCTGCACGCGGCCACGATCACCCGCTGAGCTCACGACCCGCAGGCTACTCGGCCATCGTGAGGCCGTCCTTGGCCGCGCCACGGCCGAGGACGGCCTCGCTGATCTCGTCCCGGGCGGTCTCGTAGTCGCTCTGGTCGGGATCCTTGGCCAGAGCGGCGGGCAGGTTGACGACCCGGCCGATGGACAGGTCCATCATCTGCGGCACGAACTGGGCCTTGGTGACCTGCCAGCGCTGTCCGGCGGCGGCCGGCGGGGCGAAGGTGAAGCGGCCGATCGAACCGTAGTTGCCGCGCATGTCCCGCGCGCCCGAATAGTTGAACATCTCGCCGGCGACCTGGTCGCCCATGCCGTAGATGATCCAGGTCCCGTTGACCTTCTCGTACGCCTGCGGGATGTGCGCGTGCGTGCCCAGGATCATGTCGATGTCCGGGCGGCCGCCGGTCTGCGAGGCGGTCAGCGCCTTGCCGAGGGAGAGCTGCTTCTCGTCCGGGTCGGTCTGCCACTCCGTGCCCCAGTGGAGGCTGACCAGGACCACGTCGGCGCCCGCCTTCCGGGCCGCCCGCGCATCCGCGACGATCTTGTCCTGCTCCATCAGCTTGACCGCCCACGGCTGTCCCTGCGGCAGCGGGTACCCGTTGGTGTCGTAGGTGTACGCGAGGTGCGCGACCTTCGCGGAGCCCGCCGTGTACGTGGTCACCGTGGCCGCCTCGGCCGCCGTACGGGCCGAACCGGCGTGCTTCAGACCGACCTTGTCGAACCGGTCCAGCGTGCGGCGCAGCCCGTCGGCCCCGTCGTCCAGGGTGTGGTTCGAGGCCGTGGAGCAGCCGTCGTATCCGGTGTCCTTCAGCGCGTCGGCCACGCTCGGCGGGGAGACGAAGGCCGGATAGCCGGAGAAGGGCCCGTCCTCCTCCCCGTAGATGGTCTCCATGTGGCAGAGGGCCAGGTCGGCCCCGGAGACCACGGACTTGACCCCGGAGAACATCGGCTTGAAGTCGTGCCCGTCGCCGCCCGCGTCGTTCGCCGCCCGCTGGATGACCGAGGTGTGCGGCAGCACGTCGCCGCTCGCGACCAGTGTGAAGCCCTTGGCCGCGGGAGCCCCGGCGGCGGTGGAGGCGGCGGCCGGTCCGCCGGAGTCCGCGAGGCGGGCCGGCGTCGATCCCCCCGCGGCCGAACAGCCCGCGGCCGCCGACAGCAGCAGCGCCGAGAGGAGGGCGACGGCCTGCCGGGTGCACTTGGTCATCTATCCCAGCTCCCATTAGTACGACTATCGGACTCACAGGTAATCCACCTAACGGGACGTCATAAGTCAAGGAACGGATCCGTCCGCCGGACACGAGCCCACTCCGATGGCCGCGGCCGGCGAACCGCCGCCCATGGCCGCTGCGGGGCCTCTGCCGACGGCCGGTGCCGTTCGCCGCGCCGTTCGACCGTTCACCGCCCCGCGCGGCCGCCCACCGGATGACGCGGGCGCTTGGGCGCACCGCCGGGGCCTGACGGTTCCCGGTGGGCTCCGTGCAGGTCAGGGTGGATGTGTCGCCCTCCCGACAGACCTCCATCGCCCTGGAAGGAGCCCCTCGTGCCGCTCTCCCCCACCCTCCGGCGTACCGATCCCGACGCACTGGCCGAACTCCAGCGCGACCACGGGCGGGCCCTGTTCGGCTTCCTGGTCGGGCTCACCGCCGGGGACGCCCAGCGGGCGGAGGACCTCGTACAGGAGACCCTCGTACGGGTCTGGCAGCATCCGGAGGTCCTGTCGAGCGGGCACGATTCCATGCGGCCCTGGCTGTTCACGGTCGCCCGGCGGCTCGCGATCGACGCGCGGCGGGCCCGGCTGTCACGGCCGCAGGAGGTGGACCCGGAGGGGCTGGAGCAGGCGCCCGCTCCCGAGGACGCGGTGGCCGGGTCGGTCACGGCGATCGACGTCCGCCGGGCCGTCGGGTGCCTGGGCCAGGAGCACCGCGAGGTACTGATGCAGGTCTACTTCCAGGACCGGTCGGTGGCCGAGGCCGCCGCCGAGCTGGGGATCCCGGCCGGGACCGTCAAATCCCGTACGTACTACGCCCTGCGCGCCCTGCGGAAGGACCTCCAGGGGTACGGATACGGCCTCGGCGCCTGAGCTCCGGGGACCGCGGCAACAGATCGGGGACCGCCTCGTAGCGCCACGGACCGGACAGAAAGCGCATGGAATGAGGCATTAGACCGTTCAAGTTGAGTAAACACGTCCCGCTCCGTCAGCCGCTCGGTGAAGGCTCAGGGCAGACGGCGGGACGCTCGATGCGCGGGAGAAGGTGGAACGGTGCAGCCCGAGGGTATGAACGGCACCAGTGACGGCGGGCTCGCGGTGCCCATGGCTTGGCTCTACGCCGAGTACATCGCAGACGAACTGCTGCGCACGGGCCGGCTGATCCCGGTCAGCACCCTGGAGTTCCGGGCGGGGCGGGACACGCTCGCGCTGACCATCTACCTCTCGGACGCAGCCGGGGAGCTCTCCGGGATCCGGGTGGTCTCCCAGCTCGACGAGTGGCTCTCGCTGACGGCGTACGGCCACCCCTGGCGCGACTGGGTGCACACCCGCTTCCTCGCACTGGGCGAGGAGGCCCGGGAGCGCGGCCGCGCCGAGGAGCCCGATCTGGAACTGGCCCGGGCGGCCTGGCGCTGGCTGGACCGCACGGAACTGTTCGCCACCAACCTCGACCCCGGACGGCACGACCACGCCGACACCCCGCCGGGACTGGACGAGAACGCGCGGGTGTGGACCCCGGCCTGGCAGCTCGGCCTGCCGCTGGGCCACCTGGCGATGCACCTGTTCTGAAAGGTGCCTACTCCGGTCGGCGGGGGCCCGGCGGCGCCTCGGCCGGATCCATCACGAGCCCGGTGAAATCCGCCTCGTTGCGTTCGGCCCGGGTGACGTAGCGGCGGGCGATCAGCCACATCACCGGGTACACCGCCAGGCCGAGGGCCACCCACACCAGCGGCCCCGACGCGGTGCGCGGCAGCACCAACACCAGCGGCAGCGTCCCGACGAGCAGCGCGAGCGCGGCCAGCGCGCCGATCCCGGCCCGCAGCTGACTGCGCATGAGGGCCCGTACGTACGTCGCGCCGAGGGTGGTCTGCTCGGAGATCTCCGAGCGGGCGGGGGTGTGCGCGGGCGGTCGGCGGCGGGCGCCCCGGGGCACTCCGGTGACGATCTCGCGCCGGGGCGGCGACTGCTGCTCCTCGGCCATGGCGTGGGAGTCTACGCAGCGCCCGGCTATTTGAGGAGGCGGGAGAGCCGCCGGTCGGCCAGCGGCTTGCCGCCGGTCTGGCACGTGGGGCAGTACTCGAGCGAGGAGTCGGCGAAGGACACCGAGCGCACGGTGTCCCCGCACACCGGACACGGCTCCCCGGCCCGGCCGTGCACCCGCAGCCCGCTCTTCTTCTCGGCCTTGAGCTGTCCAGCCGCCACCCCGTGCGTCCGCTCGACGGCCTCGCGCAGGGTGTCCCGGACGGCGGCGTGGAGGTGGGTCACCTGGTCCTCGTCGAGGGAGGCGGCCAGCTTGAACGGCGACATCTTCGCGTGGTGCAGGATCTCGTCGCTGTAGGCGTTTCCGATGCCCGCGATGACGCTCTGGTCCCGCAGCACGCCCTTGATCTGCCGCCGCTCCCCCGCCAGCAGGGCGGCGAAGGCCTCCCGGTCGAAGGACTCGGCGAGCGGGTCGGGGCCGAGCCGGGCGATCCCGGGCACCTCCTGGGGGTCCCGTACGACGTACACCGCGAGCCGTTTCTGGGTCCCCGCCTCGGTGAGGTCGAAGCCGCCACCGCCCTCCAGGACGACCCGCAGCGCCAGCGGCCCCTTGCCGGGACGCGGCGGCTGCGCGGGCAGGGTGTCCTGCCAGCGCAGCCAGCCGGCCCGGGCCAGGTGCGTGACGAGGTGGAGCTCACCGATCCGCATGGCCAGGAACTTGCCGTGGCGGGCGGTGGCCCCGGCCGTCTGCCCTTCGAGAGCGGTCAGCGGCGGGTCGTACGTCTTGAGCACGCTCACGGCGAGCGGGAGGACGCGCTCGACCACCCGTCCGGCGAGGTGTTCGTCGAGGTACTCGCGCAGGGCCTCGACCTCGGGCAGCTCCGGCATGGTCCCAGCCTGCCCCCGCCTCGGCCGAAACGCGAGGCAGCGGCGCGACGGCGGGGAACGCGATGCCGTGGCCCCGCCCCGGTCAGCCCATCACGAACTCGCACCACACGCACTTGCCGCTGCCCCGCGACTCCACGCCCCACACATCCGCCAGCCGGTCCACGAGCATCAGCCCCCGCCCGGACACCCCCGCGTCACCCGCCTCCCGGCGCCTCGGCAGCGCGCTCGACCGGTCCTCGACCTCCACCCGCAGACGCCGGTCGGTCCCGGCCAGGACCCGCAGGGTCACGATCGCCGGGCCGTCCGTGTGCATCAGGGCGTTCACGATCAGCTCGTCCGCGACGAGCTCGATCTCGTCGGCCCGCTCCCGCGCACCCCACGCGCGCACCGCCGCTCCGATCATGTGGCGCGCCGCCACCAGGGCCTCCGGATCCCCCGGTGCCACGTGCTGCCGGAGGCGGCCGCCGCCCTGCGGAGCGTCCGGCACCTCGCGGCGCAGCAGGAGCAGCGCCATGTCGTCGTCGCCGCCCCGCTCGTCCACGACGCCGCACAGCCGGTCCGCGAGGAGCTGCATGTCCGCCGGTCCGCTGCGGATCAGCGAGGTCAGGTACTGGATCCCGTCGTCGAGGTCGGCGCCGGGCTGCTCCACCAGGCCGTCCGTGCACAGCAGGATCGTTTCACCCGGGTCCAGCTCCACCGTCGTCACCGGGTACTCCAAGCGGCCGAACTCCGCCGAGAGGCCGAGCGGCATGCCGCCTCCCACCGGGAGCCGCCTGCAGTCCCCGTCCCGGGTGCGCAGCAACGGGTCGATGTGGCCCGCCCGGACCAGTTGCAGCACCCCCGTGGACAGGTCGGCCTGCACGTACGTGCACGTCGCGAAGCGGTCGGTGTCCAGTTCGTGCAGGAAGACGGAGGCCCGGGCCATGACCGTGCCCGGCGAGTGGCCCTCGGCGGCGTACGCGCGCAGCACGATCCGCAGCTGGCCCATCACCGCGGCCGCGTGCGTGTCGTGGCCCTGGACGTCGCCGATGACCGCGCCGACCCGGCCGCCCGGCATCGGGATGACGTCGTACCAGTCGCCGCCGATGTCCTGGCCCATCCGGGCGGAGCGGTACCGTACGGCGATCTCCGCGCCCGGCACCGAAGGGATCCGCCTCGGCAGCATGGCCTGCTGGAGGCCTTCCGCCAGGTCGTGCTCCTGCTCCAGCAGCATGGCCCGCTGCAGGCTCTGCGCGATGCTGCTGCCGAGCGCGACGAGCAGGTTCCGCTCGTCCTGGGTGAAGCCGTCCTTGTCCTGGTAGAGGAGCCCGATCGCGCCGATGGGCCTGGCCTGGGCGATCAGCGGCAGGTACGCGGCCGCCGAGATGTCCATCGACGAGATCTTCGCCCAGAGACCTGGATAGTCCGTGGCGAACTCCTGCGCGGAGTCGAGGAAGCGCGGCTGGAGCGAGCGCACGACCTCGCTCATCGGGTACTGCTCGTCGATGCGGGTGTACCGCGTTCCGGGTACGAAGCTTCCCGTCGGCCCCTCGGCGACGAGGTGGATCCGCCCGGCCTCGACGAGGCCCATCACCATGCCCATCGAGCCGAGGCGTTCCAGCCCGTGGGCGTCGCCGAGCGCGTCGATGACGTCCTGCACGGTGCGGGCGTGGGCGAGGGCGGCGGTGGTGCTCTCGACCACCGACGTCTGGCGACGCCGCTCCTCGTCGAGGCCGAGCCGTTCCGCCGAGTGGCTAAGCTCGTCGGTCGCGTCCCGGACGATGCCGATGATCCGGTAGGGGCGCCCGTCCCGGCCGCGCATGACGCGGCCCTGGGTGTGCGTCCAGCGCAGCCGGCCGTTGTGGCAGCGGATGCGGAAGTAGGCGCCGTAGCTGTCCTCGCCGCCCTTGAGGGCGCTGGAGACGAGGGCGTCGAGCCGGGTGGCCTCGGTCGGCGGGACGCGCGGGGAGAGGGATTCGGGCCGTCCGTCGTATTCGTGAGGGGCCGTGTCGAAGACGTCGAGAGCTGCCCCGTCCAGGTGCATGAGCCCTGTGACCAGGTCCCAGTCGAAGCTGCCCATGCGGTTGAGCGCGAGCGACCGGTCCGGGTGTGCGGGCCAGTCGTCCGGCAGCGATACGGTGGTCGGCACCGATCCACCATGACACACGGGCCGGTCAGGCGCTCTCCAGCGGGGAGACCGGGTCGGAGGGCGGCGGCGCCGGGTCGGAGGGCGGCTGCTGCTGCCCGTCCGGGACGGCGCCCGGCCCGATGGGGTCGTAAGGCGGCTGCGACCGGTCGGACGGGACGTCCGTCGACGTGTCCGGGGAAACGTCCATGGGAGCGTCCGCGGGCAGATCGGACAGGGGCGGGGCGGACAGGGGCAGGTCGGACGGCTGGTCCGAGGGCGGCTGGTCGGACAGCGGCTGGTCCGACAGGGGCTGGTCCGACAGAGGCTGGTCCGAGAGCTGCTGGTCGGAGAACTGCTGGTCCGACAGAGGCTGGTCCGACAGAGGCTGGTCCGAGAGCTGCTGGTCGGACAGCTGCAGGTCCGACGGCTGCTCTTGCTGTTGCTGTTGCTGCGGCGGTACGGCCAGGCCCGGCTGCTCGGCCGGATTCTGCCCCCGCCCCTCGCCCGGCCCGGCCGGTGCTCCCGGTGACCGCGGCGGGCAGTCCTCGGCCCCGGACGCCGGGCAGGGTTCGGCGGGCCCGGCCCCGGGCGGGGTGACGGGCCCGGTGGGGATGCCGTCGGCCGGGTCGAAGTCGGGCAGCACCCGCGGAGGCCGGTCCTGGGCGCCGTCGTCGCCCCTCTTGCGTTCGATCCAGGTGTTGTCGGCGATGTTGACGATCACCAGGTTGTTGATCGCGTGGGTGGTGGGCTCGATGACCACGACCTGGTTGGGCTGGTAGCCGTTCCACGGGTCACCCTTTTGCACCGGGGAGCCCTTGGCGGCGCGGGGCGCGAGCAGCGGGTTGCCGCAGGCGCATCGGACCCGGGGCATGCCGTGCTCGTCGACGAGCACGGCGGTTCCTGCCTGGAGAACGGCCTGGAAGCTGTCGGCGCGGCCGTCGCGGAAGCCGTGGCTGGTGACCCGGGTGTCGGCGCGGAGCACCACGGGGGTGAGGCCCCGGAGGAATTCCGGGACCTTCGCCTGTTCGATGTCGGAGGCCTGGGCGAAGGCGTGCGCCTTGGCGTTGTCGGCGGTCAGATAGCGGACCTGCTGTTCCACGTCGCAGCTGCCGAGCCGTTCGGTGCCGGCGTACAGGCCGGGGGTGGCCGCGTTCACCGTGCGGATGCCCTGTCCGGTCCGGTTGGGCAGCGGCGGCTGGACGGGCGCGGACTCGGCGGTGGCCGAGGTGGCGGTGAAGGGTGCGGGACCCGCGGCGGCCACGGGCTGGAGGTGGACCTCCTGGCTCTCGGATCCCGCTGCCCCGCTGGGCTCCTCGGAGCCGCCGCACGCCGCGGCGAACAGGCCGAGGGCCGCGAACAGCGCGGCGCCGGCCGGTGCATGACGGCGCGGCGCCTGACGATGTGTCGGAGGTGTCGGTGCGTGCACGTGAATCTCCCTTTTCGCCCCGGTTGCTCCCTCTTGTCTGCCGCATCCACGGCAAGGCCGCAACCGGAGCGCTTCTTGAACATGTTCAAGGAAGCC
The DNA here is from genome assembly GCF_036203305.1 of Streptomyces sp. NBC_00190. GTDB lineage: Bacteria > Actinomycetota > Actinomycetes > Streptomycetales > Streptomycetaceae > Streptomyces. Next base: position 7,174,265 of record NZ_CP108131.1, on the reverse strand, counting down.
CGTAGAGTCACGGCCATGGGTTGAACGCGTTCAAAGCGTTCGACCGCAATGGGGAGGGGAGTCCGCCGTGACGGTACTAGTGAACGTGATCGTCACCCTGGGCATGCTCTACGTGGTCCCGGCCGGACTGCGCCTGATCGGCCCGGCCGGGCTGCGCCGGACCGCCCGCCTGTGGCCATGGCCCGCCGCCCTCGGCGCGGTCTCCCTCTGGCTGCCGCGCGGAACACTCGCCACGACGCTCGCCGCGCTGTACGCCGCGGCCTGCCTGGCCCTCGCGGCGCGGGCCCCGGCCGGGCTCCTGCGCGGCCGCCCGGGCCCCGCGGACGTCGCGGTGGCCACCGCGCTGGTCGCGCCGTCGGTCGCCGGGACCGCCCTGGTCGCCGAGCGCGCCGGCCACCGGCTCTTCGGCTTCGACCTCGACATCCTGGCGCTCACCGTGCCCCACTTCCACTTCGCCGGATTCACGGCGGCCCTGGTCGCCGGGCTGGTGTGCCGGGCCGCGGCACCCGGACCGGGCGCGCGCTGGGCCGCGTACAGCGTCCCCGCGGGCACCCTGCTCGTGCTCCTCGGCTACTTCGTCGACGACTGGGCCGAACTGGCGGGCGCGGTGGTCCTGACCGGCGGAATGTGGGCCGTGGCCCTGCTGACCTGGCAGGAGATCCGCCCGGCCGCAGGAGACCGGACCACGCGTGCGCTGCTCGCCACTTCGGCCGCGGTACTGCTGGCCACCATGCTGCTCGCCCTGTGGTGGGCGGTCGGCGAGGCCACCGGCGTCGTGCACCCCACCTTGACCTGGATGGCCGCGACCCACGGCCTCGCGAACGCCCTCGGATTCGCCCTGTGCTCGGTGCTGGCCTGGCGCCGACTGACCGCAGACCGACAGGAGACCACGCCATGACCCGCCTCACCAGCGCCGGCCGGGACGCCCTCAGCTACCCCGATCGCGGCGCCACCGCCGAGCGACCGCTGCCCGCCGGATACCACCACCTGCACCACCGGGTCCGGATCGGGCACGGCCGGTCCGCCTTCGAGGCCGCCGGCGTCGCGGTGACCACCTTCCAGGCGCACCGGACCTCGGGCATGCGGATCCGCGGTGACGCCGACACGACCGGGGCCGTCCGCCCCGGCAGCCGGGTGATCGTCGGGATCGGCTTCGGTCCGCTGCGCATCGAGGCTCCGTGCGAGGTGGTCTGGACGGCGTACGAACCCGCCCGGATCGGTTTCGCGTACGGCACGCTGACGGGCCACCCGGAGTGCGGGGAGGAGTCCTTCATCGTGGACATGGACCCCGACGGCACCGTGTGGTTCACCGTGACCGCCTTCAGCCGCCCCGCCTGCTGGTACACCCGGCTCGCGGGCCCGGTGATCCCCTTCCTCCAGCTGCGCTACGCGCGCTGGCTGGGCCGCCACGTGCGCAGGCTGGCCACCGCCGCCTGACCGGTCCGATACTGGAGGCGATGGACTGGTTCACGGCGCCCTGGTACTGGCTGGGCCGGCTGGTCTTCCAGCGGGCCCTCGCCGGCGTCTACCTCTTCGCCTTCGTCGGGGCCGCCCTGCAGTTCCGGGCCCTCATCGGGGCGCGGGGCATGCTGCCCGTACCGCGCTACGTGCGGTACGTGCCCTTCCGGCGCGCCCCGAGCCTGTTCCAACTGCGCTACTCCGACCGACTGTTCGCGGCGTGCGCCTGGGCCGGGGCGGTGCTGGCCGGCGCGCTGGCCGCCGGGGCCGGGGACGAGGTGCCGCTGGGCGCGGCCATGGGGATGTGGGCCCTGCTGTGGCTGCTGTACCTCTCCATCGTGAACGTCGGGCAGACCTGGTACTCCTTCGGCTGGGAGTCGCTGCTGCTGGAGGTGGGATTCCTCGCCGTCTTCCTGGGCAACGCGCGGGCCGGGCCACCGGTGCTGGTGCTGTGGCTACTGCGCTGGGTGCTCTTCCGGGTGGAGTTCGGAGCCGGGCTGATCAAGATCCGCGGGGACTCCTGCTGGCGCAAGCTCACCTGCCTCTACTACCACCATGAGACGCAGCCGATGCCGGGGCCGCTGAGCTGGTTCTTCCACCACCTGCCGAAACCGCTGCACCGGGTGGAGTGCGGGGCCAACCACGTGACCCAACTGGCCGTCCCGGTACTGCTGTTCACTCCGCAGCCGGTGGCCTCGTACGCCGCGGGGATCATCGTGGCGACGCAGCTGTGGCTCGTCCTGTCGGGAAATTTCGCCTGGCTGAACTGGCTGACGATCACGCTCGCCCTGTCGGCCGTGGACTTCACCGGGCTCGCGGGCGCTCCCCCGGCCCAGGCCTCGCGGGCGGCGCCGGTGTGGTTCGTGGTCCTGGTCTGCGCGGTGACCGTGCTGGTGCTGGTGCTGAGCCGTCATCCGGTGCTCAACATGGTCTCGCGCCGCCAGGTGATGAACCGCTCGTTCGACTCGCTCCACCTGGTCAATACGTACGGGGCGTTCGGGTCGGTGGGCCGGATCCGGGACGAGGTGGTGGTGGAGGGCACCGCCGACCGGGTGCCGCACGCGGACGGGGACTGGCGGGAGTACGGCTTCAAGGGGAAGCCGGGTGAACCGGGCAGGGTGCCGCGCCAGTTCGCCCCGTACCATCTGCGCCTGGACTGGCTGATGTGGTTCGCGGCGCTCTCCCCCGGCTATGCGCGGGACTGGTTCGGGCCCTTCGTGGAGCGGCTGCTGGCGGGTGACCGGGACACGCTGCGGCTGCTGCGCCACAACCCCTTCCCGGACGCCCCGCCCCGCTATGTCCGCGCCCTGCTGTACCGCTACCGGTTCACCAGCTGGCGGGAGCTGCGCGAGACGGGTGCGTGGTGGCACCGCACGCTGCTGCGCGAGTACCTGCCGCCCACCCGGCTCGCGGAAGCCGCCTGGTCAGAGCCCGAGTAGTGCCGCCTCCCGCTGCGCGTCCAGGCCCGGGGCCGGCCGGTCGGGACGCTGCGGGGCGATCCCGCCGAGGCTCTGGAGCCAGGCCCAGGTGTCGGCGACGGTCTCCTCGACCGGGCGGCACTTGAGGCCCGCGGCCAGGGCCTTGGACACGTCGCCGGCGTGCATGTAGTCGTGGGGCTCGCCCGTCCCGGTCCAGACCGGCAGCTCGGTCCAGGGCTGGACGCCGGCCTCCATGATCACGGCCGGGTCGGTCCAGCGCAGTTCGGCCGCGCCGCCGGTGGTGGCGGCGCAGGCCTCCAGGAGGCTTCCCATCGTGGCGTGCCCGGGCGCGGAGACCACGTTGTACGCGCCGCCCTGCCCGGCGGCGGCCGCGTCGAGGGTCCAGCGGGCGAGGTCGCGTACGTCGATGTACTGGAGCGGGAGTTCGCGCGGGCCGGGGGCGAGGACCGGACCGCCGCGGGCGGTGCGGTTCAGCCACCAGGGCAGTCGGCCGACGTTCTCGTACGGGCCGAGGATCAGCCCGGCGCGCGCCAGCAGCGCGCGGTCGCCGAAGGCGTCCAGGGCAGCGAGTTCGGCGCCGCGCTTGTCCTCGGCGTAGGCGATGGATCCGGCGTCGGGCGAGCCCTCCACCAGGGGACCCTCCTCGTCCAGCCCGGCCGGTGCGGGATAGGCGTGCACGGAGCGGCTGGAGACGTACGCGTACCGCCCGACCCGGTCGCGCAGCAGCCGGGCGCTGTCGCGCACGGCGGTGGGAGCACCGCCCCAGGTGTCCACGACGAGGTCCCACTCCCCCTCGGCAAGGGCGTCCAGGCCGCCGGGGGCGGTGCGGTCGCCGTGCAGGGCATCGGTGCCCGGCGGGGGCGCGTGGTGGCCGCGGTGGAAGACGGTCACCTCCCAGCCCCGGTCGAGGGCGTCCTCGGTGATCGCGCGTCCGACGAATTCGGTTCCACCCAGCATCAGTAGCTTCATGCGGCTCAGCCTGCCCGGGCGGCCGCGCGGCGGGAAGTCTTGATCGCCGTCAGCGATGACGCTCACGGCGTAGGCGGCCCGGGAACTTCCCGCGGTGCCCGGCCGGACAGGGCAGCGCCCCCGGTGCGGGTCGGCTCGGGGGCGCTCAGTACCGCTCTTCTCTTCGGACCGGCCGGCGTGGACCCTCCGGTCGCTCGGGCCGCGCTAGTCGACGCCGGGCAGGATGTGCGACTCCGCCAGGTCGTCCTCGTACCCCGCCAGCCGGATGGGGGCGGACCGCGCCCAGACTTCGAGGCTTCCGAGCTCGTCGGTCCGCGACTTGGGCCGCGACCCCGACCGCTCCAGCGACGTCGGTTCGGGCTTCGTGATTTCTGTCACCGCGCACTCCTTCGTGTCGCGCAACCCGGCAGGCGGACCGCGAGCCGGGCAAGGGCTAAAGGGTTTCCGGACGCGGTGGCGCCTTGGTGGAGCGTGGCCCGGATGGGGCCTTCTTGATGCCCCAGAGTACACATATGAGCGGGCCTCCGCTCGATAGAAAGGCAAAATCCGCGTCGCCCTCTTGTTTTCGCCGCGAGTTCAGGAAGTCTTCGACCCGCGGGTGCGACAAGCATGGTCCGCTCGACGCCGGATGCGCGCGGGGGCGACGGGGGGAGCGGCGGTGGCGAGGTCCGGAATACGGGGGTTCGAAGTGCCGTACATCTCAAGCGTTCCAGAGCTGATGGATCTTCTGCACGCCTGCCGCGACGGCCGTGGCCTGCGGACTGCGGCCCTGCTTCGCCGCGCCCACCCCTTCGACAAGGAACTCCAGACAGCGGGGCTCGTACTGGATCTCGGCGAGCTGCTCCGTCCGGGTGACGGAGTGTCCCGGACCGATCACGCTGAGGCGGTCCGCCCGCTGCTGGGCGAGCGGGTGGCCCGGCTGGTACGGCTGCACGCGCGGGCCGGGGACGAGGCGGGCCTCCGCGCCCTGACGGCGGCCGGCCCGGACGGCGAGGCGGCGGCGGACCTGCTCCAGGCACACGACACGGCCGGCGCCGCGGGCCTGGACGCGGGCGTGCTGGAGGACTGGCGGCCGGTGCTGGAGCTGGTCGCGGCGGGCGCGTACCGGGCGTCCGGGCCCGCCGGGAACGCGAACGGCCCCCTCGGGGCACCGAGGGGGCCGTCGGGTCCCAGGGGACCCAGGGGATCGGCTGTGGGACGCACGTAGGCGCCCGCCGGCCCTACCAGTTCGCGGGGGCGTAGTCCTTGAGGAAGACTCCGAAGAGGTCCTCACCGAGTTCGCCGCGGACGATCGGGTCGTAGACCCGGGCCGCGCCGTCGACCAGGTCGAGGGGGGCGTGGAAGCCCTCCTCGGCCAGGCGCAGCTTGTCGAAGTGCGGGCGCTCGTCGGTGATCCAGCCGGTGTCGATCGAGGTCATGAGGATGCGGTCCGCCTCGAACATCTCCTGGCCGCTGGTCCGCGTCACCATGTTCATCGCGGCCTTGGCGGCATTGGTGTTCGGGTGCCCCGCGCCCTTGTATCCGCGGCTGAAGACGCCCTCCATCGCCGAGACGTTGACGACGTAGGCACGCCCGCTGGACGCCTTCCGGGCGGCCTCGGCCATGGCCGGCCGGAGCGCGCTGATCAGGATGAACGGCGACGTGTAGTTGCACAGCTGGGTCTCGAGCAGCTCCACCGGGGAGATCTGGTCGATGGTCTGCACCCAGGTGTTGCTCTCGACGACGTCGGGCAGCAGGCCGCCCGCGTCGATGGCGGTGCCGGCGAGATGCCGCTCCAGGCTGGCGTTGCCCGCGACCAGGGCGAGGTCGGCGACCTTCTGCGCCTCGAGCCCGCTCACGCCGACGGGCAGCGCCGCCAGGCCGTCGACCGCGCCGGAGTTGAAGGCGCCGATGACGTGGTGGGCGGGGAGCTCGCCGGCCGGCAGCGGGGCGGCCTCCCCCTCGACCAGCGCGGCGTAGGCGGTGGGCAGGCGGCGCACGGTCTGCGTCGCGTTGTTGATCAGGATGTCGAGCGGACCGGCCTCGGCCACCTGGTCGGAGAGCGCCACGGCCTGGGCCGGGTCGCGAAGGTCGATGCCGACGACCTCCAGGCGGTGCATCCAGTCCGCCGAGTCGTCCATCGCCTTGAAGCGGCGGATGGCGTCCTTGGGGAAGCGAGTGGTGATCGTGGTGTGCGCGCCGTCGCGCAGCAGCCGCAGCGCGATGTACATGCCGATCTTGGCCCGGCCGCCGGTGAGCAGCGCGCGCTTGCCCGTGAGGTCGGCGCGGGCCTCGCGCTTGGCACGGTTCTCGAGGGCGCAGTCCGGGCAGAGCTGGTGGTAGAAGTAGTCGACCTCGACGTACCGCGTCTTGCAGACGTAGCAGGAGCGCGGGCGCTGGAGTATCCCGGCGATCCGGCCGGCCTCGGTGCCGGAGGAAGGCAGGATGCCCTCGGTCTCGTCGTCGATGCGCTCGGCGGAGCCGGTCGCGGTCGCCTCGGTGACGGCCTTGTCGTTGGCGGTCTTGGCGGCGCGGCGCTCCTGACGGCGGCGCTGCTTGACCGTGCGGTACAGGCCGGCGGTGGCGCGGCGTACGGTGATCGCGTCGGGGTGGTCGACGTCGAGCTTGTCCAGCTCGTCGAGCACGCTGAGGCAGAGGGCCAGCCGCTCGGGATCGATGCCCGGTCCGTATGCGTGCCCGTAGTCCTGGCTGTCTTCGGTCACCGTCATGGCCGCTGCCGTTCCTTGATCACTCGTCCGCATCCGCCTGCTGCGGAAGTCCCCAAAAGGGGAACTGTACGGATCCGACGCACCCGCAGCCAAACCCGCTGCCACGGGGCTCACATACCGCGTGCGGGGTGTCACCGTACGCGTCCAGACGTGGCCTTTCTCCGGTCTTTCTCCGGTCTTTCTCCGCTGCCCTGCGTGCCTGATCGCGTACTCCCGTACTACGCCAGGAGTATGACTCGTGACCCCCTGTGGGCGGAGGAATAGCGAAGTCGGGTCGGGCATTGTGGACTTCATGAGTGCACTGGCGCTGTCGGCCTTGCTCTGCCTCGTGTCCGCCCTGGCGTACGCGGGTGGCGCGATCGTCCAGGAACAGGTCGCGGCGACCACGCCGGACCGCCCGTTCGCGCCGCTGCGACGGGGCGTCTGGTGGGTGGCGGTGGGGCTGAACGGTCTCGGCGCCCTGCTGCACGTGGCGGCCCTCGCGTACGGGCCGCTGAGTCTGGTCCAGCCCCTCGGCGCGCTCACGATCGTCTTCGCGCTCCCGATGGCGGCCTTCTTCGTGGGGCGCCGGGCGGGCGCCGCGGCCTGGCGCGGGGCGGTGCTGGCCACGGTGGGTCTGGCGGGGCTGCTGGCCCTGACCGGCGGTGGCGGGCGGGCGCAGTCCCTGGCGGGCGGTGAGCGGAGCCTGCTGCTGTTCGTGACCGGGGCCGGGGTGGCGACGCTGTTCCTGGCGGCGCACCGGATGCACCGGGCGGTGCTGCGCAGCGTGCTGCTGGCCGCGGCGGCCGGTACGTCCTTCGGCATGGCCTCGGTGTTCACCAAGTCCGTGGCCGAGGGCTTCGGTCCGGGCACGCCGGGCGGGCTGTGGCCGGACCTCGCGGCGATCGCGGTGCTCGCGTCCGGCGGGCTGCTGCTCTCGCAGGCGGCCTACCGGGGCGCCGGGCTGACCGCGCCGCTGGCCACGGTGACCGTCGTCAATCCCGTGGTCGCGGCGGCGGTCGGCATCTCGCTGTTCGACGAGGGCTTCCGGTACGGGGCGGCCGGCACGGCGGCGGCTGCGGCCTGCGCCGTGGTGGCCGCCGCCGGGCTGATCCTGCTCACCGCCGTACCGTCGCACGTACGTGGGTCAGATGTCGGCTCCGTGGGAGCGGAGGTACTTCAGCGGGTCGATGTCGGAGCCGTAGCCGGGTCCCGTACGCATCTCGAAGTGCAGGTGGGGGCCACTGGCGTTGCCGGTCGAGCCGGAGCGGCCGATCCGCTGGCCTCCGGAGACCTGCTGGCCGGACTTGACGCCGAGCGCCGACAGGTGGGCGTACTGGGAGTACCGGCCGTCGGTGTGCCGGATGACGACCTGGTAGCCGTACGCACCCGCCCAGCCGGCGGAGACGACCTGGCCGGGGCCGACCGACTTGACGGAGGTTCCGGTCGCCACCGGGAAGTCGACACCCGTGTGGTAGCCGCTGGACCAGGAGGAGCCCGCGACGCGGTAGGCGGTACCGATGGAGGCGTCGACGGGGGCGGAGAATCCGCCCGCGGCGGGCTTCTGCTGCGCTGAGGCTGGCTCCGGGGCCGGCTTCTCGGCAGGCTTCTCCGCCGGCTTTTCGGCCGGTTTCTCCGCGGGCTTTTCGGCAGGTTTCTGGGCCGGCTTCTCCGCCGCCGGCTCCACGGGCTTCACCGGGTCGGCCGTGCGCGGCGGCTTCTCCGGGTTCTGCGCGGGCGGGGCCCCGGTGATCCGCAGGGTGAGCCGCTGCCCGGGGAAGATCATGTCCGGGTTGCTTCCCACGGTGGCGCGGTTGGTCTCGTAGAGCGCCTGCCAGCCGCCCTCGACGTGCTGCTCGGTGGCGATCACCGAGAGCGAGTCACCGGGCGCGACCACATACGGGTTCGGCAGCACGGAGGTTCCGGTGGGGCGGGGCATGGTGCCCTGCTGCCCGGTGGCCTTCGTCTGCCGCGTCTCGGTCTTCGCCCCCTGTGGGGCCTGCGCACCTTGCGCCTTCGGCGCCTGGCCCTGCGACGCTGCCGCGGGCGCCTGGCCGCTGCGGCTGAGGCCGGCCTGCTTGCCGCACTGCGGCCAGGCCTGGGGCCCCTGGCCCTTCAGGACCTTCTCCGCGACCGCTATCTGCTGGTCCTTGGTGGCCAGATCGGCGCGGGCGGCGTAGACGGTACCGCCGAAGGCCCGCCAGGTGCTCTGGCTGAACTGGAGGCCGCCGTAATAGCCGTTGCCGGTGTTGACGTGCCAGTTGTTCGTCGATTCGCAGGCGGCGACGTTGTTCCAGGTGTCCACGGAGGCGGCGTGCGCGGCTCCGGCGCCGATGAACGGGAGCGCGATCCCGGCGCCACCGGCGGTGACGGCGAGCGAGGCCCGGTTGATACTGCTCGGCTGATACCGGCGGTGCCGGCCCCGTACACCCATGGGAGCCCCCATCGAAGACAACAGGAAACGCAAAACCTAACGTCACGATCAGAGCATGACAAGGGGCGCAACGGGGCGCCCCTTAGCGGAATTTGACAATCCCTCGGCGGCGATCGGACCGGTAGCCGTCCGCGTCGATGTAGCGTCGGCATTCCCCGCACACCGAAGCACGCAGGAGCGCAACGATGAGCACCAGCACAGCCCAGATCGGCGTCACCGGGCTCGCGGTCATGGGCAGCAACCTCGCCCGGAACTTCGCCCGCAACGGCTTCACCGTCGCCGTGCACAACCGCACCGCCTCGAAGACCACCGCTCTCGTGAAGGAGTTCGGCCACGAGGGCCGCTTCGTGGCAGCCGAGTCCGCGAAGGAGTTCGTCGACGCGCTGGAGCGTCCCCGACGCCTCGTCATCATGGTGAAGGCCGGGGAGCCGACCGACGCCGTAATCCGCGAGTTCGCGCCGCTCCTGGAGGAGGGCGACGTCATCATCGACGGCGGCAACGCGCACTTCGAGGACACCCGGCGCCGCGAGAGGGAGCTGCGCGAACAGGGCATCCACTTCGTGGGCGTGGGCATCTCGGGCGGTGAGGAGGGTGCGCTGCTCGGGCCGAGCATCATGCCCGGCGGCTCGAAGGAGTCGTACGCGTCCCTCGGCCCGCTGCTGGAGAAGATCGCCGCGAAGGCCGCCGACGGGACGCCGTGCACCTCACACATGGGCCCCGACGGCGCCGGACACTTCGTCAAGATGGTGCACAACGGCATCGAGTACGCCGACATGCAGCTCATCGCCGAGGCGTACCACCTGCTGCGCGAGGTCGCCGGCTACTCCCCCGCGAAGATCGCGGAGACCTTCCGGACCTGGAACCAGGGGCGCCTCGACTCGTACCTGATCGAGATCACGGCCGAGGTGCTCGCCCACACGGACGCCGCGACGGGCCGCCCGTTCGTGGACGTCGTGGCCGACGCCGCCGAGCAGAAGGGCACCGGCCGCTGGACCGTGCAGATCGCCCTGGACCTGGGCGTGCCGGTGTCGGGGATCGCGGAGGCGGTCTTCGCCCGGGCGGTCTCCGGCCACGCGGACCTGCGTACGGCCGCACGGGGGCTCGCGGGCCCGACGGCCGCCGCGCTGTCCCCGGAAGCTGCGGAGGAATTCGCCGCACAGGTGGAGGAGGCCCTGTACGCCTCGAAGATCGTCTCGTACACCCAGGGCTTCCACCAGATCCAGGCGGGCAGCCAGGAGTACGGCTGGGGCGTGGACCTGAGCGCCGTGGCCTCGCTGTGGCGCGGCGGCTGCATCATCCGGGCCGCGTTCCTGGACCGGATCCGGGCCGCGTACGACGCGCAGCCCGAGCTGCCGAGCCTACTGGCGGACGCGCGTTTCGCCGAGGAGATCGGGGCGGCACAGGAGGGCTGGCGGTCCGTGCTGGTGGCGGCGGTGCGCCAGGGCATCCCGGTGCCCGCCTTCGCGGCTTCGCTGGCGTACTACGACGCGCTGCGCGCGGAGCGGCTTCCCGCGGCCCTCACCCAGGGGCAGCGCGACTTCTTCGGGGCGCACACCTACCGGCGCACCGACCGAGCGGGCTCGTTCCACACCCTCTGGAGCGGCGACCGCACCGAGGTCCAGACGGGCTGAGGCCGCTCAGCTCCAGGGCCCGGGCTGCGGTACCGGCGCGGGCCCTGGCGGCGGAGGCACCGGGTCCGGCTCCGGGAAGGGGCCGGGCACGGGTGGCACCGGGCGCGGGATCGGCTCGGGGTCCGGGAAGGGCGCGGGGTCGGGGGTCGGCTCGGGCTCCGGCACCGGTGGCTGCGTCTCTTCGAGTTTTCGCACCATGGGTCCCATTTTCCCGCAATCGCCCCCGGAAAGCCCGTACGAGGCCCCGGGATCAGCCCTGGGGATTCCGCCCCGGCAGGCTGCCTACGAGGCCCCCGCCAGCCGCAGGCCCGCCGCCAGGCCGGGAGCCGGGCTGGACAGCACCGGGATCCGGGTCGTGACGAGATCCGCGGCGCCTGCCATGGAGGCCTGGGCCAGCACGATGACGTCGGCGTCGATTACGGCGTCGGCGGCCTCGGCCACCCGGGCGAGGGAGCCGGCGTCGTCCCCCGCGGCGAAGCGCTCCCAGGCTCCGGCGACCAGCTGCGTACGGATCGAGACCGGCCGCTCCCCGGCCTCCTCGGCCAGCAGTTCACAGGTGGGCGCGAAGGTCGACTCCACGGTGGCCAGTACGACGATCCGCGCGCCGGTGCGCACCGCGGCGGCCGCCATCGGCCGGTCCACGCGCAGCACCGGGGAGCCGAGCGCCGGAGCGAGGGATTCCGCGGTCGCCCCGATCGTCGAGCAGGTGACCAGCACGGGCACCGGCCCGGCCTCGGCGAGCAGGCGGGCGAGATCCGGAGCCACCGCCTGCGGCCCTTCGGCACGGGCCCGGTCGAGCAGCTCCGGAACCACCCGGTGCCGCAGTACGGCTCCCGGGTGGCTCCGGTCCCGCAGCGCGTCGAAGACCGGGACGTGCGCGGGCGAGGTGTGCAGCAGGAGCAGATCCGTCACCAGAGGTCGGCGTCGGCATCGAGCTGGACCTTGGCCGCCGACACGACCTCGGGGGCCGGCTCCGGCGCCTGGTCGGGGTGTTTGGCCGCCCAGCTCGCCGCGTACGGGCAGAGCGGAACCACGGGCACGCCCTCGGCGGCGGCGATCCCGTAGAGGGTCTTCACCAGCTCCCCGGCGATGCCCCGGCCCTCGTGGCCCGGCTCGACGACGGTGTGCACCGCCACCAGAGCGTGCGGGGCCTCGGCGAGTACGAAGTAGGCGATGAACCCCACCACCGCCCCGCCCTCGAAGGCCAGCAGCCGTCCGGCCTTCCGCTCGTCCTTGACCTCGACCATGGTCCCCGACTCCCCTCAGACAGCCACGGCGTGCGGGCTGCGCTCCTGATCCGTACCGGGCACCGGGGCGGAGGGATCCGCGCCCAGCTCGATGATGCGATTGTCCGCGTCGACATGCACGACGTGGGGCTGGAACACGCGGGCCTCGGCGTCCTCGACCTGCGCGTAACTGATGAGGATGACCAGGTCCCCGGGGTGCACCAGATGAGCGGCGGCACCGTTGATCCCGATGACCCCGGACCCGCGCTCCCCCTCGATGACGTAGGTCTCCAGGCGCGCCCCGTTGGTGATGTCCACGATGTGGACCAACTCCCCGGGCAGCAGATCCGCGGCGTCCAGCAGATCGGCGTCGACGGTCACGGATCCGACATAGTGCAGATCGGCCTGCGTGACGGTGGCCCGATGGATCTTGGACTTGAACATGGTGCGAAGCATGCGAATACTCCCGATATGTCAGCTCCCTGCCTGCTTCACGCAGGTCAAGGGCGGTCTCCGGAGCCTACAACGATTCGCATGTTCGGTCAGCTTTCCGCAGGTCTTTCAGGACTCGTGCTGACCGATTGCTGACTTCTCTGATGCACCATCACGCCGCTGGAGTGGCGTGTTCCTGGAGCCCTCTGCTTCGAGGGCAGCGTGGGATCAGCGCCTCTGGGCCTGCTGGTCGCGGACTGCACCGGCGCCGCAGACGGGGCACATACCGGACTTTCAGTCCCGCCCTCGCCCTCCTCGACCGGTTCCGCACCCCCGAGATCCCCGTGACCCGCGAGACCGAGGCCGAGGCGACCGCACTGACCGACCCCGTCGGCGGCCTGCCATAGACGGTCAAGTGACACACATCGATGGCCTGAAGAGAGCGCCCTGAAACCGGCTCACGGAGAGCCACTCGCAAGGGCGCCGCGAACTCCTGGTCACCTGCGCCGCTTGGGCCGGAGCGGTTGTTTCCGTGATCCGGATCTGTCTGACCGGAGGTGGACCGGGTCAAGCGCCAAGCACCTCGTCGGCGCTGCGGGGCTCTGTGCGCGGCTGCTGGTTGAGCTTGTGGCGCGCGATGGAGGAGTGCCGGTAGACCTCCTTGCGGGCCCGCATGATGTTGCCCAGGGGCGCGTGCTCTGCGGTGACCCGCCAAGGGGTGAAGGACAGTGAGTCCATCTTCTCCAGGTTTTCCGGGCCGGAGATGTCCTGCTGCGGCAGCCGCAGCCTGGCCACGGTGACGGACGGCGAGAGCTGCTCGGGCCACTCCACAGTGGGGTCCTCCACCGGCATCCGCTCCAGATCGGTGCAGAGCTGAATCTGGATGTCGAAGGCGTAGGGCCGCTCCTGCAGCTCGGCTTGCAGAGCCGGTCGGAAGACCTCCGCTGCGGAAGTCGGGTCGATGGCGCGCCGGACCACCGCAGCTGCGCATTCCGGGTCGGGAGTGATGCGCACCTTGGCGATGTAGTCCCCGTGCCTGACCGCGCCCATCGTCCAGTAGCTCGACAGCAATACGTTGACCAGAGGGATCTTGGCCAGGCTCAGAAAGGCCAGGAACTCATCCCACGCCCAGTCGTCCTGGTCGAGGGTTCCCTTTCCGGTCACGAACTCGGTGTAGAAACGATGCGCGCCGGCTCGGCCCTGGGAGAAATAGGCCGACGAGTTCAGGAACAAATCCTGGAGGACCACGTAGCGCTCGACAGTCTTGCCGAAGAAGATCGGTGCGTTGATGTTGGCGTAGTCGAACGTGCCCGTGTCCGGTTCGTCTTCCAGCAGGGTCGGCCCGGGGATGCCGAAGATCTTCAGGGCCAGTCCGGTGGCGTTGCCCAGTCGCGCGTCTGCTCCGGCGTGGGCCGAGCCGTTGGAAGAGCGGATGAGCGCATCGTGGGTTCCCGGAGTCGCGTAGATGCCCTGGGCGTACTCGGGGGGAAGCCCGTCCAGGATCTCCACTTCCCCTCGGACCAGCCCGTAGCCCTTGGCGTGAGCATCGCGGAGGGCCCGTCCGGCGCCACCGGCCTCGACCGACTCGGCGATGGCGTTCGCAACACACCTCCGACACAACCCGTCAGCCCTACTCTGCCGTGCTTGCTGGCGCCTGGCGATGTCATCCCAATGGGGCGATGTGCAGCGAAGCGGATCAAGCAAGACTTTCACGAAAACGAAACATCGGCCCGGAGGTTTCCATGTCGAGAAGTGACGCGCCTCGAACCGAGGTGCCGCACGAGGCACCGGCGCGCGCGCCGCTCGTCCTGGCGTCCCTGATCATCGTTGCGGCGGTGGCCAACCTGAACCTGTCGGTGGCCAACGTGGCCCTGCCCGCGATCGGGAAGGCCTTCGACTCGTCCCAGACCACACTGAACCTGATCGCCGTGGGGTACTCCCTCGGCCTGGCCGCATCGGTGCTCTATCTGGGTGCGGTCGGCGACCGTCACGGGCGCAAGTTGCTGCTGCTCCTCGGCGTCGCCCTCTCCGTCCCCGCCTGCCTGCTCGCCGCGTACGCGCCCAATGACACCGTCCTCGTGGTGGCCCGGATCATCGGGGGACTCTCGGCCGGCATGGCCTACCCGACCACCCTGGCGCTGATCACCGCCCTGTGGGCGGGGCCGGCGCGGACGAAGTCGATCGCACTGTGGTCGGCCCTCGGCGGAGGCATCTCCATGCTCGGGCCGGTGATCGCGGGCGCGCTGCTCGAACACTTCTACTGGGGGTCGGTGTTCCTGGTCACCCTGCCCCTCGCCGTGGTCGCGCTGATCATGGCGTTGATGTTCGTCCCCGCGCACGCCAACGAGTCGACCGAACCGGTGGACAACCTCGGCGGCATCCTGTCCGTCCTCATGATCGCGGGACTCGTTCTGGCGATCAACTTCGCCGCCGTACCCGACCAGGGGGCACTGGTCGTCGGCCTCGCCGTGCTCGCCCTCGCTGCCGGAGCAGCGTTCTTCTGGCGTCAGCGCCGGGCTCCCAACCCGCTGTACGACCTCCACATCGCCGGCCGGCGAACGTTCTGGGTCGCCGCATGCGCAGGAATCATCGTGTTCGGCTCCCTGACGGGGTCGGCGTTCATCAGCCAGCAGTACCTGCAGAACGTGCTCGAGTACGACTCCGTCGAAGCCGGCGCCGCCATCCTCCCCGTCGTCGTGGCAATGGTGTTCGTGGCACCGCGGTCCGCAAAGCTGGTCGAGACGCGCGGCGCCCGCACGACCCTGCTGATCGGTTATGTGTTCCTCTTCCTCGCCTTCGGCTGGATGCTGCTGTTCTGGGGCGAGGACAGCAGTTACTGGCAGATCGGCCTTGCCTACGTGTTCTCCGGCATCGGGGTCGGCTTCGCCGGGACGCCCGCATCGCACTCGCTGACCGGGTCGGTGCCCGTGCGACGGGCAGGCATGGCCTCGGGCACGGCGGACCTGCAACGGGACCTCGGCGGGGCCATCATACAGTCCGTCATGGGCGCGCTGCTCACCGCCGGCTACGCCTCGGCGTTCAGCTCGGCGATCGCCGCGTCCTCCGAGAGCAAGCACGTATCGGAGCAGGTCCAGGGCGAGCTGACGAAGTCGTTCGCCTCCGCCGAGCAGACCGCCCAGCAGTACCCCAAGTACGCCGACCAGATCGTCGCGACCGCCCGCCAGGCGTTCCTCGACGGCGACAACTGGGCATACGCCGCCGGCCTGCTCGCGATCGCGCTGGGTGCGCTGCTGGTCTTCTTCATGTTCCCGCACCGGGACGCCGAACAGGAGCTCCTCCGCCGCTACTACGCCCAGGACTCCGAGTCCGCTGCCAGCGAGGAGTCGACTGGCTCCGGAGACTGAGGCGCCGGTCAGGCGATCGAAGGTCACAGAGAGAAGCACAGCAAGCCGAGGGGGACGTTCGGCTCGTGCGGCCAGTCGGCATCGGACCCGTGTCCATGGCGCTGGCTGAGGCGCGCGCCGGCGGCGCCGTACGGGTGGCGGCCCGCGGGTGGTCGTCCGTGGCCTACGGCAGCAGTACTGGGCTCCATCGACATGGCAGGGACGGCAGGGGTCGCCGATAGTAGACAAAGGGGGCTTTCCCGAGACCCGGAGTCGCAATGGACCGCTACCCTCCTATCGCCGAGCACGGCTTGGTCGGCGATCTGCAGACCGCCGCGCTCGTCTCGTCTCAGGGTGTCGTCGACTGGTTCGCAGCTCCCAGGTTCGATTCGCCCAGCATCTTCGCCGCCCTGCTCGACCACGATCGCGGCGGGTACATGCGGCTGGCCCCCGAGCACCCCGACGGCACCTGCAAACAGCTCTACTACCCCGACACCGCCATCTTGGTTACCCGGTTCATGTCACCGGACGGAGTGGGCGAGGTAGTCGACTTCATGCCCCCGGACCGGACGCGCACCCCCACCGACCGGCACACCCTGATCCGTGTGATCCGCGCCGTGCGCGGGACGGTCGACTTCACGCTCGAGTGCAGACCGCGCTTCGACTACGGCCGGGCCGAGCACCAACTCGAGCTCGGCGAGAACGGAGCCCTCTTCCGGGCCCCTGGGATCGACGGGCACCTGCAGTCCACCTTCCCGCTGGAGCGGGATGGCCAGGACGTACGCGCAAAGGTGACGCTGAAAGCCGGTGAATCAGGCGGGGCCGTATTCACCGTGTGTGCGTCCGGCGGCGAGGTACCCCCGCCGCCCACGGTCGACGGGTTCACCGAACGTCTCGGGGAAGTCAGCCGGTTCTGGCAGCAATGGCTGCGCCAGTCCCGCTACCGGGGACGGTGGCCCGAGCTGGTGCACCGCTCGGCCATCACCCTCAAGCTCCTCACCTACGCCCCCACCGGCGCCCTCATCGCCGCGGCCACCATGGGGCTGCCCGAGCAGGTCGGCGGAGAGCGCAACTGGGACTACCGGTTCACCTGGGTCCGCGACGGCTCGCTGTCCGTGCGGGCCATGCTGGACCTCGGCTTCGTCGAGGAGGCCACCGCCTTCGTCCACTGGCTGGTGGACAGGCTGCAGGAACGAGCCGGCAAGGAGGGTGAGCCGCTCCAGACGATGTACCGGATCGATGGCGATCCTGACTTGCCTGAGGAAACACTCGCTCACTTCGAGGGCTACCGCGGCTCGTTCCCCGTCCGCATCGGCAACGGCGCCGCCGACCAGCTCCAGCTGGACATCTACGGGGAGGCTCTCTACGCAGTGTCCCAGGGGCGCGAGATCGCCCAGCAGGCCAGCTTCGAGGGCTGGGAGGCGCTCTGCAGGACGCTTGACTGGTTCGCCGACGCCTGGGACCGGCCGGACGAGGGTATCTGGGAGACCCGCGGCGGCCGCCAGGACTTCACCTACAGCCGGGTGATGTCGTGGGTCGCCTTCGACCACGGGCTACAGCTGGCCGAGTACCTCCGCAGACCTGCCGATGTCGAGCGATGGCGCAAAGCGAGGGACGCCGTATTCACCCAAGTCATGAAGCGTGGCTGGAGCGAGAAGGAGCGTGCGTTCGTACAGCAATACGACAGCGATGTCCTGGACGCCTCGCTGCTGCTGATGCCCAGGGTTCAGTTCGTCGCTCCACGGGCCGGGGCATGGCTCTCCACGCTCGACGCGATGGACCGCAAGCTCGTCTCCGACAGCCTCGTCTACCGCTACGACCCGGCGGCATCGCCGGACGGGCTGCGTGGCTCGGAGGGCACCTTCAGTCTGTGCACCTTCCTCTACGTCGACGCGCTGGCCCGGGCGGGACGGCTGTCCCAGGCCCGCTACACCTTCGAGAAGATGCAGACCTACGCCAACCACGTCGGGCTGTTCGCCGAGGAAGTCGGTCCGAGCGGGGAGCAACTGGGCAACTTCCCTCAGGCGTTCACCCACCTGTCCCTGATCATGGCCGCCATCACCCTCGACAAGGCGCTCGACGAGGAGGACGGGCGCTGAGCCATCCCTGGGGGTGGCCGGTTGCGGGCGTCAGTAGCCGGTTCCGCGGTGGACCTGGGCCCGCTCGATCCCGTGGGCCGCACCCTTGTCGTCCAACGTGCGACACGCATCGGCGATGTCCTGGCTCAGGCGGTCGATCTGCTCGCGGCTCAGGGTCTCCTTGACCAGGGCGCGCAGGATCTTCACCCGCTCCGCGTTGGGCGGGAGCGTGTACGCCGGCACCATCCAGCCCCGCTCGGCCGAGAGCTGCCAGGCGATGTCGGACTCGTCGTAGGCGTGCTTGCCTGCGAGACGGAAAGCGACCAGCGGCAGCTGCTCGAGATCGCTCCCGATCACTTCGAAGCGGCCGTTGCTCCGCAGGTTGTCCGCCAACGCGCGGGCGTTCTCCTGCATTGTCTCCATGACGTAGGTGTAGCCCTGGCGACCCAGCCGCACGAAGTTGTAGTACTGCGCGAGCACCATCGACGCACCGGTGGAGAAGTTCAGCGTGAACGTCGCGTCGGTCTTGCCCAGGTAGTTCTCGTAGAAGACGAGGTTCTCGGCCAGGTCGGACTCCTCGCGGAAGACCAGCCACCCGATGCCGGGGTAGACCAGGCCGTATTTGTGTCCCGAGACGTTGATCGAACGGACCTGCTCGAGCCGGAAGTCCCATTTCGAATCCGGGTAGAGGAAGGGCCACACGAAGCCGCCGCTGGCGCCGTCGACATGGATCGGGATATCGAGGTCCCGCTTTTTGCGAACGTCCCGCAGGAGCTCGTCGATCCCGACGACATCGTCCTTGTGGCCGGTGAACGTGGTGCCGAGGACGGCGACGACGCCGATCGTGTTCTCGTCGAGGTGGGGCTCCACGTCCTCCGGGCCGATCGTGTACTTGCCCTCGGCAAGCGGCACGATCCGCGGCTCGACGTCGAAATAGCGGCAGAACTTCTCCCACACGACGTGAACATCGCCGCCGAAGACCAGGTTGGGCCGGTCGACCGACAATTTCGCCGCCTGGCGGCGCTCCCGCCACTTCCACTTCAGCGACAGCGCGCCCAGCATGATCGCCTCGGACGAGCCCTGGGTCCGACATCCGGTCGTCGTGCCCGGCGCATGGAACAGGTCGGCGAGCATGCGCACGCAGCGCTGCTCGATCTCGGCGGAGATGGGGTACTCCGCGTGGTCGATGAAATTGCGGTGGAGGTTCTCGGCGATCAGCCGCTGGGCCTCCGGCTCCATCCAGGTGGTGACGAACGTGGCCAGGTTGCGCTGGGGGTCGCCCTCCATGGCGAGATCCACATCCACGAGCCTCATGGCGTCCGTGGCGGTCATGCCCTCCTCGGGAAATTTCTCCGAAGGAGCGGGCGCAGTCAGGAAACGGTTGCCGAACAGAGCCGCGACGTCACTCTTAGTCATACCGGCGACTCAACCACGTCCGGAGCGGGAGCCACGCTCAGAACCTGTGGATCGGGCTCGGCATGCACGCGAACGGCGTACTTCCCGAGTGATCGACTCAAGTCGCCAAATGGGCCATCTCGAGGAGGGGCGAACGCCGTGCAGGAGGTCCGGTGACTGTGCACCTGTTCGGCTCCCGTTGGATCGCTGCTCCCGAGACCGACCAGCATTGCCTGGACCCTCATCTGCTACCGCAGACTCGCCAAAAAGATGGCGTTTTAGGTAGCGGGCTTGGACACGTTCGAGTGCAGTCTGTAGACGCACTTGGTACGGCCTCGTATCTCGACCACATCGTTCAAGTCGACTGCGGCCTGGCTGCATCACGAAGCGAGCAGCCCACAGTTACCTCCGTCCAGTGGCGGAAAATATCGCCGCCCTCCCACACCGAACACCAACCGTTTCCGGGCGTAAGAGCTGGTAACAGGATCTTGATGAGATGTTCTGGTCAGCCGTGACCGGTGTGATGATTCGGCCGTTCGTGGTGGTGTGAGTACTCGGCCGTGGATCGTGGACGACGACGTGTGGGCACTGATCGAGCCGCTGCTGCCGCCCTGGCCGACGAGGTCGCCAGGGCCGCGGCCGGTGGCCGACCGATTGTGTCTGCAGGGCATCCTGTACGTGCTCTGCAACGACATCGCCTGGCAGCTCCTGCCGCCTGAGCTGGGGTTCGGCTCGGGGCAGACCTGCTGGCGGCGCCTGGAGCGGTGGCAGCAGGCAGGGTTCTTCGACCAGCTGCACCGGATCCTGCTCGCCGAGCTGAACGCGTCCGGCCGGCTCGACTGGTCGAGGGCGTGCGTGGACGGCTCTCACATCCGGGCGAAAAAAGGGGGCGCCGACACCGGTCCGTCGCCGGTCGACCGGCGGAAGACGGGCGCGCTGCGGAAACGCTTGTGGCCCAACCTTTCCGCCCGGCGGGAGTATCCGGTATGCGGGGCAGGCCCGTTGGGTGAACCCCGAACTCCGTGGCGGGCGATCCGTGCAGGAGGCCCGATCGTCTTGTCCGGGGCCAGTCGGGCGCGGAGACTCGGTCCTGACGGATCGTCCGCTGTAGGGGGACAGGATGAAACAGTTAGAAGGGGCCGACCCGGTGGCGGTCGGCAAGTACCGGACCATCGCGGAACTTGGCCGGGGTGGGATGGGCCGAGTCCTGCTGAGCAGCGCCCCGGACGGCCGGTTGGTCGCGCTGAAGCAGGTGCGCTCGCAGTTCGTCGAAGACGACGGGTTCCGGGCCCGGTTCCGCCGGGAGGTGGAAGCCTCCCGCAAGGTCTCCGGAGCGTATACGTCCGCGATCATCGACGCGGACGCCGATGCCCCCGAACCATGGCTGACTTCGGAGTTCGTCCCCGGACCGTCGCTCCAGCACGCCGTGGCGACCGTCGGGGCGCTCCCCGAGGAGTCGGTACTGCGCATGACCGCGGGACTGGCCTCGGCCCTGAGCGACATCCACCGGGTCGGCCTGGTGCACCGGGACCTGAAACCGTCCAACGTGCTCCTCGCCGACGACGGGCCCCGCGTGATCGACTTCGGCATCGCCCGAGCCGCCGACAGCGAGGAGGGCAGCGAGCTGACGACCACGGGCTGGCTGGTCGGCTCACCCGGGTTCATGTCCCCGGAGCAGGCCCAGGGCGCGCCGCTCGACTCGGCCAGCGACATCTTCTCCCTCGGGACGGTGCTGGTCATGGCGTGCACCGGCGCGTGCCCGTTCACCGGGCCCTCCCTGCCGCAGACCCTGTACAACGTCGTGCACACCGAACCCGACCTCAGCGGGCTGCCGGCGAAGATCCGCCCGATCGTGGCCCGCTGCCTCGCCAAGGACCCCGCCGCCCGGCCGAGCGCGGCCCAACTGCGAGAGTCCCTCGGGAGCCTGGCGCCCTCGCCGCGTCCCTGGCCGCAGGAGATTCACGAGTTGATCGCGGAGCAGCAGGCCGAGATCGAGCGGCTCCGGGTCGAGCTGAGGAAACGGCCTGCCGTCCCGGAGTCCGTGGCGCCGGTCCTCGACAAGCCCGCACCGCCGTACCCAGGGTCCCCGCCCGCTTCGGCCCGGCGCGGCTTCGCCGTCGGCGCGGGCATCGCCGCCGGCCTCGCGATCGCCGCGACCGTGCTCGCCCTGGTGCCCGGCCGCGACGGCGGCACCGGCACCGTCGCCGACCCCGAGGCGACCGTCACGGCGTCCAGACAGCCGACCGGAGACCCGACCGCTCCGGGGTCCGCGCAGCCGACCCCCGACCCCACCACCGAGGCGCCCCCCACGCCGACCGTGGAGCCGACCCCGCCCGCGCCCGAGCCCTCAGCCGCACCGGAGCCCTCGGAGCAGGCGCCGACGACGGTCACCACACGGTCGAGCACGCGGCCCGCCTCGATCGTGAGCTGCTTCGGGGACTACCTGGAGGAACCCGAATCGGTCCTGCTCCACTGCGGAGACGGGAAAGGCATGCTCAGGGGCCTGACCTGGTCGGACTGGGGTCTGTCCACCGCCCACGCCAGCGGGCAGGAGTGGATGGTAATCTGCCGCCCCAGCTGCGCGAATGGCAGCGAGGTCCACTACCCGGCCACCGTGACTCTCACGGGTCTGGTCGGCGGGCGGTACACGACGATGCAGATCAGAACCCCGCAATCGCCCCACGGCCCCGTCTCCCGCTACAGGATCGACTCGAACGGGCCGACGCAAACGGACTGACGGGCCCCGGAGCCGGGCGGGCGCTCACACTCCCCACGCTGTGAACGCGGCCCAGTGGACCGGCGAGGCGAAGGGACGCTCGCCGGTCGTCGCCCGGGAGGTGTACCGCTCGGTCAGGGCCGCCAAGGGGGGCCGGGAGGCGGTATACCGGGCGAGCTCCTCCCAGGTGAGCCGACGCAACCAGGTACGGGCCCGGCGCAGGGCGGCCACCGGGGGGAGCCCACCGGTCCCCTGAGCGGGGGCAAGCAGCTCGTAGAACCGCGCCATCAGCACCGCGGTCACCATGTCGTCCACCAGCCACAGCCCGGCCACCGCGCACGCGGCCCCGGCCTGGAGGAAGCCCGCCGCGAGCCCGCGGAACTCGTCCGGAGCCCGGACGACCTCGTAGTGGCCGGACTGGCAGGCGCTGAGCACCGCGAGCCGGCAGGCGGGGAGCCGGTGTTGGACCAGGGTGTCCATGTCGAGGCGGCCGTCGGCCAGGGCCAGGGAGCCGCCCCGACCGTTGAACTCGCCGCTGCCGTGGCAGATGATGTGGAGGTACGAGGTTTCGGCGAGCTGGCCGAGCAGCCAGTCCACGGTGGCTTCGGGCCCCACCGCGCAGCGGGCCTCACCGTGCGGCTCGAACAGCTCCCGGATATGGGCGAGTTCACCGCGTCCACCGGGGAGCGAACCGTCAGGGTCGGTGACCCCCACCAGGCGTGGCACAGGATCCGGCGGGCGGGCGGCCGCGACGCGGGAGGCCGCGTACACGGCTGCGGAGGGGGAGACGATCACGGTGCCGATGTCGTCGAGCACTTCTCCCGCCCCCGGCCCGAGCGGCACGGCGTGCAGGGGGACCAGGCCCAGCAGACCGGTCGGGACGACGACGGCCTCCTGCTCCGGGTCCTCCGCGAGGACTCTCGCGACCGGGCGCAGGAGCGGTCCAAGGGCGGCGAGCCGGTCCAGGGCCTGCGGGAGCAGACGCCTGCGCCTGAGCGCTCCGGCCTCCTGGGCGAGGAGCAGGCCCAGGGCGCCGTCGGCCGGGTCCAGCACCAAGAGGCCTGTGACGGTCTCGCTGCTCACCCCCGGAACGGGAACGGCCCGTACAGCGGGCGACTCGCCCGAGCTGCGGGGGAGCACGAGGGCGTAGCTGCCCCAGGGCGCGTTCACCAGGTAGACGAGCGGACGCCCGCCCGCCGCGCGGACGATGTCCGCCAGTCCGTCGGTGCGTAGGAAGCGCTCGAAGCCCGGGATCGCGCGGATCTCCGCGATCGCCGCACGCACGCCGCGTTCGGCGGCGGCCTCCCCGCTCGCCGTAGAGCCAGCGGCGGTGGGGCCGCCGGACGCCGCCGCGAACGCCTCGCCGGCCGAGGACCGGTACCGGGCCTGTGCCAGCCGGTAGCGGTGGGCGGCAGCGGGGTCGATCCGTCCCAAGGCCTCCAGGTCGGCCGCCCCTCGTCCGGCCACCGCCGAGAGCTCACAGGCCACTCCGCCCTCGATCGCCTCGACTGCACGCTCCGGACGCCCCGCCCGGGCCAGCAGGAAGGCGGCCCAGCGGGCGATCCGGTTCACCTGGGCGAGGACGCTCTGGCGGCCGGTCCCGGTGACCTGGGCGTCGTAGAGCGCGGTCACGGCGGTCAGCATGCCGGACGCGACATCGGCCGCCTCGCTCCAGCGTTCCGCCGAGGCGTGCGCGCTGAGCAGTTCCCGGCCGATGTTGAGGTGCAGGGATGGCGACACCGTGGCCGGTGTGGCCCCCAGGGCCGCGTGGCGCAGCCGGAGGCCGTCTGCGCTGCCCGGGCCGTCGATGTGGTCCATGGCCCGGGCCAGCAGCCAGGCGATGCGGCCCGTGTCCAGGAGGCCGGGGCGCGCGGTGGACAGGGCGAGCGCTGCCGTCGCCGCCTCCCGGGCGCCGCGCGCGTCGACGGGATCCCGGGACAGCAGCAGGTCGCCCAGATTGCACTGGATGCGGGACCACAGAGCCGGGTCGTCACCGGCGCCGAGGTGGCTCAGGGCGTCCCGGTAGCACTGCTCCGCCTCCCTGAGGTCTTCCACCCCGGCGCGCCGATACAGCAGCAGGCCGAGGTTGACCATCGAGTGGGCCCAGGCGACCCTGTCCCGCTCGGGGGCCCGCTCCTCGAGCCCCGCCCTGATGTGCTCGATGCCGAGGGTGAGGTCCTCGGGGCCACCGCCGGGCCGCTCCGAGAGGAGCAGGCCGTAGTTGGTCTGGACCCGCGCCCAGTACTCGGGATACTCGCTCCGGTCCAGCGCGGTCGCGCGCGCCAGCAGGTCGCGGGCGGCTTCCCAGATCTCCAACCGGTCGCCGTCGTCCCGCAGGTGGTGGGCGCTGGCCAGGTTGTTCGCCACCTCCACCCACTGGAGAGTCCCCTCGCGCAGTCGGCTGAGGGCGCGTTCGAGGACCCGGACGGCCTCGGAGGGATCGGCGTCGAGCCCGGCGTGCACAGCGAGCACCAGGCGTTCGCCGAGCCGCGCGGCCAGCTCGGTCTCCATGCCCTCCTCGCCCAAGCCGGCGGCGAGCTCCAGCGCCTCGCGGGCGAGCGGGATGCCTTTGGGCCCGTCGGTGTCGCGGGCCTCCAGGTACATCGCGTGCAGCCGGGTCCGCAGACCGGCGTCGAAGCGCCCCAGGGACTCGAAGTAGCGGCGCATGGCGGTGTCCGGAGTGGTCCGGCCGTCGCACAGTTCGTCCAGGAGCCGCTGCCGTATGCGCAGCACCTCTTTGAGGGGGGTCTCGGCCGCCCTGCGCAGCTCCTCTCGGCCCGCGTCGCGCACGCGGGTGCCGTCCGTCAGCGCCGGGTGCGTACGGACGAGTTCCGCGAGGGCGTCCGGCAGGCCGAGCAGCATCGCGGTCAGCAGCTCCCCGACCAGGGAGTCGGCGCGTGCCTCCCCCAGGTAATCCAGGAAGATCCGGTAGTTCGCGACCGTCGGCGCCCCCTCGGGCTCCAGCTCCCGGCATGCCGACTCGGGATCCGCCAGGTCCCGTTCGAGGTCGCGGGCCAGGACGTGGGGGAGCAGCCTGCGCGGCAGCGGGATCGCCTCCCCGGGGAAGACGCCGCCGAGGAAGGCCCCGGCCCGCGCGGCCTCCGCCAGCAGGGGCTCCCCGGAGGGCGGCGGACCGCCCCCGAGCTCCGCGACGGAGACCGCTAGCAGCAGGGGCGCTGCCGCGCCCGGGCGCAGGACCAGCAGCGGCGCCTCGATGTGCGTCCTGGTCCCGCAGACGGGGCAGTCCACCCAGGAGACGCCCGGGACGCCGGGGACAGGTGCCGCCAGCACGTCGGCCCGCTCCCGCGCGTCGATGACGCGCCAGACCGGAGCCCCCCGCTCCTGGACACATTGCTCGCAGTGCCACGCGTAGGGCGCCCTCACCGAGACCGTCATCGCGACCCCCCTCCCGGTCCGCCGGCTACTTGCCGCTGGTGATCTGCGAGAGCAGGGCCGTTAGGACCCGGCCGAGGGAGGAGTCCCGCAGGGCACGCTTGTGGATGGTCAGGCTCCACCTGCCGCGCGGATCCCGCTTCAGGACCACCTCGGTCTGCAGGAGCGTGAGGGCGAGCGCCGCGACCGGCAGCGTGACGGGGTCGAGCCGTTCCATGGGCGAGCATGCGTAGGCGACGGCCTCGCCGACCGTGTCCGCCAGGTCCTCGCGCAGCGCCGCCGCATACTCCAGTAAGCGGCGCGCCAACTCACCGTCGGAAAACTCAGGTTGGTCCGCCCCCACGTACCGCTCCAGCTCCACGGCGGCCACCTCCGCCCGCAGCTCATCGCCGCCCTCGGACAGCTGCCGCGCGGCGGGGAGCAGCCCGTGCTCCTCCGCCAGCGCCGTCAGCGCGCGGACGGCCTCGTCGTCGGCGAGGGTGCGGATGTCCTGTTCCAGATCACCTTGATTCAACATGCTCGCAATTCTGTCTCTCGCGGCGCACGTTCGTGCCTGAATAAGGGAGTTGGGCGTGTGACGGGCGCCGATCGCGGTCAGGCGATATCGGGGTCGGAGAACGTCTCTGGCACGCCACGGTCGCCCCCGCCACCCCGACCGAAATCACGAGAACCCTCCTCAACCTCGCCGACCTCGGCCACGTCGACGCTGTACGGCAACGGCGTCAAGGTCGGCGAGAACGACGACCCTCCGAGCGGTGAGATGCCCTTCGAGGTCGGCTCCGCCGACGCCGAGTACCGGCTGACGACCTCCGTCGAGCGCTCGGTGAAGGTCGCAGGGCCAGCCCGATGGCGTCCCTCGCACTAGCGGACCCGGTCGTGGGCGGCCGCGATCTCGGTCAGGGTGCGGTGCGTGGCCGGATCGTCCGGATGCCCCGCGATCAGCAGCCGCTGCTCCCCGGCGGCGTGCCGGACGAACGCCTGCGCGAAGGCGGCGGTCCGCTTGTAGGGGCGCAGCCGGACGAAGCAGCCGATCGTCGCTCCGTACGGCGATCCCCCTCGGCCGGGGACGAGTTGGGGGTATCGGGGGTGGGGCAGGTGCAGCGCCGGGCCGGGCAGGCAGGTGCGGATCAGGCGTGCGGCCAACTCGTCAGGTCCTCCCTTCAGGACGACGGCTCGGTCTCCTTCGCCCGGACCGCGGTCGGCACGAGAGTGACCATCTGCGCCTATCAGCAGTTCGCCCTCCCCCCGTTGTGGCAGGCGATCACCCCCGTGCTCTGGCCCTCGGTCCGGTGCGCCCTGGTGGAGGACGCCTACCGCAGGTCCTTCCACATCACCCTGAGCACCATCGCGGCGCACGGGCAGGGGTGCCGGCCGAGGAGACGGCTGGCGCCGCCTCCTCGCTCCGGGACGCCGTCGCCCGGGTGGCCGAGCCGTTGAACCTATTGGCCGTCCGGTGGCCTGCCCGGCGGCGCGGGAAACCGTGCGCCCCGGGCGGAAATATCTGTGTTCGCGAGATGAGAATTTAGCGGACCGCGCGCCGAGGATTCTTCACGGCTACAAAGAGGGCGCCGATATTTACGGCGCGGGTCACCGTGCCGTGCTACTGTCGATCTCAGTTGCAGTTGTGGTTCCCAAAATTTCAAGCGCCCAGTCGGACTTCACGTCCGCTGCGAGCGCTTGTGCATTTCCGGTCTTTTTGGTCCGGCGGGGCAATCATCGCGGCGACACGAGGTCCGCACGTTGCGGATCGCGTTGTACTGCCCCAAAGGAGAATTGACATGGCTACTGGTACCGTGAAGTGGTTCAACGCGGAAAAGGGTTTCGGCTTCATCGAGCAGGAGGGTGGCGGCGCTGACGTGTTCGCCCACTACTCGAACATCGCCGCCCAGGGCTTCCGCGAGCTGCAGGAAGGCCAGAAGGTCAGCTTCGACATCGCGCAGGGCCAGAAGGGCCCGACGGCCGAGAACATCGTTCCCGCCTGACACTGACGCGTACTTTGCAGCTGGGGCCCGCATCCCTCGGGGTGCGGGCCCCAGCTGCGCGTTTTCCCCGCAGTGAGTTCACCTGCGGGACGATCCGGGGATTCCGCGGCCCTCCGCACGAGGATCCTCGCCCTGGGACACCCGCCTTCGCGCCGCGTCCCCGTTTCCAGCGCCTGAGCCCGCACTGATTTTCGCCGGCCAGATTCGCTTTCACGTCCATCCGGCCCATTCTCGCAATTCTCCGTGCGCTCGCCGCTGCGGGAATTCCTTGATATGCGCCGCATTCGAGGAAGGTTCCGTATGAACCGCACACGCACGAACAATCGCTCCTCCGCCTCCTCCTCCCGCACGGGCGGGAGCCGGTTCGGCTCGGCGGCCCCCAGCCGTTCCGGCGGGCAGGCCCGCTCGGGAGGACAGGGCCGCTCGGGAGGACAGGGCCGCTCCGGCGGCTACGGCCGCCGGCCCGCCGCCGTACAGGGCGAGTTCGCCCTCCCCCGGACGATCACCCCCGCACTGCCCGCCGTAGAGGCGTTCGCCGAGCTCGACATGCCCGCCCCTCTGCTCGCCGCGCTCGGCGCGGAGGGCGTGAGCGTCCCGTTCCCGATCCAGGCCGCGACCCTGCCGAACACCCTTGCGGGCCGCGACGCGCTCGGCCGCGGGCGCACCGGCTCCGGCAAGACCCTCGCCTTCGGCCTCGCGCTGCTGGCCCGTACCGCCGGACGGCGGGCGGAGCCCCGCCAGCCGCTGTCCCTGGTACTCGTCCCCACCCGCGAGCTCGCCCAGCAGGTCACGGACGCCCTCACCCCCTACGCCCGCTCCGTGAAGCTGCGGCTGGCCACGGTCGTCGGCGGCATGCCGATCGGCAAGCAGGCCAGCGCGCTCCGTGGTGGCGCCGAGGTGGTCGTCGCCACCCCCGGACGCCTCGCGGACCTCATCGAGCGCGGCGACTGCCGGCTCGACCAGGTGGACACCACCGTGCTCGACGAGGCCGATCAGATGGCCGACATGGGCTTCATGCCGCAGGTCACCGCCCTGCTCGACCAGGTGCGCCCGGGCGGCCAGCGGATGCTGTTCTCCGCGACCCTCGACCGCAACGTCGACCTGCTCGTGCGCCGCTACCTGAACGACCCCGTCGTCCACTCCGTCGACCCCTCGGCCAGCGCGGTGACCACGATGGAACACCACGTGCTGCACGTGCAGGGCGCCGACAAGCACGCCACGACCACGGAGATCGCCGCCCGCGACGGCCGCGTGATCATGTTCCTGGACACCAAGCACGCCGTCGACCGGCTGACCCAGGACCTCCTCAACAGCGGCGTACGGGCCGCGGCCCTGCACGGCGGCAAGTCCCAGCCCCAGCGCACCCGCACCCTGGCCCAGTTCAAGACCGGGCACGTGACCGTGCTGGTGGCCACCAACGTCGCCGCCCGCGGCATCCACGTCGACAACCTGGACCTCGTGGTCAACGTGGACCCGCCCACCGACCACAAGGACTACCTCCACCGCGGCGGACGCACCGCCCGCGCGGGCGAGTCCGGCAGCGTCGTCACCCTCGTCACCCCCAACCAGCGACGCGACATGACCCGCCTCATGGCCACCGCCGGCATCACCCCGCAGACCACTCAGGTCCGCTCCGGTGAGGCCGAGTTGCAGCGCATCACCGGCGCCCGGACCCCGTCCGGCATCCCCGTCGTCATCACGGCGCCGGTGAGCGAGCGCCCCAAGCGCAGCGCCGCCTCGCGCGGCCGGCGCGGCCGCCCCTCGCAGGCCTCGCGCCGCGGCGGCCAGCGCCAGGGCACGTTCGACGCTGCGGCCTAGAGCCCCGGCGAGCCCAGGTCAGACCCCTCCTTCCGTACTTCCCCCTTCCTCCCGTGAGTGAGGCATCATGCGCTGCGTCATCGCCCGGTTCCCGTTCGACCTCACCAAGGCCGGCGTGCTGGAATCGATGAAGGGCGTCAAGCCCGAAACCGTCGTGGGTGAATCGGTGATCATCGGCCGTCGCGTCTACCCCGTCATGCAGGTGGGACAGGTCGTCACCCGCCAGGACCGCCGCGACTTCAGCGCCGGCGAGGTCATCCGGGCCATGACCCAGCTCGGCTTCACCGTCCGCGGCCTGCCCGAGGCTCCCGCGGCGACCCTGAGCCCGCTCCAGCAGGCGTCCGCGATGCTCGGCAGCCCCGTCTCCGTCTGAGCGGCAGAACGACACCGAAGGCCCCGACCGGCACACGCCGGTCGGGGCCTTCGCCGTGCGTGGCGTCCGCGGGCGCGAGCACCCGCCCGCGGGGAAGGAAACACACCAGGGTCGGCGGATGGTGTTGAATTCCCCTCGACGCGCTCCCAAGAAGAGGTGCAGATGACAGCGGACGACTCGCTCGGCGGCCGGCTGGACGACGACGACTACCCCGCCTACACGATGGGCAGGGCCGCCGAGCTGCTCGGTACCACCCCCGGCTTCCTCCGTGCCATCGGCGAGGCCCGCCTGATCACCCCGCTCCGCTCGGAGGGCGGCCACCGCCGCTACTCCCGCTACCAGCTGCGCATCGCCGCCCGCGCCCGGGAACTCGTCGATCAGGGCATGCAGGTCGAAGCCGCCTGCCGCATCGTCATCCTGGAGGACCAGCTCGAAGAGGCCCAGCGCCTCAACGAGGAATTCCGCCGCGCCGCGGGCACACCACCCGACGCGTCCGGCTGACCCGGCGGCCCGCTGTACTGGAAAGCGCTCCAGGAGACCGCGCCCCGTCCAGGAGGGTTCCGCGTTGACTGCAGGCGGCCGAGTGCCGCGCACCGTCACCCTCACCCCGTGGTGGACGGCCCCGGATGGCCCTGGTGGATGAAGGCGGCCCAGGTCGCCGGGCGGCGCAGGTCCGGGCCGCGGGTCAGCTCGTCGAGGAGGCTGCCGCTGAGCGACCCCGGGTTCTGCCGCTCCGGGTCGAGCATCCACTTCTGGGCGACATGGAGCGCGTCGACCGGGCTCAGGCCCTCGACGGTCACGTAGTGGTGGAACACGGCCATCATCAGCGCCGCGGCCGAGTCCCGGGTGGCCCACCGGGAGCCCACCACGTCCCGCGCGCCGCTCGCCACGAAGGCGGTCGTCAGGGTGAGCGCCTCGTCGTGGTCGCGCTTGCTCAGGTCCGTCTCGCAGGCACTGAGCACGACCAACGGGCCGTCCGGGGCTTCCTGTTCGCCCATCGGGCGGTCGAGCAGCCGCGTGACGGTCAGCAGGTCGGTGGGCCGGCCTTCCTCCGGTCCGTCTCCGTCGGGTGCCAGGCGCAGCGCGGAGGTCGTCGGGTTGGGGCCGGCCGAGCCGTGACACGCCACGTGGAGCAGGGACGGAGCGCCGGCGAGTGCGTCGAGGAGGTCGCCCGGCGTGCCGGCCGCCGCGGGCTCGGCGGGCGGTTCGTAGAACTCCCCGTACAGGCGCGCCCGCGGGTACAGGGACTGCTGGAGCGCCGTCACTTCCAGCTCCGCGTACGGCAGGCTCATGGTGGGGTCCGAGACCAGAACGGGAGCGTCGGCCGGGGCCCGCCGGGCACGCCGGACCGTGTTCAGGAACTGGCGGCCGGACGCCGCGTAGCTGATGACCATGATCTGGCAGACGTAGTCGCTGGGGGCCTCGGCAGGCAGGCGGGCCGCGTGCCAGGGCACGATGCCGAGGCGGCCGCAGGGCACCAGCACGATCCTGGGCGGGCCTGGGCGGTCCTTGCGCCGGTTCTCGTTCTCGGCGAGCCGTTCCACGATGCCGCTGATCACCGGGAGGACCACCGCATCGGTCGCCCAGTCGCAGAGATCGGACAGAGCGTCCTCCCAGGTCTGCGCGGCGGCCGGGACGCCGGGCCGCTCCTGGTGGGCGGCCGCGGCGTCGAGGTACCGCTCCAGGGGGCCGCTCTGCTCCGCGGACAGGAGAGGCAGTGCCCGTACTCCGGTGCCGATGTCCGGGCCCACGACCACCGCCATGCCCGGCGTACCGCCCCCGCCCGCGAGCAGGTAGACCAGCGCGTCCGCGTTGCCCTCGGCCACCCCGGCCTTGAGCTCGTCGACCGTGGGGGTGCTGAAGAGGACACCGCCCGGCTCCCGGCGGCCCAGGGCATCCAGGGCGCGGCGCCGCAGGGAGCTGGGCAGTTCCCAGGGGACTGTGTCGGGTGCCGCGCCGCTCACGGCTTCGGCTCCGGGTCCGGCTCCGTCCCGTCCGCGTTCCGCCACCCGCCATTCGCCCGCGAGGTCGTGGTGGCCGCGGGACTCCAGCAGTTCGGGCACGGCCCGGGAAGTGGATGCCGCTCGCAGCACCAGGGCCCGGCCCAGTTCGAGCGCGGCGACCGCATCCTCGACCCGGCCCTGGGAGGCGGCCCAGATGGCGGCCCGTACCCCGCGGTCGGCCCCGGACCGGGCGGCCAGCAGACCGTGGTCGGAGCCGGCCTGCAGGACGACGTCACCGGCGAGCGCCTGCAGCGATTCCATGGCCGCGTCCGTGGCGGCGTCCCGGTCTGCCTGGTCCCGGGTGCGGTCCAGGCGGCGGCGGTAGTTCTCCGCGAGCTGCCACAGGGCGGGGGCCGCGAGCTGCGGCGCCCGGCCCTGCCGGATGTCGTCGCGGACCTGCTCCAGTCCGCTGATGGCGGCGTCCAGATCGGCGGGGTCCTGGGTGGTGGAGTGCCGGAGGGTTGCCGTCAGGGCGGCGAGGTACCGGGTGCCCGTCGCGGCGCCCGGGGCCGGTGGAGCGGGGTCGGGCATGAGGTCGGGGGTGTCGCCCAGCGCGGCCTGCGCGGCCCGGAGCGCTTCGCGGAGCGCCACGATCTGTTCCTGGGGCACCCAGGGTTCCGTCGCGAGCACGCTCGCGAGGGCGGCTTCCTGCCGTGCCAGGCCGCGCACGAGCATCGCGCTGTCGCCGGTGCGGTCGGCCATCGCAGTGAGCGTGGTGCCGTGGACGAGTTCCACCAGCCAACGGAAGGTGTGCTCCGGGGGCGTCTCGCGTTCGAGAGCCTCCACCTCGCCCACCAGCCTCAGGTACTCCTCCTCGTTCTCCGCCTCCTCCTCCGCGGCCATTCTGGTGAACAGTTCGTGCGCGCGGACTCCGACGTTGAGTTCGGCACCTCTGGGATCCCCGGCCGTCCACTGCGCGAAGTGCTCGGCGATCGAGGCGATCTGCCCGTGGGCCTCGCCGCTGTCCGCCCGGCTGCCCCCGAGCGGCCCCGCCGTCTGGAGCACCATGCGCATCAGGTTCTCGATCTCGGAGGCCCGGCCATGCCCTGTGGGCAGGCGGTCGAGCTGCCCGCCCAGCCGCTGGAGAAGCCGGTTGAGGGACTCGGGGTCGCCGGTTTGCAGGGCGTCCGGCAGGCCGAGTACGGCGGCGAGCCACGCGCTGGTGACGGTCGTGTCGGCCTCGGACTGCGACTGCGACTGCGACTGCGGCTCCTGGCAGACGGCCTCCGGTACCGGCAACACGCACGGTTCGGCCGATTCAGCCGGATCGGCCGAACCAGCCGTGTCCGCCGTGTCAGGCAGGGTTGCCACGAGGTCCAGCATGGTCCGCAGCTGATCGCCGAACGGCAGGTCGGGGGGCAGCATGGCCAGCAGCGTCTCGGGATCGGAGAGGTCGGTCTTCGACATGTACGCCAGCACCTCCCGCATCTGCCCCAGCCGGGCCTGGAGTTCCGGCGGCACCGGCAGCTGCCCGACCTCGGCGGCCAGCGCCGCCATCCGGGCCGCCTCTTCGGCGGCCCCTTCGGGCCCGGCCGCCATCGCCCGGTCGAAGACGGACCAGAAGTCCGGGGGTGACCCCGCCGGACGGCCCGGCTCCGTATGACCCGACACCATCATCAGGAACGTGGCCGCCCACCGCCTGCCGTCCTCCGCCATCCGCTCCCCGGCGGCCGTCGTCCGGTCCCGCACCTCTTCCAGCAGACGCCGGGCCCGTTCCGGGTCGCCCGGTGTGCCGCGCCCGGTGGCGTGGCGGGTGGCGAGCAGGCCGCCGAGCACCAGCGTGACCCGGCCGAGCAACTCCGGGTCGTGGTCCAGGAGGGGCCGCAACCGGGAGAGTTCGGCGATGGAGCTCTCGAACTCCTCGGCGGACACCGGGGAGCCCTCGCCTCCCTGACCCACCAGCCGGGCGGCGCGTTCGGCCGCCTCGTCGGCCCAGGCCCGAAGTGCCCGGACCCCGCCGCTCTCCCCGTACTCCGCCATGTCCCCACGACCCCGTCCGCCTCGGTGAATCCATCCGGTCGTTCCCGCGGCCCATGATGGCCGCAGAGTGCTCCCGTCGTACCCGATCGCGGTCAACTCGCCCCTCCCGACCGGAAATCGACCGACCATTACCCCGGCGCCGCCCACGGCTCCCCCGCTCCCGGCCGCGATGGGCGGCAACGGGGCAAACACCGGGCGAAGTCCGGGCCGGGCCTTCACCCGGCGCGCCCTCCGCTGCTTCGCTTGTCGTGCGGGGAACGAGGGGGGGGCCGCGTGGACATCGGTGTGGTGACCGCTCAGCTGACAGCGGTCGCGGGCGTCGTCGGCACACTGATGTCCGCGCTGCTGACCCAGCGGGCGGCTGATCGCAGTCGGCAGCGTGAGCAGGAGCGGGCCGAGGAGTTGTGGGACCAGCGCACCTCGGCCCAGGAACTGTGGGCGTGCTACGTGGCGCTCAACACCTCGAGCCGGCACTATCTGGCCGCGCTCACCGATCAGCTGCACGCACTGGGGCACGACGCCGAAGTTCCTCACGCACGGCAACGGCTCACCGGTGCGCGCGACCACCACCGGGAGGTGTACGCGGAGGCGCAGATTCGACTGCCGGAGCGGGTGCTCGACCACGCGGCCGCCGTCAGTCACGGTCTCGGGGCGGTCTACGGCATGGTCCGACGGCTGGACGACGGCGCGCGACGGCCGGGCGACTCACCGGCCGCCGCACAAGCGGCCATCGTGTCGCTGTGGGCCCGACTGCGCGAGATGCGGCGAGAGATGCGGGCCGATCTGGGTGCCTCCAGGTCGGACTCCGGTCGTTGACGGGGAGAAGCCGGGAACTCGCCGCCTCGCCCACCGCGGATGTGCATAGTGGGGGATCCGGACGCTGTTGGGGGCGCGTGGGGGCCGTACGCGGCCCCGGAGAGGCGGAGTGCCGGTGAGCGGGGAGGAGAGCGGTGGCGTCGAGGGCCTGCGCGTCTGGGTCTCGGACGCCGTGGAGCGGGTCAAGGGGCTGCTCCCCGGCCTGCGGGGGGCCGGTCCGCCGTCACTTCGCGCCTGCGAGGCGTCGGTCGCCGAACTCGACCGGCTCGCGGGGCTGCTGGACCACGACGAGGAACTGCGCGGCTCGGTGAGCGTATGGCTCGGGGGTGCCCTGACCTTGCGGCACGCGAACGGGGGCGGTACGGCCGCGGACCGGGACCGGGCCGAGGCGCTGCTGCGGGACACCCGGAACCGCACGACGGCGCTGGGGGCGGTGGTGACCGAGGAGGAACGGCGATGGGCGGCGCTGTTCCTGCTCAGCCACGTCTCGCCGGTCCAGCCCCAGGAGGGGACCTTCGGGGCCGCGCCCGACCTCTCCGGCTATCTCGACCGGCTCTCCCGTACGGGCCTCGCCGGAATGCTGCCCGCGGCGACGGAGACGCGCGAGCTGATGGACGACGTGGCACGACTCCCCCTGCCCGCCGAGGTGCTGGATCCGGTGCTCCGGGTCCAGGAGGTCCTCTCGGCCCCTTCCCTGCAAGGGCTCTCCGAAATGATGGCGGGCATGATGCCCGCCGGTTCGCCGTACGCGGACCAATTGCGGCAGATGATGGACCGGGCGTTCGCGGGTGCCGGGGGCTCCGCCGGAGGCGGGGCGCAGGACGGGGCGACGCCGCCCGGACCGGCCCCGGAGCCCGAGCCGGGGCCGGGGCCGGGGCCGACGCTCACCCTCGACGACTTCCGGAACACGCTCCGCGCCCTGGACGCCGTCAACGCGGCCACCGAGGGGCTGGGACCCCTCCTGCGCAGCGGCGACCCCCAGGCGCTCAACGGCCTTCTCGACAAGCTGCGTTCGGCACAGGACCTGCCCCTGCCGGGCCCGGACCAGACGGTCGCCCTGGAGGGCCTGAGGGCACTCCTGCTCAACATCAGTCCGGCCGTGGGCGGCACCCGCCAGGATCAGGCGGCCGGCCGCGCCCACCTGGACACGGTCCTCGGCCACCTGGAGGCGATCTCCGACTCGCTGCCCAAGGGGACGGGTGACCCTGCCGTCCTGGTCCGTGCGACGGACATCGGTTCCCGGGCGATGGAGGCGCGTGAAGCGGAGGACATCCCGGCGCTCCACGCGCTCGTGGCGGAGGCGGAGGCCCTGGCGCTGGCCGTCCCCGAGAGCGATCCGCTCCGGTTCGCGGTCGACGGTACGCTCGCCGCGGCTCACAGCTCGCTCGGCATCGCGACCCGGGACAGCGAGACGCTGCTGCGGGCCTTGTCCCACTTCGAGCGGTCGAGGAACCGCGCCAAGGAGAGCGGACTGCCGTTCCCCGACGAACTGGCCGCCCCCCGGACGGAGGACCTCGACGTGGTCCGTGCCGTCCTCGCCGGGGAGCCGGCGCCCCCGATGGGCGCCCATGTTCCACCGCCCCCGGACGCCTCCATGGAAGACCTGCACACCTCCGCGCTCTCCCTGCACCTGCGCTTCGGCGTCGACCGCGACCCGGCCGTGCTCGACATGCTGATCGGCGAACTCGAACGCCTGCGGGAGGGCGTCCGGGAGGGCAGGGCGCCGCGGATCGCCGCCAACGCGCTGTGGCACCTGGCCGAGGCCTACTACCTGCGCGGCCGGCTCGGGAAGGGCACCTCCGACCCGGCGGACGACGGCGCGCTCGAAGCCGCCGAGGAGGCGCTGACGGCCCTCGCGGCCGACGTCCTCCTCCAGGCGGGCGCCGAGCACGGCCTGCTGTCCGCCCGCACCGGAGCCAGGTGGGGCGTACGGGCGGCCCGCATGGCCGCCTCGTACGGCAGGCTGCACGAGGCCGTGGCCTCGCTGGAGCTGGGCCGGGCACTGGTCCTGCAGGCGGCCTCCACCTCCTCCACCGTGCCCGAACTCCTGGAAGCCGCCGGGCGCCGGGACCTCGCCGGGGCCTGGCGGACGGCCGACGGCGCCGCGCGGGGTGCCGGGGGCGCCGCGGACGAGGGCGGCGGTCCGGGCGACGCGGGGGAGGTTCCCGGTGCGCTGCCGAGCACCCTGCGCCGCCAGGCCCTGGACGCCCTCGGCTACCGCCGGGACGGCGGCCTGCTGAGCACGCCCACGCTGAGCGAGCTCGCGGACGGGCTCGCCGACGCGGGTGCGGACGTACTCCTCTACCTTCTGGCCGGTGACGAGGCGGGCCCGGGCCTGGTGATCGCGGTGGGGCCGCGGCTGGGGGCCGGCGGGGGCGCCCTGCCCCAGCTCGTCGACGACGAGGACGGCCCGCTGGCACGGTACGTGGAAGCGGCGGCGGCCCGGGACCGCGACCCGAACGACGCCGCCCTGGCACGGGTGTGGGAAGGGGCCCTGGAGGAGTTGTGCGACTGGGCGTTCCAGGCGCTCGGCCCGGTCCTCGGCGGCATCGAGGAACGCCTGGCGGCGGACGGCGAGGGACGCGGGGACGAGGACGGGCCGCTCCGCGTCGTACTGGTGCCGTGCGGGCGCCTGGGGATCGTGCCGTGGCACGCGGCGCGGCTCCCGGCCGGGGCGGCCCACGAGCGGCTCTGTCAGCTGGCGGTCATCAGCTACGCGGCGTCCGGCGGCCAGTTCCTGCGGACGGCGGGACGGGCGCCGCGGGACCCGGCTGCCGCCCCGGTCCTGGTCGCCGACCCGACGATGAGCCTGGGGTTCGCCGATACGGAGGTCGCCGCCCTGCGGGACGCCTTCTACCCGCACGCCCGGATGTACGGGGCGCTCTACGGTGAGGAGCTGCCGCCCGGCACGCCCGAGGCGGTCCTGGGGTTCCTCGCCGACGGCACGTCCCTGCTGCACGTGGTCTCGCACGGGTCGGCGGGCATCCGCCCCACGGTCTCGGCCCTGGACCTCGCGGCCGACGAGGGGTGCACACCGGCGCACCTGACCGTGACCGAACTGCTCGACCGGGAAGGGCGACAGGACGTGTCCGACGGGCCGTTGGTCGTCCTGAGCGCGTGCCAGACGGATCTGAGCAAAGGTGACCACGACGAGGCGCTGACCCTGACCACGGCGTTCGCCGCCGCCGGAGCGCGGGACGTCGTGGGATCGCGGTGGCTGGCCCAGGACAGTGGCTCGGCGCTGCTCATGGCGGTGTTCCACCACCACCTGGTCGTCGACGGGCTCAGCCCCGTGGACGCCTTGCGGGCCGCGCAACTGTGGATGCTCGACCCCCACCGCGAGAACCCCGGCTCCCTCCAGGGCGACCTGCTCAGGGAGATGGGACGCCCGGGACTGGAACGGACCGCGCTCTGGGCCGCCTTCATCCATCAGGGGCATCCAGGTCCGGGCGCGACGAACACAGCAGAAGGGACAGCATGAACGAGGAGGGCCGCGGACCATCCGCGGAGCCGCTGCTCGCCCTGATCGGCGAGCACAGGGAGTCCATCCGCGCGGCGCTCGACGACGAGCAGCACGCGCTGCTGCTCACCCGGCTGACCGCGCTCGCCGAAGCGCCACCCGACGACACCATGGCGGTGCGCAGGGCACTCCAGGGCGTCAGGCTGGCGCTGCGGCCGCTGCCGTTCGAGCATCCGGTACGCGCCGCGCTGGACGGCGTACGGCTGGTGGCCGCGCCCCCCGGGCCGGCGGCCGTGACGGAGGCGCTCGCGCTGATCAGCCTGATGGCGGCCCCGGACCCGGCACCCGCCGGGCCCACTCCCGCCGCGACTCCCGCCGTGGGGGTCGGCGACGACCGCGCGCCCGACCCGCTGCTGCGGGAGCCGGCGCTCTCGGCGGCCGAGGCGACGGCCCGCTGCGGTGGGGCGCCACCGCCCGAACTGATCAGACTGCCGGACCCACCGAACGGCGACCGCTACCCGCAGTTCCAGTTCCCCACGGGCGGCGGCACCCCGCACGAGGTCGTCCTCGAAGTCAACCGGCTGCTCCTGGCGGACATCGATCCCCGGGGCGCCGCGTCCTGGTGGCTCGGCGGAAACACCTGGCTGGGCGGGACCCCCGCATCGCTCCTGGGACGGCTGCCCGACCACGAACTCGTCGGTGCGGCCACCGCACTCGTGGAGGGAGAGTGATGAGCAACCTCCTGCCCGTGATCAAGTTCTTTCCCATGATCAAGGACGTACTGGACCCCAACCGTGAGGTGATCCCGGCCGGCACGGAGCTGTACCGGGTACACAAGTCCAAGTACAGGCCGACCCAGTTCAACCCGACGCTCGCGGACCTCCACCTCAGCGGCGGCCGCTTCGAGGGCACGGTGCTGGACCCGTACCGGAGCCTGTACGTGGCCGACAGCGCCTTGACCGCCGTCGCGGAGAGCGTGCTGCGCTCGGCGCCCTGGAAGGACAACAGGAGGGAGGTCCTGTACGCCAACGTCCACGAACGGACTCTGAGCGTGCTGCGCACGACACGCGAGCTGACCTTGGTCTCACTGATCGACGAGAAGGACCTGGCCGCCGTCCATCAGACCGCCAACCTCCTGGACGACGAGCGGAGTTATCCGATGGCACGGCGGTGGACGAGCGAGATCCGGGCGCAGGCGCCCGACGCCATGGGGCTGGTCTGGCAGTCCCGCCGGAACCGCCCCAAGCACGCCATGGTGCTCTTCCACGACCGCTTCGACGACTGCCACTGCAACGCCCTGGAGGTGCTGCCGGGACGGGGCATCGCGGACCTCGGCTCCCCGGAGGGCGTCGAGGAAGTGAACAGGCTGCTCGATCCGCTGCGGGCGGAGGTGTCGAAACCCGTGACGTGGTGATGCCGACGAGCGGGCGGCCTTGGCTTGTCCACCTGTGAAGGGTGATGCCATCGTGGGCCCATGGCATTACCTCCATCTGATTACACAGCACTTCTCGCCGAGTTGAAGGAGGTCAGGCGCGCGGGACTGGTCCGGCTGAGGGGACGTGCGCTGCCCGCCCTGGAGGCGGCGGCACAGGCGGCCACCGCACCCTCCGCCCGGCCGTCGGGCGCCCCCATCGAGGTGTTGTTGCGGTGCGCGGTCGCGCGCCTGGACGCGGGGACGCTGCGCAGCGCCGCCGAGTACACCCTGGGCCTGGCCCAGGGGACCCGGGACTGGCCGGCGTCCTCCCGCCGCGCCAGGGCGGCCTCGCTCTACGGGGTGAGCGTCGAACGGTTCCGCAAGGAACAGGAGGTGATGGTGCTCGGCCAGGTCGCCGAGCACATCGTGCGGCTGGCGGCGGACGCGGACGCGGCGGACGCCGGTACGGCCGCGGTGGACGGGGGCGGCCTGGGCACCCATCGGACCGTGGAGGTCCGTACCGCCGGCCGGCCGGTCGGCCTCACCGTGCACGTGCACCCCGTGGACCTGCTGCGTGACGTGGACGTGATCGTCTCCCCGTCCAACGTCTACTTCGCGCTGCCCGAGGCGTACAAGTCGTCCATTGCCGCTTCGTTACGGCGGGCGACGGCCGTGCACGGGGTCACCGGGGAGGTCCTGGCGGACCCGCTGCCGGCGGAGTTGCACCGGTGGGCCGAGCGGCACGGCACGTCGGGGCGGGCGGTGCGGCCCGGCACCGTGGCGGCCACCGGTGCCGGGGCCCTGACCGCACAGGGCATACGGCGCATCTACCACGCGGCGATCGCCGTCCCCCGGGCCG
The DNA here is from genome assembly GCF_036203305.1 of Streptomyces sp. NBC_00190. Classification (GTDB taxonomy): domain Bacteria; phylum Actinomycetota; class Actinomycetes; order Streptomycetales; family Streptomycetaceae; genus Streptomyces. Next base: position 7,134,358 of record NZ_CP108131.1, on the reverse strand, counting down.
GGACCAACGACTACGACGTGCTGCCGGCCGACGTCACCCGGGCGGTGTCCCGGGCGCTGGCATTGCTCGCCGAGGAGCACCACCGCCACTCGCCGCCGCTGCGCTCGGTGTGCTTCCCGCTGCTCGGATCGGGCCGCGGCGGCCTGCCCTACCAGGTCAGCCTGGCCGCCGTGTGGGCGGCCGTGGAGGCGGAGCTGGCGCGCGGGGCGCGATGGGACATCCACTTCGTGGTGCGCACGCCCGAGGCGGCGGCGGTGGTGGAGCGCGTCGCGGCCGGAATCCGACCGGCGCACAACCGGAGGCCGACCGGCTGACCCTGTGCAATGGAAGGGTGTCCGGAGCGCGCGAGAGCGCACCGGGCGGCGCACAGGAGCACGGGAGGGATCTTCGTGTGGCCAATCTCTGCTGACACGCGAAAAGTTGATGTCGCGTCACCTAGCGTGGGCGCATGAGCGGTGGGATGGAGCAGTGGGGTCACGGGGCACCGGGCCGGGTCATCACCTGGCCGGATCCCGACACGTACGTCCTGGTCGAGGGTGTGCTGCTGCGCATGCTCCCGGACTCCCCCGGGATCGCGCCGGGTTCGGAGGTCGTCGTGCGTTACGACGCCGCGCGGCACCTTCTCCTCGCGCGCGCCGCGGCCCGGACGGACGAGGGCGGGGCGTCGGGGAATGAGTGAGTACGGCTTCGGACTGGCGGAGGGCTGTGACGAACGGCAGCCCGTCGTACTGCTCCTCGACACCTCGCAGTCCATGGGACGCCCGGCCGGGAACCCGCGGATCGACGAGCTGAACGAGGCCCTGGCCGGCTGGTTCGCAGGGGTACGGGCGGAGCCGAGGCTGCGTGCGCGGGTGGAGGTCTGCCTGATCACCTTCGACTCGCGGGTGCGGGTCTTCGACCCGGGCCGGGAGCGGCTGGTGCCGGTCGAGGAGGCCGACCCGGACCGGATCTTCGTACCGGTGGACCGGATGCACCCGCCCCGGCTGGAGGCGTCCGGACTGACCCGGATGTCGGAGGCCGTCGAGTCGGCCCTCGACCTGGCCCGGGCACGCCACCGGGCGTTGCAGGCACGGCAGGTACAGGTGCGCAGGCCGTTCCTGTGGGTGCTGACGGACGGCGCGCCGAGCGACGTGAACGGGGAGCCGATGGACGCCGCCGCGCTGGCCGGTACGGCACGGAAGGTGCGCCTCGGGGAGGAAAGGGGCGCGTGCGTGCTCCAGGCGATCGGTGTGCGCGGCGCCGACCTGGAGCTCCTGCGGGTCCTCGCGCCGAAAGGCGCTCTGATGCTGGAGGGCCTGCCCTTCGAGAAGATCCTCGATCTGCTGTTCCAGAGCTCGGACCGGATCGGGGCGGTCCAGGCCGCGGACGAGATCCACGTCCAGACGGCCCACCTCGTGGACCAGGAGCGCCGGATGCGACTGCTCGAGGAGAAGTTCCGGTGATCGTGGCGGGGGCCGCCGTCCAGGGGACCGCGCACCTGGCTCGCGGGCAGGGATGCCAGGACGCCTTCAAGGCGGTCGGCCTGGGCGGGACGGCCGTGCTCGCCGTCGCGGACGGCGCCGGAGGCCGGGAGCGCAGTGCCCTCGGCTCGCACATCGCCGTGGACACCGCCTGCCGGGTCCTGGCCGAGGGCATCCCCGGAGCCGAGGACGCCCCGGAGGTGTGGACGGGGTGGATCGCCGGGGCCGGTGCGCGGGTGGTCGAGGAGTACCGGCGGGCGGTCGAGGGCGTGCTGTCGGCGGTGCCCGCACCGGAGGGTCCGGTGGAGGCCGGCGCGCTGGCCTCCACGCTGGCCGCGGCGGTCTTACGGCCGCCCTGGGTGGCGTTCGTGTCGGTCGGCGACTGTTTCGGGACGGTGCTGACCCGCGAGCCCGCCGTGGACGAGGCCGCCGGGGCCGGGCCGGCCGCCGGAGCGCGGGAGCGGTGCCACCTGGTCCTGCCGCCGCCGGTTCCCGGCGCGCCGGGGACGGTCTTCCTCTCCTCGCCCGGGGCAGCCCTGCGATTACGGTCCTTCGTGCTGTGGGAGCCGAGGCTCAGCGGGGTCGTGCTCGCCACCGACGGCTGCGCGTCCCTGACCCTCGACCATCCCTCGGTACGCGAACTCCCTCCCGAGGCGGGCCCGTTGCCGTCCGAGCGGTTCTTCTGCGGGCTCGCCGCGACGCTCCGCGCCAACGGCGGTGACGCCGAACCCCTGCGCGCCCTGCTCTCCGGGCCCGGGGCGGCCCGGACCGGTGACGACCTGACCGTGCTCTGCGCCCTGACGGACGGCAGGTGACGATGGCCCTCACGGTGGTGTCCGTCAGCGGGCACACATGGCACCTCACGCAGCGGATCGGCAGCGGATCGGAAGGGGTCGTGTACGCGGTGGAGCACGCGCGCCCGCTGGTGGCCAAACTCGTCCCCGCCCCGCCGGACCCGGCCGCCTACCGGCGCCGCATCGCCCGGCTGGTGCGCCAGCGCCGCGAGCCGCGCGCCGTCCGGCTGCTGTCCGGGACCACCCCGCGGGTGGCCTGGCCGATGGTGGGGGTCCGGGCTGGCGGGCCGGGCCCCGACGGAGTGGACGGCTACGTGATGGCCGACATGCGCCACGCCCACCAGCCGTTCGCGCAGCTGCTGACCCCGCAGGCCCGCCGGGCGCACCTCCCCCGCGCGACGTGGGCCACCGCGCTCGCCGCCGGCCTCTCGCTCGCCCGTCTCCTCGCGGACCTGCACGCCGAGGGCTATGTGGTGGGCGACCTGAAGCCGGACAACCTCTGGGTCGACGCGCACGGCGGGGTCGGGATCGCCGACGTCGACTCCTGGCAGTTCACGGACGGCGGCGAGGTGTTCGCCGGACGGATGGGCAGCCCGGGCCACACGGCGCCCGAACGGATCGGCGCGCCTGCCGGAACGGCTCCGGACCGGGCGGCCGACGATTTCGTGCTCGCGGTCCTGCTCCACGAGCTGCTGATGTGCGGGCTCCACCCCTTCGCCGGGCATCCCGCGGCCGACGCCGACTATCTCTCGTACGACGACAACATCCTGCACGGACGGTGCCGCCTGCTCGACCGGACCTCGGTGGTCCTGCCCCGGTCCGCGCCGCCCGTCGACCTGCTCCCGCGCCGGCTCACCGCGCTCTTCCGGGCCGCGTTCGGCGGGGTACGTCCCCCCGCGTCGGCCTGGGCCGAGGCTCTGGCCGCGGAGTCGGAGCCGGCGCGGCTGAGGACCTGCCGGAGGAACCCCCTGCACGTGCACACGGCGGAGCGGCCGTGGTGCCCCTGGTGCGACCTGGCCGAACACGGCGCGGACGGCTATCCGGCCCAGGCGCCGGGGCCGCCCGCCGACGGCGCGGCGCCGTACGCGAAGGACGCGAAGGACGCGAAGGACGCGAAGAGCATGAAGGAGAACACCGTATGGCAGAGGTGACCCGGCTCTCGGTGGCGAGGAGGCTCGACCGCTGTACCGTCCTGGGGCCGGGGACCCGGGCCGTGATCTGGGTGCAGGGCTGCCCGCTGCGCTGCCGGGGCTGCGTGGCGGCGGAGACCCTGCCCTTCGAGGGCGGCACCGACCACGCCGTGGCCGAACTCGCCGACTGGCTGTGCGGGTTGCCGGACATCGAGGGCGTCACGCTGTCCGGTGGGGAGCCCTTCAGCCAGGCGGCCGCGCTGGCCGCGCTGCTCGACTCCGTCCGGGCGCGGCGCCCCGACTTCGGTGCGATGGCCTACTCCGGGTTCCGGTACGAGGCCCTGCGCCGGGGCGGCCCGGACCGGCGCGGGCTGCTGCAGCGCCTCGACCTCCTGGTCGACGGCCCGTACGTGGCCTCCCGGCGGCACGGCCTGCGCTGGCGCGGTTCGTCCAACCAGCGCATCGTCGCCCTGACCGACCGCTACGCGCACGTGGGGACCGAGCCGGACACCAGCGCGGGCGTGGAGCTGTCCGTCGAGGCCGACGGGTCGCTGTCCTGGGCGGGGGTGCCGCCGGCTCCGGGGTTCCGGGAAGGGTTCGAGGAACGACTCGCGGCACGGGGCTTCGTCCTGCGGGCCGAGGCAGGGAGAGAAGCATGAGCGGATCACCGAAGTACAGCACCGTCACGGTCGCGCCGGCCTACGCGCGGCTGGAGGCGCAACGGCGCCGGACCCGGGAGGCGGCACGCAGGCGGCAGGAGGCGCAGCGGGCCAAGGAACGGGCCGAGCGCGCCGCGCAGCGGGCCCGCGAGGCGGCAGCGCGCCGGGAACGGGCCCGGGCTGAGGCCGAGCGCAGGGAGACCGAGCTGGCCGCCCGCCGTGCCGCACGGCAGGAGGCGCATGCCGCCCGGTCGCGCCAGGAGCAGTCCGGCGCCGACGCGCGTCGGCTGGCCGAGGTGGGAGAGCTGCTGGACCGGGTCCGCGCGCAGGACTCCGAGGTCCGGGTCCTGCGGGAGCAGCTGGACCTGCTGCGGGGCCGCGCCGGACGCGCCGAGGACCTCGGCGGGGCGATCGAGGAGCTGCGCGGCCGGGTGGTCCTGCTCGGCCGGGAGGGGGAGGCTCCCGGCCGGGGCGCCGGCCACGGAGCCGTCCTGGCCGGGCTGGAGGAACGCCTCGCCCGGATCGGGCCGGAAGCCCGGGAGCACGACCAGCAGGGGTACCGGCACTGCGTCGACCTGCTCGGCGAGCTGCGCGCCGCGACCGGCCCGGGCGGGGAGACGCGCTTCCAGGCGTTGCTCGGCACCGTGGAACACGCGCTCGCCCGGCATGCCGCGACTGCCGGGGAGCGGGTCGCCGAGGAGCTGCGCCAGGCCGAGCGGGAGCGGGAGGCCGCACGACAGGCGGAGGAAGTCGCCGCCGAACGGGAGGCGGACCGGCAGGCTGCGGTGGAGGCCGAGCGGGAGCGGTTCGCAGCGGTGCTCGCCGAGGCGGCGGACCGGCTCGGCGTCGTACGGGAGTCGGTGCAGGAGGCGGCCGCCGAGGCCTTGGAGCTGGCCGATCCGGAGCTCGCGGAGCGGATCGAGGCGGCGCTGACAACCGTCACGGAGCCGCTCGCGACCGGTGCGGCGGCGGACGCGCTGACTGCGGTCGCGGCGCTGGAGGAGTTGCTCGTCGGAGCCGAAGCACGGCTGGACGAACTCCAGTTGGCCTATACGCGTCGGATGGATCTCGCGCAGGCGCTGCAGGACGCCATGCTCGGTGAGGGTTTCGCCTTCACCGGCGGCGCGGAGCAGGACGGGCGCCTGCTGCTGAGCTTCGAACGCCCGAGCGGGGCGACGTACCGGACCACGATCGGCACGGACGGCGAAGACGCCATCCTCCTCTACCAGGTCGACGGCGAGCCCGACGTCGTTCTCCGTCCGGATCCGGACGGCGCGGCGTGCGACCGCACCGAGGACCTCCTGGAGCGGGTGCACGAGGCGATCGTCGACGGGAACGGCTTCGTCCCCGGTGAACTCACCTGGCAGGGCAAGCGGTCCGGGGGGCAGCCGCCCAAGCCGCCGGCCGCCGCGAAGGACTGGACGTGGACCCGGTGAGCGCGGCCGACTGGACGAAGCGGGCGAACGGCGCCGACGCCGCGGGACGCCCCCCGGCCGCGGACCACCACAGCGGACACCCGGGCGACGGGGAGCCGGTCACCGCGGACGGCATGATGCCGCTGTGGGCGGTGTCGCTGGACTGGGAGCTGCGCCGCGGACGCCAAGTGATCATGAACGGGCAGATCAGGGACCGCTGGTGGTTCGCCGACCGGCCCGCCTCCTTCCGCGTGGTGGTCGCCCGCCAGCTGGAACGACGCGGCGCGGAGACCGTCGGCTGGTGGGACCCGGTGGGCGGACTGACCTTCCCGCTGCCGGGCCACGCGGAGAACTTCGACCGCCTGCGGGAGGGGCGGCCGTCCGAGAAGGCGCGAACGGACGACGGGGCGGCCGGCACGCCCTCGGACGCTGCGGGGACCCGGCCGCCGGAGGGCCACGGGAACCCGGACGGGGCACCCGACGGCGAGCCGGGCACGGCACGGAGCCGGCGCGGCGGTGAGCGGGACCGCGGCCGAGAGCGTCTGCTGGCGCCCCGGCAGTCGGGCCGGCCACGCGCCTTCGAGGACGTCGTGGCCACCGTGCACCGCCTCGTGGCCTCGCCGGACGCGGCCACCGCCTTCGTCTTCGAGGACGTCGACCACCACCTCCCGGCCGACCAGGCCGAATCCCGCCTGGGCTATCTGCGGCTGCGCGCCGCGATGACGGAGGCCGTGACCCCGCGCTCGGCCTCCGGCCCGACCCCGCACGCGCGCAACGCGGTCCTGTGCGCGGTCGGTGACATCGGACGGCTGCCCGGCTGGTTCCACCTGGAGGACCCCAGGATCGCCGCCCTGCACATCAGCCCGCCCGACCCGAGCGAGCGCCGTCTGTGGCTCAGCTGGCTGCAGCGCTACTTCAACGGGGCGCAGGACTCCTCCCGCGCCGACCTCGAAGCCCTCGTCGGCGCAACCGACGGCATGGCGGGCTGGGACATCGACTCCCTGGCCAGGACCTCGTGGCTGCGCAACGCGCCCATGCGCAAGCCGGACCGGCTGATGGAGCTGCACCGGCTCAACGTGAGCGTCGATCCGTGGACCCAGCTCGACCGGGAGACCGTCGCGGGGGCCGCCAAGGCCCTCGGCACCCGGGTGGTGGGCCAGTCCACGGCCGTGAACGCCGTCGCCTCGGCCCTCCAGTCCGCGTTCGTGGGCGTCGACTTCGGCAGTTCGGGGACCGCCCGTCCCCGGGGCGCGTTCTTCTTCGTGGGACCCACCGGTGTGGGCAAGACCGAACTCGCCAAGGCAGTGGCCGAGTTGATGTTCGGCGACCAAAGCGCCTACGCCCGCTTCGACATGAGCGAGTACCAGCAGGAGCACGCCGCCGAGCGGCTGGCCGGTGCGCCGCCCGGCTTCATCGGCCACGAACAGGGCGGGGAGCTGACCCGTCGGGTGCAGGAACGGCCGTTCAGCGTGCTGCTCTTCGACGAGATCGAGAAGGCCCACCCCAAGGTCCTGGACAAGTTCCTGCAGATCCTGGAGGACGGCCGGCTCACCGACGGGCGCGGCCAGACGGCGCACTTCTCCCAGTGTCTGATCATCTTCACCTCCAACACGGGCGCGGAGCAGGTCCAGAGCCTGTTGGAGGAGCGCGACGAGCTCTCGTACGGACAGTTGGAAGCGCACTTCACCCGGGCGGTGGAGGACAAGTTCCGCCAGATCGGCAGGCCCGAGATCTACGGGCGGCTCAAGCCTGGCGTGGTCGTCTTCGACATGCTGCGCCACGAGCACGTCGTCAGCATCGCCGACCGGCTGCTGCGCCAGCTCGCCGAGTCGGTCCGCGAACGCCACCGCGTGGAGCTGATCGCCGACCCGGACACCCTGCACCCGTGGATCACGGAGCGGATGTCGGACCCCGAGCACCAGGCGTACGGAGGACGGCAGATCCGCAACGAGCTGGAGCTGGTGCGCTCGGCCGTCGTCAGCCACCTGCTGGCGCACCGACCGGATCCGGGCAGCCGGATCCGGGTCGGCATCGCGGCCGACGGTACGGCGCAGGTCAGCCCCGACGGCGCGCGGCGGGGCGGCCACGGCGCGGCGTCGTTCGCGGACGAAGGGAGCGGACGAGCATGATCGCCATCGACCTCGGACACCGGTACGGGCGCGTCGCGCGGGTCGGCCCCGACGGCCGTCCCGAGGTGACCACGACCGAACTGGCAGGCGTGGACGGGGTGCTCGACCCGGTCCGCGCGCTGCCCCTGCTGCTCGGCTCCTCCCGGGCCGCGGAGGACTCCTTCGCGGTGGAGCCGGACCGCGCGGCCCTCATCGGACTCCCGGTGTCGGGCGGGCGCGAGGACGAGCTGCGGTACGCGGTGGAGCGCGCCGGACTCGACGTCGCGCGCGTCGTACCGGAGCCCGTGGCCGCGGCGCTGCACTACGGGGCGATCGCGGAGGGCGTGGACCACACGGTCCTCGTCTGCGACCAGGGGGCGACGACGCTGGACCTGAGCGTCCTGGCGATCGCCCCCGACCTCACCGTGCACGTGGTCCGCGCCCTCAGCCTGCCGCTCGGCGGCGACGCCTGGGACGCGGCGGTCGCCGCGGAACTGAACGGGGGCCTGCCGGAGGGCGCGGACCCGCTCGGGGCTGCGCGGACGCTCCGACAGGGGCTCGACGGCTCGGACGTCGCCACCGGGTCCGTGGAGGACGCGGTCGGCGAGCACCACCCGCTGACCCTGGAACGGACCGCCTTCGAGCGGGCGGTGGGGCCCCTGCGGGAGCGCGTGCTCGCCGCCGTCGCGGAGCAACTGACCACCGCGGAACCGGCCGTGGACACCGTACTGCTCGCCGGCGGGATGGGCGCCGCGCCCGAGCTGCAGGCCGGGATCGAGGCCCTCCCGGCCGCGCGGGGCCTTTCGGTGCGCTGCGACCGCCCCGGACTGGCCGTCGTGCTGGGGCTGTTGTCACTGCGGGACTTCGGCGTTCTGCGCGTCGTCAGCGGATCCCCCGCGCAGTCGGTGCGGGCCGAAGCCGGGTACGCGAGACCGGGCGCCGGTCACCCGCGCGCGGAAGCCGGGTACCTCGGCCGGGACGCCGCCGGCCTGACGGACCCGGAGCCCGCCGTCGCCGCGACGGACCCGGAGCCCCGCACCGGGCGCTCCCGGACGGAGGACCCCGAGCCCGGGTCACGGCAGGGCGGCGCGTCGGCCGTCCAGGACGCCGGGCAGACGGCCGAGCAGGCCGGGCCGGGCGGACTCCGGAGCGCCTTCGAACCAGTGGAGCCCGAAGAGGCCGGACAGCCGTACGCCCAGCCGCCGCACACCGGGGCTCCGCACGCGCCGCACGCCGAACCCGGGTACGCCGATGCACCCCCCGCGGAGCCCCCGTACACCGAAGCACCCCGCCCGGAGGCCCCGTACGCCGGTCCACCCCCCGCCGAACCCTCGTACGCCGGTCCGCCGGAGCCCGGGGCCGCGCACACCGCGGCCCCCACGGAGGCGGCGGAGCCACCGTCGCCGGGGCCCGGGGCCGCGGCCCCGCCCGGCCACGGCAGCCCGTACGACACCACGGCCGGGGCCCCGACGGGGTCTGCGACCGAGCCGCGCGTCCTGTTCGCGGTGCCGGTCGACCAGCTCCAGTTCATCCGGCGCGGGGACCACCTCCTCGTCCTCTGGGCGTGGCCCGAGGGCGCCCTGAGCGCGCGGGTCCGCTGGCGCCGGGAAGGGGGCACCGCCGCTGCGGGCCCCGGTGACGGGGACGTCGTGTGCCGGCGCCGGGTGTACGAGCACGACGGCGGGTTCGACCTGGCCGTGGGCCGGGGAGCCGTCACCCTCACCGTGGAGGCGCTGGTCCCGGAGCTCCACGGGGGCTGCGAAGGCGCGTCCTCACTGCTCGTCCCCGCCGAACCCACCGTCGTCGCGTACGAGCCGGTCGTGCGCCGGCGTCTCAAGGGCCGGGTCGCTTCGGTCACCTTCACCTCGGAGACGGGCTGCGACCTGCCCGGTGTCCGCATCGTCCACAGCCTCGGCCGCTTCCGCCCCACCAGTACCGCCGAGGGAACCGTCCTGCACGAGGTGCCCGCGCAGCGGCTGTCTGCCGGCGCCCCCATGACCGTGGAGTTCCCGCTGCCCGCCACCCGCGGCCCGTCCTGGCTGGTCTGCTTCCCGGCCGACGCGGGCGCCGAATCCGGTATCGACATCCGCCCGACGGCGCTGCACAGACTGCGAGTCACCTGATGGCCAAACGTCTCACCTGCCCCTACTGTTACGAGGGCTTCACCCCGCGGGAGATCCGTTTCCGCTGCAACAGCCGCCTGAGCCGGACCGGAAAGCAGTGCGCGCGCCGTCGCGACCAGGTGCTCGACCAGCGCAAGGGACCGCGCCGCAGCCACGACCTCGGCCCGGACTTCGCCGCGGACGGCCGCAAGCCCACGGCCGTCTGCCCTGACTGCGACGGTGAGAGCACCTACCGGATCTGCCCGGTCTGCCACTCCGAACTGCCCGTCCAGTTCGGCATGGTGGAGAACCGTCTGATCGCCATGGTCGGCCCGAAGGCGTCGGGCAAGACCGTCTACATGACCGTGCTCCTCCACGAGGTGCGCAACCGGGTGGGCGAGGCGTACGGAGCCGCCCTGATGGGCACGGACGACGCGACGATGCGGCGCTACAGCTCCGACTACGAGGACCGTCTCTACCGCGACAACCAGATGTTCCCCGGCACCCAGACCGCCTCCACCACCCTCAACCGGGTGGACCCGCTGGTCTTCCGGTTCGGCCTGCGCCGGCGCACCCTGCTCGGCGAACGCCCGCAGCACACCGTCCTGTCGTTCTTCGACACCGCCGGTGAGGACTTCAGCTCCCGGGAGAGCGTGGAGCTCAACACCCGGTACCTGGCCAACGCCGACGGCATCGTGCTGCTGCTCGATCCGCTGCAGATGCCGGGCGCCCGCGACAACGCGCTGCCCGGTACGCCGCTGCCGGGCACCGAGGGCCTGGACTCTCCCGTCAACGTCCTCTCCCGGGTCACCAGCCTGCTCCTCGCGCCCCGTTCCGGCCGCTCCGACCGGTTGCTCGACACCCCCGTCGCCGTGGTCTTCTCGAAGATGGACGCCTTCTGGCACCTGCTCGAACCCAGCAGCCCGCTGCGCGACCACGCGCCCTCGCGCGGCCGGTTCGACGTCGGCGACAGCCTCAGCGTCCACGAGGAGGTGCGCCGGCTCCTCAAGGACTGGGACGGGGTTCCGATCGACCAACTGCTGAACAACCACTACTCCCGCTACCGCTACTTCGGGGTCTCCGCCCTGGGCCGCAACCCCACCCCCGACGCCCGGGTCGCCCCCACCGGCATCCAGCCCTACCGGGTGGCCGACCCTCTGCTGTGGCTGCTGAGCGAGTTCGGTTCGGTGCCGAAGGCGGGCCGGGGATGAAGCAATTCCAGCAGCTCTACTACACCTCCTGCGAGCACGGGCTCAGCGGGTTCTCCGGCTTCCAGTTCAATGCCGTCAGCGCGGGCGTCACGGCAGAGACCCGGCTGGCCGTGGAGGCACTGGCCGGGTACGAGCCGCCCCGTTCGCTGGTGGAGTCGGACACGCCGGAGTCGCTGGAGCGCTGCCCGGTCAACCTCTGCTACCGGCCCTACGACCGGGCGGGGCGCAGCGCCACCGCGCTGTGCGTGCGGTACGTGGGCCGCGACTCCGCCCGGCGTTTCGGCAACTACTTCGCCCACGCCCTGCACAGTGAGGACTTCCCGGCGGCCGGGGGCGGAATGCTGCCGATCGAGTTGTGGAACTCGCCGGTGTGGACCCGCACGGTGTCCCCGAGCACGGAGATCCCGACGCTGGCCGGACCCGCTCCCGGGCCGCTCGGTGTCCGCGCCGTGGGCGAGTTCCTGCGCGGCCATCCCCACGCGGCCCGGCTGCCGGAGCTGCTGGCCGCCGTGTTCGCCGCGCTCACCGAGCACGGCTCGGTGGTGGTGGTAGACCATTCGACCGAGCAGATCGCGCACTGGTTCGCCGCGGTCTCCTACCTGCTGCCGCCCTCGCTCTCCCGCGGCCTGTCCTTCGCCACCTACGTCCTGCGTCCGGCCCGCAGCCGGCTGCACCTGATCGGCACCGTGCCCGAGCCGCCGCTCACCTTCGCGCCGGACGACGAAGCGGCCTACACCGTGTTCGACTTCGCCCGGGGCGTGTTCCCCGAGGTGCCCGTCCCCGCACTGGTCCGGCTCCTCACCAGGATCGGTGTCGGCTCCGTCCGGCCCGTCTGGTCCTGGACGGCGGATTACGCCGAGGGCGGGGAGGAGACTGCGGACGACTGGCACGCCCCCGTCGCCGCGGCGGCGGCCTCCGGCGGCATCGCGCTCGCCGCGCCCGACGTCCACGCGGTGATCGACTGGCTGGCCGGGGCAGACCATCTGGGGGCGCGCCGGGCGGCCGTGGCCGCGGACATCCACCGTGAGCACCGGGGCCTGGACGACGCCCGGCTGACCGCGCTGAGCGTGGCCGCGAAGGCCGGCGGTGACCCGGCGGTCCACCGGGAGATCGAGGGAAAGCTGTACGGGCTGCGTATGCGGGCCTACACGACCGCCGCCGAGGACGCCGTCGAGCCCGTACCGATCACCGATCCGGCGGCACGCGAGCGGGCCGCCGCCCTGTGGGAACGGCTGCTGGAGACGGAGGTACGGACCGCGCGCGAGCGCACGCGCCTGCTGCTCTGGGCCGTCGGCACCCGCCTCCCGGTGCCGCCGGAGGTCATGGCGGGCGAGACGCTCACCCTGTCCCACGCGTTGCTGGGGACCACGGCACCCGCGCCGGGGTTCCGCCACGAGGTGGCCGAACTCGTCCACGTCCTGCCCGTGATGAGGACCTCGCTGGCCACGGCGGTGGAGGAGGCGCTGGAACGCCGCGCGGGGCAGGAACAGCTCTTCGCGCAGTTCCCCGCCGAGCTCCTGCGCGAAGGCGACCTGGTGGGCCGGCCCCTGCTCCTGGAGCACCACCTGCGGGCGAGGGCCGAGCGCGATCCCTGGAACACGGTCCCGCTCATGTTCAAGATCCTGACGATCCGCGGACGCACGTCGCCCGACGAGGAGTTGCTGCGCGGCCTGTGGCGGCAGCCCTCGCGCACCTGGACGCACCAGGAGGCGGCCCGTATCGCGGCGGGGCTGCCCGTCTCGGAGCCGGTGGACACGGTGGTCGGCGAGTGGTTCGACCGCGCCCTGAGCCAGGGGATCGAGGACGAGGACGCGCTCACGGACTGTCTCGACCTGTGCCGCCTGCTCTCCCATCCGCGCCGCTTCGCCTGGCTGCCGGCAGACGCCGCGGAGCGCGTACGGATCACCCTCGACCTGGAGGACGCTCTCCGTGACGCCCGCGAGGCCACGGAACTCTTCGCCGCGTTCGAGATCCAGCAGACCGGCCCGTGGGCGGCGCCGCGGGCGTTGAAGCGTCTCTACCTGGTGCCGGCCCTGCTGCGCCTGCCCGCCGATGTCAGCCGGTTCCGTGGCCGCCTCGCGGAGCTGAACAACCGCGACCTGGACCGGTACCTGTCGCTCGTGCGCCAGGGGGTGACGGGAGGCGAACGGATCGACGACATCCTGCTCAGTCATGTCGCCACCGTCGCCACCCTGCCCGCGGGGGCCCGGCTCTCCCAGGCCCAGGAGGAGATCGTCGAGGCCATCCGGGCCCATCCCGAAGGGCACTGGCACGTGGCGGACCTGAAACGGCTGGAGCAGGCGGTGCGGCCCCACGAGGCCGCACTCGCCGACCACTACGCCGACGGGGCCGAGGCCCGGCGGCCCGGCCCGCCCCGCAAGCTCTGGTTCCGCGGCCGGCGCACCGCGCCCGCCGCCGCCGACCCGCCGGACACCGCGGCGTCCGGCACCTCGGCATCCGACAGCTCCCGGAAGAAGAAGGGACGGTGACACTCCGTGGCTGAAATCGTCAGGTTCGTCCTGCTCCCCGTCCTCTTCCTCTTCGGGCTCTCCTGGTACCTGGCCTTCGTCCCCTTCATCGCCACCCTGCGGGGTCTCGCGCTGGTCATGCAGGTGCTCGCCGGGTACGGACGCACGCTGGTCGGCGTCGTGTACCGGCGCACCCCCGAGTTCCGGACGCTGCCTCCCTACCGCCCCCAGGACGAGGAGGTGAAGGCGTACCGCAACTACTTCTTCGGTCCGGCCTCACGCGACCTGCGCCAACTGCTCACGCTGGAGGGGCGCTCGTACACCACCACGGTCGGCGATTCCTTCCGCGCCGTGACCTCACGGCAGTTCGTCGCCCCGACAAGGCACCGGGCCTTCACGATCCCGTACGGCCTGACTCTGTACCTGGGACTCTGCGCGGGCGCGGCCTTGGCCGTTCCGCTGCTCGGCCTGCTGTTCGCCCTGCACGCGCTCGTCCTGGCGCTGCTGACGGGCGGTGCCCGGCTCCTCGCCGGCACCCTGAGGGCCGTCGACCGGGCAGTGCTGTGGATGAAGCGGCTGCGCACCGGAATGCTCTGCCCGCACTGCTTCGAGCGAGTGCCCTACCCGTCGTACGACTGCCCCAGCCCCACCTGCCGGCGTCGGCACGCCGACATCCGCCCGGGGACGTACGGGATCTTCCGGCGCCGCTGCGAGTGCGGACAGCGCATGCCGACGCTGCTGATGCTGATGGGCCGGAACTCGCGGCTCCAGGCGTACTGCGTCCACCCGCACTGCGGGAAGCCGATGAACACGGACGCCGGCCACATGCCCGAGGTGGTGATACCGCTGATCGGCGGACAGGCGGCGGGCAAGACCCAGCTGATGGCGGCCATGCTGCTGTCCCTGGAGCACGCCGCGGCGAACGGCGGTCCGGCGATCACCCTCGCCGACGAGGAGTCGGACACCAACTACCAGGTGCTGCGCGAAGTACTGCGGATGCGGGGGCACACCCGCGCCACCCAGAAGACCCTGCCCCGCGCACACTCCTTCGTCCTCGGCGGCGGCCGGTCCCAGCGGCTGATCCACCTCTTCGACACGGCCGGCGAGCGGTTCGTCGACCGCGAGGACACCGACGCGCTGCGCTACGCACGGGCCGCGCGCACCTTCGTCTTCGTGCTGGACCCGATGGCGGTGAAGGCGTTCTGGACCACCATGGAGCCGCCGCCCGGCCCGCTGCTGGACCGCACCCTCGGCTCCACGGTCGATCCGGAGGAGGTCTTCGCCCGCTCGGTCCAGGCCGTGGCCGCGATGGGCGCCCCACTGCAGCGCTCGCGCCTCGCGGTCGCCATCAGCAAGACGGACCTGCTCGCCGAGCACGGCCTGGTACCGGCCGGCCTCGAAGACAGTACCGGCGCCCGGACCTGGCTCCGTGAGGCGCTCGGCCTGCACAGCCTCGTGCAGGCCATGGAACTCAACTTCCGGGAGGTCCACTTCTTCCGCACGGCCGCGGTGGCGAACGAGGAGGCCGGGGTGGACGGAAGCGTCGCGGGGTTCGTCGAGTGGTGCCTGCGGAGCTGAACCGCAGGGCTGCCCCCGCCGTGGCCCGGACCGCCCAAGGCGTGGGAACCGAAACGTGGTGCCGGTGGCCTCCCCTTCGATTGAATGGATGCCGTGACACATGCCTTGCGTTTCACCGAGAAGGACCTGCGCCGACTGGCGGGGCGCGTTCCTTCGAGCGGGGGCGCGGCTATCTCTCCGCCGTCTCCCGGCTGGAGATCGGGGACGAAGCGATCACCGCCACCGTCGAGGGAAACGACACCAAGCGGAAGCTGATGGCCGTTCTCGACCAGCACGGGCTCTGAACGTCCCACCCACTGTCACTGAACCTGCGCCGTACGGCGCTTCCTCCTGGGTCGGGGAGGCCGCTCAACGCGTGGCGGCGTCGGCGAGGATCGCCTGGAGGCGTGCTCGGCATTCGGCGACGAAGGCGGGGAAGGTGTCCCAGTAGTAGGAGATCCCGCTGACGCCCACCGCGACCGCCCAGGCGCGGGCGCGGGTCCAGGTCGAATCGTCGAGGTTCAAGGTGTCCCAGTAGGCCTGTCGGGCTTGTGACGGCAGGTCCCAGACCGTGGAGTGCTCAGCGTCGGGAAATCCGACCGAGAGTCCTCCGAAGTCGATGACCGAGTGGAGCTTGCCGTCCCGGACCAGGAGGTTGGTCGGCTTGAGGTCTCCGTGGAGCCACACGTGAGGTCCGGAGGGCTCGGGCAGTGCGAGCGCGGCTCGCCACAGCTGTTCCAGAGTGTCGACGTCGAGCTCAGAACCCACGGTGGTCCGGCAATCGTCGAGACATCCACTGATCCACTGGTCGCACGGCCCCAGGCTGCCTCCGCGGTACCAGCTGAGGCCATCTGCGCGGGTCGCTCCCATGAGGTCGATGCCGTGGAGCTCCCTCACGACCGCCGCCAGGTCGGCTCCGAAGGCGGCCCAGTCCCGGACGGTGTCCGGGCCGGCTTCGTCACCGTCGATCCAGCGATAGACCGACCAGACGACCGGGAAGGCGTCGGTGGGTGTCCCGGCGTGGACGGGCTCGGGAACCGGACACGGGAGGAGGGGCGCCAGGCGGGGCAGCCATTCCTGCTCCTTCCGCACGGACTGTCCGTTGTCGGCGGTTCGCGGAAGTCGCACGAGCAGGTCATCGCCCAGCCGGTACATGGTGTTGTCCGTGCCTGCGCCTGCGGGCGACAACGGCAGGGCGGCCCACTCCGGGCGCTGCGCCTTCAGCAGTGACCGGACCAGCGTTTCGTCGACGGGGATCTCATTCTCGTGAAGCGTCACGCCGGAAGTCTCGCCGCTGGAGGGCACGGGAAGCCAGTGACTTTCCATCACCCCTGGTCCTGGTCCCGGCCCTGGCGGTCGGCCGGGCCGTCCTACGGTCCTACGGCAGGCCGAATCCGTACCGCGGCAACGGTCGGCCGCCGAGCAGCCGGAGCCGGCCGGGTGAGGCGGGGGTCACGCACGAGCGGCACCCGCGCCCGCGGGACAGCCCTTAGGCTGGCCCGGCAGCTGGTTCGCCCCGTCAGCCAGGCGGGATGCGTCGCAAGAGGGAACCCGGTGGGAATCCGGGACTGCCCCGCAGCGGTGAGCGGGAACGACCGCCGTCATACGCACTGGGTCCGGGACGGACCTGGGAAGCAACGGCCAGTAGGTGCCTCCGTACGCGCCATGCGTACGCCGGCCCGCCCGCGAGTCCGAAGACCTGCCGCTGCCCGTGCGCGAAAGACGCGTACGGAGATCTCGGTGGCCTCGAGGGCGGGCCGGCGGCAGCGGGCGCATGCGTGCCCGCCGCTCCTTCGCGCCTGCGGCCGGTCCACCGGGACCGCCCCCGCACGACTCGCGAAGGAGAGCTCCGTGACCGCGGACATCACCGCAGGCGCCAGGGCCCACAAGGCGCCGGCCGACTCCCGTGTGACCCTCGCCCACATCATGAGCGAGCACGACACCAACCTCTACGGGACCATTCATGGCGGCGTCGTCATGAAGCTCATCGACGACGCGGCCGCGGCGTCGGCGGGCCGCCATGCCGACGGCCCCGCCGTCACGGTCTCCGTGGACCGCATGACCTTCCACTCCCCAGCCCGTGCCGGGGACCTGCTGACCGTCCACGCCACGCTCGAACGAGCTGGCCGGACCTCCATGACCGTCTCCGTCCGGGTCACCGCGGAACGCTGGAACATCACCACCACTCCCGCCACCGAGGTCGCCACCGCCGTCCTGACCTTCGTCGCCATCGACGCCGACGGACGGCCGCGGCAGGTCCCGGGCCTGCTGGAGGAGTAGCGGGGGGCGGGGCGGGGACCCCCGACCCACGACCCGCTCGTCCGGTGGCTCCGGGCCTCTCACCCTCGTGTACTACCGCGGTCACTCCGTGCCCAGGCCACACGGCCTCGTCCGACCGTGACATCGGCCGGTGGTCCCGCGGGGACCTCCGGGGCGGCGACCACGCTCCGGGGGAACCCGGGTCCGGGATGAGGGAGCGCGGCGGCAACGAGGGTGAGCAGCGCGGCCGTGGCGAGCAGGGCGACGAGGACGGCGTACAGATGGGCCGCTGTCCGCAGGCCGTACACCTCCGTCAGGAGGCCTGCGGCCACGGCCGGCAGGCTCATCGCCACGTAGGAGAGCACGTAGTACGCGGCCAGCGTCGTGCTCCGGTCGGGCTGCGGGACCGGGGCGAGGACCATGCGCAGCGAGCCCTGTGACACCGCGCCGAAGGCGACACCGGCCAGGAGGGCCGCGGCGAAGACGGCGGGCAGGCTCACCAGGTGGATGGCGGCCAGGGACAGGGCCACGGCAACGGGAACCGCCGAGCAGCCCAGGAGCGTGGCGGTCACGGGGGGTAGGCCGCGGGTGGCCCGGACCGTGAGCGCCGCCGACAGGCTCAGGGTGAAGAAGACCATGCCTCCGGCCGCCTGCGGAGCGTCGGGGGCCACGAGGCGGACGAAGGCCGGGCCGAGGGAGGAGTAGAAGCCTCCGAGCGCCCATACGGCGATGACTCCCCCGCCGCTGATCACAAGGGGCCCGCGGGCGGCCGGGGAGACGGCGAGGCGCGGACGCAAGGAGCGCCACGCCCCGGCGTGGGGACGGGCGGTCTCGGGGGAAAGGGAGACGGCGGCTGCCTGCCCGAGGAATACGAGCATCAACGCGAGGTACACGGTCACGGTCGGCCCGGGTACGTAGCGGATGAGCACGGTGGATGTCAGGACGCCGACAGCCATCCCTGCCGCCGGCGCGATGCTGTTGGTGAGGGCGGACCGGCCGGGGTGCCCCGGCTCGTCGAGATCGACCAGGGCGGCCCCCGCCGCGCTGGTGGCCGCGCCGGTGGCGAGTCCTTGCAGCACGCGCGCGGCGATGAGGGCTCCCATGCCGTCGGCGCTCGCGAACGCTGCCATCGAGGCCGCTTCCAGCGTGAGCGCGCACATGAGCACGGGACGCCGCCCTACGTGGTCGGACAGGGCCCCGGTGGTGAGCAGGGCCGCCAGCAGGGCGAGGGTGTACGCGCTGAAGACCACCGTCACGGACAGCGCGGACAGCTCCCACCGGTCCTGATACACGGGGTAGAGGGGAGTGGGCGCGCTGGAGGCGGCCAGCAGGGTGATCAGGATGGATGCGTCCAGCACGAAGGGCAGGCGCTTCACCATCAACAACTCCCGACTTAAAGCGGATGGTTTGCTTTAAGCACGCTACTTCACCCTTCGGGGCTAAAGCAATCGGTTCGCTTTAAGTTGCCCCCATGAAGCAAGAACTTTGCTTTAAGCTGCTCACATGAGTCGCAAACCCATGGTTCGCCCGGGCGGCCGCAGCGCCCGTGTCCAGGAAGCGGTCCATACCGCCGTGCGCGAACTCCAGGAGGAAGTGGGCCGCCCCGAGCTGACCGTTCCGCTCGTCGCGGCCCGCGCGGGCGTCACGCCGTCGACGATCTACCGGCGCTGGGGCGACCTGCAGGAGCTGCTGTCGGACGTCGCCGTGGAGCACCTGCGGCCGGACGCTCCGCCGCGGGACCACGGAGACCTGCCGACCGACCTGCGGAACTGGGCCGAGCAGTTCATCGAGGAGATGGCCTCTCCCATCGGCCGGGCCTACATTCGCGACGCCCTGCTCGGGGACCCCGGCGGTGACAACGCGGCGCGGTGCTCCGCGTACGCGGCCGAGCAGATCGACATCATGCTCGCCCGGGCCGCGGAGCGCGGCGAGGACGCCCCCGACGTCGAGTCGGTCCTCGACCGGGTCGTGGCGCCCATGATGTACCACATCCTCTTCCGTCCCGGCGACCTCACCGCCGCCTACGCGCGCCGGCTCGTGCAGGACGTCCTGAACGGCGGCGACACGTCCCGCTGACCGGGCGCGGCGGGTTCACGAGAGGCCGCCTCCAGCCGGTTCGCTCCGCCGCAGGATGCCACCGAGGCGGTCGACTCCACCCCGCGGTCCCGCGTCGGCCGCCGCGGCCCGATGCGCCGGCGGTCAGGCTCCGGCCACCGCGCCCCGGCCGGGCACGGGCTCGAGCCGGTAGGCGTCGCCCATGGTGACGACACGGCCGGCGGTCGGCGGAGGGAAGTGAGTGCCGAGGAGCAGGCCGTCGGTGTCGGCGAGCGAGGCGAGCAGCGAACGGCGGGTCGCCTCGGCCTGCTCGGGGTCGATGTCGACACAGCTGCCGATTCCCGGATGCGCCAGCTGTACGGGGTGATGGATGCAGTCCCCGGTGATCACCGCCGTGGCACCGGCACTGCTCACCTGGACGGCGACGTGGCCAGGAGTGTGCCCCGGGGCCGGCACCAGGCGCAGACCGGCGGCGATGTCGATGCCCTCGGACGGCACGTCGACCAGGTCGAGCAGACCCGCCTCCTCGACCGGATGCACGGAGTCGCGGAACATGGCGCGCCGCGCCTCCTCCATGTCGTACGCGGCCCAGAAGTCGTACTCCGCCTTCGCCGTGAGGTAGCGGGCGTTGGGGAACGTCGGCACCCAAGCGCCTTCGGCTTCCCGCGTGTTCCAGCCGACGTGATCGGTGTGCAGATGGGTCAGCACCACCAGGTCGACGGCCTCCGGAGCGAACCCCGCCGCCGCGAGGCGTGCGAGGTAGTCGGTGCGGAGGTCGTGCCATGCCGGGTTCGCGCGCGTCTTCCCGTTGCCGACTCCGGTGTCGACGAGTACGCGCAGTCCGTCCACGACCAGGGCGAAGCTGTGGCTGTCGATGCGCAGGATCCCGTCGCGATCCGCGAAGTCGGGCCGGAGCCAGCCCTGTTCGGCGACGACGTCGGCGGTGGCGGCCGGCAGGAGCCAGGGGCCGGTCTCCGGCGGCAGCGGGATCTCGTCGATGCGGTGGACGGTGACGTCACCGATCGCCCAGGACGGAGCGGCGGCGGGCGGGGCGGTTTCGGCGGGCGGAGCTGTGCGCACGAGAGATGTCTTCCTTCGTCTACGGAGGGCGGATCCACACTCAAAAGCGATTGGTTCGCTTTAAGTAACGTAGGCTCTGCCGTCAGCTAACGCAACCTGTTAGCTTTAGCGTGGCGGTGATCACTCGCCGCCCCTCAGCCCGATCAGGAAGGCCACACATGTCCGCCGCTGATCTCACGCCGCCGGAGGCGGCTCGCTGGGCCGCGCGATCCGGACTCCCGCTGGCGAACGAGCGCCACGCGGGAGTGGCGGCCACCGCCGACCACATCCATTCCGTCGTCTCCGTCCTGCGGGAACTGGACTTCGGGGACACACCGCCGGCCGCCGCGTACCGCGCGGGAGGGGAGCAGCACGATGCAGCCGTTTGAACTGACCGTGGCCGACGCCGCCGAGGCCATACGGACCCGGCGGCTGTCTCCGGTCGAGCTGGTGGACTCGGTACTGGAGCGCATCGAGCAGGTCCAACCGCGCCTGCGGGCCTACGCCGCGGTAACGGCGGATCACGCACGGCAGGCAGCGCGACGTGCGGCGGACGAGGCCGCCACCGACCGGATCAGAGGACCTCTGCACGGCATTCCCGCCGGGTTGAAGGACCTGATCGATGTGGCCGGGATGGCCACGTCCGCGAGCTCCCGGGTACGTGACGGCCACCGGGCGGTGGCCGACGCCACGGTCGCAGCGCAACTCTCCGCGGCCGGCACGGCTTTCGTCGGCAAGACCCACACGCACGAATTCGCCTACGGCCTGACCACACCTCAGACCGGCAACGCCTGGGACCGGGGGCGGGTCGCCGGTGGCTCCATCGGCGGTCGCCGTGGCCGCCGGAGCCGCCACGTTCGCGCTGGGGACCGACACCGGGGGGTCGATCCGGGTACCCGCCGCACTGAACGGGGTCGTCGGCCTGAAGCCGACGTACGGACTGGTCCCCCGGTACGGCGTGACGTCCCTGTCCTGGTCGCTCGACCACGTCGGCCCCATCACCCGCACGGTGGAGGACGCCGCGCGGGTCCTGGCCTCCCTGGTCGGCCACGACCCGCGCGACCCGGCGTCCGTCCCGGCCCCGGCCGTGCTGCGCGCGGGACACGCGTACGAGCAGACCGGCACCTGATGGAGCACGACCGGGTGGACCGGGCGGCCGGCCAT
Source organism: Streptomyces sp. NBC_00190 (assembly GCF_036203305.1). GTDB lineage: Bacteria > Actinomycetota > Actinomycetes > Streptomycetales > Streptomycetaceae > Streptomyces. The sequence continues at coordinate 7,112,917 of NZ_CP108131.1, read as the reverse complement.
CAGCTGAAGATGCCCGTCACCGTGCTCCAGCAGGACTGGGGCGCCGCCCTCGGCTTCGACGCGGCCGCCCTGTGGCACACCTGGGCCGCCGACCTGCAGCACAGGACCGTCACGTGCGGCCACTTCATGGCCGAGGAGGCTCCCGCCGAGATCGCCGAGGCGCTCCGGGCCCCACTCGAACGCTGAACACTCGATCGCACGCGTTCCCGGGGGCGGCGTGGGCGAGAAGCCGAAGCAGCCCGAGACCCGCCCGCGCGACACCGCTACCCCCGTCGACGCGGACGCAGCGCCCGGTCACCGACCCGGCTGCTGGTGCTGTTCGGGCAGCCGGCTGTCCGGGTGCACCCACAGCAGCACGTTGCCGGGCCGCTCGTCGCCGAAGAAGGCGAGGACGTCCTGGTCCGAGTGGCGCAGGCTGAAGTGGGTGAGGACGAAGAGGGTGTGCGGGTGGGCCTCGACGACGGGCTTCAGCCGACTCCAGACGGTGTGTCCGACCCGGTCGGCCCGCTCGAGTTCGGCGTCGTCGAGATAGGTGCACTCGGTGATGAGCACCGGGTAGTCGAAGAGCCACGGATTGTCCGCGAACACGCTGACATGGGTGTCGCCGAGGAAGGCGAACAGCGGCCCCAGCACCTCGCGTTCGACCTCGATGCCGTCCTGGCGGCGCTGCGCCAGGATGCGGCCGAACTCCGCGCCCCGGCCCTGTTCGGCGAGGGACTGCCGCAATTCCTCGTACTCGGGCAGCAGTGCCTTGCGGCGTTCGGAGAACGCGTATCCCACGCACGGCACCTTGTGCGCGCACTCCACTACCCGCACGTGGTGCCCACGGCGTCCGAAAGTGAACTCGTCGCCGCCGCGCACCCCGTGCAGCCGGCATTTCGCGGCGAGGGCCGGATCGTAGGCGGCGCCGTGGTTCAGTTCGGCGGAGGCCCGCAGAAAGGTCTCCACGTACGGCACCGCCGCGGCGGGCAGGTGGATGTCGACACCGGCGGGCCTGGCGGCGAGGTAGTCGAGGTCCTTGGAATGGTCGTGGTGGGTGTGGGTGAGGAAGACGGTGTCCGTCTGACGGCCTTCCGCCAGTCCGGCGTCGAGCGCGCAGCGCAGTTCCGGTATGTGGAAGAACGTCTTGTCGTTGGCGCGCGAGTACCCGGTGAGGGTGAGCTCGGTGCCGGGTATGCGGCACGTCTTCCATTGTCGGAACGGGTGTCCCTGCTCAAGCCGTTCGGGGTGGGCGGGTATCCGCGAAGGGGCCTGTGTCATCGCTGCCTCCGTCGTACCGCCATGATCAGGTGAGGACCCGATCGTAGTGGGCAGTGCCCCGCGGCGGCCCACGGTTTTCCGGCCGCCGGGCACAGCCCGGCGGCCGCGTGCTGCCCCGGCCCCCTGCCCCCGCACGGGCGGGGTCAGGGGGCCGGGGTCACAGGCGAGTCGCTACTCAGCGTTCCTGGACGAAGGCACGGCCCGTGCGGGACTCGTCGGAGCAGGAACGCTTCTCCGCATCGGTCATCTTCCGGCTCTTCACCACCACCGCATTGCTCTTGCCGTCAGTGCCGTTCTTGGCCGGGCTGGTGATGGTGTCCTGGAAGAACCAGTAGTAGTGGCCCCACTTGGGGCTGTCGTAGTGGGTCTGCCAGGTGCCGGAGACCTTCTGCATCACCTGGGCGCGTGAGATCCAGCCCACCTCGCCGGGCTTCACCGTCATGTTGAGCGAGCTGCTCTCCGAGTGAGTGCTCGACCAACTGTGGCTGTAACTCGCCGTTATGCTGAGGTCCACGATGCCCGCGATCTTGCCTCCGGCGGTGACGGAGACGCCCAACGAGTCGGTGGATCCCACCGTGTCGTCCCACGTCATCGCCTGAGTGGCGTCGGACGTGCTGCAGTTGAACACCGAGTTCGACACCTGACGGAAGTCACCCAGGTACGCCTCGCCGAGCTGGGGCGAGTTGAACGTGCACTTACCTTCGCCCGAGGCGCAGTCCGCCATGAGCAGCGGCCGGGTCGGCTGGTCGGCAGCGGACGCCGGAAGGGTGCTTGCCGCCGCGACTGCGCAGGCCGCCGCCGTCATTGTCAGCGCGCGGGCCGCGAAGCGCTTGACGCGGTTTGTTGTCATCGTGGTACCTCTCACGGTGCTGGGGGGATCGGTGACCGACGTACGGCGGGGGCACATTGAGGCGCCCAACGGCAGCACGTTCGATCACCGCCTGTTGCAATCCGAGATTCTCCCGACCCGTAAGAAAGGTACGGCGCTAATCAGACAACGTGCGGCGTGCCCTTCGTGAGGCTTCCACGAGCGGCGAACGGCGCGCGGGGCGCGGGGCGCCCGGAGTGGTACTGGCTGCTGATCGAGCACGCAGACACCGAGATCCAGCTCACCTGGGCCGATCTCACGGCAGCGCGGCGGCGGGGTGCAGGGCCGCGTACTCCAGCGGCGCGGACGGGTCGATCGACATGTCGAGCCGTGCGGGAGCCGAGCCCGCCCGGACCAGCAGGTCGCCGACGGCGGCGATCATCGCCCCGTTGTCGGTGCACAGCGTCAGCGGCGGTACCCGCAGCTCGACGCCGGCGGCCGCGCACCGCTCCTCGGCCAGCGCCCGCACCCGCGAGTTGGCGGCGACCCCGCCCACCACGACGAGCGTGCGCACCTCGTACTCCCGGCAGGCGGCCAGCGCCTTGCGGGTCAACACGTCGGCGACGGCCTCCTGGAGCGAGGCGGCGCCATCGGCGAGGGGGATCCCCTCGCCTCGTATGCGGTGCTGCTCGGCCCAGCGCGCGGCCGCGGTCTTCAGCCCGGAGAAGGAGAAGGCGTACGGGGCGTCGCCCGGCCGGGTCAAGGGCCGCGGGAGCGCCACCGCGCAGCCGTTGCCACCGCGCGCCGCCCGGTCGATGGCCGGCCCACCGGGATAGGGCAGGCCGAAGACCCGCGCGACCTTGTCGAAGCACTCCCCCGCCGCGTCGTCCACGGTGTCGCCGAGGTGGAGGATCGGATCGCGTACGAGGTCCCGTACGAACAGCAGCGAGGTGTGCCCGCCCGAGACGATCAGCACCATGCACGGGTTCGGGAGCGGCCCGTGCTCCAGGGTGTCGGCGGCGACGTGCCCGGCCAGGTGGTGCACCCCGTACAACGGCACCCCGGCCGCGTAGGCCAGGGTCTTCGCCCCGGCCAACCCCACCTGCAGCGCACCCGACAGGCCCGGCCCGGTCGTCACCGCGACCGCGTCGATGTCCTTGATCCGCAGCCCCGCCTGGTCCAGCGCCTCCCGCACGACCGGGTTGAAGGCCTGTACGTGCGCGCGGGCGGCGATCTCCGGCACGACCCCGCCGAAGCGGGCGTGCTCGTCCATGCTCGACGCCACCACGTGCGCGAGCAGCCGTCCGCCGGACACGATCCCGGCCCCGGTCTCGTCACAGGACGACTCGATGCCCAGCACCACCGGAGAGCCCACCACAACCTCTTTCGCGCATAATCAGTTACTGCAATTAATGTGCAACAAGGTACCCGGACCGGCGGGAACTCATCGACGCCTCGCCCCGACTACTCGTGGGGACGGCATCAGCGCACCGCGGGATGCCCCCTCGGCAGCGGTCTGCGTACCGCAGCACCTGACGAGCGAAGGGCGCCGGACCGCGCCCGTCACTGGAGTGGCAATGACGCAACCACAGCAGTCCCCCGGCGGCACGGACCTCTCGCTGCGGCGGTGGGTGCCGCCGCCGGCGCTCGCGGGGTTCCTGGTCCTGCTGGGGCTGATGTTCTGCCTGTCGTACGTGATCGGTGCCTCGGCCGGTCCGGTCGCACCGGGTATGCGCTCCAGCGGGACCGGCGCCACCCCCGACAGCGGCAGCCCCGGGCCGCACGGTCACAGCGGCGCGGGTGGCACTCGGACGGACGGTGCGCGATGACCCCGGAGCTGGCGACCGCCTCCACCACGGACCTCACCGTCGGCGGCATGACCTGTGCGGCCTGCGTCAACCGCGTGGAGAAGCGGCTCGGAAAGATCGACGGGGTCAGCGCCACGGTCAACTTGGCCACCGGCCGGGCGCGGGTGATCCATCCGCCCGGCACCACGGCGGACGAGCTGGTGGCGGAGGTCGAGCGTGCGGGGTACACAGCTGAGGTCCACGCGCCTCCCGAGCCCCGGGGACAGGCGGAGAACGGGTCGGCGGATCCGGTACCGGAGAAGAGGAAGGAGGAGGACCGCATCGAGCGCGAGCGGCTGCTGATCACGGCGCTGCTCTGTGTGCCGGTCATGGTCCTGTCGATGGTCCCGGCTCTGCAGTTCCGCAATTGGCAGTGGCTGTGCCTCGCGCTCGCCGCACCCGTGGCCGTCTGGAGCGCCTGGCCCTTCCATGTCCGCGCGCTGCGGGGCCTGCGGCACTCGGCGGCCACCATGGACACGCTGGTCTCGCTCGGTGTCGTCGCCTCGTTCCTCTGGTCCCTGTACGCGTTGTTCCTCGGCGGCGCGGGGCAGCCGGGTATGCGGATGCCCTTCACCCTCCTCCCCTCCGCCGGAGGCGAGGTCGCCCACGTCTATCTGGAAGCGGCGGTCGGCGTACCGCTGTTCGTCCTGACCGGCCGGTTCCTGGAAGCGCGGGCACGGCGCGGTACGGGCGCGGCGTTGCGATCGCTTTCCGCGCTGGCGGTCAAGGACGTGACCGTCCGCGAGAACGGCGAGGATCGGCGGATCCCGGTCGAACAGCTCACCGTCGGGCAGGAATTCGTCGTCCGGCCCGGGGAGCGCATCGCCACGGACGGCGTCGTGGTGTCCGGGAACTCCGCCTTGGACCTGTCCCTGCTGACCGGCGAGAGCGATCCCGTCGAGGTCGGGCCGGACCGGACCGTGATCGGCGCGGCGGTGAACGTGGGCGGGCTGCTCGTCGTACGGGCCACCGCGGTCGGCGCGGACACCCGGCTCGCCCGCATCACCCGCATGGTCACCGATGCCCAGGCAGGCAAGGCGGCGGCGCAGCGTCTGGCCGATCGCGTGGCGGGCGTCTTCGTCCCCGTCGTCCTGTCGTTGGCGGTCACCGTGCTCGGCTTCTGGCTCGGCGCCGGTGCGGATCCGCAGCCCGCGGTGACCGCGGCCGTGGCCGTCCTCGTCGTCGCCTGCCCCTGCGCTCTCGGCCTCGCGACTCCCACCGCACTGCTGGCCGCGACCGGCCGCGGCGCCCAACTGGGCATCCTGGTCGGGGGACCGCGGGCCCTGGAGGCTCTGCGGCACGTCGACACGGTCGTACTGGACAAGACCGGCACCCTCACGACCGGGCACATGACCGTCGCCCAGCTCACGCCGCTCCCCGAAGGCCTGGGCCGGGAAACCGTCCTGAGGCTGGCCGGATCGGTGGAGCAGGGCTCCGAGCATCCTCTCGGAATCGCGCTGGCCGCGTACGCGCGGCGGAACCTGCCCGGTGGGACTCTGCCGCCGGTGACGGATTTCCGGGCCACCCCCGGGGCGGGTGTCAGCGGTGTGGTCGACGGCCGGGTGGTCGAGGTGTGCGCGCCGGGCGCCGACCTCCCCGAGGCGCTGGCGAAGGCACTGGCCGCCGCCGAGGCCGCCGCGCTGACCCCCGTCCTGGTAAGGGTCGACGGCGCCGGCCAAGCGCTGGTCGGCCTCGGGGACGTCGTGCGTCCGGGCAGTTACCGGGCCGTCGACCGCCTTCGGCGGCTGGGGGTGGAGCCGGTCCTGGCCACCGGCGACCGCGAGGCCCCCGCCGAGGCCGTCGCCTCCGCGCTCGGGATCACCCGTCTCCATGTCCGCTGCACCCCGGAGGACAAGGCCGCGCTCGTAAGGCGGTTGAGGGACGAGGGCCGACGGGTCGCCGTCGTCGGCGACGGTGTCAACGACGCCGTCGCGCTGGCCGCCGCGGATCTCGGGATCGCCATGGGCAGCGGTACGGACGTCGCCATCGGGGCGGCCGACGTGACCCTCGTGCGCGGTGACGTGGAGGCGGTCGCGGACGCGGTCCGCCTGGCCCGGCGCACCCTCGCGACCATCCGGGTCAATCTGGTCTGGGCGTTCGGCTACAACCTCGTCACCGTCCCGCTGGCAGCCGTCGGGCTGCTCAACCCGATGGTCGCCGCGGCGGCCATGTCGGCCAGCTCGCTCCTGGTCGTGGGGAACAGCCTGCGCCTTCGCGGCTGGGACCCCGCGGGCCGGACCGCCGGTGCACGGGCCCGCCGCGCCCGGGGAGGAAGTGAACGATGACCGATTCCGCTCGACGGGAAGTGGTGGAGGGCCGGCGGCCGACGCAGCGGCGTCTGCGTGAGGCGTACCTGGCCGCGGCCGTTCCTGTGATCGCGTGCCTGGTCGGCCTGTGCGGGCTGACGGCCTGGGCCGGCTCCGGAGCTGCCGGCACCCCACCCCGCGTCGCGGTCGACGGCGGCCGCGTCTTCCTCCCGTACGCCGACAAGGAGAACACTGCGGCGTTCTTCCGGATCTCGAACCTGGGCGGCGCGGACGACCAGCTGGTAGCCGTCACCTCCCCGGCCGTGGAGCAGACCATGCTGAGTCGGCACCGGAGCACGGGCACGGGGGCCGATTCCATGAGCATGACCGGTCCCCTCGCCATCCCGGCCGGGGGCACCGTCAGCATGTCCCCCTTCGAGGTGGACGTGATGGTGAGGGTGAAGGAACGCTGGCGGGCGGGGCAGATGATTCCCTTCGTCCTGCACTTCCGCCACAGCGGACCGGTCGAGACGATCGCGGTCGTGGTCCGGCCCGGCAGCTGAACGCCGCCGGGCCGGGGGCGGCCCCGTCGCCTCAGGCGACCGCGACGGCGTCGAGTTTGCCCGCCTTCGCGTCCTCGATGAGGGAGCCGAACTGGTCGGCGCTCATCTCCACGCGCTGTCCGAAGTCGTCGGTGATGACGACCCGCCTTTCGACGGGCGCGGACTCGTCGACGAACAGCTGGGGGCAGCCGCAGTCGCACTTGCCGCAGAACGTCGCTATTGGTGCCAGGGAATTGATATCGGTCATCACGTGCGCCCTTTCCTTTCACGTCCGTCTGCGGAACGGCCTCCCGCCACCGGACGTGAAGGGAATGCCCGTTCGGTGGCGGGCGCAAGCACCCTGGTGAACCCCCGCGGGAGCACAGCGGGGCGGGCCTGTGCTTCCGCTGCCGCCGGCCGCCCCCAAGTCGCGGAAACCAGAAGGCCCCTCCGTACGACTACGTGGGAGAGGCAGACGGTCCCCGCGCTCACCGGGCGGGAGCCGCCCGCGGCCTCCACCCTGTACGCCACTGTCGAGGAGAGAACGCCATGGATGAGCAGCGCTACCGCGTGACCGGCATGACCTGCGGCCACTGTGCCGGCCACATCACCGAGCAGGTCAATCAGGTGCCCGGGGTGAGCGGCGTCGTCGTCGACCTCGACGCGCAGGCCGTCACGGTGAGCGGCGCCCCGCTCGACGACCGTCTGATCCGCGCCGCCATCGTCGAGGCCGGCTACGAGGTCGCCGCGGCGCTCTGAGCACGGGCCGCGGATGCCACGGCGCGGCAGATCAGAAGGATGCGCGCGCGAGGATCCTCAGTCCGCAGGATCCCCATCACCCCGGAGCAGGCGAGCCTGCCGCCGGCCGGCGTCGATCTCGTGCTGCCACGAAGGAGAGGCGAACGCCTGCGGATAGAGCCGGGCACAGGTGGCGAGGTGGGCGCGGAAGGCCCTGCGCAGGCGCGATGTGTAGTGGGTGCACAGGGGTCCCTGCGGCGCCCCGGTGACCATGGCGTGGAGGGAGGCCGCGGCAAGGATGGCGGTACGCAGGGCCTGGGCCGATCCGGTGCCGCTGAGCGGGTCGTAGCGGATCGCGCCGGCGCCCACCAGGATCCGGCCGGGCACCGCCGGGGTGCGGTGCAGGCGCGGGGCGGCGGGCAGGGCTACGGCGGTCCGGGGGGCGTGCCGCAGAGCGGGGGCCAGAGCCGAGCCCGCGAGCAGCGACTCCAGCAGCTCCGTCGGCCGGGTGGCCGGACCGGGGACCATGGCTTGGAGCAGGGCGCGCCCGTCGCCCAGTGGGGTGAGGTGCAGCCACGCGCGTTCGGTGCAGACGAGCCGGGCGGTGCTCTCGTCCGTACCTGGCGCCAGCGGGGCCTCCCCGGCCAGGAGGTGGCGCCGCCCGGCCGTCCAGTGACCGGACGAACCGGCGGCCGTGACGGTCCACCGCGGTGGGCCGGGCGTCTCGGAGAGGACGTCCGGGTGCCGGGCGGCGAGGCGGCCGAGCAGGTGTTCGGCGAGGCGGGCGCCGTCCACGACGGTGGCCGGCTGGGGCATGCGCCGGCCGGTCGCGTCGGCGTCGGGCCCCCAGTACACCTGGCGGTGTGTGAGCTGATGGCAGTGCGTCGGCAGCTCGCCGCCCCACAGGGAGCGCAGCAGGTCCATCGTGGGTCCGCCCAGCAGCAGCGGACGGGGGCCTGCCGCCGGCCCGGGCGACCGGAGACGGACCCGGTGGCCACGGGCGAGCAGCAGCCAGGCGCAGGTCAGTTCGGCAAGTCCCGATCCGGCGATATCGACGGTCGCGGAGGCGTGGGGAGCGGCAGGCGTCCGCAGCGCCGGGGATGTCATTGCAGGCTGCACGCCGCGACCAAGGCGCGCGCGCCCTCCTCTTGACGGTCCATCTGCTCCTGCAGGCTGCCGTCCGCGAGTGAACGGATGGAACGCACCACCTCGCCCACGGCCCGCGCGGCGGCCCGGGGCGCCTGCCCGTCCGACAGCGCCGGGGAAGGCGCGGCGAACCGGGGTGCCACTCCGCGTGCGGCGAGCCGGTGGTTGAGCTCGTGCAGGTTCTGCATGGAGCGCACCGCTTGGGCCCTCAGGAGTCCGCCCGCCCTGTCGCCCGCCTCCAGCGTGGCGCGCAACGCGCCCAGCACCATGGCGTAGTTGAGGTCCGCGAGGCGGAGCAGCTCCACGTCCAGCGTGTCGTTCGGCGGCGTCAGTCGGCGCAGGTAGCCGTCCGGGTCCAGACCCGCCAGATGTCCGCGGATCGCCGTGAACCGGTGGTAGTGGTCATCGCCCTCGTCGATGATGAGCTTGATCAGGTGGGCCAGCCGTTCGGCCTGGGGGAAGGCGCTCGGGTTGTTCACGATGGTGTGGTGCAGCCGCACGTACATCCCGTCGATGCCGTCCGGGTCGATCTGGGCGCTCGGTTTCTCGACCGCGATGAACCACTCCAGCTGCTCGGGTGTGAGCGGCTCCAGCCTGAACTGGTGACCGGTCTGCTGCTGGATGACGAAGTCGTCGGCGGGCCTGTCGAGTTGGAGCGGGCGCCCCAGCACGCCGAGGATCTCGTTGACCCACCGCAGATGGCGCATCTCGTCCTCGGCCACCCCGAAGACCTCCTGCGCGGCCGCGAAGACGCGCCGGACCGGGACGTCCTCGGGGGTGTCCTCGGGCAGGGTCATCGGAGCGTCGAGCGAGTAGTGGGCGTAGAGGTATTCGAGGCACAGCGCGTGCTCGACGACGGCGAGGCGGGTCAGTTCCCTGATGACGTCCTGCGGCTCCATCAGGGGCAGGTCCAGCGGGGCGGGCACGCCCAGGGCGTCGTCCTCGCGCCCGTTGAGGACGACGGGGAGCACGTTCCAGTTCATGATCAGTTCGGGGTGGTCGAGTTCGAGCGGCCCGCGCTCCAGGTAGGTGGTCAGGTCCGGGGCGGGTGGCACGGTGGTGCGGTCGCTGCGCTGGAAGTTGAGGTTGCGGTACTCGCCGCCGGATGTGGCGGAGATGTCGGGTTTCGAGGCGGCCCAGTAGTAGCAGCCGCACTCCCGGAAGTCGTACTGCCAGGGCGCGCACAGGCTGCGGGTCAGGTCGCCGGGCTCGTACACGTCCGGTTCGATGACCCCGTCCTCGTCCAGGTAGTCGGCCCGCTCGGCGGTCAGGATGGCCACTTCCAGCACGCCCGCGTCATCGCGCTGCACCGCGCTCCGGCCTTGTGTCCGCCAGCTGCCCAGGCCGCCGGGAACCCAGAAGGCGCCGGGCGACCGGCTGCCGGAACCCCGGCCCACGACGATGGAGATCGTCCCCGGCAGCAGGTCGTGCACCAGCCGCCACATCCCCGGGCCGTCCAGGTCGACCGCGTGGAAGACCGGCGCCTCGGCCTCTGCCTGGTCCACGGTGGTACGCCCGCACACGGCCCACAGGTGCAGCCGCTGTTCGTCGTCCCCGGTGCTGTCCCCCAGGTCGGCGTCGGAGATCCCCTGTTCCTCGGCGACCCCGCCCTTGACGGCGAGCAAGCGGGATCCGGTGTCGTGGTGGAAGTCGAAGACGAGCCCGCGGAAGAAGGCCTTGTCGAGGTTGCGCTGGTCGAACTCCAGCCCGGGGAAGCAGTTGTCGACACCGCTCTCGGGGCGGGAGCCGGACGGGTTGCCGGCCACCCTGTGCGCGGCGCGGGCGGTGAGGTTGCGGGGGAAGATCTTCCCCGCGGGCGTGGAGACGCCCGCGCTCCCGGGGATCGGCTGGTCCATGGTCGGCTCCTTCAGGTCAGCGGGCGAGGGCGGCCGGGTCGCTCGGCAGGTCGGATACGGGCGGCAGCGCGAAGAACCCCGGTGCCGCCTCGGTGAGTTCGACGTACGCGCGCAGGCAGAAGTCGAGCCAGCCGCGGATGTAGTCGCAGCCGGGCCGGCCGCGCCGGCTGACCTCGTGGTAGCAGCCGCCGCCGCACAGGTAGCGGGCCCAGCAGGACCGGCACGGCTCGGCCCGGTCCACGTGCCGGGCGGCCAGGTGGCGTTCCCGGGCGGCCCGGTCGGGTCCGTCGGCCAGCGAGCCCATGGCGAAGTCCGGGTCGTCGACCAGGCGGTGGCAGGCGTAGAGGCCGCCTTCGGCGGAGGCGCTGAGGTAACCGGCGCCGGCGCCGCACGGGTAGGGGCGGTGGCCACCCGTGTGGAGTTCGTACATCGCGGTCTGGAAGTTCCCGAACGGGTACGGGCGGCCCGCCGACAGCTCGCGCAGGGCCTTCTCACCGCACTCGACCATCCCGTCGAGGAAGCCGGTGAAGGCCGCGGTGTCGATCTCGTACGCCGGATCCGGCGCGCTCACCACCGCCGCGAAGCCCACCTCGTCGAAGCCCAGGCCGATCCCGTGCTCCAGGATGTCCGGCAGCCGCCCTGTGTACGGCGTCACGCTGACCCGCGCCGACAGGTGCCGGGGCCGCCCGTACCGGGCCAGCACCGCCAGTCCGGTACGCAGTCGGTCGTAGGCGCTGCCGCCGCCCGGTGCCCGGCGCAGCGCATCGTGCCCGGCACGGTCGCCGTCGAGGCTGACGGCCACCGTGAAGGGGTGGGCGGCGAAGAGTTCGGCGTCCGCGGGCCGGACGGTGGTCAGGTTGGTGGTGAGGGCGAAGCGGACCGCGTGCCCGCTGTCCTCGCCGGCCCCGACCGCGTACCGGACCACCTCGTGGACCAGGTCCCGGGCGAGCAGGGGTTCGCCGCCCATGAAGCCGACCACGACCCCGGCTCCGGGTGCGGCCTCCGCGAGCAGCCGGTCCACGGCGGCGAAGGCGGTCTCGCGGGGCATGGCCCGGGCGGAGCCGCCGAAGCGGCCCTCGTCGGCGTAGCAGTGACCGCAGCTGAGGTTGCAGGCCTGCATCACGTTGAGCGACAGCGAGGACAGGGGCGGTACTTCGGCCGGGGTGCCGTCGATGCGCGGGGCGGGCAGTCCGGGCGCGGCGCCCCACAGCGGAAGGCCCAGGTCGGCGGCGAGGGCGGCGTCCTGCGCGGGTGTGTGTGCCGTGGCCGCCCAGCGCTCCAGCCGGGCGGCGGCGGCTTCCGGCAGGTCGTAGATCCGGCTGCCGTCGGCCAGGAACAGGTGGGTGCCGTGGGCACTGCGGACGACCCGGGTCTCGGCGCCGAGGCCGCGCGGCCCGGATACCGGCTCCGTCTCCGGTTCCGGTGGGCGGCGCCCGATCTGCAACAGGAGGCTCATGTGCCCTCCTCCACGTTCTCCCGCAGCGAACTGACCCAGCCCGCCAGCAGGTTGTACTGGCGACGCGTCAGGTGCATGGGGTAGGCGTCGGAGCCGCGTACCGCGACCGGCATGCGGCGGTCGTGCCACCGCTGCTCCTCCACCGGGGTCCTGATGACCTGCCGGAGGAGTTCGGGCCGTTCCCGGAACAGGTCTTCCAGGAACTCCAGTGCCACGAACCTCCGGTGCCGCCGGCGGCCGCGCTCGGTGAGGGGGAGCGTCACCCCCGGGAGTGGGTCCGGCGGACCGAAGGTCCGTTCCCGGGCCTCGTCCTCGGGCAGGCCCAGGCGCCGGGCCCTGCGCACGTTCTCCAGGGTCGCGCGGTCGTTCTGGGCGTCCACGTTGACCGCGTCCATGGCCTCCAGAACCCGTTCGAACAGGTCGCGCACTTCCAGCGCCGTCAGGTCACGGTTCGCGGTGATGTACACGGGGTCGCTCACCTCCTCCCGCTGGACCCGGTCCGCCAGCCCGTCGGCGAGGGAGGTGAAGGGCCGGCGGTCGGGCGCGAAGTCCGGCGGTGTGACGACGATCCGCGCGCGGGCGGTCAGGCCTCCGAGCGTGACGCCGACCAGGCCGTCGCACACGTCGTCGACCAGACCGAGGCTCACTCCGCCGTCCTCGGGCGTCGATCCGGCGAAGAGCGCTCCGGGAAAGGTCCGCGCGTCGGTGGCGCCGGAAAGGGTGAACCCGCACCAGGCCGCGTCCGGCGCCAGGAACAACCGCTCTTCCGGCAGGAGGTACCGGCTGGTCCGGTCGAGCAGGTTGCTCGGGCCGTACACGACCCCCGTGCCGGGCGTGAAGCGCAGCCGCAGCTCGGGAAACCCGCCGCCCGGGCGGGGCAGCTGGACGGAGCCGAGCGGCACGCTCTGCCCCGGCGGCACGAGGGGCCGGTCCGCTCCGGCGGGCGACCGTCCTTTCAGCGGTTCCCGCAGGTGGTGGTCGCCGCTCAGTTCGACGGCGGCCTCGATCCGGTCGCCGGGCGAGCGGGTGCACTGGTGCGCCTTGAGGTTGGCGACCTTCACCGTCCACTTCACGTCGGCCAGATCGATGCCGAATTCGGTGAGGACGTCGACGGTGACCGGCTCGTCGGTGTGGCGCTGCCCGTCGGCCGACGTCCAGGTGCCGTGCAGTTCGAAGAAGGGGCAGATCGGCCGGAAGCCGTTGACGTCCTTGAACCGGACCCGTTCCCCGGGATCGGGCTGCCGCTCCGTCAGGGTGCCGTCATCGGTGACTTCGAAGGTGGGCGCGGGCACCACGGTGGTCTTGCCCGTGCCCCGGGGCGACAGGTCGCTTTCGCCGTAGTGGTAATTGCCGCACGGGGTGGGGGACGGGCCCAGGCGGGCGAAGGCGAGAGGTGGGTGGAGCCAGATCCGTTCGATCACCGTGGGTCTCCGTTGTCCAGTGGGGAGAGGGGCTCGTTCAGCCAACGCCTCGCGCGTACGGTTCCTGCCGGCGCGGTTCGGATCCGGGTACTCGTTGCGCGGGGCGCACCGCCCGCGGACGACCCAGCCCATCGGTCGAGCGGCGCAGGGGGCAGATCGCCGGCCGGCCGGGAGCGGAGAAGGGCATGTCAGCGCCTCTCGAAAGGTGTGGGTCGTTTCCCCGGTGACGCAGCGTACGCACGTTCGTCACTCAGCGTACCGAACGATCACGCTGTGCACCCGGAGCCACGCGGTGTGCCCGCTGGTGCCACTGCCAGCACGGCGGCCCCCGCCGCCGGCTCCTCGCGCCGGCCGATGGGCCGCCCGGCCGACGGCCCGATGACCGATGGCCGGCGCCTCTCACGCGGATCGCTCCTGCTCGGGCGGCCTTCTCGCTCCCCCGCTGCCGATGACCCCCAGAGGTTAGAAAATGGACTATGAGCGACCTCCTGGAACCCTTCCGGCGTTGGCTGCTCCGATCCCCCATGAGCTCTTCCTCTCTCCCTCGGCGCCCGCGCTCAGGACGCCACCAGGAACATCAGGAGCAGGCCCGGCCGCCCAAGGTCAGGACGCCGCGGCCGCAGCGCCTGTCCTCCCTGCTGAGCGTGCAGAGCGTGGCCGGCGAGGTGTTCCTCCTGCAACTGGCCGTCGTGGTCCTTCTCGTCGCCGCCGCGGTGGTGGCCCTCGTGGTGCAGGGCCGGAACGCGGCCATGCTGGACGCCCGGCACCGTACGCTCGCCGCCGCCGGAACGTTCGCGGAATCCCCGGGGATCGTCGAGGCCCTGCGCAGTCCCGATCCGAGCGCGGTGCTGCAGCCGAGCGCCCAGGCGGCCCGGAAGATCGCCGGGGTCGACGGCATCAACACCTACTCGCTCGACGGGGTCACCCTCACCCACAGCGACCCGCGACAGATCGGGAAGCACGTCGTCGGCCCCTTCTCCAAGGCGGCGGCAGGAAAGTCGTTCACCGAGACGTTCGAAGGGTCCCTGGGGCAGTCCGTGGTCTCGGTGGTCCCCGTCAAGGACGACACGGGCCGCGTCATCGCCATCGTCTCCTCCCCGGTCACGGTCCAGAACGTCCAGGGCATGGTGAACCGGCAGCTGCCGGTCGTCCTCGGCAGCGCGGCCCTGGTGCTCGCCCTGTCCGCCGGCGGAACCGCTCTGGTGAGCCGCCGGCTGCTGCGCCGGACCCACGGCCTGGGGCCGGCCGAGATGACGAGGATGTACGAGCACCACGACGCGGTGCTGCACGCCGTACGAGAGGGCGTGCTGATCGTCGGCGGCGGCGGACGGCTGCTGCTGGCCAACGACGAGGCGCGGCGGCTGCTGGACCTGCCGGCGGACGCGGAAGGGCGCCCCGTCACGGACCTGGACCTGGAGGAGGGAATCACCGAGCCGATCGCATCGGGCCGTGCGGTGACCGACGAGCTGCACATGGCCGCCGACCGGCTGCTGGCGGTGAACATCCGGCCCACCGCCCCCTACGGGCAGGCCGGGACCGTCGTCACACTGCGGGACACCACCGAGCTGCGGGCACTCTCCGGCAGGGCCGAGGTGGCCCGCGAGCGGCTGAAGCTGCTCTACGACGCGGGAGTGCAGGTCGGAACGACGCTGAACGTGGAGCGCACCGCGGAGGAACTGGCGGAGGTGGCGGTCCCGCGCTTCGCCGACGTGGTCACGGTCGACCTGCTGGACCCGGTGCTGCGCGGCGAGGAGCCGCCCGAAGCGAGCACCGAGATGCGCCGCACCGCCTCCGTCGGCCTTGAGGGCGCCCACCCCCTCTACCCCATCGGCAAGCTGATCCGGTTCGTTCCCACCAGCCCCATGGCCGCCGGACTGGCCGGCGGCCACGCGGTCCTGGAGGCGGACCTGCGCGCCACCCACCACTGGCGGGCCCAGGACCCGGCCAACGCCGTGCTGATCCTGGACCGCGGCATCCACTCCATGATCGCCGTGCCCCTGCGGGCCCGGGGCGTGGTGCTGGGGATGGCCGGCTACTGGCGGGGGCAGGACTCCGCGGCGTTCGACGAGGAGGACGTGTCCTTCGCCGAGGAGCTGACCGCCCGGGCGGCACTGTCCGTCGACAACGCCCGCCGCTACACCCGCGAGCACACCATGGCCGTCACCCTGCAGCGCAGCCTGCTGCCCCGGGGCGTACCGGAGCAGTCCGCGGTGGAGGTCGCCCACCGCTATCTGTCCGCCCAGGCCGGGGTGGGCGGTGACTGGTTCGATGTCATCCCACTGCCCGGCACCCGGGTGGCCCTGGTGGTCGGCGACGTCGTCGGCCACGGTCTGCACGCCGCCGCCACGATGGGCCGTCTGCGCACCGCCGTGTACAACTTCTCCACCCTCGACCTGCCCCCGGACGAGCTCCTGAGCCACCTGGACGAGCTGGTCGCCCACATCGACGCCGACGAGCAGGAGTGGCAGGGGATCACCGGAGCCACCTGCCTGTGCGCCATCTACGATCCCGTCTCCGGGCTGGTGACCGCCGCCACCGCCGGTCATCCGGGCCCCGCCCTGGTCCGCCCCGACGGAACCGTCTCCTTCCCCGAGGTGCCGGTCTCCCCGCCGCTGGGCCTGGGCACGGGCATGCCCATGGAGACCATGACGCTCACCCTGCCCGAGGGCTCCCGGCTGGCGCTCTTCACCGACGGGCTGATCGAGAGCCGCGACCGCGATCTGGACGCAGGCCTGACAGCGCTGCGCGCCGCCCTGGAAGGGCCCGCCCGCACCCCGGAGGAAACCTGCACCGCGGTGATCGACGCGATGCTGCCCACCAGGCCCGGCGACGACATCGCGCTGCTGGTCGCCCGCACCCGCCGACTGGACCCCGAGCGGATCGCCGAGTGGGACGTGTCTCCCGACCCGGCGGCGGTGTCCCCGGTACGGAACGCCTGCGCCCGCCGACTGGCCGACTGGGGCCTGGAGGACATCACCTTCACCACGGAACTCATCCTCAGCGAGCTGATGACCAACGCCATCCGCTACGGCACCGAGCCCATCCGGGTGAGGCTGCTGTACGACCGCAGCCTGATCTGCGAGGTCTCCGACGGGTCCAGCACCTCCCCGCACCTGCGCCGGGCCGAGGCCACCGACGAGGGCGGCCGCGGCCTGTTCCTCGTCGCGCAGTTCGCCGAGCGCTGGGGCACCCGCTACACGGCTCGCGGCAAGATCATCTGGAGCGAGCAGGCCCTCCAGGACGGGGCCGCACCGTCCGGGACGGATCTGGGGGAGGCGCTCCTGGCCGGGTGGGACGACGAGGCGCTCTGAGAACGCGCCGGTACGGCAGCCGCAGGGAAGGGGGCGGACACACCTGCTGGGACTGCGCTGCCGAGGCCGCCGAACGTACGCTGGCCTCGACAGTACGCGACCGCCCGTTATGGAGCCTTTGTGCCCGCACCCCGTCTCCGGAAAGCCTCCGTCGCCGTCTGCCTGGCCCTCGCCGCGGCGCCCCTCGGCGCCTGCGGAAACGCCCCCACCGCCGCACCCGCAAAGCCCGCGGTGGCCACCTCAGCCGCGGACGCCGGCGGCGCGGAGGCACTGACCGCAGCGGCGAAGAAGGAGGGCTCGCTCAACACGATCGCGCTCCCCCGCGACTGGGCCAACTACGGCGCACTGATCGACGGCTTCGAGAAGAAGTACGGGATCAAGGTCGCGGTGGAGAACCCGGAGGGGTCCAGCCAGGACGAGATCAACGCCCTGAAGGAGCACAGGGGAGCGGGCCGCGCCCCCGACGCGATCGACGTGGGGGGCTCGTTCGCGCAGTCCGCGGCCCGGCAGGGCCTGCTCGCCCCGTACAAGGTCGCCGCGTACGACGAGATCCCCAAGGAGCAGAAGGACCCGCGGGCCCGCTGGGCCAACAACTACGGCGGCTACATCTCGATCGGCTGCGACGCCAGCCGCGTCAAGATCTGCCCCTCGACCTTCGCCGATCTGCGCAAGCCCGAGTACAAGGGCCAGGTCTCGCTCAACGGCAACCCCACCAAGTCCGGCTCCGCCTTCGCCGGCGTGTATGCGGCGGCCCTGGCGAACGGGGGTTCCTTCGACGACATCCAGCCCGGTATCGAATTCTTCGCCGAGCTCAGCAAGAACGGCAATTTCATCCCGGTCGAATCCACCCCGGCCACGATCGAGAGGGGCGAGACCCCGATCAGCATCGACTGGGACTTCCTCAACCTCGGATACGCCGACGAATTCCGCAGGAAGGGCTCGGACGTCGACTGGCGGACAGCCATCCCCTTCGACGGCAGCTTCGCCGAGTATTACGCGAGCGCGGTGAACAAGGACGCCCCGCACCCCGCGGCGGCACGTCTGTGGCAGGAGTACCTCTTCAGCCCGGAGGGCCAGAACCTCCGGCTCGGCGCCTACGCACGCCCCGTCCTCATGGACGCCATGGAGAAGGACGGCACCCTCGACAAGGCCGCCGCGGAGAAATTGCCCACGGTCGAGGGCACGCCGACGTTCCCGACCGAGGCGCAGACGGCGAAGGCGAGGGAGACCGTCAACCGCGGCTGGGCCAAGGCCGTCTCGGGCTGAGGACCGGGGCGGCCCCGGCCGGGCGTGCGCCGGCCCGGCCGCGGGCCGTGGTCACCGTTTGACGATCAGATCGAGGACCTCGGCGATACGCCCTTTGACCGCCTCACGGTGGTGAAGGGCGTCCGGCGCCGACTCGGCGCTCGGCCGCACGCCCCGGTCCGCGAGGACGTAGAGCAGGCGCAGGGTGCGCAGGCAGTTGGTGAGGTGCGCGGGTACCGGAGTCGTGATGCGGTCGGCTCCGAAGCGGGCGGCGATCGGGTCCAGCCACGCGGTCGCGTCGCGCTCGCTCATGTCGGGCCGGGTGAGGATACGCGCGACCGCCTTCCCCAGCCGGTCGTCCTCCAACTGGCCGAATACGTGATCGGTACGGGCCGTCAGCCGCGCGGCGGCGAGGTCCAGCATCCGCGCCGGCTCCACCTCGGAGTGACAACCGAACCGGCCCAGCAGGTCCGCGCCGTGCGCGACCGCGTGGAGCCAGCCGAGCTTCTCGTCGTGGCCTCGCAGGTCCTTCTCCATCGGGTACCAGCGCTCGAACGCGTCCACCCACCCGGCCCTGAAGTCCCCCTTGCTCACGAGCATGTCGAGCACGAGCGGGGCGAAGGTGCGGGCCTGGACCTCCCGGTCGGCGAAGCGGGCAGCCATCTCGTCGCCCAGCTCCAACCGCCGGGGTGCGTCGATCACCCCGCGGGCTATCCAGGCCGAGAGGACGGAGTAGGGCGCTCCGTCGCGGATCAGCGGATCGGGATCCGCCAATGCGCGGGAGAGCCCTCGCACCAGTTCTTCCATGGGACGGTCGGCGGGCACGGCGCAGTCTGCGGCTTCGATACTTGTCCAGTCGATCACGGCGGGCAGGATAGATCCACAGTGCTCTGCCGCGCCGCGAATTGTGTTGCCGAGTCCCCTCGATCAGTGGCCGGACGCGGTGCCGGCGCCTCCCTCCGCGGCTCCCGCCCCGGCCTGAGGGGGCGATCTTGTTCAGGCGAGCAGACAATGAGCGCGAGGGATCCTGTCGCGTCTGTGGCGGGATGTGCGGTTCTGCGATCCGGTGGTCGTGGGGCATGGGTTCGGTGAGGTGCGGCCATGGCGGTCGAAGAGCAGACTCCTCACATCGCCGCATGCCTCCCCGTCGGCGGCTTGAGCGGCCACCCCGGGCCGGTCGAGGGCGCCGGTCCGGCACGGCCTCCGACCGTCCCGCCGCCGGGCTCACACGAGCAACTGGTGTCCATCCGGAACATGGTGGCGCGGCTGAGGGCTGCTTATCCCTCGGTCGACGCGGTCACCGTCGAGGCGACGGTGAAGGCCGCGTACGACTCGTTCCGCCAGGCCAGGGTCAGGGCCTACGTGCCGATCCTGGTCGAACGCCGGTCCCGCAGCGAGCTCCGTGCCGCTTGCCGCACCGCTGCGGGTGAGGCCATTACTCACCCCGGACCCGCGGAGGACTGATAGGTGATGTCGGACGAGAGAGCCGAACGCATCGCGGATTTCATCGCGCCGCTACGGGTGCGACCGGGGTCGAAAGTGCGCCTGGAGCGGGACTTCGATCCTCGCTACAAGGCCGGTCTGAAGAAGCGGGACGGGATCGAGCTGCTGCAGACCGGGGTGTCGCTGCTGGCCGAGTACCAGGAGCGACTGGCCGCCCAGGACACGTACGGAGTGGTGCTCTGCCTCCAGGCACTCGACGCCGGGGGCAAGGACGGGACGATCCGCCACGTGATGAGCGGCGTCAATCCCCAGGGCGTACGGGTCAGCAGCTTCAAGGTGCCCTCCGCCGAGGAACTCGACCACGACTACCTGTGGCGCTACGCGCAGCGGCTGCCCGCGCGCGGCGAGATCGCCATCTTCAACCGCTCGCACTACGAGGAGGTCCTCGTCGTGCGGGTCCACCCCGAGATCCTTCTTCGGCAGAGGCTGCCGGAGATCGCAGGTGGGCGGGGCCTGTGGGACGGGCGCTACCGGGAGATCAACCGTTGGGAGCGGTACCTCACGGACAACGGGTTCAAGGTGGTGAAGATCTTCCTGAACCTGTCCAAGGAGGAGCAGCGCACCCGGTTCCTGAAGCGGATCGACCGGCCGGAGAAGAACTGGAAGTTCTCCGCGGCCGATGTCCGGGAGCGGCGCCGGTGGGACGACTACCAGCACGCGTTCTCCGACATGCTGTCGGCCACGAGTACGAAGTGGGCACCGTGGTACGTCGTGCCGGCGGACCGGAAGTGGTTCGCGCGGATCTGCGCGGCGGCGATCCTCGCGCACACCCTGATCGACATCGATCCTCAGTACCCCGACGTCGGGGACGAGGCGCGGAAGGACCTGCTCGTCACCAAACGGGACCTGGAGCGGGAGGCCCCTGCCGGGGCACCGGCCGATCCGTACGCCGACCGGCATCCGTCGGCCGCGCGGGCCACCGGGCGGAGAGGCCGGCGGAAGAAGAAGCGGGGCTAGTACCTGTCGGAGCGGCGCGCGACCGGCCCGGACGCATCCGTGGCCACGGATCGGAGGCAGGACGATGACGGTGCGTTCGAATGCCGTGGGAGAGCAGCCTCGGGCCTCTGGGGACGGCTGGTACTCGCACGCTCCCGAGGAGGTCGTAGCCGCGTTCGGTGTCGATCCGGCGGTCGGTCTCTCCGCAGGACGGGCCGCGGAGCTCCTGACCGCGCACGGCCCGAACGCGCTGCCCGAGGAGAAGGGGCCTGCGGCCTGGCGCCGGTTCCTCAAGCAGTACCGCAGTTACATGCAGATCGTCCTTGTGGCCGCGGCGGTCGTCTCGCTGCTCATCAAGGAGTGGACCACCGCGATCCTGCTGATCGTCCTGACCCTGCTGAACGCGGTCGTGGGCCTGCGCCAGGAGGGCAAGGCCGAGAGCGCGATGAACGCGCTGCAGTCGATGATGAAGACGACGGCGCGGGTGCGCAGGGACGGGACGGAGGCCGAGATCCCCGCCGAAGAGCTTGTCGTCGGCGACATCGTGCTCATCGCCGCCGGGGACCAGGTGGCGGCGGACGGACGCATCATCGAGGCCAGCGCCCTGCAGATCGACGAGTCGGCGCTCACCGGCGAGAGCGTTCCCGCCTCGAAGGACGTCGACGCACTCCCGGGCCCGCTGCCGGCACCCGGCGACCGGACGAACATGGCGTTCATGAACACCCCGGTCACCCACGGCAGCGGCGTACTCGTCGTCACCGCGACCGGTGCCGCGACCGAGGTCGGCAAGATCTCCGGGATGCTGGCGACCACCGAGAAGGAGGTGCCGCCGCTCACCAGGGAGCTCGACACCCTGACGCTGTGGATCACGGGGGCGGCGGGCCTGACCATGATCGTGATGTTCGTCCTGGGGCGGCAACGGGATCAGGCTTGGGACGTCCTGTTCGTCAGCGCGGTCTCGCTGGCCATTGCCGCCATCCCCGAGGCCCTGCCGACCGTGACCCAGGCGATCCTGTCCGTCGGCAGCCTCAACCTGGCGAAGCGGAACGCCATCGTCAAGGAGCTGCCGTCGGTCGAAACGCTGGCGTTCACGTCGGCGATCAACTCGGACAAGACCGGCACCCTGACCATGAACCAGATGACCGCCGTCGAAGTCGTGAGTCCCACCGACCGGTACACCGTCTCGGGTAGGGGCTACGGGCTCGACGGGAAGATCCACCATGCCGCGGGTTCCTCCGCCGGCATCGAGGACGCGATCCTGCCGTACGTGGTGGCCAGCGACGCGAAGCTGGTCGACGGCGCGGTGGTGGGCGATCCCACCGAGGGCGCGCTGCTGGTGCTCGCGCACAAGGCCGGGCTGGACATCGACGCCACCAGGGAGGGCCTTCCCCGGATCGCCACGCTCCCGTTCGACCCGGAATACAAGCTGATGGCCACCTTCAACTCAGCGGTCGACGCCTCCGGGCGGCAGGTCGTCCGGTGCTTCGTCAAAGGCGCGGTACCGGCGGTCGTGGCGCGGGCCGCCACCGCGCTCGCGGCGGGCGAGACCATCCCGTGGGACGCCGAACTGGTCGCGCGTGCCGAGGCGCAGACCGAGCGGATGGGCAGCGAGGGGCGCCGGGTGATGGCGGCGGCCACCCGTGATCTGGACCCGGCCGGCTTCGAACCTGACGGCGACCTGCTCGCCTACGTCACCGAGCTGCGGATGACCAGTCTCGTCGGCATGGTCGACCCGCCCCGTGAGGACGCGAAGGCCGCCGTGGCCGGCGCCCAGGCGGGGCACATCCGGGTCCGCATGGTGACCGGTGACGACGTCACCACCGGTGCGGCGATCGCCCGGCAGCTCGGCATCCCCGGCGAGGCGGTCCTGGGCGCCGATTTCGCCGCCATGAGCGAGGACGAGCAACTCGCCCGCATCGACGGCATCGGTGTGGTGGGGCGCGTCGCGCCGGAGCACAAGGTGCTGCTCGCCGACACGCTCAAGAAGAAGGGCGATGTCGTGGCGATGACCGGGGACGGTGTCAACGACGCGCCCGCCATCAAGGCCGCCGACATCGGCATCGCCATGGGCAGCGGCACGGACGTGGCGAAGAACGCCGGACGCATGGTCCTCTCCGACGACAGGTTCGCCACGATCGTCTACGCCGTGGAGCAGGGCCGGAGGATCTACGACAACCTCACCAAGTACATCCGGTTCGTACTTCTCCTGCTGGTCACCTTCGTCCTGACCTTCCTCGGGGCCACCGTCTTCAACATCGCCGCCGGTGAGCCCTTCACCCCGCCGCAGGTGCTGTGGATCCACTTCGTCGTCAACGCCTCGTTCGGATTCGCGCTCGGCTTCGACCGGGAGAGCCCCGGGCTCATGCGGCGCAGGCCGCGTCCGCGAGGTGAGTCGGTGCTCACCCGGCCCGTACTGATCACGGTCGGGCTGGCGGGGCTGGCGATCACCGTCGTCCTGCTCGGACTGATCAAGCTCGGCCCGGCCCGCTTCGACAGCGCCGGGACCGGACAGTCGATCGCATTCACCGCCTTCGCCCTCTGTCTGATCGTGGCCGCGTTCGAGTGCCGCAGCGAGAAGCATTCGGTGCTGACGACGTCCACCTTCGACAGCAGGCAGATGAACTGGGTGGCACTGGCCCAGTTCGTGCTCGCGGTGCTGGTGACCCAGATGGACGGCTTCCGCCGCATCCTCGGGACGACCCAGATCAACGCGCGGCAGTTCGGCTGGGCGCTGCTGGCCGCCCTCGCACTTCTGCTCCTGTGGGAACTGGGCAAGCTCCTGGCCCGTCGGTCGGCAGACGCCGTCTCACGCCGCTGAGGCGCCGTCGATGGCCTGCTCCGTCCAGATGGTCTTCCCGGTACTGGTGAACCGGCTGCCCCAGCGGTCGGTGACCTGGGCGATGAGGAAGAGGCCACGTCCGCCCTCGTCCGTCTCCCGCGCGCGGCGCAGGCGCGGCTGGGTACTGCTGGGGTCGGACACCTCGCAGACCAGCACCCGGTCCCGGATCAGCCGGAGCCCGACCGGGCCGCCCGCGTAGCGGATGGCGTTCGTGACGAGCTCGCTGACGACGAGCTCCGTCACGAAGCCCAGGTCGTCCAGCTCCCAGTCGGACAGCTGGCCCAGCACCAGCTCACGGGCGTGCGCGACGAGGGACAGGTCGGCTTCGAGCTGCCACTCGGCGACCTGGTCGGACGAGAGCGCGCGGGTGCGGGCCAGCAGCAGGGCGACGTCGTCGGCGGCGGGCTCCCGAGGCAGCACCCCGTCGACGATGCTCTGGCTGATGTCGCCCAGGGGCCCGCTCGGGTCCGCGCCGGCGAGCGAGGTCCTCAGTCTCTCCATCCCCTCCTCGATGTCGCCGCCGCGGCTCCCGACGAGTCCGTCCGTGAAGAACGCCAGCATGCTGCCGGGCGTCACACCGAACTCGGTCACCTCGAACGGCATTCCGCCCACGCCCAGCGGCGGTCCCGGCGTCATGCCGACGAAGTCCGGCTCCTCGCCGGGCGACAGCAGGGCCGGCGGCGGATGTCCCGCCGTGGCAGCGGTGCAGTGTCTGGTCACCGGGTCGTAGACGGCGTACAGGCACGTCGCTCCGAGCACGGCCGGCTCGGAGCCGACGTCGCCGCTCGTCTGCTCGCTGGAGAAGCCGAGCACCAGGTCGTCGAGGTGCGTGAGCAGCTCGCCCGGATCCAGGTCGAGGTCCGCCAGGGTCTGCACGGCGGTCCGCAGTCGCGCCATGGCCGCGGTGGCGTCGAGTCCGTGGCCGACGACGTCTCCGACGACGAACGCCACGCGCAACGACGGCAGGGGGATCACGTCGAACCAGTCCCCGCCGACTCCCACGCCGCCGCTCGCCGGCTGATAGATCCCCGCGGCGTCCGCGGCAGGGGTGTTCAGGGCGGGGTGCGGCAGCAGGCTCCGCTGCAGGGCCACCGCCGACCGGTGCTCCCTGGTGTAGCGGCGGGCGTTGTCCAGACCGAGGGCGGCCCTGGAGACGACGTCCAGCAGGAGGGCCGCGTCCTCCTCGCTGAATGCGGACGGCAACTGGCTGCGCCAGACCGTGACGCAGCCGAGGACGAGGCCTCGCGCGTAGAGCGGCACCGCCACGGACGAGTGCGCCTCGCTCGGGACGAACAGCAGCAGGCTCTCGGCATCCACGCCGAGCGCCGAACGGAGAGCGGAGACGTCGGACACCAGCACGGGCCGTCCGTCCATGAGGGGGCGCATCAGCTCACTGTCCGGTACGGGAGGTAGCGCCTCTCCGACCGGCAGGAGGTCCTCCGCGGATATCCCCGGACTCTGCGCGGCGGCGGCCCGGCGCAGGCGGACATCACCGCTGGCGGCGAGGTGCGGCGGCTCGTCGCCCACCAGCACCGGCTCTGCGAGGTCCACGGTCGCCAGGTCGGCGAAATCAGGGACGAGCAGATCCACCAGCGTCTCGGCCATGCCCGTCATGTCCAGGGAGGCCCCGATGGTGGCGGCCGCGGCGCGGGCCAGCCCGGCCCTGCGTCGCTCCGAGTCCCGCTCGGCTGTTTCCGCTGCGGTTTCGGCCTGCGTGACCAGCACCAGCCACCGCTCGCCGGAAGAGGGTGCACCTGCGGACCGCGCCCCCAGCCGGACCACCTGGAACACCGAACCGGCCTGCTGATCCGCTTGGTCCCCTCCGGGCACTGTCAGCAGGCGCCCGCCCGGCCCGGCTTCCGTTCCGCTGGGCGGAAGCAGCGCCAGCAGAGGAGCACACAGCTGGCCCGGTGAACAATCCAGCAGCGTCGCAGCCATCCGGGAGCAGGCAATGACCAAGCCCTCGTCGTCCAGTACGACCGCTGCCATGTCACTGACGGACGCCGAGGCCTGACTCGGGCCGCCATGGTCCGTTTCGCGCATGTCGCCTCCACGCAGCGTGTCTTCAGTATCGCTCCCGAGGGGCCGCCCGGCGACCGGGACCGCGACCGGACGGTGTGTCGTGCGCCTGCCCGGAGCCGGCCCGGGAAGGGCGGCGCTAAGGTCCGCGTAGGCGGCCGACCGGCCGGGCGGAAATGGGGTGCGGTGCTGTGACGCGGCAGGGCGACGGTCACGACACGTGGGCCGTCGGCGCAGCGTACGAACCGTACATCGGGCGGTGGAGCCGGGCGGTGGCTGCCGAGTTCGCGGGCCGGCTCGGCGTGGCCCCGGGTGAGCGCTGGGTGGACATCGGCTGCGGTACGGGCGCGGTCTCCCGGGCAGCGCTGGATGTGGGCGGGGCCGGCGAGGTGGTCGGCGTGGACTCCTCGGCGGGGTACGTTCACCACGCCCGTCGCCTGGTGTCCCATCCCCGCGCGCATTTCGTCGTCGGCGACGCCATGGCCCTGCCGGTCCCCGACGCCGTGGCCGGCGCCGTCGTCAGCGGGCTGACGCTGAACTTCGTGTCCGATCCGGCGCGAGCCGTGTCCGAAATGGCGCGCGTCGCGCTGCCGGGCGCCGTCGTGGGCGCCTACGTGTGGGACTACGCCGAGGGCATGCAGCTCATCCGCCGCTTCTGGGATGCCGCCGCATCACTCGACGACCGGGCACGCGATCTGCACGAGGGGACACGCTTCCCGCTGTGCCGGCCTGACCCGCTGCGTGCGCTGTTCGCCGGCGCCGGCCTGACGTCCGTGCTCGTCACGGCGATCGACGTACCGACACGCTTCCGCGACTTCGACGACTACTGGTCACCGTTCCTGGGCGGCCAAGGACCCGCCCCGGGTTACGCCGCCGCGCTGCCCCCGGATCGGCGCGCCAGGCTGCGGGAGCGTCTGCGTACCTCCCTCCCCGCTGCCTCCGACGGGTCGATCCCCCTCACCGCCCGAGCCTGGATGGTCCTGGGCCGGCACGGGGCCGGATGATCGCCGGCACCGCGCGACCGCCCGGCCGTGCCCGGGGGGCGGGCGAGGTCGGCCGGTCGGGTGCTCGAACAGTCAGGTCGGAATCATCCGGACTGTTCCTCGTTGCCCGACTGCGTGTCGGAGTCCTGGTTCTGGCCGGTCTCCGGGTTCTGGTTCTGGTTCTGGTCCGGGACCTTTTCCGGGCTCGTGTCCGGCACCTTCTGCGGGCTCGTGTCCGGCTTCTGCTCCGGCTTCTGCTCGGGCTTCGTGTCCGGCACCTTCTGCGGGCTCGTGTCCGGCACCTTCTCCTGCTTCTGCTCAGGCACCTTCTGCGGGCTCGTGTCCGGGACCTTCTGCTCCGGCTTCTGCTCGGGCTTCGTGTCCGGCACCTTCTGCGGGCTCGTGTCCGGCACCTTCTCCTGCTTCTGCTCAGGCACCTTCTGCGGGCTCGTGTCCGGGACCTTCTGCTCCGGCTTCTGCTCGGGCTTCGTGTCCGGCTTCTGCTCCGGCTTCGTGTCCGGCACCTTCTGCGGGCTCGTGTCCGGCACCTTCTCCTGCTTCTGCTCAGGCACCTTCTCCGGCTTCGTGTCCGGCTCCTTCTGGGGGTTCTGCTCGGGCTCCTTCTCCGGCTTGGTGTCCGGCTTCTGCTCGGGCTTGGTGTCCGGCTTCTGCTCGGGCTTCGTGTCCGGCTTCTGCTCGGGCTTGGTGTCCGGCTTCTGCTCGGGCTTGGTGTCCGGCTTCTGCTCCGGCTTGGTGTCCGGCTTCTGCTCCGGCTTGGTGTCCGGCTTCTGCTCCGGCTTCGTGTCCGGCTTCTGCTCCGGCTTCGTGTCCGGCTTCTGCTCCGGCTTCGTGTCCGGCTTCTGCTCCGGCTTCGTGTCCGGCTCCTTCTGCGGGTTCTGCTCGGGCTCCTTCTCCGGCTTGGTGTCAGGCTTCTGCTCGGGCTTGGTGTCCGGCTTCTGCTCCGGCACCTTGTTCGAGTCCTGGTCAGGCACCACCTTCGGCTTGGTGTCCGGCACCTTTCCGGGCTCCTGGCCCGGGACCTTCTCCGGGTCCTGGACAGGGGGCCTCTCCATAGAGTCCTCGCGGGGCAGGGGCAGGACCGGGTACGGCGAGTCGGGCTTCTGGCCCTTGGGAGGAGGCACCTCGTGGTCATGCCTGCCCTGCGCGTCTCCGCTCGGGCGCACGTACCATCCCTTGCGCTCCTGGTCGAACATCGTGACGGTCTTCACCGGCTTCTCGGCGGGTTTGACCGCAACGAGGCCGGAGGGCCGGAACGACGACCACTGCTTGCCGCTGTACGTCTGCTTGCCCTTGACGGCGACGGGCGGGGCCAGCGGGTTGCCGCAAGCGCAGCGCACACGCGGGACACCACGGTCGTCGACCAGGACGGGCGTGCCCGCCTGCAGGATCGCCTGATAACCGACGGGCGCGTCGTTCTTGTACCCGTGGTTGGTGACCCGCGTGTCCCAGGCCAGCCGAACGGGCGTCAGTGACCGCAGATAGGCGGGGATCTCGGGCTGCTGGATGCGCAGCGGGGCGGCGAAGGCCTTCCCCTTGGCCGGGTGCTGCCCCAGGAATTTGATCTGCTTCTCGACGTCGCAGCTCGCGACGTTCCGTGTACCTCCGTACAGCCCCGGGTACGCACCGTTGACCTCGAGCGTGCGCGCGGCGTCCGTCGACTTGGCAGCGGTTACGGGCATGACCGCGACGGTCGCGGACTCCGTGGCCGTCGACGGGGTGAACGGATCGGGGCCGGCCGCCGAGGTGGCCTGGAGGAAGACCTCTCCCCCGGCTGCCTTGTTCCCGCCCAGGACGGTGAAGCCGAGGACCACTGCCGTCGCCATGACCACCACGCCGCTGGCGCTCAGCACCGTCTTGCGCGACCGCCACCCGCGAGCAGAGCCTCCGCGATGCCCGCCCTGCTTGTCCGGCTCGCCCGGCTCACCCGGCTCGCCGCTTACGGTCGGCGGGCCAGGAGGCCCCGGCGGGGGCGGAGGCCCCGAGGGCGGAGGCCCCGGCGGCGGGGGATGCTCGTTCGTCGGCCGATCGGACAGCGGACCGGACGGGGGGCCGGTGGGGCGCTCGCCCGGAGGAGGTAGGGAACTCACGACACTCTCCCCCCGAGGCAGGACATCGGGAAAATGGTGGTTGTTCGCATCTGCGCGCTCCTTACAGCCATTATGGCCTCCGCGTCCTGGAGGCGTGGATCATGGAAACTCCGCTCCCGCGAAATCCGCTCCCGCGAAAAAGGGTGAAGAGATGGCCGGACGAGGCCGTCCTTCACGAGTCGACGCGGGTGGGGCCACCTGCTGTGCGTGAGCCCGTGTCTTGAGTAAGCCTCTGACCTCGATGTCTCGTCATGCCGCGATTTTTCGGGACTTGACAGGCGACAGAGGCCGCGCTGGGCTGCCTCTCCGCGATGGGCACGGCTCACGCATCGCCGAGCACGCGCGCGGCAAGGCCGCGGTGGGCCGACTTCCACCGCTGGTGCCTGGCTTCCAGCCGGCTGAGCGCCGCGTCGAGAAGGTTCCACTGCGTCCGGTCGAAGCCCCCTTCGCCCCGGAGGTCGAGATATGCCTGTGTGACGGTGTCGTGGCCGGGATCCTCCGCCTCGGCCCGTAGGGCGGGCGCACTCGTGAAGGCGGCCGAACGCGGGCGCCGGACGGGAGGAACACCGCACAGGCTCGCGAACCGCTCGTACTGCGCGGACTGAATGGCGTCGGCACCCTGGGTGTACTGCCGGAAGGCGGAGAACTGCTCCGCCCGCATCGTGGCGGCAACGCGGAACAGCGCAGCAGCGCGCTCGAACATCGAAACCGCATGCTCTATTCGCTCCGCGGCGTCGTCGAGGCGTCCCGCGCGCAGCGCCCCGATGGCCGCCTTCATGTCTGCCACCGTCGCGGTGAAGAGCATTTCGCGGGTCTGCAGGACGCGGATGAAGAAGTACTCGTCGTGCAGTACGTAGACGGGCTGCACGGTGACGTCGAACCACCGCCAGGCGTCCGTCGCCGGGGGCCGGGGAAGGTGGTTGACGAGGGCCTCCAGCCGGGACAGCGGTGTGTGCGCCGCCCGTGACGGCAGGTCGCCGGCGTCCGGCCGGCCGGGTCCCTGCGTCACGAACCGCAGGGCGTGCCGCAACCTGGTGTCCAGCGTCGCCGGATCCGGTCGGCCCCGGCTGGGTCCTTCGCGAGAGCCGCCCGCCGCCTTGATCTCGAAACGAACGACGTCGGACATGAGCATGGTGGACATCCGGTCCGCGCTCGGTCCGCAATGCCGTTCGTCCATGAGGAGCTCCAGGACCGGCAGCGCGAGGTAGGCGCGATTCCGGAAACGCCCCTCGTGTTTGTCGAGCATGCAGTCGAGAAAGGCGGTCAGGAACGGGCGGTCTTCGGCATGCCGATGCCGGACATCGCTCAGCCGGACCAGCATGTGCTCCGGCAGGAAATGCTTTCCTGTCCGTCGCACGTGTGCGGTGAGGGACCGGGCCAGGGAGATGCCGTCGGATTCCACCGGCACCTGATCGGCGGGCGTCCAGCGCTTGAATCCCCGAAGGGTCGACGTACGTGATTCGTCCCGGGGACATCGAATCGTGCTGTTCTCGGAAGTCATCGCCACTCGTCTCCCATGTCGGTGTGCCGCAGTTCGACGCAAGAACGTTTCCGGCCGACGGTCGGCCTCACGTCGGCCGAGCGGGGTACCGGATTCCACTAGGCATGATCGGGAGACCGGACGTCATGTCTCGGGAATTCGTGTCTTGACAGGCGCGAGTGCTTTCGTGGTGCTCCGCTGTGCCGAAGCCGGTGCCGGGGCGCGAAGCCTGAACACGAACGTCGGGCCTCCGCCCCCTACGACCGAGGTGGCGGAGGCCCGACGTCACGGGGAGCCGGATGTACGGGAAAGGGAAACCGGGTCAGGAACTCAGGAGCCGCCGCCGCGGAACGCCGTGGCGCGCACGGTGTTGCCGCAGAGCGCGAACTCCCCACCGTCATCGGGCGCCACCTGGAGCCCGCCCCCTCCCACGCCCAGCACGATCGAGGGTGCGACGGTCGGCTCGGCGCCGGACGCGCAGTACCCCTCTCCCTCACCGAGCACCGGGGTGAAGGAGAGCTGCGTCGAGGCACGGCCGCCAACGGCCAGCGGCACGGCGCGCGCCTGGCCCCGACGGACCACGTTCAGGGGCTTGTTGCGGTCCGGCGATCCCTGACCGGCGAGGGCCACGGTGGGAAACCCCTTCAGGACGCACGCCTTCGGACCGTCGTTGATGACGGTGATCCGCACCTGGCTGACGCCGATCCGTTGCGCGCTGTCCGCGATGAGCTGCTTGCTCGAACAGGGGGCGGCGGGCGCCCGTTGCCCGGCCGTCTCCTGCGCCGCGGCTCCCGGACCGGCTGCCAGCAACAGGCCGCACGTCACGGCGCCCGCCACGAGCCAATGGGTCGGGGCGCCGGCCACGCGGCCTTGCGTTGTGCCCTTCATGGGGTCTCCTCACGGTTCGCAGGACGCCCGCTCACCCCGGCCGCGCACCCCGCTCCCCCTCGGCCGCATCCTCCCTCAGCGTCGCACCGCCCCGGACCGACGGCACGCGTAGCGCTCTGACCTGGCCATGTACCGGGGCGAGCCGCCGCCGCGCACCGCGGACGCCGGAGAGACTGCGGGCCTCTCCGGCGTCTGCGGTATGGGGTGGCGGCTCGCCCCGGGACGGACTCCCGGAGGCTGGAGGCAGGGGGCTGTCAGCCCTCACTTGCCGAGCTTCGCCTTCAGGTCCTGCTTGAGCTGCTTCTTGAGCTGGCCCTTGTTGACCTTGTTCACGGTGCCGCCGGTGCCGGTGCCGTCACCGCCCACGGACGTGGCGTCGCCCAGGTTGGTGGCGTCGGCGCTGGCGTTGCCGCCGGTGGCGTTGCCGGTGGTGATCACGCACTTGCCCTTGCAGCTGCCGACACCGGAGTTCGCGGCGCCGCCGGTGGCCGTACCACCGACCGTGGTGTTCTCCGCGTTGGAGTCACCGCCGGTACCGACGCCGTCGGCGCTGTCGCCATGGGCGAGGGAGACGGCCTGCTGCGGGACGGCGGCCGGAGCGGCCATCGCGGTCGCAGGCAGGGCGATACCGCCACCCACCAGCGCCAGGGAAGCACCGGCCAGAACGACACGACGGGTCGAGAAACGCTCGAACATGGGAATTCTCCATTCAATATCAAAAAGAGTCTGCAAACCGCCCCGCGGAACGAGCCGGGAACAATTTCTTCGACCTCGGGTTCTCCGGGAGTTCCCCGGTGAGGGCGTACTTCAAATAAACCCTGCGAGGGAACGCACGTCACGCCACTTGAATACGGGACTTGACGTCGAGAATCGATCTTGGTAGTTGACTGCCGCCGCAGCGGTGAAGACCGGGAAGGGCGCGTGAACACGCCGCACTTCGCCAGATCCTGCTCGCGACATGATCCGCACGATAACGTCGGGCCCCGCATAGCCGCCCGATTTGCCACAGGCGGAGACCTCATACACGAATCCCGGAGAATTCCGATGAACGAGCGTTCCTGGACCCGTCGTATCGTGCTGGCCGCGGCATCCGTGGCACTGGCCGGCGGCGTGGCGCTGCCGACGACCGCGATGGCCGCACCGGCGGCCCCGCAGTACGGCTACGGCAGCATCAACAGCGCCGCGGCGTACAGCGCCCCCGGCGTGTGCGAGGGCCTCTGCCACGGCACCACCAACACCGGCACGGGCGACGGCGCCTCCGGCGTGTGCAAGGGCCTCTGCCACGACAGCACCAACACCGCGGTGGGCGACGGCGCCTCCGGCGCGTGCGAGGGCCTGTGCGGCGGCAGCACCAACACCACTGTGGGGGCGGGTGCGTTCAACGAGTGCACGGGCCTCTGCGACACCAGCACCAACACCTCCGTGGGTGACGGCGCCTTCAACGCGTGCAGCGGCCTTTGCCACGACAGCGTCAACACCACCTGGAGCGGTGAGGTTCTGAGCGGTGACGTCGTGAGCGGCGGCCGCTCCGCCTCCGTGACCTCGGTCGGACAAGGCGCGCATGCCCGAGGCGCCAAGAACAGGGGCAACGGCGGTTCCGCCAGCGCCGTCAGCGGCAACGCCAACGCCGAGAACACCACCGTCGGAGGAACCGCCACCAGCGGCTCCGCCACCTCCGGCGGCGTCGGCACCTGCATCGGCAGGTGCACGATCGTCACGGGTGCCGCGACGAGCGGCAATGCCAGCGCCGACGCCACCAACACCGGCGACGCCACCGCCTCGAGCGGTGACGCGACGGCCACGGGCTCCTAATCCTGGATCACCCCAGTACGTGACGGACGCCGGAGAGGCCGTGGGCCTCTCCGGCGTCTGCTGTGCGGTGCGGCGGACCGGGACGCGCTCCCGGGGCTGCGGGGCTGTCAGTGGCCCTCAATTGGCAAGCTTGGCCTTGAGGTTCTGCAGGATCTGGTTCTTGATGACCTGCGTGTCGACCTTACTCACGGTGCCGCCCGTGCCGGTGCCGTTACCTCCCACGGACGTGGCGTCGCCCAGGTTGGTGGCATCGGCGCTGGCGTTGCCGCCCTTGGCGCTACCGGTGCTGATATCGCACTTGCCCCCGCACTCGCCGACACCGGAGTTCGCGGCGCCGCCGGTGGCCTCACCGCCGACCGTGGTGTTCTCGGCGTTGGAGTCACCGCCGGTACCGATGCCGTCGGCGCTGTCGCCATGGGCGAGGGAGACGGCCTGCTGCGGGGCGGCGGCCGGAGCGGCCATCGCGGTCGCAGGCAGGGCGATACCGCCACCCAGCAGCGCCAGGGAAGCTCCGGCCAGAACGACACGACGGGTCGAGAAGAGCTCGAACATGGGAATTCTCCATTCGGTGTAAAAAAGAGGGGTTGCATTCCGCCCGGGGAAACGGGTCGGGATGATATTTCGACCTCATTTCCTCCGGGAATTCCCCGGTGAGGGCGCACTTCAAATAAACCCTGCCGGGGGACGTGCGTCACGCCACTTCAACACGTGGCTTGACGCAGAAAATGAATCTTGGTAAAAGCTGGGCTTCTTCGACCGGCGGAGGCCGGTGCACCCTGCCCGCGCCCCGACCCGCCCCATCGGCTCCTGTCAAGTGACGAGTAGCCGGGACTGGGGCTACGTCCCTCCTCCGGGCCACGGTGGCAATCGACCTTCCTGCGCAAGAGCAGGAGCGATACGCCATCCGCATCGGAGGCCCTGATGTCCCGTCGTGCACGGGGACGCTTCGTCACCGGCCGTCCCCGCCTCGTGCTACTCGCCGCGCTCGTCTTCCTCCTGCTGTCCGCCGTGTTCGGTGCGGACGCGACCGGCCGTCTGAAGACGCAGGGATACGACGATCCGCGGTCCGAGTCCAGCCGTGCCGCCCGTGTGGCGGCCGAGCACCTGGGGGAGCGTCCCCCAACCTGGTCGTCGTCGCACAGGCCCGCAGCGGTTCCGTCGACGGCCCGGCAGCCCGGGATGCGGGCGAGGACCTGACCAGACGCCTCGCCGCCCAGCCGCATGTGAGCGCCGTGACCTCGTACTGGACCTCCGACGCCGCGGAGCTGCGCAGCCGGGACGGCCATGCGGCCATGCTGGTCGCACACGTGGACGGTGAGGGCGAGCAGCTCGGAACGCGCATCAAGCAGCTGAGCGAGGAGCTGACCACCCCGACGGCTGCCACGACGGAGCTGACCGTGCGTGTGGGAGGGACGGCGCTCGTCGACGCCGAGCTCCAGGACATCTCGGAGTCCGACCTGAAGCGGGCCGAGGCCGTCGTCCTGCCGGGAACCCTGATCCTGCTGGTCCTGGTGTTCGGCAGTGTGGTGGCCGCCGCGCTGCCCCTGCTGATCGGGGTTCTGGCCGTCGCCGGAACGCTGCTGGTCCTGAGCGTTCTCGGCGCCGTCACCGATGTGTCCGTGTTCGCGCTGAACCTCACGACGGCGCTCGGCCTGGGGCTGGGCATCGACTACGGGCTGCTGATCGTCTCGCGGTTCCGTGAGGAGCTCGCCAAGGGATGCAGGCCGCGCAACGCCGCCATCCGGACCGTCCGCAGCGCGGGCCACACGATCGCCTTCAGTGCCGCGACGGTCTGCGCCGCGCTCGCGACGCTGCTCGTCTTCCCGCCGTACTTCCTGCGCTCCTTCGCCTACGCGGGCATCGCCGTCGTGGCGATCGCGGCGGTGAGCGCCGTGACCGTACTGCCGGCCCTGCTCACGCTGCTCGGAAAGCGGGTCAACGCCTGGCCCGTGCCGTGGCGCCGCCGGGCCCACGCCGGCTCGCGGTCGCGCCTGTGGGAAGGGCTGGCGCGGTTCGTCGTACGCCGCCCGCTGATCGCGGCGCTGCCCGTGATCGGCCTGCTGCTGGTGCTCGCCGCGCCCTTCGCGCACGCCGGCTTCGCCACCCCCGACGACCGGGCGCTGCCGGTGAGCGCGTCCAGCCGTCAGACCGGCGACCTGCTGCGCGACGCGTTCGAGATGAAGGGTTCCAGCGCGCTCACGGTCGTCACCACGGGTACGACGGCGTCCCCGTCGGCGCAGGAGGACTACGCCCGCCGGCTGTCCGCGCTCCCCCAGGTCGCCCAGGTCGTGGGGCCCGGCAGCAGCTTCCGGAACGGAGAGGAGGCAGTGCTCTCCGGCGGCGGATCCATGGCCGGGCCCGCCGGCACCGGCCAGGTCCCGCTCTCCGTGGTGCCGCTGGCCGACCCCCGCTCGCGCGCGGCCCAGCAGCTCGTGCACGACATCCGGGCGACTCCCGCCCCGGCGGGCACCGACGTCCTCGTCGGCGGACAGAGCGCGGTACTGGTGGACGCCAAGGACACGGTGGGAGACCGGATCCCGCTGGCGCTCACCCTGATCACCGTCACCACGTTCGTTCTGCTGTTCGGCTTCACGCGCAGCCTGCTCCTGCCGCTGAAGGCGATCGCGCTGAACGCCCTGGGCCTCGCGGCCGTCCTCGGTGCCATGGTGTGGATCTTCCAGATGGGCCATCTGCACCACCTGCTCGATTTCACGCCCGGACCGCTCAGTACGACGATGCCGGTGCTGCTGTTCTGCATCGTCTTCGGGCTCTCGGTGGACTACGAGGTGTTCGTCCTCGCGCGGATCAAGGATGCGCACGACGCCGGGCAGGACAACGCCCGCTCGATCGTCTCGGGCCTCGCCCACACGGGCGGCATCGTCACGACCGCCGGTGCCCTGCTCGCGTTCACCCTCCTGAGCTTCGGCACCTCCCAGGTCTCCCTGCTGCAGTTCTTCGGGATCGGCGCGGGCCTCGGAGTCCTCCTCGACGCCACGCTCGTACGGGGCGTCCTCGTACCGGCGCTCATGCGCCTGGCGGGTGGCCTGAACTGGTGGGCGCCGCCGCTGCCGAGGCTCAAGGTGCCGCGCCCGGCGACCCGTCCTCCCCCGGCCGTCCCTCCGGACCCCGTCCGGAGAGACCCCCGGCAGCACCCCTCCGTCCCCACCTCTTTCCATCCCCCGACCCCGCCCGCCGCCGACCACCAGGGCGCCTGCCCCGTCCCCGCGCCCCGGCTGCTTCCCGCCCGGGCCATCGCGACCAAGGAAGACTCCTCATGACCGACATCGCCATCACCGGACTCGGCTGCCGCTTCCCCGGCGCCCCCGACATCCGCGCCTACTGGAACCTCCTGCTGAGCGGAGAACGGCAGTTCTCCTCCGTCCCGGCGGCACGCTGGAACCACGAGCCCTTCCACGAGCCCGGCAACACGTCGGCCCCCCATGCCTCGTACACCGACCAGGTCGCCTTCCTGGACGACGTGGACCGCTTCGACGCCGTGCACTACGGGGTGCCGCCCTCCCGCGCCCAGGCCATGGACCCGCAGCACCGGCTGATGCTCGATGTCGCCCGCGAGGCCCTCGACGACGCGGGGCTGGGCCGCGGCGACTTCGACCGGGAGAACACCGGGTCTTCCTCGGGATTTCGGTGTCCGACTACAAGGACCTCATGGCGGCCCCCCTCCGGGCCATGGCCCTGGCCGAGGAGTCGCAGGCGGCGGACCACCCCGGCAGCCTGGACGCCGTCAAGGAGCAGGCGGAGCGGTTCGGCCCCCTCCATGCCTTCAGCCTGCCCGGGAGCCTCCTCAACATGGCGTCCGGCACCGTCAGCCGCCAGTTCGACCTCGGCGGCCCCAGCTTCGCCGTCGACGCCGCCTGTTCCGGCTCCCTGGTCGCCCTCGACCAGGCGATCGCACAGTTGCGCCAAGGCACCTGCCGGATCGCCGTCGTGGGCGGCGTGTACCTCAACCTCACCCCCGACAGCCTGGTCGGCTTCTCCAGGCTCCGCGCGCTGTCCGCCACCGGGGTGTGCCGTCCGTTCGACGAAGGGGCCGACGGCTTCGTCCTCGGCGAAGGCGCCGGTGCCGTCGTCATACGGCCGCTCGCCGACGCACTCGCCGACGGCGACCGCGTCTACGCGGTGATCAAGGGCATCGGCTCGGCCAACGACGGCGCGTCTCCCGGACCGCTGGCACCCACTCCCGAAGGCCAGCTGCGCGCCATGCGCCGCGCGTACGACGACGCCGGTGTCGCCCCTTCCTCCGTGGCCTTCCTGGAGGCCCACGGCACCGGCACCACCGTCGGCGACCGCGCCGAGGTGGAGGCGCTGCGCCGACTGCGCACCGAGTACCCCGACGACGACCCCTCTCTGTGCTACCTCGCCGCCGGCAAGGCCCTCATCGGGCACTCCCTGTCCGCGGCGGGCATCGCGGGACTGATCAAGACGGCCCTGGTCGTCCACCACGACACGATCGTGCCGCAGCCGGAAACGACCCCGCATGCGGACCTGGGCGTCTGCGCCGCGGGCCTGCGGTTCGCCGACACCGCGCGGCCCTGGCCGAGCGGGAGCGCCCCGCGGCGTGCCGCCGTCAGCTCGTTCGGGTTCGGCGGCACGAACGTCCACGTGGTTCTGGAGGAGCGGCCCGCCGCCCCGGCCCCCGCCGGCATCCCGGTACGCCCCCAGGGCGCCGGGCCTCAGCTCGTCCTGCTCTCCGCCGGCAACCCCGAGCTGCTGGACCGGTACATGGGCGACGTACTCGACACCGTGGACGTCGCACCCCGCCCGCCGCTCGCGGCACTGGCCCATACGCTGGGCGCGCGCGTGCCGCTGACGACCCGGCTCGCGATCGTGGCCACCGGCACCGACGAGTTCATCCAGCGGCTGCGCCGCGCCCGCCGACAGCTCGCCGACGGTGCCAGGGGCGATCTCGGTGACGGCGCCTTCGCCGCCGACGCCCCCCTGCCGGCCGCGCAGCGCCGCATCGCCTTCCTCTTCCCCGGTCAGGGCAGTCAGCGGCCGGGCATGATGCGGGACCTGTACGAGAGGTCCACCGGCTTCCGGGCAACCGTCGACGCCCTGGGCGCCGTGGCCCGGCGGGAGGCCGGCTTCGACCTCACCGATCTGCTGTACGGCGAGGCCGCGACCACCCGCGGCGACGCCGAGGAGCTGAGGGAGCGGCTCGCCGCCACCGATGTGTGCCAGCCCCTGCTCGGTACCGTCCAGCTGGCCGCCACCCGTCTCCTCGCCGACTGCGGAGTCACCGCCGACCTCGCCCTCGGCCACAGTCTCGGAGAGTTCGCCGCGGCCGCGGCGGCCGGAGCGCTCACCGCCGAGGACACCGTCCGGCTGCTCGTCCACCGGGGCGCGGCCCTCCGGCAGGCCGAGACGGGCCTGCGGGGCGGGATGCTCGCCGTACAGAGCGACAAGGAGACCTGCCGCAGGCTCAGCAACGGCATCGACGACGTGTGGCTCGCCTGCTTCAACCAGCCGCGCCAGGTCGTGGTGAGCGGCACGCCGCGAGGACTCGCCGCCATGCGGCAGGCCTGCGCCGAGGCCGGGATCGTCACGGTGGCGCTGGAGGTGTCGAACGCCTTCCACTCGCCGCGCCTGGCCTCCGCCGACGAAGCCATGCGCGCGGACCTCGCCGACCTCCCCGTCCGCAGCCCCGTCCTGCCGTTCGTCTCGTCCGTGAACGCGGCGGTCTGCACCGACCCCGAACGGCTTCGCCGGCTGTGGGCCCGTCACGCGTCCACGCCGGTCCACTTCGACGGTGCCGTCCGTACCGCCTACGACGAGGGGGCCCGCGTCTTCCTCCAGGTGACCGGCGGCAACTCGCTCCTCACCTCGGTCCGCCGCAACCTCGCCGGTCACGACGACGTCCACGTCGTCGCCGCCGCGGGGGTGGCGCCGGACGACGGACACGGTTTCGTCCGCGCGCTCGCACGGCTCGCGGTCCTGGGCGCCCCGGTCGACCCGCGCGCTCTGGTTCCCGAGGAAGACCGACGTCTGATCGACCTGCCGGTGGCGAGGCTCGACGCCCAGTCCTACTGGGTGCGGGCCGGGCGCCCCGCGAAGCAGGACGCCCCCGCCGCCGACCTCCCGCCCCAGCCCCAGCCCGTACCGCATCAGGAGACCCCGATGGACCACCCGACGAACGAACGGACGGCCGACCCGGTGAACGACGCCATGAGCGAACTGCTCCAGCTGGTTCAGCAGCAGGTCAGCCTGCTCACCCACCTCGGCAGGGCGCTCACCGCACAGCCTGCCGCCGACGTCGGCCCGCCCGCTCCTCCGGCCCCGGCCCCGGCCGCCGAGGCGCTTTCGCCGACCGGGGGCATCGACGAGGTCACGGACCAGGTCACGGACGGGGTCACGGACGAGGTCACCGACACGGTGCTCGCGCGGGTAGCCCGGATCAGCGCGTTTCCCGTGAGTCACCTGCGCGACGACCAGCTGCTGATCGACGATCTCGGTTTCGACTCGCTGATGCTGACCGACCTGTTCACCTCCCTCACGCGGCAGTGGCCGCGGTGGACGTTCGACGAAAGGGCCGCTGACCGGCCGACCGTCGGGAGCATCGCCGCGATGATCGCGAGCGACTGCGCGGGCACGGCACCGGCGGCGTTCCCCGGCCAGCGCGCCGTGCACGGCGGCGAAGCCCCGCCGGCGCCGCCCGCCGACCCGCCCACGGACCGGTCCGCGCCCGACGCCTCCGCCACCGCCACCGCCCCGCTCCCCGAGGAGCACACGCGGATCGACCGCTTCCCGGAGGTCACCGCCCACGACGAGCGCATCGCCGCGTTCGCCCGGACGGGGCTGCCCAATCCGTACTTCCTCGTCCACGAGGGCGGCATGACGGACAAGACGGTCATCGACGGCCGGGAGCTGCTCTCCTTCTCCAGCTACAACTACCTGGGCATGGCCACGCACCCCCGGGTGAGCGAGGCCGCCAAGGAGGCGATCGAACGCTGCGGCACCTCGGTGTCCGCCAGCCGGCTGCTGTCCGGCAGCCGTCCGCTCCACCTGGAACTGGAGACGGAACTCGCCGCCCTGCTCGGATGCGAAGACGCGATCACTCTGACCAACGGGCACGCCACCAACGTCAGCGTGATCGGGCACCTCGTCGGAGTGGGGGACCTCGTCATCCACGACTCCCTCGCCCACGACAGCATCCTGCAAGGCTGCAAGCTCTCCGGCGCGACCCGGCGGCCGTTCCCCCACAACGACGCGGCCGCCCTCGACGCCGTCCTCGGGCAGGTCCGCCACCAGTACCGGCGCGTGCTCGTCGTCATCGAAGGCGTGTACAGCATGGACGGCGGGATCGCCGATCTGCCCGCCCTCGTAGAGGTCAAGCGCCGGCACGGCGCGCTGCTGATGATCGACGAGGCGCACAGCATCGGAACCATCGGCGCGACGGGGCGCGGAATCGGCGAGCACTTCGGCGTCGACCGGGCAGCCGTCGACCTGTGGTCGGGCACCCTGTCCAAGGCGCTGGCGAGCTGCGGTGGCTACGTCGCCGGGACGCGCTCGGTCGTCCAGTACCTGCGCTACACCGTTCCGGGCTTCGTCTACAGCGCCGGCATGACCCCGGCCGACACGGCCGCATCGCTGGCCGCCCTGCGGCTGCTGCGGGCCGAGCCGCAGCGCGTGGCCCGTCTTTCGGAGAACGCCGCACTGTTCGTCCGCCTCGCGCGGGACGCGGACATCGACATCGGCGACAGTCACGACACGCCGATCGTCCCGTGCATCGTCGGGGACTCGCTGCGGACCCTCCGGCTGGCGGAGGCCCTGTTCCAGCAGGGCATCAGCGTCAACCCCATCCTCTACCCGGCCGTACCGGAGGAGCTGGCCCGGCTGCGCTTCTTCGTCACCTGCGACCACACGCCCGACCAGATCCGTCAGGCGGTGACCGCGCTGGAGCACGAACTGCGGCAGCCGGCCACGGCCGCCGTCGCCTGACCCCCGCCGCCATGCCCACCACATTCCGGTCGATCGCGCCGGGTCGGATCCACCGATGGGGCGGAGCCGGCCTCGTGGTGGCCCGGCGCGCGGACCTCCACGGGGCACCGCCTCTCACGCGGGCCGAACAGCGCGTGGTCCGCGCGCTGCCGGCCTGGCGGCAGGCCGAGTGGCTGGCCGGCCGCCTGCTCGCCAAGCGCCTGGTCGGCGAGGTCGTCGGAGCGCCGGGGAACGAAGTCGAGGTCCTTCCGCGTGCCGACGGCAGCCCGTACGTCGTCGTCGGCGGCAGCCCGATGCCCGCCCTGCACGTCTCCGTCAGCCACACCGCCCGCCATGTCGCCGCGGCCCTCGCACCGGAACCGGCCGGTGTGGACCTGTGCGAGACCGGCTCGGCCGCCGCGGTACGCCGCGTCGCGGACCGCGTCCTGTCCCCCGAGGAGCTCTCCCTCATCGGCACGGACCGGCCCGAGGCCATGGCCGGTGCCTGGGCCCTGAAGGAAGCCGCGGTCAAGGCCGACCGGACCGGCATCTTCAGCGCCGCTCCGCGCCGCATCGTGATCCTCGGCCTTCGGCCGCCCGCACTCAGCGGCCGGCGCCGCGCGATGGTGTGGCGGGCGGGGGACACGGTCCTCGCCCTCGTCCTGGCGCATCCGGCCACGCCACCGGGCGTCCCGGCAGCCTCCTCCTCGGGTCCGGCCGGCTGTGCGCCCCGTGACCGGACTGCGTTGGTGCTCCTTGCCCCGCCGGATCATGCTTGTCAGTGGAGCCCCTGGCCGTACAGGTTCCCGTGGGACAGCGGGCAAGGAACTAGCGAGGGCGAGATGAGCGGCGATGGAGCGACTTCCCACCTCTCCTGGTGAGCGGCCGGCGCAGTCGAGCGCCTCCCACGGGTCGGCGTACACGGCCACGGCCACCATCAGCGAGCAGGGTGTCGTGACCGAGTGGAGCGAGGAAGCCCGTCGACTGCTCGGCTACGTACCCTCCGAGGTCGTGGGGCTGTCCGCCGCCCAGCTGCTCGCCGATGACGTCGGCGATACGGCGCGGCGGATCCCGCCCGAGCAGCAACGGTGGAGCGGGACCGTGGCGCTGCGGCACCGGGACGGACGTCGGCTGGAACTGGGACTGCTCGCGCACCGCTGGACGTCCACCGGCGGGAGCGCCAAGTGGTTCGTGGTGTCCGCCGTGACCGGTGGGGAGTCCCGCACGTCCTGGGAGGATCCGCTGAACGAGTGGGCGTTCACCCAGTCCCCCTGCTTCCTGGCGGTCTTCGACGAGGACCTGCGGCTGGTGCGGGCGAATGCTGGCGTGGAGCGCACGCTGTCCCTCACCGAGGCCGGGATGCGCGGGCTGCGCCTGCCGGAGATCGCGCCGGATCCCACCAGCGACGAGACCGAACGGAAGATGCGCCTGGTGCTGGAGACCGGTGAGCCCCAGTCCGTGGACGCCTTCGTCCGCCCCACGGGTGCGGGCGCGGAGCGCAGCTGGACGACGTCGCTGGCCCCTTTGCGGGACCCGGACGGCCGGGTACGCGCCGTGTGCCTGGCCGCGCACGACAGGACCGGGATCGAGGTCGACCGGCAGCAGATGCTCCTGCCGGACGCCGTCGGCGCCGTCGGCGCCATCGGCACCACCATCGACAGCGCCCGCACCGCGCAGGAGCTGGCGGACGCCGCCGTCCCCCGGCTCG
Source organism: Streptomyces sp. NBC_00190 (assembly GCF_036203305.1). GTDB lineage: Bacteria > Actinomycetota > Actinomycetes > Streptomycetales > Streptomycetaceae > Streptomyces. The sequence continues at coordinate 7,070,830 of NZ_CP108131.1, read as the reverse complement.
CCGACTTCGCGGTCGTGGACCTGCTGGAACCTCCCCCGCGCGGCGACGCGCCGTCATCCGGTCCGGTGGCCGGTCCGGTAACCGTGCGCCGTACCGCTGTGCGGCCGGTCCTCGTGGGAGGCGCGGAATCCCCGGTCCCGGTCGGAGGGACGGTTGTCTATCCGCCGCTGTCGCCTCCCGCCGAGTGTCTGGCCGCAGGCCGTGGCGCCGTGTACGGGACGGCCGACGCGGCCGTCGCCCGGTGGCTGAGCGAGGACCCCGGGGCTGCCTGGATCGGCGAGAACGGCACCCACTCGATCGTCGTGGTGCCGCTGCGTGCCGGGGGTGCCACTCTCGGCCTGGCCGTCTTCGGCCGTCACGAGCGCCCGGAGCCCTTCCAGCCGGAGGACCTGCGGCTGGCCGAGGAGATCGCCACCAGAGCCGCCGGCGGCATGCACACCGCGTACCGGTACAACCGGGAGCACACCAACACCATGACGCTGCAGCGCAGCCTGCTCCCGCAGACGCTGCCCGATCATGCGGCACTCGAGATCGCCTCCCGCTACCTGCCCGCCGGTGGCCAGGCCGGCGTGGGCGGCGACTGGTTCGACGTGATCCCGCTGTCCGGCGCGCGGGTGGCCCTGGTCGTGGGCGATGTCGTCGGCCACGGCATCCGTGCCGCCGCCACCATGGGCCGGCTGCGCACCGCGGTCCGTACCCTGGCCGACGTCGACCTGCCGCCCGACGAGCTGCTCACCCACCTCGACGACCTCGTCATCCACCTCTCCGCCGACGAGGCGGACCAGGAAGCAGCCGGGGAAGCCGCCGCCTTGGGCATCGGCACCACCTGCCTGTACGTGGTCTACGACCCGGTCACCCGCCGCTGCACCGTCGCCCGGGCCGGCCACCCCCCGCCCGCCGTGGTCTCCCCGGAAGGTTCCGTCTACCTCCTCGACGTCCCGGCAGGCCCGCCGCTGGGCCTGGGGGGCCTGCCCTTCGAGACCGTCGACGTCGAGCTTCCCGAGGGCAGCGTCCTCGCCCTGTACACCGATGGCCTGCTCCAACTCCGCGACCACGACATCGACGACGCCCTGGACAGCATGTTCGTAGCCCTCAGCCAGCCCGCCTCCACGCTGGAGACGGTCTGCGACCGTGTGCTGACAGCTCTGCTGAGCCACCCTCCCGACGACGACGTCGCCCTCCTCGTCGCCCGGACGCGGGCCCTCCATTCCGACCGGGTCGTCGTCCTGGACCTGTCCTCCGACCCCTCCGTCGTCGCCCAAGCCCGTCGGCACGCGAGCGACCAGCTGACGGCGTGGGGGCTCGAAGAGGCCTCGTTCGTCACCGAGCTCCTGGTCAGCGAACTGGTCACCAATGCCATCCGGTACGGCCAGCCGCCCATCCAGCTGCGGCTGATCCACGAGAAATCCACCCTGATCTGCGAAGTCTCCGACGCGAGCAATTCCGCCCCGCACATGCGGCGTGCGCGGATCTTCGACGAGGGAGGGCGGGGGCTGCTGCTGGTCGCCCAGCTCGCCCAGCGCTGGGGCACCCGGCACGCCCCCATCGGCAAGACCATCTGGGCCGAGCAGTCCCTCGTCGGGTACTGAGGCTCCGGTTGCAGGAAGACGTTCCCTGTGACGCGCCTGTGACAGTCGGCGGACACGGTCATGAAGTCGCGCGGCCAAGCTTTTCAACAAGGGCAAAACCGACATTTAGGTACATGCCCCCCTGCTTTCAAGGGTGCGAGCAGTGATGACCGATCCGACCCGTCGGAGGGAATCTCGTGAGCCTCGCACTCGCCACGCCGCACACCGAACCCCCTGCGCCCACCCCCTCACTCGCCCCGCGCGAGCAGGAGGCACTGCGCCACATCGCCGCCGGGTGCACCTACCTGCAGACGGCCCGCCAGATGGGGCTCTCCAAGCACACGGTCGACGCCTACCTCCGCCGCATCCGGGCCAAGCTGGGCATCAACAACACGGCGGAACTGACCCGGCTGGCCGTCTCCCTGGGCCTGTGAGCGCGGTGCCCTACGGCCCGCCGGACGGGCCGCGGAAGACCGGCAGGGCCCAGGCCGGAGGCTCCGGTGGCGGTACGAGGGTCTCCGATGCCCCGGGAGGCCGGGGATCCACCCGGGCCGGCTGATCAGCACGCTCGCCGACGCCGCCCCCGGTGGCGGCGCGCAGGGCCGCCACGAATTCCAGGCAGGATCCGTACCGGTCCTCGGGGACCTTCGCCAGGGCCTTCGCCAGGACCTCGGAGGCGGCGGGTTCGATCTCCGGCCGCTTCTCGGTCAGGGGCGGCGGCGGGTCGTACTGATGCGCCCACAGCAGAGCCGCAGCGTCCCCGTCACGCTCGAAGGGCGGCCCGCCGGCCAGTGTTTCGTACACGACACAGGCGAGGCTGTAGAGATCGCACCTGCCGTCCACCGGCCTGCCGGAGATCTGTTCCGGCGCCATGTAGTCGAGCGTGCCGACGAATTCCCCCGCGGTGGTGAACCCGCTCAGCGACAGCGACTTCTTCGTCAGTCCGAAGTCCGTGAGATAGACGTGCTCGGGGTGCTCGCTGTCGGTTCCCGCGGCGACCAGGATGTTGCCGGGCTTGACGTCGCGGTGCACCAGATCGTGCTCATGGGCCGCGTCGAGTGCCGATGCCACCTGGGCGGCGATACGCAGGGCGGTCGGAACGGGGAGCGGCCCCTCCCGGTCCAGCAGGACCCGCAGGTCCGGACCGGGGACGTAGCGCATGGCGATGTACAGGACGCCTTCGGTCTCACCCGCTTCGAAGATCGGCACGATGTGCGGGTGGTCGATCGAAGCGGCCACCCGCGATTCGTGGGTGAAGCGGCGTCGGAAGGTGTCGTCGCGGGCGCGCTCGGGGGCGATCAGCTTCAGCGCGACCGTACGGTCCAGGCGCAGGTCCTTCGCGCAGTAGACGACGGCCATGCCACCGCGGCCCAGCAGCCGCTCGACCCGGTAGCCGGCGATCTGCTTCCCGATCAGGCCGGAGGCCCGGCCCGTGTACGCGCTCAGGTTCGATGCCGTCATCAGGCACCCCCCTCACCCGGCCGGCCCGGCGACACCTCGGCGCCGCTGCCGTGCCCCTGGGCAAAGGTGCCGATCATGCCGACCCCGTCCTCTATGGTCCGCGGCCGGCCCCCGCACGCGGAACCGCTTCGACGCGATGGCGCCGACTCGGACACGCGGTCGACGCGACAGGCCGCCTTTCCTTCTCTGAAAGTCTATCCAGGATCCACACGAGTGCCCGTTCAGCACGTCATCCGGCATGACTCCCAGCTTTTACCAAGATTGATTTTCGGCGTCAAGCCACGTGTTCAAGTGGCGTGACGCACGTCCCCCGGCAGGGTTTATTTGAAGTACGCCCTCACCGGGGAACCCCGGAGGAAATGAGGTCGAAATATCATCCCGGCCCGTTTCCCCGGGGCGGTACAGAACCCCTCTTTTTTATACCGAATGGAGAATTCCCATGTTCGAGCTCTTCTCGACCCGTCGTGTCGTTCTGGCCGGAGCTTCCCTGGCGCTGGTGGGTGGCGGTATCGCCCTTCCGGCGACCGCGATGGCCGCCCCGGCCGCCGCCCCGCAGCAGGCCGTCACCCTCGCCCATAGCGACGACAGCGCCGACGGCATCGGTACCGGCGGCGACGCCAACGCCGAGAACACCACGGTCGGCGGTGAGGCCACCGGCGGCGCCGCGAACTCAGGTGTCGGCAACTGCAAGGGCAAGTGCGAAATCACCACTGGTAACGCCACAGGCGGCAACGCCAGCGCCGACGCCACCAACCTGGGCGACGCCACGGCCGTCGGCGGTGACGGCACCGGCACCGGCGGCACCGTGAACAAGGTCAACAAGCAGGTCATCAAGAACCAGCTCAAGCAGGACCTGAAGCAGAAGCTCGGTAAGTGACGACACCGACAGCCCCGCGGCCCCCGGGATTCCGTCCCGGGGGCTGCGGCACGACACAGCAGACGCCGGAGAGGCCCCCAGCCTCTCCGGCGTCCGGCTGCTGACACCGGTCCACAGGACGACGCACGCCGCGCCCCTCGACGACCGGGGGCGGCCCCCTGGTCTTCCCTGGTAGACGTCGGGCACCATCACTGTGCTCGATCCGCTCGACGCACCACCTGCACCGTCCCATCCCGGTCCCCGAGCCGACGGTCACCCCGCAGGAGGCCTCCAGTGAAGACCCGCTCCGTCCTCACCTCTCTCGCCCTCGTCCTCGGCGCGCTCTTCGCGCCCGGCTTCGGGGTACTGGTCGCCACGACCGGTGCCCACGCCGCCGCCACCAAGATCAGCCATGCGACCGCGACCTCGATGTTCCGCCAGGTCGGCATCACGTGGTCGTCGTCCGGCAACTGCTCCGACCGGAACAACCCGACCTGCACGTCCTTCGAGCAGGTCAACCTCGCCACCGCGCAAGGAGCCCAGACCCTCAAGCGCGCCACCGGGTGCGCCCTCAACATCACCGGCGGGACCGAGACCGGGCACGCGAGCGGCACGTACTCGCACTGGAACGGGTACAAGCTCGACTTCGCGAAGGGCACGTGCGTCACCAACTACATCAAGAACACCTTCACCTACATCGGCGTACGCGGCGACGGTGCGCCGATGTGGCGGTCCAGCTCGGGGAACGTCTACGCCGACGAAGGCAGCCACTGGGACGTCCTCTACTACAACTGCGGCGGCTGCTGACGGCTTTCGGGCGTGAGGCGCCGGGCGCCCGCGGCGGGGGTGGCGGCGAGGACGCGCGGGGAACGGTGCCCGGCGGCGGCGAAGGCGGCCGTGACGGCGCCACCCACCGCGCTCTCCTCGCCGGCCCGCACCAGGGCGATGACGGAGCCTCCGAAGCCGCCACCCGTCATCCGGGCGCCGAGCGCCCCGGCACCGACCGCGGCGGTCACCGCGAGATCGGTCTCCGGGCAGGAGACGCGGTAGTCGTCACGGAGCGAGGCGTGGCCTTGGTCGAGGATCGGACCGAGCGCCGCCGCGTTGCCCTCCCGCAGCCGGGAGACCGCTTCGGCGACCCGGGCGTTCTCGGTCACCACGTGGCGCACCAGGGGGACGAGCTCCGCCGGCAGGGCGTCCAGGGCCCGCGGGAGTTCCCCGGCGGGCAGGTCGCGCAGGGCCGGCAGGCCGAGCAGCGCGGCCGCGCGTTCGCAGCCCGACCGCAGGGCGGCGTACGCCCCGTCGCCGAGGTCGTGGCTGACCCTGGTGTCGATCACCAGCAGCCTCAGCCCTTGGCCCCGCAGGTCGAAGGGCACGTGCTGGTGGCGCTCCGGGCTCCGGGCGTCGAGGTGGAGGGCCGCCCCGGCGGTGCAGCAGACGGAGGCCATCTGGTCCATGATTCCGCAGGGGACCCCGACGAACGCGTTCTCCGCGCGCTGGGCGATCCGGGCCAGTTCGGGCCCGGACAGGCGCAGCCCGTACAGCTCGTCGTACGCGACGGCCACCGCGCACTCCAGCGCGGCGGAGGAGGAGAGTCCGGCGCCGGTGGGCACCGTGCTGTCGAAGTGGAGGTCCGCGCCCCCGACCGGGTGTCCCGCCTCGGCGAGTGCCCAGACCACGCCGGCCGGGTAGCCTGCCCAGCCGGTCACGGTGCCGGGGGCCAGCGCGGCCACGGCCAGTTCGGTGATCCGGCCGTCACCTTGTGCGCTGTGCAGCCGCAGCCGCCCGTCCGTACGGCCGCGGGCGGCGAGCAGGGTGCTCTGGGGGAGGGCCATCGGGAGGGCGAACCCGTCGTTGTAGTCGGTGTGTTCGCCGATCAGGTTGACCCGGCCCGGTGCCGCCCAGACCCCGTCCGGAGAGTCGCCGAAGAGCCGTCGGAAGGCGTCCGCCACCCGGTCGGCACGGCTGTCGTCGTCGGACTCGTCCCACCGGTCCGGTTGGTCCGACTGGTCCGACTGGTCCGTACGGTTCACGAGAGGGCCTCCCGAAGTCGCTGCGCGGCCGCCTCGGGGGCCACGTCGTTGATGAAGGCTTCCGTCCCGGACTCCGTCCCGGCGAGGAACTTCAGCTTGTCGGCGGTCCGGCGGACGGTGAACAGCTCCAGGTGCAGGGCCAGTTCAGCGCCTCCGGTGCGCGGAGCCTGGTGCCAGGCGGAGACGTACGGCGTGGGAGCCGCGCCCTCCGGCTGCCCGGGGACGGGGAAGAGCCGGTCGAAGCGGCGCAGCAGGTCCAGGTAGATGCCGGGGAACTCGGCCCGCTCGGCCTCGGTGAGACGGGTCAGGTCGGGGACGCGGCGGTGCGGGTAGAGGTGCACCTCGTAGGGCCAGCGGGCGGCGTACGGCACGAAGGCCGTCCAGTGCTCCCCGGCCGTCACCACGCGCTCGGTGGCGGCGCGCGCGCCTGCCAGCAGGTCCTCGAACAGGTTGCGGCCGGTGGCGGCGCGGTGGGCGGCCGCGGCGGCGGCCATCTTGACGGTGCGCGGCGTGGTGAAGGGGAAGGCGTAGATCTGGCCGTGCGGGTGAGGGAGCGTCACCCCGATCTCGACGCCCCGGTTCTCGAAGCAGTACACCTGCTCGACGCCCGGGAGGGCGGAGAGCTCCGCGGTGCGGTCGGTCCACGTGTCCAGGACCAGGCGAGCGGCGGCCGGGGTGAGGTCGGCGAAGCGGGCCTCGTGGTCCGGGGTGAAGCACACGACCTCGCAGCGGCCGGCCGCGCCCGCGAGGGAGGGGAAGCGGTTCTCGAAGACGGCCACCTCGTAGTCGGCGGCGGGGATCTCTCCGAGCCTGCCGTCCCGGGAGGGGCAGAGCGGGCATTCGCCGGCCGGCGGGTGGTAGGTGCGGCCCTGCCGGTGGGAGGCGATCGTGATCCAGTCGCCGGTCGCCTCGTCCTGCCGCAGTTCCGGGCGGCTCTGCACACGGTCCAGGGGGCGCCGGTCGGGCGCCTCGCGTACGGCGCTCTCGTCGGTGTCGAAGTAGATCAGTTCGCGACCGTCCGCGAGTTTCGCGAGTGTTTTCTTCACCTGGCAAGAATAAACAGACCTCAACACCAATCACCAGTGAGGCGGCCAACATGTCCCGGACTCCCCCATACTTCAACAACATTGCTGTGCTATCTTGCTGCCTTCTGACCGGATTCGCCGACACGCGGGAGTGACCGTGGCCGAGCAGGCTGCTCAGCTGGCCCACCAGCGACGTGCGCTCATCCTGGACGCGGTCCGCCGCGACGGCGCGGTCCGCGTGGCGGACCTGGTCGGGCAGCTCGGCGTCTCGGACATGACCATCCGCCGGGACCTGGATGCCCTCGCCCGGCGCGGCGCCGTGGAGAAGGTCTACGGCGGGGCCGTCGCCGCGGCCGGGACCAGTGGCCACGAGCCGGGATTCGACGCCAAGGCCGACCTGGAGGGCGCCGCCAAGGCCGCCATCGCGGAGACGGCCGCGGCCCTGGTGGAACCGGGGAGCGTGGTCGCGGTCTCGGGCGGCACGACCGCGCACGCGGTCGCCGCACGGCTGCTCGGCGTCCCGCGGCTCACGATCGTCACCAACTCCCTTCCGGTGGCGGAGCTGGTGCGGGCGGCCGGCGGGGATCCGGCGGCCGGTGCCCCGGCCCTGCTGCTCACCGGCGGCTCCCCCACCCCCTCGGCCGCGCTGGTCGGACCGCTCGCCGACCTGGCGATCGGTTCCCTCCACGTGGATCTGCTCGTCCTCGGCGCGCACGGGGTGACGGAGGAGGCCGGGCTGACCACCCCCAATCTCATGGAGGCACAGACCAACCGGGCACTGGTCGCCTCGGCACGGCGGGTCGCCGTCGTGGCCGACCACAGCAAGTGGGGAGTGGTCGGACTCAGCGGATTCGCGGCGCTGGACCAGGCCGACTGGTTCGTCACCGACGCCGCGATGCCCCCCGCGGCCCGCGCCGTCCTCGCGGACACGGTGGGCGAGCTCCTCGTCGCGGGCGAGCAGCACTGAGCCTGCGCCCTCCAAGATCGGAGGAGAAGACCGGGTTTCGGGAAAACCGGCCGCCTCCTCGCTCCGGCGGAGGTACCGTCGCGCCTACGTGCGGAAACGAACGCGGAGGAGCGGTCATGGAGTTCGAGGTTCGGGTGGAATCCGATCCGACGGGGGCGGACATCCGAAGCCTGGCCGACTGGCTGGCGCGGGACGCGGACGTACGCGCGGCCAAGGCCACCGTCACCGTGCTGGAGTCCGAGCAACGGCCTGACGAAATGGGCCCCTTGGCGGACGCCGTGCAGGTCCTGCTGGAGCCGGACGGGGTTCTCGTCGCGGTCGTGACCGCCGTGGGCGTCTGGCTGGAGTCCCGTGGCCGCCGCACGCGCATTCGCGTGCGGCAGGGGGACACCGAGGTGGAGATCGACAGTGCCGACGTGGACGACCCCGAGGCGGTCGCCGAGTCGATCCTCCGGGAGATCCAGGAGAAGTGATCCCGAACGACTTCCCGGACCTGTCGCAGTCGGGCGCCGTGCTCGTGGGGATCGATTCGTTCGAGCACGACAGGCTCCCGGACCTGCCTGCCGTTCCGAACAACGTCCACCGCCTCCAGTCGATCCTCTCGGACCCCACGATGGTCGGTTTTCCCACGGAGCGCGTGGACGTGGTGGGCGCCGATGCCCGGCCCGCCGAGGCGATGGCCACCCTGGAGAAGTCGGCGAAGGGCGCGGAGGACGTCCTCCTCTTCTACTACTCCGGCCACGGCGTGCTCGTGGGAAGCCAGTCCGAACTGCACCTGACGTTCCGTGACAGCGATCCGGGGAGGGCCTGGACGACCCTCCCGTTCTCGTACGTCGCCGATGTGGTCAAGTCGGCGGCGGCGCCGGTCAAGATCATCGTTCTGGACTGCTGCTTCAGCGGCCGCGGCGCGAAAGACCTCATGGGCGACGAGGCTTCGGAGATCTCCGACCAGTTGAAGGCGGAGGGGGTCTACGTCCTCACGGCGACTTCCGGTACGAAGAAGGCCAAGGCGCCGATCGGCGCCGAGCACACGGCCTTCACAGGGGCGTTGCTGGAGGTGATCTGCGAGGGGATTCCCGGAGCCGGCGCGGGACTTTCCATGGAGTCCCTCTACCAGGAGACCCGGCAGCGCATGCGCCGCAGCAATTGGCCGCTGCCCGAGCAGTACAACACGCACAGCGCCAACCGGACAGTGATCGTCAGGAACGTCGCGCACGGATCCGGCACCGGGTCTCCGGGCCATCCGCGGAGACTGGACATGTCCCGGTCCCGGGCCGTCGTCGTGGAGTCGTTCCGTTTCGACGACCCCGATTTTCACGATCTCCACGAGAGCTTCATCGCCGGACTCGATCAGGCACTGGTGCACCCGTCCGGAGCAGGTTTCGCGGAGGAGCACCGTTACGCCCTCCAGAACGCCGGCCGAGACCAGATCATGCGGACGGTCGTCCGGGCGGCATCGGAGGCGGAGGATCTCCTCCTCGTCCACCTTTCGGGGCTCGGCGAGTTGAGCGAGACCGACGATCTCTACTTTCCCGCCAGGGACTCGATAGCGTCCGAGCCGTGGTCGCAGGTCTACATCTCCGACCTGCTCGGGTCCCTCAGGCGCACCGCGGCACACGTGGTCCTCTTCCTCGACTGCTCCTACGCAGGGTCGGTGATGATCGGCGCTTCGAGGCTCGAAGACTGCACCGTCATCTCCTCCTGCGGGCCTCGTGAGGCCGCGTTCCTGCACAGCGGCTTCACCGAGACCCTGCTCAAGGTGCTGCGCGAAGGAGTGCCCGACGCACCTGCCCATCTGAACGCCCTGGACATCTACCGGGAACTCCAGTCCGGGATGGCACGGCAGAAACCGCGCTTGTCGGTGAGCAGTACCACCGGGATGCCGTGCCTGGTCGAGAACCACCACCCCGAAGCGAGACCGCTCACGCCGCACGTGTGCCTGATGGAGCGCTAAGCGGCCTCGGGGCCGGACGACGCGGGGACGTGCCCTACTTCCCCGAGGCCGCTTAGGGCCTGTCCTCCGGGCTCCGCACGCGGCCGTACCACCTCCTGCGAGTGGTCGAGCAGGCCGTCCGGCTGCAACCCGTACGGAAACGGTTTCCGCTCGGCGGGAACCCCAGCCCCCCGGCATCCGACTACTGCCGCGTGGGAGACGGAACGTCGTCTTCCCACGCGGCGGCGGACGATCGAGAGGCGTGTGATGGGCGGGCTGGATGTACGCATGCGGGAGGTCGCCTGCCGGCACGGCCGGGTGGAGGCCGTCGCCGACGTGGATCTGGAGATCGCAGCCGGTGAACGCGTGGCACTGACCGGGACCAACGGCTCGGGCAAGACCACGCTCCTGCGCGCCGTCCTCGGCCTGCACCGCCAGGTGACGGGCTCGATCCTGGTCGGCGGCCGGGACGCCCGCTCGCCCGCCGAGTGGGCGTGGCGGCGCCGGGCCTGCGCCTGGATCCCGCAGAAACCCGCCGCCGGCCGCTTCCCCCTCCTCGGCGCCGAACTGCTGGCCGCCGGCGGCGCTCCGGCGGAGGCGGCCGAGGCCGCGGGCCGGCTGGGGGTGGGTCCGCTGACCGAGCGGCCCCTGCACACCCTGTCCGGCGGGCAGTTGCAGCGCATGTACCTGGCCCGGGCGATCGGCTGCGTGGCCGCCGGCGCCCAGGTGCTCCTGGCCGACGAGCCCACCGCCGCCCTCGACTTCGACGGCCAGTCGGAGGCCGCGGACGTCCTGGCCTCCCTGCCGGTGACGCTCGTCGTGGTGACGCACGACCGCGCGCTGGCCGAACGCTGCGACCGCGTAGTGGAGATGGCCGCGGGCCGGCTGCGGGAGGTCCGGTGACCCTCGCCACCGCCGATCTCGGCACGCTCCTCCACCTGCTGTCCGTGCAGCGGGCCGGCTTGGCCCTGCTGCTGGCCGCGATCGGCCTGCCGGTCATCGGAGTGGTCATCGTCGGGCTCGACATCATGCCGGTCCGGTTCGCGATGATGCACGTCGCGCTGCTGGGCATCGCCGTCGGCCTGCTCACCGGACTCGATCCCATGCTGTGCGCGCTGGTGGCCTGCGCCCTGGCCGGTGCGGGCGTGGCGCCGCTCGCCCGCACTCCGGACGGGCTGTCGGGGGCGATGGGCTTGCTGATGAGCCTGGCCATCGCCGCCGCGCTGCTCGTCCTGGCCGTGTCGGGGGTCAACGCCTCCGGCGCCTTCGCCCTGTTGTGGGGTTCGATCCTGTCGGTGGGCACGGCCGACCTCGTGGTGCTGGGCGTACTGGCCGTCGTCGTACCCGCCCTGTTCTGGTGGCGGCGGCGCGAGATCGCCCTGCTGCTGTACGACCGTGAGCTCGCGCAGTGCTCCGGGGTCCCGGTGCGGGCACTGACCGCGGCGCTCCTGGTACTGGTCGCCGTCGCGGTCGCCGGGGCGATCAAACTCACCGGCGCTCTGCTCGTCGACGCCCTGACCCTGCTGCCCGCACTCGCCGCGCGCCGCCTCGGCAGCTCGCTGAGGTCGATCACCCTGTGGGCGGTCGGCATCGGTGTCGCGGTGAACCTGACGGGGTTCCTCCTGGCCCTGTGGCTGGACTGGCCGCCGGGGCCGGTCCTCGTCCTGACGGCGGGGGTACTGGTCCTCGCCGTCCATCTCATACCCGAACGGAGAATCAGCTCATGGCGCGCACCCGCGTCCGTATCCCTTCCCTCCTCGCACTGAGCACGGCACTCTTCCTGGCCGCCGGCTGCGGGAGTGACGCCTCGTCCAAGGACGGCAAGCAGCAGCACGACGGGAAGCCGGTCGTGGTCGTCACCACCACCTGGGAGGGCGCCCTCGCGAAGGCGGCCGGAGCCGAGGACATCAAGGTCATCGTGCCGCAGTCCGTGCATCACGCGCCGGACTACGACCCGAAGCCCTCCGACCTCGCCGCCGTGGCCGAGGCCGACTTCGTGCTGTACGCGCCCTTCGAGCCGTACGCCGCGAAGATCAAGGAGGCGGCCGGTTCCAAGGCGAAGCTGGTCGAGGTGAACCTGGACAACGACCCCGGCAAGGTGAACGCCGAGGTCGACAAACTGGGCAAGCTGTTCGGCACCGAGAACGCGGCCGCCACGTGGAAGTCCGGCTTCGACACCGAATACGCGAAGCTGAACCAGGAACTCCAGGCCGCCTGGCCCGGCGGCAAGAGCCCCTCCGTGGTGGCCCAGGTCTTCACCGCGTGGTCGGCGAAGCTCTCGGGCGCCACCGTGGTGGGCACGTACGGGCCCGAGGCCGTGACCCCGGCGCAGCTCGCCGAGCTCTCCGCGAAGAAGCCGGCGCTCGTACTGGACAACGCGCACATGTCCACCGGCACGGTCCTGCCCGATTCGGGCGCCAGGCAGGTGAAGATCGTCAACTACCCGGGTGAGGACCTCGACCTGCTGCCGGTCTACCGCAACGCGGCTGCCGAGCTGAAGAAGGCCATGGCCGCCTCCTGAGCGGACGGCAGGGCGGGAAGGGGCCCGGCGGCATGAAGCCGCCGGGCCCCGCTGTCATCCCGCCTGTGCGAGCGGGGCCGAGGCGCCCGCGCCCTTGCGATGCTGCGGCAGACTCTCGGTCAGGCGCGCGGCCGGGACCTCGGTCAGGCGCTCCGTCAAGTTCTCCGTCAGGCTTTCCGCCAGGCGCTCGCGCAGCGCCGCCCGGTCCGGCTTGCCGGCCGCCGTCAGAGGCAGCTCGTCGAGTACGAGGAGCCGCTCGGGGTGTTTGCGCCGCTCCAGCCCGCGCCCTGTCAGGTGGTCGCCGAGCGAGGCGAGGGTGGGGGGCCGCCCGCCCCGCGCCACCACGCAGGCCGCCAGCCGCTCCCCCATCAGCGGGTCGGGGACGCCGACGCAGACCACGTCCCGGACCTGGGGGTGCGCCGTGAGCTCGCGCTCCACCTCGGCGGGGCTGATGTTGGCGCCGCCGCGGATCACGATGTCCTTGAGCCGGCCGACGACGTGCAGGACGCTGTCCGCGTCGAGATAGCCGAGGTCGCCGGTGCGGACCCAGCCGTCGGGCGTCCGGTACCGGGCGTCCAGGTCGGGGGCGCCCACGTAGCAGAGCGGGGTCATCGGGCCGCGCGAGATGATCTCCCCGATGTCTCCCTCGGCCAGCGGCTCGTGGGTGTCGGGGTCGGCGATGCGGATCGTGGCGACCCGGGGGTCGGGGTGGCCCGCGACCACGCCCGAGCCGTCGGTGGGCGGGACCATGCGGCCCAGCCCCGTATGGCAGTTGACCCCGTCGGCGGAACCGTAGAGGTTCACGACGGGACAGCCGAACGCCTGCGCCGCGGCGGCGGCCGTGGTCTCGTCGAGCGGGGCCCCGCCGAGGATCAGCGCGGTGGGCGCGGGCAGCTCCTCGCCCGTCTCGTCGAGGCGTTCGAGCATCATGCGGACCATGGTGGGAACGCCCAGGACGTGGGTCGGCTCGTGTTCGCGTACCGCCGCGATCGCCGCCTCCGCGCTGAAGTGGTCGAGCAGGACGAGGGTCCCGCCGTGCCGGGCGAGCGTGACGGCGGTGCCGTTGGACCCGAAGGCGGAGGCCAGCGGTACGAGGAAGAGGCAGCGCGGCGGGATCCGGTCGGGGATGAGGGAGGCGAGGAAGTTCCCCCGCCCGCCGGCCAGCGCATTGTGCGAGTACGCGATCATCTTCGGCTCGGCTTCCGAGCCGGACGAGACGAGGATGCGGGCCGCGCTGTCGGGGTCGGGCCGGGCGGGGACGAATCCGCTGGGGTCGGAGCGCATCAGCCGCGCCAGCGGAATCGTTTCTTCAGGTGCGGTACCGGGGCCCGCGGCGACGACATGGCGGAGAGACGGCAGCGCTCCCGCGAGGACCGCCAGATCCGCCGCGTGCCGGGAACCACGGTGCTCGGTCGCGGCGATGACGGCGACCGCCTCGGCCCGGCGCAGCAGGCACTCGGCCTCCAGGGCACTGCGGCCGACGGGGAACGGGAGCGCGACCGCCCCGAGGGCGGCCAGCGCCAGATCGGCGATGACGGCGCCGCGGTCGTTGGGGAGCTGTACGCCGACCACGTCGCCCGGGCCGATGCCGAGTTCTTCGAGGCCGGCGGCCAGACATCGCGCCTTGCGGTCCAGCGCGGTGTAGCAGAGTGCGCCCTTGGCGTCGAGGACGGCGGTCCGGTGCAGGTCGGCGATCTGGCGGGCCCGGAAGAGGCTGTAGAGATCGAGGTCCGGGCAGGTGCCGTCGACCACCCAGGACCGGCGCAGTGCGGCGGGCAGCAGGTCGTGCAGTGCGACAGTCACGCGAAGCTCCAGGGGTCGGGAACTGCGGGGGCACCGTGCGCGTCGCGGCTGATCGAGCCGGCGAAACGCGGGTCGTGGTGCAGTTCGGACAGGTCGGTGGTGACGGCGGTCGCCGTCAGTCCGTGGTCGCGCAGCTGCCGCAGGGCTTCGTCGGTCGCCAGCGCGCGCAGGTCGTACGCGGCGGCCGCGGGGGCACAGACGTCGGCGGGGGCGATCCAGCCGTCGGCCGTCGGCAGCGGTCGGCGGAATCCGGCCGGGCCACGGGGGTTCTCACCCCGGGCCGCCCGGCGCAGGGCGGGGGCGGTCAGCGTGTCGGCGGCGCCGAGCAGGGAGGAGTCCACCCGTGCGCCGCGGCCGGTGCGCTCGCGCAGCAGGAGCCCGGCGAGTACGGCCTCGGCGCCGTGCAGCCCGCCGAGTACGTCGAGCAGGGTCATCAGCGAAGGGGCCGCGGGCTCGTCTTCGGGGCGGACGGCTTCGCCGACGCCGGTGCGGGCCTGGACCATGAAGTCGGTGCCCATCGGGGCGTCCCGGAGCCGGTCGGCCCATCCGCTGGTGTACGCGTACACCAGCGCCGGATTGACCCGTGCGAGGTCGTCCGCGTCGAGGCCGAGTTCGGCGGCCTTGCCCGGCGCCCAGTTGTGCAGGAACACATCGGCCGTCGCCGCGAGCTCCCGCAGCCGGTCCCGGTCCGCCTCCGCCTTGATGTCGATCTCGACGGCCTGCTTGCCGCGGTTGAGGGCGAGCCAGCGGGCCGAGGTTCCGGAGCAGGCCGGGGGCATGCCGCGCAGCGGGTCCCCGCCCGGCGGCTCGATCCGGATCACCTCGGCGCCGAGCAGTCCGAGCAGGTGGGCGGCGAGCGGTGCCTGGATGCGGCGGCCGGCCTCCAGCACGGTGAGTCCGGCCAGTGGCCGGCCGGGGGAGAACGGACCCGGCCTGCTGATCAGGGGCCCGGAACCCAGCGGGACCAGGGACCAGGGCGCGGCGCCGTCGTGTTCGCCGGCCCGTTCCGCGAGGCTGCCGAGGACGCACACCTCGGCACCGGAGAGGGCCGCGGCCTGACGGATCCGTGCCCAGCCGTGGGCCCGCGTCACCGCGTGCAGGGCCTGCGGGAAGGGGGCGCAGGCGGTCGCGTACCGGAACTGGAAGGGCCGCCAGCCCGCCCGCATCGCATCGGCGGGTGCCTTCAGGTCCCGCCAGAACGCGGCCCAGGCACCGGGGTCGAGCGTCTCCAGCTCGAAGACGAGGCCCTCGGCGGAGGTGAACGGGGGTCCTCCCGGCGCGAGTTCGCAGGCCTCCCCTTCGTCGGCCCCGGCGGCGGCGAGGTACTGGGACACCGCGAGCAGCCCCGCCCGGTCCGCGCTGGTGGTCACCTGGGCGGCCGGGCCGCCTCGGGCCTGGCCCACCAGGCCCGCGAGCAGCCCCTGCACCGCCAGGACGGCGGTGGCCGTGGCGGCGAAGTCGACGGCCAGGCCGCGCGGGCCGCCGTCCCTGCGGCCGTGCACGGCCATGATGCCGGTGGCGGCCTGCACCATGGCCTCGTCGGCGAGTCCGCTCGCGGGACGCGCCCAGGTGGCGAGCGCGCGGGCCGGCGCGAAGTCCCCGCCGGTGAGCGTGATGCCGGCGGCGCCGTGTCCCCCGCCGGGGTGGTCCGTTCGCGCGCCGAGCAGGCGCAGGTGGTCGGCGGCGACGCTCGTGATCTGCGGCGGCCCCGAGGTGTCGAAGCGCAGTGTGTCGAGCGGCCGGACCGTCTGCGTGGTGGCTGGTGACGCCATGCCTCTCCTCTCCTGGCGCGGCGGTGGCCGTCGCCCGGGTCTTACGGATCGCGGGGAACCCGGGAGCGTCCGCACCCGACCAGTTCCACGGACAGACAGTCGGACAGCCGTTCCCATGAGTTCCCGGGAATGAGCGGGAACGAGGAGAGAGCAGTGACAGCACCGGACCCGGCCCACCACTCCCCCCGCGCGCAACGCGCCATCGAGGAAGTTGAGTTGAGAGCGAGGATCGACCGGTTCGTCCGTACCCGGGTGATCCCGCTGGAGTCCGTACTGGACGCGGGCGGCCCCGAGGCGGCCGCGGCGCTGGCCGGACTGCGCCGCCGCGCCCGGGACGAGGAGCTCTGGGCGCTGCCGCTCCCCGTGGAACTGGGCGGTGGCGGGCTGTCCTTCGGGGCGTACGCCGAGCTGGCCGAGGCCGAGGGCGCCAGTGATCACGGGCCCGCCGCGCTGGGGTCCGCGCCCCTGCTCGATGTGACGATGCTGGCGCGGCACGGGGGGACGCGGGTCCGCGAGGAGTACCTGAAGCCCCTGGTCGCCGGGGAGTTGCGTACCTGCTATGCCATGACCGAGCCGGACGTCCCGGGCACCGACCCCTTCCTGACGGGCACCCGGGCGGAGCGCCGGCCGGACGGCAGCTGGGTCGTCACCGGCCGCAAATGGTTCACCTCGGGCGCCGCGGGCGCCGACCTGGTGACCGTCATGGCCCGTACGGAGGGGACCGCAGGAGACCGCGGGGGGCTGTCCCTGCTGCTGGTGCCCACCCGCTCCCCCGGCTTCCGGGTGGTCCGCGAGCTTCCCGTGCTCGGCGCGGCGGGCCAGTACGAGATCGCGCTCGACCGGGTCCCGGTGCCCGCGGACCACCTGCTCGGCGAGCCCGGCAGCGCCCTCACCATCGCGGGCGAGCGGCTCCAGCTCGGCCGTACGCTGCGGTGTCTGCGCTGGCTCGGCCAGGCCCAGCGCGCCTTCGACCTCATGTGTGAACGGGCCGCCACCCGGCGCGGATCGCGGGGACCGCTCGCCGACCACCAACTGGTCCAGCAGCACGTCTTCGACGCCCTGCTCGCGCTGCGGACCACCCGGCCGCTGGTGCACGAGGCGGTGGCCCTGGTCGGCTCGGGGCAGGACGCCCGCACGGAGGTGGGGCTGGCCAAGGTCGCCGCCGCCCGCATGCTCCAGCAGGTCGCGGACTGCGCCATCCAGGTGCACGGCGCCGCCGGGCTCGGTCCGGACACCCCGCTGCCGGCGCTCTTGCGTACCGGCCGGGCGGCCCGCATCCTCGACGGCCCGGACGAGCTCCACATCACCTCCGTGGCCCGGCGCGTCCTGCGCGGATACGGAGGCGGGGAACCCTCCGGGCCAGGTCCTACACGCGGGTGATGTCGACGACTCCGGCCAGCGCGGCCAGCCCGAGCGCCAGGAAGAAGTCGCCCCAGACGAGTTCGTGCCGGACGCCCGGCTCCTTCCCGGCGTCGTAGCAGCCGTCCAGCAGCATCCCGGCCGGGCGGCCGGGGCCGGGGCCCGTGAGATGGTCCCGCGCGAGGCGGCGCAGGATCGCCTCGGCCCGGTCCGAGTACGCCGCCGACCTCGGGCCGGGCACGCGCGCGAGCTTCAGCAGGGCGACCGCGGTGATCGCGGCGGCCGAGGTGTCGAGGGGCCCGTCCGGCCGGGACGCGTCGGCGGGAGGTACGAGCGGTCCGGCCAGGCCCCCTCCGCGCGACAGGAGTTGCCGGGCCGCCCCGTCGAGCCGGGCGGAACCGGTCCTCGCCATGTCCGGGAGCAGCAGGGCGTCGGCCACCGCGAGGAGCAGCCAGGCCGCCCCGCGGCTCCAGCCTGGCGGCGGATCCTCGCAGGGCTGCCAGCCCGCGGCCTCGTCGAAGCGCCAGGCGGGCCGCAGCCACGGCCGCCGCGCACCGCCCGCGCCGAGGCAGAGTTCCAGGTGTCGGTGGAGATGGGCAGCTGCCGCCGCCGCGCCGTGCGGCCCGGCGCCGGCCAGGAGGGGCACCGTACCGGGCACGCCGTCCACGCGGGCCAGCAGGCGCGGCCCGCCCAGCGCGTTCCCCCAGGGCAGCAGCCCTAGTCCGGGGTCGTAGGCCGACAGGCAGGCCCGGGCCGCCCGCTCGCGCAGGGCGGCGGCTTCGGCGTCGTCCCCGGCCGGGGAGGTCCCGTACCAGAGGATCAGCCCGCGGGTGGCGGTGTCGGCGTCCGCCCACGGCGCGAGCCGGGCCGTGCACGCGGCGGCGGCGCGCCGGTCGGCGGCTTCACCGGTGTACCGCGCGCGCAGCCACAGCAGACCGGCCCAGAACCCGCCGGTCCACGAACCACGGCCGGTGGTCGTCCACCGCCCGTCGGCGGGCTCGGCGTACAGGGGGAAGCGCGTGCCCACTTCCGCCGCGGTCACCGCGACCCGTTCGATGACGGCGGCCAGCGCGCGGCCGGCCCAGTCCTCGGACCTCGTGGCGCTCACGACGCCTCTTCCCGCCGACGGTGCCCGTCGTGCCCCGCCCGCCCGTCGCTCTCGTCCTGCCCGTCCTGCCCGTCCCGTACGGCCCAGAAGAACGCGACGGCTCCCGCCGCCGCGAACTCCGCCGCCACCAGCAGCCAGCCCGGCCCGTACCGTCCGCTCTGCGCGAGCAGGCCGAACAGGGGCGGCCCCACCGCGAATCCGGCGAAGAAACCGGCCGCGACCAGCGCCGAGTCCTGTCCGGCCCGGCCGGGCAGGGCCCGCTGCATGACGAGCACCATCGAGACGGCGTTGCCGGACACGGCGAACACGCCGACGGCGACCGCGCCGGCCCACACCAGCGGACTCGCGACGAGAGCGCCTCCCAGCAGAGCCGCCGCACCCAGCGCACCGCACGCGAGCCATCCCGGCAGCCACTCGGCGCGCCCGGGCCGGGCCGCCCTCGACCACCCCACCCGGCCCGCGATCCCCGCCACCCCCAGGACGGCGACCAGAGCGCCTGCCGCCGTCGGGCCCATACCGAGGCGCTGCGCGCCGAACAGGGCGAGATAGGTGTTGACGGAGGCGATCCCGGCACCGAGGAACAGCGAGAAGACCGCGAGCCAGGCCACCATGCCCCGCGGCACGAGCGAGGTACGGGGGCCCGCGGCGGGCGGCGGAGGGTCGGCCGGCAGTGCGCGCAGCGCCCACAGCCCGGCGAGCGCGGCCGCACCCGCCCCCGTCCACAGGGCGCCCCGCCAGCCGATCCCGCCCGCGAGCGCGGCCAGCGGCAATCCGGCGGCGAAGGCGCCGAGTTGGACACCGGACTGCTTGAGTCCCGTCACCGCGCCGCGCCGCGAGGGCGCGACCGCGCGCAGGACGGCTTTGTTCGTGGCGGGGTTGGCCAACGCCTGCGGTACGCCACCCAGCGCGACGGCGGCCAGCAGCACCCCGGGGCCGGGCGCGGCGCCGATGAGGGCGAGCGCCACGGCGGAGAGCAGCAGCAGGACCACCAGGGAGCGGCGCGGACCGATGCGGTCCACGATCCGGCCGCCCGCCGGGGACAGTACCGCGGCGGTCCCGAAACCGACCGTGGTCGTCAGCCCCAGCACCGCGGGCGACACCACCGACTCGCCGACCAGGCGCGGCCCCAGCGCACCGAGCAGGAACAACTGCAGCATCGAGAACGCCATGGCGCAGGTGAGCAGCGCCGTCAGCGGGCGGCCCGGCTCGCCGTCCGCCCTCCCCGCAGGCGACACGGTCGCCGTCCTCTCCGCCGCCACAGAAGTCTCCGTTCCCCGGATGTTGAACCCTTCGACGGGCCGGGTAGGCAGTCGGGAGGCGCGGCGGATCGGTTCCCCGGCTCCGTTGTGCCCTGCACCACACGGGAAGTTGTCCGGAAGTGCGCACCCTGGTGCGCGGCTCGGAAAGCTGGTGCGAGGATGAGCCCGCAATGACGCCAGGCCTCCTGTTCCGAGCCGTACGGGCTGCGATGTTCGCAGCCGTGTGCGTGCTGCTCACGGCCACCGGCCACATCCTCATGTCGGGTACGCCGGTGCCTTGGTGGGCGCTGTCCGCCGCGTTCGCCGCCACGGCGGCAACGGCCTGGGCGCTGTCCGGCCGGGAGCGCGGGCTGCTCGCCGTCACCGCCGCGGCCGTCGCCGTCCAGGCCGCGCTGCACGCAGGTTTCTCCCTGGCCCAGTCCCTCGTCCAGCCGTCCCTTCCGTTCCTGCCGCCCGTTTCCCCCGTACCGGAGGCGGCTGCCCACGTACACCACGCCGCGCACGAGATGGCGCACACCGTCCCGGGCGTTCCAAGTGCCGGACCCCTGGCGGATGTCGGCCATGGGGCGGCCGGCATGTCAACCGGCGGGATGCTGACCGCCCACCTGCTGGCCGCCGTGCTGTGCGGTCTGTGGCTCGCGCACGGAGAGCGGGCCGTCTTCCGCGTCGTGCGCGCCGTCGCCGGATGGCTCTGGACTCCGCTGCGCCTGCTCCTGTGCCCGCCCGCGGCCGGGCTCCGGCCGCGCGTCCGCGTACGCCGCCCGCGCCGACGCCGCGCGCCGCAGCGGCTCTTCCTCGTACACGCCATCACTTCACGGGGTCCGCCGAAGGGAACCGCTGTCCTCTGACAGCCGGTTCCCCGAGCACGCGTCGGCGGCTGCGCTCTCGCACGCACTTCGCGCCTCGGGCATCGGCCATGCCCTCCGGCAGGCCGTAACCCCCTCACCGGCCCCGCTTCGGCGGCGCCGGACACCCCTTGCCCGTAAGGACCTTTGGCGATGACTCCTGCCCTGACCACCCAGAACCGTCCCGTCGGCGAAAGGCCGTCCCGGCACACTCCCGGCTCGGACGCGGCGGTGACCCGACTGGCACTCGCCGCCCGCGACGGCGACCCCGCGAAGGCCGACCGCTTCGTCCGCGCGCTCCACCGCGACGTCTGGCGGTACGTGGCCTACCTCAGCGCCGACACCCAGGCCGCCGACGACCTCACCCAGGACGTGTTCCTCCGCGCGCTCGCCGGCCTCCACCGGTTCGAAGGCCGGTCCTCGGCACGCACCTGGCTCCTGTCCATCGCCCGGCGCACCGTCGTGGACAGCCTGCGGCACGCCGCCGCGCGGCCCAGACTCTCGGACCGGCACGACTGGCAGACGGCCGCCGAGCAGGCCCAGCCGTACGGCGTCCCCGGCTTCGAGGACGGCATCGCCCTGGCGGAGCTGCTGGAGGCGATACCGTCCGAACGCCGGGAGGCCTTCGTCCTCACCCAGCTCCTCGGCCTCCCGTACGCGGAGGCGGCCACGGCCATCGGCTGCCCGATCGGCACCGTCCGCTCGCGCGTGGCCCGCGCCCGTACGTCCCTGATGGCGTCGGTCGGCTGACCTCCATGCGGCGTACGGAGGTCCTGGGCGTCACTCGTGGACGACGGTCCGGCCTTCGATGACCCAGAGGTCGGCCGGGAGCGGGGTGCACTTGGTGGCCCGGGCGGGCTTGCTCGGGTCCAGCAGGTCGGCGCCGGCCCAGCCGACCCGGCGCTCGCCGTGCTCGTCGGCCGGGTAGAAGGTGAGCCCGGTCTCGGGGTGCCAGCCGGCCGGCCCGGTGGTCGGCGGCCGGCCGTCGGCCGGGGTGGCGGTGGCCGTGGCGACCGGCCCGGTAACGGTGACGGCGCCACCGTCGGAGGTCAGGCAATCGACGTCGAACTCGACCCGAACGGTGCCCTTCCCGATGAACACGTGCTGGACGACGGCGTGCCCGCGGGTGCGGCCGTCGACGGTCCGGGCGTCAACCCAGGCGGTGAGCCGCTCGCCGGGGTTGGCGCCCGGGCCGTGCTCGTTGAGCAGGGTCCAGCTGCGCAGGGCGAGTTGCTCGGCGGGCACGGGTACGGGCGCCGCCGCGGCGCCGCCGGCGGTTCCGACTACCAGCGCCACGGCCGCGGTGACGAGTGCGACGCAGGTGGTGCGCTTGCGCATGGTCAATCCTCCACAGAGAGCAGGGAGTCGGGCGTTCGCCCGCTGCCTTCAAACTTCCAGCTCGTCCCGGTCCGCAGCATCCTCCGCACGGAGGGACCCGCTCCCCCGGGCGAGGGAGACAGGCCTCGTCCGCCCGTCTCAGGGCCTGCCGTCAAGCGGCAAGCTCCTCCACGGGCACCAGCCGCGAGTCAGCGGAGGGAGGGAATGCGTTCCGCTTCGGGCGCGGAGGGCTGGGCGGGGAGCCGGGAGAGAGCCGGTCGGGCCGGGGTGTCCGACCGGATGTCCTGGAGTCCGCGGCGCAGGCTGCCGCGCAGCACGCGGCTCAGCGGGCGTTCCACGAGCCGGTGGATGATCCATGCGAGCGTCAGCACGTCGTCGACGTGGGGGACGCCCAGCCAGCCGTAGGCGGCGAACGTGCCGGCGACGGGGAAGAGGCCCTCGGTCGGCCGGCCCCTGGAGGAGCCCCGGGGGCATCGGCGGTGATACCGGCACCACTTGGCCTTTGTTACTTGGCCTTGATGGCGGCCCTGATCCGCGAGGTGGTGTCCGCGAGGCTGCGGATGCCATCGGTCTGGACCTCCCGGACGCCCTGGCCGACCTGGGTCTCGTCCTGCTTCCCGGCTCCGGCGGTGCATTCGGAGGACCCGTGCCTGAAGGCAGCGAGGGCCTTCTTCCAGGAACTCTGGGCGACCTCGTCCGGCACGGGGTCGAACTTTTCGGCCTTGGCCACATGGGTCAGGAGTTCCTGGCACGCCGTCCCCTGGACGTCGATCGTGCGCATGCTCACTTCGTTGACCCTGGCCGAGGCGTCGGCGAGCGTTCTGATCTGGGCTTCGCCTCCGGAGGAGTACCAGTCCTCCAGTTCCTCGGCCGGAGTCGAACCGCAGCCGGTGAGCAGCACGGCGATGACGGTGGTAACGGTGACACCGGCGTGCAAGAGCACACGGATACGCATGGGACCCCCCTGGATCGGTGCGCCGATCCTGTCAGCGACCGCTCAACTCGGGGCGGTTTTCGGTGACTTCGCCGTAGATCGGCCCGGCAGGCCGGGGACGCGGGGGGCAAGCGTGACGACACCTGCGAACGCGGCAAGATATCAGCCCTCCGGGGGCTTGCCCGGATGTTTATCCAATAGTGATGGTCCTCCCGTCGGGGCACCACACGTGGCACTAGCGTCCCGTCACACCCCGGGAATGCGGGTGTGCACCGCACAGCACGTGCGGAACCTCCGGCCCCGCTACCCCTCCCGGCCCTAGGACCAAGGAGGCCCTGTGCTGTCATTCCGACGGCCCCTCAGCAGCTTGTCGGTGGCCACGAAGTACACGGTCGGAACCGGCTTCGTCATCACCGCTCTCGTCCTCACGCTGGTCGCGCTGCTCATCCCCGTCGACAAGTTCAGCGGGCGAGCGGCGGCCGCGTCGGGAGTGCCGGCCGGCGACGACGACGGTCTGGGGATCCTGAGTACGGCGTACGGACCGCTGACCCCCGCGGACCGGGACTTCGTACGCAAGGTACGGCTCGCCGGCCTGTGGGAGCTGCCCGCCGGGCGACAGGCCCAGCAGCGCGGAACGCGGCCTGCGATACGGACCGCCGGAGAGCACCTGGTGACGGGCCACACCGACCTGGACCGGCAGGTCATCCAGGTCGGTCAGGCCCTCGGGATCGACCTGCCCAATCAGCCCTCCGAGCAGCAGCGGGGATGGCTCGACCAGCTGACCCGCGCTCAGGGGGACGAGTACGAACGACTGTTCGTCCAGCTGTTGCGCCGAGCGCACGGAAAAGTGTTCGCGCTCCTCGCCCAGATCCGGGCGCAGACCAAGAACTCCAAGGTCCGCGCCCTCGCCACGTCCGCCAACACCACGGTCCTGGACCACATCACGGTCCTTGAGGACAGCGGGCTGGTCGATTTCGACGCGCTGAACGTCACCGACAGCAAGACCCCTGCTCCGTCCGATGTCCGACCGACGAAGTGAAGTGAAGTGATCGCATGAGTGAAAAGGGCCATAAACGCCCCCGGCTGTCGAACAAGCTCCTCGCCGTGGTCTCCGCCCTGGTACTGGGCGGCGGCGCGGTCGCCGTGGTGGCCGGCAACGCCAACGCCGGCCAGGACGGGAGCCGCAACGGGGACCGCGCGGCGCAGGTGATCGCCACCATCGACTGCCCCGACGTGGGTGACAAACTCACCGCCGTACCCGAGCAGGCCAAGACCGAGGTCGACGAGAACCTCGCCCAGCTGGACGTGCAGGTGGCCGACGCCTACCGGCGCCTCGCCGCCGGAGAGGCGCAGGGCAACTCCCTCCTCGGGGAACTGAAGAAGCAGCGCGAGGGAACCATCACCCGCGTGTCCGACGCGATAGCCCGCTCCGCGGCCCCGCCGCAGGAGCTCAAGTCCATGAGCGAGTGCCAGATGAAGCAGGCCTCCGCCCAGGAGGACCCGGCCGCCGCCCCGGCTGCCGCCTCCACGGATGCGGGCGCCGCCGCCGCCCGGACCATCGGCGGGAAGGGCGGCCCGGCGCGGAGCGACTTCACCGACATCACCAAGGTCCGGCCGAACGTGCGCGCGCCCGGTGCGGCCGCCGGGGCCTCGACCGGGTCGTTCAGTTCGAGCTGCGGACGCAACGAGAACGGCCACTCCAACCCCGACAACGTGATCGTCGCCCCCGGCGTCTCCAACGGCGCCCACCACATGCACGACTACGTGGGCAACAAGACCACCGATGCCTTCTCCACCAACGACAGCCTCGCCAAGTCGGGCACCACCTGCAGCAACGGCGACCTGTCCAGCTACTACTGGCCGGTGCTGCGGCTGCGCGACGGCAAGGCGGAGAAGGACGCGAAGGCACCCGGCGGCGGACAGGACGCGAACGTCGGCACGATCCTGCGCCCGAAGCAGGTGAGCATCACCTTCAAGGGCAGTCCCGTGGGCAAGGTGAAGGCCATGCCCCGCTTCCTGCGGATCATCACCGGTGACGCCAAGGCGTTCGCCAACGGCAACGCGAACGCCAACGCCTCGTGGAGCTGCACCGGCTTCGAGAACCGCCAGCTGAAGGACAAGTACCCGGTCTGCCCCAAGGGCAGCGACGTGGTGCGCACCTTCACCTTCCAGAGCTGCTGGGACGGCCGCAACGCCGACAGCGCCAACCACCGCACCCACGTGGCCTTCCCGGACAAGGCCGGCCGCTGCCCGAAGGGCTTCACCGCCATTCCGCAGCTGGTGCAGCGGCTCACGTACGGGGTCGCCCCGGGGGCCCGGTTCGCCGTGGACAGCTTCCCCGAGCAGCTCCACAAGCCGGTGACCGACCACAACGACTTCATCAACGTGATGCCGGACGGGCTGATGGCCAACGCGGTGAACTGCATCAACAGCGGGCGCGCCTGCCGCTGACGCCGCGGATCACCTCCCCAGCTCCCGGACGAGGCGCTCCTCCCTCTCGCGCCCCGCGCCACGCCCGGGACAGGTGTTGGCCCGAAGCCGACTTCGGGCCAACACCGCACACTTGTGCCCAGCCGGGTCCTGAACACGAGGAGTGCCATGTCCGGCTCCATCTCCGGCTCCACGTCCGGCTCTCGTGAATCCGCGGACGGTCCGCACCATCCGGGCGAGGGCAAGCCGCCGCCCTCCGACGGGGAACTCACCCGCCGGCTCAGGAGGGGATTCGGCTCGGGGGCCGCGGACGCGGCCGTGTGCGATCTCCTCTACCGGCGCCACCGGCGGGCCGCCCTCGCGTACGCGCGCACCTGCTGCCGTACCCCGCAGGACGCCGAAGACCTCGTCTCGGAGGCCTTCCTGCGGACCTTGCAGGCCGTCCGCTCCGGCGCCGGGCCGCGGGGGCCCTGGCGCGCTTACCTGCTGGCCGTCGTCCGGCACACGGCAATGCAGTGGAGCGACGGTGCCGAAAGGACTCTGCTGACAGCGGAGTTCGACTCCTGGTGCCAGCAGGCGGCCGCCGGCGGCGACCCGCAGCGCCGGCTGCTGGCCGGCGAGGACCGCAGGCTCCTCGCCCGGTCCTTCCACACCCTGCCCGCACGCTGGCAGGCCGTCTTATGGCACACGCTCGTCGAGGAGGACTCGCCGCACGAGGTCGCCGCGCTGCTGGGCATCAGCCCCAGCGCGGTGACCTCGCTGGCGTTCCGGGCCAGGGAAGGACTGCGCGAGGCGTTTCTCCTCGCCCATCTGGACACCGCGGCCGACGCCCGGTGCGATCACTACAGCCACATGCTCGGCTCGGCGGTCCGGCGCAGCCGCACGCAGCAGCCCCGCGGCCTGGCCCGTCATCTGGCGGCGTGCGGGCCCTGTGCCCAGGCGTACGAGGAACTGATGGACATCAACTCCACGATGCACGGTGCGGTTTCCGCCGCGCCGGCCGCCATGTGAACACCTGGCCCGGCGCACATGCAGCCGGCCCGGCCCCCGTGCGGACGGGGCCGGGCCGGTTTGCCGTGGTTGCTCACAGACCGTTGACGCGAGCCATCCGCCCGACGACCACGGGCCTGAAGTCCGCCGTGACCACGCGTGCCGTGCGTCGTCCCACCCGCGAGGCCTGACGCCGCACCTGGGCCATCAGGCGACGGCTGCGGAGCGCCATCTCCAGTTCGAACCGGGTACGGGGGTCACGCAGACCGGGTCCGAAGAGCTTCTCCAGCTGCCGCATGCGGTAGCGCACGGTCTGCGGATGCACGCTCAGGGCCTTCGCCGCCTCGGGGGCGCCGCCGCCCTCCAGCCAGGCGAGCAGGGTCACCTCCAGCCGCTCGCTCTGGCGCGGGGTCAGATCAGCCAGCGGCCGGAGCCAGCGGGCGGCCAGCGCGTGGGCGAGGGGCTCGTCCTGGAGCAGCAGCAGGGTCGAGAGGTGGTCGTCGACGAAGATCGCGCGGGCGTCCAGACCGGCGCGGGTGGGTGTCAGGGCGAGCAGGCGCAGCGCCCAGCGGAGCGAGGACGCGGTGTCCCGGAGCGGGACCGCGTGCCCGACGGCTGTGAAGCGGCCGCGCAGCGAAAGTTCGAGAGGGGCCCGGGTGTCGGGATCGGGGCTCGGGACCAGCAGGCACGGGCGGCCCGCGAACATGCCGACGAGTGCGTCGTCGAGCACGGTCGCCAGCTGCTGGGCCTCGCCGGGCGTGGCCGGCACGATGGCCCGTACGGCCACCGGGAGGGGCCAGTTGGCCGCCTCCGCGAGCTCGGTGAGGGAACTCTCCGAGGGGGCCCGGTCATCGGTGAGGGCTTTGAACAGGTCCTGGCGTGCCCGGTCGCCGCCTCGGCGCCCGGGCTGCCGGGGCAGCCCGGGCAGCCCTCCGTGGTGCCCGGTGTGGTGCCCGCCTTGCGGCTCATCGTGGTGCCCGCCTTGTTTCTCGTCGTGCCGGCCGGCGTCCTGCTGCCCGCCGTGTTGCCTGGCCTCGACCCGGAGCTCGCCCGCGCGCTCGTGCTGCACTTCGTCCGCGCACACGCTCTCGTCGGGCTCCGGCTCCATGTCCATTACCTGCTGCCGGTGTTGTTCCTGCTCCTTGCACAAGTTGCCGCTACGCGCGTCGCGGTAGCCGAGAGCGCTGAGGAGGGCCTCTTCCACGCACTGTCTGAGCAATTCGTCGTCGATGGCATCGTTGTCATCGGTAAGGGTGGAAAATCCCGGAATTCCATGCAGAAGCTCCTCCACTATCTCGGCGGCCAGCGCGGGGAGTTCCCTGCGCAGGACGCGCGTCCACTCGCCTCGGGGGCGGGACCAGATGCGGTTCAGAAGTTCGCACATCGTTTTCCTCGTTCGTGCCGGGGTGAGGCTTGTCCGGTGCTTGCGCGACAAGCCCGCCGAGGTTGCCTCTCTCGCCAACAGCACTGTCAAGCAAGAGAGTTGCTGTCCTCGTACTCCCTCCTGGAGGGGTCCGGCCACCTCCGGTCCCGCGGCTTTACCGTAATTTTGCCGTTGGGGACGCGTAGGTGGCGGGCGGTGCGGTGGCCTGTTGAAACCTCCGCTGGAGGGGAATCTTCCGGGGTTGTTCGATGCGCTGTAGACGCGCTGCGAGAAATTATCACGTTTCGATAAATCCCGTGGAGGTGCCGTGTAGCTCCACGATGCTTCTGCACTCCGGCCCCACGCTCCTCGGCCGGCGCAGGAATTCACAGCGCTGCCGGGCGACCGACAACAACCCCCGGGTGCCGAGCGCCAGGTGACGTGCTCGGATCCCAGGCGCACAGGAGATCTGGATGCCCCTGCCCCAGCCGCACATACGCCGCTCACACCGGGCGCGCCGCAGGAGTCGGCCCCCGGCGACGGTCCCGGCCGTCGCCGCGGCGGTCGTCTCCTTCATCGTGGTGGCCCGTGCGGGCGCCCTGTCCCATATATGGGACTTCCTCGACTTCGGGGCGGGCGTACTCTCGCTCGTCTCGCTCACCGCCACCGTCCTATGGGGACTGCTGGCCACCGACCGGGCGCTACTCGGGCCGGGCCACCGGCTGCTCGCCCAAGGCGCCCACCGCGGCCTGGCCGTGGCCGGGCTGTCCTTCCTTGCCCTGCACATCTGGGTCAAGGTCGCCGAGCAGCAGGCATCGGCGGCCGCGGCGGTGGTGCCGTTCGCGGATGAAGAACAGCCCGTCCTCATCGGATTCGGCACGCTCGCCGGGTACCTCTTCGTGTCCGTCGCCGTCTCGGGCGCGGTGCGCAGCGTGTTCGCGACCAAGGCCCGCTCGCTGTGGTGGCGGGCCCTGCACTTCGGTGCCTATCCGGCCTGGGGCGCGTCCCTCGTGCACGGGCTGAAGTCGGGCCGCCCTGGCGGCACCTGGGTGACGGTCTCGTACGGGCTCTGCCTGATCGGTGTCGCCGGCGTCCTCCTGCTCCGCGTCAAGTCGAGGGCGAGCGGGGAGCCTTCCAGTCCGGCCGCCGCGCCGGGCCCGCGCGTGCGTCCGCGACCGGGCCCGCGTGCGGCCACGGTGCGCGAGGCGCGTCCGCTCGCGTCCACCGGGCCCGCCCCGCTGTCCCGGCCTTCCTCCCCCTCCCGGGCGTACGCCACGGCGTCCACACCCGGGAGGGCCGGAGGGGGGCGGCAGTTGTACGGTGAGCAGCCCGCCGGCGCGGAGCGGTGGCTGTGACCGGCTGGCCGCGCCCCAGCCTCGGCTGTGTGGGCGCCCCCAGACTGCTGGCCGGACTCGACCAGCTCCCGCGGCTCGACCGCTCGGCCCATCTGGCCACGCACGGCACGCTGCCCCGGTACCGCCCGGACGACCTCATCGCCCTCGCGGAGGACATCGACCTGCGGGGCCGCGGCGGAGCGGGCTTTCCGTTCGCGCGGAAACTGCAGGCGGTCACCCGGTCGGCCCGGGGGCGCGACACGCCCACCGCGGTCGTGGTCAACGGCAGTGAGGGCGAGCCGAGTTGCCTCAAGGACAAGGCGCTATTGCTGCACGCCCCGCACCTGGTGCTCGACGGAGCCCTGCTGGCCGCCGCCGCGCTCGGCGCGGAGGACATCGTGGTGGCCGTCACCCGGGGGGACGTGGAGCAGTCGGTACGCGCCGCCGTCTCCGAACGCGGTCCGGCCGGCCGCCGGGTGCGAGTGGCACGACTTCCCGAGCGCTTCGTGACCGGGGAGGGGACCGCCATGGTCAACGGACTCAACGGCGGTGCCACGCTGCCGTCCGGACAAAAGGTTCGGACCAGCGAGAGAGGCCTGGGTGGCGTGCCCACCCTGCTGTCGAACACCGAGACCTACGCCCAACTCGGCCTGGCCGCACGGCTGGGCGCACGGGAGTACTGTGCGACCGGCCTGCTGACCGAGCCGGGCACCGTGCTGCTGACCGTCGCCGGATCCACGGTGGTCGAAGCGCCGACCGGCACATCCTTGCCGTACGTCCTGGAGCTGTGCAATCTCGATCCCGGCCAGGGCGTCCTGGTCGGCGGCTACCACGGCAGATGGCTGGACCCGGTGTCCGCGCGCTCCGCGCAGCTGTCCCGGCAGTCCCTGGCGTCCTTCGGCGCGGTGCTGGGGGCGGGGGCGGTACTGCCGCTGCCCGAGGACACCTGCCCGGCCGGCGAAGTGGCGCGGGTGACCCGGTGGATGGCGGACGAGACGGCGGGCCAGTGCGGGCCGTGCGTACGCGGGCTGCCCGGGCTCGCCGACGTACTGGACGACGCCGTCCGGGGAGGCGGCGGCGCCGCCCTGGAGGCGGTGGAGGCGCGGCTCATGGCCGTCCGGAAGCGGGGTGCGTGCAGCCATCCCGACGGCACCTCGCACTTCGTGTCCTCTGCACTCGCCGCCTTCCCCGACGAGTTCCAGGACCATGCCTTCGGCTCGGGGTGCGGCCGACGGGTGTTGGGCGCGCTCCCGGTGCCGCGGGAGGAGAGTCCGGAGCGGGTGCGGGACGAGAGTCCGGAGCGGCTGATCGTGGACTGGACCCTGTGCAAGGGGCACGGCCTGTGCGTGGACGTCCTTCCCGAGGTCGTACAGCTCGACGCGGACGGTTACCCGGCGAAGGCGTCCATGCCGGTGCCGGCCCGGCTGCGGCCGAAGGCCCTGCGCGCGGTGCGGCGCTGCCCGGCCCTCGCCATGCGCATCCAGGAATGAGGGGTGCACGAATGCGGATCGCTCGCGGGTTCAATGTTGGCGCGATCTGACAAATTCCAAGGGATATCCGTTTCGACCGTCCCGGGCCCCGTATCAATTACCCAGGGACGCACGGAAACGCGGGACCGAACCTGAAGGAGAGATCGTGAAGAGAATGCGTCGTGAGATATTCGCCGGGTCGGCGGTCGCGGTACTGCTGCTCACGGCCGGATGCGGCCTCGCCGAGAAGCCTCAGGGGCAGGGAAATTCGGTACAGCCGGTGGGCGACAGCAAGAAGATCGGGTCCGCTTACGGCGCCGACGGCTCGTACGGAGCGGATGCCGGTTCCGGAGCGGATTCGGGGTACGGGAGCGGCTCCGGCGCCAATCCGGCGGGCGAAGCCGGAAAGAACAGCCCGGCCGGGCAGCTGAAGGTGGCGGAGGTCGGGAACGTGGGCAGCGCGGTCACCGACGGTGAGGGCTTCACGCTCTACCGGTTCGACAAGGACACGCCGAAGCCCCCGAAGTCCAACTGCGAGGGGGACTGCGCCAAGGCGTGGCCGGCCGTGGCGGCGGACGACGCGACAGCGGGCGCGGGGATCGAAGCGGGCCTGCTCGGCTCGGTCGAACGCGCCGACGGCACCCGGCAGCTGACCCTCGCGGGCTGGCCGGTGTACCGCTACGCGAAGGACACCAAGGCGGGCGACACGCTCGGTGAGGGCGTCGGCGGCACCTGGCACGCGCTGGGGGCCGACGGGAAGCCGGCCGCGGCCGCAAAGAAGGCACCGGCGCAGGCGCAGGCGCAGAGCTCCGAACTGTCCATCACGAAGAACGTCATGCTCGGCGACATCATCGCGGACGGCGCGGGCCAGACGCTTTACCGATTCGACAAGGACAGCGCCTGGCCGATGAAAATCGGTTGCCTCGATGCCTGCCTGGACACGTGGAAGCCCGCCAAGCCCGTCGACAAGACGAAGGTAACGGGAATTGCGGCCGAGCTGATCGGCTCGGTAAAGCGTCCCGATGGTTCGGAACAATTGACGATCGACTGCTGGCCGGTTTATACGTTCACCGGCGACAAGGCGCCCGGCGATGTTCTCGGACAAGGCAAGCAGGGCCTCTGGTTCGCCGTGACCGACAAGGGAAAGAAGGCGAAGATGGCGAGCTAGCCCCGGCCCGCGAAGACCCGTGGTGCCCGGGCGCCTCCCCCGCCCGGGCGCCACGCCGGCCCCGATCAATCGGTGGGCCAAGTGCACACGTGAACCGTTGAGCCGTTGAGCCAGTAAGGAAGAAGCATGTTGCCGTCCACCGCCCGCACGCACCGCAGGGTCCTCCGCGCGCTCGCGCCGGCCTGCGCCACCCTGTGCGCCGTGCTGCTGACCGGGGGCTGCGGCGGAAGCCCGGCGGCGCAGGGCGCACACGGCACGCACGGCGCCGCCCACGTCACCCCCCAGAAGGAGACCGGGGCGCAGTCCGCGCCGTCCTCGTCGATCGAGGAGATAGCCGCGGCCGTCGGCTGCACCGCCCACGTCGACATCCAGGCGGACGAGTTGCGCGAGGGCGGCTGCGAGACCGGGCAGGGCGCCTACCGCATGGCCACCTTCGCCGCCGAACAGGGGCAGCGTTCCTGGCTGGACGAGGCGCGGATGTACGGCGGCACCTATCTGGTGGGCAGCCGCTGGGTGGTCACCGGCCCGTCGGAGGAGGCCCTGGCGGCCCTGCGCGGCCACATCGGGGGCACCGTGGAAGCCGGCGCCGCGCACACCGGCCACGAGTGACCAGGTGCGCCGGGCGCGCAACGAGCCCGGCGTGTCGGCCAGTTGTCCGGATATCAGCTCATTCGTGAGGAGCACAAGGGCCGACCCTTCGGGATGACTCGCCCCGCCTCCGCATGCAACAGGGTGAGCGGGTAAGCGACTTCACCGAACGCAAGGACGGCCACCGTGCGCCTGAAACGCCTCGCACCGATGCTCGCCACCGCCGGTCTCATCGCCACCACCGTGCCGCTGCTGGCCGCCACCCAGGCCTCCGCAGCCCCGGAGGCGGAGTACCTCAAGCAGAAGCCCGCCTGGCACCGTTGCGCCGACAGCCAGCCGGCCTCGTACGAATGCGCCACCCTGAAGGTCCCGCTCGACTACAAGCGCCCCCAAGGCCGCACGGTCGACCTCGCGATATCCCGGATCAAGAGCGAGAACCCCGCCCAGCGGCACGGCGTGATGCTCCTCAACCCCGGCGGCCCGGGCGGCTCCGGACTCGATCTGCCACTGATGGCGGCCGAGTCGATGCCCAAGGACGTACGCGACCAGTACGACCTCATCGGCTTCGATCCGCGCGGCGTCGGCGCCAGCAGTCCGATCACCTGCGGACTGACCGACACCGAGCAGGACTTCAACCGGCCGTACCGGCCCGAGACCTTCTCCTCCGACGTGACGTGGGCGCGTACGGTCGCGGACAAGTGCCGCGAGAAGGCCGGGGACGTGCTCCCGTACATCACCACCCGCAACACGGCGCGCGACATGGACGCGATCCGTGCGGTGCTGGGCGAGCGCAAGCTCTCGTACCTGGGCTACTCCTACGGGACCTACCTCGGCGCGGTGTACTCGCAGATGTTCCCGGAGCGGACCGACCGCTTCGTGCTGGACAGCGGCGTCGACCCGCAGCGGATCTGGCGCGGCATGCTCCAGATCTGGGCGACCGAGGCCGAGCCCGCCTACGCGCGGTGGACGGGCTGGGCGGCCGAGCGGTCGGCCCAGTACGGGCTCGGCGACACCCCGAAGGCGGTGTCCGACACCTTCTGGGCGCTGGTGGCGCGCGCCGACCGGGAGCCGATCGACTTCGACGGGCAGAAGGTCACCGGAGACGTCATCCGTACCGCGCGCGCGGTGTTCTTCTACCCGGCGCAGGCCACTCCCCTGGTCGTGGCCCTCAAGGCCGCGGCCGAGGGCAAGCCGCAGCCCGCGGGCTCGGACACGGCAGAGCTGAAGCGGCTGCTTCCGGCAGGCCCTGCGGCCGAACCCGCCTCGGACAACGGCACCGCCGTCTTCTGGGCCGTGGCGTGCGGGGACACCGGCAGCTGGCCCCGCTACACCGAGCAGTACGAGCGGGACGCGGCGAAGGACAAGGTGAAGTACCCCCTGTACGGGGACTTCGCGTCGAACATCAAGCCGTGCGCCTTCTGGGACCGGCCGGCCGAGGCGGCCACGCCGATGAAGAAGCAGGCGAACGTGCTGACGGTGCAGAACGAGTGGGACTCGCAGACCCCGCTCGCCAGCGGCCAGGGTCTGCACCGGGCGCTGAAGGGCTCGCGGATGGTTCTGGCGATGGGCGGCGAGGGGCACGGCGTGTACCTCGCCGACCCGAACTCCTGCGCCAACGAGCCCGTCAACACCTACCTCACCACCGGCCGGCTGCCCGCCGAGGACGTGACCTGCCAGAACCCGCCGGCCGCTGCCGGGCAGCGGGTGTCCCCGACCCCGCCGAAGCCGCTGCCGTTCCCGGTCGGCCCGGCACGGTTCTGATCCCTATCGCCTGAGGGACGCCTCCGCCGCCGCCTTGATGCGGCGACCGAAGGCGGGGGCGTCCTTGCGGGCCGCGCTCGCCGCGAAGCCGACGAGCAGTCTGCCGAAGCCGTGGCCTTCGAGGGTGTTGAAGATACGGACCCGGGTGCGCCCGCCGGGGAGGGCTTCGAGATCGTAGCCGCCCTCCGCGGTGACCAGGTTGCGGCTCTGCTCCGACCAGCGGATCCGGTGCGGCGGGTCGAAGCCGACGATGCGGAACTCGCGGCCGGTCTTCATCCCGGCGTCCTTGACGGTGCTGCGGAAGACCGTGCCGAGCGCGGTGGGGCCGTCGGGGGTCTTGGCGATCTCCTGGACGCGCGGGCTGAACTCGGGGTCGTGGCGCCCGTCGGCGAGGTAGGCGAAGACCTCCTCGACCGGCCGGTCGATCTCGACGCTCGCCTCGAACTGTCCGGACATATCCGCTCCTCGCTGCGACGGCCTGTCCTTCACGATCCCAGACGCTCTTCCGGGTCGCACCTCACGTCCGGCTTCCAGGTGGCCGGTGGCACCGCACCGGCGGCGCCGTCGCGGGCGGTGCGCAGCGGCGTCAGCAGCCCGGCGCCGAGGATCAGCAGGCAGAACGCTCCGCCGGCCAGGCTGACCGCCGGAACCCCGTGGCCGTCGGCCAGCGCCGTGAGCACGGCCGCGCCCACCGGTCCCGAGGCGTTGTGCACCGTCCAGAAGGCGGAGGTGACCCGGCCGAGCAGGTGGCCGGGGGTCACCTCCTGGCGCAGGGTCATGCTGGTCACCCCGCCCAGGGTCATCCCGAACATGAACACGGCGGCGAGCACGGCGATCACCGGCACACTGCGGCTGACTCCCATCCCCGCCACCGCGATGCCGATCAACGTGACGGATGCGAGCCAGCAGGGCCCGAAGCCGAGGAGCCGGCGCAGCCTCGCGGCGCCGAGGGCCCCGGCGACCACGCCGACCCCGCTTACGGCGATCACGTAGCCGAGGGTGGCGGCGTCCCGGTCCA
The DNA here is from genome assembly GCF_036203305.1 of Streptomyces sp. NBC_00190. Lineage (GTDB taxonomy): Bacteria > Actinomycetota > Actinomycetes > Streptomycetales > Streptomycetaceae > Streptomyces. The sequence continues at coordinate 7,035,927 of NZ_CP108131.1, read as the reverse complement.
GGTCGCTCCGGACGTGGTAGATCAGCAGGTCGACGGCGCCCATGGTGACGAAGGTCAGCAGGGTGAGCAGCACGGTGAGCGGGCGCAGCAGCGGATGCGTCCACAGGAAGCGGAAGCCCACGAGGAACACGTCGCGCAGCGTGCCCGTCCGCGGCTCCGCCGGGTCCGCGCCGCTGTCGGCGGGCCGCCGGAACCTCACCCAGCCCAGGCTGGCCGCGGAGACGAGGAAGGTCGCCCCGTCCACGCCCAGTGCCCAGTCCGCGCCCACCGCGGCCGTGATGAACCCGGCCGCCACCGGTCCGAGGAGGGTCCCGATGGCGAAGGTGCCCATCAGCCGTCCGTTGGCGGCGATGAGGTCCTGTCTCCGGACCAGGTTCGGCACGGCCGTCACGTAGGCCACGTCGAACAGCGTCTTCAGTACGGTGGCCAGTGCGGTCATGACGTACAGCAGCCAGATCCGCGGCCCGCCGGCCCACCACACGACCGGCACCGCGCCGAGCAGCACTGCCCGCGTCAGATCGCAGACGATCATCAGCCGACGGCGGTCCACCCGGTCGACCACGTATCCGGCGAACAGCCCCGTGCCGATGGCGGTGGCCCCGGCGACGACGGTGATCAGGCCCAGCTGCACGACGGACCCGGTGGCTTCGAGGACGAGCAGCGGGAGCGCGAGCAGCGAGATGGAGCCGCCGAGGACGGACAGGGCCTGGCCGAGCCAGAAGACGTTGAAGTCCCTGTTCCGTCCCAGCGCGGGCTGTTCGCGTGCGAGGGTTTGATCAGTCAATCCGGACGAACTCCCGTTCCGCACTTCGCGTGTGTGCTGTGCGACGGCAAGGACGTCGACACCGGGACGCTATGCGACGCCGCCCCGGTGTGTCTCGCGGTTTTTCCGCCGGCTCTCCGGCGGCGCTCCCCTACCGGCCGTGGCCGGTGAGGACGGTGTTGCCCGTGACGGTGCCGTCGGTGCCGGAAACGGTCACCGCGTGCCGGACTCCGTCCGGTCCGATGACCACCGCTCGCCACGCGCTGCCGCCGCCCTCCTGGGCGACCGCCCGCAGGCTCTCGACCTTGCCGCCCTCCACCGCGGCGGCCGCCTTCTCGGCGGCCTGGCCGATGGCCAGCGACGGCAGCGGCAGCGGCGCCGCCTTCGCGTGGGCACCGGGGCCGCCGGGGCCGCCCCCCGGACCGTGCCCCTTGAGAGCGCCGGGCCCCTGCGGGCCCATCCCCTTCAGTTCGAGGCGCATCCGCTCACGCTTCTCGCGGGCGTCCCCGGGTCCACGCTTGCCCTCGCCCTCGTGACCGGGCCCGGCCCAGGCCGTGTGCGGGCCCTCGTACGCCCTCGCCCGGCCGTCGTGGTGCCCGGCCACGGCCACGGCCGCCGCTCCGCCGCCGACGATGACCACGGCCGCGCCCAGGGCCACCCAGCGGGCGCCGTTGCTCCTGGGCACCAGGCGACCCAGGGGCACGCGCTTGCGAACTCCGGGTTCCGGGGCGTTCTCGGGCTGCTCGGACGGCGGGACGGACTCAGACATACCGGCACTCCTCATGCACAACCGGGCACCACACCCGGATCGTTCCCGAGCATGCCGAGCGGATGCTGAAGCCCACCTGAAGCCAGCTGAAGACCTCTTCAGCCGGCCGCCGACCGGGCCTGAGACCCTGTCCGCATGCGCGTACTGGTGGTGGAGGACGAACGGCGACTGGCCGTGGCCCTGCAGCGGGGACTTCAATCCGAGGGGTTCTCGGTGGACGTGGCCCACGACGGGCTGCAAGGGCTGTGGATGGCCACCGAGCACGACTACGACCTGATCGTGCTCGACATCATGCTGCCGGGCCTGAACGGCTACCGGGTGTGCGCGCGGCTGCGCGCCGCCGGCAACGAGTCGGGGATCCTGATGCTCACGGCCAAGGACGGCGAGTACGACGAGGCCGAGGCGCTGGACACCGGCGCCGACGACTTCCTGTCCAAGCCCTTCTCCTACCTCGTCCTGGTCGCCCGGCTGCGCGCCCTGGGGCGGCGTACGGGCCGACGGGGCCCCCAGACCATGCGGTTCGGCGACCTGACGCTCGACCCCGCCCGGCACTCCTGTGCCCGCGGCGACACCGAGATACGGCTGACCGCGCGGGAGTTCGCGGTCCTGGAGTACCTGGCCCGGCGCCCGGGCGAGGTGATACCCAAGCGGGAGATCCTGGAGCAGGTGTGGGACAGCGCCTTCGCCGGGGATCCGAACGTGGTCGAGGTCCACGTCAGCGCCGTACGCCGCAAGATCGACACGCCGTTCGGCCGCACCGCCCTGGAGACCGTACGCGGTGCCGGCTACCGACTGGCGGCCGACGGTGGCTGATACCGCGCTCCCCCGCCCGGCCCGTCGGCGACTTCCGCACGACGGCCTGCGGTGGCCGCCGCTGCGGCGGCTGTGGCCCACGACCGTCCGCGCCCGCGCCACCGTGGGCGCCGTGGTGGTCGTCGCCGCTGCCCTGGCCCTGGCCTCCTTCGCCCTGCTCGGGCTGCTGGAGGCCGAACTGCTCCGCAATGCCGAGCGCGACGCGGAGCGGCAGGCCGAGACGGTCGCCCAGCTCGCGGCCGCCGGAGATCTCGAACGGATGCGGCCGCCGCTGCACGGCGCCGACTTCGTCCAGGTGGTGAACGCCCGCGGCCGGGTGCTGCGCGCGACCCCGAACCTGGCCGCGGCCCCCTCCATCGCCCCCGTCAAACCGATGCGGCCCGGCACGGCATTCCACACCTGGCGGATCGGCACGCTCGGCGGCGAGCACCGCCAGCGCGTCGTCCAGGTCACCACCGACACCCCGCAGGGCATGGTCACCGTCTTCGTGGGGACCTCCCTGCGCGACGTGGACGCCGCCGACGACACCACCACCGCCGCCCTGGCGGTCGGTGGCCCGTTGCTGCTCGCCACCGTCGCCCTCGTCACCTGGCGGGTCACCGGCCGGGCGCTCGGTCCGGTCGAGGCGATCCGCGCCGAGGTCGCCGAGATCACCGACCGGGACCTGCACCGCCGGGTCCCCGTACCGCCCACCCGTGACGAGGTCGCCCGGCTCGCACAGACCATGAACACCACCCTGGACCGGCTGGAGTCCGCCGGGAACCGCCAGCGCGAGTTCATCGCCGACGCCTCCCACGAACTGCGCAGCCCGATCACGGTGCTGCGCACGCAGCTGGAGGTGGCCCTCGCGGTCCGGGACCCCGAGCTGTGGCCGGAGCTGATCAGCGGAGCGCTGGAGGACATCGAGCGGCTTCAGCAGCTCGCCTCCGACCTCCTGCTGCTCGCCCGCATCGACGCCGCCCAGCCCGCCCTGGCGGTCCGGCTGGACCTGGGCGACGTGGTCCGCGGCGCGGTGGAGTCACGCCTGGGGGACCGCGTTCCCGTGCTCGCCGACCTGGCGTCCGGCGTCGAGGTGACGGGCACCGAGCTGTGGCTGGCCCGGGTCGTCACCAATCTGCTCGACAACGCCCAGCGCTACGCCGCCGGGCGGGTGGAGGTGGTGCTGCGCACCACCGGCGGACCGCACGGACGGACCGCCGTGCTGGAGGTCGTCGACGACGGGCCCGGCATCCCGCCCGGTGACCGGGAGCGCGTCTTCGAGCGTTTCACCCGGCTCGACGACGCCCGCAGCCGCGACCACGGCGGAGCGGGCCTCGGTCTCGCCATCGCCCGGGACCTGACCGCCCACCACGGCGGCACCCTCACCGCCGAGGAGTCGGCGCGAGGGGCCCGGCTGGTGGTCCGGCTGCCGGTCGCTGCCCGCGGCTGAGGGGCTCAGCCGAGCAGGGCGTACACGGTGGAGGCCGTGGCGGACGGCTCGGCGGCGCCCTCGGGGGTCATGGTGACGTCGGCGAAGGCCATCCTCCGGCCGAGCTTGGTGACCCGTACGTGGATCAGCACGTCGGCACCGGTGACCGGCCGCTGGAAGCTCGTCGACTGCTGAACGGTGGTCATCGGCCCGTACGCCCCGCGCGCGGCGGAGATCGCGATGACGGTGGCGGTGTCGGCGGCCGCCATCAGGGCCTGCCCGGAGAGGCCGCCGCCGTCCCGGGCCAGGGTGTCGGACCACGGCAGCCGCAGGACGGCGTGCCGGTCGCCGGTCTCCTGGACGGTGAGGCCGAGGGCGAGCACCCAGGGGGCGAAGTTGTCGGCGAGGACCTTGTCCGCGTCTGCGGGGGAGAACGTCACCCGGGAGATTGTGGCGGCCCGGCCGGACCGCCACAATCCCCTTCGGCGGGCGGATGTCAGAGAGTGGCGGCCAGCTCGGTGCCCTGGCGGATGGCCCGCTTGGCGTCGAGTTCGGCGGCGACGTCGGCGCCGCCGATCAGGTGCGCCCGGGTGCCGGCCGCGAGCAGCGCCTCGTACAGGTCGCGGCGCGGCTCCTGGCCGGTGCACAGGACCACCGTGTCGGCGGGCACGAGGCGCTGCTCGCCGCCGACGGTGATGTGCAGGCCCTCGTCGTCGATCCGGTCGTACGTCGCCCCCGCGACGGAGACGACCCCGCGGTGCTTGAGCTCCGCGCGGTGGATCCAACCGGTGGTGGTGCCGAGACCGGCGCCGACCTTGGTGGTCTTGCGCTGGAGCAGGTGGACCTGGCGCGGCGGAGCGGGGCGCTCGGGCTTGGCGAGCCCGCCGGGCCCGGTGTACGTGGTGTCCACGCCCCAGTGGCGGAAGTACACCTCGGGGTCCTGGGAGGCGCCCTCGCCGCTGTCGGTGAGGAACTCGGCGACGTCGAAGCCGATGCCGCCGGCGCCGACGACGGCGACGCGCTCGCCGACGGGGGCGCCGTCGCGCAGCACGTCGAGGTAGGTGACGACGTTCTCCCCGTGGACGCCCTCGATGTCGGGGGTGCGGGGGGTGACACCGGTGGCGACGACGACCTCGTCATAGCCCTGGAGCGTCTCCACGTCGGCGCGGGTGTTCAGCCGGACGTCGATGTCGTGGGCGGCGAGCTGGGTGCCGTAGTAGCGGATGGTCTCCTCGAACTCCTCCTTGCCCGGGATGCGGCGGGCGATGTCGAGCTGGCCGCCGATGTGGCCGGAGGCCTCGAAGAGGGTGACGGCGTGGCCGCGCCCGGCCGCGGAGACGGCGCAGGCGAGGCCGGCCGGGCCGGCGCCGACGACGGCGATGCGCTTCTTCAACTGCGTCGGCGACAGGACGAGTTCGGTCTCGTGGCAGGCGCGCGGGTTGACCAGGCAGCTGGTGATCTTGCCGCTGAAGGTGTGGTCGAGGCAGGCCTGGTTGCAGCCGATGCAGGTGTTGATGGTCTCGGAGCGGCCGGCCGCGGCCTTGGCGACGAAGTCGGCGTCGGCGAGGAAGGGGCGGGCCAGGGAGACCAGGTCGGCGCGCCCGTCGGCGAGCAGTTCCTCGGCGATCTCGGGGGTGTTGATGCGGTTGCTGGTGACGAGGGGGACGCTCACCGCGCCCATCAGCCGCTTGGTGACCCAGGTGTAGGCGCCGCGCGGGACGGAGGTGGCGATGGTGGGGATGCGGGCCTCGTGCCAGCCGATGCCGGTGTTGATGATGGTGGCGCCGGCCGCCTCGATCTCCTTGGCGAGGTGGACGACCTCGTCGAGGGTGGAACCGCCGGGGATCAGGTCGAGCATGGAGAGGCGGTAGATGAGGATGAAGTCCTCGCCGACGGCCGCGCGGGTGCGGCGGACGATCTCCAGCGGGAAGCGGACGCGGTTCTCGTACGCGCCGCCCCAGCGGTCGGTGCGCTTGTTGGTGGCGGCGGCGATGAACTCGTTGATCAGGTAGCCCTCGGAGCCCATGATCTCGACGCCGTCGTAGCCCGCGAGCTTGGCGAGGCGGGCGGCGCGGACGAAGTCCTCCACCGTCCGCTCGACCTCGATGTCGGTGAGCTCGTTCGGGACGAACGGGCTGATCGGGGCCTGGAGGGGGCTGGGGGCGACCAGGTCCTTGTGGTAGGCGTAGCGGCCGAAGTGGAGGATCTGCATCGCGATCTTCCCGCCCTCGGCGTGCACCGCCTCGGTGATCACCCGGTGCTCGGCGGCCTCGTCCTCGGTGGTGAGGCGGGAGCCGCCCTCGAAGGGCCGGCCGGCGTCGTTGGGCGCGATGCCGCCGGTGACGATCAGGCCGGCGCCGCCGCGGGCGCGCTCGGCGTAGAAGGCGGCGAGGCGCTCGAAGCCGCCCTCGTGCTCTTCGAGGCCGGTGTGCATCGAGCCCATGATCACGCGGTTCGGCAGGGTGGTGAAACCGAGGTCCAGGGGGCTCAGCAGGTGCGGGTACCGGCTCTGGGACATGGGGGGCGCCTCCTCGCGCGGGGGTGATGTCCCTGTTCTAGCGAGGGGAGCCCGGTTTTGCAACTAGGTGCAAAACCGGGTGAGGCCCTGCCGGCCCGGGATTACCGGGCCCGGCGGCCCGGCCCGCCGCCACCTGTGGCGGAGTTCACGCCCCCGACTGCATCGCCGAGAGACGGCGCACGAAGACGACGGCCAGTCCCGCCGCGACGGCGAAGAGCAGGTCCGCGGCCATGGCCACCAGCGTGGCGCCGGCCATCCCGTCCGCGGTCGTGGCGGCGGCCGCCAGCCGGTTCCCGGACAGCGACACCACCATCGCCGCGCCGATCCCGCCGGCCCAGGCGGTGACGGGGAGGGCCGACACGGGCGACGCGGCGCTGCCGGGCAGCCTCGACGCACTGGCCACCCACACCTTCATGGCGATCAGGAACGGCAGGACGGTCCACCCGACGGCGGGGATGAACCAGACCCCGATCGCCCAACCGGCGCCCCGCCGGAACGTCCCGGGAGCCCACACCGCCGCGTTCACCCGGACCCGGTGGAACCAGACGATGAACACCACGGCCGTGGGGGCCATGGCCAGCAGGACCAGGCTCACCGACCCCGAGTACGGCCCCCAGCCCGGCCCGGCGCCCAGCAACGGGCCCGCCCCGAGCGCGTCCAGCTCCAGGTACCGGTTGAGCCCGGCGGCCACGGCGAGCAGCCGGGTCGCGGCGCACAGGCCGAGCAGCACGGTCAGCGCCGTGGCCAGGCCCTTCGGCGAGCGGACGAGCGGGCGCAGCGGGGGCGCGCCGAGCGGAGGCAGCGAACCGGTGGCGAAGGACATGACGAGGGACCCCCCATGGGTGCACGGTGACATGAAGAAACCCGCCGACGGGGGCGGGCAGGCAGGAACATACGGCAACGGCGCGAGTACGGTCCATGCCGGTGCCGGCGCAGCGCCCCCGCGACCCGTACCGTGCCCGTACTGTCTGCCGGATGACGGAGCACCACACCCTGACGGCGAACGGCGTCCGGCTGGCGTACGAGGCGGCCGGGCCCGAGGACGGCGAACCCCTGGTCCTGCTGCCCGCACTCGGCGAGAACGCCGGGCACTGGGCTCCCGTACGCGACGAACTCGCGCGGGAGCGCCGGGTGTACGCCCTGGACCTGCGCGGGCACGGGCGCAGCGAATGGACGGCGCGGTACTCGCTGGAGCTGATGCGGGACGACGTACTGGCCTTCCTGGACGCGCTCGGACTCGACCGGGTGGACCTGGCCGGGCACTCGATGGGCGGCGTCGTGGCGTACCTGGCCGCGCAGGAGCAGCCGCACCGGGTGGTCCGGCTCGTCCTGGAGGACGTCCCGGCCCCCTTCCCGCGCGAGGCGGTCCGGCCCGTGCGGCCGGACGGCGAACTCGACTTCGACTGGGCCATGGTCCTCGCGGTACGGGCCCAGCTGGACCGGCCGGATCCCGCCTGGCCGGCGCTTCTCGGCCGGATCACGGCCCCGACCCTGGTCGTGGCGGGCGGCCCCACCAGCCATGTCCCGCAGGAAGGCATCGCCGAACTGGTCCGCCGGCTCCCCGACGCCCGGATGGCGACGATCCCGGTCGGCCACCTGGTCCACGCCGCGGCGCCGCGGGAGTTCACCGAAACCGTGTCGGCCTTCCTCGAAGACCGGGCCGACGGCGAGCTCGCCCGCCGCTGGCTGGCCGAGGACGGCATCACGCAGACCGGTCCCGGCCTGTGGAGCGACCACGACTCCCCGGGCGCGCCGCGGACGGCGGCCGACATGGCCGATGACTGGGGATGGCAGGTGTTCCGGGACGAACGGCTCCCCCTGGCCGACCGGCTGCGGGTCGCCTTCGGCCTGATGGACCTGCTCGGCAGCGACACACGGGTGACCGGCCAGCTCCACCTGTCCCACCTCGGGGAGGACGGACCGCTCCCCGCCGCGGTCCTGTGGAACGGCTTCCGGCGGCGGCTGGAGGCGCAAGCGGAGTCCGCGGCCGTCGGCGACTGCCTGTGGCTCGACTGGTTCGAGGACCGCCGGACCGCGGGGACGGCCTTCGCCGAGGTACTCGGCGACGACATCGGCCGACTGCCCGGACGGCAGCTGCCGGCGGATCCCGTCCGGGATCCGCTGGTGCGCCGCGCCCGGCGGGTGCTGGAGGTCTCCGGCCCGGTGCCCTGGCCGGTCAAGGCCGCCGCCTACGAGACGGCGGCCCTGGTCCCCGTACTGCACCCGGCCCTCTTCCGGGCCCTGCTGGCGAGCCACCACGATCTGTACGGGGATCTCGAACCGGCCCCCGCGCTGGCCCTGTTGGAACGGCTGCGGATCCCTGCGGACACCGAGCACCTGGCCGCACTGCGCGACGCGCTGCGGGCCGGGCGGCGGCACGCCTACCGCGACATCAGCGGCGCAGGCGGATCGTGAGGATCTGGAAGGGACGCAGGGTCAGGGCGACCGTGCCGTCCGGTGCGGGAGAGCCCACCGCCGTGCCCTCCAGGGGGCGTTCGAGGAGGTCGCTCTCGACGGCCGCCGTGATCGGGAAGTCCGCAGCGAGCGTGGCCGTGGCGCGGCCGCCCCGGGATTCGTAGAGGCGGACGATCACGTCGCCGCCGCGGTCCTCGGCGAGCTTGACCGCCTCGACGACCACCGCGTCGTCGTCCACCGCCACCAGCGGGGCGACCGGGCCCGCGCCCGGCACCACGCGCTCGGGCAGGTTCAGCGCGTGGCCCTCGCGGACCGCGTCCCCGATCTCCGCGCCGGGCGCGAGCGCGAACCGCAGCGTGTGGGAGCCCTGGTCGGTCTCCGGGTCGGGGTAGCGCGGAGCGCGCAGGAGCGAGAGCCGGATGGTGGTGGTCTGCCCGCCGTCGGCCCGCACGTCGCGGGTCACGTCGTGCCCGTACGTGGATTCGTTGAGCAGCGCGACGCCCCAGCCGGGCTCCTCGGCGTGGATCCAGCGGTGGGCGCAGATCTCGAACTTGGCCGCCTCCCACGAGGTGTTGGTGTGGGTGGGCCGGTAGACGTGCCCGAACTGGGTTTCGGAGGCGGTCCGTTCGGCCTTCACGTCCAGCGGGAAGGCGGCCTTGAGGAACTTCTCGGTCTCGTGCCAGTCCACGTCCGTGACGATGTCGAGCGTCTTGGCTCCGGCCCGCAGCGTGAGGGACTGGACCGCCTTCGAGCGGCCGAAGGAGCGGGTGACCCGGACGGTGACGGACGAGGGGCCGCTCCCGGCGACCTCCAGCGCGTCCAGCTCCACGAGGTCCGTGACCTTGTTGCGGTAGAACGCGTCGACGTCCCAGGCATCCCACATGTTCGGGAAGTCGGGATGGATCTGGAGCAGGTTCGCGGCGGCCCCGGGCGCGACCGACTCGCGGCGCGCCTCCAGGTCGTAGGCGGAGACGACCAGCCCGCGGCCGTCGATCTCCACCAGCAGCCGCCCGTTGGCCAGGACGTGCCCGCCGCCGTGCCGCTCCTCCACGGTGACGGGCGCTCCCGCCTCGGCGGGGTGGCCCGCGCCGCCGGCCGGGATGCCGCGCCGGGTGTGCGGGGCGCAGTTGAAGACCAGTTCCTGCGTGCCCTCCCCCGCGAGTGCCTGCTGCGCGGCCAGGGTGATGCCCTGGAGCTCCTCGCGCAGTGCCCGGTACGTCTCGCGCGCCTCGCGGTGCACCCAGGCGATGGAGGAGCCGGGCAGGATGTCGTGGAACTGGTGCAGCAGCACTGTCTTCCAGATCCGCTCCAGGTCCTCGTACGGGTACCCGTACCCCGGCACCTTCACCGCGGCGGTGGCGGCCCACAGCTCGGCCTCCCGCAGCAGCGATTCGCTGTGCCGGTTGCCCTGCTTGGTCTTGGCCTGGGAGGTGTAGGTGCCGCGGTGCAGCTCCAGGTAGAGCTCGCCCGCCCAGACGGGCGCGTCCGGGTACTCGGCGTGGGCCTTCTCGAAGAAGGCGTCCGGCCGCTCGATCTCGACCCGCGGGGAGCCTTCGAGGTCCCGCTGGCGCTGGGCGCGGGCGAGGTGTTCGCGGGTGGGGCCGCCGCCGCCGTCACCCCAGCCGAACGGGGTCAGCGACCGCGTACCCCGGCCCTTCTCACGGTAGTTGCGGGCGGCGTGGGCCAGCTGGGCGCCGCCGAGGTCGGAGTTGTAGGTGTCGACGGGCGGGAAGTGCGTGAAGACGCGGGTGCCGTCGATGCCCTCCCACCAGAAGGTGTGGTGCGGGAACTTGTTGACCTGGGACCAGCAGATCTTCTGGGTCAGGAACCACTTGGAGCCGGAGAGCTTGACGATCTGCGGCATCGCGGCGGTGTAGCCGAAGGAGTCGGGGAGCCAGACGTTGTGCGTCTCGATGCCGAACTCGTCGAGGAAGAACTTCTTCCCGTAGAGGAACTGGCGGGCCATGGCCTCGCCGCCGACCATGTTGGTGTCGGACTCCACCCACATCCCGCCGACCGGCACGAACTGCCCGTCCGCGATCTTCTTCTTGACCCGTTCGAAGAGCTCGGGCCGGTACGTCTTGATCCAGTCGAGCTGCTGCGCCTGCGACATGGCGAAGACGAACTCGGGGTGCTCGTCCATCAGGTTGACCATGTTGGACGAGGTGCGCGAGACCTTGCGCACCGTCTCGCGCAGCGGCCACAGCCACGCGGAGTCGATGTGGGCGTGGCCGACGGCGCTGATCCGGTGCGCGGAGGCGTGGGCGGGCGCGGCGAGCACGCCCGCCAGGCACGACCGGGCGGAGGCCGCCGTACCGGCCACGTCGCCGAGGTCCACCGCGTCCAGTGCCGCCTCGACGGCGCGCAGGATCTCGTACCGGCGGGCGTCCGCGGTGTCGAGCTGCGTCATGAGGTCGTAGAGGACTTCGAGGTCCTGGACCAGTTCCCAGACCTCGGTCTCGAAGACGGTGAGGTCCATCCGGGCGAGCCGGTAGAGGGGCTGGTCGCCGCTGGTCAGCCGGTCGCCCTCGGACGTGGCCGAGTGGTCGACCAGGACCGGGTTGGAGGCGGCCTCGACGTACCACTCGACGCGCTCGCCGCCCGCGGCGCGGTCGGCGACGCGCACCCAGTCGTTGTACGGGTTCAGCGCTTTGACCTCGCCGCCGTCGGGCCGGTGGACCAGGCCCTCGCACTGGAAGCCGGGCATCATCCGGTCGAAGCCGAGGTCGAGGACGGCCTCCACCGTACGGCCGGCCCAGTCGGCCGGGACGGTGCCGCTGACCTTGAACCAGGTGGTGCCCCAGGCCGGGCCCCACGTGTCGCCGATCGCGCAGGGCTCGTACGTCGCCGCCAGGCCCTCGGCGACGGGGACGGGTTCGCCCGGGGCCTCCCAGCGCTCGACGGTCAACGGGACCGGGCGGGAGTGGACGGCGGGCTTGATGCGCTCCTTGAGGACCCGGCGGAGGCGGTGTTCGGTGACGCTGCGGTCGTCGTGCATGACGGCTGCTCCAGGGGAGGGTGGTCGGTACGGGCGGTGGACGGACCGGCTCAGGTCTTGACCGCTCCCTCGCCCACGCCCTTGAAGAAGAAACGCTGGAGGGCGAAGAAGAGGAGCATCATCGGGATGAGCGCGGCCATCGCGCCGGCGGCGATGAGCCGCTGGTCGTTGACGGTGGTGACGCCGGCCAGGGTCTTCAGGCCGAGTTGCAGGGTGTAGTTGTCGCTGTTGGTCAGGACCAGCAGGGGCCAGAGGAAGTCGTCCCAGGCGCCCATGAAGCTGGTGATGCAGACGACGGCCAGGGCGCCCTTGGCCGCGGGGAGGAAGACCCGGGTGAAGCGGGCCCATTCGCCCGCGCCGTCCAGGACCGCGGCTTCCTCCACCTCCTTGGGCACGGACAGGAAGGCCGCCCGCATGATCATGATGTTGAGGACGGAGACCGCGCCGGGGAGCCAGACACCGATGAGGGTGTCGACCAGACCCATCCCGCGGACGGTCAGGAACATCGAGATCATCACGGATTCGAAGGGGAACATCAGGGATGCCACCAGGACGGTGAAGACGGTCTTGCGGCCCTTCCAGGCGGCCCGGGACAGGGCGTACCCGCCCATCGACGCGAACAGCGTGTTCGAGGTGATGGCGAGGACGGCCACGATCAGGGTGTTGCCGACGTACTGGAGGAGCGGGAAGGACTCGGCGACCCGGACGTAGTTGTCGAGGGTGGGCTGCGAGGGCAGCACCCCGTCGTACACGTTCTCCGTGCGGCCACGGATCGAGGTCAGGAACTGCCACACGATCGGCCCCAGCATGACCGCCAGCATCAGCACCAGCGTGGCGTACCGGCCGGCCGGACCGGTCCAGGGGCGCCTCACCTCTCGTCTCCCTTCGACAGACGGCGGCCCAGCAGGCTGAAGACCAGCGTCAGGAGGAACAGCAGGATGGAAATCGCGGAGGCGTAGCCCGTCTCGCCGGAGAAGCCGAGGCCGACCTGCCGGATGAGGAAGGGCAGGGTGCGGGCGCCGCCGCCGGGACCGCCGCTCTCGCCGCCGAGGATGTAGATCTCGGTGAAGACGCGCAGCGCCGAGATGGCGGAGAGGGTGCCGACCAGCAGCATCATCGGCTTCACCTGGGGGACGGTGATGCTGAAGAAGCGGCGGACGGGGCCGGCGCCGTCGAGCGCGGCCGCCTCGAGGAGGGAGGCGGAGACGTTCCCGAGGGCCGCCAGGTAGAAGACCATGTAGTAGCCGAGGCCCTTCCACACGGTCACGATCATCGCGGAGACCAGCAGCATCGTGCTGTCGGTCAGGAACGGCACCGGCTCCGAGACCAGGCGCAGCTTCAGGAAGACGGTGTTGACCAGTCCGTCGCTCCGCAGCACCCATTGCCAGATCAGGCCGACGACCACGGCGGAGGCGATCACCGGGGTGTAGAAGGCGGACCGGAAGAACCCGATGCCGGGGACCTTCGTCTGCACGAGGACCGCGAGGGCCAGCGGCAGGAAGACCAGGCAGGGCACGACGACCACGAGGTACAGGACGCTGTTGCCGGTCGCGACCCAGAAGTCGGGGTCGGCGAAGGCCCGGGTGTAGTTGTCGAAGCCGACGAAGGTGCCGCCGCGCAGGATCCGGGAGTCGGTGAGCGAGAGGATCACGGTGTTGACGAACGGCCAGAGACTGAACAGCGTCACCATCAGCAGACCGGGGGCGAGGAAGAGGTAGGGGGTCCACCAGGTGCGGTGGACCAGCCCGGTGTCGGCCTCCATGGCCGTCTTCGCCTTCCGCGACCGTCTGCGGTGCCGCATGCGGTCCCGGGCGCCGGCCACTTCGACGCCGGTCCCATCCACGCCGGTCGTTTCGGCGCCGGTCACTTGGACGCCCGTCACTTGCGCGCCGCTTCGGCGAGGAGCTTGTTGGCCTCCTCCTGGGCCTTCTTCACCGCCGTGCGGGCATCCTGTTCGCCCTTGATGGCCTTCTGCACCTCGCGTACGACGGCGTCGCCCACCTGGTTGGTCCACTGGACGGGGGTGTTGGCGTCGAGCTCGGCGGTCTTCAGCTGCTCGGCGCCGACCGCGCGGGCGAGGGTCTCCGCATCCCTGCCGTCGCCCTTGTCCGCGAAGTACGGGTCGGCGAGGCCCCGGGCGTTGGAGGGGTAGATGGTGGCCTTCTTCGAGAACTCCACCTGGTTGGGACCGTTGGTGACCCACTTGGCGAACTCGGTCGCCGCGTCGAGGTGCTTGGTGTCCTTCTTGATGCCGAGGCACTGGGCGTAGATGCCTATGTGGCCGAGCTTGCCCGTGACGGCGCCCGCGACCTGGGTGCCGGCGTAGACCTGGGGGGCGTTTCGCTTGATGTCCTTGACGAAGCCCGGGGAGCCGGGGCCGAAGACGAGCTTTCCGCCGCCGTAGAGCTGGTTGATGTCGTCGGACTTGAGCAGGGACTCCTTGGGCATGGCGCCCTTGGCGTACAGGTCCTTCATCCGCTCCACCCACGCGACGGCCGTGGCGGTGTCGAAGGTGAACCGTTCGCGCTTCTCGTCGAGGAGGGGTACGCCCATCTTCTGCCAGTCACCGGGCAGCCGGCCCTTGGGGTCGGCCATGAAGGCGGAGTACCGGCCGCCGGACGAGGCGGCGATCTTCTCGGCGTAGTCGAAGAACTGCTCCACGCTGGTGGGCGGCTCGGCCGGGTTCAGGCCCGCCTTCTCGAAGAGCTCCTTGTTGTAGGTGAGGATCTCCGGGGTCACGTACCAGGGGTACGCGTACACGCCGTCGCCCCTGCCCGGGAGTTTGAACTGCTCCCAGGCGCCCGGCACGTACTCCTGGGCGACCGCGCCGTCGAGTTTGGCGACGTCGGCGAGCATGCCCCGGTCGCCGAGGAGCTGGAAGGAGTCGGTGGAGAGGTTGACCACGTCCGGGAGGGCTCCGGCCTGGGCGTCGGCGACGAGCTTCTCGTTGTAGCCGTCGCCCGGGACGTCCTCCCATGTGACCTTGACCTCGGGGTACTTCTTCTCGAAGCCGTCGATCACGCCCTGTACGTACTCCGTGAACGTGGGCTTCAACTGGAGCGTGCGGAAGGTGATCTCACCCGCCACTCTGCCGGTCTTCGCGGCCTCCTCGACATCCCCGGAGCCGCCGCCCATGCCACACGCGGCGGTCGAGAGGAGGACGCCGGCCGCCAACGCGGCAACGGCGATACGGGTCGGTTTCGCACGGGTCATCGTCGCCGCCTTCGCAGAAGTCCGGCCTCGTTGCCGGAGGCGGTGCCCACGGTCGCCGGAAAGCAAGACCTCGTCAATGAGGCAGGAGCGGCGGTGGCCGGTGCCACATGGGTGCCGAATGGCGCGGCGGCGCCGCACCGGCCCCGGGGGCCTTGATCCAACCCGCCACGACCTGGACTAATGCGCTTTAGTTCAAAGGTGGTCGACCGTGATATCGATTCAATAACGAAGCTGGCCAACCGTCACGATGTGACTCCTTATCGACGGTTCACGGCGACCCGACTAATGCGCTTTACCGGTGCACCGCGAAACCGCTTTAGCTCCGCGGCCTTTCGGGGTGCGCCGGGGGCGCCGGTCAGCAGCGGGGTGCGGCATGGCGGTTCTCCTCGGCGAGGTCGGTGAAGGGGAGCGGGCGGCAGGCACTGCCGACGCGGGCGGTGAGGTCGTCGCAGCCCGCCTCGACGGCAGCGGTGAAGGTGAAGAACGAGCAGCAGCCGGCCTCGCGTGCCACGAGCTCACGCACTCGTTCCTCGACACCCGGCCCGCCGCTCAGCTCAAGGCGCACACCCAGACGCCCGGGCCGGGACAGCCACGTCAGGCGCTCGTCGAGCAGAGCGTCCCACTCCGCGACCCGCAGGGGCCGCTCCTCGGTGGGCAGTGTGCAGCACGGCGTACCTGGGTACCGGATGCAAGCACCTGGCTTGACCGTGTCCCCGCCGCGGGCCGCGGACGCGCACCGGCCCTACTCCATCGGGTACTCGGCCTTCTCGGCGAGCTTGCCGTCCTTGAAGCAGAAGCGCAGCACCGTCTCCTTGCCGTTCTTGGGGTCGCCGCTGGACATGTACCAGGAGCAGGTGCTGCCCTCCGGCTGGGCCGGACCGTCCTCCTTGAGGACGCTCTTGGCGAGGGACTCGCCCGACGGGAGCTTGGCGCGGACCTCGCTCTCCGGGTCACCGGTCTTCACGGCCTCGTAGACCTTGGGGTCGACCAGGGTCTTGTCCATGAACTTGTAAATGCCGAAGACCGCGACCGCGGCGAGGCCGATGCCCAGCACCAGCGCCACCCCGCAGCCGATCAGACAACCCTTGCGCTGTGCCACGCCCGTTCCTCCGTGTCGTTCGTCGCGTCCGGCGGCCGTCGCCTGGACACTACGAACCCTCACAAACGGGCGGGCCCGGGGCTGTCCTCGAAAGTCGTCGGCCGCCGCGACGATCGTCGTCCGTCCGGGCCGGGCTCAGATCCCGGGGACCACCAGGTCCGCGGGGTCCGTGTTGGCCCCGCAGAGGATCACGGCGACCCGCTCGCCCAGCGGCCGCGACGCGTCGCGCAGCGCTGCCAGCGCGGTGGCCGCGCCCGCCTCGACCACGAGCCGGTGCTCCTCCCAGAGCGCGCGCCGGGCGGCCGTGATCGCCCCGTCCGGGACCAGGACCGACCGCACGGCCTCGTCCTGCGCGGCGGCCAGCGCGTCCCAGGAGACCCGGGTGGCCCCGAGGGAGTCGGCGGCCACGGAGTCCACGGCGACGTCGACCGGGCGGCCCGCCGCCAGGGCCGCGTTCAGGGCCCGGCAGTTCTCCGGCTCGGCGGCGACCACCCGTACGCCGTGTTCACGGGCGGCGGTGGCGACCCCGGCGAACAGTCCGCCGCCGCCGACGGCTACGACCACGGTGTCCAGCCCGGGCAGGGCGGCCCGGACCTCGTCGAGCAGGGTCCCGGCGCCCGCCGCGATGAGCGGGTGGTCGTAGGCGTGGCTGCTCAGGGCTCCGCTCGCGGCGGCGAACTCCTCGCAGGCGGCCAGCGCTTCGGCGTACCGGTCGCCGACGAGCCGTACCTCGGCCCCGTACCCGCGCAGCCGTTCCACCTTCACCCGGGGGGCGCCCACGGGCAGGAACACGGTCGCGGGCACGGACTGCGCGCGGGCCGCCCAGGCGCAGGCGAGGCCCGCGTTGCCGCCGGAGGCGATGGTGACGCCGGCCTCCGGGAGGGTGCCGGCCTCGCGGTGGGCGGCGAGGAAGTTGCGCGCGCCGCGGGCCTTGAAGGAGCCGGTGTGCTGGAGGTGTTCCAGCGCGTACCAGACGCCCTGGGCCGCCGGGGCCACGGCGACGGGGCGTACCGCTCCGGCGATCCGGTCGGCGGCGGCGCGTACGGCGGCGTAGTCGAGCTGCTGTTCCGGTTGCATGGTCGGTCTCCTCGTCAGGCGGTGGGCCCGGCGGGCGGCCGGGCGGGCCGGGCGGCCTCGATCAGCTGGCGCAGGGCGCCGTAGTACACCTCGTGGTCCGTCAGCGGCGGCAGTACGTCGGCCAGCCCGCCCGTGAGCACCGGGAACTCGGCCGGGTCCAGCGCGGCCAGGGCCGCCCGGGAGGCGGCGGTGGCTCCGGCCGGGTCCCGGTGGTCCACGAAGGCCGCGCTGCCCAGGGTGAGCAGGTACATGCGGCGGTAGACGGTCATCGCCTCGGCGGCGGTCATCCCCGCGGCCACGCTGTCGGCGAGCGCGGGTTCCACGAGCCGGGCCAGCAGCTGCCGCCCGAGCCAGGGGCGGCCGCCGCGCAGGACGAGCAGCCCGGGGTGGGCGGTGAGCAGCCGGTACAGCGCGCCGAACCGCTGCTCGGCGGCGTCCGCCCAGTCCGTTCCGGCGGGGACGTCGGGGAGCTGCGCGGCCAGGTGCTCGGTGCAGAGGTCCAGCAGTCCGGCGAGGTCGGCGCAGCGGCGCTGGACGGTGGCGTGGGAGACGTCGAGCCGGTCGGCGAGGGCGCGGAAGCTCAGGGCGGCGGGCCCTTCCTCGTCGAGGATGCGCAGGGCGGCGACGGCGATCGCGTCGGGGGTGGCCCGGTCCAGGGCGGCTGATCTCCTCGGCATGAGATACACCGTAACATACGCCGTATCACACCCTTAGTGCGTCATCGACTGCGGCCATATTGCTGGTCATTGGCGGATATTCATCGACTTCCGTTGACAGCGGGTAGTCGCGTCGCTGCACTGGGCGCACGACTGCCCCACTGCCCCACGTCCACGTCAAGGAGACTCCGTGCCGCCTCGCCTGCGCACCTCGCTCCCCTGTCTGACCGCGGCCGCCCTGTTCGCCCTGGCGCTCTCACCCGCCCCGGCGGGGGCCGAGCCCACCGCGACCTCCGACACCCCGCTCGCACTCACCCCGCCCATGGGCTGGAACAACTGGGCGCACTACATGTGCGACATCGACGAGGCCAAGGTCGTCGCGAACGCCGACGCGCTCGTGTCCACCGGGCTCGCCGCCAAGGGCTACGACACGGTGACCGTCGACGACTGCTGGATGACCAAGAGCCGCGACGCGCGGGGCGCGCTGGTCGTCGACGAGGAGAAGTTCCCGCACGGCATGGCCTGGCTCGGCGACCACCTGCACGCCAAGGGCCTGAAGTTCGGCATCTACCAGGACGCCGGCTCCCTCACCTGCGAGAAGTACCCGGGAAGCGGCGCCCCCCAGGGCGGCGGCGCGGACCACTACGCGCAGGACGCCCGGCAGTTCGCCTCCTGGGACGTCGACTACGTCAAGATGGACGGCTGCAACCTGTGGGTACCGGAGGGCAGGACGAAGGAACAGGCCTACCGGGACGCGTACAACGCCGTCGCCTCGGCCCTGCGAGCGAGCGGCCGGGACATGGTGCTGTCGGCCTCCGCGCCCGCCTACTTCCAGCAGGGTGAATGGGGCGGCTCCGACTGGCACAAGGTCCTCGGGTGGGTCGGCGAGACCGGCCAGCTGTGGCGCGAGGGCCGGGACATCAAGGTGTACAACCCCGCCACCCCCGCCACGTCCCGGTGGAGCTCGGTGATGGGCAACTACGGCTACAACCGCTGGCTGGGCCGGTACGCGGGCCCCGGCAACTGGAACGACCCCGACTTCCTGATCGCGGGCGCCCCCGGACTCAGTGACGCCGAGAGCCGCAGCCAGGTCGCCCTGTGGGCCATGATGGCGGCCCCCTTCATCCTGTCCTCCGAGGTCTCCCACCTGACACCGGGCGGGCTCGCCGCCCTCGGGAACACCCGGCTCATCGAGCTGGACCAGGACCCCATGGGCCGTCAGGGAGCGGTGGTCTCCTCGAACGCGACCTTCGAGATCCTGGTCCGGCCGCTCGCGAACGGCGACCGCGCGGTGGCCGTGCTCAACCGCTCGGGCGCCGCCCGCGACATCAACGTGCCGCTCGACGAGATCGGGCTGCCGTCCTGCACGGCCGACGCGCGGGACCTGTGGAGCGGGCAACGCCGGGAGGTCTCCGAGACGTTGACCGGGAGGCTGGCCGGTCACGACACGGCCGTCTGGCGGCTCACCCCGCGCGGCTGCGCCCAGGCCGTGCCGACCGGGCAGATCGTCGGTGACGGCGCCAAGTGCGCCGACGGGGCCAACACCACCGGTGTCGGCGCGGTCGTCATGGGGACGTGCACCGGAGCCCCCGACCAGCGGTGGAGCGCGGGCGGCGACGCGCGCCTGCGGCTGGCCGGCGAGTGCCTCTCGGCCGGCGAGGACGGCCTGGTGGAGCTGGCGGACTGCGCGCCCGCGGAGGCCGGGCAGCGGGGCCAGAGCTGGGCACACCGCCGCGACGGGGCGCTCGTCGAGGAGGCGAGCGGACTGTGCCTGACGGCCCCGGCCGCGGCCGCCACCCCGGACGCCCCGGCCGCACGGCTGCGGCTGGCCCCCTGCGGCGACCACCGGGTCGACCAGGCCTGGGCCCTGCCGGTCTGACGGCGGACGGATGACGCACCCGAACCCGGACCCGACGCCGAACCGGAGACCAATGCCCGAGCCCGACCCGAACCCCGACCCCGGCTCTCGCCCCGGCCCCGAGCTCAAGCGCGCGCCCGCGCCCGCACCACGACGCGGGCGCCTGCCCGTCCCCCGCCCGGTCGCCCTCGCCGCCCTCCCCGCGGCGCTGCTCGCCCTGGTCTGCGCGGGGCCCGCGCCCGGCGCCACCGCCCCGGGCGCGCGGCCGCCCGTACGGGCCGACGTACACGGCGACGCGCGGGACGGCGCGCACCCGGCCGGGCCCGGCCGGGCCGGCCTGCCCGTACGCCTCCGCGCGCGCGGCGCCCAGCCGCCGGCCGCGCCGCGCCCCCGGACCTTCGACGTCGCGCCCGCGCGGGCCTCCCTGCAGCGGCTGCTGCCGCGCCACGCAGGACAGTTCACCCTCGTGCCCGACTCGGCGGCCGCCGCCGACACCTTCACCGTCTCCGGAACGCCGGGCGCGATCACCGTGCGCGGCAGCACCGGAGCCACCCTGCTCACCGGTGTCGGCTGGTACCTCCAGCACGTCGCCGGAGCCGACATCGGCTGGCCCGGCGACAGCATCGGCATGCTCCCCGCCGAACTGCCGGAGGTCCCGGCCCCGGTCACCCGCAGCGCGCTCGTACCGCACCGGTACGCGCTCAACGACACCGACGACGGGTACTCCGGCCCGTACCGCTCCTTCGAGGAGCACCAGCGGCAGATCGACCTGCTCGCCCTGCACGGCATCAACGAGGTGTTCGTGCAGGTCGGCGCCGAGTACCCGTACTACCGGGCGCTCCAGGGCTTCGGCTACTCCGCCGAGGAACTGCGCCGGTGGATCCCCGGCCCCGGCCACCAGAGCTGGTGGCTGCTGCAGAACCTCAGCGGCTTCGGCGGCCCGGTCTCGGAGCGGCTGATGCGCGAGCGCGCCGAGCTGGGCGGCCGGATCGCGGACCAGTTGCGCGGGCTCGGCATGACCCCGGTCCTGCCCGGCTACTTCGGCACCGTGCCGCCGGAGTTCGCCGCCCGCAACCCGGACTCGGCCACCGTGCCGCAGGGCGACTGGGCGGGCTTCGACCGGCCGGACTGGCTGGACCCGGCCTCACCGGCGTTCGGGAAGCTGGCCGCCGCGTACTACGCGGAGCAGCGGGCGGTGTTCGGGGACAGCACGATGTACCGGATGAGCCCGCTGCACGAGGGCGGCCGGACGGGCCCGGTGGACGTGAAGTCCGCCGCGGGGGCGGTCCAGGCCGCCCTGCACGCCGCCCACCCGGGCGCGCTGTGGGCAGTGCTCGGCTGGCAGGACGACCCGACGGCGGAACTCCTGGCCGGCGTGGACACCTCGAAGCTGCTGATCCTGGACGGTCTGTCGGACCGGTACAACCGGCTGGACCGCGAAACCCGTTGGGGCGGCGCTCCCTACGCGATGGGCACCATCTACAACTTCGGCGGGCACACCACCATCGGGGCGAACACCTCCGTGTGGATCGAGCGCTTCGGCCCCTGGCGCGCCAAGAGCAACAGCGCGCTCACCGGGATCGCCTACCTGCCGGAGGCGACCGGGACCAATCCGGCCGCCTTCGACCTGTTCACCGACCTGGCCTGGGAGCCGGGGCCGATCGACCAGCGCCGGTGGTTCGCCGGCTTCGCGGCCCGCCGTTACGGCCGGCCGGACGCCGAGGCCGCGGCGGCGTGGGAGGAGCTGCGCAAGGGCCCGTACAGCACCTCGTCGGGGCTGTGGTCGGAGTCGCAGGACAGCCTGTTCACCGCCCGGCCGAGCCTGACCGCGGCCGGGGCGGCGTACTGGAGCCCCAAGTCGGTGCGCTATCCGGCCGGTTCGGTCCGCCGGGCACTGGACCACCTGCTCAGGGTGGATCCGCGGCTGCGTACCTCCAGCGCCTATCGGTTCGACCTCGTGGACACCGCCCGGCAGGCGCTCGCCAACCACTCGCGGGTACTGCTCCCGAAGATCAGGGCGGCGTACGAGGCCGGGAACCTGGCCCTCTTCCGCGACCTGACCGACGAGTGGCGGGACGGGGAGCGGAAGCTGGACGCGGTCACCGGCAGCGACCCGAACTTCCTGCTCGGCCGCTGGCTCGACCGGGCCCGCTCCTCGGGCGCCGACCGGGCCGAGCAGGACCGGTACGAGTACGACGCCCGCTCGATCCTCAGTGTGTGGGGCCTGCGCGGCACCAGTGAGGGCGGCTTCCTGCACGACTACGCGAACCGTGAATGGAGCGGCCTGATCTCGGAGTTGTACGCCCCCAGGTGGGACGCGTACTTCGACTCGCTGAAGGAGGCGCTGGTCCGGCGGGCCGCGCCGCGCGCGATCGACTGGCACGCCTTCGAGGAGGAGTGGGCCCGGCGGACCACCCGGCATCCGGTCCGGCCGAGCGGGGACCCGTACGGCCTGGCGGCCGGGATCGCCGCGTCCCTCCCGGCCGCGGCCGCGGCGGCGGCGGCGGACTGACGTACACCCCCGAACGAAGTGATCATCGCTTTATCGGGTGATCGTCACTCTGTCGGGGGAACATCCCTCCTCGTCCGAGGGAGCGCGCACCGGGCGCTCCCTCGGACGGGGCGGGTCCGGAAAGGATCGGGGGCATGTCCGAGACCGAACAGGAGCAAGCCCCAGCCCTACTGCTCGCCGAGGGGGTGGTGGAGCTCCGCAAGCGGCGGGTGATGCCGGACCGCGGCTGGGACGAGGGCGTCCGGGAGGACCTGACCGTCGACGACGGCGTGCTTCCGCGCGCCCGGATCCCCGAGGCGGACGGCGGCCCTGCCGCAGGCGGTGTCGCCGGGGGCTGACCTACCGTGGGGTGTCGGCACAACGACGGAACGGTGAACCCCGATGGACCGTGCGAAGGCAGACCCGGGGCGTCGGCGGCGGCTGTTCGCCGGAGCGGTCAGCGGGCTGGTGGCCGCCGCCGCGGGACTGGCCCTGGCCGAGCTGGCCGCGGCCGCCGTCCGGCCCGAGTCCTCCCCGGTCACTGCCGTCGGCGCGGCCGTGGTCGACCGTACGCCCGCGGCCGTCAAGGAGTGGGCGATCCGGTCCTTCGGCACCGCCGACAAGCTGGTGCTGACGCTCGGCATCGTCGCCGTGCTGGGCGTGGTCGCCGCCGGGGCCGGGATGCTCGCCGTCCGCCACCTCCGCGCCGGGATGGCCGTCGCCGCCGGCTTCGGGCTGTTGGGGGCGGCGGCCGCGCTCGGTCGGCCGGCGGCGTCCTGGCGGGACGCGCTGCCGTCGCTGGTGGGCGGCGCGGCCTCGGCCGGAGTGCTGTACCTGCTGGTCACGGCGGCGAATCGGCCCCGGCCTGCCGGGACTGCGCCCGGCGGCGCCTGGACGATGGACCGCCGCGGCTTCGGGCGGCTGGTCGCCGTCACCCTCGCGGTCTCCGCCGCGGCCGGCCTCGCCGGGCGGCGCCTCGGCGCATACGGCTCCGCCGGAGCGACGGCCTCCCGGGCCCGCTTCCGTCTCCCCCCGCCCGCCGTGCCCGCGCCACCGGTCCCCGCCGGAGCGGATCTCCCGGTGGCCGGCATCTCCCCTTTCATCACGCCCAATCAGGACTTCTACCGCGTGGACACCGCCCTGGTCGTCCCGCGCGTGGACGCGGACACCTGGCGCCTGCGGATCTACGGGGAGGGGGTCGCGAAGCCCCTCGTCCTCGATCTGCGGGAGCTGCTCGCCCGCCCCCTGGTCGAACACGACATCACCCTCTGCTGTGTGTCCAACGAGGTCGGGGGGCCGTACGCGGGCAACGCCCGCTGGCTCGGCGTCCGCCTCGCGGACCTGCTGCGCGAGGCCGGCGTACGGCCGCCGTCCCAGGGCGGGCCGGCCGACCAGCTGGTGTCGCGCTCGGTGGACGGCATGACGCTCGGCACGCCCGTCGAGACGGTGATGGACGGACGGGACGCGCTGCTGGCCGTCGGGATGAACGGCGAGCCGCTGCCCTTCGCCCACGGGTTCCCGGTCCGGATGGTCGTACCGGGCCTGTACGGATACGTCTCCGCCTGCAAATGGCTGAGCGAGCTGCGTCTGACCACCTTCGCCGCGTACGACGCGTACTGGGTGCGCCGGTCCTGGGCGGCGATGGGCCCGGTCAAGACGCAGTCGCGGATCGACACCCCCCGCCCGTCCTCGACGCTCGCGCCGGGCCCGGTCGCGGTCGCAGGGGTGGCGTGGGCGCAGCACCGGGGGATCGCGCGGGTCGAGCTACGCGTGGACGGCGGCCCCTGGCACGAGGCGCGGCTGGGGGCCTCGGACGGCGCCGACACGTGGCGCCAGTGGGTGTGGCCGTGGCAGGCGACCGCAGGCCGGCACACCCTGGAGGTCCGCGCCACGGACGGCACGGGCACCCCTCAGACGGGGGAACGCACCGGGACCCTGCCCGACGGGGCGACCGGCTGGCACGCGGTGACGGTGCGGGTCGGACCGGGTGTGTGAGCCGTGGAGCTTCGGGTTCCACTCCGCCTGGGACGACCTGCTCGGCACCGGCGCCGGGCAGGAGGCCGGGGCGATGACCGGCCCGCCGGTCGGCCGGGCCCGGTTCGGGTGGGGCCTGATGGGCGTCGGAGCTCGCGCCGCCGGGCGCGGGCTGGTGAAATCGACTGCCGACGCCACGAAGTGCCCCTGTTAGCCTGATCGACATGATCAAGAGCGGGTTAGGGCAACGGATACCCAGCGGGGCGGCTTCCGGTCCGCAGCGAGCTCTGATCACCGCCAGTTTCGTCAGCAGGGTGGGCAATGGTCTCTTCAACACCGCTGCCATCCTCTACTTCACGTTCGTGGTGCACCTGCCCGCCACGCAGGTAGGGGCGGGTCTGACGATCGCCGGCCTGTGCGGCTTGGCGGCCGGCATACCGGCGGGGAATCTCGCCGACCGGTACGGGCCACGCACGATCTGGCTGGTTTCCCTCGCCCTGCAGGCCGCCACCATGGCGGCATTCGTCTTCATCGACAGCTGGCTCGCGTTCACGCTCGTCGCCGCTCTGGACCGGCTGGCCGCCACGGCGGGCGGCGCCGCGGGCGGTGCGCTCATCGCAAGGGTCGGCGGTGAACATCCCGCCGCCTTCCGGGCCAGACTCCGGACCTTCGTCAATCTCGGCGTCGTCGTGGGCACCCTGGGCGCGGCCTTCGCCATCCAGATCGACACTCGCCCTGCCTACACCGGGCTGATCCTCGCGAACGCCGCCAGCTTCGCCTGCGCCGGACTGATCGCGTTCCTGGGCGTCCCGGACTACCGGCCTCTGCCCCGGCCCAAGGAACACCGTCAGTGGTCCGTCCTGGCCGACCGGCCGTACGTGTCCTTCGTCGCGCTCTACAGTGCCATGGGCCTGCAGTACCAGACCGTCTCCCTGCTGCTGCCGATCTGGCTCACCGCCCACACCGACGCACCGCGCTGGACCGTGGCAGCGGTCTACGCGATCAACAGCGGCGTCTGCGTACTGCTCCAGAGCAGACTTGGCTCCAAGGTGGAGACCCCACGACAGGGCGGCCGCGCCTTCCGCCGCGCCGGGCTCCTGTTCCTCATCAGCTGTCCGTTGATGGCACTGACAGCCGATGTTCCCGCGTGGGTCGCGCCGGCGCTCGCCGTCCTCGCCGTGTGCGTCCACAGCGTCGGAGAGGTGTGGGAGTCGTCGGGCGGCTACGCGCTCGGCTTCGGCCTCGCACCCGACCATGCCCAAGGGCAGTATCAGGGACTCTTCGGCATCGGCTTCCACGCGGGCCAAGCCCTCGCCCCTGTCATCCTTACCGGGGCAGTCCTTGCGCTCGGACACACGGGATGGCTGCTCCTCGGCCTGTTCTTCGCGGGTCTGGGCGCGGCAGGACCTCCGGTGGCCGCATGGGCCGAGCGGACCCGCCCCGGGAAACCGGGTACGGAGGCTTCCGCACCACGCCGACAAGGTGAATCCCCGCTGGAGGCCGCTTAGCAGCCGGTGCTGTCGCCGGTCACAGCACCGGGTGTCGGCCGTCACTCCCGGAGCGCTTCCGGAGCGCGGCGGGCGACACCCCCGGTTAGCCTGCGAGACGAGGCCTGCAATCGCGGAATGGGGGAACTTCGCCTTCGACCTGCATGGAGGCACCACCGTGCGCAGTTCCAAGACCTTCACCCTCACCTGCGTGCACCTTCTTCTGGGCGCCGCGCTGGCGCCCGGCTGCACCCTCAGCCGGGCCGAGAGCGCCGCGAAGCAGTGCCCGGCCGGCCAGGTGTCCCGAGGCGGCACCTGCATTCCGGCCGATACCGCGGCCTTCACCAGGCAGCAGGTGGCCGACGCGCTCAAGAAGTACAAACTGACCGCGGCTATGGCCGAGGTGTGGGTCGACGGCGAGCGGGTCTCGGCCGCCGCGGCCGGGGAGACGGTGACGGGCTTCCCCGCGACGACGGACATGCGCCTTCGCATCGGCTCGGTCGCGATCCCCTATATGACGACCGAGCTGCTGAAGCTGGTCGACGAGGGCAAGGTCACGCTCGACGACAAGATCTCCCGCTGGCGCCCGGACCTTCCGCACGCGGACGAGATCACGCTGAAGATGCTGGCCTCCGCCTCCTCCGGGTACGCGGACTACGTCACGGACAAGGCCTTCATCGCCGATCTGTACAAGGACCCCTTCCAGTTCTGGACGGGTGAGGAGCGCGTGCAGATCGCGGTCTCCAAGCCCCTGGTGCTGCCCCCCGGTTCGGGCTTCGCCTACTCGCACGCCAACTGGGTGATCCTGGGCGACATCATTTCCAGGATGAGGGGCAAGCCCCTGGGTGAGGTGATGCGCGAGGACGTCCTCGGGCCGATGGGCCTGACCCACACCGACATCTCGTCCAGGGCCGAGATCCCCGCGCCGGTGCTCCACGGCTTCGACAACGAGCGGGGCGTGTTCGAGGACGCCACCTACTGGAATCCGTCGTGGACGATGGCGGAGGGCGCGGTGATGACCGGAACGCTGGAGGACATGGCGAAGTCCTTCGCGGCGATCGGCGAGGGGAAGCTGCTGACGCCCGAGTCGCACAAGGTTCAGCTCACCCCCGTCGTGAAGATCAAGGGGAACGCCTGGTTCGCCCTGGGTCTGCCGGTGCAGAACACCTGGATCCTCCAGAACCCGTCCTTCGCCGGCTACGCGGGCACGGTCGCGTACCTGCCGTCCAAGAAGATCGCCATCGCCACGGTGGCGACCCAGGGCCTCGGCAGCACCGTCCAGAACGCCAGCTCGAACGTCCTGGAGGCGATCGCCAACCATCTGGCCCCGGAGCGGCCCGTGAACCTGGGGTGACGGCCTGGGGTGACGCGCCGCCCGCCGGGATCGGGTCCCGGCGGCCGGCGGAGCCCGGGTCCTACGGCCGGACCGGGCGGACCGGCAGCGACTGGACGTTGTTGCTTATGAAGCTGCGCTGGTGCGGGAGTTCGGCCTCGGGGACCGCGAGATCGAGGTCGGGAAAGCGGGTGAAGAGCCGCTCCAGCGCGATCGTGGCCTCCAGCCGGGCGAGCGGGGCGCCCATGCAGTAGTGCGCTCCGTGGCCGAAGGAGAGGTGACGGGCGGCCGTGGGACGCGTGATGTCGAACCGGTCGGCGTCCGGGCCGTGGAAGGCCTCGTCGCGGCCGGCCGCGGTGTATCCGGCGAGCACCGGGGTGCCCTGCGGGATCACGGTGCCGTCGACGGTCAGGTCGCGCGTGGGGTAGCGGAAGGGGAACCAGCTGACCGGGCCGTCCCAGCGCAGTGTCTCGTCCACCACGTCCGACCAGGTGGCCTTCCCGTCCAGGACGAGGGCGAGCTGGTCGCGGTGGGCGCACAGGGCGCGGACGGCGTTGGTGATGAGGTTGAGGGTGGTCTCGTGGCCCGCGACGAGCATCAGCCGCATGGTTCCGATGAGTTCGGCCTCGCTGAGCCGGTCGCCGTCGTCCTCGCGGGCGGCGATCAGACCGCTGGTGAGGTCCTCCCCGGGAGCCGCCCGCCGGGCGGCCGCGATCGTGCCGATGAGGGCGACGAGCTCCTGGAGCGCGGCCATCTTCTCGGCCGGGGTGATGTCGGTCGCGATGATCACCGTGTTGGTCAGGTGGTGCAGTCGGCCCCGGTGCTCGGGGTCCACGCCGAGCAGCTCGCAGATGACGTTCATCGGGAGCGGGAGCGCGAAGTGCGCATACAGGTCGGCGACCCCGTCCGGGGTCTCGGCCGCGGCCCGGCCGAGGTCGTCGAGGAGTCCTGCGGTCAGCTCCTCGATGCGGGGCCGCAGCCGTTCGACCTGGCGGGCCGTGAAGGCCTTGCCGACCAGCGAGCGGAGCCGGCGGTGGTCGGCGTCGTCGGCGGTGTGCATGCCCTGGGCGTTGGCGAAGACCCGCAGCGGCCAGTCCGGGGGGATGGTGCCGTCGTGCAGGGACGGGAAGTGCCGCGCGTCCTTGGCCACGTCCGGGTGGGCGAGGAACTCCTTCAGCGCCTCGTGCCCGAGGACGACCGCGCCGGGCACCGCGCCGGGCAGTACGACCTCCGCCACGGCGCCCTGGGCACGCAGCCGGGCGTTCAGGGCGTGCGGGCAGCCGCCCGCGGGGTCGATGACGTGCGGGGTGTCCGAAGCGTGCGGGGCGGAAGAAATGTGGGACGACAAGCCGGCTCTCCTGACCTGATGAACGAGACTCGGTCAACAGTGCGGCTTGGGGGGCGGGTTGTACAAGCCCGCCCCGCCCCGTCTCAGAACCAGTTGACGGTCAGTGCGAATGCCGTGCCTGCGGTGCCCCCGGCGGAGTCGGTGACGGCGGCGGTGACCTGGACCGTGCCGCTGCCCCAGGGCTTGCCGGTGACCCGTCCGGTGGCGCTGTCGAGGGTCAGACCCCACGGCAGGCCGGTGGCCGCGTACCGGACGGGGGGCTTTCCGCCGGTGGCGGTGAGCTGGATGGCGCAGGACTGGTTGAACTTGCACGTCTGCGGGCCCGGGTTGGCGAGCTTCAGATGCCCGGGAGTGGGGGTCGGCGTGGGGGTGGGGGTCGGTGTCGGTGTGGTGCCGCAGTCCGGGGCGGCCTCCGGCGGCAGCGGCACCCGCCAGATCTGGGTATCGTTCTCCGACCCGACGAGCAGGCTCGCGCAATCGGCGTACGTCACCGTCTCCCCCTGAGACTGGGCGGGGAGCGCGACGTCCGCGAGCTTGGCTCCCGAGGTGTCGTACACGGAGGCCGTGTTGGCGCCCAGCGGTCCGCCGCTGCGCAGGGAGTACGAGGCTCCCGTCGGCGAGAACGCCCCGTCGGTGGCGAACACGGGGCCCGGCCGGACCGCGGTGAGGGTGTTGAGCTGCCCCGTCACCGGCGGGAGCGGTGCCTGGTACAGCTGGCCCGCCGCTCCGATGACCTTGCTCGCGACGTAGAGCCGTCCGGTGACGGGGTCGGCGAGCAGGGACTCGGCGTCGTGCCGGCCGTCGGCGTAGGCGAACCGGTAGGTGGCCGGCGTGACCGCGGCGTCGGCGAGCCGCTCGGGCTCGGCGAACGCGTGCACGGTGATCTCCGCGCGGCCGCTGAAGTTGTCCCCGATGTCGCCGACCAGGACCGTCGGCCCGCCGCTCGCGTCCTTGCCGATCGCCAGCCCCTCCCAGTCGGTGTTGCCAACGCCGGAGACGGTGAACGTGGCCGCGAGCCGGCCGGTGGCGTTGGTGCAGTCGATCGCGAAGACCTGGTTGGTGTTGCCGCTGTCGTTGACGGCGTAGAAGACGCCCGGGTGGCGGCGGCTCATGGCGAGGCCGCTCAGCTCGGCCAGGCCGCCGGGGAGGGCGCACTTCTTCTCCGGCGCCAAGGTGCCGGCGGCCGCGTGGACGGGCGCGGCCGGGCTGGGCGTGGCCGAGGAGGCGGGCGAGGCGGTGGCGGTGGCCACCCAGGCCGTCGCGGACAGGAGCGTGGCGAGGGCCGCGGTCGCGAGGGCGGCGGCCCGTGGGGGTGTCAGGAGTCGGGGCATGCCCACCATGTGATGGCACGTGAGTACGTGGCACCAGGCCCAACCGCCTCCCGTTCGAGCATTGTTCAATGCCGAGCCGGCATGTCTGGTCAGCGCACCGGTTCCCGTACGGGTGCCGTGCGCCCCGCGTGCGCGATGAAGGCGCGGGCCGCGCGGCTCAGCGGCCGCCGGGCGTGCGCGATGCCCACCGGGCGCAGCAGGGACGGTGTGAAGGAGCGGATCTCCGCCCTGCTGCCGAAGGCCCTCGACACCACGTCGCGGTACCAGATGAGGGAGCCGCGGCCGTCCGTCACGCCGGTCACCCAGGCGAGGCGCTCGTCGACCTCGAGGGAGGGTACGGGCCGCACGCCCAGGCAGCTGAACATGGCCTCCATCTCGGTGCGCCGGCCGGTTCCCGGGGTGGGCAGCACCATCGGCAGTCCGTCGAGCATGCGCAGCGGCAGCGGGTCGGGCAGCCGGGAGCCGATCGGCGAGATCAGTACCACCTCGCGCTCCTGGATGTGGTGGGTGGAGAGCTCCTTGTCGACGGGCAGGTCCACCAGCGCCAGCTCGGAGCGCCCCAGGTTCAGCTCCTGGACCAGGGCCTCGCGGCTGTCGTGCTGCTGGATCCTGACGTCCACGCCGGGATGCCTCTCGGCGAAGGCCGTGACCAGGTCGGCGGCCAGGTCGAGGGCGAGGGTGGGCGTGGTGACGAGGGTGAGGACGGCCCGGGAGTCCTTGCCGTGGGGGGTCCCGATGTCGTCGATGGCCTCCACCGCGTTGAGCACGGTGCGGGCCAGCCGGACGACCCGGGCCCCCTCCGGCGTGAGGTCCACCCCCCTTCCCCGGCGTGCGAGAAGTTCGACACCGAGGTCGCGCTCCATCGCCTGGACGGCACGGGACAGCGCGGACTGGGCGACGAACACGGCCGCGGCGGCTCCTGTGATGGACCGGCAGTCGGCCACGGCGACGAGGTAGCGGAGTTGCGCGAGCGTGGGGGTCATGACCGGACGGTAACGGCGCGGGGTTGCACCCGTAAGGGCCACCGGGTGAACAACTACGTGACCCGGCGGGGGCGTTCATGCCGGGTCGGCGGCAACACATGCCGGTGCGGCATGAGCCCGGGGCGTGTCGTGCGCCGGCACGCGCGCCGGGGCCGGCCCCGCCCGTCGGGAAACACCGCAGGCCAGCGGCGTGAGGGGCTCGTTCGGCGGGTCGGGTCGAGGTGCGTTCCGGGCGCACCGCGCGCCCGGTGCGAGCGAAACGACGTACTCCGCATGCCTGTTGACAGTGCACGGCGGTCCCCGCACGATGCATCCCGGCGTGGGGCCGTTTGACCACTGTTCAAGCCCAGCGCACCGGCGGCGGACCGCCCGCCGCCCGTGCGAACCGCCGTGAGCGCCGCCGCAGACGCACCACCCGTACCGCGGGGCCCCTCGCCCGCCGCACTCCCCCGGTTCTTCCGCCCTGTACTGCGCCCTGATCGCGCCATGTCACACAGCACTGGAAGAGGAGCGCCCGTGACCCCCCACCCCCCGCAGTCCGCCGCCACCCGCGACCTGGTCGTCGCGGTGAGCCCGTTCGAGGAGCCCCACCCGCGGATCGTGACCGCCGCCGAGCGCGCCGGGGCCCTCGGGCTGCTCGATCTCGGCCGGGACGCGGACGCCGCCCGGCGCGCCGTCGCGGAACTGGCCCGCCGGCTCGGCGGCGGCCGCCGCCACGGTGTACGGGTACCCGCGGGCTGCCCGCTCGGGCCCGAGGAGCTGCCGCCCGCGGTGGACACCGTGCTGCTCGCCGACCCCGCGTCGCACACCCCGGAGCGGGTGGCCGGCTGGGCGGCCGCTGCGGGCCGGCCCCGCGTGTGGGCCGAGGTCACCAGCCCGGCGGAGGCCAGGGCCGCCGTGGCCGCCGGTGCGGCCGCCCTCGTCGCCAAGGGCCACGAGGCCGGGGGCCGGGTCGGCACGGCCACCACCTTCGTACTGCTCCAGCAGCTGCTCACGGACCCCGCGGCCGAGGTCCCGGTACTGGCCCATGGCGGGATCGGGCCGCACACGGCGGCCGCGGCCGTCGCGGGCGGGGCCGCCGGGGTCCTGCTCGACGTACAGCTCGCCCTGACGGCCGAGGGCGAGGCGGGCCTGCCCGCCGAAGTGACCGCGGCGTTGAGGGCGATGGACGGTACCGAGACACGGCTGACGGACGGGCACCGGGTGTTCGCGCGTCCGGACCTGACCCCGCCCGAGGGGCCGGTGCCCGCTCTGCTGGGCGCCCGGGACCTGCGGGCGCAGCTGCTGCCCGTCGGGCAGGACGGCGCCTCGGCCGCCCGGCTGGCCGCGCGCCACCGGACCACGGGCGGGGTGCTCCAGGCCGTACGGGCGGCCATCGCCGGGCACCTCGAGGCCGCCGTACGGGTCCGGCCGCTCGGGCGCACTCCGGGCCGGCCGCTGCCCGTCGCCCAGGGCCCCATGACCCGGGTGAGCGACCAGGCGGCCTTCGCCGAGGCGGTGGCCGCCGCGGGCGGGGTCCCGTACCTGGCGCTCGCCGTGATGGAGGGCCCGGACGTACGCCGGCTGCTGGCCGAGAGCGCCGAGCGGCTCGGGGAACGCCCCTGGGGCGTGGGCCTGCTCGGCTTCGCCCCGGCCGCGCTGCGAGGCGAGCAGCTGGCGGCCGTGGCCGAAGCCCGCCCGCCGTACGCGATCATCGCGGGCGGCACCCCGGCGCAGGCCGCGCCACTGGAGGCGGCCGGGATCCGCACCCATCTGCACGTGCCGTCACCGGGGCTGCTGGAGCGGTATCTCGCCGAGGGTGCACGCCGGTTCGTCTTCGAGGGGCTGGAGTGCGGCGGACACGTAGGGCCGCGCGCCTCGTTCCCCCTGTGGGAGGAACAGATCGAACGGCTGCTGTCGTGCCCCGAACCCGAAGATCTGGACGTGCTGTTCGCGGGCGGGATCCACGACGGGCGCTCCGCCGCCATGGCGATGGCGGCCGCAGCCCCGCTGGCCGAGCGGGGCGCGCGGATCGGGGTACTGATGGGCACCGCCTACCTGTTCACCGAGGAGGCCGTGGCGGCGGGCGCGGTACTGCCCGGCTTCCAGCGGGCGGCCGTGGAGTGCGCGGACACCGTGCTGCTGCACACCGCGCCCGGACATGCCACCCGCTGCGCGCCCACCCCGTACGCCGAGAGCTTCGAAGCGACCCGGCTGCGGCTCACCGGGAGCGGCGCCGAGCCGCGCGAGGTGTGGGAGGAGCTGGAACGGCTCAACCTGGGGCGGCTGCGGATCGCCAGCAAGGGCCTGCGGCGGGCGGCCGACGGGTCCGCCCTGGAGCCGGTGGACGCGGAGCAGCAGTACGCCGAGGGGCTGTTCATGCTGGGACAGGCCGCCGTGCTCCGCTCCGGGACCACGACCGTCGCCGCGCTCCACGCGCAGGTCACCGAGGGTGCCACCGCCCTGCTGGAACGCCGGGCCGAGGACTTCGCGACGACGGGGTCCGAGACGGCGGCCACGGCGGCCGACCCGCTCGACATCGCCATCGTCGGAATGGCCTGCGCCTACCCCGGCGCGCCCGACCTCGCCGCCTACTGGGCGCGGATCCTGGCGGGTGCGGACGCGGTGACCGAGGTACCGGCCGAACGCTGGGACCCGGAGCTGTACTACGACGCCGACCCGGCCCGGGCCGGCGAGCGCACCCCCTCCCGCTGGGGCGGCTTCCTCGGCCCGGTGCCCTTCGACGCCCTCGCGCACGGCATCCCGCCCGCCTCCCTGGCCGGGATCGAACCGGTCCAGCTGCTGGCACTGGAGATCGCCGCGCGAGCCCTCGGGGACGCCGGCTACGGCAGGGACCGGGAGTTCGACCGCGCCAGGACCTCGGTGGTCTTCGGCGCGGAGGCCGGTACCGAACTGGCGGGTGCGTACGGACTGCGCGCACTGCTCCCGTCCTACCTGGGCGAGCTCCCTCCCGCCCTGGACGACCAACTGCCGCGCCTCACCGAGGACTCCTTCCCCGGCATCCTCGCCAACGTCATCGCGGGCCGGGTCGCCAACCGGCTCGACCTCGGCGGAGCGAACTGCACGGTCGACGCCGCCTGCGCGTCCTCCCTCGCCGCCCTGGACCTCGCCTGCCGCCAACTCCGCGACGGGGACAGCGACATGGTCGTCTGCGGAGGCGCCGACGTACACAACGGCATCAACGACTACCTGATGTTCTCCTCCGTTCGCGCCCTGTCGCCCGGCGGCCGCTGCCGGCCCTTCGACGCGGCGGCCGACGGGATCGCGCTCGGCGAGGGCGTGGGCGCGCTGGTGCTGAAGCGGCTCGCGGACGCGGAACGGGACGGCGACCGGGTGTACGCCGTGGTCAAGGCGGTCGGCGCGTCCAGCGACGGCCGGTCCCTCGGTCTGACCGCGCCCCGGCCGGAAGGGCAGCGGCGGGCACTGGAGCGGGCCTACGCACGCGCCGGTGTCTCCCCGGGCGAGGTGGGCCTGGTCGAGGCGCACGGCACCGGGACGGTGGTCGGCGACAGCACCGAACTGGCCGTCCTGAGCGAGCTGTTCACCGCCTCGGGCGCCGTTCCCGGCTCGTGTGCGCTGGGATCCGTGAAATCGCAGCTCGGCCACACCAAATGCGCGGCGGGACTCGCCGGGCTCATCAAGGCGGCCCGAGCGGTCCACGCGGGTGTGCGGCCGCCGACCCTGCACATCGAATCGCCGAACCCGGCCTGGCGGGCGCAGACCAGCCCGTTCTCCTTCGATGCCGAGGCCCGGCCCTGGGCGGTGCCCCCGGAGCAGCGGATCGCCGGGGTGAGCGCCTTCGGCTTCGGCGGCACGAACTACCACGCGGTGCTGGCCGGTTACGGGGGCTGCGAGGAACCCCGCCACGGCCTGGAGGAATGGCCGGCCGAGCTGTTCTGCTTCCGCGGCGAGGACCGGCGGGCGGCGGGCCGGGCGATCGCGCGGCTCGCGGCCCGGCTGGAGGAGAACGACGCGGCCGGGCGGCCGTGGGCCCTGCGCGACCTCGCGGCGGAACCGGCCTCCGGCTCCGGGACCGTCCACGTCGCCGTCGTCGCCGCCGGTCTGGACGAACTGGCGGCCCGGCTGGAGCAGGCGCGGGCCTTCACCCCGGGCACGGGGGTCCACGTACGCGAGGAGGCGGCGGACCCGGGGCGCGTGGCGTTCCTGTTTCCCGGGCAGGGCAGCCAGCGGACGGGAATGCTGGGCGAGTTGTTCATGGGGTTCCCCGCCCTGCGCGCTCTCCTGGACGCGGCGCCCGCACCGGTGGTCTCGGCGGTGTTCCCGCCCACGGCGTTCACCGCCGAGGGGCGGGCCGCGCAGCGGGCGGCTGTCACCGACACCCGGGTGGCCCAGCCCGCCCTCGGACTGGCGGGGGCGGCGGCCCACCTGCTGCTCGCCGAGCTCGGCGTACGGCCGGACGGCGTGGCCGGGCACTCGTACGGGGAGCTCACCGCGCTGTGGGCGGCGGGGGTCTACGACACGGCGGACCTGCTGCGGCTGAGTGCGCGCCGGGCCGAGGCGATCGTGGCCGCCGCCGGGGAGGATCCGGGGGCGATGGCGGCGGTGTCGGCCGCGCCGGAGGAGGTACGGGAGATCGCCGCGCGCGCCGGGTGCGTGGTGGCGAACCACAACGCGCCCCGGCAGTGCGTGATATCGGGCCCGACCACGGCCGTTGCCGCCGCGGTGTCGGCGCTGCGCGAGGCGGGCCTGTCGGCCGAGCCGCTGCCCGTGGCGTGCGCGTTCCACAGCGAGGTCGTGGCGGGGGCGACGGCCGCCCTCGCGGCGGAACTGGCGGCGACCGCGGTGGCCGCCCCGCGCGTCCCCGTCTGGTCGAACACGACGGCCGGCCCGTATCCGGCCTCCGCCCAGGAGCTACGGGGCCTTGCCGCACGCCAGCTCGCGGAGCCGGTCCGCTTCGTGGAGCAGGTGGAGGCCATGTACGCGGCCGGTGTGCGGACCTTCGTCGAGGCGGGGCCGGGCCGGGTCCTGTCCGGTCTGACCGGCCGGATCCTGCGCGACCGCCCGCACACGGTGGTCCCGCTGGACGTGCCGGGCGAACACGGCCTGGTCCGGCTGGTCACGGCACTGGCGGAGCTCGCGGCGGCCGGCGTGCCGGTGGCGCCGGAGGCGCTGTTCCGCGGCCGGACCTCCGTCCTGCCGGACCGGGCGCCGCGGCGTCCGGGCTGGCTGGTGGACGGCCACTTGGTGCGCACCGCCGACGGCGCCCCGGTGGCCGGCGGCCTCCGGCCGGCCCGCCGAGTGCCTCCGGCAGTCGCTGCGGGTTGGGCCTCCGCTTCGGCCGCCGGTGCGGGTGCCGGTGTAGCCGCCGGTGCCGGTTCACGTCCCGATCCGGTGGCCGCCGACCGGCGCGAGGAGGCGGTACTGGAGTACCTCCGCGGCACCCGCGAACTGGTCCAGGCGCAGCGGGACGTCCTGCTGGGCTACCTGGGCGCGGGGGCGCCCGCCTCGGCCCCCACCCCGGACCCCGGGTGGCCTCCGGCCGAGGCGTACGACCGGTCCCGGTCGGGCGCCGCGCCGGACCTGCTCACGGCCGAGGCACCCGACAACTCCCCGGCGACCGGGCTGCGGCCGACGGCCGGGCCCACCGGCGGAGCCCCCTCCGCCGAAGAGGTCATGGACGCCGTCCTGGAGATCGTGCACACGCGGACCGGGTACCCCCGGGACATGCTCGACCCCGGGCTGGATCTGGAGGCGGACCTGTCCATCGACTCCATCAAGCGGGTCGAGATCATCGGCGCCCTGGCCGACCGGATCGGCCTGCCGCAGGACCCGGGCGGCTCCGCCGAGTCCGCGGTCGAGGAGCTGTCCCGGATCAAGACCCTGCGCGGGATCGTGGACTGGGTCACCTCCCACGCACCCGCCGGGCCGTCCGCCGACCCCGGGCCCGAACCCGGGCCCGAACCCGGCCCGGTGCCACCCCTGCCCGGCCCGGCGGCCCCGGCCCCGGCCCCGGCCCCGGCCCCGGCCAGCCTGCTCCGTCGGCTCCGCGTGGACCTGGTGTCCGTACCCGCGGCGGCCGGGGACCCGCGGGCCCTGCGCGGACTGCGGATCGGGGTCGTCGAGGACGGCCAGGGCGTCGCGCTCGCCCTGGGCGCGGCGCTGGGCACGCACGGCGCCGAGGTGAAGGTCGTGTCCGAGGCCGAGGCCGGGTTCGACGGCATCGTGGACCTGTCCGCGCTGCGCCCGGGGGCCGAGCCCCTGCTCCCCGAGGCCTTCCCGGGGCTGCGGAACGCCCTGACCGGCGGGGTCCGGAGGCTGCTCCTCGTCACCGCGCCCGGCGCCCCCGGGGCAGGTCTGCACGGCTTCGCCCGCAGCGCGGCCCTGGAATTCCCCGGCACGCTGATCCGCGCGGTCGGCATCCACCCCGAGGAGGACCCGGAGCGGATCGCGGCGCAGCTCCTCGCCGAGCTGAGCTGCCCCCCGGCCGACGGCCCCGCCTCCGTCGGGTACACCGCCGAGGGAGCCCGGGTCGCCCGCGGCGCGGTGTCCGCGCCGCTCGCCCCGGCCGGGGACGGACCGGACGGGCCGCCCCTCGGCCCCGGATCGGTGGTCCTGCTCACGGGCGGGGCCCGCGGGATCACCGCCCGGACCGCCCTGGCCCTGGCCCGCGCCACCGGCTGCCACGTCGAGCTGGTCGGCCGTACGCCCGAACCGGACCCCGGAGGCGACGAGTTCGCCCAGGCACAGGACCGGGTGGCACTGCGCGCCGCGCTGATCGCCACGGGACTCCGTACGCCCGCCGAGATCGAGGCGGCGGCCTCGCGGATCCTCGCCGAGCGCGAGGTGCGGGCCACGCTGGCCGCCCTCGCCACGGCGGCGGCCTCCGTCCGCTACCACTGCGCCGACGTCACCGATGCCCGCGCCGTGCGGGCCGTCGTGGCCGATGTGCGCGCCCGGCACGGCCGGCTGGACGGCATCGTGCACGGCGCCGGTGTCCTGCGCGACGGGCTGCTGCGCGACAAGCAACCGGCCGACTTCGCCGAGGTGTTCACCACCAAGGTGGCCGGCGCCCGCCACCTGGCCGCAGCGGCGGCCGAGCACGGTACGGCGCCCGCGCCCCGGTTCCTGGCCCTGTTCGGCAGTGTCGCCGGGGTGTACGGCAACCGCGGCCAGTGCGACTACGCCGCGGCCAACGACGCCCTCGACTGCCTGGCGCACACCTGGTCGGAGTCCTTCCCGGGCCGGGTGCTGGTCGTGGACTGGGGCCCCTGGGCGGCGGAGGCGGGCGGGATGGTCACGCCCGAGCTGGAGCGTGCGTACGCCCGGCGCGGCGTCCCGCTGATCGGTCCCGAGGCGGGCACCGCCGCGTTCCTCGCCGAACTCGCGCACGGAACCGACGTACAGGTGGTCCTGATGGCGGAGGAGGGCCGCGGCGATGAGTGAGCGGCGGCGCGGCCCGCGGCCCACGGACGCGGCGATCGTCGGGATGGGCGCGGTGTTCCCCGGGGCCGCCGATCTGGCCGCCTACCGGCGCAATCTGCTCGCCGGTACGGACTCGATCGGCGACGTCCCGCCGGGGCGCTGGGATCCCGAGGTGTACTACGACCCCGACGGCGCCACCGGCCCGGTGTCCGGCGACCGGTTCTACTGCCGGCGCGGCGGGTTCGTCGACGGCCTCGCCGCCTTCGACCCGACCCGCTTCGGGATCATGCCCGCCGCCGTGGAGGGGGCCGAGCCGGACCAGATGCTGGCCCTGCACGCGACGGCCGAGGCCATCGCGGACGCGGGAGGCGAGGACCGGCTGCCGGCGGACCGCTCCCGGATCGGGGTGGTGCTGGGGCGCGGCGGGTTCATGGGGGTGGCCACCGCCCGGCTGGACCAGCGGGTGCGTACGGCGCACCAGTTGGCCCAGACCCTGCGGGAGCTCGCGCCGGAGCTCGGAGAGCGGCGGATCGCGGCGGTGCGCTCGGCTTTCCAGGACGCGCTGGGGCCGGAGCGGCCGGACGCGTCGATCGGCCTGGTGCCGAGCTTCACCGCCGCCCGGACCGCGAACCGGCTGGACTTCCGCGGCCCCGCCTACACCCTGGACGCCGCCTGTGCCTCCTCGCTGCTCGCGGTGGACCAGGCCGTGGGGCTGCTGGCGGGCGGACGCTGCGACGCGGTGGTCGCGGGCGCCGTGCACCACTGCCACATCGCCACGCTGTGGAGCGTGTTCACGCAGCTGCGGGCGCTGAGCCCCAGCGAGCGGATCCGGCCCTTCGACCGGAGGGCCGACGGGACCCTGCTCTCCGAGGGCACCGGGGTGGTGCTGCTGAAGCGGCTCGCGGACGCGGAGCGGGACGGCGACCGCGTCTACGCGGTGATCCGCGGTACGGGTGTGGCCGGGGACGGCCGGGCGGCGAGCCTGATGAGCCCCCTGGTCGCGGGCCAGGTACGGGCACTGGAGCGGGCCTGGCGGGAGGCCGGCCTGGATCCCCGGGCTCCGGGCGCGCTGGGGCTGCTGGAGGCGCACGGCACCGGGACGCCCGTGGGGGACGTGGCCGAACTCGACACCCTGGCCCAGGTGTTCGGTGCGCGGGAGGGTTCCGGGCCGGGGGTCGGCTTCGGCTCCGTCAAGTCGATGCTCGGGCACACCATGCAGGCCTCCGGCATGGCCGGGCTGATCAAGGCCGCGCTGGCGGTGTACGAGGGGGTGCTGCCGCCGACGCTGCACCTGGAGGAGCCCCACCCGGACCTGGCCCGGACCCGGATGCGGCCGGTGACGGCGGCGGAGCCGTGGGAGCGGGGTCCGGAGCCCCGCCGGGCGGGGGTCAACGCCTTCGGCTTCGGCGGGATCAACGCGCACGTGGTGCTGGAGGAGGCTCCGGCGGCCGCGCGCCCGGCGGCTCCGGCCCGCCGGTTCCTGCCACTGGGCGGCGCGGCCGCGCCGGTGGGGGCGTCCGCCCGGGGCGACGTACTCCTGCTGGGCGCGGACGGTCCGGCGGAGCTGTCGGCCCGGTTGGCGACGGGCTCGCCGGTGTCCGGCGCAGACGGGCCCTGCCGGCTCGCGGTGTTCGGGCCCACGCCCCAGCGGCTCGCGCTGGCCGCGAAGGTGGTGGCGCGCGGCCGGGCCTGGCGGGGCCGGGGGGACGTGTGGTTCACACCGGAGCCGCTGGGCGGCCGGGTGGCCTTCCTGTTCCCGGGCCTGGAGCCGGAGTTCGCCCCCGTGGTGGACGATGTCGCGGACCGGCTCGGGACGGCGCGGCCCCGGCTCACGCGGGGCACGTCCCTGGTGGAGCGGGCCCTCGACGCGATCGCGACGGGCCGCTTCTTCGCCCGGGTCATGCCCGCGCTCGGCGTCGAGGCCGATGTGCTGGCGGGCCACAGCCTGGGCGAGTGGGCGGCGATGGTGGCCGCCGGGATGTATCCACAGGAAGCCGCCGACAGCTTCCTGGACGGGCTCCGGCCGTCGGACCTGCTGGTGCCCGATCTCGTGTACGCGGCGCTGGGCTGCGGTGCGCGCCGGGCGGAGGCGGCACTGCACGGCCTGGACCGGGTGGTGGTCAGCCACGACAACTGCCCCCACCAGTCGGTGATATGCGGGGAACCGGACCAAGTGGCGGCCGCGGTCGGCCGGTTGCGCGGCGACGGGGTGCTCGGCCAGGAACTCCCGTTCCGGTCGGGCTTCCACACCCCGATGTGGGAGCCGTACCTGGGCCAGGTCCGCGCCGCCTTCGGCCGGCTGCCGCTGCGGCCCGGATCCCTACCGGTGTGGTCGGCCACCACGTGCGCTCCGTTCCCCGCCGAGCCGCGGGACGTGCGGGACCTGGTGGTCCGCCACCTCCTGGAGCCGGTCCGCTTCCGCGAACTGACGCTGCGGCTGTACGAGGAGGAGGGCGTGCGCGGCTTCGTCACCCTGGGCCCGGGCAGCCTGCCGGGCTTCGTGGAGGACACCCTGCGCGAGCGCCCCCACCTCTCGGTGTCCACCTCCTCCCCCCGGCTTCCGGGTCTGGCGGCGCTGGAGCGTGCCTGCGCCGCGCTCTGGGCCGAGGGGCACGCACCGCGCTGGGACCTGTTGTCCGTACCGGTGTCTGAGAAGACGGCCGAGCCGGTACGGCCGCCTTCGCCGGCGGGGCGCGCCGTGCCCCTGGACCTCGGTTCGCCGCTGGTCCGCCTCGGCGAGACGGCGCGCACCGCGCTGGGCGGCCTCCTGCCCACGGCCCCGGCCCCGGCCGCTGCGGCGCGGGTCCGGGCCGAGCCGTCCGCCCCCCGGCCGATCCTGCTGTCCGCGCTGGACGCGGTCCTCGAAGACACCGCGGCGGCCGCCCGGAACGTCACCGAGGCCTGGTCGGCCGTACGCCCGCCGGACACGGGCCGGGCCACGGGACTGGGCGCGGCGCGTGCCACGGGACAGCCCTCGGGGAATCACACCCTGCGCTGCTCGCTGGCCGCGCTGCCCTACGTACGCGACCACTGCGTGTACCTCCAGCCGGACGGCTGGCCGGAGGAGTCCGACCGGTTCCCCGTCGTACCGATGACCACCATGCTGGAGCTGGCCGCCGAGGCCGCGCAGCGCCACGCCCCGCCCGGCCTCGCCGTCATCGGCTACGAGGACGTACGGGCGCTGCGCTGGCTCGCCGTCGAACCGGCCGTCGACGTCGAGGTCACCGTCCGCGGCGACGGGCCCGGCCGCTCGCGCGTCGCCCTCGGGGAGTTCGCGTCGGTGGTCGTGCTGCTCGGTGAGCGGTACGGGCAGCCGCCCGCGCCCGACACCACTCCCCTGCGCGAACCGGGGCCCGCCCCCGTCAGCGCCGAGGCGCTCTACCGCGACCGGTGGATGTTCCACGGCCCCCGTTTCGCAGGGGTGCACGAGGTACGGACCGTCGGCTCGGACGGCATCCGGGGCGTGCTGCGGGCGCTCCCCGACCCGGGGGCGCTGCTCGACGCCGCGGGCCAGCTGTTCGGCCACTGGATGCAGCTGCGCCTCCCGGTGGACCGGCTGGTGTTCCCGGCCGCCGTGGACCGCGTCCGCTTCTGCGGTCCCCCGCCCGCCCCCGGGGAGCTGGTCGCCGCCACGGCCCGGATCCGGGAGGTACGGGACATCACCGTGCGCGGTGACCTCGAACTGTGCCGCACCACGGGCGAGGTGTGGGCCCTGATCGAGGGATGGACCTACCGCCGGTTCGGCGCCGACGAGCGGGTGTGGCCGATGAAGTTCACCCCGGAGGTGTGCGGCATCGGCGAGCCACGGCCCGAGGGCTGGTGCCTGGCCCGCCGCCGCTGGACCGACCCGGCCTCGCAGGAGCTGGTGATGCGCCGCTACCTCGGCGCCGCCGAGCGGGCGGCGTACGAGCGGCTGTCGCCGCGGGCCCGGGCGCCCTGGCTGCTGGGCCGGATCGCCGCCAAGGACGCGCTGCGCGGACTGCTGTGGGGGGCCGGGGCCGGGCCGGTGTTCCCGGTGGAGGTGCCGGTGGGGAACGATCCCGCGGGCCGGCCCGTGGCCGAGGGTCCGCTCACTCCCGGCTTCCGGCTGTCGATCGCCCACAAGGACCGGATCGCGGTCGCCCTCGCCCACCCCCGCGACGCGGTCGGCATCGACGTGGAACCGGTGACCGCCGACCCCGGCGCGCTGGTCCGGATCGCTCTGCGGCCGGAGGAACTCCGCCTCGCCGAGCGGCTGGCCGCCTGTGAGGGCACCGGACTGCCGGCCGCGCTCACCGCCCTGTGGTGCGCGAAGGAGGCCGCGGCGAAGGCGGCGGGCAGCGGGCTCGGCGGCCGGCCGCGGGACTGGCGGGTGGCCGGTGAACCGGATTCCGGCGCGCTGCTCGTGCGCTCCCCCGACGGGCACCCGTACCCGGTCCGAACCACCCGCGTCCCCACCGACCGGCTCGACCCTGACCTGCGCAACCACGACCTGCCCGCCCCGGGCCGGCCCGCCCCCGGACCGCCCGACCACGTCGTCGCCTGGACCGCCCACGGCACGGCGCCGTCCCCCGTCCCCTTCCACCTCACGGAGACCCGTCATGGCACCTGACATCCTCGCCGAGATCACCGGAATGCTCGTGGAGATCGTCGGCGACGAGTACCTGCTCGCGGAGGAGGTCACGATGAAGACGACGTTCAACGAGGACCTCGCCCTGGAGAGCATCGAGTTCGTCGCCCTCGCCGAGCTGCTCCATCACCGC
Source organism: Streptomyces sp. NBC_00190 (assembly GCF_036203305.1). Taxonomy (GTDB): domain Bacteria; phylum Actinomycetota; class Actinomycetes; order Streptomycetales; family Streptomycetaceae; genus Streptomyces. The sequence continues at coordinate 6,993,268 of NZ_CP108131.1, read as the reverse complement.
TACGGCGCCGAGGTGGACCTGATGGGCTTCCTGGCGGAGAAGGACATGGACGCCATCCTGGCCATGTCGGTCGGCGAACTCGTCACCCACATCGGCCGGATCACGCACGCCTCCCTCGCCCGCACGGCAGCCGCCCCGGCCGCCTCGGCCGCCCCCGCCGGCTGAGCCCGCCATGGCCGTCGTTCCTGCCAACTCCCTGAAATTCCACGTCCAGCGGCTCCCGGCCACCGCCGGGGCCGCCCGCCCCGACCGGCCCGTGGTGGTCTTCCTGCACGGCCTGGTCGTCGACAACCTGTCCTCCTTCTACTGTCCCCTGGCCGTGCCGGTGGCCCGGTCCGGGCACGAGGCCGTCCTCTACGACCTGCGCGGCCACGGCCGTACCGAGCGGCCCGCGAACGGCTACGACAGCGGCACCGCCGTACGGGACCTCTTCGCGCTGCTCGGCGCGCTGGACCTCGGGCACCGCCCGGTGCACCTGGTCGGCAACAGCTACGGCGGGACCCTGGCGGTGCACGCCGCCCTGGCCCGGCCCGACCTCGTCGCCGGTCTCACGCTCCTCGAACCCCCGCTCGGCGGAGCCTGGGTGGAGAACATGGTGGACACCCTGTCGGCGGCCGCGCTCAGTCTGGAGGACAGCCCGGTACCGGCGGAACTGCTCACCCTGCGCCTGCGCAAGGCCGCCCATCTCACGGCCATCGCCGACGACCTGCTCAACCGCACCACGCTCATCGACGACATCGCCGCCGGCCGCACCTTCACCCCGGCCGACTACGCGCGGCTGCGCTGCCCGGTGCTGGTCGTGTGCGGCGAGCACTCCGAACTGGTGCCGGGCGCCCGGGAACTGGTCCGCCACGCACCGGACGGCACGCTGCGGATCCTGCCGGACCTGGGCCACGACGTCCTCAAGGAGAGCAGCGGGGCCCTGCGGGAGGCCGTGCTCGCCCATCTCGACGCGACGGCCGCGACGGCTGCTGTGGCGGCGGGGCCGCGGGCGGGAGCGCTGGTCCCATGAGGGTGCTCTTCACGGTGCCGCCGCTGGCGGGGCACGTCAATCCGACCGTGGCCGTCGGGGCCGAACTGGCCGCGCGGGGGCACGAGGTCGCCTGGACGGGACCGGCCGCGGCGCTGGCCCGGCTGCTGCCCCCGTCGGCCCGGATCCTGCCCGCCGGCGAGGAGGCGGGCGGCGGCTACGCGACGCTGCACGAGCGCTGGCGCGACCTGCGCGGGGTCGGGGCGCTGCGGTTCCTGTGGGAGGAGGCGCTGGTGCCGCTGGCCCGGGCGATGGTCCCGGGGGTGACCCGCGCCGTCCACGAGTTCGCACCAGACCTGCTGGTCGCCGACCAACAGGCCCTGGCCGGGCCGCTGGTGGCCCGGCGGCTCGGCGTCCCGTGGGCGACGTCCGCCAGCACCTCGGCCGAACTCACCCGGCCCTTCGCGGACTTCCCGAAGGTCGGGGAGTGGGTGGCCGGGCAGATCTCCGGCCTCCTCGCGGAGTTCGGGTCACCGGCGCCGGACTGGGATCCGCGGTTCTCGGACCGGCTCGTGCTGGTCTTCTCCACTCCCGAACTCGTCGGAGCGCGGGACGGCTTCCCGCCGCACCACGCCTTCGTCGGTCCCGCCTTCGGGGCCCGGCCGGCCGCGGCGGGGTTTCCCTGGCAGCGCCTGGATCCGGCCCGGCGGCGGGTGCTGGTGTCGCTGGGCACGCTCAACCAGGAGGCCGGCGGCCGGTTCTACGCGGCGGTACTGGGCGCCGCCGAACGCCTCGCCGAGGAGGTGCAGCTGGTACTCGCGGCGCCGGCCGCGCTGGTCGGGTCCGTGCCGGGGCACGTCCTGCTGCAGGGATGCGTCCCGCAGCTGGAACTCCTGCCGCACCTGGACGCCGTGGTCTGCCACGGCGGCCACAACACCGTCTGCGAGGCCCTCGCGTACGGGCTGCCGCTGGTCGTCGCGCCGATCCGGGACGACCAGCCGATCGTGGCCCGGCAGGTCGTGGAGGCCGGGGCCGGGGTGCGGGTGCGGTTCGGCAGGACCCGGGCCGAGGAACTGCGTGACGCGATCACGGCCGTGCTGGACGATCCCGGCCACCGCCGGTCCGCCCGGCGGATCCAGGCCTCATTCGCCGCGGCGGGCGGAGCCGCCGCCGCGGCCGACCGGTTGGAGAAGCTGCTATGACGCCACTCCCGAACACCCGGGTCCGGTGGACCTCCGCCGTCGTGCTGGCCGCGCTCGGCGCCGGCACCGTGCGGGCCGGCCGCCGGCTGCGGGCGATCCCGGTGCTGCCCGCGGTCCCGGCCGCCGCGGCCGGAGTGCCGCGGGCCGCCGGGTGGCGGCTGCTCGCCGCCCAGGGGGTCGAGCCCGACGCGGTCACCTTCCTCGCCGCCTGCGCGCACGCCGACCGGGAGGGGCTGCGGGTACTGGACCTGCTTCCGGCGGACCTGGCCACCGAGCGGGCCCTGGGGCTGCTGCGTCTGGTCGACCCCGGCAGCTACCGCCACGACCGGCTCGGCGAGGGGCGCGGCGCCGGTTTCGCCGTACTGGTCGCCGAGGAGGTGCTGGAGCGGGCCGGGTTCGAACCGGGTGAGCCGCGCCCCGGGCCGGAGGAACTCCTCGCGCTCACGCGGCGTTTGAAGGAGTACGCCGCCGGGGCCACGGGCCTGGCCGTCGCCCCCGCGCTGAGCTGCGGACCGCGGACCGAGGCGACCGGGCCCGCCCGGGCCGCCGAGCTGCGCGCACAGGGGCTGCCGCCGGGGGCGCTGGCCGCTGCCCAGCTCTCCGGGCTGGCCCTGCTGGCGGGCGTCGCCCTGCGCCAGGGCCGGTGGGGCGCCGCCGCGGCCGGGCTGTACTGGCTCCAGCCGTACCTCGCCCTCGGCGGGCCCGGCTCCCCGCTGCGCCCCGCCGACCTGGCCGTGGCCACCGCCGGCCGGCCGCTGCGCTCGCTCGGCGCCGCCCTGCGTACGGCCGCGGCGGTCGCCCGTACCCCGGCGGGCCGCGAGGGCGGCGGGGGCGGGAGTGAGGGCGCGGACGACGAGGCCGCCCGGGCGGAGGCCTACCGCGAGGACCTGGCCGCGGGCCCCGGGCGCTTCCTCGAACCGCGCCGCGCGGACTGCCCGTGGTGCGGCTCGCTGCGGCTCACCGTCCGGGTCCGGGTGCCCGACCTGCTCCAGGGCAAGCCCGGCCTGTTCATCCTGGAGCGCTGCGGGGACTGCGGGCACGTCTTCCAGAATCCCCGGCTGAGCCCGCAGGGACTGGAGTTCTACTACCGCGACTTCTACGACGGGCGCGGCGGCGAGGGAGCGGGCACGGTCTTCGGCCGGCTCGGCCCCGCCTACCGGGCGCGCGCCCGGATGCTCCTCCCCCACACGGAGCCCTCGTCCTGGCTCGACGTGGGCACCGGGCACGGCCACTTCTGCAACGCGGCGCGGGCCGTCTGGCCGCGGACCCGCTTCGACGGGCTCGACATGGGCGACGGTGTGCGTGCGGCCGAGCGCCGCGGCTGGGTGGAGACCGGCTACCAGGGCCAGTTCCCCGAGTTCGCCCCGAAGCTGGCGGGCCAGTACGAGGTGGTCAGCATGTACCACTACCTGGAGCACACCCGGGAGCCGCTGGCCGAACTGGACGCGGCGGCCACCGTCCTCGCCCCCGGGGGGTTCCTGACCATCGAGGTCCCCGACCCGGAGTCGCGCATGGCCCGGCTGCTCGGCCCGGCGTGGCTGCCCTGGTTCCAGCCGCAGCACCAGCACCTGGTGCCCGCCGCGAACCTGCGCGAGGCGCTGGCCGACCGGGGATTCACCGTCCTCGCCGAGGAGCACGGCCCGGCCCACCAGGGCAACGACTTCGTCGGCGCGGTGGCCCTCACCGTGACGCGGCTGGCCCCGGACCCGGACCGGCCGTGGGGCCCGCCGGCCACGCCCCGTGCCCGGGCCCTCGCCCACACCGTGCGGGCGGCGTCGCTGCCGTGCTTCGCCGGCGCGGCGGTGCTGGACGCCCTGCGCACGGCTGCCGCCCGGGCCACGGACGGCGGCAACGCCTACCGGATCCTGGCCCGCAAGGAGCTCCTGTGACGGCCGCCGCGGGCGACCTGGCCCGCCGGGCGACCGCCGATCCGCTCTTCCGCCTCGTCGCCTACGCCCTGGAGGCCGCGCACGGCCGGCCCCCGGCCGCCGTGTGGAGCGCCCCGTACGCCTTTCACCTGGGCTCCCCCGAATTGGTCGCGGCGGCGAGCTGGCCCACGGCGGCGGCCGCGGCCCCGCGCACCGACGGCCTGGTGCGGCTCAGTTCGTTGGGCCATCCCGCGGACAGCTGCGATCTGCCGCTGACCCTGTCCGGGCCGCCGCCCGCGGCCCCCGCGTGGGCGGTCCGGCCGTACGCCGTGCTGCGGGCGCTGGCCCGGGCCGGTTACGGCCGCGGCGGCACCGACCTGCACGTGCAGGGCTCGCTCACGGCGGCCGCCGGGCTGGCCACGGCGGAGCCCGCCGAGTGCGCGCTGGCGCTCGCGGTGGCCGACGTACACACGGGGCCGGACGAACGGCCGGACCGCGCGCACCTGGCCCGGCTGCTGGCCGAGGCCCTGCCGGACGGGGACGACGCCCTGCGCCGGGCGGTGCTCTTCGCCCGGCCCGGCGAGGCCCTGCTGCTGGGCGCCGGGCCCCGGGCGAGCCGGAGGTACGTCCCCTTCGACCCGGCCGTCTCGGGAGCGCGGCTGGTGCTCGTGGCCGTGCGCGGCGACGACGGGGGCACGGGCCCGGCGGCGGAGCTGGCGCGGGCCGTGGCCTGCGCCCGCCGGGCCGGGGCGCTGAGCGCCTGGCCGCCCGGACCGGAGCCGGGGCGAAGCGTGCTGGTGCTGCTGCCCGAGGCACGGCTGACGGCGGTACGGGCGGCGGTCGCGCGGGAGTTCCGCGACCGAGGACGGCCCGTACCGCGGTTCCTGAACATCGCCGTGGCCGGTGCGGCCCGGCGCGAGGAATGACACCACCTGCGAGGAGGAACCACCCATGCCCCTTCCCTCACCCACGACCCGCCCCAGACGCGGGGCCCGCTGGTCCGCGCTCATGGCCGGAGTCGGCGCGCTCGGCCTGCTCGGCGCCTTCACCGTGGCCAACTCCCAGGCGGCGGAGAGCGGTTCCCCGACCGGGCCGGCGGCCGCCGCCGCGGCCGCGCTGCCCGCGTACGACCACGTGGTGGTCGTCGTGTACGAGAACAAGCAGTACGGCGAGATCATCGGCAGCGCGAACGCCCCGTACATCAACCAGCTGGCGAACGCGGGCGCGAGCCTGACCGGCATGAAGGCGCTGACCCACCCGAGTCAGCCCAACTACTTCAACCTCTTCTCCGGCGCCACGCAGGGCATCACGGGCGACGGCTGCTACACCCCGCAGTCGATGACGGCGGCGAACCTCGGACAGGAGCTGATCACGGCCGGCAAGACCTTCGCGACGTACAACGAGGACCTGCCGGGCGAGGGGTCCACGGCCTGCACGAACGGCCAGTACGCGCAGAAGCACAATCCGTGGTTCGCCTTCAAGAACGTGCCGCTGAACACGGGGAAGACCTGGACGCAGTTCCCGCAGAACAACTTCGCGGCGCTGCCGGACCTGTCCTTCGTGGTGCCCAACCAGTGCAACGACATGCACTCGTGCTCGGTCGGCACCGGCGACACCTGGACGAAGAACAACATCGACGCCTACGCCCAGTGGGCGAAGGCCAACAACAGCCTGCTGGTGCTGACATGGGACGAGGACAACTACCTCGGCTCGAACCAGATCGCCACCGTCTTCTACGGCGCGAACGTCAAGACGGGCAAGTACACCACCGCTTTCAACCACCACCACCTGCTGCGGACCTTCGAGGACCTCTTCGGCACGGCCACGCACGCGGGCAACGCGGCCAACGTCCAGCCGATCAGCGAGGTGTTCGGCGGATCCACGCCGACCCCGACACCCACACCCACGCCCACTCCGACACCCACGCCGACCCCGACGCCGACGCCCACCCCGGGTGACCTGAAGCTCGCCGATCCCGGCCCGCAGACCTGCAAGTTCAACCAGTCCTGCACCATCCAGCTCAGCGCCACCGGCGGCAAGTCCCCGATCCGCTACGCGGCCACCGGCCTGCCCTGGGGCCTGAGCGTCGACGCCGGCACCGGCCGGATCAGCGGCAAGCCGTGGGGCAGCGGCACGGTCCAGGTGACCGCCACCGCCACCGACTCCACGGGCGCGACCGTCACCGCCGCCTTCCCGCTCACCGTCAACTGGTTCTAGACGCCGAGGAGGCATCCGTGTACCTGTCGACCAGCCGTGCCGCGGACATCGCCGGGGAGGCTCCGGCCCGTGGGGCCCCCTGCGGGCCGTCCCCGGCACGGTGTTCGCGCTCGGCATGGTCAGCCTGCTCACGGACGTCTCGGCGGAGATGGTCACCGCCGTCCTGCCGCTGTACCTGGTGGCCGGGCTCGGGATGTCCCCGTTCGCGTTCGGCGCCCTGGACGGGCTCAACCAGGGCGCCACCGCGCTGCTCCGCCTCGCGGGCGGCCGGGTCGCGGACCGCACCCGCCGCCGCTGGCCGCGTTCGGGGTGCTGTGGGCCGTGGTCGACGGGTACGCGGCCGTGTTCACCGTGAGCTGCTGCGTCGCGGTGCTGGGGGTGGTCGTGCTGGTCCTGTTCGTACGGGAGGCCCCCGCGCCGGCCGTCCGTACCCCGCTGCCGGGAGTGCGCACGCTCGTACGGGTCCCCGGGCTGCGGCGGCTCTGCGCGACCGCGGCCGTCCTCGGCCTGCCCCGGTCCCGGCCGGTCCACCGCTCGTCGTCGGCGTCCTCGTACTCCTCGGCCTGTTCTACGCCGCCACCGACGGGGTGCTGATGGCAGCGGCCGGGCCGCTGCTCCCGGCCGAACTGCGCACCACCGGGCTCGCGGTGCTCCAGACGGCGCAGGCGCTGGCCCGGTTCGCGGGTTCCCTGTTCTTCGGGGCGGCCTGGACGCTGTGGGGGCCGGGTCCGGCCCTCGGCGCGGCGGCCGGCGGGCTGTTGCTGTCCCTGGCGGCGGTCGCCGTGTCCGGCGGGCCGGGGAAGGGGGATGCGCCGTAGGGTCGGGCCATGGCGGACACACAGCGCACGCTCGAAGGCAAGGTCGCCCTCGTGGCCGGGGCGACGCGGGGCGCGGGCCGGGGCATCGCGGTCCAGTTGGGCGCGCGGGGCGCGACCGTGTACGTGTCGGGGCGCAGCACCCGGGGGAAGCGGTCCGAGTACGACCGGCCCGAGACGATCGAGGAGACCGCCGAGCTGGTGACGGCCGCGGGCGGGCGGGGGATCGCGGTGGTGGCCGACCACCTGGTGCCGTCCGAGGTCGAGGCCCTGGTCGCGCGGATCGACGGCGAGCAGGGCCGCCTCGACGTCCTGGTCAACGACATCTGGGGCGGGGAGCTGCTCTTCGAGTGGGACAGCACGGTGTGGGAGCACGATCTGGACAAGGGGCTGCGGCTGATGCGGCTGGCGGTCGAGACCCATGCCGTCACCAGCCACTTCGCGCTGCCGTTGCTGCTGCGCGAGCCGGGCGGGCTGGTGGTGGAGATGACGGACGGCACCGCCGAGTACAACGCGAGCCGCTACCGGGTGTCGTTCTTCTACGACATCGCCAAGTCCTCGGTCCTGCGCATGGCGTTCGCGCTCGGTCACGAGCTGGGCCCGCGCGGGGGGACGGCGGTTGCGCTGACGCCGGGCTGGCTGCGCTCGGAGATGATGCTCGACACCTTCGGTGTGACGGAGGAGAACTGGCGGGACGCGCTGGCGACGGTCCCGCACTTCTGCATCTCAGAGACCCCGTCGTACGTGGGCCGCGCGGTCGCGGCGCTCGCCGCGGACCCGGACGTGGCGCGCTGGAACGGGCAGTCCCTCTCCAGCGGGCAGCTCGCCCGGGTCTACGGCTTCACGGATCTCGACGGCAGCCGCCCGGACGCCTGGCGCTACATGGTCGAGGTCCAGGACCCCGACCGCCCGGCGGACGCGACCGGCTACCGCTAGTCGCCCGCGGCGTCCTCGGCCTCCCAGCGCAGCAGGTCGCCCGGCTGGCACTGGAGCACCTCGCAGAGCGCGGCGAGCGTCGCGAAGCGCACCGCCTTGGCGCGGCCGTTCTTGAGTACCGCCAGGTTGGCGGGCGTGATCCCCACGCGGTCCGCGAGGTCACCCACGGACATCTTCCGTTTGGCCAGCATCACATCGATGTCGACGGCGATCGGCATCAGATCACCTCGTCCAGCTCGGCCTGCATCTGCGCCGCTTCGGCGTCGCGCGCGACGGCCTGGGCGAGCAGCATCCGCAGCACGAGCACGATGAGCGCGACCCCCAGGATGGCCACGCCGACCCCGCCCATGATGACGGTGACGCCCGGGTCCTCCCGCTGGCCCGGAGCATTGATGACCGTGACCGCGAACCACAGGAGGGCAGCCGCCACGATCGCACCGATCACGCCGTCCACGTACCGGAAGGCGGCGTGGGAGAACACGGTTCCGCGTCGCACCATCGCCACCAGCCGCCACACGCAGACCAGGGCGACCTGGGCCGACACCATGCCCAGGATCGTGATCACGCGCAGCGGGGTCAGCGGGAGCGACCCGTCCTCCGGGTCGCTCCCGCTGACCAACACCCACACCATCAATACCTGTACGAACACGGTGCCGACGAGCACCACCGCGAGCACGGCGCGCAGCGCACGCACTGTCAGCTTTCCCATGACCCAGCCTCCCATCGAGTTGCGATGGGAATCTATCGAATTTCGATAGGTGCAGCAAGGGCCGGGGCGGAGGACGGGTGGCACTCCCCCACCGCGGCGGGACGCCGCCACCCCTCCCCCGGCATGGCGTTCGCGCGAACCCTGCACTACTGGAGCGCATATCGAAAGTATTTCCGGAGTGGTCGTCGAGCCGCTCCACTACGGTGCGGCCATGGCGAACTTTGCGCTGATTGCAGGTGCGCGACTCGGATCGTGGGCGTGGGACGATGTGGTGCCGCATCTGCGTGCGGCCGGCCATGGCATCCACCCGCTGACGCTATCGGTGTCCCAAGCGGTCAGGCCGCCGGGCAGATCGGCGACCGGCTAGCGCACATGGTCTTCCTTGACTCCAGCGTTCCGGCCGATGGTCAGGTTTCTTTCCCAGAACACTTCGTCGCGCCATGCGCCGTCGGCGTAGAAGTGGTCATGGGCGATGCCCCAGGAACTGAATCCGTGCTTGCGGAGGATCGCCAGGGACGCGAGGTTCTCCAGCTGGGTGTGCGCCTCCAGTCGATGCAGCTTCAGCTCGTCTTCGGCGATCCGCAGCGCGAGGCCGACGGCTCGGCCCGTGTGCCCGAGTCCCTGGTAAAAAGAAGAGACCCAGTAGCCGAGGAATCCCTTCTGGAACGGGCCGCGCAGGATCGAGCTGATGCCGACCTGCCCGATGACGGTCCCGTCGCAGACCACGACGCCGGGCCACGCGAGCCCCTGGCGATGGGAGGCCAGAAGGGACTCGATGACCGAGGCTTGCCCGTCGGGCGTGTAGAACTCGGCGGGCCTCGCGGGCAGCCAGCGCGCATACGCCTCCTTGTCCCGGGAGAGCAGCTCGGCGAGTGCGGGGCCGTCGGAGGGCTCGATCAAGCGAATCGACGTGGAGTTCACGGGTGCTGTGCTGTCCTGTCGGCTGCGGTGGTCGGTCGGTCGCGCGGGAGTCCTACGGCGATGGCCGGCTGGGGCATGGACAAGCCGACTTCTGCGGTGACCCCGCCGAGCTCGACGACGCGCTTCGGCACACCGTACGCCGCCGTCGGCCCGGCCGCTCGGGGGAGGTCCGCCGGCGAACGCTGAAGACCCCTGGCCATTGGACAGACCTCAGGGCCCCTGCCCGGCCTCCCGGTTTCCGATCAGGCGGGCCAGGCCGTCCAGGACGCAGCGGAGGCCGAAGGCCCAGACCGCATCCGGGTTGTACGCGCCGGCCGCGCTGCCGACCCGGCTCGCGAGCGGGTAGCGCTCGGGGTCCAAGGCCCGCTCCAGCAGCGGTGCACTGACGGCCCACCACTCCTCGTCGCTCTGGCGGCTGTTGTGCTCGGCGGCGTCGGCCGCGGCCAGCGCGTTGGCGTGGACGAAGCCGAGGAGGTGGGTGAGGGCGGCGTCCATCTCGGTGTCGGTGAGCCCGATGCCGTCGAAGGCCGCCAGCTCGCGCTCGTACTTGGCGATCACGCCGGGGCCCAGCGGCGGGCGGGTGACGGAGAGGCCGGCGATCCAAGGGTGGCGGCCGAGCAGGTCGCGGTTGTCGTCGGCGACGCGGGTGACCTTCACCGGCCACGTCTCGCCGGGGCCCGCCTCCCGGCGGTCCATGTACCGGTACGCCTCGTCCAGCATGAGGTCGAGCAGCTCGGCCTTGCCGGGGACGTAGGTGTAGAGGGTCATCGGCGTGACCCCGAGCCGCTGCGCCAGCGCCCGCATGGTCAGTGCGGCCAGCCCCTCCGCGTCGGCGAGGGCGATCGCGGCGCGGACCACTGCGTCCACGCTGAGCCCCTGCCGCGGGCCGCGCCGACCGGGCCGCGGCTCCTGCCCGGGCTCGCGCCACAGCAGCTCCAGCGTGCGGACGGGATCGCCCGCACCGCTCTGGTCCTTCGTCATTTCCGGCCCCTCCGAGCATGCGGCCAATAATGTTCTACTACGTATAGAGTACAGTGTAGAAAGTAAGCTCGAGACACCGCACCGCGAGGAGTTCCGTGCAGATCGCCGCCGACAGTCATCAGGTCATCCAGGTCCGCGGGGCCAGGGAGAACAACCTCGCGGACATTTCCCTCGACATACCCAAGCGCCGGCTCACCGTCTTCACCGGGGTATCGGGTTCAGGGAAGTCCTCCCTCGTCTTCGGCACCATCGCCGCCGAGTCGCAGCGCATGATCAACGAGACGTACACCGCCTTCATCCAGTCCTTCATGCCCAGCCTGGGCCGGCCGGACGTGGACGGGCTGCACAACCTGAGCGCGGCCATCGTCGTGGACCAGGAGCGGATGGGCGCGAACTCCCGCTCCACCGTGGGCACCGCCACCGACGCCTACACCATGCTGCGGATCGTCTTCTCCCGGCTCGGCGTACCCCACATCGGCACGTCCACCGCCTTCAGCTTCAACACGCCGGACGGAATGTGCCCGCGCTGCGAGGGCATCGGCCAGGTCTCCGACATCGCCGTGGACCAGCTCGTGGACCGCGAACTCTCGATCAACGAGGGCGCGATCACCGTGCCGGGCTTCGCCGTGGACTCCTGGTACTGGCAGATCATGGCCAATTCCGGCTTCTACTCCGCCGATACGAAGCTCAAGGACTTCTCCGAGCGGGAGTGGGCCGACTTCCTGCACAAGACCCCGGTGAAGGTGAAGGCGGGGTCCAACAACTTCACCTACGAGGGCCTGATCACCAAGATCCAGCGGACGTACCTGTCCAAGGACCGCGAGTCCATGCAGTCCCACATCCGGGCCTTCGTGGACCGCGCCGTGGTGTTCACCGACTGCCCGGACTGCGGCGGCGCCCGGCTCTCCGCGGCCGCCCTCTCCTCCCGTATCGACGGGGTGAACATCGCCGAGTGCTCGGCGATGCAGATCAGCGACCTCGCCGCCTTCATCCGCCGGATCGACGACCCGGGCGTGGCGCCGCTGCTCGGGAACCTCCGTGACCTGCTCGACTCCCTCGTCGAGATCGGGCTCGGCTACCTCAGCCTGGACCGCCCGTCCGCCACCCTCTCCGGCGGTGAGGCCCAGCGGGTGAAGATGGTGCGCCACCTGGGATCCTCGCTCACGGACATCACGTACGTCTTCGACGAGCCGACGACCGGACTGCACCCGCACGACATCCAGCGCATGAACGACCTGCTGCTGCGGCTGCGCGACAAGGGCAACACCGTCCTCGTCGTCGAGCACAAGCCCGAGGTCATCGCCATCGCCGACCACGTCGTGGACCTGGGTCCGGGCGCGGGCACGGCGGGCGGGCAGCTCTGCTACAGCGGGGACGTGGCCGGGCTGCGCACCTCCGGCACCCTGACCGGCCGGCACCTCGGACACCGGGCGCGGCTGCGGGAGCAGGTGCGCGCCCCGCGCGGCCACCTGTCGGTCAAGGGCGCCGACCTGCACAACCTGAAGGACGTCAGCGTGGACGTGCCGCTGGGGGTGCTGGCGGTGGTGACCGGGGTCGCGGGCTCCGGGAAGAGTTCGCTGATCCACGGGTACCTGGCCGGGCGGGACGGGGTGGTGGTGGCCGACCAGTCGCCGATCCGCGGTTCGCGCCGCTCCAACCCGGCGACGTACACGGGCCTGCTGAACCCGATCCGGACCGCCTTCGCCAAGGCCAACGGGGTCAAGGCGGCGCTGTTCAGCGCCAATTCGGAGGGCGCCTGCCCGAAGTGCAACGGCCTCGGACTGGTCTACACGGACCTGGCGATGATGGCCGGGGTGGCCTCGGTCTGCGAGGAGTGCGAGGGCCGGCGGTTCACGCCGGAGGTGCTCACGTACCGGCTGCGCGACAGGAACATCAGCGAGGTGCTCGACATGCCGGTGGCGGAGGCGTACGAGTTCTTCACCACCGGGCAGGCGCGCGCGATCCTGGGCCGGCTCGCCGACGTGGGGCTGGGATATCTGCGGCTCGGCCAGCCGCTCAACACGCTGTCGGGCGGCGAGCGCCAGCGGCTCAAGCTCGCCATCAACATGGCGGAGAAGTCCTCCACCTACATCCTCGACGAGCCGACGACCGGGCTGCACATGGCCGACGTGGACAAGCTCCTCGCCCTGCTGGACCGCCTCGTCGACGGCGGGAACTCGGTGATCGTCATCGAGCACCACCAGGCGGTGATGGCGCACGCGGACTGGCTGATCGACATCGGCCCGGGCGGCGGCCACGCGGGCGGCCAGGTCGTCTTCGAGGGCACCCCGGCCGCCCTGGTGGCCGGGTCGGACACGCTGACCGCCCGGCACCTGCGGGAGTACGTGGGCTCGTAGGCCGCGTTCGGCCCGGGGCGCCCGGCGCGCCCCGGCCAGCCCCGGCTCAGCCGAAGGTGAGCTCGCCCGCGCCGAGCGGGGCGAAGAACCGCTGCACGTCCGCGTCGGCCACGTCCGCCAGGGCGGGCGGCGACCAGCGCGGCCGGCGGTCCTTGTCGACGACCTGGGCCCGGATTCCCTCCACCAGATCGTGGGAGGGCAGGGCGTTGCAGGAAACCCTGAACTCCTGGGCCAGGACCCGCTCCAGTGAGTCGAGGGCCGCCGCCCGGCGCACGGCGGCGAGCGTGACCTTCAGCGCGGTCGGGGACTTGGCCAGGATCGTCTCGGCGGCCTCCTTGGCGGCCGGCTCGCCCTGGCCGAGCAGCCGGTCCACGATCTCCTCGACGGTGTCCGCGGCGTAGCAGTGGTCGATCCAGGCCCGCCGGTCGGCGAGGTCACCGGCCGGCGGCGCGGCGGCGTACCGGGGCAGCACCTCGTCGACGGGGGCCGCGGCGAGACCGGCGGTCAGCTCGGTGAGCCGCGCGGCGGGGACGAAGTGGTCGGCGAGCCCGCACAGCAGCGCGTCGGCCGCGCCCACGGCCGCGCCGGTGAGGGCGAGATGGGTGCCGAGCCGGCCCGGGGCGCGGCCGAGCAGCCAGGTCCCGCCGACGTCGGGGACGAAGCCGATGCCGGTCTCGGGCATGGCGACGCGGGAGCGCTCGGTGACGACGCGGACGCGGCCGTGGGCGGAGACGCCGACGCCGCCGCCCATCACGATGCCGTCCATCAGGGCGATGTACGGCTTCGGGTAGCGGGCGATGCGGGCGTTGAGGCGGTACTCGTCGCGCCAGAAGTCCGCGGAGGCGGTGTTCCCGGCCTTGGCGTCGTCGTGGATGGCCCGGATGTCGCCGCCCGCGCACAGGCCGCGCTCACCGGCCCCGCGGATCAGCACCTGGTGGACGGCTGGGTCCTCGGCCCAGCTGGTGAGGGCCTCGTCTATCCGCAGCACCATGGGGTGGGTGAGGGCGTTGAGGGCCTTGGGGCGGTTGAGGGTGACCACCCCGGTCCGGCCCTCGATGTCGAACAGCACGGTGTCGTCTTCGGTCTTCACACCGGTCAGTATGTAACGTCACCCCCATGCGGAAGATCGTCCTCATGTTGTCGGTCTCCCTCGACGGATACATCGAGGGACCCGAGCGGCAGATCGACTGGCACGTCGTCGACGACGAGCTGCACCAGTACTTGAACGACGAGATCCGCACGATGGGCGGACTCCTGAGCGGCCGCGTCACGCACGAGCTGATGGCCGATTTCTGGCCGACCGCCGACGCCGACCCCGCGATCACCGGGCCGATGGCCGAGTTCGCCGGCATCTGGCGGTCCATGCCGAAGTACGTGTACTCGCGCACCCTGCCGGAGGGCAGGACCGACTGGAACACCACGGTCGTCCGGGACGTCGTACCGGCGGAGGTCGCCGCGCTCAAGGCGGCCCCGGGCGGTGACCTGGCACTGGGCGGACCCGATCTCGCCGCCTCGTTCCTGCGCCACGACCTCGTGGACGCGTACCACATCTGTGTGCACCCGGTGCGGATCGGGCGCGGCAAACCGCTCTTCCCGCCCGTCGGCTACGGCCCGGTGCCGCTGCGCCTCGACGCCACGCGCACCTTCGGCAACGGCGTCGTACTCCTGCGCTACGGACGCCCGTAGGCCCCGGGCGTCTGCCCGAAGGCCTTGCGGAAGACGTCGATGAACGCGCTCGCGGACGACCAGCCGCAGCGGTGCGCGACCGCCGTCACCGGGGTGCCGACCGCCAGCAGCCGCAGTGCCTGGTGCAGTCGCAGCTGGGTGCGCCACTGCGGGAAGGTCATGCCCAGCTCGGCCCGGAACAGCCGGCTCAGCGTCCGCTCCCCCGCCCCCGCCCCCGCATGTGCGGCGAGCGCGGCCAGCCCGCGCGGGTCGGCCGGATCGACGTGCAGGAGCGCGCACACCGCCGCGAGCCGCGGATCGGCCGGGGCGGGCAGGTGCAGCGGCTGGAGCGGCGAGGCCCGCAGCTGGTCGAGGAGCACCCCGAGCAGCCGGCGCCGCTCGGGGCCGGTGTCCTCGGGCGCGCGCGTGTAGGCCAGGATCAGCTCGCGCAGTAGCGGGCCGACGGCGATCACGGCCGGCCCGTCCAGGGACAGCGGGTTGAGCCGGGTCGGCAGGCCGACCGAGTGCAGGTCGGTACGGCCGAAGGCGCGGTGTTCGTGCACCGTCCCGGCCGGGATCCACAGGGCCCGGGTCGCGGGGGCCACCCAGGTGCCGGCGTCGGTGGTGATGGAGAGGACACCGGAGCCCGCGTAGGCGATCTGATGGTCGTCGTGGCGGTGGGGATCGATCCCGACGTCGGTGTCGAGCTCGCGGATGCTGGTCGCGGCCCGCGGCGTGTGGCGGATGCCCTGCTGGCGGTTTTTCTGCATCACCAGGCAATTTATCGGAAGCGCGACGCCCCCGGCGAGGGCGATCCTCGATCCGTGAAGCCAGTGATCAGAACGACTCCGGTCCGGCGCCGTACCGCCGCCCTCGCGGCGGGCCACTCGTGCGTGGACGTCTACCAGGGCGCCGTCGCCGCGCTCGTCCCCTTCCTCGTGGCGGAGCGCTCGTACGGATACGCCGCCGCGTCCGGCATCGTGCTCGCCGCCTCGCTGCTCTCCTCCGTGGTCCAGCCGCTCTTCGGGATGCTGGCCGACCGCCGCCCGGCGCCCTGGCTGATACCGCTCGCCACCGGCGCTGCCGGGCTCGGCATCGCGCTGGTCGGGCTGGACGCCGGCTACCCGGCCACGGTGGCTGCCGTGGCCCTGTCGGGTCTGGGCGTCGCCGCCTACCACCCGGCGGCCGCCCGCGTGGCGCCCGCCCGTACGGACAGCTCGCGGAGCAACTCCTATCCCCCGCCGAGCTGTTCGCCGGCAACACCGGCGGAATCATTGCCGGGCTGCTCCGACGCCCACTGAACGACCGCCCAGACGGCGGAACTCGCCGCAGGGATCAAGGAGTTCACGTCCGCGTACGGGCCTCCCACCACCCTCGCGCTCTGCCCGGACCGCCGCACCCCGGCCGACGGATGCGCTCGCTGG
Source organism: Streptomyces sp. NBC_00190 (assembly GCF_036203305.1). GTDB lineage: Bacteria > Actinomycetota > Actinomycetes > Streptomycetales > Streptomycetaceae > Streptomyces. The sequence goes on along the minus strand of NZ_CP108131.1, from coordinate 6,977,203 downwards.
CCGAAGGACGGTTCAGCTCGCCGAGAGTCCCGGAGACCGGGCTTGGTTCAGGGGAGGGTGGCACCGAGTGCGATGAAGCCGAGCCGGGTGGCGGCGAGCTTGGTGCCCCTGGGACCGAGCCTCTCCTGGCCGGAGATCCGGGCCCGGCCGGCCAGCCCGTACACGTGCTGCGTGAGCATGGCGCGGAAGGCCCGGGCGTCGCCCGCAACGTCCGCACCGGTACGCCGCGCCCCCGCCGATTCGAACCGCTCACGGCGGATGAAGCTCGCCAGTTCCTCGCTGTCGTCCGCAACGACCGCCTGTTCACGCTTTACGAACTCGCCCTCCACACCGGCCTCCGCAATGGCGAACTCCTCTGTCTCCAGTGGGAAGACTTCGACCTCAGTGCGGGCACTGCCAGCATCCGCCGTACCCTCCAGCCACCCAGACCGGTGGCCTTACAGCCCTGCCGGCCAAGACCCGCGCATCCGAACGACGCATCGCGCTCCCCAGAGCATGCATCCACTCGTTGAAGGAACACCGTGAAAGCCAGGAAAGGGAACGCGAGGCGGCAGCCGGGAGCTGGAAGGACAACGGCCTCGTCTTCAGCACGCCGGCAGGAGGACCGATTGATCCTGCGAACCTCAATCGCAGCTTCCGCGCTCTCCTCGATCGGGCAGGGCTCCGCCGGATCCGCTTCCATGACCTGCGCCACTCGACGGCCACCCTGCTCCTGGAGCAAGGAGTCGACCTCGTCGTGATCAAAGAACTCCTCGGCCACGCCCACATCGGCGTCACCGCCGGTGTCTATGCCCACGTGAGGCTCCGCCTCCAACACCAAGCCATCAACGCACTGGGCGACGCCCTCGGCCCGACCGGCGACGGTCCCGAGGGCCCACCCGCCACAGCGGCCGTCCGCTGACGTTGCCGTCAGCGTTGCCGTCAGCGGGACCGGAGCCTGTCAGACACGTTCAGCATCCTTCGGCCATTCAAAGGACTGGGGTGGCGCCACCAAAGCAGCAAGAACGCTCCCGACGCTTTCATCAGTAAGAGCGATCAAGCTCCACCCGCCTCCCCGAACGGTGAATAGGCCAACCGGAGGGCCATCCTCGTCGAGAACCGCAAAGAAATCCTGCCATCCAAATCTATTCTTCTTGAACTCATCCAGTGTGGAATACCGGTCTCGATATGTTCCTCGAAGTGTGGACCTCGGACTAACTCCAACGCGGATCAATCCGGATGCCCCATCAAGGATCTCCGGCACAACGGAAGATGGCAGCAAATTCAACGACTGACATTTGGCCCTTTGAAGCAACTCCGCAATCTTCAAAGTGGACACTTCTTGCACACTTGCCAAGATGACTCCATCGAGAACACTGGTGGGCGGTGCTTGCAGGCACCGCCCACCAGATCTTATTTATCAGAACCCGAGATCTTCTAGTCGTGCGCCGGGCCATGCCGCCCTAGCTCGACCTCTCATGACCCCTTGAATGATTACCTCAGCCTCGCCACGAAGGTCATCCTCAACCCATGACTGATCGTTTACATGAACGTGGGTGCGCCCGCCGGGAATAGTGCCTCTCATTACAACTCCGCTACCGCCACCTCTGGTAGCTGCTCGAATAGCAGCCGCGGGGTTAGTGGTCCAGCTGGTGTAGTCACTATCAGTCATACCGAGATGATGCATCTCAGGTGTCGAATCTCCACCGCGCGGCCTTGCAATTCCTTCCACGGCATCATCAAAGGCGGGGTTGGGGCCGCCAGTCTCGCCACTCACTTCCGAAACTCCGCGATAGACAGTGGTGCCGCCACCGCAATTGTGAACCAGGACCGGAGTGGCGCCCGCCAGCACATAGTACGTGTGGAAGTCATCGACGGTGAGGTTGTGCGTGGTGACGGCGTAGGGGTAATTGCGGGTGGCCTGGACGGTGAGGGTGGTGCCGTTGGGCTGGCGGAGTTGGTCGCCCGGGGTGAGTTCGCCGGCGTCGGTCCACTGGCGGCGGGACTCGCTCCAGTAAGGGTGGTGGTAGGTGGACGTGATGGTGGCCGGCGGGCCGCGGGGGTTTGCGTCGTCGGTCAGGGTGAGGTCGGTGAAGTCCTTGTCGTCGGGGGTCGTGATGGTGGCCGTGACCTTCTTGGCTGTGCTCTGGCCGGTCTGCGGATCGGTCGCCACGACGGTGTCGCCGTCGCGGACGTCCTCGATGGACTTCGTTGTGCCGTCGCCCATCACTACACGGACGCCAGCCGGGAAGCTGTTGCATTCAGTGGCAGCTGAGGGTGTGTCGGAGCCGCTGCCGTGGGACTCGGCATCGACTTCCCCCTTGTCGGCTTTGGATCTTGTGTCAGCGCCGTCGCTGGCTGATTCCTTGGAGGCTTTCGCGTCGCCTGATTTGGCTGCCTTGGATGCTGCCGCCGCTGCTTCGTCCTCCGCCTTTTTGGCCTTGGTGAAGGCTTCCATGGCCTTGGAGGCTCTGCGTTCGGCGGCGTTGACAGCGTCGTAGGTCTTGTTGAGTTCCTTGTAAATCTTGAAGGCCTTGATGCCGATCTTGATGGCCTTGAAGAGCTTGCCCCAGGGGACCGCGTTGAGGGCGGTGTTGATGCAGGCCATGACGTCGCCCTTGGTGAAGCAGTCGCGAGCGTCGTTGTAGCCGATCAGGTCACCGATCAGGTCGACGACGGCGTGCTTCAGCTCGTCGCGCCGCTTCTTGTGCCGGTTGACCTCATCATTGGCGTTGTTAAGTTCAGCCCCGGCGCTGGCCGACCCACTGCCGGCAGTGCTGTGAACGCTGCCGATGGGGTCGTCGTCGCCACCCGTGTAGCTGTTCGGGTTGCAGCCCTTTTCGCCTGCGCAGTCATACCGGAGTCCGCTGGGGTCCGACTTGTTGAACGGGTCGTTGTTGGAATAGCCGTACGCGTTCCACTGCTGGGGGTCGCCCGCGTCGATGAGCGGGTCAGGGCTGATGAAGCGGCCCGTGGTCGGGTCGTACTCGCGGGCTCCGAGGAGAGTGAAGCCGGTGGCTTTCTCCTTGGTGCCGCCGACGAAGCCCTTGTCGCCGGCCCAGGAACCGGGGGCGGGCTGGGTGCCGCGCTCGTTGCCGAAGGGGTCGGCGGGGCGGCGGACCTGGGCGAGGTCGGTGGCGTTGAACTGGACGCCGTTGGTGCCGTGGTGGTCCGAGGACTGGTAGGCGAGGTTGGAGGTGCCCCCGGTCGTGGTGCGGGTGATGGACAGGCCGCCCGGAGCGCCGTACGTGCGGACGTTGGAGACCTTGCCGGTGGCGGTGTCCAGGCTGATCTGGTCGGTGCCGAGGTTCAGCGTGGTCTTGCCGGGGTCGCGGCGGATGAGCTGGTTGCCGCCGGTGTCGTAGAGGTAGCTGGTGCCGGCGCTCTCGCCAGTACCGGTGATCTTGTCGAGCTTGCCCTGGTCGTTCCAGGTCAGGGTCTTGGTGCCCGGGGTGCTGGTGATGGAGGCGGTGTTACCGGTGGCGTCGTAGGTGTACGAGGTCACCTTGGTGCCGGTGGCACTGGTCTCGGTGGACTTCATCAGGGCGTGCGGTCCGCCCGTTCCGCTGCCCGCGTTCGGACCGGTGCCGAAGGTCTGGGTGACCGTCGTGTCCTTGGCCGCGCTTCCGGTGACGTCCTTCTTGACCAGCTTGGTGCGGTTGCCGATCTTGTCGTACTCGTACTGCTGCCAGTACGGGGCCGGGCCGCCCACGCTCGGCTTGCCCGTGCCGTCGACCGCAGGACCGGTGCTGTTGGCACAGCCTCCGATACCACGGACGCTCGGCTGCGGCGCCGTCGTGGTGGTGCCGGTGTCGGTCCAGGCCTGGGTCAGGCGGCCGAGGTAGTCGGTGGTGAAGCACTGCAGGTCGCGGGCGGCACCGTCCTGCGTGTTGCTGATGGACGTCAGCTGGCCGACGCGGTTGTAGGTGTAGTCGACGACGTCGACGCTGGCCCTCGTCGCGGTCTGCTTGTCCAGGGTGGAGCGGACGGGCCGGCCGGTGGCCAGGTCGTAGTCGACCGTGGAGACGATCTGCTTGCCGGTGTCGCCGATGGTGGTGCGGATGGCACGGCCGTACGGGTCGTAGCGCATGTCCACGACGTACGGCGTGATCTGCGTGCCGATGGTGCTGTCGAGGGAGGTGAAGCTGCCGGCGATGTTGCTGCCGTAGGTGAGCGTCTCCGCAGCGAGTCCGGCAGCCGTGATGGCCGGCAGAGCGGTCGTCTTCAGCTGGCCGTACTTGTCGTAGGTGTTCTTCGTCTCGTAGACGCCGGCGAGCTGCTTCTCGTTCTCGACCGGGGGAATGGTGACCTTGGTGCCCAGCGGGCGGTAGCCGCTGTCGTATGCGGTGACCTCGGTGGTGTACGCGTTCCCCGAGGCGCCACCGGTGAAGCGGGTGCTGGTGGCCGGCTTGCCGAGTGCCTTCGTGTCGTAGGTGAAAGCGCCGACCTGCTTGGCCGGGTCGACGGCCGTGCCCTCGTAGGTGGCGGTGGTGCGGCCGAGGGTGTCGCTGACAGTGGTGGCGCTCTTGTTGCGGGCGTCGGTGACGGTGACGAGGTTCTTGCTGTCGTCGTAGACCGTGGTGGCGATGCCCGCGTCCGGGTCGGTGGTCTTCACCGTGCGGCCCAGGAGGTCGTAGGCGAAGGTCCACTCGTTGTTGGCGGAGTCCTTGCGGCGCAGCTCCTGGCCCTGGGTGTTGGTCTCGTACGTGGTCTCGTCGTAGGCGCCGGTGGGGGTGTTGGTCTTGTACTGGCGCAGGACGGAGGTGGTGCCGTTGGTGATGGTGGCCGTGGCGTAGCCGCCGGCCGGCGGGCTGGTGCGGACCTCGTCGGCTCCCGGGTATTCGGTCTTGGAGCGCCACTGTTCGATGCCGAAGGACTGGAAGACGGAGGCGGTGGTGCGGCCGAGGCCGTCGAAGACGGAGACGGTCTGGGCGGGGATCTGGCTGTCGGGGCTGACGCCGCCGTTGGGGAGGAACAGGGCGCCACCGGGCGCCGCCTGGTCGTTGTAGTACGGCGCGCTGGTCTTGACCTGCCACCCGTGCGAGTCGAAGAGCGCGTCGGTGATCATCCGGCCGTAGGCGCCGGAGGGGGTGTGGGCCTGGGTCTGGCGGATGCGGCCGAGGCCGTCGTAGATGGTGTAGCTGGAGATGTACGAGTCGTCGTTCATGAGCGTCTGGCTCAGAACGGTGGTCGGGGCGTTACGCGCCTCGCTCATGCTGTACGAGAACTTGCGGACCGGCGGGTCGACGGTCCGGTCCTGGCCGGGCTGCCAGATGGCGGTGACGCGGCCGAGGGCGTCGTAGGCGCGTTCGGCGACGTGCCCGTTCTCGTCGGTGGTCTTCATCGGCATCGCGCGGCCGGTGTCGAGCGTGGTGGTGGTCTTCCAGCCGAGCGGGTTGGTGTGGGTGACCTCGTACGGCAGGGCGTTGGGCAGGGCCCGGTACTCGGTCTTGGTGACCGCGCCGTCCGGGTGGGCGGCGTCCTTGCGGACCTTGTTGGTGGTGGTGCTGATGCGGCCGTAGACGTCGTAGGTGGAGGTGATGTTGAGGCGGTAGACGGGGCTGCCCGCGGCGTCGTACTTCTCCAGGACCTCGGTGCCGGTCTGGTCGGCGGTCGTGCCGGCCTGGCCGAGGGGCTTGCCGTCGAAGTAGGCGCGGGTGTCGCCGACCGTGTTCGCCGCGTTCGGGGTCTGGGCGCAGCCGCCGGTGCCCTTGAGGACGAGGGTGCGGGAGGCGAGCTGGGTGAGTGCGCCGCCGGGGCCGTCGGCGTAGGTGAAGGAGGTGCACAGACGCTGGTCGGGGCGGGACAGGTCGCTCTTGTCGTCGACCTGGAGCGGCCGGGAGAAGGCGGTGTCGTCGTAGGTGGACGTGCGCTCGCTGGTACGCCACGTACCGTCGGCGAGCTTGGCGCGGCTGGTGACCGTGCCGGTGTTCATCACGCGGGCGGTGATGGGCGGCATGCCGCCGGACTGTGCGCGGGTCGCGGTCTCCTTGGGCTTGACCAGGGGGGTGGAGACCTCGTCGGCGATGACGGTGCCGCCGTCGCGGTCGTAGGTCTGGGTCTGGCGGACGAAGCCCGAGAGGACTTCGTCGTCCTTGATGGTGCCGCCGTGGGCGTCGGGGACGTTCACGCTGCGCTTGCTGCCGTTGGCGAGGACGTCTCCGTCCATGCCGCGCAGGAAGGTCGCGACAGACTTGGTGCGCGGTGCTTCGGCGCTGTTGCCGCTGCCGGTGCGGGTGGTGACGGTGGCGTAGCCCCGGAACTGGTCCCAGGTACGGGTTTTGGGGTCGGTGAACTCGGAGTCGTTGCGGTGCCAGGCGACGCCGCCGCCGTACTCGTAGTCGGTGACCTGGCTGACCTGGCCGCCGACCTTGTCCTGCTGGGTGACGGACTGGACGACGACCTTGTGGAACCAGTCGTCGACCGGGTCCTCGAAGGACTGCCCCGGCAGGTACCACTTGACGGGCATGCAGGCCATCGTGTTGCTGTCCGCGGCCGCCGGCATCGTGCCTGCGACGCGGGAGCACTCCGGGCCCTTGTAGACCACGTTGATCAGGCCACCGGTCTCGGTGGTGATCTCTTCGATACGCGGCCGGTAGAACCGGGAGGCGGTGGCCTCACTGCCGTTGGAGCGCTTGACGACGCCGTCGACGCGGTTGGGGATCTGCTTCGGCTTGAAGGAGACCGCCGGTACCTTCAGCGCGGCCCGGGCGTTGGTGGCGGTGCGCTGGATGGAGTCGAGCCAGAGGGTCGGCGCCGTGCCGTCGACCGAGGCCTCGAAGTGCTGCGTGAGGGCGTAGGAGTCGATGTTGCGGTAGCCGCCGGTGCCGAGAACCTCGGTGTCGATCTTCGTGAGGCGCTTGGTGGAGAAGTACGTCGGCGACAGGTTCAGGCACTGGCCGGCCTGCGCGCACTCCTGGTCCACGGGAGTGTCACCCCAGGCCTTGGCGTTGGTCTTACGCTGTGCCGGGTCGCATGCGGCGCCCGTCTCGAAGCAGCGGTCGCCGGTGCGCAGCCAGATCTGGGCCGCGGTGTTGGCCTTGCCCTTGGCGGCGACCTGGTCGGGCAGGCGCTGGCCGTAGCCGATCCAGGTCGGGTACGAGGCGCGCTGGTAGAGGGTCGGGACGCCGGTGCCGTTGTTCTGGCCGCCGCCACGCCCGTAGTAGTTGTCCTCCTGCTCGTAGCGGTAGGAGATCAGGTTCTGGTGCGGGTCCACGACGTAGTCGAGGTTCCACTGCCGGCCCAGCTGCTGCCAGGTGCCGTTGGCCGGGGTGTCCGCGCCCAGGCACTTGTCCTGGCCGCTGTTGAAGTACACGGGGACGGTGGACACGGACTTGGCTTCCGTGTCGGTGCCGTCACCGCCGGGCAGGCGGTTGGAGCCGAAGTAGTACTGGGTGCCGTCGGTCGTGGTGACCTTGAAGCCCTCGCCCTTCCAGGCAGCGTTCCGCTGATCGGTCAAGCGCTCGATCTTCGTACCGTCATCCCCCTGGAGGCGGTACACGCAGGTGGCGTCGTCACGGACGATCTGCCCGGCGTGACCGGCGAGGGACAGGGACAGGATGTCGCCGGCCCAGCACTCGTCACCCGAGTCCTTGATGCCGGCGTCCTTGCAGCCCTTGTACGAGCGGGAGATCGAGCCAGGGTGCCAGTCCCAGCCCTCGCCGATCAGACCGGACTGCGCGTTCGTCGACGCCGTCCGTCCGTCGATCGAGGACGAGTCGTACCCGAGCACGACGCTCGGCGCCGCCCCGGCAATGGCCGAAGGAACCTCGGCCGTGTAGCCGTAGGTGAAGTTCGCCGCGTTCGCCCCAGCCTGCCAGGAAGCAGACGGCATCAGCGGCGTCGCGGAGTAGTCACCGAGGTTGCTGGAAGGGCCGGGCTCCACGCCCAGAGCGATGCCGTCCGCGGCAAGCACCTGCGGGGCGGCTGCGGGAGCGGACTTCGCGTCAGGCTGCGCCACCAGGACCGAAGCTGAAGCCGCCGCCCTTTTGGATACGTCGACCTCCGCTACCAGGCGCCCGGAGGCATCCCGGTGCGAGGCCACCGGCGTGCGGCTCGTGCAGCCCGCAGCACCGGGCGTGGTGAGGGCACACGTGGGCAGCTGGACCAGCCGGGCACGGGCCGCCCAGTTGGCGCTGCCGTTCTTCGCCCACGCCGAAACGTCGAGACCGACTTCGACCTTGCCGGAGGCTGCAGTCCCCGCAGCTCCGGTGAGAGCGACGAGCGCGCCGTTCACTCCGGCGGCTTGGGTCTTGGCCTTGTCCTTCACCTCGACCTTGAGGCTGCCCGTCCCGACCCCTACCACCGACGACTTTGCGCCATTCACGGGTGCGATCCAGACAGGCAGCGACCCGGCTTGAATCGCGCCTGCTCCCGTGGCGGTTCGCTCGGCGCTCCCACCACCCAAGGCGACTGTCGCCGCCCCGGAAAGGATCTTCCCGTTCGATTCAGGAGTCCACTTTCGGCCAGACGATGTCTGGCCGTTCGAGGGCTTCGCATCCGAGCCCTTGACGGCCTTGGCGCCCGGCAGCGGGGTATTGGGTGGCGCCCACACCTTGGGGGGTTTGTCGGCTGCTGCGACCAGGGGTGTCCCCAGGCCGGAGAAGAGCACCGCAAGCACCGAGACGATCGCGACACGCGAACGAACGGTGCGCGAGCGCACGAAAAGACCACCTCGACGAGACAACCGGATCCCCCCACGGGACACCTACAGCGCGAACACCAGGCCGGTAGGGCCCAGTTCAAGCGCACCCTACGTAGCGTTCGTTCGATTCTTCAGCGGAGTCTCACATTCCCCTCCCGTGACTCACGTCACTCGCGGCACGGGTCGGGTGATCGCCACTCAAAACGGGCGCGGACGCCGAGCAGAGTGTTGACAGGTTGCAAATGTGAAGGAATTGTGCGGCTGACTTCTGTCCGTCTCACAGCTCAGGGGGGCCCACAAACGTGAGACTGCCATTCCTTCCCTCGCGGACGCCGAAACCAGTCCGCAGACTGCGGGCTTCGGGCGTCGCGATGCTCCCGGTCGCCGGAGCTGCCGCACTCTCACTCGGGGCCGGCCTGATCGCCGCGCCGCCCGCAACTGCCGACGACGCCCGTAGTCATGGGCCGGCCACCAGTACATGGCCCGCCCCGACGCCCCGGCCTCCCTCCGCGGAGTCTGCTGCGATCGACACCGCCAAAGCCCAGGCCAAGAGCAGCGGCAAACCGGTCGTCATCAACCACCTGACGACGGGGAGTTCGCAGACCTTCGCCACACCGGCAGGCACGCTCACCACGGACACCACGCCCGTGCCCACGCGGGTCAAGACCGCCAGCGGTACCTGGCAGGCGGTCGATGCCACGCTCCGGGCCAACGCCGATGGCACCGTGACGCCGGCAGCCGTTCCCTCCAGGCTCAGCCTCTCCGGTGGCGGCACCGGTCCGATGGCAACCATGACCACCGCAGACGGCAAGAAGCTGGCGCTCAAGGCTCCGTTCCCGCTGCCCAAGCCCGTACTCAACGGCGACAGCGCCCTGTACTCGTCCGTCCTGCCCGGCGTGGACCTCGAGCTCAGCGCCAACACGCTCGGCGGCTGGCGCCAGGTGCTGATCGTCCGCACCGCCGAAGCCGCCGCCAACCCGGCCGTCAAGAAGCTCCAGCTTTCCGTGGAGGCCGACGGGCTCACGGTCAGCGCGGACGGCGCCGGCAATCTCAAAGCCGCCGACGGCCAGGGCAAGACCCGCTTCTCCGCCCCCACCCCGCTCATGTGGGATTCGGCCGGCGCCGCAGCTGCTGCCCCCTCCACTCCGACGAAGTCGGCGGGCGCCCTCGCCGAGCAGTCCGCTCCTGCCGAGGACGCTTCGACACCGTCGAGCACCGACGGCCCCGGCACCGGCGCGGCAGTGCAGAAGATCGGCACGAGCGTCGACGCCCAGGGCATCAAGCTCGTCCCGGACGCCGCCCTGCTCGGGCAGGGCACCGGCCCCTGGTACATCGACCCGGGCTGGAACCCCACCCTCGACAATGCCAACCAGGCCTGGGCCCAGGTCCAGGAAGCACCGGAGTACGCCGACGTCAATGAGTTCAACGGCACCCAGTACGGGCAGGACAGGCCCGCCGCCGGCTACTGCGGCTACAACATAGGCAACCCGCCCTGCACCGGCATCGGACGCACCCGCGCCTACTTCCAGATCGGCATGGACTCCCGGCTCCACAACAGCGAGGTCATCAACGCGACGTTCTACGCGACCGTCGTCTCCTCCTCCAGCCCGAGCACGGTCACCCCGATGGGCCTCTACTCCACCGGCTACATCAGCAACCCCACCAGCTGGAACCAGCAGCCTTGCGACAAGAACTCGCACATGGGCGGCTGCAGCAAGATCGGCACCACCGACATGTCCGGGTCGGGCGACATCCAGTTCGATGTCAAAAACCTGGTGAAGAGCGCCGTCGGGGGCCAGTGGCCCACCATCACCCTCGGTCTCGCCCCCGATGACGAGTACAACAAGCAGTACCGGCAGCGGTTCGCGAACACCCCGCACATCGTCGTCGAGTACGACATCACCCCCACGGTCTGGTGGCCCCGCACCAGCCCAACCCCCGGATTCGCCGACACCGCCTCCTACGCCGACTGCCGCACCCCTGGCACCGCCAACCCCTGGGACAACCCCGGCTGGGTCGGCGCCAACAACAACATCGCCCTGACCACCTCGACCTACTCGGCCACCGGGCAGCAGCTCTACACGGGCTTCCAGTACTGGGACGACGACAACGGCGGCGCTACCCAGTACGCCGACGCCAGCTGGAACAGCAGCTACGGCGCCGTCAGCGTCGACATCGGCTCCCTGACCGACGGCCACCAGTACGGCTGGGTGGCCCGCGCCGCCGACGGCACTCTCACCAGCAACCCCACCGAGATGTGCTTCTTCCGCGTCGACCGCACCCCGCCGACCGCCACCGTCACCTCCACCGACTTCCCCGCCTCCGGCACCATCGGCGCCCACCCCAAGCGGGTCGGGGAACCGGGTACCTTCACTCTCAGCGGCACCGACCCCGGTCCGGTCAGCGGCGGCCGCAGCTCCGGTCTCGCCTGCGCCCGCTGGACCACCGACCCCGTCAAGGCCGCCGCCACTGGCTGGAAGTGCACTGACACCGGGCCCGGCATGACCAAGCTGACGGGCGGCAAGGCCACCATCACCATCCAGCCGCCGCGCTGGGGCACCAACTACGTCTACCTGCAGACCCAGGACAACGCGGGCAACATGTCCCAGCCCTTCGTCTACAGCTACTACGCCCCCTCCAACCCCGACGCCGGCAAGCCCGTCTTCGGCGACATCACCGGAGACAACAAGCCCGACATCCTGCTGCCCGACACGGCCGGGGACCTCCGCAAGATCGGCGGCGGCGAGGACCCTTACGGCGCACCCCGCGCCAAGATGGTCGCGGCAGTCGGCAACACCGGGAACTGGAACGGAATCCAGATCAGTCATGGGGGCAGCCTCGCCCGCAAAACCGTCGACGACCTCTTCGCCCACCAGTCCGGCAGTGCAAATCTCTACGTCTACCCCAATGACGGCAATGGTGGCTGGTTTGACGGGCAGGCATCCGTCCCGGTCACCAAGTCCACCAACTGCCTCAAGTCCGACAAGACAACCATCACCTGCGCCACCTACGGCTACGGCGCCGACTGGGCCAAGGTGACTCAGATCGCGGCGTTCGGCTCCGTCGCGGGCGAGAGCGGCACCCCCCTCCCCCAGACATCCCTGCTGTTCGTCGAGAACGGGCGTCTCTGGCTCGCCACAGCCGGCACCAACAACCAGCTCGCATCCCAGGCGATCCTGCTCTCCGGGAACGACACCAAGTGGGACGGCTACGAGCTGATCGCACCCGGCCGCGCCCAGGGCACGGCCTTCCCCACCCTGTGGGCCCGCTCCAAGGCCGACGGCGGCACCCTGCACGCCTTCACCGTCAAGGGCGCCACCGACCTCACGGGGTTCAACGACCCGGCTGCAGGACTGATCACGGGCAAGATCGATCCGAAGACCTATCCCCGCGTCGGCTCCAACGGTGACATCAGCGGTGACAAAATCCCGGACGTGTGGGCCGTCGACACCAACCAACAGCTCGTCTCGTTCTACGGCACAGGTACCGCGCCCGGCACCGACGTCCCCCACCCCACCACCACCGGCGTCGACACCTCACCCGTCGCCCTGGCCGACCTGAACCGGCCCACCGCCCAGTGGACCCTCACCAGCCAGACCGGCAACAAGACCCGCGACGAGGTCGGAGTCGACCCCGCCACGGCGCCCGCCGGTACCAATCCGGCCACCACCGCAGGAATCACCTTCACCCAGCAGGCCATCGGCGGCCGCGACACCACTCACGCGGCCTTCAAGGGCACTGCTTCCACCGTCACCAGCACCACCAAGGCCGTCGACACCCGCAACAGCTTCACCATCAGCACCTGGGCCAAGACCGACACGACCAACGGCGGCATCATCGCCAGCCAGGACGGCACCAGGAGCAGCGCCTTCCTCCTGTACGCCGACCCCAACGGCCAGGCCTGGCGCTTCGCGATCGCCCGCGGCGACACCGACGGCCTCATGTACGACTGGACCGACCTCGCCGTCAACAGTGCCGCTCGCTTCACGCCCGGCGAGTGGACCCGCGTCTCCGCCGTCTACGACGCCAACACCGGCCTGATGCGCCTCTACGTCAACGGCACCCTCGCCAGCACCGGCCACCACACCGCGTCCACCAGCCAAGCCCCCGCCGGCCCGCTCGTCATGGGCCGGTACAAGAAGGACGGCCAGCCCCACTACCTGACCGAGAGCGGTTTCGTCGGCGGCGTCAGCAACCTCGCCGTCTACCCGTACGCCGCCTCCATCACCGCCCCCAACGCATCCAGCCCCATCCACCTGGCCGGCGCCGCAGCCAACTGCGTCGACAACGACTACGACCGCGACACCGACGGCAACAAGATCCAGATCTCCGGCTGCAACGGCACCACCGCCCAGCAGTTCCAGATCCGCAACGACGGCACCATCCAGACCCACGGCAAGTGCCTCAACGCGGCCGCGGCCGGCACCGCCAACACCACACTCATCGAGCTCCACGCATGTGACCCGAGCGCCAAGAGCCAGCAGTTCCTCCCCCGAGCCAACGGCACCATCTACAACCCCGCCTCCGGCCGCTGCATAGACCTCGGCAACTACGACACCACCCCCGGCCACCAGCTCTGGCTCTTCGACTGCAACGCCTCACCGGCTCAGACCTGGACCATTCCGGCACTCGGCACGGCTCCCCTGCCACTGCCGGTGCCGCCCCTTCCCACACCGTAACCCCCTACCAACGGAGCACGGGCCCGTCACCCCACACAGGGCGGCGGGCCCGGCCTTCCAGCACCCACAAACCCAGCGGCCCTGCTACAGGCTCCATGCATGCAGGCCGACACCCCGCGTCACGGCTGCCCGACCGAGCAGAGGCAGGGCAGCCTGTCCGTCCCCTTCAACTCAGAGACATAGGGAACCTGTGCCCAAGCGCCGACTCGTCATAGCCGCAGCTGCCCTCGCAGCCGGTGTTGGACTCATACCCGGCATGGCCCATGCCCAGCCGGTAGCCCCGGATCCCCACAGGGCAGCCGCTCCCGATGTGGACCCGAGCACAGCCGAAGCGTCCGGCGCCGAAGTCTTCAGCAGCTCTGCGGACCATACGGTCCGCAGAGTGGTGCCGTCCGCCCAAAGCCGGGCGGCCTCCGCCGCCGACAGCCAGGCCCTTGCGGTCAAGCTGGACAGCTGGGGCACTTCCGCACACGGGATGCTCGTCTATTCCACCTTCAGCGGCGCTGAAGGCCCGCTCGGCGTCGCCATCTCCTGGGGCGACGGCACCACAGAAGTGCTCACGGCCAACGCCTCCGAGCCGCTGGTGAGCAAGCACGCATACGCCGAGGTCGGCGAGTACACAGTCACGGTGACGGTTACCGACCCGACGACGAACACGCAGGCCGTGAACAAGGTGACGGTGAAGACGCTGGCCTCGGACTTCACCCCGCACGCCCCCTTGCGGCTTTTGGACACCCGCAACGGCACGGGGCAGGAAAAGGGCAAGGTCCACGCGTACAGCACGACCAGCATCAAGGTCACGGGCAATGGCACGATTCCCGACGGAGTCACCGCCGTGGTCCTCAACCTCACCGTCACCAACACCACTGCCAGTGGCCACATCATCGCCTGGGGCACTGGTCGTGACAGGCCAAAAACATCCAGCATCAACTACGCCCCCGGCGAGACCGTGCCGAACCTGGTCATCATGCCGGTCGGCAGAGACGGGTACGTGAACCTGGACAACAGGGGCTGGGAGTCGGTCGACCTCATCGCAGACGTGACCGGCTACTTCAACACGACCGCATCCAGCGGCTACACCTCGCTCTCGCCGACCCGGTTCGTCGACACCCGCGAGGGTCGGGGTACGGCCAAGGGCCAGGTCGCCGGGCAGGGCTCGTTCGGCGTGCAGATCGGCGGAGTGGGCGGCGTCCCGAAGGGCGCCACCGCCGTCTCGCTCAACGTGACGGTCACCAATCCGCGCGAGGCCGGGCACCTGACCGTCTATCCCAGCGGACAGGCGGCCCCGACCTCGTCCAACCTGAACTTCGCCGCCGGTCAGACGGTCGCCAACTCGGTCATCGTGCCGGTGGGCCCCGACGGCCGGATCATGGTCCGCAACGGTGCCTGGCAGCCCACCGACGTGGTCATCGACGTCAACGGCTACTACACGCCCGACAGCCGGGCTGCCTACGTGCCGAACTGGTGGGGCCCGGCCCGGATGGTCGACACCCGTCAGACCGGCACCCCGCTCGCCGCCCGTGACTACATGCACCTGCTGGACGCCCCTAACGTCGAGGCGTACGTCCTGAACGCCACGGTCACCAACACGACCGGAGCCGGATTCCTGTCGGTGGCCCCAGACCCGAACTCGCGCGAGCAGTACGAGAACGGCACCGCCACCCCGCCCGCGCGTCCGGTCGCCTCCACCCTCAACTGGACGGCGGGCAAGACGGCCGCAAACCTCGTCCAGGCGAGCCCGGCAGACAAGGGCATGGTCGCCTTCTGGAACCAGGGCTGGGAAAACATCGACCTGATCATCGACGACTTCGGCTACTACGGCACCGACTGATCCACCACGTGACACACCACGCAGCGTGGTGGTGCCCACACGAGGCACCACCACGTCAGCAGCAAGTCCCGATCTCGGCGGCCTTCGCTGTTCTGACGGAGGAGTGAGGTCAGTCGCGGGGGCGGGCCCGGTGGGCCCGCCAGGCGGCCAGGGCTTCGGCGCGGGCGCCGTCGGGGTGGCGGGCGTGCCAGTCGCGCAGGAACCGGTTGAACTCGAACTGGGCGGCGACCTCCTGCGGCTGCGCCGCCTGTGCGCGGGTGGCGTGCCAGTGGGCGACGGCCTCGGCGAGGGTGCGGCCCGTGCCCTGGGCCACGTACTCCCGCATGAAGGCGTCGAAGTGGAATGCGGGTCCGATCTCCCGGACGAAGAACTCCCGGAGCACCTGGCTGGACCGCTGCCCCGGCGGGATCACGGTCGCGCCGTCGACGGGGGCGGCGAGCTGACGGCCGCCCCTGCGGGCGGTGGGGGCCGGGGACGGAGCGGGTGCGGGCGGCATGCCGTCGAGCGCGGCGGCCAGCCGGGCCGTGACGGCGACCTTCCCGCCCCCGGCCGACAGGCCCATCTCGCGCGCCAGCGCGCTCAGCTCGGCCAGCGTCCAGTACCAGCGGGCCAGCTCCGCACCGGTCAGCGCCGGGGTCAGGGCAGGCCGGGACCCTTCGATATTCGCACTCATGTTCCCATTCTAGAGCCTTGCAGCCTTGGCTGAATGTCCAATAATGTCGGGAAATGGCTGCTGACCCGACCCGCCTCGCTCTCGGCGAGGACACCGCCCTGGTCCTCATCGACCTGCAGAGGGGCATCCTGGACCTTCCCATCACCCGGCCCGCCACCGAGATCCTCAAGAAGGGGATCGCGCTCGCCGAGGCGTTCCGCGCCCGCAAGCTGCCCGTGGTCCTCGTCAAGGTGGCCTGGTCCCCCGACGGCGGCGACCTGCCCACCGCCAACGTGGACCGCCCGGGCCCGGCCGCGGCCCCGCCCGCCGCGTTCTCCGAGATCCCGGCCGACCTCGCCGCCCTCGCCGACGTGGTCGTCACCAAGCGCCACTGGGGCGCCTTCACCGGTACCGAGCTGGACCTCCAGCTGCGCCGGCGCGGCATCCACCACATCGTTCTGGCGGGCATCTCCACCAGCGTCGGCGTCGAATCCACCGCGCGGACGGCCTGGGAGCTGAGCTACGACCTGGTCGTCGTCGAGGACGCCACCGCCGACACGGACTCCGACTCCCACGCGCACAGCTTCGGCAAGATCTTCCCGCGCATCGGCAAGGTCAGCGCGACCGACGAGGTCATCGCGGCTCTGGATCCCGGACCGCGTTCCTGACCGGGTCCCTGACCGCCGCCGGGGCGGCCACTTCGAGCCAGACGCATTTGCCGTCCTGCTCGGGCTGGAAACCCCAGCTGCGCGCCAGGCGGTCCACGATCAGCAGCCCGTGCCCGCCGGGCCGGCCCGCCTGCGAGGGTGAGCGCGCCGGCGAGGGGACCGGCGGCGCCGGGTTCCCGTCGGTCACCTCGATCCGCAGCCGCTCGTCGTCGCAGTCCAGCAGCAGCGTGCTCGGCCCGCCGCCGTGCAGGCAGGCGTTGGCCACCACCTCGGACACCAGCAGCAGTACGTCATCGGCCGTGTCCCGCCCCTCCGGTGTGGCGGCCGGGAGCCAGTGCCATGCGGCCAGCGCCCGGCGCGCGAATTCACGGCTGCGCGTCACGACATCGGTGGCCCCGTCCAGTACCAGGTACCAGGTCCGGTCGGGTGACCCCCGCTCTTCCATGACGGTCAGACTCCTCCGTGTCGACGTGACGTGGCGCGTCCCAAAACGCGTCGAGGGGCGCATCCGCACTGCGCGCGGCCGTGTGCCCGCGCAGCCGGCTCCGCCAGGCTAGCGGGGCGGGCCGCTCGCCCCGCCCAGCGCTTCCGCGACATCGGCGTGCACGGGGAAGACCCCGTCCGCGCCGGTGATGTGGAACATCCGGGCGACCGACCCGCGCAGCCCGGTCAGTTCCAGGCTGCCGCCGGCCTCCTGGGCCGAGAGCCGGCTGTGCAGCAGCACGTTCAGCCCGGTGGAATCGCAGAATCCCAGCCCCGACAGGTCCACCACCAGTCGGCCACCCTGGGTGACCGCTGCGTCGAGGGCATCGCGCAGGGGCTGCGCCGTGTCGTGATCCAGCTCCCCCGCCAGCTCAAGGACGACGGCTCCGTCCACGGTCTGCACCGCGACGGTGAAGCGTTCGTTGTCCGCTCCCGGAATCATCCGGCATCACCCTTCCGTCCTGTTCCTGCACCTTCCCAGAAGCCACGGGGATACGCCTCCTCCGCGTGCGATGTGGGACACGTGGGACGGGGGCGGTGGCGGGGGCCGGCCGGGCTCCCGGACGCACCGCGTTCGGGAGCCGTCGCGTGGCGGCCGGATTCTGCCTGTCTGACCCCGATTGGCCTGTTCCGGCTGGTGACACGCGGTCCGATGACCCGTATCCATGACGTGCGTACCCGGGGGGACTCCGGCTCGCACGTCGACCGACAGCACTGGCGCCCCGCGGCGCCGACACGACTTGGGGTGGCACTCGGTGTTAGCCAAACGGGCGAGATCCATGACGGCCTACGGTGTTCGGCACGCTCCTGACGCGGACCGCCCCAGGTACCTGATCCTGGGCCCGGTCGAGGTGCACCTCGCGGGCCGCCCGTGCACGCCCACGGCGCTCAAGCGCCGGGCCCTGCTCGCCCTCCTGCTGCTGCACGCGAACAAGACCTTCTCCGTGGACACCCTGATCGACGAACTCTGGGACGGCCGCCCGCCCAGATCCGCGGTGGCCACCCTGCAGATGTACGTGTCGGGGCTGCGCCGGACCCTGGACCCCGGGCACAGCCAGGGCGGCCGGGACCCCCGGCAGCACCCCCTGCTGCGCACGGCCGGTTCCGGGTACATGCTGCGCGTGGGTCCGGGAGAACTGGACCTCGACGGCTTCCGCAAGGCGGCCGCACTCGGCCGCGGCCTGCTGGCCTCCGGGGACTGCCGCGGTGCGGGCGAGGCGTTCCGCGACGCGCTGGCCATGTGGCGCGGGTCCCCGCTGGGGGACCTGGGCCAGGCGGGACTGCCCGCGCACTACGGTGTCCGGCTGGAGGAGGAACGGCTGGCACTCATACATGACCGGATCGGTGCGGACACCTGTCAGGGCCGCGCCCGCGAGGTGGTCGGCGAGCTGGAGGAGCTCTGCGCCCGCCATCCGCTGCGCGAGGCGTTCCGCGAGCAGTTGATGCTCGCCCTGGCCGACACCGGGCGCCGCGCCGGGGCGCTGGACGCGTACACCCGCGCGCGGCGCGCGGTCGTGGAGAACATGGGCATCGAGCCCGGTCCCGCGCTCCAGGCGGCGCAGCGCACGCTGCTGGGCGGCGGGCGGCCCGCGAACGCCGGCCACGAGCGGTGCCGCCGCGGGTAGGGGCTGCGTCAGCCCAGCCGCCAGTCGAGCCTCCGCCGGAAGTACACCAGCGGCTCGCCCTCGTTCAGGACGCACTCCCCGACCTCGCCCACGAGGATCACGTGGTCGCCGTGGGTGAACACCGCCCCGGCCCGGCAGTTCA
Source organism: Streptomyces sp. NBC_00190 (assembly GCF_036203305.1). Classification (GTDB taxonomy): domain Bacteria; phylum Actinomycetota; class Actinomycetes; order Streptomycetales; family Streptomycetaceae; genus Streptomyces. Next base: position 6,958,500 of record NZ_CP108131.1, on the reverse strand, counting down.
GGTACACGGGCACGCCGAGCAGCCGGGGCACCCGGTCGTCCCAGCTCCACCGCACACCGGTGAACTTGTCCTCCGCGCCGCCGGCGAACACCGCGGCGAGGTCGGTGTCCCCGGCGCCGAGCAGGTGGACCCCGAAGGCCGTACCCGGGCGCGGGTCCAGCTCGCGGCAGGTCCGCGAGCTGCGGGCCAGCGCCACCAGCACGGAGGGCGGCCGCACGCTGTACGAGCAGACCGAGGACACCAGCAGTCCGCACGGCCGACCGTCGGCCCGCCGTGCGGACACCACGGCGACCCCGGACACCAGGCGTGACATCGCCTCGGTGAACAGCCCCGCCGTCTCGCTCCGGCCCTGCGGGGCCCGGCCCTGCCGCAGGCTCATCGTCCCTACCCGGCCGCGAGCAGGCAGGAGTCCCGGTGGCTGAGCGCGTCGGGGTCCTCGGTGGCGGCGAACACCGCGTCGAAGTCCGCCGCCGCCTCGGTGAAACGGCCCGCCGCCTCGTGGACCACGGCCCGGTTGAAGCGGAACTCGGGACGGTCGGCGAGCTCCACCGCGCGGTCGAAGTCCGCCGCGGCCGCGGCCAGGTCGCCCGCGGAGTAGGCGAGTTCGGCCCTGACGGCCCAGGCCTCGGCGAGCTCGGGATCGCTGCGCAACGCGGCCTCGACGGCGCGGACCGCTTCCGCTGGCCGCCCGTCCTCGGCCAGCAGGCGCCCTTGCAGGCACAGCAGATGCGGGTGCTCGGGGGCCAGCACGAGTCCGGCGGCCGCGCTCCCCAGCGCCGCCTTCGTCTCACCGAGGTCGTCCAGCACCCCGGCGCGTCCGAGCAGCGCCTCGACGTGCCCGGGGTCGAGCTCCAGGGTGCGGTCGAAGTCGGCGAGCGCGCCCTGGGCGTCGCCCAGTTCCATCCGGGCGTCGCCCCGGTTGTAGTACGCCTCGGGGAAGGGCGGTTCGAGGCCGAGCGCCGTCTCGTAGTCTGCGATGGCCTCTTCGGTGCGGCCCAGTTTGCGCAGGATGTTGCCCCGGTTGAAGTAGTGGTCGGCGAAGTCGTTGTCCGCGTCCATGATCTCGGCGTAGTCCTCCAGGGCCGCCTCCAGCCGGCCGCTCATGCCGTTGACCTGGGCCCGGTTGTAGCGCAGCCCGACGCGGTGCCAGGTGCGCTCGCCGAGGCCCAGTTCCCGGTCCAGCCGTTCCATGCCCTCGTCGAGCAGCCGGAGCGCCTCGTCGGGCCGCTTGGCCCGGACCTCCACCAGGGCGAGGCCGTTGCGGTTGAACACCGAGTAGAAAGCGCGCTCCTTCGGGTCCGGAAGCAGGTCCGCGATGGCGATGGCCTGGTTGACCCAGGCGCGGGCCTTGCGCTCGTCGCGGCGTTCCTCGGGGTAGTGGCGGGCGTAGAGCATCCCGATCTCGTAGGCGAGCTTCATGTGGTGCGCGGGGTCGATGGTGGCGGTCCGCGCCTCCTCCTGGAGGACCGCCGACTCGTCGGGGCGGCCGGCGGCCGCCAGGCACACCCCGGTCTCCCGGATGAAGATCCACCACAGGTCGGGGCGTTCCGCCGGGTCCACGGCCAGTCGGCCCGCCTCGCCCAGTTCCGCGGCCGCGTGGTAGAAGCCCAGGTACTTGCACCGGTCCAGGGCCCACCGCAGGGCGTCCAGTCCCGCGCCGCCCGGGTCGCCGCCGCGCATGAGGTGGTACGGCAGGGCCCCGAGCCGGAGCGAGGACTCGCCCGCTTCCGCCCGCTCCGTCAGGTCCGCGGCCCGCCGGTCGTGCAGGGGGGCCCGCTCGGCGGGGGCCAGCCGCTCGTACGCGCGCAGCAGCGCGGGATCGTCGTCGGCGCCGTCGGCGTCCACGTACCGCTGAGCCGCGGCGGGACCGGCGGACACCTCGTCGGGGACGGGGGCAGGGGCCGAGCCCGTGATCCTGGTCGTGTACGCGCCGAGCGCGGCGGGCAGCGAAACGGACAGCGTGCCCGGCGGATCGGCCAGTTCCCCGGCGTCGGTGCACACCACGATGGTGAGCAGCCCGGCGGGGATCCTTCGCACTGCGGCCGCCAGGAACTCCTGGTCGGTGGCATCCGCGTGCTGGACGTTCTCCACGACCAGGGTCCGCGGCCCGTCGCCGGCGTCGGCCAGCGCGGTGAGGAGGAAGTCGACCAGGCCGTGCGAGACGCGCAGCGAGTGCAGCCGCGCCGGATACCGGCTGACCTCGCCCGGGGCCGCCGACTGCTGTTCCAGGGCGCGGGTGATCGCCGGTACCAGGGGCTTCAGCTCCGGGGTGCTCTCCTGGAGTTCGATGTAGTGGCGGTCGGCGAGGGCGGGCCGGCGGCGGAGCGCTTCGGGGGCGACGGCCCGGAGCAGGGTGCCGGCGGCGGTGTACGGGCCGCGCAGCCGCCGGTGCGCGTCCACGGACGCGAGGAGGGGAGGCAGTTCGAGGCCGGCCCGCAGCCGGTCGCGCTCCGCGCGCTGCGGAGCGGAGATCCAGTAGTGGCCGCTCATGGGCCTGCCTTTCACAGAAGTGGCCGTCGGGAACCCCGTCCGGGCGTTCCCTCAGGCGATGACGTGGTCGAGCCGGGACCGCCGGCTGCGCAGGCGCTCCCTGACGGCGATCCAGAGGGCGAGGCCCACCTGGGCGAAGGTCAGCAGCAGGAAGACCGAGGAGTCGAGCAGGAGGACCCAGTCCGCTCGGTGGCCCGCACCGAAGCGGTCGAGGGAGGCGGTGATCATCTGCAGGAAGACCGGGCCGAGCCCCAGCAGGAACGTGCTCAGGCTGATCGTGTACCCGACGAGGATCAGCCAGGAGTACCAGCGCGCCGCCCGCCGGTCCACGGGGTGCCACGTGCCCTCGTCCACCAGCAGGTGGGTCCGTCCGACGAGCCGGTTGAACCGGTTGCGGAGCATGCGCACGGAGGTGGTGTGCAGGTCCACGCAGCCGAGCGCGGTGGTGATCAGCACGTAGACGTCGGTGCGCAGATAGAGGAAGAACTGCCAGAGCAGCCGGATGACCGCGGCGAACGCCACGGCCAGGCACACCCGGCCGACGAGCGCGTCCCCGCCGCCCGGTCCCATGGCGTCGGCCACTGTGATCAGCAGGCTGATCAGGACGACGTCGGCGACCATCCCGGCCAGGATCGGCAGGTAGCGCTTGCGGCGCTCCACCGCGACCAGGCCGTCCAGTGAGGTCTCGACCACGAGGAAGTAGAAGCGGTACGACATCCGGGTCCGGGAGCGGATGCCGAGGCGGCGTCCGGCCAGTGCGTGGAACAGCTCGTGGACGGCGATCAGCGGGACGGCGACGATCAGCAGGACCCCGTTGATCACCGCGTAGTAGTCGCTGAACAGCAGGTCCCGCGCGGTCGGTACGAGATCGGGCTCCAGCAGCATGCGCAGCACCGCCCAGGCGGTGATCGCGCCGTAGCAGATCCAGGCGGCCGGCGAGAACAGGGCCCGTCCGAGCCGCTGCCAGCGCACCGGCTCCGGCGCGGCCGGTTCCTCGTCCGCCGCACGGACGAAGCCGAGTTCGTACAGGGCCTCGACGACGTCCGCGACGTCGGCGCGTTCTCCGTACTCGGCCTCGTACCAGTCGGCGGCCTGCGCGGGTGTGGCCCCCTCCTGCAGGCGGCGTACCAGCTCGGCGCCGTCCGGCGGGAAGATCGCGTAGGAGTCGGTGTCCTGACGGCCGATGGTGACCTCGCCGCCGTCCTCCAGGTAGACCAGCGGGTGGAGCGCCAGCGGCGCGTCGTCGGAACTGCGGAGATCTCGGTCCGCCATGGCGCTGCTCCCTCTCTGCCTGTTCTCCCGGGTGGCATCGGGCCCCGGCCGCGGCCGGGGCCCGATGCCGGACTCACCTGACGCGAGGTCAGGCGGGGTTCGGGTAGACCTGACAAGCGGAAGACGTGAGGCGGACGGGGCCGGCCTTACGGATCTGGATCTTCTTCATCTGTGCACCTCCTTCGCAGGATCGGGGGCTGTGCTCCCATCCTGGAGAGGGCCTCCAAAACTTCTCCATACGTCCGCCAAATTCCCTTCACACGGCGGGAGAGGCCGTGGAAGGGAGGGGGCAAGGGGCGGGCGGCGGGAGGCGCGCTGTCAGGTGCGCTGTCCCGCCGCCCGCGTTCTCAGGAGGCCGCGACGCGCGTTGCGTCGGCCTGCTCGCCGGCCCGGGTGAGGGCGACGGGTGCGGTGGACGGCGGGGCCGGGGTGGCCAGCCAGCCCAACAGGGCGTCACCGCGGGTGACGACGACGGCGGCGGAGCCCGCCGGGAGGTGCAGCTCCCACCCGCCGTCGGGGCCGGTGATCCGGTCGTCGCCGTCGGTCGGGTTGAAGGCGCCCGTGATCCGTACGCCGCCCGGGCCGGTCCGGGCGAGTACGAGCGCCCGCCGGTGCTCGGACGTGCGGCGCGGTGCGCCCGCCGAGGGCAGCGCGGCCACGAAGGCGGCCACCGCACCGTCGGCCGGGACGTCCGGGGCGAGCCTCAGCTCGCCCGGCGCCCGGGGGTCGTCCGGCGCCCCGGGGTCGTCCGGCGCTCCACCGTGCGGCGCTCCGGCGCGCAGGATCCCGACGGGGATCCCCTGGCCGTCGCCGCTCTGCCGGGGGTGCTCGTCGAGCCATCCCAGGCCGATCAGCCTGCCGCGCTCGCGCAGCTGCTCCTGTACGGCGTCGGCGAGTTCCCCGAGCGCGGTCCGGCCGGCGCGCTGCCAGGCACCGGACTCGGGCAGGGCCCGGTCGAGGAGGACCAGCGCGTCGCGTTCCGGCTCGCTGTCGAGGAGCAGGCCGCCGAAGCGGTCGAGGAACGCGGCCAGCAGCCGCAGCCCTTCGGCGTTCGCGGTGTGAGCGCCGGCCTCGGTGAGCGGGGCTCCCGGGCAGTACGGGGGCGCGTGCAGGGCGGGGTCGACGCCTTCGGCGCGCAGTCCCACGGGGTCCATGTCCACGAGGCCGCCCCAGCTGCCCGCGGCGCAGGCGGTGTAGACGCTGACCGTGGTGGAGCCCAGCAGCAGCGCCAGCAGCGCGTTGAACACCGGCGTGCACGGCTGGGCGTAGGTCTCGTCGGTCCAGGTGAAACCCCAGTTGGCCTCGACCACATCGGTACCGCCGAGCATGATCCCGGTCAGGTGGGAGGAGAAGGCCGCGGTGTCGCGGGCCGGGTTTCCGACCCACTCGGTGTGGCCGGCCAGGTGCCGGGAGCCCTTGACCGCGCGCTGCCGGGCGGCCCACGCGTCGAGGGCTCCCGGTGCCGCGGTGCTCGCCAGCGGTACGTTGGCCAGCCGGGCGGGGCCGGCCGGGAAGAGGTCGGATATCCGGTCCCACAGGCCCACGATGGCGTGGCCGCACCACTGGGACCACTGGACCCGCAGGGTGCCGCTCCACCGGTCGAGGTCCTGGGCGGCCAGTGCGGCCTCGTCGGTCAGGCCGCGCTCGGTGAGCCAGTGCGCGAAGGCCTCGCGGGCGGCCGGTGAGGCGTCCTGGGCGTCGACGCGCAGGCTCGCCTCGCCGGCCATGCCCTCGTTGCCGAGCTGGAGCGCGACCACCGGTCCGTGGGGCGCCGCGGCCTTGGCCACGACCTCGTCGGCGACGGCGCGCAGCCAGGTCTCGGCCTCGGCCGCGACCGCCGGGTCCAGCAGGCTGGGCAGCGGCTTGTCCTGGGAGGTGAGCACCGTGCCGTCCAGGCCGCGGTACGGGGTGTACGCGGGCCCGCAGAGCCGGTCGGGCAGCCCGCCGAGCTGGACCTCGGCGTGGATGAAGGGGCCGGGTTTGAGGAGTACGGCCAAGTCCGCCTGGGCGGCCAGCTCCAGGAATCCCGCCACGTCGCGCTGTGGGTCGGTCCGGCCGGTGAAGTCGAAGGTCCGCTCCGTACCCTCACCGGTCTCGTGGAACCGCCACGGCAGGTAGCAGGACACGACGTCGACGCCGAGTCCGCGCAACGCCCGCAGGTTCGCCTCCCAGTTGGCGGGGTCGGCCCGGTAGTACGGGTACTCGCCGACGACGACGGGGCGGCCTGCGCCCGGGACCAGGGCCTCGTTGATGCGGGTCATGCCGCCGCCTCGGAGTGCGGGGGTACGAGGACGACCTTCAGCGCGGTGTACCGGGAGCCGGGGACGGCGGCGAGGGCCTTGAACGCCTCTTCGTGCTCCGCGAGCGGGAAGCGGTGGGTGACCACACGCTCCAGCGGCAGGGTCCGGGCGAGCTCGATGGCCTTGGGGAAGATCTGGCTGTTGTAGTCGCCCGCGCCGATGATCTGCAGCCCGCGCTGGAGCAGACTCAGCGGGCGCACCGTGGCGGAGGCGTTGCTGTTGAAGCCCATGATGACGACCCGGCCGCGCAGCGCGGCGTAACCGATGCTCTGCTCCAGGAGGCTGCCGACGGAGTCGACGACCAGGTCGCCGCGCGCCGCGAGTTCGCCGTCGGCCGGGGTGTGGACGGTGACGCGGCCGCCGAACTCGGGGGCCTCGAACACCTCGTGGTCGAGCTGTCGGCGCACCGGGTCGGGTTCCACGAGCATCACCCGGGCTCCGTACAGCTGGGCGGCCATGGCGGTGACCACGCCCATGGGTCCGCCGCCGACGACGATCGCCGTCTCACCCGCGACGAGCCGTCCGGCTTCGAGGTTGTTCAGGGCACAGGCGAGCGGCTCGACGACGACGGCGCGGTCGAAGCTCATGCCGTCGGGTACGGCGTGGCAGAAGAGTTCGGGGAGCCGGATGAACTCCGCGAAGGAGCCGTCGTAGTCCAGGCCGACCTCGGTGCCCGTCTTGTGGCCGCAGAAGTTCAAGTGGCCTTCGAGGCAGGTGGGGCAGTTGCCGCAGTACAGGGTGGGGTTGACGATGACCCGGTCGCCCACGGCGAAGCGGGTGACGCCCTGCCCGACGGAGTCGACGGTCCCGACGGCTTCGTGCCCCATCACCACACCGGTCTCGGCGGGGAACTTGCCCACGAGCACGCTGCGGTCGGTGCCGCAGATGCCGCTCTGTGCGACGCGGATGACGACGTCGTCGGCGCGGGCGGCCTGCGGCTTCGGGTGGTCGACCAGGGCGAGCGTGCGGTCGGGGCCCAGCGTCAGCGCCTTCATGATGTCTTCCTTGTCGCCGGGGTGGTGGTGCCGCCGAGGTCCCAGTGGACGGCGTCGAGCAGCTGCTTGTGGAGTTCGGGGGTGGAGGCGGCGATGCACGACTTCTGGTTCATGGGGCCGAGGTCCACGAGTGAGGTGGGGCCCAGGTCGTCGCCGTAGGCGTCGGTGATCACCACGCCGGCGAGGCGGGCGAGGTAGACGGCGGCCGCGATGTCGTAGGGGAAGAGGTGCAGGATCGAGCCGCGGCCCACGCGCCGGAACTCGTCCTCCGTCTGCGGGTGGTCGCGCAGGACCCGGTTGCCGATGTCGACGAAGGCGTCGAGCTGGCCGGTGATGATGCGCGAGATGGAGAAGGTGCTGCTGTTGAAGACGAAGATGCCGCCGGTGTTGGCCGACCGGTCGACCAGGTGGGCGTAGGCCTCGGTCATCAGTCGCATCGGGTGGCCGTTGAACTCGATCGACCAGAACATGGTGGCCAGGTCGGTGTTGCGGCTCAGGCGCGGCACGGGGGTGTGGAAGCCGCCGCTGGAGAGGCCTTCCTGATCGTCCCCGTAGATCCACGCGCCGCTCTTGATCTCCACCAGCAGGGCGGCGGTGACGTCGGCGAGGGTGGGCGCCCCGTCTCGGTAGGGGGCGGCGGCGATGGACACCATGCCCATCTCCAGCCCGGCCGAGGTCGGGCGGGTGCCGTCGATCGGGTCGACGACGAGGAGCACCTGCGGGTCGGGCGCGAGCTCGACGTACGAACCGTCCTCGGTGTAGAGGGCGAGGGGGATCCCGGCGTGTGCGCGCAGGTGGTCGATCACGGCCCGCTCGGCCACCTCGTCCACGTCGAACTGGGCGTCGCCGCCGGGCGAGTCGCCGTGGACCTGGCGGGCGAGGCCGCGGTCCGCGTAGGCGAGGAGTTCGGTGCGGACGTGCTCGCCGAGTTCCGTCAGCAGCTTCTTCAGCTCTTTCATCGGGTCAGCTCCGCGAGGAAGAGGTTCTCCAGCTTGTCGCAGATCTCGTCGGCCTGCTCCATCGTGAGGATCAGCGGCGGGCGGATCTTGAGGACGTTGCCGTAGCCGTAGCGCGAGGTGCGCAGGATCAGCCCGTGTTCCATGGCCTTGTCGGCGAGGTGGTTGGTCAGCTTGACGGCGGGCTTGCCGTCGAGTTCGGCGATCTCGAAACCGATCATGAGGCCGACGCCGCGGACGTCCACGATGGCCGGGTAGCGGCGTTGCATGTCGCGGAGGCGTTCCATGATGTGGTCGCCGGTCCTCGTCACGTTCGCGAGGAATTCCGGCCGGCGCACGATGTCCAGCGTGACGTTCGCGGCGGCGGCCGCGAGCAGGTTGGAACCGTAGGTGAAGGAGTGGTGGTTCGCGGGCAGTCCGGCGAGCCGCTCGTTGGTGAGGATGGCGGCCACTTGCGCGCCCGATCCGCCGAGGCCCTTGGCGGTGGTGATCGCGTCCGGCTCGACATCGAAGTACTGGGCCGCGAACATGTGGCCGGTACGGCCGATCCCGGTCTGGATCTCGTCGAAGATCAGGGCGATTCCCTGCTCGTCGCAGAATGCCCGGAGTTTTTGCATGTAGCCGTCCGGCGGGACGATGTTGCCGCCGTTCCCGGATATCGGCTCGATCAGGACGGCGGCGACCCGGCCACTGCTGGCGTAGTCGACGAAATCCTCCAGCCGGTCCACGCACATCATTCCGCACGTGTCCTTCTGCTGCCCGTAGAAGCAGCGGAAGCAGTAGGGGTCGGGCACTTGCAGGCTGCCCGGGAAGAGGTTGGGGAACGGTTCGCGGCGGAATGAGTTGCCGGACATCGAGGTCATCATCATCGTCTGGCCGACATGGCTGCGGAACAGGGTGATGACATCGGACTTGCCCGTGGCGAGCTGGGCCATCTTGATGGCCCCTTCATTGGCGGCCGAGCCGCCCGACACCTTGGGGTGCACCTTCGTCAGTCCGGCCGGTGAGGTCTCCACGAGCCGCTGGACGAGCCCGTTGACCGGGTCGCTCTGGTAGGAGGAGGTCAGGTGGACCACCTTGTCGAGCTGCTCCTTCATGGCCGCGATGACGGCCGGGTGGGAGTAGCCGAGGCTCAGGTTGAACGTCGCCGACGCGCAGTCGAGGTAGCGCCTTCCGTCCTCGTCGTACAGGTAGACGCCCTCACCCCGCTCCATCTTGCGTTCGCTGACGGGGTAGTAAAGGTGATCGGTGACAACGGTGCTGGCCATTTTTCCTTCTCACGCAGGTAAGGGAAATACGTCAAGACTGTGAGAGCAATGCATGATTCATCCAAAAGGCAGGGAACTGGCGGCCGCCGCACCGTGGTTGATTCATCGGTGGCGGCGGCCCGGATTGTTTACCCGTTCAGATCGGGCATCGGCGCCTGCTCATTCATACGATCACATCTCAAGTGACGGCGGCAAGTGCCAATTTGGGACATGTAAGTCACTTCGCGTACCGGGAATTTCAGCCAGGAAATAGCGCGGCGAGGGCCCCGGTGGAGCTGAAGACATGCCCCTGCAAGCCCAGTTCACGGGCCGCCGCGACGTTGTCCACGCGGTCATCCACGAAGAGGATCTCCCCGGCGGGCAGCGTCAGTTCATGTACACACCACGCGTAGGCGGCGGGCTCCGGTTTGGCGCTGCCGATGCGACAGGAGAACCCGACGACCGCGAACAGGTTCAGCCACGGCTCGCATGTCTCGTACCGGTCGGCCAGTTCCTCGGGGATGTTGGACAGCAGGCCGAGCGTGAGGCCCCGGTCGGCGAGGGTGCGGATCAGGTCCACGCAGTCCTGGTCGACCTCGCTCCAGCTCGCCACGTCGGCCGCGATCAGCTCGGCGGTCAGGCGCTCGTCGAGCGGGATGTCCAGGTCGTCGCAGACGCCTTTCCAGTAGGCGGGACCGGTCACGTCCCCGCGGTCGTACGGGGTGCGCCGCGACCAGTACGCCGCCCAGAACCGCTCGCGTTCCACGCCGGCCGTGCGCTCCAGCACGGCCTGGGAGGCGGGTGACTGAAGGCGTGCGATGACGCCGAACATGTCGAAGAGGACGGCTTTCACGGCTGTCATCCTTGGGCTCCTCGGGTCGGGACGGTGTCCGGGCGGGCCGCGGAGCGCGAGCCGGTCTCCGGGGCGGCCTCGGGGTCGGGGGCCGAGTCGAGGTCGGCTTCCGGGTCGGCTTCCGGGTCGGCTTCCGGGTCGGGGGCGTTCTTGCGCAGCCACACGCTGAGGACGGCGCAGACGGCGGCGAGCGCGAACAGCACCAGCGGCGCCGCCCGCACGTCCATAGTGTCGATCACCCCGCCCAGCAGCGGCGGGAAGGCCACGCCGCCGATCATCGAGGCGGCGATCACGTACGCCCCGGCCGCGGCGACGCTCGGCACGGCCCGGTTCAGCCAGGGCAGGCAGGTGGGGAAGATGGGCGCGATCATCAGGCCGACGCCGAAGTAGGCGTACGGCGCGAGGGCCGGGACGGTCGCGAGGAGCAGGAAGCCGGCCATGCCCGCGCAGCACACGGTCAGGATGGACGGCGCGGACCAGCGCAGGCTCAGGGGGACGATGACGAACCGGCCGATGGTCATCGCCGCCCAGTAGGCGGAGGTCGCGGTGGCGGCGGTGGCGGCGCCGTAGCCGACGGCCTCCAGGTGGGTGGGCTCCCAGCCGCCGACGCCCGTCTCGATGGCCACGTGCAGGACGTAGACGCCGACGAACGCGGCGATGACCGGCAGGACGCGCGCCCCGCCCGCCCGGCCGGCCTCCCCTCCGGCGGGCTCCGGCTCCCGGGCGGCCACGCCGCCGAGGGTGAGCAGGATGAGCAGGCAGACGACGCCGATGCCGACGAAGATCTCCGGATAGCTCTCCGCTCCGAGCCAGCCGACGAGGGCGGGACCGGCGATCGCGCCCACCCCGAAGTGGCCGTTGAGCAGGTTCAGCATCGCGGTGCTGCGACGGCCGAACCCGACGGCGAAGAGCTGATTGAGGCCGTAGTCGATGCCGCCGAAGCCCAGCCCGATGACCAGGGTGCCGGCCAGCGCCAGGATCCAGCTCGGCGAGAACGCGAAGACCGCCGCGCCCGCCGCCATGAGCGCGTAGGAGCCGCCGAGCAGCGTGCGGTTGCTCAGCCGCCCCCGCAGCACGTGGTAGATCAGCACACCCAGCAGCGCGCCGACGAAGTGGGCGCTGAGGCTGAGCCCGGCCACGGCGGGGCTGATGCCGAACTCGTCCCGCAGTGCCGGGATCGCGGGACCGTACAGGGCCTGCAGGGCGCCGATCACCACGAAGGCGGCGCACGAAGCGATGATCGCGACGGTACTGAGCAGCGGTGCGGCCTTCTCGGACGGGTCGGCCTCAGGGGTGGCGGACATCGCTCTCCTCATCGTTGCTTGATCGAATGAACATCGCCGATGTTCATTAGAGCCATCAGATCACACACAACGGCGCACTTTACTCAGTTTTGATGTTCGATACCACAGATCCGCTGTGCACCGACGCCCCCGGCAGCTCCCTCCCTGTGCTAAAAGCAGACACATGAACGTGATGGAGAGACACAGGTTCGTGGTCGCGCTGCTCATGAAGGAGAACCGCGCGACCGTCGCGGAACTGGCCGCGGCCACGGGTGCGTCGGAGATGACCATCCGCCGCGACCTGGAGGTACTGGAGTCCCGCGGGGCCCTGCGCCGGGTGCGGGGCGGCGCGGTGAGCAACCTGCCGGGCGGGGCCGAGCCGCCCTACGCGATCCGCGCCATGTCCGGCGCGCAGGCCAAGGAGCGCCTCGCGGCCACGGTGGTGAAGCTGCTCACCGACGGCGAGACCGTCGCCCTGGACACCGGAACCACCGCCGTGGCCGTCGCCCAGGCGATGGCCGGCCGGAAGCTCACCGTCACCCCGCTGTCCCTGCACGCCGCCTTCACGCTCTCCGGGCATCCGGGCATCCAGCTCGTGCTGCCCGGCGGCCAGGTGCGCCCCGAAGAGCTTTCCTTCTACGGCAGCACACCGCTCCAGACGTTCCAGGACCTGTGCTTCGACACCTTCATCCTGGGCTGCTGCGGCGTCGACCCGGTCCAGGGCGCCACCGCGTACAACCTGGACGACGTACAGGTGAAGCGAGCCGCCGTGGCGGCCGCGCAGCGGGTGATCCTGGTCGCGACCGCCGACAAGCTCGGCCGTGCGGCGCTGGGCCGCATCTGCACGATGGAGCAGATCGCGCTCATCGTCACCGACGCACCGGAGGACTCGCCGGTGGTGGAGGAACTGCGGGCGCAGGGCGTGGAGGTGGTCCACCCGACGGACGGCTGAGCCCGGTACGGCCGAGCCCGGCGGGGCGGGGCCCGGCGGGGAAAGACCGCCGGGCCGAGGTCAGTGCAGGTCCGCCCCCGCGGGGGTGTCGTCCAGGAAGCCGCCCGACTGGTGCTGCCACAGCTTCGCGTAGGCCCCCTCCGCGGCGAGCAGCTCCTGGTGCGTGCCCTGTTCGACGATCCGTCCGCGGTCGAGGACGACGAGCCGGTCCATGGTGGCGACCGTGCTCAGCCGGTGCGCCACCACGAGCGCGGTCCGCCCCTCCATGAGCCGCCACAGCGCCTCCTGGACGAGGACCTCGCTCTCGGAGTCCAGGGCGCTGGTCGCCTCGTCGAGCAGCAGGATCGGCGCGTCGCGCAGGATCGCCCTGGCGAGGGCGACCCGCTGGCGCTGTCCGCCGGACAGCTTCACCCCGCGCTCGCCCACCATGGTCTCGAAGCCGTCGGGAAGCGCGTCGGCGAACTCCGTGACGTGCGCCGCCTCGGCCGCGCGGCGGATCTCGGCGTCGGTGGCGCCCGGCCGGGCGAAGGCGATGTTGTCCCGCAGCGTGCGGTGGAACATCGCCGGATCCTGCGGCACGTAGGCGATCAGACTGCGCAGGTCGGCCTGGCGCAGCCTGCTGATGTCCTGGCCTCCGATCAGGATCCGGCCGCCGTCGATGTCCGTCATCCGCAGTAGCAGCCGGCTGAGCGTGGTCTTGCCCCCGCCGGACCGGCCGACCAGACCGATCTTCGCCCCGCTGGGCACGGCCAGGTCGAGGCCCTCGAAGAGCGGCTCCGCGCCCGAGTGGGCGAAGTCCACCCGTTCGAAGCGCACGTCGGCGGCCCGGGACAGCAGCGGCTCCGGGCACACCGGGTCGAGTACGGTCGGCGGCGTCAGCAGCAGTTCGGTGAACTGCGCCGCCTCCGTCATCGAGCTCTCCAGGCGGCGGTAGATCTGGTTGAACTCGAACATGATCCGCGTCGCGTTGGAGTAGTAGGTGAAGGCGACCACGACCGCCTCCACGCCGTGCCCTCCCCCGGCGAGCGCGACGGCCACCAGCAGGCCCAGCCCGTTGGTCAGCACGGACATCGGCGCGACCAGCGTGTCGATGCGCAGGTTGCCGTAGTCCCACGAGCGCAGCATGAGCCGCCGCGACTCCGCGACCCGCGACCGGTGCTCGGCGGCCTCGCGCTCCTCGGCGGCGAACGCCCGGACCGTGTCCATGTTCATCAGACTGTCGGCGACGTGACCCGAAACCCGGGCGATCGCCTCCTCCCGCTGGTCGACGAGCGCCTGGCGGCGACGGATGAGGGGCGCCGTGCACAGCGCCGTGACGGCGATCATCGCCAGGAGCCCCACGACGAGCAGCGGTTCGTAACTCCACAGCACCACCGATCCGAACACCAGCGGCACCAGGCTGCCCACGACCGAGAACGTCAGCGTGTCGACGAACTCCTCGAAGCGTGAGGCGAAGCTCAGGACCCGCTTGGTCAGCGACCCGGCGAAGTTGTCGTGGAAGAACGCGGCGTCCTTGGCGAACAGCTCGTCCATGCCGATCACGTACAGGTGCTCGACACCGAGGGCGTCCAGGCGGTTCAGGCAGTGCAGCCCGATGCGCCACAGCATCTCCGCGAACAACAGGACTCCGGCGAAACCGAGGACATAGGGCAGCGCCCAGCCGATGCCGGTGCGGGTGCCGGTGTCCCCCGCGATCCTGCCCACGAGCTTGGCGACGACCAGCGGCGCGACGTAGTTGATGCCGATGTTGCCCAGCGCCGGGAGCAGCATCGCGGGCGCCGTCAGCCAACGCCGTCGGCCCAACTCCCGTGTGTAGTAACGGAGCGCGAGGAACACCGAACCCCTGCGCCGTGAACTTTCGTGCGATTCGGGCGATCCCATACCAACCCTGCCTTGTCGGACCGTCACGTCAGAAAACGGAGTGTCCCGCAAGGGCGTCGGCGCGGTCCAAGCGTTTTCTTCCGCCCGTACCGACAGGCTCGGCGTCAGCCCAGCGTGGCGGGCGTCGGGCCGTCGGGGCGGACGGTGATGCCGTAGGCGGCCTTGGCCGGGGTGGAGTGGAAGCGGGGGGTGTGGGCGGGCAGCAGGTGTTCGAGGAGGACGGTCGACTCCCGGAGGGCGAACTGCAGGCCGAGACAGGCCCGGGGCCCGATGCCGAACGGCAGGTAGCTACCCGGATGGGTGGGCCGCCGTCCGGGGGTGGTGAAGCGCCCCGGCTCGAACCGCCCGGGGTTCTCCCAGAGCCCGGGGTCCCGGTGCGTGAGGTACGGGCAGACCAGCACGTCGGTGCCGGCCTCGACCTCGTATCCGGCGAGGACGTCGTCCTGCGCCGCGCAGCGCGGCAGTATCCAGGCGGACGGGTAGAAGCGCAGCGTTTCATGGACGAGCGCCTGGACGGCCTGCCGTCGCCCGGTCGAGCCTTCGACGCCCGCGGCGAGGGCCTGTTCCCGTGCCTGCGGGTTCTGGTCCAACAAGAGGTAGAGCCAGGTCAGGGTGGTGGCGGTGGTCTCGTGACCGGCGACCAGCAGGGTGACCAGCTCGTCGCGGATCAGCCGGTCGGTGTACTCGGGGCGTGTTCCGGCCGCGTCGAGCAGGACGTGCAGCAGGCCCGGGCCCTCGGGTCCGGCCCCGCCGTCGCGGGCGGCGGCGATGGCGTGGCTCGCCACGGCGTCGACGGCGGCCAGCTCGGCGGCGACCGCCCCTTGGGCGGCGGCGCCGTCGGCGGGCAGGCTGGGCAGCGCGGCCACCACGGCGGTTACGGCGGCCAGTTCACGCTCCGTCGCGGGGTCCAGGGGATGTCCGGTCAGGGCCCGCCAGATGGTGTCCAGGGCGAAGCGGCGCATCTCGTCGCCGACGTCGAGGACCTGTCCGGTGCGGGCGTACCCGGCCCAGCGCACCGCGGTGGTGCGGGCGGCCTCGGTGATCCGCTGCTCGTAGCGGCGCATTCCCGGGCCGGTGAACTGGGACTGCAGCAGCCGCCGTTGCCGCTGCCACGCTTCGCCCGTCGCGGCCAGGACCCCGTCGCCGATCAGCAGTCGGGCGCGGTGCGAGCGCTTCACGTACCGGTCGGGATGGAGCGCGAGCACGTGCTGCACGGCCTCGGGGGCGGTGACCAGGACCGTCGGGCGCGCACCGAGCCGGAACGCGGTGACGCCTCCGAGCCGTTCGCGCGCCTGGGCGAACAGGTCGATGAGCTCCCCTCCTCCGGCCTGCCACTGCCCGACGGCGGCGGGATCCAGCTCGGGAACCCGGCGACCCGCCGGGGACGGGCTCGGGAGGGGGCCGGGGCGTGCTTGGGTGGCCACAGGGCTGCTCCTGCGTCGTCGCGGGCGGATGCGGGCATCACGCACTGTAGGGGAGCGGGCGCATTGGGCGACAGGCCGCCTCGGTCTGCGCCACCCGCTCCCCTCCCCCTCCCTGACCTTCGCCGACATGCGCCTACGCCTGCGCCTGCGCCTGCTCCTGCTCCTGCTCCTGCTCCTGCTCCTGCTCCTGCGCCGATACGTTGTCGGTGGCCGGGGGCACACTGGCGGCATGAGTTCTTCGTCTTCCGCTGCGGCCGCTGCTCCCCCTGCCTCTCCTGGCTGGGTGGAGTCTTTCGGCGGCCCACTGATCGCCGTCCCCGTCTCGGCGCTGGACGCATGGCACGGGTGCACGGACAGCGGGGTGACCGCAGGAGACGCGACCGCTGCGGACGACTACGACAGGGCCTGCGCGGTGGACGATCTGGCCGCTGCGATCGCGGTGGGTGAGAACGGTGCGCTGGCGCTGGTGCTGGGGGACGAACCCGCCACCAGCTGCTTCCTGACCGAGCACCGCACCTTCCTGCGCTGGCTGGCCGCAGACTCCGCGGCCGGGCTGATGTCCGCGGCCGAGGCCGTCCTCTCCGATCCCGCCACCAGGTGGGAGGAGTGCGGCTCGTGGGTGACGGACGGCCCGGCCGTACTCATGGACTCCGCCGAGGCGGGTGCCGGACTGGACGTCGAGTATCCCGGCGGGGGGCTGCCCGCACAGGCGCCGGTTCCGCTGCCCGCTGGTCGCTGGAGGATCCGCGCCGTCCACACCAAGGCGGACGAGGACAACTGGGTCGGCCTGGTCCAGCTCCTGCCCGTCGACCCCTCGTGAAGTGCCTTTTATGTTCCAGATTGCGTCACGCCGGCGATCAGCAAACGAAATCTGGCCCGTTGGCCCAGAAAACAAGGGACGACCATGTCTGAGCCCCTATGAGTCCGTCCACGGTAATGCCGGCGCAAGCCTGGAACCGCCTCGTCGCCGCGTTGGTGACCGGGCCGAAATTTCCGTCTTCGGCCAGGTCTGCGCCGCTCATGGCCCTGTTCAGATAGCACTGGGCTTGTTGGACTGCACGTCCCGAGGAGCCGATCTTGAGTGTGGGACGACGGATGGTGTAGTTGCAGACGTCCGCCGCTTTCGTCGTCGCCCCATGATTCGACTCTGCTTCGATCGCCGAACTGGTCGCAGAAGGGGCGCTCTCAGGTACCGCGACGGCCGTGCCTCCTGCAAAGGCGAGAGGGACCACTAGGGCCACAGTAGTGAGCAAGCGTCGCATGTTCAGCACCTCCACGGGCGCAGTTTCATTTAACACAGACTGCTTTACGCATCAATTAGCAAGGTCCGTCCGGCGAACAGCCGAGGGCCCGACTCGCATCCACATGCCCTGGAGCCAGAACTTCGGTGCAGCTCCCCCGTCGCCACTGCCATAGACGCTCTTCACGCAATAAACAACGGACTTCACGCGTGCTGAATTGCAGTCAAGTACACTGCATTCGTCTGACGCTTCGGGTCTCCAGCAGCCGACAAATCCAGATTACGCCTTCAGGCATGCATGAGCATCCGAGCTGCGCCTGGTTCGCGACCACGAGCACCACCCGGCCCCCTCAGCCTCCCGCGTCCCCTGTGCCTTCCACGCTCGAGGGCGTGGTGACCTGGGTGACGAGCCGTCGGGCTCCTCTTCGGACAGGTCCAGGTGCAGGTCGTCCGGAGTTGCGGAGACCGGTGGGGTCACACGTTCCCACTTGAGTTCGTAGCCCGGGGTTCGACACGAGCACGTGCCCTTCACGGTGACCCAGCGCTTCCTCTTGCGTCCCGGCGGCTACGTCGGCGACAGCACGATGCGCACCAGGTACGGCAGCACCGCGCTCACCCCGGCGTCGTGGTCCAGCAGCACCGCCACCGGGCTGTGGCCCTGGGAGTGCAGGGCGTCCAGGGGGTGGGACCACTGGGCGCAGGGGAGCGGCCGGGGAGCATCGGACTCCTGTTCCCGGCCGATGGCGGGGAACAGCTGCGGGACGGGGCGTCCGGCCGCGCGGGCGCGTCGACGGGACAGGGTGCGCTCCACGGCAGTACGGGCGGCCTCGGCCAGGGTCGCGCCCGTGGCGACGACCGTGTCCCGCTCCGGGCCCGGGGCACGCTCCGGCTCCGGTTCCGCGCGCGGGGCGAGCGCGACGGCGCAGGCGGGCAGGGAGAGCAGACCGGACAGGTCATGCGCGACGTGCTCGTCCTCGGACCGCAGGGCGCGCAGCAGCGCGTCGGGGACGGCGTGGCCCTCCCCTGCCAGGCTCAGCCTGGGCACACGGGTCCCGGGCGCCCTGAGGCGGCCGGCGAGGAGGGCCTCGCAGTGCTGGGCGAGCCCCGATTCGAGGGCGCTCACCCAGGTCAGGCCCGCCGCTACGCCCACCGGGGAGCCCGACGCGGGGACGGGCACCCGGCGCAGCGCGCCCGTGGCGAGGTCGAGGCCCCAGGCCCCGGCTGTGGCGGGTGCGGCGGATACCGGGCGTATCGCCGCGTGGGCCGCGAGCTCGGTGAGTGCCGTTTCGACGTCCGAGGCGGCGTCGACCACACCGGGCAGCAGCTCCGCCGCCCGGTCCAGCAACGTACGTGCACCGAGAGCCGGGCCGCCGACCCGGGACAGGAACGCGGCCCGGGCCTCGGCCTCGGTCGAAGCGGCGGTCAACTCTTCGGTGCTCATGTTCGGTCGTCCCTCTCCACGGGTTCTTCGTGGGGCCCATGGAAGCGAGGGTGGATATTCGCCGGATAGACGCACGATCTCGCCCGCCCGCCCACGTGGCCATGGCCCGGCCCGGCGCACTCAGTGGGCGGACAACACCAGGCGGCGGGCGTCGTTGCGGTACCCCACGCGTTCGAAGGCCGCGGCCATCGGTGTGTTCGTCAGGTCGGTGTCGGCGCGGACCTTCTCCGGATCGGTTTCGGACACCAGGATCCGGGTGATCTCGGCCAGGATCTCGTCCGCGTATCCACAGCCCCGGTGTTCCGGCAGCACGCCCAGGTATCCGACCACGGGGAAGGCGTGGTTGCGGGAGGGGAGGCCGAAGCCGACGGGCTCGCCGTCGGGTGTCCGGGCGACCCGCCACCAGGACCGGTCCCCCGGCATGGTGTCGCGGTAGAACGCGACGTCCTCGCGGGCCTGGGCCTCGGGGCCGATGCTCTCGGCCTCCTTCCGGGAGGCCGTGTCGAGGCTGTCCGTCAGGACCCGGCGGAACAGGCCGACGAAGACCTCGTCGTCGGGCTCGGCGGCGAAGAGCAGACGCCCGGTGGGCTCCGGGAGACCGGTCCGTGGTGTCCACTCGTAGCGCAGCCGTTCCACGGTCACCGGGAGACCTGCGCGCCGGGCCGCCTCCTGCCGCCAGGCCACGGCCGCGACCGTGTCGGGCCGGTCGTGCCAGTCACCGGGGAGGGAGAGGTGGTACTCGGGCGCGGCGCTCGCGCCTGCCCCGACGTAGGCCGCGTGGGCGGCGGCCAGCAACCCGGCTGCCACGGTGGTGCGTTCGGCGGCGGACCGGACCGATTCGTGGACGAACACGCCGTCGAGGGCGCCGGGCAGGTCCTCGTCCGGGTCACCCCACCAGACGGCGAGGGCGAGCGGCGAGCCGCCGGAGGCGTCTTCGGCGATCCAGGTCCAGTCGGGGCGGTACTCACCGGCGGAGAGCCGGGCCGTGTACGTGTCGGCCGTCATCCCGCCGGCCGCGTCGGTGACGATGAGCGGGAGGAAGCGGCCGAGGTCGGACGCTGCGGTGGGGCGGAAGATCACATTGACTCCGGATCGGTGGAGGGGGCGGCGCGGCCCGATCGGGGCAGGTCGATCGCCTTCGAGGGTATGCAGGTTGCGCCGACCGGATGACGGTTCGGCCGAGGTGTTCGTCAGGTACCTGTTCAGGGGCCCGTTGTGACAGGGGGCCCGGCCGCGTTCGGCACGCTCTCCCGTTCGACGGGTGACGGGATCTCGGCGGGCGGTGGGGGCAGCGCGGTGATGGTGTGACGGCGCCCGGCCACGGCGGTGGCAGCCAGGATCAGACCGGTGCAGCAGAGCAGCAGGGCACTGCCGCGGTCGCGGGCCGTGCCGAGGAGTCGGCCCACGGTGGCGGCGAACGGCCCGCCGGGGTCCACCAGCGGGCTCAGGACCTGCGAGGCGAGCGGTCCGGCCAGCAGGTAGCCGAGCAGGGTGCCGCCCTGGGTGAACATGCGGCGCAGGGCGAAGACCCGGCCCTGGGCCTCGGCGGCCACCGCGGACTGCCAGAGCACTTGGGCGCAGCTGGTGACCACCGGCAGGCCGAGGAAGAACGTGAAGGCGGCCACGGCCAGGAGGCCCGGGCGCGGGAAGAACCCGGCCAGCAGGACCGCGACCCCGCTGAGCACGGTGGCCGCGGTGACCCAGGGCAACGGGCGGCGCGGGGTGGACCAGATGGACATGGCGACACTGCTGATCGCCAGGCCGAGCCCCCCGGCGGTGCTGACCATGGCCACCGCGGCGTTCTGCTCGGCCTCGGGGGTGGCGGCCAGGACCAGGGGCAGCAGCAAGGCCGTGGCGGTGGCCTCGGCCGCGTTGAGGACGGTGACCAGGCGGAGCAGGTGTTTCAGTCCGGGCTGTCCGGTGAGCAGCCGTCGGCCTTCGGTCAGCTCGGCCCGCCAGCCCGGGCGTTCCCGGGGGCTGCCGGTGTGCTCCGGGCGGCCGGTCGACTCGGGGAAACGGGCGAGCAGCAGGGTGAGCAGCCCCAGCCCGAACGAGACGACGTCGACCAGCAGGACGGCGCGCAGCCCACCCGCGCCGAGCAGGACGGCGGCGAGCATCGGACCGAGCAACTGGGCCCCGGCCAGGGCGGTCTGGGTCATCGCGCTGGCCCGGCCGCGTTGTTCGGGCCCGACCATGCCCGTGACGGCGGCGGCGAGCGCCGGCCACTGGAAGGCCGCGCAACAGGACTCCACGATGATGACCGCGTACACCTGCCAGACGGCCAGGTGCCCGGTCGCCTGGGAGGCGGCCATGGCCACGGCCGCGAGCATGGCCGCCGCGTCCGCGCAGAGCAGCACGGTGCGGCGCCGGTAGCGGTCCACCAGGACCCCGGCGACCGGGGCGGCCAGCATGCCCGGAGCGAAGCCGAGCAGCAGACCGGTGGCGAACTGGGTGACGGAGCCGGTCTGTTGGTAGATCCACAGGCCGAGGGCGAAGCCGGAGATGCTGGATCCGAGTGCGGTGACCAGCCGGCCGACCCAGACGAGCACGAAGGTGGTCATGGCAGGCCCACGGGGGGCGGGGCGAGGGACAGGGGCATGGGGCGGCTCCGTTCGGAGGCTGCGGCGGGACGGGGAGGCACGGGACGGGGGCGGGGCGGGGTGGTGCGTCCGGCGCCAGGTCGGGCGCACCACCCCCCGTGAACCCGGTCAGCGCAGGTGGGCGGCGAGGACCGGGCCGATCTGCGCCAGGGCCTGCGGGGTGGTGAAGCGGCTGTGCGGGATGTCCAGCGGGTGGTTCTCCACCGGGCCGTCCATGTGCTCGGCCCACAGCTCGGCCAGCGGGGTGCCGTCGGCGCCCCGGCCCGGCAGGGCCTCGAAGAAGAGCACGGGGCCCCGGTAGCGGCCCGGCTGCTCGCCCCGGGCCAGCGCGAGGTTGTTGGCGGTCACCTTCACCAGCCGGCCCAGTGCCGCCGGGTCCAGCCCGCCCAGAACGCTGCCGCGCTCCCGCAGCAGCTCCAGCACGGCGTCGGCGGTGGGAAGTCCGTCACCCAGGACGTCAGCGCCGTCCTCGCCGTCCTCGCCGTCGACGCCGTCCGCCGGATCAGCGGCGAGCGCGCCCAGCTCGTCGAGGTCGAGTCCGTCCAGGGCCAGCGAGAGGATCTCCGCCTCGCTGGGCTGCCCGGCGTGCCGGAAGCGTCCGGTCGGGTGCGAGTCGAGCATCGCCAGCAGCGCCACCTCCTCGCCCGCCTCCTGGAGCTGGCGGGCCAGCTCGTGGGCCACCGTGCCGCCGAAGGACCAGCCGAGCAGGTGGTACGGCCCTACGGGCTGCACCTCGCGGATCAGCCGCAGGTAGTCGGCCGCCATCTCGGGTACGGAGCCCGGCAGTTCGCCCTCGCCGTCGAGCCCGCGGGCCTGCAGTGCGAACAGCGGCCGGTCTCGGTCCAGGTGGCGGGCCAGCCCGGAGTAGCACCAGCCGAGGCCGCCTCCCGGGTGCACGGCGAACAGCGGCGGACGGGTGCCTCCGGTACGCAGCGGCAGCAACTGACCGAGACCGTCGGAGGCTTCGGTGCCGCCCTCGGCGTTGATCCGTTCGGCCAGCAGGGCCACGGTCGGGGTCTCGAACAGGGCCCGCAGGCCGATCTGGATGCCCAGTTCCTCACGGACCCGGGCGGTCAGCCGGGCGGCGAGCAGGGAGTGGCCGCCGAGGTCGAAGAAGTTGTCGTCGATGCCGATGTGGTCGACGGCGAGGGTGGTGGCGAAGAGGCCGCAGAGGACTTCTTCCTGGGGGGTGCGGGGGGCCCGGGTGGGGGTGGTGGCCGTGCTGGGGGCGGGGAGGGCGCGGCGGTCGAGTTTGCCGTTGGGGGTGAGCGGGAGGGTGTCGAGGAGGACCAGGGCGGAGGGGACGAGGTAGGCGGGCAGGTGGGCGGCGGCGTACGCGCGCAGTTCGGCCGGATCCGGGACGGTGACGGCGTCGCTGTCGCTGTCGGTGGCGGGGACGAGGTAGGCGACCAGGCGCTGGTCGCCGGGGTTGTCCTCGCGCAGCAGGACGGCGGCCTGCGCGATGTCGGGACGGCTGGTGAAGTGCGCCTCGATCTCGGCGGGTTCGATACGGAAACCGCGCAGCTTGATCTGGTCGTCGGTGCGGCCCAGGAACTCCAGCCGCCCCTCACCCCGCTCGTCGTACTGCCAGCGGCCCAGGTCACCCGTGCGGTACATCCGCCCGCCCGGCTCACCGAACGGATCCGGCACGAAACGCTCGGCGGTCAGGGCCGGACGGCCGAGATAGCCGCGGGTCACCAGGTCACCGGCGATGAAGAGTTCGCCGCCGACCCCGACCGGGAGCGCCCGCAGGGCCTCGTCCAGCACGTACATCCGGGTGTTCCAGATCGGCCGTCCGATGGTGATCACACCGGAGGGCGCGGTGTCGCCGGGCCCGATCCGGAACTCGGTGCAGCCGACCGTGGTCTCGGTCGGGCCGTACTCGTTGATCACGGTTGCGCCCGGGTGCCGCCGCCGCCACTCGTCCAGCACCTCGCCCATCAGGGACTCGCCGCCGAGCACGAGCTGCTCGCTGGGCGAGAAGCGCTCGGGCAGCGCGGTCAGCAGGGCCAGGTGACTCGGGGTGGCCTTGACGAAGCTCGGACGGTCGAACTCTCCCGCCGTGGGCGCCTGGTCGTCCAGCTCGATGAGCTGCACGGTGCCGCCACTGGTCAGCGGGGCGAACAGGCCGGTCACGGTGAGGTCGAAGGAGACCGGCGAGTGCACCAGCGCCCGGCCGGCCACGCTGCCGTAGGCCTCGCGGGCCCAGGCCAGGTAGGCGTCCAGCGAGTGGTGCTCGACCACGACGCCCTTGGGGCGTCCCGTGGAGCCTGAGGTGTAGATCACGTAGGCCGGGTTGCGCAGCGACAGCGGCGCCGACCGGTCGTCGTCGGTGAGGTCGTGAGCGGGCAGGGCGGCCAGCGCCGCGGCCGTGTCCGGCGCGTCGAGCAGCAGGTGCGGGTGCTCGGTGACGGGCAGTTGAGCGGCAGCCTCGACGGTGGTGAGCACGCACAGCGGCCGGGCGTCGGCCAGGGTGTAGGCGATCCGCTCGCCCGGGTGGGTGAGGTCGACGGGCAGGTACGCCGCGCCGGACTTGAGTACCGCCAGCACGGCCACCAGGGTCTCCACCGAGCGCGGCACGGCCAGCGCGACGAAGTGTTCGGGGCCCGCACCCTGGGCCACCAGGTGGCGGGCCAGGCGGTTGGCGGCGGTGTCGAGCTGGGTGTAGCTGAGGCTGCCGGTGTCGCAGACGACGGCGGTGGCGTCGGGTGTACGGGCGACCTGAGCGGCGAACAGTTCGGGCAGGGTCCGGCCGGGGAGTGCGCGCGACGGGCCGTTCCAGTCGGTGAACAAGGCCTTGCGCTCGTGCTCGGCGAGCAGGTCGATGTCGTGGAGAGGGGTGTCGGGGTGTTCGGCGGCGGTGGTCAGGATCCGCTGGAACTGGTCGGCCAGCCGCGCGATGGTGACGGGCTCGAACAGATCGGCGGCGTACTCGACGGTCACCGTCAGCCCGCCGGGAACGCCGTCGGCGGTGTGGTGCTCGGTCACGGTGAACGACAGGTCGAACTTCGCGGCGCTCTCCGACTCGATGTCGGTGGCGGCGGCTTCGGCGCCGGCCGCGGTGGTGCTGTTGAACGTGAGGATGGTCTGGAAGAGCGGGTGGCGGTGGGGCGTGCGGCTGGGGTTGAGGGCTTCGACGAGACGCTCGAAGGGGAGGTCCTGGTGCGAGAGGGCCGCGAGACCGACGTCACGGGTACGACGGAGCAGCTCGGTGTGGGTCGGGTTGCCGGCGGTGTCCGTCCGCAGGACCAGGGTGTTGACGAAGAAACCGATCAGCTGGTCCAGGTCACGGTGGGTACGGCCCGCGGTGGGAGTACCGATGGGCACATCCGTGCCGGCGCCGTTACGGGTCAGCAGCACGGCCAGCGCCGCGTGCACCGCGTGGAAGAGCGTGGCCTGGTGGGCACGGGCATGAGCCGTGAGGTGCCGGTGAACCGTGGAATCGGTGTGCGTGGTGTGCGTACGGGCCCGGTGCGTGGGATGCGCGGGCCGCGTGTGGTCGGCCGGAAGGGCGATCTCCTCCGGCAGGCCGGCCAGCCGGGCCGTCCAGTGGGCGAGCTGCTCGTGCAGGGGCGTACCGGGAGTGTCGGGGTCACCCAGGTGGCGGTGCTGCCACAGCGCGTAGTCCGCGTACTGCACCGGCAACGGCGACCAGTCAGGGGCGTCCCCGTGGGTGCGGGCGTGGTAGGCGGTGGTCAGGTCGTGGGTCAGCGGTCGCATGGACCAGCCGTCACCTGCGATGTGGTGCAGTACCAGGACCAGCAGGTGGTCGTCCGGCGCGAGGGTGAAGAGCGCTGCGCGCAGCGGGAGTTCACCGGCGAGGTCGAAAGGCCTGGCCGAGAGCTCGGCGATCCGCGCCCGGGCACCGGTCTCGTCGGTCTCCACCAGGTCGAGGGGCACCAGCGCCGGAGCCGCG
Source organism: Streptomyces sp. NBC_00190 (assembly GCF_036203305.1). Lineage (GTDB taxonomy): Bacteria > Actinomycetota > Actinomycetes > Streptomycetales > Streptomycetaceae > Streptomyces. The sequence continues at coordinate 6,933,650 of NZ_CP108131.1, read as the reverse complement.
GGCAGGACGAGCTGGCACGGCCGGCCGTCGGTCTCGGGGAACACCGTGCGCAGGGTCTCGTGCCGTCCCACCACGTCGTCCAGGGCGGCCCGGAGCGCGACGGCGTCCACCGACTGGGTCAGCGGCAAGACCACCGGGATGTTGTACGAGGCCCGCTCGGTCTCCTCCATCCGGTTGAGGAACCACAGCCGGGCCTGTGCGTACGAGAGCGGGATGCGCGCCGGGCGGGGCTCGGTGCGCACCAGCGGCGGCACTGCGGTGGCGGGCAGGGCCCGGCCCAGCCGCTCGGCCAGCGCCGCGACCGTCGGCGCCTCGAACAGGTCACGGACACCCACCTCCGCGTCCAGCTCGGCCCGCACCGCCGCAACCAGCCGCATCGCCAGCAGGGAGTGGCCGCCGAGGTCGAAGAAGCTCTCGTCGATGCCGATGTGGTCGACGGCGAGGGTGGTGGCGAAGAGGCCGCAGAGGACTTCTTCCTGGGGGGTGCGGGGGGCCCGGGTGGGGGTGGTGGCCGTGCTGGGGGCGGGGAGGGCGCGGCGGTCGAGTTTGCCGTTGGGGGTGAGCGGGAGGGTGTCGAGGAGGACCAGGGCGGAGGGGACGAGGTAGGCGGGCAGGTGGGCGGCGGCGTACGCGCGCAGTTCGGCCGGATCCGGGACGGTGACGGCGTCGCTGTCGCTGTCGGTGGCGGGGACGAGGTAGGCGACCAGGCGCTGGTCGCCGGGGTTGTCCTCGCGCAGCAGGACGGCGGCCTGCGCGATGTCGGGACGGCTGGTGAAGTGCGCCTCGATCTCGGCGGGTTCGATACGGAAACCGCGCAGCTTGATCTGGTCGTCGGTACGGCCCAGGAACTCCAGCCGCCCCTCACCCCGCTCGTCGTACTGCCAGCGGCCCAGGTCACCCGTGCGGTACATCCGCCCACCCGGCTCACCGAACGGATCCGGCACGAAACGCTCGGCGGTCAGGGCCGGACGGCCGAGATAGCCGCGGGCCAGTCCGGCACCGGCGATGAACAGCTCGCCCGGCACGCCGGGCGGCACCTGTCGCAGCGCCGCGTCCAGCACCTCGACGCGCATGTTGTCCAGCGGTCGGCCGATCGGCACGGTGCTGCCGAGCGCGTCCCCCGCGGTGATCGAGTGCCGGGTGGCGAAGACGGTGGTCTCGGTCGGGCCGTAGCCGTCGACCACCCGCAGCCCCGGGTGCACGGCGAGCACGCGACGCACCGCGGCCGCCGGGACCACGTCTCCCCCGGTCATCACCTCGCGCACGCCGGCCAGGCTCTGCGGCGCGTCCTCGGCGAGCAGCCGGAACAGACCGGCGGTCAGCCAGAGCGCGGTGACCCGGTGCTCGGCGATCAGCCGCCCGATCCGCTCGGCGTCCAGATCACCGGCGGGTGCGACCACGACCTGACCGCCGCTCAGCAGCGGCACCCACAGCTCGTAGGTGGCCGCGTCGAAGGCCTGCGGGGAGTGGAACAGCACCCGCTCGTGGTGGCCGTCCCGCTGCCACCAGCGGTCGGCTGCCAGCGCGGCCACGTCCGCGTGGGTGACGGCGACGCCCTTGGGGGTGCCGGTGGAGCCGGAGGTGTACATCACGTAGGCGAGCCGGTCCGGCTGGACGGCCGGGACGGGCCGGGCGGGGGCGTCCGGCAGCGGTGCCGAGACGTCCACCACCCGCACACCGGCCGCGGCCCGGGCCCGGACGAACGGGAGGTCGCGAGTGGCGGCGTCCACCAGCAGCAGTTCGGCGCCGGTGTCGGCCATCACCAGGGCCATCCGCTCGTCGGGCCAGCTCTCGGACAGCGGTACGTACGCGCTGCCCGCCCGCACCACGGCCAGCGTGCTGACCACCAGCTCCGCCGAGCGCTGCTGGAGCATCGCGACCCGGCGTTCCGCACCCGCCCCGAGGGCTACCAGGTGGCGGGCGAGACGGTCGGTGACGGCGTCGAGCTGGGCGTAGCTGAGGGTGCTGGTGTCGCAGACGACGGCGGTGGCGTCGGGGGTGCGGGCGACCTGAGCGGCGAACAGCTCCGGCAAGGCGGCGGCGGGCAGCGGGTGGACGGCTCCTGTGGACAGCCCGGCCAGTTCGGTCCGGCCGGTCCCGCCCAGCAGGTCGATGTCGTGGAGGGGGGTGTCGGGGTGTTCGGCGGCGGTGGTCAGGATCCGCTGGAACTGGTCGGCCAGCCGCGCGATGGTGACGGGCTCGAACAGATCGGCGGCGTACTCGACGGTCACCGTCAGCCCGCCGGGAACGCCGTCGGCGGTGTGGTGCTCGGTCACGGTGAACGACAGGTCGAACTTCGCCGCGCTCTCGAACTCGACGTCCTGACTGATGTGTTCGGTGCTCGCGGCGGTCGTGTTGTTGAGGGTCAGGACGGTCTGGAAGAGCGGGTGGCGGTGGGGCGTGCGGCTGGGGTTGAGGGCTTCGACGAGACGCTCGAAGGGGAGGTCCTGGTGCGAGAGGGCCGCGAGACCGACGTCACGGGTACGACGGAGCAGCTCGGTGTGGGTCGGGTTGCCGGCGGTGTCCGTCCGCAGGACCAGGGTGTTGACGAAGAAACCGATCAGCTGGTCCAGGTCACGGTGGGTACGGCCCGCGGTGGGAGTACCGATGGGCACATCCGTGCCGGCGCCGTTACGGGTCAGCAGCACGGCCAGCGCCGCGTGCACCGCGTGGAAGAGCGTGGCCTGGTGGGCACGGGCATGAGCCGTGAGGTGCCGGTGAACCGTGGAATCGGTGTGCGTGGTGTGCGTACGGGCCCGGTGCGTGGGATGCGCGGGCCGCGTGTGGTCGGCCGGAAGGGCGATCTCCTCCGGCAGGCCGGCCAGCCGGGCCGTCCAGTGGGCGAGCTGCTCGTGCAGGGGCGTACCGGGAGTGTCGGGGTCACCCAGGTGGCGGTGCTGCCACAGCGCGTAGTCCGCGTACTGCACCGGCAACGGCGACCAGTCAGGGGCGTCCCCGTGGGTGCGGGCGTGGTAGGCGGTGGTCAGGTCGTGGGTCAGCGGTCGCATGGACCAGCCGTCACCTGCGATGTGGTGCAGTACCAGGACCAGCAGGTGGTCGTCCGGCGCGAGGGTGAAGAGCGCTGCGCGCAGCGGGAGTTCACCGGCGAGGTCGAAAGGCCTGGCCGAGAGCTCGGCGATCCGCGCCCGGGCACCGGTCTCGTCGGTCTCCACCAGGTCGAGGGGCACCAGCGCCGGAGCCGCGGGCAGGACGAGCTGGCACGGCCGGCCGTCGGTCTCGGGGAACACCGTGCGCAGGGTCTCGTGCCGTCCCACCACGTCGTCCAGGGCGGCCCGGAGCGCGACGGCGTCCACCGACTCCGCCAGCCGCAGCACCACCGGCATCGTGTACGCGCTGGCCTCGCCCTCCATCCCGTTGAGGAACCGGAGCCGACGCTGGGCGAAGGAGAGCGGCAGCACGTCCGGGCGCTCCGCCCTGACCAGCGGCGGCACTGCGGTGGCGGGCAGGGCCCGGCCCAGCCGCTCGGCCAGCGCCGCGACCGTCGGCGCCTCGAACAGGTCACGGACACCCACCTCCGCGTCCAGCTCGGCCCGCACCGCCGCAACCAGCCGCATCGCCAGCAGGGAATGGCCGCCGAGGTCGAAGAAGCTCTCGTCGATGCCCGGCTCCCGCTCGGCGCCCAGCACCTCGGCGAAGATCCGGCACAGGGCGGCTTCCCGCTCGTCGCGCGCGGCCCGCCCGGTCCCGGCCTCCTGGCGCGGCGGAGCCGGCAGGGCGCGACGGTCCAGCTTGTTGTGCGCGGTGAGCGGCAGCGCGTCGAGCACCACCAGCGCGGACGGCACCATGTAACCGGGCAGCGTCTTGGCCAACTCGCCGCGCAGGTCGGAGGGTTCGATCTCGGCGCCGGGCAGCGGGACGAGGTAGCCGACGAGCTGCCGGTCCCCCGGCCGGTCCTCGCGGACCACCGCGGCCGCCGCCGCCACCGGCTCCAGGGCGGCCAAGGCCGCTTCCACCTCGCCCAGTTCGATCCGGAAGCCGCGGATCTTCACCTGGTCGTCCAGCCGCCCGAGGAACTCGACCGCGCCGTCCGGCAGCCGACGGGTCAGGTCGCCGGTGCGGTACATCCGGGCGCCCGGCGCACCGGTCGGGTCGGGCACGAAACGCTCGGCGGTCAGGCCCGGGCGGCCCAGGTAACCCCGGGTGACCTGGGCGCCGCCGATGAACAGCTCGCCCGGCACCCCGACCGGGACCGGCTCGCCCCGGCCGTCCAGCACGTAGGCCCGGACGTTGCCCAGCGGGCGGCCGATCGGCACGGTCGAGGTACGGGCGAGCTCCTGTGCCCGCGGGCGGTGCGTGGTCACGCCGACCGTGGTCTCGGTCGGCCCGTAGTGGTTGAGGACCTCGCACTCGGCCCGGCCCAGAAGTTCGCGCACGAAGCTGCTGGTCGAGCCCTCGCCGCCCAGGATCAGGCCCCGGCGGGGCAGCACCCGGTTCTCGGCGCCCGGCCCCTCCAGCGCCGCCAGGTGCGAGGGGCTGATCTTCAGGTAGTCGATCGCGTGCTCGGCGAAGTACGCGGCCAGCAGTCGCCCGTCCGAGGCGGTGTCGGCGTCCACCATGTGCAGCGTGCCGCCGCCCAGGAGCGCGGAGGAGAGGACGGTGACGCAGGAGTCGAAGGTGAACGGCTGCACCATCGCGTACCCGGCCGCTTCCAGGCCCAGCGCGGACACCACGGCGGTGTGGTAGTTGAGCATCTGCCGGTGCTCGACCACCACGCCCTTGGGCCGGCCGGTGGAGCCGGAGGTGAACAGCACGTAGGCCGCCTGGCCCGGGTCCACGGCCACCTCCGGGGCGGTGTCGGGCTGCGCGTCGAGAGCCAGTTCCTCCACCGCGACCGACCGCACCCCGGACGGCAGCCGGCCGGCGAGGGCGGCGCGGGTGATCACCACGGGGGCGGCGGTGTCGGCGAGCATCATCGCCATCCGCTCCTGCGGCTGGGCCGGGTCCACGGGCACGTAGCAGCCGCCGGCCTTGAGTACGGCGAGCAGCGCGACCACGGTCCAGGACCCGCGCTCCAGGCAGATGCCCACGGGCGTCTCGCTGCCGACGCCGAGCGCGCGCAGGTGGTGGGCCAGCCGGTTGGCCAGCCGGTCCAGTTCGGCGTAGTGGTGGGTGCCGTCGGCGCCGACCACCGCGACGGCGTGTGGGGTGCGGGCGGCCTGTTCGGCGAAGCGGCCGTGGAAGGTCCCGGCGGGCACGTCGAGGGCGGTGGCGTTCCAGGTGTCGAGCAGCAGTGTGCGCTCTTCGGCGGTCAGCAGCGGCAGCCGGCCGACCGGGCGGTGCGGGTCGGCGCAGACCTCGCGCAGCAGGGTGGCGTAGTGGGCGAGCAGGCGCTCGGCGGAGCGCTCCTCGTAGCGGTCGGTGCGGTGGACGAGGGTCAGCGTCAGGGTGTCGCCGGTCTCCGAGACGGTGAACGTCAGGTCCCGCTTGGCGTCGGCCGGGCCGGCCGCGTCCAGCGGGCGCAGTACCGGTCCGCCGGAGTCGGCCCCGTCCTGGGCGGTTTCCGGGGCGGCCTGGTCGAGCACCAGCATGGTGCGTGCCAGTCCGTCCGGCGAGCTGGACCGCAGCTGTGCGGCCAGCTGCTCGAAGGGCACCTCCTGGTGCTGGAAGTCGCGTCGGGTCGCTTCGGTGGCCCGGTCCAGCAGCTCGGCGAAGGTCGGCTCGCCCGACAGGTCGCCGCGCAGCAGCAGGGTGTTGACGAAGCAGCCGATCAGGCCTTCCAGCTCGCTGCGCCCGCGTCCGCCGACCGGGGTGGCGATGACCGGGTCAGGGCCGCCGCCGTACCGGTGCAGCAGCACCTGGAGCGCCGCGAGGGACACCGTGAAGAGGGTGGTCCGGTGGCGTACGGCCAGGGCGCGCAGGCCGGCCGCGACCTCGGCGGGCAGCTCCAGGCTGTGCGTTCCGGCGGCCGCGCCGCCCTCCGGCCGGCCGGTGGCGGTGGCGGGCGGCGGGGTGTCGGTCAGGCCGGACAGCCGCTGCTGCCAGTAGCCGAGGCTCTCCTGGTGCGCGGCGCCGCCCAGGCGGCCGCGCTGCCAGGCCGCGAAGTCTCCGTACTGCACCGGCAGCGGCGGCAGTGCCGCGTCGGCGGGCCCGTCCGCCAGCCGGTAGGCCGTCGCGGCCTCGGCGAGCAGCACGTTCACCGACCAGGCGTCCGAAGCTATGTGATGGATCGTCAGCAACAGGACGTGTTCCTGCTCCCCGGTGCGCAGCAGCGCGGCCCGCAGCAGCGGCCCGGCCGCCAGGTCGAACGGGGTGTGCGCCTCCTCGGCCAGCCGGGCGCGCACCCGCGCCTCGGCCTCGTCCGCCGCCACGGCCCTAAGGTCGGTCACCGGCAGCTCGAACCCGGCCTCCTCGTGCACCAGTTGAACGGGCATGCCGTCGGGTCCGGCTGCGAAGGTGGTGCGCAGCACCTCGTGCCGGGTGATCACCGTGCGGAACGCCCGGGCCAGCCGCTCGGCGTCGAGCGGGCCGGAGCAGGTCACCGCCATCGGCACGTTGTACGCGGCCGACTCCGGGGCGATCTGCTGGGCCAGCCAGATCTGCTCCTGGGTGAAGGACAGCGGCACCGGTGCCCCCTCGGGGCGGCGCGGCACGCCGGCGGGCGCGGCCGGGCGCCGGGCCAGCCGCTCGCGCAGCCGGGCCTCCAGCCGGGCCCGCTGCTCGGGCGGCAGCTCGGCGATGCGGCGGGCGGTGGCGGCGGCGGCGGCGGCGGTCTGGGTGGTGCTCACGGTGCTCTCCTCGGAGAAGGTCAGGCGGGCCCTAAGGCCTGTCTTTCGGATCAGGCCGGATCAGCCCGCTGCGTCCGGTGCCGTGCCCGGCATGATCCGAAAGACAGGCCCTGAGGCCGTGGGTGGAAGGCGGAGTTCTGTCGGCGGCGGACGGGGCCGACGGGCCCTGGTCAGAACAGGACGCGGGATGCGGCGGTGGCCCGCGCGTCTCGGGACCTGCGCAGGTCGCGGGCGACGTTGACCCGCTTGAGCCAGCGGTCGGTGCCGTCGAAGCGCGCCGCGAAGGAGCTGCGGCCGTGCACCGCGCGGTAGTTGTCGACGAAGACGATCTCGCCGGAGGCCAGGGCGGCGCCGCCCAGGCGGCGGTCGATCTCGTCCGAGAGCCGCTGGAGGGCGTCCCGGGCCTGCGGGTCCAGCCGGTCCAGGTCCATGAAGTACGGGTCCAGGCACAGGTACGGATCGGCCGGTGAGCCGAACAGCACCGGTACCGGTGCCGCGTCGTCGCGCATCTGCTTCAGGCGCTCGTACGCCGCGTCCAGCAGCCGGGTCCCGCCCTCCAGGGGGCGTCCGGGACCGGCGTCGAGCATCTGGAGGTGCGAGTTGTCGGGCAGCATGTAGAAGCGCGGCTCGGCCAGTACCCGCCGGTCCTCGGCGGAGATCTCCAGGTCCTGCACTCCGACGAAGGTGGTCGGCACCCGGTCCGGGTTGCGCAGGCAGAGCAGGCCCACGTAGTCGCCCCGGTAGGGGTGGAAGGCGTCCTCGACGTGCCAGAAGATGGTCTGGTTGCTGCCGGTGCCGATCTGCTCGTCCTCGTGGCCCTTGACCGGCAGGACGTCGTGCACCAGGTAGCCGTCCTGCTGGGTGGCCCAGGCGACCGGCTCGCCGAGCAGCGCCCCGCACAGCAGCAGGAAGATCTCCTCGCGCAGGGCCGGGGAGACCCCGGTGCGGTGCTGCCAGTGCGCCGGGGTGGCGCCGATCCGGTCCTGGTCGACGCGGTAGCCGGAGACCACGCAGGCTCCGGCCGGTTCGTGCAGCCGGAAGTCGGTCAGGAAGCGGCGCAGCGCGAGCGGCAACCGGTGGGACTGGAGGGTCAGTTCGTCCTGGAGGGTCTGGTCCTCGACGCTGTCGTGCCGCTCGGCCAGTTCGTCGAGCAGGGCGGCGATCGCGTCGGCGTCGGCGGGGTCGAGTGTGAGGGTGTGCATGGGGTGGATCACCTCGGTGGTCGGGTCTGCGGAGGGGGTCAGCGGGGTTCGGGCAGCAGCGCGGCGAGCCGGTCGAGTCCGGCGGTCAGCTCTGCGGCGGCGCCGCCGAAGCCGAGCCGGATGTGCCGGGGGGCGCCGAAGCAGATGCCGGGTACGACCAGCACGCCGTGCTCGCGGTCGAGCCGGTCGGCGAACGCCGTCACGTCCGCCACCGTGGTCAGCTCGGGGAAGGCGGTGACCCCGCCGGCCGGCAGGTCGGCGGACACCCGGTCGCGGTGCGCGGCCAGCCAGTCGGCGAGCACCGCCCGGTTGGCGGCGGCCTGGGCCAGCCGGGGGCGCAGCAGTTCGTCGGCGTGCCGGACGGCGTGCGTGGCCACCGCTTCCACGAGCGGGGAGAGGGCCAGGCTGGTGTAGTCGCGGCGGCGCACGCAGCCCGCCAGGACCTCGGGCGCGGCGAGCGCCCAGCCGACCCGCAGGCCCGGCAGGCCGTACGCCTTGGACAGGGTGCCGAAGGAGATCGCCCGGGGGTAGCGGGCGGTCGGGTCGGGCAGCGGCGGACGGTCGTACACCAGGTGCTGGAAGGCGCTGTCCCAGGCGAGCCAGGTGCCGTACCGGGCGCAGGTCTCGATGACGGCGGCCTGCTGGTCCTCGGTCACCGTGGCGCCGGTCGGGTTGTGCGGGAAGTTGACGACCACCATGGCGGTGTCCGGGCCGATCAGCGCCAGCAGCTCGTCCTCGTTGGTGACCACGCCGTGCTCGGTGCGCATCGCCCAGGGGACGATCCGGCAGCCCAGCGAGGCGGCCACCTCGACGAGCGCGTGGTAGGCGGGGGCCTGCACCACGACCTCGTCGCCGGGCTTCAGCAGGGCGTGCATGACCAGGTAGATCGCCTCGCTGGAGCCCTGGGTGGCGATCACCGAGCCGGGGTCGGTGCCGTGCCGTTCGGCGAGCGCGGCGCGCAGCGGCTCGCCGCCCAGTGAGTGGCTGTCGCGGAACATGACGTCGCCGAGCGAGGCGGCGCTGGTGCCGGCCAGGGCGAGGACCTGGTCGACGGTGTAGTTCTCGACACCGCTGCTGCTGATGTCGTAGGTGGTGGTGAAGTACCGCTCGCGGAGCCAGTCCTCCAGCAGTGCCGGGGCGATGGGCATGGGTTCCTCCGGTGGCCGGATCGGCCGGGGTTGGACGTGTTCGGGATGGGTGTGCGGGCCGGGCTCAGGCGGTGGCGAGGCCGTCCTCGGCCTCCAGTTCGGCGAGCAGCCGCGCCAGGTCGTCCGGGTCGGTCGCCTCGGCCTGGAGCTGCACCACCCGCAGGGCCAGCTCGGCCACGGTGGGCGCCTCGTAGAACACCCGCAGGGGTACGTCGACCTGGCAGGTCTCGCGCACCCGGGCGGCGAACCGGGCGGCCAGCAGCGAGTGCAGGCCGAGGTCGAAGAGGTTGTCGTGGACGCCCACGGCCGGCAGGCCGAGCAGTTCCCCGGCCAGCTCCGCGATCTCCGCCTCGGCGGGGGTGCGCGGGGCCACCGCCGCGCCGCCGGTCAGCTCGGCCCGGCCGGGCCGGGGCAGCGCGCCGCGGTCGAGCTTGCCGTTGCCGTTCAGCGGCAGCGCGGGCAGCAGCACGATCGAGGACGGCACCAGGTACTCGGGCAGCCGCTCGCGCAGCGCGGCGCGCAGCTCGAAGACGTCCGGCTCGGTGCCGGGGGCGGCCACCACGTAGCCGACCAGCCGCTTCTCGCCCGGCTCGTCCTCGCGGACCACGACCGCGGCGGCGCCGACCTCGGGCCGCCCGGCGAGCTGCGCCTCCACCTCGCCGGGTTCGATCCGGTGGCCGCGGATCTTCACCTGCTGGTCGGCGCGGCCGATGAACTCCACCTCGCCGTCGGCCCGGTGGCGCGCCAGGTCGCCGGTGCGGTAGAGCCGGGCGCCGGGTTCGCCGTACGGGTCCGGGACGAAGCGTTCGGCGGTCAGACCGGGGCGGCCCAGGTAGCCGCGGGCCAGCCCGGCGCCGCCCAGGTGGAGCTCGCCCGGGGAGCCGATCGGTACGGGCGCTCCGGCCGGGTCCAGCAGGTAGACGGTGGTGTTGGCCAGCGGGCGGCCGATCGGCAGGCCGTCGCCGTCCACCGGTTCGCCGGTGACGCGCCGGGTGGTCGAGGTGCAGGTCACCTCGGTCAGCCCGTACACGTGCACCAGTGGCACCCCGAGCCGCTGCCAGGCGGCCAGCCGGTCCCGGCGCACCCGCTCGCCGCCCATCGCCACGAAGCGCAGGTCCGCGGGGAGCGCGGCGCCGGTGCGCTCCAGTTCGGCGGCCCAGTCGTGCCAGTAGGCGGTGGTCAGTTCCAGGCCGGTGATCCGGTGCTCGGCCAGGTAGCCGGTCAGGTCGACGCCGCCGGCCAGCAGCCGGGCACCGGGCAGCACGACGGTGGCACCGGTGGCCAGGGCCGGGAACAGCTCCTCCAGCAGTACGTCGAAGCCGGTGGAGGCCAGTTGCAGGAAGCGGTCGCCGGGAGCCAGCCGGAATTCCTCGGCCATCGCGAGGGTGAAGTTGACCAGGCCCCGGTGGGTGAACATCGAGCCCTTGGGGGAACCGGTGGTGCCGGACGTGAAGAAGACGCAGGCCAGCGCGTCCGGTGCGGTCTCGGTGCCGGTCGCCGGGGCGGTCCCGTCCGGCGCGGCCGCCGCCTCGATCGGGGCCACCTGGACCCCGTCCAGGAGCCCGCCGGACTCGCTGCCGTCGGTGAGCACCAGCCGTGCGCCGGACAGTTCCAGCAGCAGGCGCAGCCGCTGTTCGGGCAGCGCCGGGTCGAGCGTGGTGAACGCCGCGCCCGCCTTCAGCACCCCGAGCAGGGCGGTGACCAGCTGCGGCGTCGGGGCCGCGTGCACCGCGACCACGCTCTGCCCGCCGACGCCCAGCGCGCGCAGCCGGGCGGCGCACCGCTCGGCGGCGGCCTCCAGTTCGGCGTAGCTGGTCGTGCGGCCCTCGTGCTCCAGCGCCGGGGCGCCGGGGGTGCGGGCCGCTGCCGCCGCCACCAGGTCGTGCAGGCCGCCGGACGGGAGGGGGCGGGCGGTGGCGTTCCAGTCGGTGAGCGCGGTACGGCGCTCCTCGGCGTCCAGCAGCGGAAGCCGGGACAGGGCGGTGCGCGGCGCGTCGGCCGCGGCCTCCAGCAGTACGCCGAAGCGGTGCGCCAGGCGGGCGATGCTCTGCGCGTCGAACAGGTCCGTCGCGTACTCCACCGTGAAGGCCAGGCATCCGTCCTGCTCGGCGGCGGTGAACATCAGGTCCATCAGGCAGGAGCCGGTCTGCGCGTCCACCGGCTCGACGTCCAGGCCGTCGAATCCCGCCCGGGGCGGGCGGGCGCTCTGCAGGGTCAGCATGGTCTGGAACACCGGGTGCCGGGCGGGGTCGCGCTCGGCCCCGATGGCGTCCAGCACCTGCTCGAACGGCACTTCCTGGCAGTCGAAGTCGGCGAGCGCGCGGTCGCGGGTGCGCTCCAGCAGCTCGGCGAAGGCGGGGTCACCGGACAGGTCGCCGCGCAGAGCGAGGGTGTTGACGAAGCAGCCCACCAGGCCGTCCAGTTCACGCTGGCCGCGGCCCGCGACGGGGGTGCCGACGAGCACGTCCTCAGCGCCCGAGAGCCGTCCCAGCAGCGTCTGGTAGCCGGCGAGCAGCACCATGAACAGGGTGGCGCCGTGCCGGGTGCCGAGGGAGCGCAGCCGCTGCGTCAGCTCCGCGGACAGGGTGAACTCGTGGACCGCACCGGCCAGGCTCGGGGTGGCCGGGCGGGGCCGGTCGGTGGGCAGTTCCAGTACCGGCAGCGGTCCGGCCAGCCGCCCGCGCCAGTGCTCCAGCTGCTCGGTCCAGCGGCCCTCGGCGGCCCGGTCGGCCTGCCACCGGGCGTAGTCGGCGTACTGCACGGGCAGCGGCGGCAGGTCGTGGCCGTCGTAGAGCGCGGCCAGGTCCTCGACCAGTACGCCCATCGACCAGCCGTCGAGCGCGATGTGGTGGATCACCAGTACCAGCAGGTGCTCGGCCGGGGCGATCCGCAGGAGCAGGGCGCGCAGCGGCGCCTCGGCCGCCAGGTCGAAGGGACGGGTGACGAACGCGTCGACCAGGTCCTCGGCCCGCTCGCCGACGGCGAGTTCGCGGACGGTCAGCGGGGCCTCGCCGACCGGCAGGACGCGCTGCGTCGGGGCGCCGTCCGTCTCCGGCACCACCGTGCGCAGCACCTCGTGCCGGGCCATCAGCGCGCGCAGCGCGGCGGCCAGCGCCACCGGGTCCAGGTCGCCGCCGATCCGTACCGCGGTGGGCACGTGGTAGGCCGGGTTGCCGGGGGCGAAGCGGTCGAAGAGCCACATCCGCTGCTGGGCGAAGGAGAGCGGCAGGGGGCGGGAGCGGTCCGCGGGTGTGACCGGCGGCAGCGGGGCGGCGGGCGCCGCACCCTCGGCCGAGCGCAGTCGCCCGACCAGCCCGGCCTGCGCGGCCACCGTGGTCGCGGCGAACACCTCGCGCAGCCGCACTTCCACGCCGAACTCCGCGCGCAGCGCGCTGACCAGCCGGTTGGCGAGCAGCGAGTGGCCGCCGAGGTCGAAGAAGTCGTCCAGCACACCGACCTCGGGCAGCTCCAGCAGCCGCTGCCAGATCGTGGCGACGGCGGCCTCGTCGGCGGTGCGGGGGGCGAGGCGGTCCGCGGTGTCGGCCGCCGCGGCCGGTTCGGGCAGCGCGGCCCGGTCCACCTTGCCGTTGGGCGAGAGCGGCAGGGCCGCCAGCTCGGTCCACAGCGCGGGGACCATATGGCCGGGGAGCCGCTCGCGCAGCCAGGCGGCCAGCTCGGCGTCGGACACCGGGGCGCCGTCCGGGCGGGCCGCGGGCACCCAGTAGGCGGCCAGGCGCCGGTCGCCGGGGGCGGCCTCGCGGGCCACCACGACCGCGTCGGCCACGGCCGGGTGGCCGAGCAGGACGCCGGTCACCTCGCCCGGCTCGACCCGGAAGCCGCGGATCTTGACCTGGTTGTCGGCCCGGCCGAGCAGCTCCAGTTCGCCGTCGGCCCGGCGGCGGGCCAGGTCGCCCGTGCGGTAGAGGCGCTCCCCCGGCACCCGGCCGTACGGGTGCGGTACGAAGCGCTCGGCGGTCAGGCCGGGGCGGCCCAGGTAGCCGCGGGCCAGGCCCTCGCCCGCCACGCACAGTTCGCCGGGGACCCCGGCCGGTACCGCGCGCAGCAGTCCGTCCAGCACCAGCAGGCGCTGGTTGAGCAGCGGGCGGCCGTAGGGCACCGGGCCCGGCCCGGCGTCCTCGGGGACCAGGTACTCGTTGTTGCAGAAGGCGGCCTCGGCCACACCGGCCGAGTTGACCACCCGGCAGCCGGGGGCGACGGCCCGCAGCCGCGGCGGCAGCGCGGGCGGCAGGACGTCGCCGCCGATCATCGCGGTGCGCAGGCTGTCCAGGGCCAGGCCGTGTTCCTCGGCGGCGGCCAGCATCGCCTCGGTACCGGCCGGCCCCATCGACCACACGGTCACCCGGTGGTGCGCGACCAGCTCGGCCCAGTGCCGCGGGTCGCGGACGGTGTCCTGCGCGGGGAAGACGACGGTGCCTCCGGCCACCAGCGGGGCCAGGCAGTCGTGCACGGCCGGGTCGAAGCTCGGCGAGTGCAGCGCGATCATCCGGTCGCCGGGGCCGAAGCCGTGCGAACGGGCCAGTCCCGCGAAGGTGTTGACGATGGCGCGGTGGGTCACGGCGACGCCCTTGGGGCGCCCGGTGGAGCCGGAGGTGTACACCAGGTACGCCAGGTTGGTCTCGCCCGCTCCCGTCGCTCCGCCTCCGGTACGGCCGAACTCGCTGTCGGTACGGCCGAACTCGGGTCCGTCGGCGGGGATCTCCTCCAGCAGCAGCGGCTCGGTGCCGGGCGGGAGCGCACCCGCGGTGGACCGGTCGGCCAGCACCACGGCCGGGCCCGCGTCGGCGAGCATGAAGGCCAGCCGGTCGGCCGGATAGGACGGGTCCAGCCCGAGGAAGGCGCCGCCGGCGCGCAGCGTGCCGAGCATGGCGGCGCTGAGTCCGGCCCCGCGCTCCAGGCACAGCGCCACCGGCACGTCCGGCCCGACGCCGGCCCGCCGAAGCCGGTGGGCGATCCGTGCGGCCCAGGCGTCCAGGGACCGGTAGTCCAGGGTGCCGGACGCGTCGATCACGGCGGCCGCTTCGGGGGTCCGGGCCGCCTGGCGGGCGAACAGCTGGTCCACCCGCTGTCCGGCGGGGAACTCGCCGTCGGTGTCGTTCCAGCCGTGCAGCTCCCGCTCCAGCTCGGCCGCGGTGAGCATCGGCAGTGCGGACAGCCGGGTGCCGGGTGCGCGGACGGCGGCGCTCAGCAGGGTGGTCCAGTGGCCGAGCAGCCGGGCCACCGTCGGGGCGTCGAACAGGTCGAGGGCGAACTCCGCGAACCCGGTGAAACAGCCGTCCTCCTCCGCCAGTTGCAGGTCGAGGTCCAGGTGCGCGCTGTCCCGGGCCACGGACACCGGCTCGACGGCCAGGCCGGTCAGGGCGGGGGTGGTGGCGGGCGCGTTCTGGAGCACGAAGCCGATCTGGGCCAGCGGGTTGCGCGACAGGTCGCGGCTGGGCGCCAGCTCCTCGACCAGCCGGTCGAAGGGCAGCTCCTGGCGGTCGAAGGCGTCCAGTGCGGTGCCCCGTACCCGTTCGACGAGCTCGGCGAAGGTGGGATCACCGGCCAGCGAGGTGCGCAGCAGCACCGTGTTGACCAGGGAGCCGACCAGCAGCTCGGCGCCCGGGGCCCGGGTGGCGGGCCCGGTCGCCACCACCACGTCCTCGGTGCCCGCGTGCCGGGCCAGCACCGCTTGGAAGGCGGCCAGCAGCACCATGAACGGAGTCGCCCCCGCGGTCCTGCACAGGTCCCGCACCGCCTGCGAGGCGGCCGCGTCCAGCCTCACCGGCACGCTCGCGCCGCGGAAGCTGCGCACCGGCGGCCGGGGACGGTCGCCGGGCAGTTCCAACGCCTCGGGCGCACCGGCCAGTTGGCCGCGCCAGTAATCGAGCAGCCGCTCGCCGAGCCCGCCGTCCAGCAGGGCCTGCCGGCCCGCCACGTGGTCGGCGTAGCGCACCGGAAGCTCGGGCAGCCGTACCGGCCGCTGTTCGGCCAGGGCGGCGTAGCACTCGGAGAGTTCGGACATCAGCAGGCCGAAGGACCAGCGGTCCACCACGATGTGGTGCAGGACCACGACGAGCAGGTGCTCCCGCGGCCCGAGCACGATCAGTTCGGCCCGCATCAGCGGGCCCTTGGCCAGGTCGAACGGCTGCTCGGCGAGCCGGCCGGCCAGTGCGCGGACTTCCTCCTCGCCGGACCCGGCGGCCTCGGTCAGGCCCAGCTCGAAGGCGCGTCGCGGCAACACCAGCTGGACCGGGGCGCCGTCGCGGGCCGGGAACACGGTGCGCAGGGCCTCATGCCGGTCGACCAGTTGCTGGAACGCCCGGTGCAGGTGCTCGGTGGCCAACGGTCCGCGCAGCCGCAGCGCGGCAGCGGTGTTGTAGACGCCGCTGGGGCCTTCCAGCCGGTCGATCAGCCAGAACCGGCGCTGGGCGGCCGAGGTCGGCAGCACCTCGACGGTACGGGGGGTGGTGGCCACGGGGTGCTCCTTCACGGGGGCGCGGTCGGGGGTGGGGGTGGCGGCGCTCGGTTCGCTCGCGGCGGCGCTCACAGCTCCGTGCCCATCAACGCGGCCAGTTCCTCGGCGGACAGGTCGTCGAACCCGGCGTCGGCGGCCGGTACGACCTCGCGCACCGGCCCGGCCGACGCGGCCGGTGCTTCGGCGGCCGGGGCGCGACGCACCGTCTCGGCGTACTCGCCCAGGACCGGTGCCTCGAACAGCGCCCGCACCGTCAGCTCGCGGCCCAGGGCCTCGCGCACGGCGGCGGTCACCTGGACGGCGAGCAGCGAGTGCCCGCCGAGGTCGAAGAAGTCGTCGGCCAGGCCGATCCGGGCCACGCCCAGGACGGTGCTCCAGATCTCGGCGAGGGCCCGCTCGGTCTCGTCGCGCGGGGCGAGGAGGGCGGTGGAACCGGTGGACCAGTCCGGTGCGGGCAGTGCGGCCCGGTCGAGCTTGCCGTTGGCGGTCAGCGGGAGCGCGTCCAGCGTGACGAAGGCCTCCGGGACCATGTACTCCGGCAGCCGTTCCCGCAGATGGGTGCGGAGCCGGGGCACGAGGCCGCGGGCGGCGCGGCCTTGGTGCGGGTCGTTGGCCCAGTGCGGCCACGACAGGCCCGCGCTGTCCCCGGCGGGCGGCAGCGCCGTCACCGGGTCGGTTCCGGCCGGGCGGAAGGCGGCGTCGAAGCGGCCGAGCGGGTCGCCGTCCGCCCAGCTGAGCTCGACGGCGAGGCCGAGCGCGTCGGCGAGCTCGCGCAGTTCCTGCGGGTCGAGGGCGGCGGGGTCCTCGCCGGTGCCGTCGGCCGGATCCGTGCCCGGGGCCGTGGCGGCGAGCCGGGCGGCGGTGCGGGCGTCGGCGTGCACCCGGGCGTTGGGGATGCCGGTGACCACCAGCGGGGAGCCGTCCAGCAGGGTCCGCGGGTCGCCGCCGGTCCACGGCACGGTGCGCACGGGGGCGTCGGGGGCGGGTGCGGTGTCCAGGTGGAGCACCACGTCGTAGCGGTATCGGGTCATCTCGTTGGGGTCGCGGCCGGGCTTGAGCAGCACCTCGACGCGGCCGATCCGCGGGATCTCCTGGCGCAGCGCCTGGAAGAAGCGCGGGTCCAGCAGCAGTTCGTCCTCCTGCCGTACGGCGAGGCGGACCTGGCGGGCCAGTTCCGCGTCGCCCGCCCCGGCGGGCAGGCCCGGCTGGAGCACCGAGACCTGGAAGGCGTCGAGCAGGGCCAGGTGGCGTACGTCGCCGACCACGATGCGCCCGCCCGGGGCGAGCACGGCGGCGGCCTTGGTGAGCACCTCGACCAGGTAGGCGGCGCTCGGCAGGTACTGCGCCACCGAGTTGACGATCACGGTGTCGAATCCCTCGGCCGCCAGGTCGTCCACCTCGTGTCCGGCCCGGCGCAGCAGGCGTACGTGCTCCCAGTCCGCCGGGAGGTGGCGGCGCACGTGGTCGACGGCGGTATCGGACAGGTCGAGGCCGGTGTACTGCTCGCACGCGTCGGCCAGCCGGAAGAGGAGCAGGCCGGTCCCGCTGCCGATCTCCAGGACCCGGCGCGGGCCGGTGCGGCGGACCAGGGCGACGGTGTCCTCGACCCAGCGCCGCATCTCCTCGGCGGGGATCGGCTCACCGGTGTAACTGCTGCTCCAGCCCCGGATGTTGAAGGTGGGATCGGCGCCGCCGACCTGCTCGTACTGGTCGTAGGCGGTGTCGAAGACGGTGCGCCACCGGTCGACCTGCTCGGCGTCGGCCGCGCGGCGCGGGCCCTGCGCCCCCTGCTGTCCGGTCTCCTGGTCGGGGACCAGGTAGGCGACCAGCCCGGTGCCGCCGTCGGGGGCCTCTCGGGGCAGCACGGCCGCATGCCGTACGCCCGGGTGGGCGCCCAGCTCCGCCTCGATCTCGCCGAGCTCGACCCGGTGCCCGCGGACCTTGACCTGCTGGTCGATGCGGCCCAGGTACTCCAGCGTGCCGTCGGGCAGCCGCCGGGCCAGGTCGCCGCTGCGGTACAGCCGCTCGCCGTCGCCGAGCGGGGAGGGCACGAAGCGTTCGGCGGTCAGGCCGGGGCGGCCCAGGTAGCCGCGGGCCAGGCCCGGTCCGCCGACGCACACCTCGCCGGGGACCCCGGGCGGCACCGGTTCGCCGCGCCTGTCGAGCAGGTGCACCGCCAGGTCGGCGAGCGGGCGGCCGATCACGCTGCCGGAGGCGGTCAGGTCGGCGGGGCCGAGCGTGTGCGCGGTGACGTGCACGGTGGTCTCGGTGATGCCGTACATGTTCACCAGGCGCGGGCCGTCGGGGTGCCGGGCGGCCCAGTCGCGCAGCGTGCCCGGCTCCAGGGCCTCACCGCCGAACACCACGTGCCGCAGCGCGAGCGGACGGGCCTGCGGCTCGTCGGGCGCCGCGTCGGCGTCGGCGTCGGCGAACTGGCGGAACGCGGTGGGCGTCTGGCTGAACACGGTGACGCCTTCGGCGCGCACCAGCGCGTGGCAGGCGGCGGGGGTGCGCCGGGCATCCTGCGGCACCACGGCGATCCGGCCGCCGTGCAGCAGTGCGCCCCAGATCTCCCAGACCGAGAAGTCGAAGGCGGCCGAGTGGTAGAGCGACCAGACGTCGTCCGGGCCGAAGGACACGTCCGCGGCGGCCGCGTCGAACAGCCGCAGCACGTTGGCGTGGGTGAGCAGCGCGCCCTTGGGGCGCCCGGTGGTGCCGGAGGTGTAGATCACGTACGCGAGGTGGTCCGGGCCCAGCGGGGCCGGTGCCAGCGGCTGCGCGGACGGCTGCTGGTCGACGTCCAGGACCGCGATCCCGTCGGCGAGCGCGGCGTGTTCCGGGTCGGCGACCAGGGCCACCGCGCCGGAGTCGGCGAGGGTGAAGGCCAGCCGCTCGGCCGGGTGACGCGGGTCGAGCGGGACGTACGCGCCACCACTCTTGAGGATGCCCAGGATCCCGGTGACCAGCCGCACCGAGGGCTCCACGCAGATAGCCACCCTGGTCTCCGGGCCCACCCCCAGCTCGCGCAGCCGCCGGGCCAGCGCGTCCGAGCGGCGGTCCAGCTCGGCGTAGCTCAGGCGCTGCGCACCGCAACCGACCGCGATCGCGTCGGGCCGCAGCCGGACCTGTTCGGCGAAGGCCGCCGGCAGGCTGCGCGACCCCGCTCCGACGGCATGCCGGGCGGCACCGGCCACCAGTTCGGCGCGGCGCTCGGCCCCGGTCAGCAGCGGCAGCGCGTCCAGCCGGGTGTCCGGGTCGGCGACCGCGGCGGCCAGCAGGCACAGCCACTGGTCGATGAACCGGCGTACGGTGCGCTCCTCGTACAGCTCGGTGCTGTAGTCGGCCAGGCCGGTCAGGCCCTGCGGGGTCTCGGTGACCTGGAGGTGCAGGTCGAACTTGGCGGTGCCGGTGTCCACCGCGGCCACGTCCATCCGCAGCCCGGGCAGCTCGATCCGGGTCTCCGGGGTGTTCTGGAGGACCAGCAGCAGGTTGGCGAAGGGGGTGCGCCCGCCCGCGTCGCGGTCCGGGCGGGCCTCCTCGACGATCCGCTCGAACGGCACGTCCTGGTGGGCGTACGCGGCGAGCGCGGACTCCCTGACGCGGTCCATCAGTTCGCGGAAGGTCGGGTTGCCGGAGAGGTCGGCGCGCAGCGGCAGCATGTTGACGAAGAAGCCGATCAGGCCTTCGGTCTGCGGGTGGTTGCGGTTGGCGACAGGCGAGCCGACCACCAGGTCCTCCTGCCCGCTCCAGCGGTGCGCCACGGCCGTGAAACCGGCCAGCAGGGCCATGTACAGGGTGGCGTCGTGCTCGCGGGCCAGCGCGGTCAGCCGGGTGGCCAGGTCACCGTCCAGCCGCCACGGGAAGCTGGCGCCGGCGAAGCTCTGCCGGGCGGTGCGCGGCCGGTCGGTGGGCAGGTCCACGGTGCTCGGCGCGCCCGCCAGCCGCTCGCGCCAGTGCGCCAGTTGGCGGTCCAGCACTTCGCCGGACACCCGCTCGTGCTGCCAGAGGGCGAAGTCGGCGTACTGGACGGGCAGTTCGGGGAGTTCGGGGAGTTCGGCCGCGTCGGGGCGGTAGTGGTGGGCCAGTTCGCGCACCAGGATGTCCAGTGACCAGCCGTCCGCCACGATGTGGTGGATGGCGAGCAGCAGCAGGTGCTCCTCGTCGGCCAGCCTGACCAGGCTGCCGCGCAGCAGCGGTCCGGCGCCCAGGTCGAACGGGCGGCGGCTCTCCCGTTCGGTCAGCTCGGCGAGCGCGGCCTGCCGGGCGCCGTCGGCCAGGGCGGACAGGTCGGTGAGCGGCAGCGCGACCTCGGCCGCGGCGCGCACGACCTGCTCGGGGCGGCCGTCCTCGACGCGGAAGGTGGTGCGCAGCGCCTCGTGCCGGGCCACCACCCGGCCCAGGGCCCCTTCGAGCGCGGCGGCGTCCAGCCGTCCGGTCAGCCGGACGGTGCAGGCGATGCTGTAGAGCGGACTCGGACCGGCGAACTGCTCGACGAACCAGAGGCGCTGCTGGGCGAAGGACAGCGGCAGCCGGGCCCCTTCGGGGCGGCGGGCGATCAGGTCGGCGGCGCCGGTGCGGGCGAGGCCCTGCTGCTGGAGCAGCTTGGCGAGCAGGCGGCGCTTGTCGGAGGAGAGCGCGGTGCGCTGGGGTGACTGGCTCATTGGGTGATCCCGGGTGGGTCGGTGGCGTGGAGTGGGTCAGGCCGGCAGGTGGTGCGGCAGCGGGAACTCCCGGCAGAGCCGGGTGACTTCGCCGCGCACCTCGGCGCGTACAGCGGGATCGAGGGTGAACTCGCGCTCGCCGCGGGGCACCACGGCGGTGAGCACCCGGTCGATCAGCGCGGCGCAGCGGCGCATCTCGGCCGGTCCCATGGCGCGCAGCGCGAGCGTGTTGGTGCCGAACCGGATGCCGCTGGTGACCCGGGGGCCGTACGGGTCGTCCGGTATCCGGTTGCGGTTGACCACGATCCCGCAGTCGGCCAGCGCGGATTCGGCGATCGCGCCGGTCAGTCCGCGGGGACCGAGGTCCAGCAGCACCATGTGGTTGTCGGTACCGCCGGTGACCAGGGTGTGGCCCAGTCCCGTGAAGGCGTCGCTGAGTTCCCGGGCGTCGGACACCACGCGCTGGGCCAGTGCGCGGAACTCCGGCTGGGCGGCGATGTCGAAGGCGCGCGCCTTGGCCGCGACCGCGCCCAGGTCCGGGGTTCCCTGGAGGAAGGGGAAGGTGCCGTGCGCGATCGCCTGGGCCAGGGTGCGCCGGGTGCCGGGCAGCGGCAGGTCGGCGTCCCGGCCGAGCAGGATCAGGCCGCCGCGCGGCCCGTACAACTGCTTGTAGGTGCTCGTGGTGGTGGCGTGCGCGTGGTCCACCGGGCTGGGGTGCAGTCCCGCCGCGACCAGGCCGGCGATGTGCGAGATGTCGGCGAGCAGGAAGGCGCCGACCTCGTCGGCGATCCGCCGGAACCGGGGGAAGTCCACGGTGCGCGGGTAGGCGCTGGCGCCGCAGACGATCACCTTGGGCCGGTGCTCCCGGGCCAGTTCGGCGACCTGCTCGTAGTCCAGCATGCCGTCGGCGTCGGTGCCGTAGCCGACCGCGTGGAAGAACCGGCCCGATATCGAGGCCGCGGAGCCGTGGGTGAGGTGCCCGCCCGCGCTCAGCTCCATGCCGAGCAGGGTGTCGCCCGGCTTCATCAGGGTGCACAGCACGATCTGGTTGGCGGTGCTGCCCGAGTGCGGCTGTACGTTGGCGTACTGGGCGCCGAACAGCGACCGGGCCCGTGCCACCGCCAGCCGTTCAACCTCGTCGACCAGCTCGCAGCCCGCGTGGTACCGGGCGCCGGGGTAGCCCTCGGTGGTCACGTTGGAGATGGTCGCTCCGGTGCAGGCCAGGACCGAGGGGTCGGCGCTGCTGGAGGCGGCCACCATCGCCAGGGTCTCGTTCTGCCGGGCGTGTTCGCGCTCCAGCAGGCCGGAAAGCAGCGGATCGGCGGCGGCGAGGCGCTGCGCTCCGAGGCCCGCGTAGTCGGCCAGGACCCCGGTGCTCGTGGTCGTGGTGGTGGTGCTCATGCGTTGCTCTCCTCGTGTTCGGCGAGCAGCCCGTGGGCCTCCTCGTCGGTCATCTCCAGCAGTCCGGCCGCGATGCGCGCCACGGCCGCGACGTCGGTGCCCGTCTCGCGGCCCCGGGCGGCCAGCCGCACCGCCTGCTCGGCGAGGGTGGGCGCCTCGAACAGCTCGCGCAGCGGCAGTTCGACGCCGAAGGTCTCCAGCAGCGCCGAGGCGAGCCGGGTGGCGAGCAGCGAGTGCCCGCCCAGTGCGAAGAAGTCGTCCTCGGCGCCGACCCGGTCGGTCTCCAGCAGCTCGGCCCAGAGCGCGGCGAGCACCAGCTCGGTGTCGTCACGGGGGGCCACGTACGCGGCGGCGTCCCGGTCGGCCCGTCCGTCGGGCTCGGGCAGCGCGCCGCGGTCCACCTTGCCGTTGGGCGACAGCGGCAGCGCGTCCAGCGTCACGAAGGCCGCCGGGACCATGTACTCGGGCAGGTCCGTCTTGAGCAGGGCGCGCAGCTCGGCGACGGACGGGACCGCCCCGGCATCCTCGGCGAGCACGAGGTAGCCGACCAGGAACCGGTCGTCCCCGCTGCCGCGGGCGGTGACCACGGCCCGTTCGATGCCCGGCAGGCGGCGCAGCACGGCCTCGACCTCGTCCAGCTCGATCCGCAGGCCGCGCAGTTTGACCTGGTGGTCCAGCCGCCCGATGAGTTCGATCACCCCGTCGGCTCGGGTGCGGGCCAGGTCGCCGGTGCGGTACAGCCGCGCCCCGGCCGGTACCGGGCCGGTGCCGGCGCCCGGGTGCGGGCGGTAGCGGTCCGCGGTCAGGCCCGGGCGGCGCAGGTAGCCGCGGGTCAGCCCGGTTCCGGCCAGGCAGAGTTCGCCCGGTACCCCGACCGGGGCCGGTTCCAGCGCGGGGGTCAGCACGACGGCCTGCTGGTTCACCATCGGGCGGCCGTACGGGATGCTCGTCCAGGCCGGGTCGGCCTGTGCGACCGGATAGGTGATCGAGTGGATGGACGCCTCGGTGGCGCCGCCGAGCGCGATGAAGGCCAGTTCCGGCGCGAGGCGGCGAAAGCGCCCGGGCAGGGCGACGGGGATCCAGTCGCCGCCGAGGAAGGCCGCCTTGAGCCGGGGCAGCCGGACTCCCCGCTCCTCCCCCGCCCGGACGAAGGCGTCGGCCAGGGCCGGGGCCGAGTTCCACACCGTCACCTTGTGGCGGCGCACCAGGTCCACCCAGTGGTGCGGGTCGCGGGCCCGGTCCGGGTGCGGCATGACCACCGCGCCGCCCGCCGCCAGGATGCCGAGCGTCTCGTAGACGAACATGTCGAAGCTGGGGGACGACAGGCCGAGCACCCGGTCGCCGGGCTCGATGCCGTAGGTGCCGCCCAGGTCCAGCAGGTTGTTGACGACGCCCCGGTGCGGGACGGCGATCCCCTTGGGTGTTCCGGTGGAGCCCGAGGTGTAGATGACGTACGCCAGGTGGTCCGGGCCCAGCCCGGCCGGGCGCCGCCGGACGGCGGGCCAGTGCCCGGCGTCCTCCACCTCCAGCAGCTCGGCCCCGACGGCCGGCAGCAGCCCGGCCAGGGCCCGCTCGGTGAGGACCACCGGCGGCGCCGCGTCCTGGAGCATGAAGGCCAGCCGCTGCGCCGGGTAGGCCGGGTCCAGCGGCAGGTAGGCGCCGCCCGCCTTGAGCACGCCGAGCACGGCGGCGACCAGCGCCGGGCCCTTGGCCAGGCAGAGGCCGACGGTGGTGTCCGGGCCCACGCCCAGCTCGGTCAGCCGTCCGGCGATCCGCTCGGCGAGCGCGTCGAGCTCCGCGTAGCTCAGCTCGCCGGCGGGGCCGACGACGGCAGGTGCCTGCGGGCGCTTCGACAGCTGCTCCTCGAAGAGTTCGTGCAGGCAGGCCCCGGCCCCCGGGTACGCGTGGGCCGTGTCGTTCCACTCCACCAGGGCCCGCCGCCGCTCGGCGCCGGTGAGCATCGGCAGTGCCGACAGCCGGGTGCCGGGGGCGGCGACGGCGGCGGCCAGCAGGGTGTACCAGTGGCCGAGCAACCGCTCGACCGTGGCCGCGTCGAACAGGTCGCTCGCGTACTCGACGGTGCCGGTGAACACGCCCTCCACTTCGCGTATCTGGAGGTTGAGGTCGATCTGCGCACCGCCGCGCGGCACCTCCCGCACGGTCACGTCCAGGCCGGGCAGCTCGGGTGCGGCCAGCGGCGCGTTCTGCACCAGCAGCAGCGACTGGACCAGCGGGTTGTGGCTGAGTGCCGGGCCCGCCGCCCGCTCCGGGAGCATCCGCTCGAACGGCAGGTCCTGGTGCTCGAACGCGGCCAGCGAGGCCGAGCGGACCCGGCCGAGCAGCTCGTCGAAGGTCGGGTCACCGGCCAGCGAGGTGCGCACCGGCAGGATGTTGATGAAGCAGCCGATCAGCGCCTCGGCCTCGGACGGGCGCACCGCCGCGCCGGTCCCGACCACGATGTCCTCGCCGCGACTGTGCCGGGCCAGCACCGCCTGGAAGGCGGCCAGCAGCGCCATGAACGGGGTGACCCCGGCCCGGCGGCACAGCGCCCGGACCCCGGCCGACAGCTCCGCCGGGAGTTCCACCGGCAGCGCGGCCCCGCGCAGCGACTGCACGGCCGGGCGCGGCCGGTCGCAGGGCAGCTCCAGCAGCTCGGGCGCACCGGCCAGCGCCCGGTGCCAGTACGCGCGGCCCGTCCCGTCGTCGGCGGCCTGGCACTCACCCTCCCAGACCGCGAAGTCGCCGTACTGGATGGGCAGTTCGGGCAGTTCGTGTGAGCGTCCGGCATAGCACTGCGCCAGCTCGGCCAGCAGGATGCCGATCGACCACATGTCGGCGACCAGGTGGTGTGCGGTGACCGCGAGTACGTGGCGCTGCGGCGCCAGCCGGTGCAGGACCGCGCGCAGCAGCGGGCCGCGGGTGAGGTCGAAGGGGCGTGTGGCGTCGGCGGCTAGGACGGCCTCCAGCTCGGCGTCCGTGGTCTCGCGGGTCTCCAGCGCGAACGGCGCCGGTTCGCCGACGAGTTGCACCAGCTCGCCGTCCGCCTGCTCGAAGCAGGTGCGCAGCGACTCGTGCCGGTGGACCAGCGCGGTCAGCGCGGCCTCCAGCGCGGCGGTGTCGAGCGGGCCGTCCAGATGCAGGGCGAACGGCAGGTGGTAGGCGCTGGTGCCGGGGATCAGCCGCTCCACCAGCCAGATCCGGCGCTGGGCCGACGTGGCGGGAAAGGCGAACTGCTGCATGGTCTGCTCTGCTCTCTGCCGACCGGATGGGGTGGGGGCGACGTCAGGGACGTGGTCACGGGTGGTGCCGGGGGCGGGGGCGGGGGCCGTCATGCGCCGGTCACCAGGTAGGCGGCGGCCTCGGCGCCCAGTCCGGGCGGGATCCGCAGGTCGGGGTGGACCGCAGCGGGCGGGTGGGCGGCCGCGCGGCGGGCCCGGCCGCCGCCGGTGACGTGCAGCAGCACGGTCTCCTCGGGCCGGACCCGGCCGGCGGCGACCGCCTGCCGCAGACCGGCCAGGGCCACCGCCGCGGCCGGTTCGATGTCGGTGCCCTCGGCCGCGGCGAACAGCCTTCCGGCGGCCGCCGCTTCGGCGTTGTCCACCGCCCGCAGCTCCCCGCCGCTCTCGATGAGGCTCTCGCGCACCCCGCCGGCCACCGCGTAGGGCGGCTTGCGGGTGGTCAGTTCCCGGGCGTGGACGGCGGCCACCGCCGCCCGCACCTCGGGGCCGGCGCCGATGACCGGCTCGGCCAGGCCGTCCTCCCAGGCGCGGACCATCGGCGCGAACGGGGCGTTCTGGCAGAGCATCAGCCGCGGCAGCCCGCCGGACGCGGCGCCCGGGCGGTCCGCCGCCGGAAAACCGGCCGCCAGCAGCCGCCGGGCCGCCTGGTGCGCGGCGATCGCCCCGGCGCCGCTGCCCACCGCCTGCACGTAGTGGTCGGGCAGTCGGCCGATGGTCTCGGCAGCCGCCAGCAGCGCGGTGCCCAGGCCGTCGCGCCGGGCCACGTTGCGGGTACCGCCCTCGGCCTGGAAGCCGGGCCGGGCGGCGATCGCGTCGGCCAGCTCGATCGCGTCGGTGTAGTCACCGGCCACCGTCACCAGCCGTACGCAGTCGGCGCGTTCCCCCGCGGCGGCGAGTGCGGGCAGCGCCGCGTCCGGTACCACGAGCACGCAGTCCACCCGCTGCCGCGAGCAGGCCCGCAGGAAGGCCGCGGCCGTGTTCCCGGCCGAGGCGACCACCAGGACGGGCGGGCGCTCGGGCAGCCGGGCCAGCACCGCCTGCGCCTCCAGCTCCTTGAAGCTGCCGGTGTCCAGGGCCGCGCCGCGCTCGGGCCAGTAGCCACTGAACGCGACCCATAGCTCGGCCAGTCCCAGCTCGCGGCCCAGCCCCTCGGCCCGGTAGGTGGCGCCGATGCCGCCCTCGGGCAGGGCCCGGCCCGCGTTCGGCAGCCAGCAGGCGTAGCGGAACGGGCCGCTGCCCGGGCCGGGCGTAAAGGCGCGGGCGTACTCGGCGCTCAGCAGGCCGGGCCGGTGTGTCCCGGCGCAGTCCAGTCGCAGTCCGTCGTCCTGGTAGCTCTCACGGCAGACCGGACATCGCAGCAGGTACGGGCGGTCCGCCGGGGCGGCGCCGGGACCGGTCACCCGGCCGGCCCGCGCGGCCGGAAGGTACGGGGCGGAGGTCATCGCGCTTCCCCCTCGGCGGCCGCACCGGTGAGCACCGGGCGCAGCGCACCGTCGGAACCGCGGCTGACGGCGTAGCGGGTACGGTCCACCCGGGCCGGGGCGGGGCGGCCGGCCGGCGCGGCTCCGGGCCGCTGGGCCACCGCGTCGACCAGGGTGGCCACGGCGGCCACCGTGGGCTGGTCGAACAGCTGGTGCAGTTGCGGGGCGGCGCCGAACTCGGCCCTGAGGCGCTCGGCGAAGCGGGCCAGCAGCAGCGAGTGCGCGCCCCGCTCGAAGAGGTCCTCGTGCCGGCCGATCCGCTCGGCCCCGAGCAGCTCGGCCAGCAATGCGGCGATCCGCTGCTCGGTCGCCCCGACCGGCTCCTCCACGACGCCCGTCGTGCCGGTGGTATCCGGCGCGGGCAGTGCCCGCCGGTCCACCTTGGCGTTGGCGGTCAGCGGCAGCTCGTCCAGCGTCACCAGCAGCGACGGGACCGCGTAGCCGGGCAGGGTGCGCCGCAGCAGCTCGCGCAGCTCGGCCGGGGCCGCGGGCGTCCCGTACTGCTCCAGGTACCCGACCAGCCGTGCCCGCGCGCCCTCGCCGTCCACCACGACCGCCGCCCGGCGTACCGAGGGCAGTCGCTCCAGCGCCGTCTCGATCTCGCCGAGTTCGATCCGGTGCCCGTGCAGCTTGACCTGGGTGTCGGCTCGGCCGACGAAGAGCAGCGCGCCGTCCGGCCCGCGCCGCACCAGGTCTCCGGTGCGGTAGAGCCGCGCGCCCGGTGCGGCGGCGAAGGGGTCCGGTACGAAGCGCTCGGCGGTCAGGCCGGGCCGGTCCAGGTAGCCGTGGGCCAGGCCGTCTCCGCCGATCAGCAGCTCGCCGGTGACCCCGGCGGGGACCGGGTGCAGGAACGGATCCACCAGGTAGAGCCGGGTGTTGGCGACCGGCGTGCCGAGCGGCAGTTCCCCGTCGGCCGCGGTCAGCTCGCCGCGCGCCGACCAGACGGTGGTCTCGGTCGGGCCGTAGACCTGCCAGAGCCGCACGCCGCGGGTCAGCAGCTCGGCGGCCTGCTCCACGGGCAGACGCTCGCCGCCGCACAGCGCGGTCAGCCCGGGGGTGCCCGGCCAGCCCGCGTCCAGCAGCAGCTGCCAGGTCACCGGAGTGGCCTGGAGGTGGGTGATCCCGCCGGCCTCCAGGCAGACGCGCAGCCGCGAGCCGTCGCCCGCCGTCGCCGCGTCCGCCAGGTGCACGGTCGCGCCGTGGACCAGCGGCAGGAAGTACTCCAGCGCGGCGATGTCGAAGGCCGGGGTGGTGACGGAGAGCCAGCCCGTGCCGGGGGCGAGCGCGAGGTCGCGCTGGAAGGAGGCCAGCAGGTTGGCCAGGGCCCGGTGCGGGACCACCACGCCCTTGGGGCGGCCGGTCGAGCCGGAGGTGTGCAGGACGTAGGCCGCTGCCTCCGGGGCGATCGGCGTGTCCGCGTCGCGCCGCGCCTCGCCGATGCCGTCGATCGCCAGCACGGTCCACTCCCCGGCGGGCACCCGGTCGGCGGGCAGGTCGGTCAGCACCGCGGCGGCGGCACCGTCGGCGAGCACCAGGGCCAGCCGGTCGGCCGGGTGGCCGGGGTCCAGCGGCAGGTAGGCGGCGCCGGACTTGAGCACGCCGAGCAGCGCGGCGAGCAGCCGCGGGGTGCGCGGCAGCAGGACGGCGACGGTCCGGCCGGGGCCGATGCCCATGGCGCGCAGCCGCGCGGCGACCCCGTCGGCCAGCCGGTCCAGGGTTCCGTAGTCCAGCTGCTCGCCGCCCTCGGGACCCGCGGCGCGCACCGCCACGGCCAGCGGGGTACGGGCGGCCTGGGCCTCGAAGCCGCGCACCACCCCGTCGGCCGGGTCGTAGGCGAGGGCGGTGTCGTTGCCCTCGGCGAGGACGGCCCGTCGCTCGGCCGGGGCCAGCAGCGGCAGTTCGCCGACCGGGCGGGCGGCGTCGGCCGCGATCTCCGCCAGCAGGGTGGCGAAGTGGGCGGCGAAGCGCTCGGCGGTCGCCGGCAGGTAGCGGTCGGTGTCGTAGCGGACCGCACCGGCCAGGCCGGGCCCGGCCTCGCCCAGGGTCAGCTGGAGGTCGAACTGGCTGCCGCCGACCGGCAGCGCCAGCGTCGAGCAGTCCAGTGCGCCGAGGGAGAACGGGACGCCGCCCTGGCCGGTGGCCATCGCCACCAGCGCCTCGGCGTGCTCGCCCGGGGCCTGCTGGAGGCTGAACAGGCTGCGCACCAGCGGTCGGCCGCCCTGGTCGCGGTCCGGGCGGATCAGCTCGACCAGTGCCGGGAACGGCACCTCGGCGCCGTCCAGCGCGAGCCGCGCGCCGTCGCGCACCCGGGTCAGCAGGGCGGTGAACGGCTCGGCGGCCTCGATCCGGGTGCGCAGCGGCACCGTGTTGACCAGGCAGCCGACCGTACCGGCGAACGCGGCGTCGTCGCGTCCGTGGGTGGGGGTGCCGACGACCACGTCCGGCTCGCCGGTGCTGCGGGCCAGCAGGAGCTGGAAGGCGGCCAGCAGCACCGTGTACAGGGTGCTGCCCTCGCGCCGGGCCAGTGCCGTCAGCGCTTCGGTAGTGGCGGCGTCCACCTCCAGCGGTACCGACGCGCCGCGCATCCGCTGGCGCCGGGGCAGCGGCAGGTCGGCGGGGAGCGAGGTACCGGCGCGGACCCCGTCCAGGGCCGTGCGCCACCGGGCCAGTCGGCGGTGTCCGGCCGCGGTGTCCGGCAGGCCGGCCTGCCGGCGGGCGAACGCCGCGAACGGGGCGGCGGTGGCGGTGGCGGTGGCGGTCGTAGTGCTCGCGTCGACGACCGGCTCGCCGCGCAGCGCCGCCGGGTAGCCGGCGGCCAGCTCGTCCAGCAGCAGCGACAGCGACCACAGGTCGGCCACGAGGTGGTGGGCGGCCAGGACCAGCCGGTGACCGTCCTCGGCGCCGGTGAACAGCCGGGCCCGCAGCAGCGGTCCGGCCTCCAGGTCGAAGGGCTGCTCGGCCGCCTCGGTCAGGCGCGCGGCCAGCTCGGCCGCGCTCCAGCCGGAGGCGTCGACCTGCTCGAAGGCGGGCGGGAGGGCGGCGTGCACCCGCTGTACCGGGCCGGTTCCGGTCCGGGGGAAGGTGCTGCGCAGCACGGCGTGCCGCTGGGTCAGGCCCGCCAGGGCGGTGCTCAGGGCGGCCGGGTCGAGTGCGCCGTGCACGCGGAAGGCGGTGGAGACCAGGTAGGCGGGGCTCTCCGGGGCGACCTGGTGCAGGAGCCAGAGGGCGGCCTGGTTCGGGGAGAGCGGGTGGTCGCCGGGCTCGGTGTGCTCGGCCGCCGCGACCGGTTCGGGTACCGCGGCCGCTTCCTCGACGCGCTCGGCGAGCAGCCCGGCCAGTTCGGCCAGGTCCAGGGCCAGCGCCTCGGTGAGGGCCAGGTCCACGCCCAGGACGGTGTGCAGCTCGTGCCGCAGCCGGACCGCGCCGAGCGAGTCCAGGCCCAGTTCGGCGAGCCGGTGCTCGGGGGCGAGGTCCTCCACGGCCAGTCCCAGCCGGGCGGCGAGCAGCCCGCGCAGCGCGGCCAGCAGCAGTGCCGGGCGCTCGGCCGGGTCGGCCGCCCGCAACGCGGAGGCGTCCAGCGCCATCGGCCGCTCGGCGGCGGCGCCCTGCGGCCGGCCGCTGTGGGCCAGCTCGGTGAGGTCGCCCTCGCGGTAGGAGGCGGCGCACACGTGGCGCTGCACCTTGCCGCTGGAGGTGCGCGGCAGCGTCGCGGCGCGGATCAGCACGACGGCGGCCGGTCGTATCCCGTGTGCCTCGGCGACGGCCTCGCGCACCGCGCGGGCCAGCGCGGGCAGGTCGCCGTCCTGGTGGTCCCGGGACACTTCCTGGACGATCACCAGCTCGGCCGCACCGGCCAGTTCGACCTGGACGGCGGCGCCGCAGTTGGCGCGCAGTGCGGGGTGGAGGGAGGAGACGGTCTCCTCGATGTCCTGCGGGTAGTGGTTGCGGCCGCGGACGATGATCAGGTCCTTGAGGCGGCCGGTGACGTACAGCTCGCCCTCGTGCAGCAGGCCCAGGTCGCCGGTGCGCAGGAAGGCGGGGCCGGGCTCGGCGGCCCGTTCGGCGGTCTCGGCGGAGTTCTCGTCGGTGGCGAGGCGGGCGCCGAAGGTGGCCTCGGTGTGCTCGGGCCGGTTCCAGTAGCCCTGGGCCACGCTCGGGCCGGAGAGCCAGATCTCGCCGATCGCCCCGGCGGGCAGCGGCCGACGGGTGACCGGGTCGACGATCTCCAGCCGCTGGGAGTCGTCCGGGCGCCCGCTGCTGACCAGCTCGGTGGTCCCGTCCGTCTCCTGCGTCCCGTCCGTCCCCTGCGTCCTGTCCGTCCCGTTGCCGGTTCCGGCGAGCAGCGCGTTCGGGGCCAGGTGACGTGCCGGGGCCGTGCCGTGCGGCTTGCACGAGACGATCAGCGTGGCCTCCGCCAGCCCGTAGCACGGGGTGAAGGCCTCGGCCCGGAAGCCCGCCGGGGCGTACGCGGCGGCGAACCGCCGGAAGGTCTCGGCCCGCACCGGCTCCGCCCCGTTGAAGGCCACCTCCCAGCTGCTCAGGTCGAGTCCGGCCAGCACCTCGGGGGTGGCCAGATCGGCGCACAGGTCGTAGGCGAAGTTGGGGCCACCGCTGACCGTGGCCCGGGTACGGCTGATCTCGCGCAGCCAGCGCAGCGGGTCCTGACCGAAGGAGGTGGGGGACATCAGCGAGCAGGAGCCCGCGTAGTACAGCGGCTGGAGCATGCCGCCGATGAGCCCCATGTCGTGGAAGAGCGGCAGCCAGGACATGCCGCGGGTGCTGCCGGTGGTGCGGAAGGCCCGCTGGATCAGGGCCGAGTTGTGCAACAGGTTGCCGTGCGTCAGCACCACGCCGCGCGGCGCCGAGGTGGAGCCGGAGGTGTACTGGAGGAAGGCCACGGTGTCGGCACCGACCTGCGGGTGCACCCACTGCGCCGCTTCCGCCTCGGGCACCCGGTCGGTCGCCAGCAGCCGCAGCACGTCCATGACCGCGCCGTCCGGGTCGTCGGGCAGCAGCCGGTCGCGGACGGCGGCGGTGGTCAGCGCCACCGTCGCCCCGCAGTCCGCGACGATGTCGACCAGCCGTTCCAGCGAGCGCGGCCGACGGTTGGGCGGGTACACCGGCACCGCGACGGCCCGGGCGTACAGGCAGCCGATGAAGGAGACCACGTAGTCCAGGCCCGGCGGCTGGAGCAGCAGCACCGGACGGTCGGTCAGACCGAGCCGCTGCAGCCGGGCGGCGACGGCCCGGGCCCGCCGGTCGAGCTGTCCGTAGCTCAGCCGCTCCGCCGGTGCGTCCTCCCTTCCGGAGAACTCGAAGGCCGTACGGTCCGGATCCGCCGCCGCGGTGGCGGCGATCGCCGAGATCCAGTCCTGATGCTCAAGTCGCGGGTCCACGCGTTCTTCCCTCACCGTTCGGTGTCCGATGCCCTGTTCCTGCTTGCCGCCGTCGGCGACCGATGTCGTTCAGGCGCTCGCGCTCAGCCCGCGGCCGGCAGCGCGGCGGCCTCGGCGGCCTGCTGCTCCATGGCCACGCGCAGGCTCAGCGGCCGCATGTCGGTCCACACCTCGTCGATGTGGGCCAGGCACTGCGCCTTCTCGCCCCGGGTGCCCTCGGCATGCCAGCCGGCCGGCAGCTCGCGGTCGGCGGGCCAGATCGAGTACTGCTCCTCGTCGTTGATGACGACCTGGTAGACGGTGGTGTCCTCGCTGCTCATCACTGCGCTCCGATTCGTGGGATGGGTGTGCGGCGGCGGGGTCCGTGCCGCCGCCGGTGCGGGCCGTACGGGCCGGCCGTTCTGTCTTCGATGCTGTCGTTCCGCGCTGACCGCGCCCTTGGCCCCACCTGACCGGGATCTGGCCCGGTCCTGGGTCTGCCCTGGGCCCGTCCTGGCCCCGGCCTGGGTGATCGCGGATGCCCTTCCGGCGGCTTCCCGGCGCCGGACCGGGCCCGGGCTGACGGCTCGCTGACGGCTCACTGAACGCCGGCTGAAGGCTTCGGCGGGGCAGGGCGGACTCAGCCGAGGGCGGGGAACAGCCGGGCCTCGGCGGCCTCGCGGAGGTAGGAGGCACCGGCGGTGCCGCCGGTACCGCGCACCGTGCCGATCACCTTCATCGTGATGCCCCAGTGGGTGCGTTTCATCGCACCCCAGGCGGTGTCCAACTCGCTCATGACGGACTGGAGTTCGCACTCCTGGAGGGAGCTGGTCAGCAGTGCGCCGTGCAGCTCCGGGGCGGAGCGCTCGACCGTCCGGTAGGCCCTGGACTGGACCGCGCTGCGGCCGTCGGTGTTGGCCCGGATCACCGCGAAGGCGTCCTTGGGCATGGTGGTCAGCACCCGGAACACCCCGGACGTCCCGGTCACCTGCCGGGTCGCGCCCTCCAGCAGTTCCCGCGCCCGGTCGGCCCGGCCGGCGGCCACCGCCTCGGTGGCGGCCCCTATGGAGCGGCCGACGGCGGCGAAGACAGCCTCGAAGATCTGGATGACCCGGATGAACATCTGCTCGTCGTGGCACCGGGTGGTCGGCGTCAGCGTCAGCTCCACCGCCCGCACCACCGCGGACGGCACCGCCTCCCGCGCCGCCGCGACCACCTCGGCGCAGGCCCGGACCAGGTCGGCCGTGCCGTCCTGGGTGGTCTGCGGCGCGCCCTTCGCTTCGCACCCGGCCGGCAGCCCGGCCGCCGCCGTGAGGGCGCGCAGGGCGGCCCGGGTACGGGCCCGTCCGGCAGGGGCTTCGGGCAGGGTGGCGGCCTCGGTGGCCACCAGGTCGGCGAGCAGGGCGGTGATCACCTGCTCCGTGCCCGCGCCGGTCCTGGCCAGTGAGGCGTACACCGGGCTGCCCAGGTAGCTGTCGTAGTCGCCCTGCGTGCCGTCCACCACCTGGGGCAGCCAGTCAGTGAGCAGCCGCGCGGCCGGTCCGGCCGTCTCGGCGGGTGCCGGTACGGCTGGTTCGACCGCGCGCAGGACCGTCAGCAGCTCTGCGCCGACCGCGTTCTTGCCGACGGTCCGGTAGTGGCCGAGGACCGCACCGTACGGGAACCGGGCGGCGTCCCGGCCGTCGGCCCGCCAGCACTCCAGTTCGTGCAGAGCGCGGCGCGGATCCGAGTCGGCGGGGTCCGGCCGGGCGGCGGCCAGGCTCGGGCCGCCGACACCGGGCGCGCGGGCCGGGTCGTCGGCGGGCGCGGGCGCGGTCCCGGCCGTGGGGGCGGTGGGGACGGGCCCGACGGCGGGGGCCGGGGAGAGGGCGGTGGTCACGGGTAGCTCCGTTCGGTGGGCGGCCGGGCCGGGAACGGCCCGGTGTGGCAGGGGGCTGCGGGGCAGCGGCCTGCGGGGCTGGTGGCGCGCGGCACGGTGACGCGCGGGCGAGACGGCGCAGCCTGGTCGGCGCGGGCCCCGGAGGGCCGCGCCGACCAGGCTGCGGGGGTGAGGTGGATCAGGCGCGGTGCCCGGCCGGGTCGGCCAGCACATAGCCGTCGCCCGCCCGGTGGGCGCGCGAGCGGCGCAGATCGGCGAGGACGAAGGTGCGCTGCAGCCAGCGGTCGGTGCCGTCGAAGCGCGGGCTGAACGCGGTGCGCCCGTGCACGGTGATCCGGTTGTCGACGACGGCGAGGTCTCCGGGCTCCAACCGGGCGGTCCGGGCGGTGCGTTCGAAGAGGAGCTGGAGCTCCACCAGTGCGGCCGCGGCCCGCTCGGTGAGCGGCTGCGTGGCGGCCATGTCGACCCGCAGGTCCGGGTCCTCGTACGCGCCGGCGAGCACCGCGTGCGGCTCGGCGGGACCGTCGGCCGCGCCGAACGACGGCGGTGGCGCGGTGCGGAACTCCGGCCGGTGCAGCGCCTCCCGGGTCCCCTCGTCCATCAGCGGCAGCACCTCGCGCACGCAGGAGGTGCGCAGTCCGGCCAGCCCGTCCGGGTCGGCACGCAGGCACAGCAGCATGACGAAGTCCGGCCGGTGCGGGTGGAAGGCGTTCTCGTTGTGGAAGGTGAGCAGCACCGAGCCCGCGTTGCCCTGGAACTCCTCGCGTCCGGGCACCGGGACGACGTCCTGCACCAGCGCACCGGTCTTCTCGGGGCGGAAGGCGGCGGGGTCGCCGAGCCCGCACGCGGCGAGCATCAGCACCGAGGCCGGTACGGTGGCGGTGCGCTGCACCGAGCCGTCGGTCAGAGGGGTGCCGCCCAGCGCCGGCTCGGCGACCGGCAGTCCGCGCACGAGCAGGGCGCCGCCCGGTCCGGGGTCCCGGCGGAAGGCGCGCAGGGCACGGCGCAGCCGGGCTGGCAGTTCCTCCCAGCCGTCGCGGACCGAGGCCACCCACGCGGGCTCGTCGACCCGGGCCCCTTCCGGCCCGCCGCAGAGCCGTGCGGCAACCCGTTCGACGGCGGCCGTCTCGGCCCCGGTCAGCACCAGGCCCGGCGCTGATACTTCTACTTCGATGTCCAGTGATACCGGCACGGATGCCAGCCTTTCTCTCAGCGGTTGGGGCGGGCCGGTCAGTGCGGGGTGGCCGGGTCCAGCTGCCGGGCAACGACCGCCCACAGGCTGCCGACGGTCTCGAAGGCCTCCGGGCCCAGCTCCTCGTCGGGGATGGCCACCTGGTAGGCCTCCTCCAGCTGCACCAGCAGCTCGACGACGGCCATGGAGTCCAGCCCGGCGGTGCGCAGCCCGCAGTCGGCGGTCAGCGGCCGCCGTTCGGCGAGCCGGGGCAGCATCCCGGCCAGCACGGTCTCGTAACGGTCGTCCCAAAAGTGGTGTGTGGTCACGCTGTTCAGCTCCCTGAGGTGCGACCGGTGAGGTCGCGGCGGTGGTCGGTGTGGTGGTGGGTCCGGTGGTCGATGTGGTCGTCGGGCAGCGGCTCGCGTGTGAGGGCCAGCCGGTCGGCGCCGACCACCCGGCCGTCCCGGACGGTGATCTCGGCGGGGGCCGGGCGGCCGAGGAAGGCGAGCAGGCTCGCGGTGGCGCCGTACGCGCCGACGTTGGGCACGGCCAGCAGCGCGCCGGGCCGCGGCGGTACGGCCTCGGTGGCCCGGCTGATCACGTCGGCGGGGGTGCAGAGCGGCCCGACCAGGGCCACCCGACGGGTCGCGGCCCCCTCCGCTTCGGGCCCGGGGTCGGCGAGGTGCAGCGGTTCGGCGCGCAGCGAGGGCAGTCGGCCCACCCCCGAGAGCCCGCCCAGGTGGTTGATCCCGCTGTCCAGCACGCCGTACGTGGTCCCACGGCTCTCCTTGACCTCGGTCACGGTGCAGACCAGCCGCCCGCTGTCACCGACCAGGTACCGGCCGGACTCGAAGGCCAGCTCCAACCGCCCCTGCCAGCCCGGCAGATGCTCGTCCAGCGCGGCCTCCAGCGGTGCGCGCAGGGCGTGGTAGAGCGGCCGTTCACCCGGTGCCGCGTACGGGCAGGCGAAGCCGCCGCCGAGGTCGAGCATCCGCAGCGGCCGGCCCCAGTGGGCCTCCAGTGCGGCCGCGGTACGGATCGAAGCGACGGCTTCGGCGAGCAGCCCCTGCGGGTCGGCGGCGTTGGTCAGCGGGAAGAAGTGCAGTCCCCACAACTCCGTTCCCTCCACGGTGAATGCGTCGAGGTCCGGCAAGCCGTCCACGATGTCGTGGCCGAACTGCGAGGCCCCGCCGGTCATCCGCAGGCCGACGCCCGCTCCCGCGCCCGCGCCGTTGATCCGCAGCAGGCAGCGCGCTGTCGTGCCGAGGGCCCGGGCCTCGGCGCCGACCCGGCGCAGATCGGCGGGCGACTCGACCGAGAAGGTGGCCACCCCTGCGGCCAGCGCCTCGCGCAGCTCCTGGGCGGTCTTGCCCGGGCCGCCGTAGAGGCAGTCGGCGGCGTCGAAGCCCGCTGCCAGCGCTGCGGCGAGCTCACCGGTGGAGCAGATCTCCGGGCGGCAGCCGGCCAGGCGCAGGGCGCGGACCAGCCCGGGGTGCGGGTTCGCCTTGAGGGAGTAGTAGAGGTGGGAGCGCTCGGGCAGGGCCGCACGCAGGTCGGCGGCGGCCTGCTCGGCCCGGGCCAGGTCGTACACGTACAGCGGGCTGCCGTAGCGGCGCACCAGCTCGGCGGCCAGCAGGTCCTCGGGGGGCGGCGGCACAGGGGCCGGGGTCCGGGCCGGCGAGGTGGGGGGCGGGTCAGTGCGCATCGGTCTCCAGCGCCTTCCGGTCGGTCTTGCCATTGGGGGTGAGCGGCATCCGGGCGAGGACCCGGCAGCTGGCGGGTACCTTCGCCGCCTCCAGCCGCTGTTCCAGGCCCTCGATCACCTGGTGCGCGGTCAGCCCGTCCTGGCCGGTGACGACCAGGCGCAGGTCGAGCCCGTCCCGGGGCGGCAGCGCGGCGGCCGCCCGTACGCCGGGCACGTCCAGTGCGGCGGCCTCGATCTCCGGGGTGCTCATCCGGACGCCGCGCCGCTTGAACTGGTCGTCGAGGCGACCGCTGATGTAGAGGTGTCCGTCCGCGTCCAGCCGGCCGTGGTCGCCGGTGTGCAGCCGGATCCGTCCGGTGTGCGGGTCCGGGCGGTAGCGTCGGGCGGTCGGTTCGGGCGCGTTCCAGTAGCCGGTCATCACGTGCGGGCCGCCGACGACGATCTCGCCGAGCTCGCCCGGCGGCAGTGCGCGGCCCTGCTCGTCGAGCACCTCAACCGTGGTGCCGTCCAAGGGCAGGCCCACCGACCCGGGGCGCTCGCGATCGGCGTCCGGTTCCGCGATCGTGACCCGCTTGCACTCGGTGATTCCGTACATCGCCACCACGGCCGCGCCCGGAAACCCGGAGCGCAGTGCCTCGATGGTCGAACCGGCCAGAGCGGCACCGGTGTTGGTGAACAGCCGTACGTGCTCAGGTGGCGTGCCGCGGGCCGCGAGGCGGCACAGCATCTCGGCCAGCGAGGGCACCACCGGCACCACGGTGACCCGGCACTCGCGCAGCACGGTCAGTACGCGCACCGGCGCGGCCGCGTCCGCCAGCACCACTTCGGAGCCGCCGATCGCGGCCAGCAGGAGCTGGTAGAGGCCGTAGTCGAAGGAGAGCGGCAGCGCGGCGAGCACCACGTCCTGCGGCCGGTAGTCGAGCCGGCGGGCGATCGCGCGGGCGGCGAAGACCACTTGGCGGTGGGTGCAGACCACGCCCTTGGGGGCGGAGGTGCTGCCGGAGGTGTAGATGAGCTGGGCGATCGCGTCGGCCTCCGGGCGGCCGGGGTCGGGGTCGGAGCCGGAGACCGTGTTCGTATCCGCGTCCGCGTCCGGATCCGCGTCCGGGCCGGGCCGGTCGAGGAGTTCGGCGGGCGTGACCGGACGGGCGCCGCAGGCGGCGACCGCCTCGCGGACCGGTTCCGTCTCGGACGGGTCGAGCACGA
This sequence comes from Streptomyces sp. NBC_00190, assembly GCF_036203305.1. GTDB lineage: Bacteria > Actinomycetota > Actinomycetes > Streptomycetales > Streptomycetaceae > Streptomyces. Next base: position 6,895,958 of record NZ_CP108131.1, on the reverse strand, counting down.
CCACCGCGGGAGCGGCGTCCGCCAGCACCCCGTGCAGCACGAAGGCCTTCAGCTCCGGGTTCAGCGGCACCGCGACGGCGCCGGCCCGCAGCACGCCGTAGTACAGCGCGACGAACTCCCGCCGGTTGCCGAGCCGCAGGACCACCCTGTCACCCGGCGCGACGCCCTGGGACCCCCGCAACCGGGCGGCCACCGTCCGGCTGGCATCGGCCAGTTCGGCGTAGCTCCAGGCACCGGAGGCGTCCCGGACGGCGGTCGCGGCGGGACGGGCGGCCGCGGCCGCGTCCAGCAGGTCGATGACGAGGGTGCCGTCGTCCGTCGCGGCCCCGGGGAGGGCGTCGTACGGTCCCGTCGGGATCTCGGTGCTCATGCGCACCCGCCCGAGGCATCGGTTATCTCGACGACCGCGCTGGTGCAGCTGTAGCCGGTGCCGCCGCCTACCAGCAGCACCCGGTCTCCCTCGGCGACCTCGCCGGTCTCCAGCAGCTCGTTCAGTCCGGCGAAGTGGTCCCCGGCGCCGAGGTGGCCCACCTCGCGGCAGAACTCCCAGTTGGAGAACTTCTCCTCGACGCCCAACTGGTGTTCCAGCTGCCAGTGCATCCGCTGGCGTCCGGTGGCGTTGAGCACCACCCGGTCGATCTGTTCCATCGGTGTGTCGGCATCGGCCAGCGCGACCCGGATCGACTCGGCCGCCACCTCGGCGGTGCGCAGCGTCGCGGCCCGCATGTTGCGTTGTGCGCGGAAGTACTCCTCGGCCCGCAGCCCCGGGTTCACCGGCCTGGCCTCCAACTCCGGCCCGGAACGGAATCCGGCGCCCCGGGCCAGGCCCTCCAGCGAGTTGTCCACCCGGGTCGCGGTGGCCAGCAGGCGGCCGGTCACTCCCTCGGGGGAGGAGCTCAGCACCAGCGCGGTGCCACCGTCGCCGTAGACCATGCCCCGTTCGGCCCGCCAGCGGTCGAAGGCGGGGGGCGCGAAGCGGTCGGCCGTGGTCAGCAGCACTGCCTCGCCCTCGCCGGACCCGCCGGACCGGAGCTGCCGGGCCGCCAGCTCCAGTCCGGCCAGTCCCGCGTTGCACTGCTGCAACAGGTCGAAGGCGGGCACCGCCGAGCCGACCGTGTGCTGTGCCACGTATGCGGCGGACGGCCACAACTCGGCTCCCTGGAACCACAGATAGCTGTGGAACACGGCGGCCACCCGCTCCGCTGCCCGGCCCGACCGGCGCAGCGCGGTACGGGCCGCGCGGACCGCCATCTCCGGCGCGGACAGATCGTCCGGCCCGCCGGCCACGGCCGAGCTGACCGAGTGGATCTGGTTGACGGCGTGTTCCCCGGCGTCGTACGCACCGGCCGCGACCGCCGCCACGGCGTTCGCGCGGTCGGCCAGCCAGACACCCGTGCCGGCCAGGTACACCTGCTCCCAGCGCATGTCTCTCCGATCTCCGGCCCCGTGGCAGGGCGCCCGGGGCGACTGTCGGTGACGATGCTTCCGTCCGCCGCCTACCGCACGGTTGCCCTCCACTGACAGCCGGTCGGTGCCGCTCTGTCTGCCGTCTGGCCGGGCACCGAAGCCCTGCTGCCGATCCGCTGACGCGCGACGGGCCGTCGGCGGTGACACCGCCGACGGCCCGCGTGTGCCGGACTGAAGCCCGACTGAAGACCTACTGAATTCAGGGAGTGAGGCGCAGGCGGTCGCGCGCCGCCGCGTCCACCGCTGCCGCTCCGTACGGCCAGGGCAGACTGCCGCCCTTGGCCCAGAGCCCGGTCTGGTCGGTGTAGGTGTCCGCGCCGGCGTGGCCCGACGCGCCGGTCAGGTTGATCCAGCGGGAGCGCTCGAAGTCCGCCAGGTCCACCACCATCCGCATGGAGGGCACCCAGATCACCTCGAAGCCCTTCTGCGGGTCCCAGCCGTTGGCCAGCACCGAATCGGTACCGCCGCCGACCCCGACCGGCTCGGCGTTCAGCAGCCACTGCAGCGGGGCCGGGCCGCCGGTGCCCAGGGTCGGGTTCTCCAGCGTCAGGGTGTGCAGGGCGCCCCATCGCCACTTGCGCGGCTCGTCGCCGAGCCGCTTGCGCAGGTCGGTGGCGGCCCGCTCCATCGCCTGGCGCAGCATCGCGTCGCGGCCGCGCACGGAGGGGTCGGCGGCGCTGGTCCACCACGTGCTGTCCGGCTTGTCGAGCAGGCCGCGCACCACGTCGAACCAGCGACCGCCGCCGTCCGGGTAGGCGTAGCCCTTGACTCCGGCCTGGCTCAGCCGGTCGGTGAACGCGCTCTGCAGCAGTTCGCGCCAGACCGTGTTGAAGTAGGCGGCCGGGGCCGAGTCGGCGCCCTGGGTGAAGTCCCAGTCACGCAGCAGGTCCTGTGCCGGTCCGGCGTCGGGGCCGACCCCGACCTGGAGCAGCCGGGGCACCAGGGTGGCGGCGTTGCCGTTCCAGCTGTCCTGGGTGATCCGCTCCATCGCCGCGACGTCCAGCTTTCCGCCCTGCTCGATGAGCTGGGCGATCCGCTGGCTGCGGTAGCCGGTGCCCCAGCTGCTGCCGATCAGGTGCGGGTAGCCGGGGCCGACCACCGCGTTGTTGGCGGTGACGATGTAGCCCTCCGGAGGGTTGAAGCTCGTGGGCAGCTGGTCGAAGGGCAGGTAGCCGGTCCAGTCGTAGGCCCCGGTCCAGCCCGGTACGGGGTGGCGGCTGTCACCCGCCTTGCGGACGGGTATGCGGCCCGGCGTCTGGTAGCCGATGTTCCCGGCGGTGTCCGCGTAGATCATGTTCTGCACCGGCGAGGCGAAGACCTCGGCGGCCGCGCGGAACTCGTTCCAGTTCGCGGCCCGGTCCAGGGCGAAGAGGGCGTCCATGGTGGGGGCAGGGTCGAGCGCGGTCCACTGCATCGCCACCGCGTAGTCCTCCTGCGCGCCGCGCGGCGGGACGTCGGGCTCCTTGCCCTCGTCGGCCACCTCGTCCGCGGACTTGAGCACGTCGGAGATCAGCGGGCCGTGCAGGGTCGAGCGGACGGTCAGATCCACCGGAGGGGCACCGGCCACCTTGATCTGCTCCTGGCGGACGGTCATCGGCCGCTGCTTGCCCTGGTGCTCGTAAGTGGAACCGCTGACCTTCTCCACGAACAGGTCGGAGTCGGCGGCGCCCAGGTCGGTGAAGCCCCAGGAGATGTCGGCGTTGTGGCCGATCACCACGCCCGGCATCCCCGCGAAGGTGAAGCCGCTGACGTCGTAAGGGCAGTCGGGGCCGATCCGGGTGCAGTGCAGACCGACCTGGTACCAGATGCCCGGCAGCGAGGGGGTCAGGTGCGGGTCGTTCTCCAGCAGCGGCTTTCCGGTGGTGGTGCGGCTGCCCGCCACCACCCAGGAGTTGGAGCCGATGCCGATGCCCTGCGGGCCGAGGACGGCGGCCAGCACGCCCCGCACCGCCGCGCTGTCGGCCAGCGCGGCGGAGGCCGCGGCGGGGACGACGGGCGCCGCTCCGGCGGCGGGCGCCGCCGGGACCGGGGCCGCCGCTGCGGTCACGGGTGCGGGTGCGGTCGCGGGTGCGCGGTCGGGGACGATCGGCGACCAGCGTTGGAAGTCGTAGCCGGGGAAGAGGTCGTCAGCCGTACCCGCGGGCAGCCGCGCCGCGAGCATCGCCTGCTGGAACTGGTCGATCATGCCGGTGTTGAGGTTCCAGGCCATGGTCTTCAGCCAGGACACCGAATCGGCCGGGGTCCATGGCTCGGGCCGGTAGTCGCCGGAGACGAAGCCGAGCACCGGATACTCCACCGACAGCTCGGCGCCCTGGTTCCGGGCGAGGTAGGCGTTCACTCCGTCGGAGAAGGCCTGCAAGTACGCCCGGGTCTCCGCCGACAGCATGGTCACCTCCTGCTCGGCCACCCGGTACCAGCCGAAAGTGCGCGCCACCTTGTCGGTCTGCACCTGGCTCGGACCGAACATCTCGGCGAGCCGACCCGAGGTGACGTGCCGCTGGGTGTCCATCTGCCAGAACCGGTCCTGGGCCTGGGCGTAGCCCTCGGCCATGAACAGGTCGTGCGCGTTGTCGGCGTAGATCTGCGGGATGCCGGAAGCGTCCCGGACGATCCGGGCCTCGCCCCGCAGACCGGGCACGCCGGTGCTGCCGGACAGCTGCGGCAGCGAGCGCTGGACCGTCCAGTACGCGTACCCGGCCAGGCTGCCGGCTGCCAGCAGCACCAGGGCGGTGAGGGCGACCGCGGTGCGCGTGAGGATCCGCCGCAGGCGTCGGCGCCGGGTGCGGGGCGCGGGGGCGGGGGCGGGCGTGCCGGGGTCGGCCGGGGTCACCGCGGCGGCCTCCGGTCCGGGGACCGGGCGGGGATCGTCCGGCGGGGCCGTGTCGGTCTGGACTGTCATGGGGTGGCGCTTTCTTGTCTCGACGGGATTCCGGCCATGGCGAACGCCGCCGTGCACGGGCCCGAAGGCTCGGCGCACGGCGGTGGGGCGACGGACGGACGGGGAAGGAGGACGCTGCGTTCAGCGGTCCGGTGGGTACGTCGGAGGGGCCTCAGCGGGCCAGGCGGGCCGCACCGTCGGCCCAGGGGCCGCGGGTGGCGGTGCGGGGCGCGGGTGCGGTGAGCGGGGCCGAGTCGACCAAAGTCAGGTGGGGGCGGCCGGGTTCCGGTGTCGCGCCGTACGACGCGGCCGGTACGCCGCCGAGCCCGTCGTGGACCGGCGCGGTGCCGACCGCCTCGGCCGGTGCGAAGCGGGCGAACGGGTCGGGGCGTCCCCCGAGGATCGCCTCCTCTATCCCCCGCAGCTCCGGGCCGGGCAGCAGGCCCAGGTTCTCCATCAGGGTGTGCCGGGCCCGCTGGTAGGCGGCCAGCGCGTCGGCCTGCCGGCTGCCCCGGTAGAGCGCGACCATGAGCAGCGCCCAGAGCCGCTCGCGGTACGGGTGTTCGGCGGTGAGGACGAGCAGGTGCGGCACCAGGCGGGCGTGGCCGCCGAGTTCGAGCGAGAGCTCGGCGTGCTCCTCGACGACCGCCAGCCGCAGCTCCGCGAGCCGGGTGCGTTCGACGTCGAGCAGCGGGCCGCTCACGCCGGTGAGCGCGGGGCCGGGCCAGGAGGCCAGGGCCGCGGCCAGGGTCCGTTCGGCGACGTCGGGTTGCCCGGCCGCCCGCAGCGCCCGGGCGTCGGCCACCGACTGCTCGAACCGGCCGAGGTCGCACTGCTGGGGCTCGATGGAGAGCCGGTAGGAGGCTCCGACCCGGGTGAGCACGCCTCCGGCGGTGCGCGGTGCCCGGTCGGGCTCGAACAGCTTGCGCAGCTTGGAGACGTACGCCTGCACCAGATTGGCGCCGTCCAGCACGGCGGTGTCGCCCCAGATCCCGTCGATCAGGTGGTCGCGGCCGACGGGCGAACCGGCGCGCAGCAGCAGGACGGCGAGCAGGGCGCGCTGGCGGGGCGCGCCGAGCTGGAGCTCGACGCCGCTGCGCCAGCCCCGGACCTCGCCCAGCAGTTCGAAACTGAGGTCGGCCGAGTGCGCGGCAGAGGAGGGGTGCGCGGTCGAAGGAGACGGAAGGGCAGTCATGGCAACCTCCGCTGGCCCGGGTCCATCGTGTGGCGGTTCGGGGGCAGCTGTGGGAGTACGGTCCGTGGTCGGGGCCGGCCGGGGCCGGGGCGGTGCGGTGCGCGGTCCGGACGGACCGGGTGGTGGGTCCGGCGGGCGGCACCGGCTCAGTGGCCGACCACCGCACGGTCGGAATGCTGCACGGGGCGCATATACGGAGGATCCTCAGGTGCGCCGGCATCGGGCGGGGAGCCGGTTATCCCGCATATATCCGTCGTAGAGCGGACTGGACCAGTCTTGCTGTCGAGCAGCCGAAAGATTCACGGTCTCACCGGCTCTCTCCCGTACACAGGCATCGATCCACGAAGCGGACGGCACCCCATGAAGCGATCCATCAAGTCCCTGGTCCTGCGCAAGGCCGCGATCCTCGTCGCCGTCGGCTGCGCCGCCTCGCTGTTCTCCGTGGCCGTCTCCCACCAGGACGCTCCGGCGCCGGAGCACACCGTGACCGTCCTCGCCGGTGGCCCGATCGACCCGACCGAGTGGAACAGCCAGGGCTGAACCACAGCCCGCCACGGGCCCCGGGCGCGGTCATCGACCAGGCCGCCCGGTGCCTCCCGTCACCGGGCCTCTCAGCCTCTCAGCGGTTCAACCGTTCAGCCGTTCAGCCGTTCGCGCCCACGGGCCCGCCGAGCGACCGCTCCAGGTCCTCGGCCTGGTCCGCGTCGGGCAGCCCGAGGAGGGTGAACATGTCGCGGGCCTGGCGGGCACGGGCCAGCGCCGCCGTGCCGTCGCCGGTCTCGGCCAGGGCGCGGGCCAGGGCGAGCAGACAGTGCCCGCGCTCCCGCTGGGAGCCCAGTTCCTCGCTCAGGGCCAGGGCCCGCTCGGCCTCCGCCAGCGCCTCGTCGTACCTGCCCAGGTCCCGCAGGCTGTCGGAGAGCCGGAACCTCGCCTGGGACTCCCGTCCACGCAGCCGGGCCGAGGCGCAGACCTCCAGGCAGGCGGTGTAGCTGACGACGGCGTCCGCGTGCCGCCCCAGCTCGTGCAGCGCCATGCCGTGGACGTACCAGGCGTACGACGTCACGTGCGGGTCCTGCTCGGTGCGCAGCCGGTCCAGGGCGGCCTCGCACACCACCACCGCGTCGGCGGGGCGGCCGCTGCGCAGCCGGGCCTGGGCGGCGTTCAGTTCGGTGGTGAGCTCCCCCGAGCGGTGTCCCAGTCGCCGGGCCAGTTCCACCGCGCGGTCGTAGAAGTCCACCGCGTCCGTGAAGCGCCGCTGCCACTGCGCGATCAGGCCCCGGTCGTTGAGGATCTGCCGCAGGATGACGTCGTCCCCGGCCCGCCCGCAGGCCTCGGTCGCCAGCCGGGCGTGCAGCTCGGCCTCGGCCAGCCGGGTGTGCTGGAGGGCGGCGTTGCCGCACACGAACCGCGCCCGCGCCTCGGCCTGGTCGTCGCCGCGCGCCGCTGCGGCGTCGGCCACCTTGCGGGCGGCCGTGGCCAGTTGCAGGTACTGGATGTCCTGTCCGAAAGGGCTGAGGGCGACCAGCAGGTCGCTGGCGTTGCGCAGGGTCCGGGTGGGGCCGCCCGGGGAGCTCTGGGCGGCCAGGGCCGCCGCGTTGGCGGCGCAGTCGAATTCCTCGGTCACCCAGGCGCGCGCCTCGGCGAGCGTGGCGAAGCGCGGCCCGGACTCGGGCCTGCCGCCGAGGATCGCGCCGACCGGGTCGCCCGGCACCATCGTCTGGAAGGCCGAACACGATCCGTCCAGCAGGAAGTCGAGGAGCCGCCCCAGTGCCGCGGCCCCTTCGTCGCCGTCCGCCCCCTCGGATCCCGGCTGATCGGACACCACGAGCTGGAGCGCGAAGGAGCGCACCAGGTCGTGGTAGCGGTAGTGGCCGGGCAGCGGTGCCTCCAGCATGGCCGCGTCGACCAGCGCCTCCAGCAGCTCCTCGGCGTCGTACTCGTCCAGGCCCAGCGCGGCCGCCGCGGCGGCCGTTCCGATGCCCTGCCGGGTCAACGGCGCGAGCAGCCGGAACGCCCGCGCCTGGGGACGGGTCAGCTGGCGGTAGCCGAGTTCGAAAACGGCCGACACGGCCAGGTCTCCGGCGCGCAGCTCGCCGATGCGCAGCCGTTCGTCGGCGAGGCGGCCGGTCATGGTCGCCACCCGCCACCGGGGCCGGGCCGCGAGCCGCGCCGCCACGATGCGCACGGCGAGCGGGAGGTGGCCGCACAGGGCGACCAGTTCGGCAGCGGCTTCCGGTTCCTCGCCGATGCGGCCCGCTCCGACGATCGCCCGCAGCAGGGCGATCGCCTCGGCGGTGTCGAAGACGTCCAGGTCGCTCTGGATGGTGGTGGAGAGCCCGGCGAGCAGGGCCCGGCTGGTGACGATCACTCCGCAGTCGGCGGAGCCCGGCAGCAGCGGCCTGATCTGAGCGGGGTCGCGGGCGTTGTCGAGCACGACCAGGATGCGGCGTCCGTCGAGGGTCGTACGGAAAAGCAGGGCCCGGTCCTCGGTCGAGGCGGGGATGCTCTGGCCGGGGATGCCGAGCGCGGTGAGGAAGCTGCCCAGGACGGCTCCCGGGTCGGCGGGCTCCAGGCCGTTGCCGCGCAGGTCCGCGTAGAGCTGGCCGCCGAGGAAGTCCTGCTTGGCCTGGTGGGCGACCTGGAGGGCGAGGGTGCTCTTACCGATGCCGCCCATGCCGGTGACGGACACCACCGCGAGGGAGGGGCGGGCGGGGTCGGTGAGGGCCTGGTAGAGGTCCTGGACCTGCTCCTCTCGGCCGGTGAAGTCGGCGATGTCGGCAGGCAGCTGGGCGGGCCGGGTGGGCGCGGGTGCTTCCTTGGGCGCCTCGGCGGGCGGTTCCGGTTCGGGGGCGGAGAGGTCGGCCGACTGGTCCCGTACCTCGGCCAGATGGCCCATCAGGAGCGGGTCGTTCGCGAGGATCCGCTCGTGGAGCGAGTTGAGTTCGGGCCCGGGGTCGATGCCCAGTTCCTCGGCCAGGACCCGGCGGGCCCGGCCGAACACCGCGAGCGCGTCGGCCTGCCGTCCCATCGCGTACAGCGCCCGCATCAGGAAGCCGTACGGCCGCTCCTGGAGCGGTTGCTCGTGCGTGAAGCCGATGAGGTCAGGGATGACGAGCGCGTGCCGCCCCTGCCGGAGGTCGTGCTCGAAGCGCTCCTCGACCAGCGCGAGCCGCAGCGCGGTGAATCGCGAGCGCTGCTGCTCGGCGAACGGTCCCGGCACGCCCGCCAGGGGCTCGCCGCTCCACAGGCCGAGGGCCTCGGCGAGCAGCCTGCCGCACTCCTCCTCGCGCCCGGCCGCCCGGGCCCGCGCGGCTTGGGCCGCCAGTTCCTCGGCGTACAGCGCGTCCACCGAGCGGGGCGGCACCAGCAGTTGGTAGCCGTCGCGCAGGGATACGAGGACCTTGGGCGCGGTGCGGTCCTCCTCCACGATCTGGCGCAGCCGCCAGGCATAGGTGCGCAGGCTCGACAGGGCGGAGTCCGGTGCTTCCTCGCCCCAGATCGAGGCGAGCAGCTCGTGTGCGGGGGCGGCCCGGCCGGCCCGCATGAGCAGCGCCGCCAGCAGCGCCTGCTGCTGCGGCGACCCGGTGGTCAGAACACCTCCGTCCCGGACGACCCGTACGGCTCCGAGCACGGTGAACCGGATGCCGTCGTCCCCCATAAGCCCCGTTTTCCTTCCCCACTGGTCTTGCGATCGCGGTGGGGCACCCCCCGGCAACTCCACCGTTTACAGCCTGCTTATCACACCATAGTGGGACGAAAGCATCATCGAAGAGCCTGCCCGCGTCACCACCAGATGAACCTCTGGGTGTCCCCGACACCGGGCGGCCGCTGGTCCGGCGGCTAGCCCGGGTACCCCGGAACCGACCCGCGCACATCACCGCGCCCCGGCCCCACAGCGACCCCGAAGACGGCCTCACGGCCGTATCGGTTGCGTCCGGTACGACCTCTGACCTGAACACGGCACGATACGGCAGAAACCGGATGGCATCCGCCGGGCCGGAGCCCGCCGCCGCACAACTGGCTGGCGGACGCCCGACCGGTCCTCCACATCTGGCCGATAGACGCCGCCTCGCACTGGTACGGAACGGGCAGCGTGTTCACGTTCTCGTTGGGACGTCGGTGGGCGCGGTCTGGTACGTGTTGACGACGGGCACGCCGGCCGGCACGCCGCTGAAGGCGAGCGCCCTGTTGAGCTGGTTCATGCCGTAGGTGACGCGGCCCTGGACAGGGGGGCGACGGCCTCCGGATCGGTCACCGGGTGCGGAGGCTGCCGGTGTACACGTCCGTGCGGTTCTGTGGTGCGCCGGAGTGGGTCTCGGTGAGCACCGCCCGCACTCCCTTGCCGTCTGCCACCAGCCCTTGGTAGTCGCCGAGGAAGTAGCCCCCGGCGAACGGCGCCTGCAGCCAGTCGAAGACCCGCGAGATCCGTCGTTCGGTCCGGAGCTCCGGGTCTCCGTGCGGCAGAGTGGCCAACTGGTAGGCGGTGGGCAGGGTGGTGGTGTCGCCCGGCTTGAGGAAGCGCAGGTCGTAGTAGGTGAGCGCGACCGTGCCCCGCTCGTCGACCGCGATCGACGGTGAGAAGGCCGGCACGCCTTCCGGGCTGATCAGCTCGGGGGTCCCCCAGGTGCGTCCGCCGTCGGTGGAACGCACGAGCTGGACGGAGTTGAACCTGCCGCCGGAGAAGTCCGAGCCCTCGTAGGCCATGTACAGCGTGCCTGTCCTGGGGTCGACGGCCGGGCTGGGCAGGGTGGACGCGGCGCGCAGCAGTGTGGTGGGGTCGTTCGGGTCGACCTCCGGTACGGAGGTGTCCTTGGCCACGGTGACCGGGGCGCTCCAGGTCTCTCCGGCGTCGGTGGAGGTGACCATCGCGTAGTGGGCTTCGACGACGGTGCTCAGGTCGTCGGCGTAGGTGATCCGGTCGAAGAAGTCGTACAGGGTGCCGGTGTGCCGGTCGACGACGATCAGATGGCCGATGGTCTGGGTGTTGGGCACGGTGCTGGTGTCGACGAACGGCCGGGCCTCGCTCCACGTGCGGCCGCCGTCGCGGGTCAGGGAGATGTAGCCGGGACCGTCGAGGGAGCCGGGGCCGGGTGGGTCGTTGTCGAGGCGGTTCCAGACCTGGTAGGCGGTGCCGTTGCGGATCGGGTCGGCGGTGAGTGACGGCTTGTCGTTGAAGAACGGCTGCTCGTCGACGTGCGTGGTGGTGAGGTTCCGCCAGGTGCGGCCGCCGTCGCGGGACGTGGCGGCCAGGAGGGCGCTGCGCGTGCTCTTGGTGAAGTCGACGCCCTCGCCGCTCGCGTAGACGGTGCCGTCCGGTCCGGTGCTCACCCAGGGGTCGGTGGCCCGTTCGAAGTCCGCGCCGCCCGGGGCGCAGAGGCTGAACGGCAGCGTGCTGCGGTGGTAGGTACGGCCGTCCGTGGTCCAGCCGGCCACCAGGCCACGGGCGCCGCCGTCGTTCCAGCGGTCCTGCTGGAACACGGTGACCACGCGCTTGGGGTCGCGCGGATCGACGGACAGGTACGGCTCGACCTCGGTGCCCGGGTAGACGATGCTGTCGGGGGACCTCGCGCCGATGGTGCAGTCCGCGTACGGGTCGCCCTGGGACACCTTGGTCAGTGGTGTGCCGTCGGGGTTCCGGTCTGCTGCGGCGGGAGTCGCGCCGGTGACCGTGACGAGCAGGAGCGCGGCGGTGGCGACGGCGGTCAGGGGCAGGAAGACGCGCATGCGGGATCTCCTCCGGGCCTGACGGCCGGGGTACGGGACCGCCGTCATCAGGACGGCCTGGGGCGCGGAGGAGTACCGGAACGCGGGGGTGGGGCGACTCCGCTTGATCCTTTTCGGCGTTGTGGCCGGTGCCCTTGATGGGCCGAACGGCGGAGTCTTCCCCGGGGTCGTCGAGGAGCACGGCGGAGCCGACCGGCGGTGTACCGTGCCGGTCGGCTCCTTGGTCGTGCTGTTACGGCGCCGTCTCGTAGGCGCCGTAGGTCAAGTCGTCATATCAAGTCGTCATATCAAGTCGCCATAAAGTGACGCCCCACAGCCCACACCGCGGGTGCCTCTGTGTCGAGACGGGCGTGGGCGAGCCACCCGACGGTGGACCGGGGGCCCTCACCCCATACGCACCGCACCGGGTGCACCGGCCGGACAACTGGTTGCCCGGCCGCGCGCCGACTGGTCAAGTGATCGGCTGCGTGGTCCCGTCAGGCAGCGTGCAGGAGTAGCCGGCGTAGGGGCGTGATGTGATCTGTCCGCCGGCGGCCGTGCACTCGTCTCTGCTGATGTTCGGAGACGAGGCGGCCCCGGCGCTGACAGCGCCGACGGCGCTCATGCCGGCGAGGGTTGCCGCGGCCAGGGCGAGACCCAGGATTCTTCGCATGCGCATGACTTCCTCCTCCTCTCGGGCGCCTTCGTTCGGCCTTCGGGAAGGACAAGTCTCAGGACGACGGCGCCCTCCCCCTCAGCATGGGCGCTCCGCATGAGGCCCGCGAGACGAGGCCGGGCGCCGCGCCCGGGCAGTGACTGCCCGGCCCTGGAGAGGCGTGACGCCACCGCGCTCGACCGGCCGCATCGGTACGCCGCGTGCGCGTCGGTGAGCAGCGGGCGGCCGGCTGCCGCGCGCGGTCCTCTAACGCGGTTCGGCGGCCGCCGCTCGGCAGGCGCCGTTCGCGGCGCCGCCCGCCACTCCGGCCTCGGTCAGCCCGGCCACACAACTCTGCAAGTCTCCGACCACGCCACGGCTGCAGGCCGCTGTGACGGAGTCGGAGGCGGTGGCACCGGCCTGTGCGGCCATCTGTGTGCAGGCGGGGATGTCCGCCCGGACGGCGGGGGCGGCGAGGACCGCGCCGCCGAGGGTGAGGGTCAGGCCGGTGAGGACACCGGCGATACGGGTCGACGTGTGCATGGGTCGCACCTGCCTTCCGGGTTGGTCGCGCGGTCCTGGTCCCGGCGGGCCGGATCCACGGACCTCCACTCGCGGGCCCCTCACTCCAGCCTCGCATCCTCTCCCCCGCACGTCCTGTGCAGCCGGGGCGGGTCCCGCCCCACACCAAGGCCTGCCCCCCCTGCTGTCGTCGAAGGCCGAGAAGGCGCCTCCGGGTGGACCAGGAGGCGAGCGCGTCCCAGGACGCCCCCCAGTCGCGGGCTTTGGCATCGACGGTGGCCTCGTCCTTGTAGGCGAGGTCGGCGGCCTGGACCATCCAGTACGCGAGCTGGGGGGTGTGCTTCTTGGCGGTGTGGTCGATCGTCGACGGTACGGACACGGCGTTCTCCCGGCCATGGTGAGTAGTGCGTGAGACCGTCCGCGGAGCGGCCCGCGGACTGATGTCGCCCGGCTCTGTCGCCCGGCTCTGTCGCGCGCCGAAAGGCCGGCCCCGCCGCGCAACCAGGCGCTAGCCGGGAAGCGGTGCGGTTCCCGGCTCTCGCAGCCCCGACCAGATCCCCGGGTGCGACGGTCGGACGTTCCGCCGCCGGAGCCCCTCTCCGACACAGGACCTCGCGACGCTCCTGCTCCACGATCCTGGCCCTACTGCTCTCATATGCGAGATCTTCATCGGATTTTCTTCGGAAATGAGATTCCGCTTAGCGTCGCGTGGGCATGAAGGGGGAGGCACCCGCCCACCCGCACTGGAGGCAGCCATGCACGGGACCGACACCTCGCCGCTCACCGGCGTGCCCGCGATCTCGTCACCGGCCGCTCCGGCGCTCCTCATCACCGGCGAAGTCCGGCGGCCCATCGCTCTCACCGTCGAGCACTTGCGGACCCGATGGCCGCAGCATCAGGCGCAGGTGGTGTTCGACTGCGCGACCGCCGGACCTCAGCGCCACAGCTTCGAAGGCCCGCTGCTTCGCGAGGTCATCTCCGCGGCCGAGCCCGCGTTCGACCCTCGCCGCCGCAAGGACCGCTCACGCTTCCTGCTCACCGCCGAAGGCGGCGACGGCCACCACAGCGTGCTCGCCTGGGCGGAGGTCGACGAGGACTTCGGCGACGCCCCCATCCTGCTGGCCACCCGCATGGACGGGCGGGACCTCGACGCCGAGGGCAGTCAGCTCGTCGTGCCGACGGACCGCTGCGGAGCGCGCTACGTCAGCGCCCTCACCCGCCTCCACATCGACGCCCGCCCGGCCCCGGCCGAGCCGCGCCTCCTCGACCTCCGGCACGTTCACTGACCGGGCCGTGCGGCCCACCGGGCACCCGTAGGCACATGGACCGCCGAGTTCGGCAACGGCACCGTCCACCAGCAGATCACGGCCGGCGCCCTGAACACGACGGAGGACCGCATCCGCATCCGGCAGTCGGACACGGACGTCGTCCGCCACGACACGGGCGCCTTCGGCTCGGCCGGCACGGTCGTCGCGGGCAAGGCCGTTCTCCTCGCGGCCACGTCCCTGGCCGAGCGGCTGAAGACCCTCGCCGCCCGCCACACCGGCGTCGCCCGGCACCTGTGCGTGCTCGGCGCCGAGGCCTTCGACTGCGCGGGCCGCGCAGTCCCCCTGAAGGAGCTGTACGAGGCGGCGCACGCCAGGGGCACCGCGGAGGAACTGGCGGCCGACGGCCACTGGGGCGGCTCCCCGCGCTCGGTCGCCTTCAACGCCCAGTGGTTCCGGGTCGCCGTCGACCCCGGCACGGGCGAGATCCGCATCCTGCGCAGCGTGCACGCCGCCGACGCGGGCAAGGTCATGAGCCCCATGCAGTGCCGGGGCCAGGCCGAGGGCGGCGTGGCCAGGCACTCGGGGCCACGCTCTTCGAGAACGTACGGGTCGACGGGCGCGGCGAGGTCACGACCGCCGCCTTCCGGCGGTACCGGCTCCCGCAGCACGCCGATGTCCCCCGTACGGAGGTCCACTTCATGGAGACCTCCGACGCCATCGAGCCGCTCGGCGCCAAGTCGATGAGCGAGAGCCCTTTCAAGCCGGTCGCCCCGGCCTTCGCCAACGCGTGCGGTGCCACCGGAATCCGCTTCACCGAGCTGCCGGTGACCCGCGACCGGGTGTGGCTCGCCCTCGATCGCGGCAGCGCTGTGTGAGCACGGGCCGCTCGTCGTCGTACGAACGGCCCGTGGAGGTTGATCAGGCGCCGGCGAGCGAGATCTCGGTGGACTTGATCAGCGCGACCACGGCACTCCCGGCGGCCAGACCGAGCGCGTCGACGGCGTCCTTGGTGATGGCGGAGGTCAGCTCACCGCCCTCGACGGTGACCTTGACGGAGCCCATGGCGCCGCCGGTCGCGACCTCCGTGACGGTGCCCGCGATCTGGTTGCGGATCGAGATGTTCTCCACCGGGGCGGTGGCGAGCGCGACTTCGGTGGCCTTCACGAGCGCCTTCACCTCGGAGCCCTCGGCGAGGCCGAGGTCCTTGACGGCGTCGGCGGTGATCGCGGCGGTGATGTCCTGACCGCCTGCCAGACGTACCCGCACCGTGGCCATCGCTTCACCGGTGGCGACAGCCGTAACCGTGCCGGGGATCTGGTTGCGGATGCTCAGGCTCATGGAAAACGCCTCACAAAAGAATCGTTCCGAACCGCAGACCCTGCTGCGGCCTGGGCTTTCTCCGACACTAAGGCACGCTGTCCGCGCCCTTGCGCAGGCGCATCGCATGCGCCAACCGAGTAGGCCCTTGCGGGTTGCGGATCCGAACCGCGAGGCGTTTGGATGATCCACCGCCTCGGGCCGCCCACTCGGGCATGGAGCGGAGCGGAAGTACCGAACCGGCCGGCGTGGTCCGGGGATCCACGTCCCCGGACCACGCCGGTGGTCACCGCGGCCTGCCCGTCGGGATCAACGGCACTGGCCGAAGCGGGGACCCTGCACGATGACGCCCGGCAGCTCCGGGGCCGGCCTGTTGCCCTCGCACCTCAAGGGTCCGGTGATGGTCGTGCCGGACAGGGTGGTCCCGCCGGCGTTGGACTCGAGGGTGACCGGACCGGTGACCGAACCGCCTTCGCACAGAATGACCGGGCCGACGGTCTCGCGCACGGTCACGGCGCCGTCGATGCGCACACCGCAGAGCGACAGCGCGAGGGCCCCCTCGGCGGAGAACCTCCCGTTGAACGACGCGCCCGAAGCGGCCAGGGCGCCACCGGGCTCGATCCGTACCGGACCGGACTGCCGGGCTCCCGCACCGAGACAGAGGGACTCTCCCGCGACCACCGTCAGCGGACCCTCTTGAGATCCGGTCAGGCAGGGACGGCTGAACCCGACGGTGACCGCTACCGGTTCGGGGCTGCTGCTGGGGGTGTACAGCGCGGCGCCCTCGTACCGGGCGGTGATCGAGTGGCTGCCCGGGCGCAGGACGGGGGTGTGGAAGACCGCCCGTCCGTCCGTCAGCGTCAGGGTTCCGAGCGGCTCGTCACCGTCGAGGAAGGCGACGCTGCCGGCCGGGGCACCACCAGCGGGCGAGGTGACCTCCGCGGTGAGGGTTGCGGAGTGCCCGTACAGCAGGTCGGTGCCGTCTGTGGTGAGGGTGAGGGTGGTGTCGTACCGCCAGGAGATGGCCGCCCGGCCGTTGCCCCGGTTGTCGCCGGAGGTCAGGCTCGCCGCGGTGGCGGTGGGCGCGGCGTAGCCGCTGCCGCCGCCTCCCCCGGCTCCGGGGAGGTTGTCGGGGTTGCCCGCCGCCGGACCCTCCGCCGCCGCCGAACCAGCCGCCGCCACCACCCCCGCCGCCGTTGCCACCGCGCCCGCCGTTGCCGCCGGGGCCGCCGCTGCCCGGGTTGGGCAGGCCGGTGTTGGGGTCGGTGTCGCCGCCCGCGATGCCGGGGCCGCCGAGCTGGGAGTTGGGGCTGCCGGTGCCGTGGGCGGTCTGGCTCGCGCCGCCGCCGGCGATTCCGGAACCCTGGGGGCCGGCGGCCTGGCCACCGGGCCCGCCGGTCAGGCCGCCGCCGTCGCCTCCGCGCAGCTGCGGCCCGCCGTTGCCGGCGCCGCCGCCCCCGCCGGCGACCAGGATTCGGTCGGCCGGGCCGAACGCGCCGGTCCGCAGGTCGGAGGCCCCGCCGCCGGAGCCGCCGCCGCCGTGCGCGCCGCCGCCGCCCGCTCCGTGGCCGTAGCCACCGGGCCGGGCGTACTCGCCGTGCCGGGAGCTGCCGGGTATCCCGGCGGCGCCGACGGTGAACTGGAGGACCTGGCCCGGGGTGACGGCCAGGGTGGCGCGGGTGTGGCCCCCGAGACCGCCGGGGGCCCCGGTGTTGGACGGGTTGGGGGCGACGTATCCGGCGGCGCTGCCGCCCTCGGCCCCGAACAGGTCCACGGTCACGGAGCTGACTCCGGCCGGGACGGTGAAGGTGTCGGTGCCGGGCGCGGTCCAGGCGCATCCGGCTCCGCTGTCGGTGGTGGCCGTACCTGTCGTCCCGCAGACGGGTTCGGCCGCGGCGGCCGTCGCGACGGGTGGGTAGAGCGCGGCGGCGACGAGAACGGTGGCGCCGGCCAGCACAAGGGCAGGGGTCCGCACGGGGCGGGATGTGTTCATCTGTCAGTTCTTCTGCCGTGTTGGGGGAAGGGAGGGCCGAACCGGATCAGACGCCGTCGTCGGCGCACAGCGCCCACGCGTCCGTGTAGGTGCTCGGGGAGCTGCCGCCGCCGGTGTGGGCGTCGGCGGTCCAGTACGCGGCCGTGGTGGTTCCGTCGCCGACGGGGCTGCCGCCGGAGGTGCTCGGGTAGCTCCCGTTGAGGTGGTCGCCGACGGAGCCCGGGCCCGTGAAGTTGGTGGTGGTGAGGCTGCCGCCGCTGATTGCGGCGCCTCCGCTGACCAGCTTGCCGTCGCCCTGACCGCATCCGACGGTGGCCGTCTGCCCGGCGGTGGCGGCGGTGGGACCACTCACGGAGGTGTGCCGGACGGTGACCGTGGCTCCGCTGACGTTGATGTTGTTCCCGCTGCAGATGGCGTAGGCGTAGGTGGTGTTGTTGCTGTTGCCGCCTCCGCCGTTCCAGCCGACCGCGCTCCAGGAGTCGGCGTTCGTCTCACCGTTGGCCGCGGCCTTCTGCCCGAAGCCGTGGGCGGAGTCGTTGAAGGTGGGGAAGCTCGCGATGGGCTTGAGGCTGCCGACGCTCGCGGGGGTGATGCGGGCGCCGCCGCCGATCAGGCGGGTGTTCGCCGGGCAGGTCGCGGTGACGAGGCCGACGGTGCCGCTGGTCGTGGGACCGGCGAGCTTGTTCATCACCACCTGGGTGTGGTTGACGAGGCTGCTGCTGAAGCACATGGCGTACGGGGTGCTGGAGAACGAGGCGTTGACCGCTCCGCCGCTGCCGCCGATGCCGAGCCAGTGGGTGACGTCGGTGCCGACGACCCCGGTGGAGCCGAGGTACTCGGTGCTGCCGTCGGGGCTGGGCACGGTGCCGTTGATCTTGTTGCCGTTGGAGGAGCTGCCGGTGCCGATGGCCTGGCTGATGCCGCCGCCGGATATCAGGCCGCTGGAGCATGCGGCATCGGTGGTGATCTCGGCGAAGGTGGCGGCGGGGCCGGCGGTGACTCCGGGGGTGCGGACCGTGACGCCGACGGAATTGGCGTACGCGGCGAACGGGACGGTCACGGCGAGGGCGGCTCCGGCCATGAGGACGAGAGCCCGGCCCAGGGGGCGACGGCGGTGGTGGAAGGCACGGTTCATGGGATCCATCTCCTCGGATCTCCGCAGGGTGCAGCCCGATGCGGCGGGCGGCAGCTGCGTACCGTAGCAGCAGAATCCATCGGCATCTACTAGGTGATTGCGCTCTGAGACCTGGAATCTGCGATGCTTACGGAAGCTCATCCTTCCGCCGTACATGCTCGAGACCAAGATCCGGACGCGTGCGGACCAACACCGGTCAGCCGACCTCGATACACGGCTTTCGACGAGTCAGGGATCTGCTGGCGCCTGTACCGCCGGAAACGGCCGCCGCCGGAGCGACGGATCTGGACGGCGGCGGAAGCCGCCCGCTTCCTCACCTACCGCCACCACGCCGAAGACCCGATCGAGCCGCGGCTGGGTCGCCATCCCGCCCCGGGTCGCCATCGCGCACGGACAATGCCGCGAGCCCGCGGCGATCCTGACGAACCGTTCGCCGGGCCCGTCTGCCGAGAAGGCCAGCCACGGGACGGGCCGTACGGCGCGGCTGCGACCACCATGGCTCCGGACGCACGGAAGGCCGTCCTCTCATCAATGAGAGAACGGCCTCCGACCTGCTAAAAGCATGGTCGGGACGACAGGATTTGAACCTGCGACCCCTTGATCTCCCAGTGGCTGACGCGCAGTCTTTCTCGTCCGTACAGTCCACACAGTCCGGCAAACGTCCAGGTCAGCGCACTGTCTCCCGGGGGCACGAGCCGGAGTGCGTGACAAATCGGTGACACGCCAGGGCTCGGTTCAGGTGTGCCCCACGAGGGCGCCTGAGCCTCCAGGAAGTCCGCGTGATCGCGGATCGGCTCCTTGATCGTCCGGCGCGTTGCGTCTTCCTCGTTGATCTATAGGGCCCTCCAGGGGGCGTCGTGGACCGACGCATCGAATCTGCTCGTAGGGGCAGATCATCAGCCTGCGCCGCGCTACCGTTACTGCCTGGTGACCTTGAGTGGTGGCCCGCAGGAGGGGGACGGATGCACAACGATGCTCGCAAGAAGACGGTTAACCCCAGCGCGTACCTGGCTCTCGTCGAGGCCCTGACGCTGATCTTCTGGAACAAGAAGCCGTTTGAGCTGTACCTCCGAGGGATGCTGCAAGACCACAGCGAGCTGTTGGCACGACTGGACTTCGGGGCCACCAAACGTGAAGTGTCCGGCCAGGTGGTCAACCTCCTGCGAGCCAACGAAGCTCGCTACCTCGATCTGACCATCGCGCTGATGCTCGACATCACCGCCATGGATACCTTCCCGAACCTGATGAACCAGGTCGACGGCGACGACATGGTGGCCAAGGCCGCTGCGGCTGTGACGGAGTTGCGTCGCTGGACGGCCAAACAACAAGAGGTCATCCAAGAGCACGAAGCGCATGCCGCTGCCATCACTGAGAGCGCCAAGAAGGCTCAGGACGGACGGGCGTTCGCCCAGTCTCACGAGGAGCTGAAGCAGCGATTCCTCTTGATGCACTCAGCCGGCGACCCACACAAGCGGGGAACCGCCTTCGAGGGCTTCATCAACGAGCTGTTTGCGTTGTACGACCTGGAGCCGCGGGCGTCCTACAGCCTCGATCATGAACAGATCGATGGCGCCTTCTCCTTCAACACGGACCACTACGTGCTCGAAGCCAAGTGGTGGAAGGAGGCCATCGGCCGTAGAGAGCTCGACGTGTTCAAGGCCAACATCGAGCGTAAGGGCAAGAACACGCTTGGGCTCTACGTCAGCATGAGCGGATACAGCACCGATGCCCTGGCCGTCTACAGCTACAGCACGCCCTTCATCACGATGGACGGCAGCGACTTCATGGCCGTCCTCGACCAGCGCATCAGGCTGGACGACCTCCTGGACCGCAAGAAGGGTCATGCCAGTCAGACGGGACACTGTTACTTGCCGGTGTCCAAGATCTTCTCCGGTTCCGAGTGAGCGTAGGCCCCGGATCGCCTCACGAGAGCCACTCGGGGCAGTGCGGCCCCGGCCGTACTGCGTCCCTCGTCGAGGCCGACGCACCGGGGCCTATCCCTCATGACTTCCAAGGAAGGACAAGGAGCGGGTTTTCAGTCGGACTATCCGATGCCAGAAGCGCGTCTTCGTCTCTTCCCCTGAAGAGCGGAAGCACTGGCATTAGCAGAGTTCTCCAGCTCTCGACATACCTCCGAATCTTCCCCCGCGACCTCCAACGGCGAGGTCGCCGTGCGGGTCAATGAGGGTGACGGGCTGTTGCCGAGCACATGCATGTGGACGCGGGCCTCGTTCAGCGGCAGATAGAGGGTCCTGGCCCATCTCGTCCAGGCCGGGCAGCTCGATACTCCCCAGCAGCGATCCCGGCTGATGTATCTGGACGTACCGGCCGCCGCCGTTGAGGGTCGGTACCTTCCGTTTAACTTTCTCGCCCAGCCGTACGACGATCACGCGATGGCCGAACACGCGGCCGAAGCAGCCCGGAGGGCATGGCCCGAGCTG
Organism: Streptomyces sp. NBC_00190; assembly: GCF_036203305.1. GTDB lineage: Bacteria > Actinomycetota > Actinomycetes > Streptomycetales > Streptomycetaceae > Streptomyces. Next base: position 6,875,384 of record NZ_CP108131.1, on the reverse strand, counting down.
GCCCACGGCGCACCCACCTTTGAGAACATCCTCAAGCACTCAGTCGTGGCGCTACGCGAGGCAGGGCTTCCCCTCACCCGGCTCTCGGACCTGTTGACGGATAAGTCCCTGCGCGACGAGTTGCTAACCCACGTCCACGATCCGCAGGTGATCCGCTTCTTCAAACTCCGCATGGACCAGTGGGGACGGGACGCACCGCGGATGAAGGAGTCAACGCTCAACCGGGCCGACCTTCTGACCCTCTCCCCCATCCTTCGCTACGCCCTGGGCAATGAGCGAAACGTCCTGGCCTTCCGGCGGCTGATCGACTCGGGTACATCCTTGATCGTCAACCTTGCCGTTGCCTCCCCCGATGCCCGTCGGCTTTTTGGCTGTCTGCTCACGGTGGGCATGGAGACCGCGGCCTTAAGCCGGGCCAACATCCGGGCCGCAGGATCCGGCCGGGCACCTCACTTTCTGATACTGGACGAGTTCTCCCAGTTCATGGCCCAGAGCGAGGAGAGCCTCACCCGCATGCTCTCGGAGACCCGCAAGTACAACCTGTTCTGCGTCATGGCACATCAGAACTGGAGCCAGGCATCCGACCGGCTCAAGGGAGCCCTTCAGAACGTCGGCCTGGAGGTCGTGCTCAAGGCGGGCCGCCCGGACGCTGAACACTCCGCCCGACTCTTCGGCACCGTCGACCCGGACGCCATCAAGCACGTCGTCACCGACGAGGCCGCCGAGGACCGCACCCACCCGGCCTACTACCCCTTGGCCGAACAGTGGGAGCGGCAGGTCCAATCCATCCAGCAGCTACGCGTCGGCGAGGCATTCGTCAGACTCCCGGACGACCGCGTCCAGAAGGTCAGAACCCCTCGCCTCCCCGCTCTCACCGAGCTGCCTCACGCCCTGGACGAGGTGGAGGACTACTACCTCCATCGCTACTGAACTTGAATGCGTGATGTCGGTCTGATCGTGGTCAGGTGTCCATGGTCAGGCCGGTTCCGGCGAGGCATCCATCGACGAGGTGCGGGCGGTACTGGACCTGTTTGAGGCTTCGCTTCACGGCTCTGGCCAACTGGTCGAGGTTAGCGGCGGCGAGGTTGCCGATGGTCCGTTTGACCAGCGACCATATGCCCTCCTGGGGGTTGAGGTCGGGTGCGTAGGAGGGGAGCTGGAAGACCGTCAGCCAGTCCTCGTTCGCTTCGATGAACGCTCGCATCTGCGGCATCAGGTGAGCGCGCAAGTTGTCCCAGACGAGGACGACCGGAGCGTCGAGCTGGATATGCGCGCGGACGATCAGGTCCCGGTAGTCCCGCCAGGTGAAGCCCTTGGGATCGCCCTTGCGGCCCCGGTAGACGTGGAAGCTGTAGAACATCCGGGACCGCTCGCCCAGCTTGAAGCAGGTCATCCCGGCCATCGAGACCCGGCCGGAGCCTCGCCCGCGGACACGGACCACCGGCGTCTGGCCTGCGCGGCCCCAGGTCCTGGCGCGCGGCGGTCTCAGCGACTGCCCGGCCTCGTCCTCGAAGACGATCCAGGCCCCGCGAGCCGCCGCGGCGCTTTTACCCGCGGCCAGACCTCCTTCTTCCACAGTTCGACGGCCTCATCGTCACGCTCGATCGCCCGGCGGGCCGGCTGCTGCCACGACCAGCCGTGACGCTTGAGCAGCCGCCACGTTCCCTCCACCGTGTAGGTGACGTGGAACAGCCTGCCGATCAGCGTCTTCACCCGGGCCAGCGTCCACCGCTGATCCTGCCAGCCGTGAACCAGCGGACCCCGCTCCAACTCCCGTTCAAGTCTGGCAATTTGCATGCCGCTCAGCCTCGGTCTACCTGGCGATCCCTTCGAGCGGACCCCGGCCTGGCCGCCCTCCCGCCACTGCCGGCGCCAGCGTTCCACCGAACGCTCACTCACCCGCAGCGCGGTCGCGATCTGACTGTTCTTCTCCCCGCCCTCGAAGCGTTCCACGGCCTGCAATCGGATCCGCTCCCGCGCGGCCCTCTCGGCGTCGGTCAACCCGCCGCCCTGCGCGTACCTCACAGCATCAGGGCTACAGGAACGGTACGGACCCTGTCAGGCGAACAGCCCCGACATCACCCAATCAAGTTCAGTACTTCGAGCCGCCCACTGTCGAGGCCACACTCGCACCCACTGCCCGGGCCGAGTCACCCACACCGGTCATCCAGCGGCGCAGGCCTCCCAGAAGCCCTGTCAGGACGACGCTCTACCGCTTCCCCTCGGAGCCGAGAAAGTGAAATGAGCACCATTTTTGCCCGTTGATCAAATTCTAGCAATTTGCTATAAATAGGACATGTCCACCGATGAGCAAATATTAAATCAACTGCAAGCGCTCCAGGAGGGGCAGGAGCGGATCGAGGCGCAGATCGAGGGCCTCGCGACCCGTGTCGGTGGTATTGAAACGAAGGTTGACGATCTCCAAAAGGGTCAGCGACTACTTGCCACGAAACTCGATGTTCTCGCTCAGACATCCGAAGAACAACACAAGGGCATCTTCGATACATTGCTGGGGATGAATGACATCGCACACGAGCGCATCACCCGCGTTGAGAAGCACCTCAACCTCCCTCCCCTGGACTAGCACCCCCCTGACCAACTTTCCCTTTTCCTTCCTTAATTGGCGGCTATTCCGGCACGGCCGGCGGGTCAAGGGTCCGTAGGACCGACGTAGTCGGCTTGCCCCTGAGGCGGTGGACGGGCCGGGACATCATGCGCCAGAAGGAAGAAAAGGAGCACCTTTTCAACCTCCTTTGTTCCTGGGCAGTTGGTGTCCAGGCTGTGTCTACGACCGGAGCTCGGCTCCTTGGTCCGCCCTGTTTGCTGGTCGCCGCCGTGGCTCGGTACGCGATGGTATCGGCCGACAAGTCTTGCTTGTATTGGCTCACTTATGGTGCGGGCGGGATGGGCGGTGTAGCGATCATTGCCGATCAGGCGCAAACTGGAAGTAGCTCAGCTCGGGGATGCTCCCAGTAGAGGCAGGGTGCGTTATGACTCCTTGTCGTCCAAGGCTTGTTGCCCCAGCGGTCGGTGTGACTACCTTGCTGGCTCTCTTGGTTGTGCCCACTCCGGCACGAGCGGCCGTTGCGTGTACCCCGACGTATCCGGTGGCACCCGCCACCGGATACGTCGACTTCTATACCCAATACAGTCAGGAGCCCACGCTTCCAACCTGTTCGGTGATCACCAACACCTCGAAGTGGGTCCTGCTGTTTAATAGCAGCGATGACGGGGCCATCGATCCGGTCATTACGGCCAACAGCGACCAGGCGCCCGCGCCATACAGTCAATGGGCCGTCGAGTACGCCCGGCAGGCGGCACAGGATATCGCGGCAGCGCGAGGGACAGTCGTACTGCCGGGAGAGAGCGTTATTCTAAACCATTCCTTGACGAACTGGTTTACTGTTGCCGTTGCTGACGTGCCGATCGACGCCACCAGTCGGCTTGCGGACAGGCTGACTGCCCTCGCCGTAGACAGGGCGATCACCACTGGGGCGCCGTGGTTTCGACGAGCCGAGAATCGAGTAAACCTTGGTACCAATATTGCGAACTGCTCCGAGAAGATGAGTCAGCTATGGGAGCAGGTCACCGACACTGCACTCGTCGAGGCGCTTAAGACTACCGCAAAGGAGACTATCGGCCCTTGCAAGACCGTCTATGACACAATCAAGGATTTCGACACTGCACGTACGGAACCTCGCACTTCTCCCGAGTGGCGGCAGGGCCTCAGTCGGGCCGAGGATTTCGGTCGATCCTTCTTCACAGGTCTCCGAGAGGTAGTTGAAAACCTCCATATCGGTCGACTTCATTTGCCCTGACTAAAATTGTTCGATATATGGCTTTGTGGAGAGGGGTGCGTTGCCCGACTTCTGCACGACGGCCCACACTCGCCGACTGTGAGGCGCCGCAATTGGCGAGAAATGGCTGAATAGCCTAGCTAGAACCTACTCTATCAGGTCATGTCGCAGAAGAAATGATTGGCGGCGGGGTTTTGAGGCTGGACCACTTGGGACAAATCTACGTTTAGCCCGTAGTAATTTCGGTTAGCTTCAGAGCCTCTATGGTTTCACTCTTGGTAGCCGGCGTGGTTTCAACCCGAGGATCTTGCCCCATAGCAAAAGGGAGACCCCGAAGGAGCCTCCCTGTGGTGTTTGCGGGGCAGTGGGATTTGACGCCATTGGCTTCGTATTTGCAGCTACATGAAGTCTCTGGTGAGCCTTCTTACGAGGACTCACACCCACTCAGTCTCCTCGCTTCCTGCCTCAGCTCCAATTCTGCATGTCAAAGGAGCCTGGCAGCTTCGCTATTAGCGGCATGACTCTTATACGGCTCTATGCCACCCCGCGTTGGGATTCTAGTCGTCGGGGATGTTCAGGTCGGAGATATGAACATCCTCAACTTCCCGAGAGTCCTCCAATTCTATTTCATTCCAGCTAATTTGTCCACTATCCGCCTTGTAGGCTGTGTAGTGGGTGTATCCGGAGTTCCTCCAGTTTTCGTGCGCCGCGATTGCATCAGCGCCGAAGTCTCCCGGGTCGGGAGCGCCATCGGGCGGGCCATAGTGTCCGCTGCTACCACCTGGAATCATGGGCATTGGGGTCGCTCTCTTCCTAGATGAGGCTCCGCCTTGTGCGATTCCTCTCCTCTCCAGGGTCAACAAGAACGTCCTCAGATGTCCAGCCCTTCTCGGATCTATCTTTTATTTAGGACTCATGCAAGACTGTCATGGTCGTTTTTGATGTTGAATTGGTAATTATCTCTTCAAGTCCCCTTGGTAGTACGTGACTTGTTTTGGACTGGCCCTGAGGTTTTACCCACCTCCCCCGCGTCGGGGCCCTCAAGCGGGAAGACCTGATCGGACACTAAAGGGCAGCTGTAATGCTGCCCGATCCGCTGGCGAGCGTAAGGTCTCCCCGCTCCCAACACGATGAAGGCCACCGGCCAAACCCTCAGGGCAGACAGCTGGTTGCCCGAGGACCCGCAGCCTGGGAGCCCGGGTTTCAGTTCGTCAGCGTCATGCGCCAGAAGCGGGTGACCGTCTCGCGGTAGCCCTGATGGGAAGGGTTCCGGCCGACGTGGTGGAACGCCCAGTCCCGAGCGGTCTCAAAATTCTCATCGGCGCTTGAGGCGGCAAGGCACGTCGTGCACTGGAGCTCATGCACCACCACCGGGGCTTCCGAGGCAGTCTCGGGATGCATCGTCCACTCAGCGAACCGCATGACGCTGCGTGGAGTCATCGCATACTCCTTCCCTGAGCATTGACCATGGTTACCTTCGCGCGCAGCTCATCCAGAACCTCAGCCGACCGCAGGTCACCCGGCGGCAGGTCCCACTCGGTACCTCCGCCGGGCGGACGGAGCTGGATGTACGGCCCGACGTTTCCCATGACAGTGCCGACTCGGTCAGTCCGTGTGTCCACCAGGAGCGAGCCGACCTCTGGAGGTGCCGGCGGTTTCTGCCTGCCCGTCATCACACGGTTCCGCGGCGCACGATCTCGGCGAGCTTCACCGCGACGTCCGCACGGACGCGTCCGAGTTCCACCAGGTTGAGGTACGGGCTCGCATAGTCGCTGTCCAGCGAGGGCAGCACGATCCCAGCACCGGCCAGGGCCTCTTGCAGTTGCACCACTGCTTCGCCAGCAGCGGTGGGCTTCAGGTTTGCCTGCTTGGTCGCCATGCCTGGCACGGTAGGAACACACCGCACCATGCTTCAACGAGTGTGCGCGAACTTGCGCGGGATCACTCGTCCAGGGCGTTGATCGCCGTGGTAACCAGTGAGCGAGCCTTGGCCCCGTACACGGCCAGGCCGGCGAGCATGGTGAAGGTCTGCGCGTAGAGGTTGATCTCGTGCGGCTGTGTGACGGTCAGGTACGCCGAGACCAGCTCGACGTTCACCTGTGCGTCGTCGAAGATCCAAAAGTCTTCGACCGGAGGGATGGCAGATCTGTCGGCGACATCAGGAATGATGCCCAAGCTGATGCTGGGAAGTGATGCGACGCTGATCAGGTGCCCGAGTTGGCCGGCCATGACCTCGCCGTCCCCAATCATCTTGCGAAGCGTGGATTCCTCCACCAGGAGCGCGAACTGGTGGTTTCCCTCGTAGAGCACTCGCTGACGGGCAACGCGTACCTGGACTGCTTCTTCAACGTCCTCAGCGAGGCCCCGCCGCTTGGCAGTTGCCTTCAGAAGGGAGCGGGTGTACGCGGCCGTTTGCAACGGTCCGGGGATGAGCCACGACGAGTACGCCCGAAACTTACGCGTGCGCTCAAAGAGCGGGACGACCGACTCTTGCACCCGCTTGAGCCCGGCCCGCTCTAGACGTCGCCACTCGACGTACATTCCCTCGATGCCCCGGATTGTGGCGATCAGATCCTCGGTTTGGTTCACGGCACCGCAGTGCAGTGTCCACGCCCGGATGTCGGCGTCGGAGGGTGGCGTACGTCCGTGCTCGATCCGTGAGCACTTGGACTCATGCCAACCGGCCCTATGGGCCAGCTCTCGCGCGGTGATCCCGGCATCTTTGCGGATCTCACGGAGACGCTGGCCCAGGGCCTGCTTCGCTTGCTGAACGCTGGATGAGGAGGACACAGGACCGCTCAGGCTAGTTGGTACTCCTCGTGCGGTACTGCTCGCTCCCAGACGGCTTCGAAGGCCGAACCGCACAGGGCGATGACCCGCGGATCAGTCACCGTCTCATGCCCGATGGACTCGCCGCTCCCCGCGAAGTGGTTGAGCTGGACGATCTTCCCGTCGAACATCCAGAAGTCATTGCCCGGCAAGGCCAAGTCGGTTGCCTGACGCCGAGGGAGCCACCGCACCTGCTCGCCAGCCGCGACGTTGAGGTCCGTGGTGATCTCGTGCTCGAACCGTACGTACTCACTCACCGGCTCGGAGATGATCCGGGCACGTCGGACCTCGACCCCCCTACTCCGAACACGCTCGACCCACTCGAACCACTGCGGCCAACGCGCATGAGGATCGATCTTCTTCCCGGCCTTCCAGTCGATGAAGGCCGGGTCGTCCAGCATGTACCCGTCTCGCATCTCCAGATGGACAGCACTCTCCTGTGCTTGCTCCAGCAGCTCCTCAAAGCTCGGTTGTGCCACTGTTGACCTCCGGGAAGAACTGCAGCATGCGCCTGGGGAACTCGATCACTGTCTCGTGCTCGGGGATGTCCATCTGTGACAGGCGCCCCTCGTCCAGGACCTTCCATCCCTGGAGCACGTAGTTGTCCGTCTCGTCGTCGTAGTACACGGTCGGCGAGTTGTTGACCGGTGACTCCGGATCCTTGCCCAACTTGTGCAGCGCCATGATGCCCTCTCCCTGTGAGGCTGACGATCACTGCGCACGATCTTGCACGTAGCTAACCCGCTACGACCAGCTACTTGCGAGAACTTGTACGGCCTCCTCGTCGACCGCCCGATCGCCTGCTCGGGCCAACCCCACGAGATTGCGTCCCATTTATTACATATTGACACATTCGTGTCGAATTGTTCATTCCGATTACAGAATAAGAAATGCGCCGAAACAACCCGTTTGGGGTTTCGACGGATTTAACTTACCTATGGTTATCTCAATCGCATCACAGAAAGGCGGTGTCGGAAAGGCATCATCCACTGAGCCCTTTCCAACCTGGCTGTGGCATCGGGGTGTTGGTGGGCATGGGTTGTACGGAACGACGAAGCTCCTGGTAGACGGGTTCTCGACCAAGATCATCTGCGTCCGCCAGGAGCTTCGCGTGCTTGTCTACCCGTCGTCGATCGATCTGTCCAGCCGCACACTGCGGCACCTGACGAGGCAACTGGCCGCTCACCGGCGGGAGATCGGCACGCGATGGCGGCGTCTGCCCGCCGGCCGTCAGGCCCTGCTCGCCCTGGCCCACCTGCGATGCGGCGACACGTACGCCCAACTCGCCGCAGGGTTCGAGATCGGCATCGCGACCGTCTACCGCTACATACGCGAGGCCGTCGAAGTGCTGGCCGCCCAGGCGCAGACCCTGGCCGAGGCAATGACGACCGTCCGGACGAAGGCGTACGTGATCCTGGACGGCACCCTCCTGCCCATCGACCGGATCGCCGCCGACACCCCGTACTACTACGGAAAACACAAGCGCCACGGCATGAACGTCCAGGTCATCACGGATCCGTTCGGCCGACGGCTATGGGCTTCCGCGGCCCTGCCCGGCTCCACCCACGACCTGACCGCCGCGCGCGAACACGGCATCATCGACGCGCTCGCAACGGCAGGGCTGAAGTGCTGGGCGGACAAGGCGTACCAAGGAGCCGGCCGCCATGTCCGCGTACCTTTCCGGGGCCGCCGGCTCAAGCGCTGGAAGCGACAGCACAACAGCACCCACGCCAAAATCCGGTGCCTCGGCGAGCAGGCCATGGCCGTCCTGAAGGGCTGGCGCCTGCTACGCAAGCTCCGCTGCAGCACCAACCGGATCACCGACATCGTGAAGGCCGTCGTCGTCCTTCACCACGCCTCAACCTGAGGTTGGAAAGGGCTCAGTGGTTACGTCGTCGTTGACGAGCTGGGCCGACCCTTTAAGACGGACAAGCTGCGGCGCGAGGCTCACCGGCTCATGGCCCAAGCCGGCGTTCGGAAGGTCCGTCTCTACGACGCCCGTCACGCCGTGCTCTCCTGGATGGCCAACAACGGCGTGCCCGACACCGTCGTCTCCGCGTGGGCCGGACACTCGGACCTGTCCTTCACCAAGCGGGTCTACGTTCACCCCGACCCGCAGAATCTTAAGGCCGGTTCGGACAAGCTCGGGGAGCTGCTCGCCAGCTAGGGCAAGATCCATCCCGTCTTGTGACCAAATGTGACACATCGCCGCGGAAAACGATCAAGAGCCCTGCCTCACCGAAGTGAAGCAGGGCTCTGACCTGCGACTATGAGTAGAACTCTAGTCGGGACGACAGGATTTGAACCTGCGACCCCTTGACCCCCAGTCAAGTGCGCTACCAAGCTGCGCCACGTCCCGATGTGCTCTCGACCTGGGGTTTCCCCCTGCTCGGCGGCACATGCAGAACATTACCCCACGCAGACGGGTGTGCATGCACCGGTAATCGAGGGGGGAGAGGATGGGGCGGTGAACACACGAGATCGGGATGCCGAAGGGCGGGCGCGCAGCGCTCGGCCCAGGGACGGGCTGGGGCGGCCGCTGCCCTACGGGGTGCCCGGGGTGGAGCGGCAGCCCGAGGGGGTGGTGCGCTCCCCCGCCCAGACCGTCCGGGAGGCGCAGCGGCTGCTGGACGCCGGGATGCCGTTCCACGCGCACGAGGTGTTCGAGGACGCCTGGAAGTCCGGGCCCGGGGCCGCGGCCCCGCTCTGGCGGGGGCTCGCGCAGCTCGCGGTCGGGCTGACGCACGCCGCGCGCGGCAACCCGGTCGGCGGGGCGCGGCTGCTGCGCCGCGGGGCCGCCGGGATCGAGGGGCTGGACGGGGGGCCGTACGGGGTCGACGTGGCGGGCCTGGTGCGCTGGGCCCGGGAGCTGGCCGGCCGGGTCGCGGACGGCGGCCCGGCCGTCGATGCCGCGCGGGAGGCGCCGCGGCTAGCGGGCGGGCTGGAGTAGGTCCCAGCGGTTGCCGTAGAGGTCCTCGAAGACGACGACGGAGCCGTACGCCTCGTGGCGCGGCTCCTCCAGGAAGCGGACTCCCTCGGCGGCCATCCGGGCGTGGTCGCGGGCGAAGTCGTCGGTGTAGAGGAAGAAGCCGACCCGGCCGCCCGTCTGGTCGCCCACCCTGGAGCGCTGGGCCTCGTCCTTGGCGCGGGCCAGCAGCAGCGCGGTCTCCTTGGCGCCGGGCGGGCGGACGACGACCCAGCGGGAGCCGTCCGGGCGCTCGGTGTCCTCGGCGAGGTCGAAGCCGAGGGCGCGCGTGTAGAAGTCGATGGCCTCGTCGTAGTCGTGGACCACGAGGGCGGTGAGGGCGATGTGGGTGGGCATGACCTCATTGTGCGCCGAGGAGGATCACCTCCAGGGTGCGGGGGCCGTGCACGCCCTCCACCCGGTCCAGTTCGATGTCGCTGGTGGCGGAGGGTCCGGAGATCCAGGTCAGCGGGCGGACGGGGTCGAGGCGTTCGAGGGCCTGCGGCACGGAGTCCACCAGCTGTTCCGGTACGCGGACGACGCAGATGTGGTGGTCGGGGATCAGGGTGATGCGCCGGCGCCCCTGTTCGGGCCCGCCGTCGAGGACGATCGTTCCCGTTTCGGCGATGGCCAGGGCGCAGCCGGTGACCACGCTGTCGACCTCGTCCAGTTGGTACGGGGTGGACCCGGCGCGGTCGTGGATGCGGGTCGGGTCGGCCGCGGCGAGCCAGTGCGGGGGCAGCGCGGGCGGCACGAGGACCGTCCGGGAACCGCGCACGGCCAGAAGCCGCATCAGCAGCATGGGGAGGTCGTCCTCGCCGGTGCGGTGGACCGTCGCGCGGTACTCGGCCAGGTTGGCGGCGAGCAGGTCGGCGCTCTCGGCCGGGGTGCGGGCGCCGTGCGCGCGGAGGTAGTCCCGGGGGATGCCCACCTCGGGGCCGCCCGGCACGGCCCGGCGGATGCGGGCCAGGATGCGGTCCTTGCTCGTCACTGCGGGGTCCCCCGTTCTCGGGTCCACCAGTCGCGGAAGGACTCCGCCGGGATGTCGGGCAGTTCGCGGGTGCCGGTCCAGGCCCGCCCCGGCCCCGGCAGCCGGCGCGGGCGCAGCCGGCGGGCCCGGGCCAGCAGGCGCTCGCCCGCCCTGAGCGCTCCCGGGTGGTCCAGGAGGAGCCGGGCGGCGCGCATGGCGGCCCGTTCGGCGGTGCGGCCGTGCGCGGGGCGGACCGTGACGCGGATGCCGTCCCGGGTCACCGGTCCGCCCTGGGCCACCCGTTCGCGCAGGTGGACGAGGACCTCGGGGATGTCGATGGCGACGGGGCACACCTCGTAGCAGGCTCCGCAGAGCGTCGACGCGAAGGGCAGCGAGGCGTCGATCTCACTGCCGGTGCCGCGCAGTTGGGGGCTGAGGATGGCGCCGATGGGGCCGGGGTAGACGGAGCCGTAGGCGTGGCCGCCGGCGCGTTCGTAGACGGGGCAGACATTCAGGCAGGCGGAACAGCGGATGCAGCGCAGGGCCTGGCGGCCCACCTCGTCGGCGAGGGTGTCGGTGCGGCCGTTGTCGAGGAGGACGAGGTGGAAGGCACGGGGCCCGTCGCCGTCCGTCGTTCCCGTCCACATCGTCGTGTACGGGTTCATCCGCTCGGCCGTCGAGGAGCGCGGCAGCGTCTGGAGGAAGATCTCCAGGTCGCGGAAGGTCGGGACCACCTTCTCCACGCCCACCACCGAGATCAGGGTCTCGGGCAGGGTCAGGCACATCCGGCCGTTGCCCTCCGACTCGAAGACGACCATCGTCCCGGTCTCGGCGACCATGAAGTTGGCGCCGGAGACGGCGACCTTGGCCCGAAGGAACTTCTCGCGCAGGTGCAGGCGCGCCGCCTCGGCGAGCTCCCGGGGGTCGTCGCCGAGCGGCTCGGGCGCCGGCCGGCCCAGGCGGCCCATCTCGGCACGGAAGGTGTCGCGGATCTCGGCGCGGTTGCGGTGGATGGCCGGGACCAGGATGTGCGAGGGCCGGTCGTGGCCGAGCTGGACGATGAGTTCGGCGAGGTCGGTCTCGTACGCGGTGATCCCGGCGGCCTCCAGCGCCTCGTTGAGGCCGATCTCCTGGGTGGCCATGGACTTGACCTTGACCACTTCCCGCTCGCCCGTCTCCCGGATCAGGCCGGTGACGATCCGGTTCGCCTCCTCGGCGTCGGCCGCCCAGTGGACGGTCCCGCCGGCCGCCGTCACCGCCTGCTCCAACTGGACGAGGTAGCGGTCGAGATGGCGCAGCGTGTGGTCCTTGACGGCCTTGCCGGCCGCGCGCAGCCGGTCCCAGTCCGCCAGCTCGGCGACCGCCCGGGCCCGTTTGTCGCGGATGGTGTGCGTGGCGCGGCGCAGATTGGCGCGCAGTACGTCGTCCCGTACGGCCTCGCGGGCCGCGTCGGGAAACGCGGGCATGCCGAGATGGACACCCGTCATCGCAGCGGTTCCTCCTCCGTGGCGGCCAGGATCTCGGCGAGGTGCAGGGCGCGCAGCGGGGCTCCGGCCCGGCGCAGCAGGCCGTCGAGGTGGGCCAGGCATGAGTTGTCGGCGCCGCACAGCACCTCCGCGCCCGTGGCCCGGGCGGCCGCGGTTTTGTCGGCGCCCATCGCGGCCGACACGTCGGGGTTCTTGACCGCGAAGGTCCCGCCGAAGCCGCAGCACTCCTCGGCGCCGGGCAGCTCGATCAGCTGCAGGCCCTTGACCGCGGCGAGCAGCCGTCGCGGCCGGTCCCCGAGCCCGAGTCCCCGTAGACCGTGACAAGAGGGGTGATAGGTGACGGTGTGCGGGAAGTACGCGCCCACGTCGGTCACGCCGAGGACGTCGACCAGGAACTCGGTCAGTTCGTACACGCGGGGTGACAGCGACCGCGCCGCCTCCGCGAGTGCGGTGCCGCGCCCCTCCCCCGCCGCCTTGCGGCCGATGCGCGGGTAGTGCTCGCGGATCATCGCGGCGCAGGACCCGGAGGGGGTGACCACGTACTGGTAGCCCGCGAAGGCCTCGGCCGTACGCCGCATCAGCGGTTCGGTCTCGTACCGGTAGCCGGTGTTGTACTGCGGCTGCCCGCAGCAGCTCTGGGCCGCCGGGAAGTCCACGGTGACGCCGAGCCGCTCCAGGAGCCGCACGACGGCGATGCCGGTCCGCGGGTACAGCGCGTCGTTGACGCAGGTGACGAACAGGGCGACGCGCATGACGGGCACAATAGCGCCGTGAAGAAGTTCTCAGTGATCGGCATAGGCGCGGGCGACCCGGACCACCTGACCCTCCAGGCCGTCAAGGCGATCGGCGCGGCGGACGCGTTCCTCATCCTGGAGAAGGGCGAGGAGAAGGCGGATCTGACCGGGCTGCGGCGCGCGATGCTCGACGAGCACGCCCGCCCCGGCCACCGGCTGGTGGAGGGCCGGGACCCGGACCGGGACCGGACCCCCGCCGACTACACCCCGACGGTGGACGGCTGGCGCAGCGCGCGGGCCGAGCTCTTCGAGCGGTTCATCGCGGAGGATCTGGCGGACGGCGAGACCGGGGCGTTCCTGGTGTGGGGCGATCCCTCGCTGTACGACTCCACCCTCGCCATCCTCGACGAGGTGCTGGAGCGGGGCCGGGTGGCCTTCGAGCACGAGGTGGTACCCGGCATCAGCAGCGTCTCGGCGCTGCTGGCGCGGCACCGGACCAACCTGAACCGGGTGGGCCGCCCGGTCCAGATCACCACCGGGCGGCGGCTGGCCGAGGGCTGGCCGCAGGACGTGGACGACGTGGTGGTGATGCTGGACGCCCGGCACGCCTTCACCGCCCACCTGGACCAGGACCTCTTCATCTACTGGGGGGCCTACGTCGGCACCCCTGACGAGATCCTGGTGCAGGGCAGGCTCGCGGACGTCGCCGGGCGCATCGAGGAGCTGCGCACCGAGGCCCGCGCCCGCAAGGGCTGGATCATGGACACGTACCTGCTCAGGCGCGGCTGAGCCTCCCTGCCCAGCGTCCTTTACGCCAGGAACGCGGGCAGGGCCGCGGCGAGGCGTTCGTACTCCTCGGGGTGGTTGTACACCTGCCCGCACACGCGCAGGCCGCCGCCGCCCGGCCGGGGCCAGACCAGGACCCGGATACGGAGCTTCGCCGCGAGTTCCTCGCGCATGGCCCGGGCGGCGTCCTGGGTCTCGGCGACGCCGGGCGGCAGCAGCAGGGAGCGCATCGGCAGGACCGGGGTGTGCGGGAGGGCGGTGAACCCGGGGATCCGGGCGAGCAGGTCCGCACCGTAGGCGGCGAGCGCGCTGTTGTGGGCCCGTACCTTGTCGGCGCCGAGGCGGTCGAGCAGGTCGAGGCCCTCCGGGGCGGCCAGCCAACCGGTGTAGTCGGCGGTGGCCCGGTAGTCGACCGAGCGGGGGAAGCCGCGGTGGTCCTCCCAGGAGGGCACCAGGGCCCTGACGCGGTCCCGGTGGGCGGGGGCGACGGCGAGGAGCGCGCTGCCGGAAGGGGCGTAGCCCCACTTGTGCAGGTTCCCGAACCAGAAGTCGGCCCCGGCGACCGGCTCGGCCAGCGCGCCGGGGGTGTGGGCGCCGTCGACGACGGTGACGATCCCGCGCGCGGCGAGGTCCGCGAGGAGCCGCGGTCCGGCCACGAGGCGGGCGGTCGGCGAGCTGACGTGGTCGAGGAGGGCCACCTTCGTGCGGGGCGTGAGCGCCGCCAGCACGGCCTCGCGTACGGCGTCCTCGTCGGGCAGGTGCGGGTCCAGGGCCACCGTGGTGACGGGCGCGCGGCGGGCGGCCGCGGCGGTCACGGTGCCGTAGCCGTGGTCGGTGACCAGGATCTCGTCGCCGTCTTCGAGCGGGACGGCGTCGAGCGCGATGTTGGCGCCCTCGGTGGCGTTGGAGATGAAGGCGAGGCCTTCGGGGTCCGTCCCGAGGCGGGCCGCGATCCGGCCGCGGGCCCCGGCCAGCCGGTCGGAGACGGCGTAGAAGAAGGCGTCGGGGTCGGCGTGGGCCTCGGCACGCAGCACCTCCTGGACCTCCTGGACGGGGAGGGGTACCGCCCCGTAGGAGCCGTGGTTGAGGTGCGCGACGCCCGGGTCCAGCCGGAACAGGGCGGAGCCTCCGGGAAAGGCGGTCGGGGTGGCGTGCTCGGTCACGGGTACCTCCGGGTGACGGGTGCGGCTGGCCTGCTTCCGGATCATGCAAGGGCGGCGGCCGAGCCCACAAGGCCAATCCGGACGGAGTGGCCTGCCGGTGGCCGCCGCGCTCCGCTACTGTTCCCGTCCGCTGGTCGCCGCGTAGTACTGGAGGTCCTGGACCTCCACCGTGCGGTCCACCGGGTACGGCAGCTCCACGTCCGCGCCGCCCCTGCCGTCCCGCACCACCTCGGCCGAGGCCGTGCCGGGCTTCAGCGGGAGCAGTTGCGAGTGGATCCCCGCGGGTGCCTCGTGGGTGTCCTTCGCGGATCCGACGGCCGTACGGACGACCGCCGGCTCGGCGAGGAAGCTGAGCACCTCCACGGTGTCCCGGGGCGCCGCGCTGCCCTTGCGCGGCGCCATCAGCAGCGACTGGCCGCCCGTCGGGTCGGCGCTCGCGAACTGGGTGCGGGCGGTGAGGTACAGCGTGTCCCGGACGATCTTCGGCCAGCTGCCCGTCTTGAACTTGGTGAGGTAGTACGAGGTCAGGTCCAGGTAGGCGTGGCCGTTGTGCAGGGAGGGCGCGAACTGGCTGCCTTCCGAGTAGTCGTTCCAGGTGGTGAGCTGCACCCAGTCGGCGCCGTCCTCGATGGCGTGCGTCCAGGTGGAGCGCAGGGTCGCGGTGTTGCCGGCCTCGTCGTAGATGCCCTGGTTGGGGCGGGCGTCCTGGACGGAGACGGGCTGCATCCAGATCTTGCCCAGGTCGTGCGCCCGGCGGACGTCGCGGGTGCTGCTCTCCTGGCCGACGTAACTGCGGCTGCCCCACTCGGAGAAGCCGTAACTGATCGGGGCGAAGGCGCCGTTGTGGGCCCCGAAGTCGAGGAAGAGCGGGACGAAGGCGGTGCGGACGCCGTGCCTGGTCTTCAGGATCTCCATGACCTGGGTCCACCAGGCCGCGCTCTTCGCCTCCGCTTTGAAGGGGGAGACGACGAGCCGGCCGTCGGGGAGCCGGTGGGCGGCGGGGGCGCCGCCGAGGGTGGCGATCGCGTCGGCGAGCACGCCCGGGTCGTCGGTGTTCAGCGAGGTCATGTCCGGCATCAGCATGATCTTGAATGCCGGGTCCACCGAACGGGCCGCCGCCATCAGGAGGTTGGAGCGGTCCCAGTTCTTGCCGGAGAGGGAGAGCATGTCGAGGGTGAACCCGTCGATGCCCGCCGCGCGGGCGGTGCGTACCTCCTGCTGGAGGTTGGCGTACTCCCAGTCGCCGGCCTTGGGCGGGGTGGGCAGCGGCCGGTCGCGCAGCAGGCCGCCGTACTTCTCGTGCTTGCCGCTCTCGCCGCCCGGGTTCAGGTAGTTGCGGGTGTAGTAGTCGCCGTCCGCGCTCGCGTTGTCGAGGGAGAGGGGGTACGGGGTGAAGTAGTGGGCGAACACCAGCTTCCCGCCCGCCGCGCCGGAGCGCAGGGCGGCCGGCTGGGGCAGGTCGAAGGGCAGGGCGCCGGAGGGGCGGGCGGCCCCGGTGTCCACCGCGCCCTTGGGGTTGCCCTTGGCGGCCGCGCCCTTGGTGGGCGGCGGGCTGTCGGCCGGCTGCGGGGTGGCCGGGTCGGAGGCGCCGGGCGCGGCGCTGCCGGGCCCGGTGGGCGACGGGATGCCGATGGCGGGGGCCGAACCGGCCTGAGGTGAGGCCCCGTTGAAGGGGTCCCAGGCGATCCCGGTGGCCGCGCAGACCCCGACCAGGAGGAAGGCGGAGATCAGCAGGGCGAGCAGCGGCCTGCGGCCCCGGAAGCCGGATCGGCGCCGGTGCCGGTGCGGACCGCGACGGGCGGCCCGCCCGTCGGATCGCCGGTCCGCGCTCATCCTGGCCCCTCCCCCGTGCGTATGCCCCCGGTGGGTGGCTGCACAGCAGTAGAGCCCATTACCGGCTGCCCGACAACCGTTCGGGGTGCGCGCGCCCGGACACGTACGTCACAGGGCCGACGGGAACTACGCCGGATGCGGGTCGCTGTGCTCGGCGGGCCGCCGAGCTCGTCGGGGCGCCGCGGCGGCCCGTTCTCTCCGGAATGTGACATTCCCCTGGCCTCATGGCGCAGGCGGCGGATAATCATCGTCATGCGGCTTGAAACAACCCTTTTGCCGCGCTTGGTCACGCATGCAATGGGGGGCATCGTGCCGATGAGGGAATCCGGTTCGCCCGCAACGACACTGCCCGCGACGTCCACCGAGATGTCCCGGCTGCTCACCACCGTCCGCAGGGGGCGCGTAGTGACGGTGACGGGAGGTTTACGCGGGCCGCGGAGCCTGCTCGTACGGGAGATCGCCCGGCGGCTCGCGTCGAACTTCTACGACGGGGTGGCCGTCATCGCCCTGGACCCGCTCCGGGGCGGCTACGGAGTCCGCGAGCTGACGGCCGAACTGGGCTGCGTACGCGGCATGCGCTTCCTGCCGTGCGGGACGGCGGACACCGCCTCGTGGCTGGCCGAACGGGACATGCTGCTCGTCCTGGACGGCACCGAACAGCTCGGCCCCGAAGCACTGGCCTGGCTGCGCCGTCTGCTCGCGGTGGCCCCCGGACTGCGGATCCTCGCGTCCGGGCGGTCTCCGCTGGCCTTCGAGCAGGAACGGGTCCACCGGCTCTGACGTCGGCCCGGTCACCGGCTGAGCTGGCGCCACACCGGGGCCGGACAGTGCCCCTGGGGCCGGGTCTTGAGGAACAGCCGGTAGTCGACCTGGCGCGGCGGCCGGCCGATCTCCACCCAGTGGGGCCGGCCGGAGACCTTGTCCCAGCCGTCGTTCGGCATCCGGATGTGGTCGGACCGCCCGTCCTTGTCCTGGCTGGTGATCTGGGCGACCTCCGCGTGGTCGGCGTGGGCGGCCAGCACCACGCAGTAGTGCCGCAGTTGCCGCGCGGGATCCTCGCGGAGCGGCACCATCGCCAGCCAGACCTCGCCCGGAGCCGGCCGCTGGGTGCCCGGCCGCTGGGTGCCCTTCGGCGCGAGCGTGCCGCCGCGGGAGCGGTCCCACCAGCGGACCGCGGCGACGAAGGCGGCCGCGACCAGCCCGGCGGCCAGACTCTCGGCCGTCGCCCGGACGTTCCACAGGGGCTGGTCGCCGACCTTGCTCTCGGTCCACCACAGGGCCGGGGCGACCAGCGCCAGCAGGGCCGCGGCCCGCGCCAGGACCAGCCACCACACGAAGGCACGGCGCCGGCCGGCGAACAGTGCCAGGCCGAGCGCCACCACGACCGGGATGGCGTAGGTGGCCAGGTACGGGACGAAGCCGTGCAGCTGCTGCGGCGGCGTCTGCGCCGCCATCAGGTCGGGCAGGGTCAGCGGAAGCGAGAGCAGGTACCCGAGCGTGGGCAGGACGAACGTCAGGAGCAGGATCGCAGCGCAACCGATGCCGCCGCAGGACGAGTTGGAACCACGTGCCACAGAACCCCCCGAAGGTCACCGACCAGCGAACGTTAGCGCAGGGCCCGCCCCTCGGCCACCGAGTCCCGGGATGTTCTCGCATGGCCGGCGGGGGATCGCGGCCGGGTACGGAGACGGGTCCGCCCCGGCCGGGCACGAGGCCGGCCGGGGCGGAGCATCACGCGTACGACTCAGGTGTCAGCCGAGGAGGGCCAGAGCCTGGTTGAAGGTCGCGGACGGGCGCATGATCGCCGCGGCCTTGGCGGCGTCGGGCTGGTAGTAGCCGCCGATCTCCGCCGGGGAGCCCTGCACCGCGATGAGCTCGGCGACGATGGTCTCCTCCTGCTCCGACAGCGTCTTGGCGAGCGGCTCGAAGGCCGTGGCCAGCTCGGCGTCGTCGGTCTGCTTGGCCAGCTCCTGCGCCCAGTACGCGGCGAGGTAGAAGTGGCTGCCGCGGTTGTCGATGCCGCCCAGCTTGCGGCTCGGCGACTTGTCCTCGTTGAGGAAGGTGCCGGTCGCGCGGTCCAGGGTGTCGGCCAGCACCTGGGCGCGGGCGTTGCCGGTGGTGGTGGCGAGGTGCTCGAAGCTGGCCGCGAGCGCGAAGAACTCGCCGAGCGAGTCCCAGCGCAGGTAGTTCTCCTTGACCAGCTGCTGGACGTGCTTCGGGGCGGAGCCGCCGGCGCCCGTCTCGAAGAGGCCGCCGCCGTTCATCAGCGGGACGACCGACAGCATCTTGGCGCTGGTGCCCAGCTCCAGGATCGGGAACAGGTCGGTCAGGTAGTCACGCAGCACGTTGCCGGTCACCGAGATGGCGTCCTCGCCGCGGCGGATGCGCTCCAGGGAGAAGGCGGTGGCCTCGACCGGGGAGAGGATCTTGATGTCCAGGCCCTCGGTGTCGTGGTCGGCCAGGTACGTCTTGACCTTGGCGATCAGCTGCGCGTCGTGCGCGCGGCCCTCGTCCAGCCAGAAGACGGCCGGGCTGCCGGTGGCGCGGGCGCGGGTGACGGCGAGCTTGACCCAGTCCTGGATCGGCAGGTCCTTGGTCTGGCAGGCGCGGAAGATGTCACCGGCGGCGACCTCCTGCTCCAGGACCGTGTTGCCCGCGGCGTCGACGACGCGGACGGTGCCCGCGGTCGCGATCTCGAAGGTCTTGTCGTGGCTGCCGTACTCCTCGGCCTTCTGGGCCATGAGGCCGACGTTCGGCACCGAGCCCATGGTGGAGGGGTCGAAGGCGCCGTTGGCGCGGCAGTCGTCGACGACGACCTGGTAGACACCGGCGTAGCTGCTGTCCGGGAGGACGGCGAGGGTGTCGGCCTCGTTGCCGTCGGGGCCCCACATGTGGCCGGAGGTGCGGATCATGGCCGGCATGGAGGCGTCGACGATGACGTCGGACGGCACGTGCAGGTTGGTGATGCCCTTGTCGGAGTCGACCATCGCGAGGGCCGGGCCCTCGGCGATCTCGGCGTCGATGGAGGCCTTGATCGCGTCGCCGTCGGGCAGCGCGCCCAGGCCGTTCAGGACGGCGCCGAGGCCGTCGTTGGGCGACAGGCCGGCGGCGGCGAGGGTCTCGCCGTAGCGGGCGAAGGTCTTCGGGAGGAAGGCGCGGACCACGTGGCCGAAGATGATCGGGTCGGACACCTTCATCATCGTGGCCTTGAGGTGCACGGAGAACAGCACGCCCTCGGCCTTGGCACGCTCGATCTGGTCGTTGAGGAAGGTGCGCAGCGCGTCGACGTGCAGGACGGACGCGTCCACGACCTCACCGGCGAGGACCGGTACGGACTCGCGCAGCACGGTGGTGGCGCCGTCGGCGGCCACGTGCTCGATGCGCAGGGTGCCGGCCTCGGCGATGACCGCGGACTTCTCTGTGGAGCGGAAGTCGTTCTCGCCCATGGTGGCGACGTTCGTCTTCGACTCGGGGGTCCAGGCGCCCATGCGGTGCGGGTGCGTCTTGGCGTAGTTCTTGACCGAGCCGGGGGCGCGGCGGTCGGAGTTGCCCTCGCGCAGGACCGGGTTGACGGCGCTGCCCTTGATCTTGTCGTAGCGGGCGCGGACGTCGCGGTCCTCGTCGGACTTCGGGTCGTCCGGGTAGTCCGGGAGGGCGTAGCCCTGGCCCTGGAGCTCGGCGACCGCGGCCTTGAGCTGCGGGATCGAGGCCGAGACGTTGGGCAGCTTGATGATGTTCGCTTCCGGCGTCTTCGCCAGCTGGCCGAGCTCGGCCAGGGCGTCGGCGATCCGCTGGCTCTCCTGGAGGTACTCCGGGAAGCTGGCGATGATCCGACCGGCCAGGGAGATGTCACGGGTCTCGACATTCACACCGGCCGTCGACGCGTATGCCTGGATCACAGGCAGGAACGAATACGTCGCGAGGGCCGGGGCCTCGTCAGTGTGCGTGTAGATGATGGTCGAGTCAGTCACCGGATGCTCCGCTCCACAGTCTGCGTCTCTCGTCTGCAACATTGCTCGACATCAAGATATCTCGTGATCGGGCCGGTCCGGACAGCCCCCTGCCCCGAGCCCCGGGAGACGCGCGTCACGCCCGTCACGCGAGAGCGCCGCCGCCGACGTGTTCCGTCGGCGGCGGCGCCCGGGTGTGCGCGTGCTCGGGCCGGTCAGGCGTGGATCGCCTTGGGGCTCGGGCCGTACTTGTTCGGCCCGGCCTCGCCCTCGGTGGCCATGAGGACGATGAGCCAGATCCAGCCGAGGAGGGGGATCAGGACGAGCAGGTACCACCAGCCGGACCGGCCGGTGTCGTGCAGCCGGCGCACGGTGAGGCCGACCCACGGCAGGAGGACCGCCAGGGTGTAGACCCCGTCGATGATGCCGCTCGTGCCGAGGACGACGTCCAGGGTCACGAGGACGACGTCGACCACGAGGTTGCACAGGACGAACATCCAGAATTCCTGGCGGCGGGCGCGACCGGAGAAGACGGCGTACTTCTTCAGCACGTCGGTGTAGTAGTGCACGAGTCCCCCCAGAGGACGGATGGTGGGCCCGTCCTGCTGGATCAAGCCGGGGCAGAATTTATGCCCCTGTTACTGGCGGGTCAAGGTCACTTCCCGCATCGCCCGATCGGCCGCGCGGCGCCGCGGCCGGGACCCGGACCCGGGCCCCGGCCGCACGTTGCGTCAGCCGATGTGGAAGGAGTCGCCGTAGACCTTCCAGTCGAGGGGGGTGTTGAGGTTCAGGTTGCCCTTCTTCAGGAAGACCCGCTGCGCGGTGTCGACGCGGCTGGTGTCGCTGTGCGCCTCCTCCTGCTTCATCGCCCAGACACGGGCGTCGAGGAAGGCGTTCAGCCACGTGGTCTCGTTGCCGCCCTGGGCCGGGGGCTTGGCCTTGGACAGCGCGCGCTTGCGGATGTTGCGGAAGCTGGTGGAGTCGCCGCCGTCGCCGTGCATGACGATGGCGTCGTAGTACATGAACTGGCCGAGGGTGCCGACCCCGTCGGACTTGCCCTGCTTGACCGCCGGGTTGAAGTAGACCCGGTCCCGCTCGTGGTCCTGAGCCTTCCTGAACTCGGCGTCCTGGGCCGCCTTCGCCCAGTCCTTGGTGAAGTTGGGGTCGAGACCGGCGTGCGAGTCGGTGCCGTCGACCTTGCGCAGGGCGGGGAGGTACTTCGCGAGGATGTTGCCCGGCTTGACCTGGGTGTAGTACTCGACGAGGTCGAGCATGTCCCCGGTGCCGGAACAGAAGCCGATGATGCCGGCCGTGTAGCCGCGCTCGTCGTCTATGTCCTCGATGTACTTGTACTGCGCCTTCCAGTCCAGCGAGGAGTTCTCGGCGCTGGAGACGATCTGCATGGCGATTTCCTTCTTCGCCGGATCGTCGAGACCGACGGCGGCCGCCGCGGTCACCTTCGTGGAGGCGGCACCGGCGTCGGCGGCCGTGGCGTGGGCCGCGACCGGTACGGCGAGGAGCGCACTGCCGATCAGGGCGCCGATGACCAGGGTCTTGCGGTGGGGGACGAACACAAGGGCTCCGTGGGGTAGTTGAGGCTTCCTTGGTTGGTTAGGAAACTTTACTACCAGCGTTTGGGAATCCTCAAGACCCGTACACGCGGGCCTGGAGCGAGCGTTTGGCGTCCGGCCATTCGGGGCGCGTGATGCTGTACACGGCGGTGTCGCGGATCCATCCGTCGCGCATCACCATGTGGTGGCGCAGCACTCCCTCGTGCGTGGCCCCCAGCCGTGCGATCGCCGCCCGCGACCGGCTGTTGCGCACATCGGTCAGGAGCTCGACGCGGTGCATGCCCATCACCTCGAAGGCGTGGGTGAGCATGAGCAGCTTGGCCTCGGTGTTCAGCCCCGTCCCCTGCCAGGACGCGCCGAGGAACGTGTATCCGATCTCCAGCCGCCGGTGCGGGGGGTTGATCATCATGAGCCGCGTGGAGCCCGCGACCCTGCCGGTCGCGCGGTCGACCGTCGCGTACGTGATCTGCGTGCCCGCCTCACGCTCCGCCAGCGCGTCCTCGATGAAGGCGGGCACGTCCCGCGGGTGCGGGACGGTCGTCACCGGGAGCTCCCAGAGGCTCCCGTCGCGTATCGCCTCGCAGATTCCGTCGTGATGCCGGTGCGCGAGCGGCTCCAGCCGCACGCGCTCACCGGCCAGTGCGCCGCCGACCGGCTCCGTCGCCGTCCGTTCCATGTCCGAACCGCCCGTTCCCCGTGATCATCAGTGACAGGCGGACCCTACCGGCGGCATCGGCCGCCCTCACCGGGATTTTCGCGAGGGTCAGAGCCAGCCGTTGCGCCGGAAGCCGCGGTGGATGACGAAGCAGGCGACCGCCATGAGGACGAGGACCACCGGGTACCCGTACTGCCAGTGCAGCTCGGGCATGTGGTCGAAGTTCATGCCGTAGACGCCGCACACCATCGTCGGTACGGCGACGATGGCCGCCCACGCCGTGATCTTGCGCATGTCCTCGTTCTGCGCGACGGTCACCTGTGCCAGGTGCGCCTGCAGGATCGAGTCGAGCAGGTTGTCGTAGGCGCCGATCTGCTCGGTGGCCCGGCTCAGGTGGTCGGCCACGTTCCGGAAGTACGCGCGGGCCTCCGGCGGGATGACCGGTATCGGCTGGGTGGCCAGCTGCTCCAGCGGGCGGCTCAGCGGCGCCACCGCCCGCCGCAGCTCCAGGAGTTCGCGCTTGAGCTGGTAGATCCGGCCGGCGTCGCCGCGCCCGCCTTCCGGGCTGAACACCGCGGTCTCGACGGCGTCTATGTCGTTCTGCACCGCGTCCGTCACGGCCACGTAGTCGTCGACCACGTGGTCGGCCATGGCGTGCAGAACGGCCGCCGGCCCCTTGGCCAGCTGCGCCGGGGCGGCTTCCAGCGCCTCGCGGACCGGGCCGAGGGTGCCGCTTCCGCCGTGCCGGATGGTGATGACGAAGTCCTCGCCGGTGAAGGCCATCAGCTCGCCGGTCTCCACCACCTCGCTGGTGGCGGTCAGCTCGTCGTGATCGACGTAGCGCACGGTCTTGAAGACGGAGAACAGCGTGTCGTCGTACCGCTCCACCTTGGGGCGCTGGTGCGCGTGCACGGCGTCCTCGACGGCGAGCGGGTGCAGGCCGAACAGCTCGGCGAGCCCGGCGAGTTCCGACTGGTCCGGTTCGTGCAGGCCGATCCAGACGAAGCCGTCGCCCGTCTTGCGGACCCTGCGCAGCGCCTCCTCGGCCTCCGCGCAGCCCTCCTGGCGTACGCCGTCCTGGTAGACGACGCAGTTGACCACGGCACTGCCGAGCGGGGAGCGGGCCGGGTGGCTGAGGTCGACGGCCCGCCGGTAACCGCGGCGGACGACCCGGCGGAGGTTGCTGAACATGGACAACGCGTGCTCCTCTTCGGCTGATCAGCGGCCAGTCTGCCATCACCCGGGACGCCACCTGGGCTGCGACCATGCCGCGCGAACCGAGGCCATCGGAGCGGAGCGCGTCACGTTCCCGCAGGTCGGCCTCCTCAGGGGGTCGTCCGCGAGGGTCTGCGGAGCGCCTGCCCGGCCGCCTCCGCGACCACCCGCGCCACCATGGACAGGGCCGGCGAATCCAGCTTCCACTGCTGCCAGTACAGCGGCACGTCCAACGGCCGCCGCGGCGCCAGCAGCACCAGCTCCCCCGTCCGTACCAACGGCCTCGCCTGCTGCTCCGGAACCATCCCCCACCCCAGCCCCGCGACCACCGCGTCGCGGTATCCCTCCGACGTCGGTACGGAGTGCCGCACCGGCCCCGCACCGCTCGCCGCGTCCCCGGTCAGCGACCGCACGAAGCGGTCCTGGAGCTCGTCCTTCCGGTCGAAGACGATCACCGGCGCCCGCCTCAGGTCCTGGGCCGGCGCGCCCGCCAGGTGGCCTGCCGCGAAATCCGGACTCGCCACCGGCAGGTACCGCGCCAGGCCCAGCATCCGTACGCTGCACCCCGCGACCGGATCCGGCGCGGAGGTCACCGCCGCCATCACCTGGCCCTCCCGCAGCAGCGCCGTCGTGTGGGACTCGTCCTCGCGGTGCAGTTCGATGCAGACGGGCGGATCCTGCTCCACCCGCGCCATCGCCGTCAGGAACCAGATGGCGAGGGAGTCCGCGTTCACCGCGATCGGTAGCCGCACCGGTCCCGACCCTTCGGCCATCCCCAGCTCAGCCCGCGCGTCGCGCTCCAGCCGGGCCAGCTGCCGGGCGAAGCGGACCACCACCTCCCCGGATTCCGTCGCCCGCACCGGCTTCGTCCGCATCAGCAGCACCCGCCCGGTCCGCTGCTCCAGTGCCTTGACCCGCTGGCTGACCGCGGACGGGGTCACGTGCAGGACGGCCGCCGCGGCGTCGAAGGTTCCTTCGTCCACCGCCGCCAGCAGCGTCCGTACCTGGTCGAGAGGAAGCTCATCCATCACGAGCGCTAATGGTACGTAAAAATCCTTAGCTGTACTAAACCGGAACGCTTGCCTACGGTCGAGGGCATGACACACGGCATCATCACGGCGGCCCTCGCCGGCTTCGGCACCGGACTCTCCCTCATCGTCGCCATCGGCGCCCAGAACGCCTTCGTCCTGCGCCAGGGCGCGCGCCGCCACGCGGTCCTCGCCGTGGTCGCCATCTGCGCCGTGTCCGACGCGCTCCTGATCGCCCTCGGCGTGGCCGGCGTCGGCGCGTTCGTCACCGCCTGGCCCGCCGCCCTGACCGTGGTCGGGCTGGCCGGGGGCGGGTTCCTGATCTGCTACGGGGTCCTCGCGGCCCGCCGGGTGCTGCGGCCCGACCCGGGCGCCGCGCTCAGCACGGAGGGGGCCACCGCCGGGTCCGGCCGCCGGGCCGTACTGACCTGCCTGGCCATGACCTGGCTCAACCCGCACGTCTACCTGGATACCGTCCTGCTCCTCGGCTCCCTCGCCGCCGACCGGGGCGACCTGCGCTGGGCCTTCGGCATCGGGGCCGGTCTGGCCAGCCTGACCTGGTTCGGCACCCTGGGGTACGGAGCCCGGCTGCTCAGCGGCCTGCTGGCCCGCCCGGCCGCCTGGCGAGTGCTGGACGGCCTGGTCGCGGCGACGATGGTCACGATGGGCGGTCTGCTCCTGGCCCGCGCCTGACGTCCGCGTGCCGGGCCGTGCGCGATAGTGCCAGGGCACGCACGCCGCCGTGACCACGACCCCAGGAGCCCGCCGTGCCCCACCGCCCCTCCCCCGACGAGGTGCGGGCGTACTACGCCACCCAGCCCTCCCCGCTCGTGGCCGTCACCGGGATCGTCCTGGACACGCGCGGGCGGGTCCTCGTGCTGACCACCTCGTACAAGGCGGATCTGGAACTGCCGGGCGGCACGGTGGAGGACACCGAGACGCCGGAGGCGGGGCTGGCGCGCGAGCTGGAGCAGGAGCTGGGCCTCACGGTGCCCGTCGGCCGGCTGCTCGCGGTGGACTCCCGGCCGCCGGGCCCGCTCGGGCGCTCCCTCGTGGTGCACGTCCACCTCGTCGGTCCGCTGCCGCCGGACGAGGCCGCCGTGCTCTCCTTCCCGGACGGCGAGATCACCGGGGCCCACTGGCTCCGGCCGGAGGAGGCCGGTGAGGCCCTCCCCGCCCGTATCGCGCCCCGGCTGCGCGCCGGACTGGCCGCCCTGCACACCGGCTCCGTGGCGCATCTGCTCGACGGGGTGCCCCAGCCCGGTTCCCCGGCCGGCCTCAACCCGGCAGACCGGGCCGCCCTGGAACACGCGGGCATGCTCGACGCCGCGGGCCACCGCGCCAGCCGCCCGAAGGCGCTGGCGGGGGCGAGCGTGCTGTTCACCGACGCCGACGGCGCGATCCTGCTGGTGCGGCCCGCGTACGGCGACACCAGCCGCTGGCAGCTGCCCGGCGGCGGCATCGACAGCGACCTCGGCGAGACCCCGCGCGCCGCCGCCCGGCGCGAGGTCCACGAGGAGATCGGCCTCGACCTCGCCCCGGGGCGTCTGCTGGCCGTCGACTGGTCCCACAAACCGGGCCGTCTGGCCCGCGTCCGCTTCCTCTACGACGGCGGCGTCCTCGGCTCGTCGGCGCTGGCCCGGATCCGGCTCAACCCCGGCGAGCACCTCGAATGGCGCACGGCCGCCCGGGCCGAACTCCGGGGGCTGGTCAAACCCTCGCTGCGCCGCCGCATCAAGGCCGGCCTCGCCGCCCGTACCACCGCCACGGCCCCCCTGGAACTCCAGGCGGGCCGCCCGGTCGAGACCCCCTGACCGACGCCGGGAGCAAGGCGCCCGGGGTGCCACGGATCCGCGGCGGCCCGAAGTGACGTGCGTCACGGGAACCCGCCCCGTGATGCCGGACAGCCGACAGGAGTGACCACAGATATGCGAGCCCGGGTACGGTCCGGGGATCCTGATGCCTTCGCGGAGCTGTTCGACAGCTACGCCCGCGCCGTCTACAACCATGCCTTCCGGATGACCGGGGACTGGGCCGTCGCGGAGGACGTCATGTCGGCGACCTTCATGGAGGCGTGGCGGCTGCGCGCCACAGTGGATCCCGAAGGCGGGTCACTGCGGCCGTGGCTGCTGGGCGTCGCCACCAACCTCGCCCGCAACCACTGCCGCGGCAACCGGCGTTACCGGGCCGCAGCAGCGGCCGCCGCGGCGGCCGCGGCATCCGTGCCCGACCACGCCGACGAGGTGGCCGGCCGGCTCGACGACCGGCGGCGCATCGCGGTCACGCTGGCGCAGCTGAGCGCGCTGCGGCGGCCCGAGCGCGAAGTCCTCCTCCTGTGCCTGTGGGAGGGCCTGGAGTACGCCGACGCCGCCCAGGCCCTCGGGATCCCGGTCGGGACCGTCCGCTCCCGGCTGTCCCGGGCCCGTACGAAGCTGCGCGCACTCGCCGACGCGGAACTGAAGAAGAACAGACGGGAACCCGCCGGTCGCCCGCGACAGACATATGGCGACCGCACGGACGCGGTCCGGTCCGCGCAGGAAGGAATCTGATGAACGCCGACCTTTCCCAGCCCCACCCGGCCGACCGGGAGGAGACCGAGCACCTCCTGCCGTTCACGGAGCGGGAACTGCCCGCGGGCCGCCACCAGTTCCACAGGGAGCGCCTCATGACCCAGATCCACGACGACCTCCGCGCCACCGGCTCCGCCACCGCCCGGCCCGTCCGCACCGGGAAGCCCCGCAACCCGTTCCTGCGCCGCGCGATCCTCCTGCCCGTGGCGGCCTGCGTCCTGGCCGGCACGATCGCGGCCGGCGTCCACGTCCTCGCGGACCTGGGCGTCACGAACGACGGATCCGGCTCCGGGGTCGCCACGGGCCCGGTGCTGACCACCCGGATCGGCGCCGCCGACCCGGCCGGTGCGACGGGGCTCCTGGACCGCATCTCCCTGGCTGCCGCCGACGTCTCGGGCCCGGCGGTGCGCGGGAACCAGTTCATCTACATCGGCACGAAGACCGCCACCTCGTACGTGAGGACCGACCACGGCAAGAGCACCCTGGTCAGCGAACAACTGCACATGCGGCACAGCTGGAACTCCCCCGACGGACGCAAGGGCTGGCTGATAGAGCCCGGCAACACCGGTCCCGACGGCATCACCCTGGAGGGGAACACCGAGACGGGCCGGAAGCCGACGCCGTACCTCAACGCACCCACCTACGACTACCTCGCCGGGCTGCCCACCGACCCCGACGTGCTGCTGCGGAAGATCTACGAGGAGACCAGGGGCCACGGCAGGGGCCCCGACCAGGAGGCGTTCACCACGATCGGCGACCTGCTGGGCGAGAGCTACCCGCCGGCCGGCCTCGCTGCGGCGCTCTACAAGGCCGCGGCGAAGATCCCCGGTGTGGTCACGGTGGACGACGCGGTCGACGCCGCCGGCCGGCACGGGGTCGCGGTGGCCCGTCTGGACGAGACCTCCGGCCAGCGCACCGAATGGATCTTCGACAAGGAGACCCTCGCGTTCCTCGGCGAGCGCACCGTCCAGGTGGAGGGCAGCGCCGGCGAGCAGGGCCTGATCAAGCCCGGCACCGTCGTGTTCACCCGCGCCGTCATGACCCGCGCGATCGTCGACCGGATGAAGCACACACCGTAGCCCCCAGGGCTCCGATCACGGCCTGTGAGGCAAGGGCTCCTCATCAAATCCTCAGGTCGGTCCGGCGAGACTGCCGGAGTCGGCGACGGCGCTCTCCCGTATCCCCCGCAGGAGAGCGCCTCGTCGGCCGGGCACAGCGACCTGTCGTTCACCAAGCGGGGCTACGTTCACCCCGACCCACAGAGCCTCACGGGCGGTTCGGACAAGCTGGGCGAGCTGCTGGCTGGTGTGGCGTGATCGTCAGCGGCTGTGAAGAAATGTGACGCGACAGCTCCAGAGAACGCACAAGAACCCTGCCTCACCGAAGTGAGACAGGGTTCTGAACTGCGACTACGAGGCGAACCTCTAGTCGGGACGACAGGATTTGAACCTGCGACCCCTTGACCCCCAGTCAAGTGCGCTACCAAGCTGCGCCACGTCCCGATGCGCGCTGACCTGGGCTTTCCCCTGGTTGAACGCGCAGGAGAACGATACCGCACTTCGTGGGGTGGTCGCGCGCACCTTTCCGCTCCCCGGTCCGGGGCGGGAGCTTCTTGACCTCGACCACACTTGAGGTTGCACGATCGATGCATGACGCAGGCAACCGCGGACACGGGTTTCCGCTACGAGGATCTGGGCCGGCTGATCGGCCTCATGACCGGGGCCGAGAAGCACGGCCCCGCCGCCACCTCCACCCTCGACGTGCTGTGGGTGCTCTACGACCGGGTGCTGCGGGTGACGCCCCGGACCGCCGAGGACACCGGGCGGGACCGGTTCCTGCTGTCCAAGGGTCACGGGCCGATGGCGTACTACGCCGTCCTCGCCGCCAAGGGGTTCTTCCCCGTCGAGTGGCTGCCCGGCTTCGGCTCCTACGACTCCCCCCTCGGGCACCACCCGGACCGCACCCTCGTTCCCGGTGTGGAGATCGGCAGCGGGTCCCTCGGGCACGGACTGCCGCTCGCCGTGGGCAGCGCGCTCGGGCTGCGCGCCCAGGGACTGGACGACCCGGCGGTGTGGGTGCTGATCGGGGATGCCGAGCTGGACGAGGGCAGCAACCACGAGGCGCTCGCCTACGCGGGCTCCGCCGGGCTGGAGCGGCTGCACACGGTGGTGATCGACAACGACTCCGCGACGCACGGCTGGCCCGGGGGGATCGCGGCCCGCTTCGAGGCGGCCGACTGGTCCGCGGCCACCGTGGACGGGCGGGACCACGCCGCGCTGCACGCCGCGTTCACAGAGCCGCATCCCGGTCGGCCGCACGTCGTGGTCGCCCGTGTCGAGAAGAAGTTCTGAGGGCGGGGAGAGACATGGACACCATGCGGGAACGCTTCATCTCGGTCACGTCGGACCTCCTCGGCGAGGACCCCCGGCTTGCCCTGGTGCTCGCGGAGATCACCATGGACGGCTTCCGGCCCGCCCAGGAGCGGCACCCGGACCGGTTGATCAACGTCGGGATCAGGGAACAGCTCCTCGTCGGCGTCGGCGGCGGCCTGGCCCTCACCGGACTGCGGCCGGTCGTCCACACCTTTGCCAGCTTCCTCGTGGAGCGGCCGTTCGAGCAGGTCAAGCTGGACTTCGGGCACCAGGCCACGGGCGGCGTGCTCGTCAGCGCGAGCGCCAGCTACGACTGGCCGGCCGGCGGTTTCACGCACATGGCGCCAGGCGACGTGGCGCTGCTCGACACCCTCGACGGCTGGACGGTCCACGTCCCGGGCCACCCGGACGAGGCGGAGGCGCTCCTGCGCCACGCGTACGCCGCCGGTGACGACAAGGTGTACGTCCGGCTCTCCCAGCAGTCGAACGCGTCCCCGCGTCCGGTGGCGGGCCTGGGCTTCCGGACCGTACGGGAGGGGCGGGCGGGCGTGGTGGTCGCCGTCGGCCCGCTGCTGGACAACGTCCTGGCGGCGACGGAGGGCCTGGACCTCACGGTGCTGTACGCCCCCACCGTGCGCCCCTTCGACGCCGCGGCCGTGCGTGAGGCGGCCGGTCGCGCCGCCGCCGACGTGGTCCTCGTCGAGCCCTACCTCGCGGGCACCTCCACGGCGGCGGCGAACGACGCCTTGGCCCACGTCCCCCACCGGGTGCTGGGCCTGGGCGTGGCGCGGGCCGAACTGCGCCGCTACGGCACCATCGACGAGCACACCGCGGCGCACGGCCTGGACCCGCGGTCGCTGCGGGAGCGCATCACGGCATTCCGGGCGCCGAACTGAACGCCGCCGCCCGCAGTCAGTCCGCGCCGTCCGCCGACAGTTCCCGGTGGGCCGCCGCCAGCCGCTTGGGGGCCGCCTGGAGCCAGGAGTCGACCAGGATCGAACGCAGTTCGCCCTCGTCCTCCACCGCCTCCAGGCGGACCCGCAGCCAGGCGTAGTCGTCGTCGTGGCCTTCGCGCACGAAGAACTTCTCCGGCTCCGCCGCGATCAGCTCGGCCCGGTCCTCCTTGGGGCACTTCACCCCTATCGAGGTGTCGTCGTCACCGAGCGCGGCGAAGATCTTCCCGCCCACCCGGAAGGTCGGCATGCCCCAGGCGAGCTTCTCGCTGCTGTCCGGCAGCGACAGCGCGATCGTGCGGACGTCCCTGGCGGTGGTGCCCATCCCGCGACTCCTCTCCGGCCACCGGTGACCCCTCGTCCACGACCGTAGACCCCGGCACTGACATCCGCGGCCTCACGCGGTCCGCCGCCGGTCCTCCCGGGCGTGCACCAGCTCCACCAGCTCCGCGGCCAGCGCCTTCACGGTGGCGAGCCCCTCCGTCCCCCACCGGCGCGGCACCACGTCCACCGCGCACACCGTCCCCAGGACGATCCCGCGCCGGTCCGTCAGCGGCGCGCCCGCGTACGAGCGCACCCCGCTCTCGTCGACCACCGCGTTCCCGGCGAAGCGCGCGAAGTCCCGTACGTCCTCCAGCACCAGCGCCCGCCGCCGCACCACCACGTGCGGGCAGTAGCCGTGGTCGCGGGCCAGCACCCGCGCCGGGTAGCCGCTCGCCGGCGCCTCGGCCACGTGGTGCAGCCCGGCGAAGAACTGCCGTTCCTCACCGATGAAGTTGACCCCCGCGTACGGCACGGCGAGCGCGTCCGCGACGCGCCGCGCGAAGGCGTCCAGTTCGGCGTCCACCCGTTCGCCCAGGCCCAGTTCGCGCAGCCGGACGACGCGCGCGGGCGCCTCCCGGTCCACGGGCGTGAGCAGCAGGTGTCCGGTCGATTCGTAGTACGTCATGGCGGTTCCCCCGACTCCGAAGACGAAGAGCTGACTGTGAAGGAGCTTTCCTTGAACGTGCACAGGAGATGGCGGACGAGAGCGGCCAGCGCCCCCGTTCCCGAACTGTTCAGGCGCGCGTCGCACCGTACGACGGGCACCTCGGGCCCGAGCCCCACCGCTTCGCGCACCTCGTCGGGCCCGTAGCGGTGACCGCCGTCGAACTCGTTGACGGCGACGATGAATCCGATCCCGCGCCGCTCGAAGAAGTCCACGGCGGGGAAGCAGTCGGCGAGGCGGCGGGTGTCGGCGAGCACCACCGCCCCGAGCGCGCCCGCGCACAGCTCCTCCCACAGGAACCAGAAGCGGTGCTGTCCGGGCGTGCCGAAGAGGTAGAGCACGTGGCCCTGGTCGAGCGTGATCCGGCCGAAGTCCAGCGCGACGGTGGTCGTGGCCTTGGCCTCGACCCCGTCCAGCCGGTCGGCGGTCCGGCTGAGGTCGCTCACCAGCTCCTCCGTGCTCAGCGGCTCGATTTCGCTCACCGCGCTCACGAAGGTGGTCTTGCCCGCCCCGAATCCGCCCGCGACCAGGATCTTCAGTGTCGCGGGCGGGGAGTCGGGGGCGGGCGCGTCACAGCCGTTTGTGGAGACCATCGAGCACCGCCCGCAGCAGGGACTGGTCATCGGCGGCGAACGAGCGGCCGCCCGGGAACCGGGGCGCCTGCGCCACGACGGCCCCGTGTTCCATCAGATCGGACAGCAGCACCTTCACCACCACGGCGGGCAGCCGCAGTTGCCCGGCGACCTCGGCGACCGTGACCGCCACGGCGCCCGCGCACAGCCGCAGGGCGAGGATGTGCTCCGCCCCCAGCGGCACGCGCGGCCGTACCCCGGTCGCGGTCATCAGCGACAGCAGGTCGAGCGCGACTCCGGGCCGGGTCCGCCCGCCGCTGGCGGTGTACGGGCGCATCACCCGGCCCGCCGAGTCGTCGAGCCAGGGTGTGTCACGCGTCGCCTTCGGTACCCCCCTCGCCCGGCCCCTCATCGCTCCGGGTCGGCGACGGGCCGACGCGGCGGGGCCGCCAGGTACGGACGTACGCTCTTGACCAGCATCGCCATCTCGTAGCCGAGCACTCCGGCGTCGGCCTCGCGGTCGGCGAGGACCGCCAGGCAGGTGCCGGCGCCGGCGGCCGACACGAAGACGAGCGCGGAGTCGAGTTCGACGACGACCTGGCGGACCTCCGAGCCCTCCGCGAAGCGGGATCCGGCGCTCCGCCCGAGCGAGTACAGCCCGGAGGCCAGCGCCGCCAGGTGGTCGGCACTGTCCGCGTCGAGTCCGTGCACGCAGGTGACGAGGCCGTCGGCGGTGAGGAGTACGGCGCTGCGCGTGTAGGGCACGCGCTGCACCAGGCCGCTGAGCAGCCAGTCGAGGTCCGAGAGCCGGTTGCCGGTCTTCGTCGCCACTTCGCCGCCCATGGGGGTGCGCTCCTTGCTGGGGTGAGGGGTCGGGGTCATACCTGGTTCTCCGACTGGGCGAGGCCGAAGCCCCGTTGGAAGGCGGCCATCAGGCCGGGGTCGTGTACGCGCTGATCGCTGTCGGCGGCCCGCCGCGGGGCGGGCGCGTCGCGCAGCTGGGGGGCGAGGTGTTCCTGGGCCCGCCGCCGGGGCAGCGGTGGCCGCTCGGCCGCCGCGGTCCGGGCCTCTCCGTTCCCGCCCGCGGCGACGGTCCCGGGCCCGGGCTCACCCCACGGCGCGGCCGCCGCCGGAGCCGGGGCTCCGTCCCCGGCCCGGGGCGCGGGCAGCGGCATCGCCGCCGCTTCTGCGACGGCGCCCCTGGCCCGGCGCACGGGCAGCGGCACGGGCGCGGTCCCCGCTGCGGCCGGAGCCGAGGACGCCCGCGCGGGCACGTCCCCGAGCTGCATCCCGACCCCAGGCTCCGGCTCCGCCGTGGACGTGTGCGCCGACGCGGCTGCGGCCGCGCGCCCGAGCCGCGGGTCCGCCACGGCCCCGGGCGTGGGCCCGGGGGCAGTCCCCGGCCGCTGCCCGGACCCGGTCTCCGGCCCGGCCGCAGGCCCGGCCGCAGGCCCTGCCACGGACGTGGCCGGGGCAGAGGATGCGTGTGGGGGCCGGCCCACGGGCGGCGTTGCCGCAGCCGTGGACGCGTGCGGGAGCCGGGCCCCGGCCACGGCCCCGCGCAGCGGCTCTGGCCCGGACCCGGACCCGGACGGCACCCCGGCCCCGGGCTCCGGCACGGACCCGGACCGCGCCCCGGCCCCGGGCTCCGGCACAGACCCGGACCGCGTCCCGGCGCCGGGCTCCCGCCCGGAACCGGCCTCCGCCGCGGCTGCCGGAACAGGCATCGGCCCGTTCGCACCGCCGGCTCCCGGCGCGGCCGCGCCCCAGGCCTCGGCCCCGCTCTGCGCACCGCGCCCCGGCAGGGGCTCCGGGGCCGGGCGTGGCGGGGCCACCCGTACCGGCTCCAGCGGCGGCACCGCCGCCGACTCCCCGGTCCCCCACGAGGTGGCCCGGGAGCCGCCCGCCGCGTCTGCGGCGCTCGGCGCCTCCGCGCCCAGCAGCTCCTGCGGCAGCACCAGCACGGCGAGCACGCCGCCGTAGATGTTGGACTTGAGCTCGACGGCGATCCCGTGCCGACGGGCCAGCGCGGAGACCACGAACAGGCCGATCCGCCCGTCGGCGAGAAGGTGCCGGACGCTGATCTGGTCGGGGTCGCCGAGCAGGGCGTTCATCCGGTGCTGTTCCTCGCCCGGCATGCCCAGCCCGCGGTCCTCCACCTCGACCGCGATCCCGGCAGTGACCCGTTCGGCGCGCAGCACCACATCGGTGTCCGGCGCGGAGAACACCGTGGCGTTCTCCACCAGTTCGGCCAGCAGGTGCACCACGTCCGCCACGGCGTGGCCGCGTACGCTGCCGCCCGCCGGGGGCACGACCTTGACGCGGGTGTACTGCTCGACCTCCGCCACGGAGGAGCGCAGCACCTCGCTCAGGTCGATGGGCCGGGTCCACTGGCGGCGGGACGCGGCGCCGCCGAGCACGGCGAGGTTCTCGGCGTGGCGGCGGATGCGGGTGGCGAGGTGGTCGACGTGGAAGAGCTCCTTGAGCAGGTCGGGATCCTCGACCGTGTCCTCCAGGCCGTCCAGCAGCGAGATCTCGCGGTGGACGAGGGACTGCAGCCGACGCGCGAGGTTGACGAAGACCTCGACCTTGCGCTCGCTGTCGGACGGCGCGGCCGGGCCGGCCAGCCGTACGAGGGTCGTGTGGGCCTGTTCGCGGGCGCCGCGCAGCTCCTGGGCGAGCAGCCAGAACTCGTCCACGCCGGCCGGGTCGGCGCCGAGCGGTGGTCCGGTCGGCCCGCCACGCACGGGGCGGGGCGGGGTCTCGCCCCGCTCCAGCCGGTCGGCTGCCGTCCGCAGCTCCTGGCGGCCGCGCACGCTGGAGCGGCGCAGCGACTCACACCGGTCCCGGACGGCCTTGGCCGCGCGCTGGGCCCCGAGCAGGGCGGCGGCCAGGGCTCCCAGGACGAGGAGGGCGCAGCCGGTGAGCACCGGCCAGAGCCGGGCGTCCCGCTCGCCGGCTCCCCCGCCGAGCTGGAGCGTGAAGATGACCGCTGCGGTGCCGCTGAGCCCGGCGGCGAGCGTGGGCAGCACGGCAGCGCGGACCAGCTGAGGCCGTATCTGCCGGCCCGGACCGGTGGCGGCGTGTCTCGACGGGGCGTGGCGGGCGGCGCGGAGTCCGGACATCGGCGTCCTCGGTACGTGGGGCCCGGCCCCCAGCGGTCCCGGGGCCGGGTGTTGATCACCGGATACCCACGCTAGACCGCACCGTCCCGCGCCGGACGGCCAGTTGGGGAAGTTCACGGGGGTGCTTCCCGCTCCCGGTGGAGCGCTCGTACAGCCGCCCGAATCCGCCGGGCCGCCTCGGTCGAGGACCGGCGACGGCCCGCGCCGGGCGGCCCCGGCCCCGCCGGGGACGGGGCCGCCCGGCGGCGAGCCGCGGGCCGTCAGGACCCGACGGCCTCGGGCTCCTCGTGGATCACGGCCTGCGGCCGCCCGGTCGTGATCGGACGCGGGGTTCCGGCCGGGACGGCCGCGGCGCCCGTCACGAACGGCCGCCACCAGGGCTCCGCCGGGGCATCGGCCGAGCCCGGTTCGAACGGCTGGCCCGGGATCGGCAGGGCGATCGCCGATCCGGTGTCCTCGGCCGCGGCCACGGTGCCCTCGCCCGGCTCGTCCCACGGGTGGAGGGCCAGGTTGAAGGTGCCCCAGTGGATCGGCAGCATCGTGCCGTGCGGGGCGCCGCCCTGCAGGTCGAGGTGGGCGCGCATGCCCTCCTCGGGCGTCATGTGGATGTCGGGCCAGTACTCCGAGTAGGCCCCGATCTGGATCATCGTGGCGTCGAACGGCCCGTGCTCGGCCCCGATCTCCTTGAAGCCGGGGAAGTAGCCGGTGTCCCCGCTGTGGTAGATGCGGTGCTCGTCGCCCGCGACGACCCAGGAGGCCCACAGGGTGTTCTGCTGGTTGCGCAGCCCGCGTCCGCAGAAGTGCCGGGCGGGGGTCGCCGTCAGCGAGAGCCCGGCGACCTCCGTGTTCTCGTTCCAGTCCAGCTCACGCAACCGGTCGGCCGGTACGCCCCAGCGCTCCAGGTGCGCGCCAACGCCCAGCGGGACGGCGAAGACCGTGTCGGTACCGGCCAGCGCCTTGATCGTCGGCAGGTCGAGGTGGTCGTAGTGGTCGTGCGAGATGACCACCACGTCGGCCGTCCCCAGCGAGGCCAGCGGCACCGGCACGGGGTGCAGCCGCTTGGGGCCGGCGAAGGGGAAAGGGGAGCACCGCTCGCCCCACACCGGGTCGAAGAGCACCCGCCGGCCGTCGATCTCGGCGAGCACGCTGGAATGTCCCATCCAGGTGAGCCGCAGTCCGCTCACGGGCGGCTTCGCCAGCTCCGCGAGGGTCGTCGGGTACACGGGGATCGGCGCGCCGGGATTGCGCCGGAGCCGCTGCTCCTTGTGGAAGTAGATCTTGGCGAACTCCGCCATCGACCCCGAAGGCCTGGTCCGGGCCCCGACCGGATTCTGGAAGACGCCGTCGGCGAAGTTCGGCGAGCGGCGGATCCGCTCCAGCCGGGCGCCGGACGGGTCCGCGCCGAAGGCTTCGGGCCGCAGGGCGCGAAGCCGTGGACGCAGGGGACGGGAGCCGGTCAAAGCGCCTCCTGGGAGGGTGGGGTCAGGACGGTCGTCGTTCTACGACCATCCCAACGCACACGTGCCCCGAAGGATTCCGCTTGCGGACCCCGTCCACGCCGCCGGCCGCCTCCTACAAAGGAAGCAGGTCGGGCCGCTTCGCCTCCACGTGGTCCCCGGAGGACTCCCCGCGCAGCCGTCGGCCGATCCACGGCGCCAGGTGCTCGCGCGCCCACTGGATGTTGTCCCGGGTCACGTCCACCGAGCCGCGCGGCCGCTCCGGCGGCCACGGCTGGTCGGGGTCGGCGGGCACCTCCAGCCCCAGCACCTGGGCGGCGCGCAGCGCGACCCGCGTGTGCCCCTCGGGCGACAGGTGCAGCCGGTCGGCGTCCCAAGCCCGCCGGTCCTGTACGGATTTCAGCGACCAGAGGTCGAGCACCGGGCAGTCGTAGCGGTCGGCGATCGCGCGGACGTGCGCGCTGTACGTCGCCACCTTGCCCCTCAGGTGCTTGAGGACCGGCACGCCCCGGGTGTCGAAGCCGGTGGTGATCATGACGTGGCCGACGGCCCCGGTGAGGTCGGCGACGGCCGCCTCGAACCGCTCCGCCACGTCGTCGGGGTCGCTGCCCGGCCGGATGATGTCGTTGCCGCCCGCGCAGAAGGTCACGAGGTCGGGCGCGAGCTCCTTGGCCCGCGGGACCTGTTCCGCCACGATCTGGTCGAGGAGCCGGCCGCGCACGGCCAGGTTCGCGTACCGGAAGTCGTGCTCGTCACGCCGGTCGGCCAGGAGCACGGCGAGCCGGTCCGCCCAGCCGAGAAAAGAATCCCCGGGTCCCGGGTCCCCCACGCCCTCGGTGAAGCTGTCCCCGATCGCCGCGTACGAGCCGATGGTCTTGAGTGTCGTCGTCGTCGCTGCCACGAGACGACATCCTTCACTCCCGTACACGACCTACGCCAACGTAAGCAGGGGTTGACGGACCGTGATCTTTACCACGCGGGGGATAAGGAATAGGTACACGTGAGGCCGGGACCCCCCTCGGGCCCCGGCCTCACGCACGCCGGTGTTGCGACGGCGGGTGCCGTCAGATGCTCACGCCCTTCGAGCGGAGGTAGGCGAGCGGGTCGATGTCCGAGCCGTAGGACGGGCCCGTGCGGATCTCGAAGTGGAGGTGCGGGCCGGTCGAGTTGCCGGTGGAGCCGGAGAGACCGATGCTCTGGCCGCCGGTGACGCTCTGACCCGCCGAGACGGACAGCACGGAGAGGTGTCCGTACTGCGAGTAGGTGCCGTCCGCGTGCTGGATGATGACCTCGTTGCCGTACGCGCCGGCCCAGCCGGCCGAGATCACGGTGCCCGGGCCGACGGCCTTGACGGTGGTGCCGGAGCTGGCGATGAAGTCGACGCCGGTGTGGTAGCCGGAGGACCACATGCTGCCCGCGACCTTGTACTGGGTGGAGATCCCGCCGCTCACCGGGGCCACGAAGCCGGAGGCCGACTGCTGCGCGGCCGGCGCCTCGGCGGCGGATTCCCGCTGCGCCGGGGCGGCCTTCTGGGCGGGCTTCGGAGCCTGCTTCGGAGCCTGCTTCGGAGCCTGCTTCGGAGCCTGCTTCGGAGCGGGCTTCGCAGCTGCCCTGGGAGCCGGGTCCTGGGCCGGGGCGGCGGGGGCGGACTCGGCCGCGGCCGCCGCGCCGAGGGTCAGCTTCAGGCCCGGGTGGATGAGGGAGGGGTTGGTGCCGACGGCCTCGCGGTTGTCGGCGTACAGCTGATACCAGCCACCGGAGAGGTGACGCTCCGCGGCGATCTTGGAGAGGTAGTCGCCGGGCACGACCGTGTAGACGGTCGGCGCGGTCTCCACGGCGGCGGTCGGGGCGGCCTGGAGCGAGAGGGGAACCTGCGGCGCCACGGCGGGGGCCGCGGCCGGCGCGGCGGCCGGGGCGCCGGCCGCCTGGGCGCCGGCGGCCCCCAGCAGGGGCAGCGCGAGCGCCGCACCGCCGGTGCCCGCGACAGCGAGGCCGCGGAACATGGAACGGGACTTGGGACGGCGGTGCTTACCCTTTGCGGACATGGCGAATTCCTCTCCGTCGCCTGCGAGGTGAGCTGTCGGGTTCGGACTGGAGATGTCCGGCTGTCCATGAACGGAACATGAACGACTTCACCCCGAGCAGTCCCGGAAAAGATCCGGAACAGCGGCTTACCTGGTTCCCCCGCTCCTGCCGCGCGCGTGAATAGTCGAGTGCGGTTTCCCGGGCGGCGGCAGGATTCGGCGGTCCACCCGGATCGATCGCGAAGGTAATCCCATAAGGCCGTACGCAACAAGCCGTGAATTCCCTGACGCAATAACAGGGATGAGGGACCGACGGAATTCCGGTCACCCTGCGTCCATTCCCCGCCGCCAACGACCCCTCCGGCCGGGCCCTTCGGCTTTCGCGATCAGGCACGCACGGTCACCGTATGATCTGGCTCACGGGGCCGCGTCCGATCTCGCCGCTGTTTATGGCAAGTTGGCGCCAAGTACCTCAATTAGGACAGATGGCCCACTACGAAGCGGAGGAGTTCCCGTGACCCAGCAGATACAGGAGCCGGAACTGTCCGGAGTGCGCAATTTCCGCGATGTGGGCGGATTGCCGACTTCCGGCGGGAGAAGGGTCAAGACGGGACGACTGTTCCGAAGTGGACATCTTGCGCATGCCACCGAAACCGACGCAGAGTTCCTCGCCTCGCTCGGCCTCCACACCGTCTTCGACTTCCGCAACAACGCCGACCACGCCCTGGAGGGGCCGGACGTCGAACTGCCCGGCGTACGGAACGTCAACATCCCGCTCTCGGATCCGGCCGACGGCCGGGAGTTCTGGAAGATGGTCCGCGACGGCGACCTCGACCAGCTCCGCTCGATCCTGGGCGACGGGAAGGCCGCCGCCCGGATGGTGAACTCCTACCGCGGGATCATCAAGCACCGCACCGCCGAGCACAGCCGGGTGGTGCACGCCCTCGCCGAGGACAGCGTGCCCGCCCTCCTCCACTGCGCGGCGGGCAAGGACCGGGCGGGCCTGTCGATCGCCGTCACCCTGCTCGCGCTGGGCGTCGAGCGCGAGGCGATCGTGGCGGACTACCTGGAGTCGAACGCTCCGCACCGCCGCTACCGGGTACGCCGCAGCGGCGAGCCGGTCGAGGCCCGCTCCTCCGAGGCGATGGAGCTCCTCGCCCCGCTCTTCGACGCCCGCGCCGAGTACCTGGAGGCGGCCTTCGACACCATCGACGAGCACTGGGGCGGCGTGGACCGCTACCTGGCCGAGGGCCTCGTGCTCACGCCCGAGACCCTCGGCCGGCTGCGGGAGCGGCTGCTCGGCTGACGACGGCGGGGCAGGCCGTCACCGGTTCCCGACGGCCTTCCCCCGGCCACCGCCGTGAGAGGCCCCCATCACCAGGGTCCTGGCGAAGTCCCACATCAGCCCCGAGCCTCCGTGCGCCTCGTCCATGACGTCCCGGAAGGCTCCGACGAACCGGTCGACGTCCCGCTCGTCCACGATCAGCGGCGGGATGAGCTTGATCACTTCGAGGTGGTCCCCGGACACCTGCGTGAGGATCCGGTGCTTCTGGAGCAGCGGCACGACGACCATCTGCGCGAAGAGCCCCTTGCGGGCAGCCTGCAGCATGGTCCACCGGCTGCGCAGCCCCAGCGAGGACGGCCGGCCGAACTCGATGCCGATCATCAGCCCACGGCCCCGCACCTCGTGCAGCAGCTCGTACTCGTCCACCAGGGCGGCGAGCCGCCCGCGCAGCAGGTCGCCCATCGCCCGGGCGTTCGCCACGACCTCCTCGTCCTCCATGACCGACAGCACCGCCAGCCCGGCGGCCATCGCCTGCGCGTTGGAGCCGAAGCTCGCGGAGTGCACGAGGACCCGGTCCATGGACGAGAAGACCTTCTTGAAGATCCAGTCCTTGCCCAGGGTGGCTCCGACCGGCACATAGCCGCCCGACAGCGCCTTGGCCACGCACACCAGATCGGGTTCCACACCCGGCTCGTGCTGGTAGGCGTAGAAGTCCCCGGTACGTCCGAGGCCGGTCTGCACCTCGTCCGCGATCAGCAGCGCCCCCCGCCGGCGCAGCAGCTCCTGCGCGGCGGGCAGGAATCCGGGCGGGGCGGCGAGGACCCCCTTGCCCTGGACCGGCTCGACGACGAAGGCGGCCACGTCGCCCTTCCGGAGCTCCCGCTCCAGGGCGGCCAGGTCCCCCAGCGCGATCTTCGTGTCGGGGAGCAGCGGCGCGAAACCGTCCCGGAAGCCCCCCTCGCCGTTGACCGAGAGCGACCCCGTCGTGAGCCCGTGGAAGGCGTGGTCGCAGTAGAGGATCCTGGGCCGCCCGGTGGCGTACCGGGCGAATTTCAGGGCCGTCTCGACCGCCTCGGTGCCGCTGTTGCCGAAGAAGACCCGGTCCAGGTGCGGACTGTAGGAGAGGAGCTTCTCGGCCAGCAGCCCGGGCAGCGGCTGGCAGTCGAAGCGGGTGAGGTCGGCGAGCTGGGCGTCCAGGACGTCGTGCAGGGCGCGCCGGACCACGGGGTGGTGCCGGCCCAGGCCCATCACCCCGAACCCGGCCAGCATGTCGAGGTAGTCGTTGCCCTCGGCGTCCCAGAAGTGGGCGCCCTCGGCCCGTTCGTAGACCTTGTCGAAGCCGATGGTGTGCAGCATCCGGGGCAGCTGGTGGTTGAGGTGCCGGGCGTGCAGTTCGTACCGCTCGCCGCCGCGCTCTGCCAGCAGGGCGCCGAGGTCGAAGCCTTTGCTCCGGTCACGCTTCCCCGCGCCGCCCGGGCCGTGTTCGCCCGGGCCGTGTCCGCCCGGGCCCTGTCCGCTCCGGCCCGGTTCGCTCCGGCCCTGTCCGCTCCCGCCCTGTCCGACCGCCGTCATGCCGGCTTGTCCCGGTTGCCGCCGATCGTCTCCCTGGCCGCGCGCAGGGACTCCTTGAGGGAGCCCATGGTGGCGAGGACGGCGGTGGGTTCGTAGCCGCAGTGCGCCATGCAGTTCGCGCAGCGCGGGTCCTTTCCGCGGCCGTACTTGCTCCAGTCGGTGTCGTCGATCAGTTCCCGGTACGTGGGCACGTAGCCGTCGCTCATCAGATAGCAGGGGCGCTGCCAGCCGAAGAGGGAGTAATTCGGAATGGCCCAGGCCGTGCAGGGGAAATCGGCCTTTCCTTCCAGGAAGTCGAGGAAGA
Source organism: Streptomyces sp. NBC_00190 (assembly GCF_036203305.1). Classification (GTDB taxonomy): domain Bacteria; phylum Actinomycetota; class Actinomycetes; order Streptomycetales; family Streptomycetaceae; genus Streptomyces. The sequence continues at coordinate 6,833,179 of NZ_CP108131.1, read as the reverse complement.
GCGGTGAGTGGTTGAGCCGCCAGCGCCTGCGGTTGCCGCCCGCGAAGGCCTTCCTGAAGAGTTCACGGGTCTGTTCGACGCCGAGGAAGTGCTCCTGGTCGGGGGCCTTTTCGTAGGCATAGGCGGGCGAGATCATCATCTCGTCCACCTGGAGGTCGTCATTGAGGTAGTTGAGAACCTCGATGATCGTCTGCGGGGTGTCCGTGTTGAAGAAGGTGGAGTTGGTGGTCACGCGGAACCCGCGCCTCTTCGCCTCCTTGATGGCCGCGACCGCCTCGTCGAAGACGCCTTCCTTGGCCACCGACTCGTCGTGCCGTTCGCGCAGGCCGTCGATGTGCACGGCGAAGGCGAAATACGGGGACGGGGTGAACTTCTCGATCTTCTTGCGCAGGAGCATGGCGTTGGTGCAGAGGAAGACGTACTTCCGCCTCGCGACCAACTGGCGCACGATCTCGTGGATCTGCGGGTGCATCAAGGGCTCGCCGCCCGCGATGGACACCATGGGCGCGCCGGACTCCAGCACGGCGCCGACCGCCTGGGCCACCGGCATGCGCTGCTTGAGCACCCCGGCCGGGTGCTGGATCTTCCCGCACCCTTCACAGGCCAGGTTGCAGGCGTAGAGCGGTTCCAGCTCGACGATCAGCGGGAACTTCTCACGCTTGCGCAGCTTCTGTTCGAGAAGATACGTCCCGACCCTGATGGTCTGGCGCAGCGGCATGGCCATCTGGCTCACCTCCTGGGGATCAGCAAAGAACGGTGCCATTCGTAAAACGCGGGCAGTACGGCACGCAATACGCGGAAGGCCGATATTCCACCGCGGACGGTGCCGATACGGACGAGCTCATGCTCCGGAGCGTCCACGACCACCCGGACGGCCGCAACCGGACGGCCGCTGCCGCGGGTCGCGGTCCGCAAAGTGGCCGCGGACTCCATGTCGACCGCGATGGCGCCGGTGGCGCGCAGCTGCGCGCGCTCCTGGCCGCGGACGACGTGGTCGGATCCGGTCAGTACGCCGATGTGCACGGCTCGGCGCGGGACGGCCCGGGCCAGTGCCTCGGCGAGCAGGGGGGTACCGGTGCACGGGACGGCCCCGTGCACGTCCCGGGTCTCGTCGGCGAGGACGAGGTCGCCGGGGTTCATGCCGGGGAGCAGCCCGGCGCAGAAACCGGTCGCGAGGACGGCGGCCCGGCCCATCCCGGGCCGGGCCAGTGCCCGGCCCACGGCGCGCTCGGCTGCGCGCGGGCCCATGCCCGTGCGCAGCAGGGCGTACGCCTCGGGCGCGCCGCGGCCCGTACCGCGCAGCGCCGCCTGCTCGATGCGCAGGGCGCAGGCGACCAGCAGCGGGGTGGTCACCGGGTCTCCACGGCCGCGGGTCCGGCGGCGGCGCAGGGTTCGCCGTACAGGTAGCGGCCCAGCGCGGTGAGCGGGAACACCTGCCGGTACAGGTGGTAGTTGATGGAGAAGTCCCAGGGGAAGCCGGTGCCGGTGAAGTGCGGCTCGTCCCAGGAGCCGTCCGCCTGCTGGGTCTCGACCAGGTAGGCGACGCCCCGCTCGACGGCCACGGTGTCCCGCTCGCCGGCCGACAGCAGGGCCATCAGCGCCCACGCGGTCTGCGAGGCGGTGGAGGCTCCCTTCCCCGCCCAGGACCGGTCCTTGTAGGAGCGCTGGTCCTCGCCCCAGCCACCGTCCTCGTTCTGTACGGATTGCAGCCAGCGCACGGCCCGCCGGATCGCGGGATGCCCCGGGGCGAGGCCGGCCGCGGTGAGGGCCGGGACCACCGACCCGGTCCCGTACACGTAGTTGGTGCCCCAGCGGCCGAACCAGGCTCCGTCGGCCTCCTGTTCGGCGAGCAGCCAGGCGATCGCGCGCCGGGTCCGGGCATCGCCCGCCCGGCCCTCGAAGGCGAGCATCTCCACGACGTGGGCGGTGACGTCGGCCGAGGGCGGGTCGATGACCTCGCCGAAGTCGCAGAAGGGCAGCTTGTTCGGGAGGGGGCTGGTGTTGTCGGCGTCGAAGGCGCCCCAGGCGCCGTTCTTCGACTGCATGCCGAGGTTCCAGGACACCCCGCGGGCGATGGCCGCCTCGACCCGGGCCTGGTCGGGGTGTCTGATGCGGCGCAATGCGAGGACGACCTCGGCGGTGTCGTCGATGTCGGGGTAGTTGTCGTTGTGGAACTCGAACGCCCAGCCGCCGGGGGCGAGTCCGGGCCGCCGTACCGCCCAGTCCCCGCTGCGGACGATCTCCTCGCCGAGCATCCAGTCCGCGGCCTTGACCAGCGCCGGGTGGTCGGGGCGCACGCCCGCGTCGGCCAGTGCGATCGCGGCGAGGCAGGTGTCCCAGACCGGGGACTGGCAGGCCTCGATCATCCGGGCGCCGTCCTCGCGCCACACCGCGAACCGGTCCAGGGAGTCCAGTCCGGCGCGCATCACCGGGTGGCCGAGGTCGTAGCCGAGCAGGTGCAGGGCGATGACGGAGTACACGGCGGGTGGCTGGATACCGCCCCAGCAGCCGTCGTTCTCCTGGCGTTCGATGATCCACCCGGCGGCGGCGGCCATCGCCGCCTTGCGCAGTCGGCGCGGGGCGAACCGCCGGTAGACGTGCAGGGCCTTGTCCATCCGCTGGAAGGCGCCGTCCCAACTGGCCAGCGGGGCGGGCCGCCTGGCGGGGTTCGGCACCCGCGCGTCGGCGTGCAGCTCGTCCAGGGCGAAGGGGGCGGGGCGCACGGGGCGCAGCGCGGACACCACGGTGAGCGGGACGATGGTCTGGCGGGCCCAGCAGCCGAAGTCGTAGATGTTCAGCGGCACCCAGGCCGGCAGGAACACCAGCTCGGGCGGGAGTTCGGGCAGGTGGTCCCAGTGCCACCAGCCGAAGAGCGCCAGCCAGATCCGGGTGAAGGTGCGGGCGGCGGCGATCCCTCCGTGGGCGCGGATCCAGGCCGACGCGCGGGTCATGTGCGGGGCTTCGGGGGCGTCCCCGGCGAGGCGCAGGGCCACGTACGCCTCGATGGTGGCGGAGAGTTCGGGGGGTCCACCGTGGAAGGTGGCCCAGGTGCCGTCGTCCCGCTGCTCGCCGCGGATGAAGAGGGCCGCGGCGTGGGTGGTGGCCTCGTCCCGGATCCCGAGAAACTGCCGGAGCAGCAGGTCCTCGGCGTCCATGGTGACGTTGGTCTGGAGGGTTCCCTTCCACCACCCCGCGGGGTCCTGGCGGCTCAGCAGCTGGCGGACCGCCCGCGCGGCGGCGCCGTACGCGGCCTGCCCCCTGCCGTCAGGCGGCTCGGGCAGCTCCACGGCGGCCGGGTCCCCGGTCCGGCCCGGCCAGAGGCCGGGCGGGTCCCCGGTCCGGCCCGGCCAGAGGCCGGCTTCGGTCCTGCTGCCAGCGCCAGCGCTCTCCGCGCTGTCGTCGGTCGTCGCTGTCATGGCTTCCCCTTAGAACAGTGTCCTGTGCTGTGCTGGGGTCTGCCGTCGGCCGGCGCTACGTCACGCCGGCCGGCGACTCGCGAGTCATATCCGCTGCCGGGTGGCGGTCACCGCTTGCGCACGACGACGAAGTCGGCGAGGGCCACGAGCTGGTCGCGTACGCGCTGCGGCATGTCGACGTCGTCCAGGGCCTTGATCGCCACCGCGTGCTGGCGGCGGGCCTCGTCCGCCGTCCACCGGCGGCCGCCGGCCGCCTCGATGAGCGCCGCGCGGGCCGCGAACTCCTCTTCAGAGAAGTTCTCGAAGTCGTTGCTCTTGGCATCGGCGGCGAGCAGCTCGGCGAGCTCCTCGCAGGCCGGTCCGCCTGCCGCGAGGGCGGCGACCACCGGCAGGGACTTCTTGCGCTGGCGCAGGTCGCTCCAGGTCTGCTTGCCGGTGGCCTCCGGGTCGCCCCAGATGCCGAGGAGGTCGTCCACCGCCTGGAAGGCGAGGCCCAGGTGGTACCCGTACTCCTCCAGCTTGTCGGCCGTACGGTCGTCCGCGCCGCCGAGCACGGCGCCGATGGAGACCGCGCAGGCGAGCAGGGCGCCCGTCTTGTTGCCCTCCATCTCCAGGCACTCCTCGACGCTGACGCGCTCGCGGTGCTCGTAGGAGATGTCCTGCGCCTGGCCGTCGATGAGCTTGCGGGACGCGGTGGTCAGCCGGCGAGCCGCGCGGCCCGCCTCGACGGTGCCGAGCTCCAGCAGCACCTCGTTGGCGAGGGCGAACAGCGCGTCGCCGACCAGGATCGCCTGGGCGGGGCCGTGCACCTTCCACACCGTGTCGCGGTGGCGGCGCTGCTCGTCGCCGTCCATCAGGTCGTCGTGCAGCAGCGAGAAGTTGTGCACGAGCTCGACGGCGACGGCGCCCGGGATGCCGAGCTCGGCAGGGGCGCCCGCCGCTTCGGCGGAGAGCAGCGCGAGCGCGGGGCGCACGGCCTTGCCGCCGTCGCCGTCCGCCGGGTTGCCCTGGGCGTCGATCCAGCCGAAGTGGTAGGCGGCAACGGTGTCCATGGGCGCCGCGAGCCGGTCGACGGCGGCGCGGAGCGCGGGAGTCGACAGCGTGCGGCCTCGTTCCAGGAGGGCGATCGTGTCCGCCTTCTCCGTACTCCCTCCGGCCGTGCCCACACTGGCATCCGTGTTCTCGACAGCCGGATTCCCCGGGTTCACTGGCTCTCCTCTGGTTCCTGTACGTGCTGTGCCGGTAGTGCTGGTGATGGTCATGCCGCCTCCTGCAGAGGGTGTTCGCGGGGGCGGCCGAGTGCGGCGAGTGCGGCGTGTGCCGCGCTCAGTCCGCTCCGGACGGCGCTCTCCATGGTCGCGGGCCAGCCGGTGGCAGTCCACGCACCGGCCAGATAAAGCCCCGGCGTGTCGGTCCGCGCCCCGGGGCGCAGCCGGCCGACGCCGGGTGTGGGGGCGAAGGTGGCCGTCCGCTCCCGGGTGACGAAGAAGTCCCGCACCTTGGCGCCGCGCGCGGCGGGCAGCAGCCGCTCCAGCTCGGGCAGGTACTTGGCGCGCAGCACCGAGACGGGCTCGTCGATGTCGTCCTGGGCGACGGACTGGGACAGCGCGAGGTACTGGCCGCCGTCGGGGAGCCCGGAGGCGTCGGTGCGGTCGAAGACCCACTGCACGGGGGAGCCGAGCGCCGCGAAGAACGGCGCCTTGAGCACCTTGCGGTCGTAGACGACGTGGACGTTGAGGATCGGCGCGGTGCCGATGTCGAGGAGCTTGTCGGGGTCGGCCAGCGCCCCGGGCGGGAGCAGCCCGTGGGCCTCGCGCTGGGGGACGGCGAGGACGACGGTGCCCGCGTCGAGGGGCTCCTCCTCGGTGTCGACCCGCCAGTTCCCTTCGGGCGTGCGGGAGACGCAGGTGGCCCGGGTGCGCAGTTCGGTCCGTACGCCGGCCGCGTCGAGCGCCTTGCGGGCGAGCGTGTCGTGCAGGTCGCCGAGCGGTACGCGGGCCCAGCCGATGTCGGCCGCGCCGTTCTCGGAGAGCAGGCCGGTCTTGAAGACCATCGCGGCCAGGCCCAGTGAGGACTGATCGGCGGTGGCGTTGAGGGTGGCGATGCCGACGAGGTCCCACAGGGCTTCGACGGTCCGGGCGGACTGGCCGTAGCGGCCGAGCCAGGTCGCGAAGTCCAGGCCGTCCAGCGCCGGGTCGGCGGGGTCGAGGCGGCGCAGCGCGAGGGCGGCGCGGCCGACGCTCGCGCGCTCGGCGAGGGACAGGTGCGGGTAGCGGGCCAGGGAGGCGGCCAGGTGCAGGGGCACGGGCAGGGCGCTGCGGCGCAGCCGCCCGAGGCGCGGGCCGCGGGGGTGGGCGACGTCGAGGACGGGTACGTCGAGCCGGTCCTGGACGGGGGCGAGGTGCGCGCCGTCGACGCGGTCGAGGAACCACCGGTAGGCGGTGCAGCAGCGCAGGTAGACGTGCTGGCCGTTGTCGACGGTGAGTTCGCCGCGCTTGAAGGAGAAGGCGAGCCCGCCGAGCCGCGGGCGGCCCTCCAGCAGGGTCACCTTGAGCCCGGCGTCGGCGAGTTCGAGGGCGGCGGTCACCCCGGCGAGTCCCCCGCCGATGACGACGGCGCGCTGCTCCGTGCGGTGGTCGCTGCCGCTCATGAGCCCTCCCCGGTGGTGCGGTCGCCCGTCGGCCCGGACTGCCGGTCCCGCGCGGGGGCGGAGCCCGCCGGGAGAGACGCGGCCAGGGGCCGGCCGGTTGCCCGCAGGACGGCGGGCGCGGCCGGGCGGCGGAGCTGGGGCACGGCGAAGGCCGGCGGGGCGGCCGGGGTCGGGGGCATCAGGCCCGCCTCCGGGTGCTCTGGCGGGAGATCGTCCGCGCGTCGAGGCCCGAGAGGCCGCGCACGGCGACGTACGCCTTCTCGTGGGTCGGCAGCGAGACCCGCCCCCGCAGTACCGCCTCCGGCTCCCGCTCGATGCGGTCGAGGAGGCGCCGGTAGATGCCGGCCATGGCGGCCACGCAGGCGCCACTGCGGCGGTCCAGCATGGGCAGCAGCCGGTAGCCCTCGGCGAACAGGGCCCGGGCGCGGCGGACTTCGTGGTGGACGAGCCCGGCGAAGTCGGATCCCGCGGGCGCCCGGTCGCCGTGGAAGCCTTCCGAGCAGCCGAACTTGGCGAGGTCCTCGGCTGGCAGGTAGGTGCGCCCGTTGGTTGCGTCCTCGCGAACGTCCCTGAGGATGTTGGTGAGTTGCAGGGCGAGTCCGAGCGTGTCGGCGTAGTCCGCGGCGCGGGCGGAGTCGGGCGCGCCCGGCGCCGTGCCGAACACGCCGAGCGAGAGCCGCCCGATGGCTCCGGCCACGCAGCGGCAGTATGCCTTGAGGTCGTCCCAGGTCTCGTACGTCTCGCCGCGCACGTCCATCAGGACGCCGTCGATGAGTTCGTCGAGGCCGCCGAGCGGGATCGGGAACCGGTGCGCGGCGTGCGCGAGGGCGACGGCGACCGGGTCGGTGTCGTCCTCGTCGATCTCCTCGGCGCGGATCCGGCCGAGGAGGGCGCGGGTCTCCTCCAGCCGGGCCAGTTTCGCGGCGGGCGCCAGCGTGCCGTCGCCGATGTCGTCGACGCGCCGGGAGAAGGCGTACAGCGCGGACATCGCCTGCCGCTTGTCGGTGGGCAGCAGCCGGATGCCGTACGCGAAGTTGCGCGCCTGCGATCCGGTGACGGCTTCGCAGTAGCTGTAGGCCGCCAGGACCTGAGCGGACGCGTGTGTGGGGCCCTCCACGGTGGGGCTCACCCCTTTCTCGGCGCAGTGCGCAGAACGGCGACCACCTCGCGGAGCAGGCCGCTCCGGGTGGGCTTGGGCGGGCCGGGTGCCACGTCGAAACCGGCGGCCGTGATCGCGTTCAGGGCGGCGCGCCCTCCCCCCACGAAGCCCGCGAGCAGCAGCCGGAGTCTGCCGTGCACGCTACCCACGAGCGGGGTGCCTTCATTCAGGAGCTCGCGTGCGCGTTCAGTTTCGAATGCGACCAGGGAGCGTACGGACGCGCCGGCGCTCGGCGCCTTGAGGTCGGCCTCGCTGACACGGAAGCGCCGCATGTCCTCGGCGGGAAGGTAGATCCGGTTCCGGCCGAGGTCCTCGGTGACGTCCTGGAGGTGTTCGGCGATCTGCAGGGCGGTGCAGACGGCGTCGGAGCGGCGGACCCGCTCGGGGGTGCTGGTGCCGGTGAGGGACAGCACGAGGCGCCCCACGGGGTTGGCGGAGAGCTCGCAGTACGCGAGCAGGTCTCCGTACGTCTCGTACCGCGCGACCCGCTGGTCCTGGCGGTTGGCCTCGATGAGCCCGAGGAAGGGCTCCGGGGTGAGGCCGTGGGCGCGGACGACGGGCTGGAGGGCCAGGATCAGCGGGTGGCGCGGCGGGCCGTCGTGGCCGCCGAACACGCGCCGCAGGTCGGCCTCGACGGCGTCGAGCATGGCGAGCGGGTCGTCGGCGGCGGCGGGGTCGAGGCCCAGCAGCACGGCGTCGAGTCCGCCGGGGGCCAGGTCGCCGTCGCCGATGTCGTCGACGAGGCGGGCGTACCCGTAGACCGCCATCAGGCCGTCCCGCCAGGCGCGGGGCAGGAATGCGGGGGCGACGGGAAAGTTCTCCGCCGCGGCCTTGCCGAGGGTGGCGCGCGCGTGGACGGTGTCGGACAGGGGGCGGATGCCGTCCCCCGGGGTCACCGCCCGCCGCCTGGGGCGGGGACGGCCGTAGTGCCTGGGGGCCGGAGAATTCCCGTAGCCATTGCCGTCACATCTCCCGTTCTACACTGCCGACCCAATACATCCCATTTCGGACACGCCGCCTGGGTTTTACCCGGGCCGCCCAGGCCGTTCACCTGCGGGGAATCGTCCCCTCTTGCCGCGATTCAGGACTGCTTCAGCTTACGCTGTACAACGCCGCCGGGGCCGCTCGGGTATTCGTAGTGCCACTGAATGTCGCCGGGGAAATGCCGGGACATGCCGAGGCCCCCGCCGCGCTGAGCGGAGGGGGCCTCGGAAGTCCGGCCGCGGAGTGCGGAATCCGCGTCAGCCGTTGGACGCCTTCTCATATGCCGAGACGACTTCCTCCGTGGGTCCGTCCATCAGGAGCTCGCCCTTTTCCAGCCACAGCACCCGGTCACAGGTGTCGCGGATGGACTTGTTGTTGTGGCTCACCAGAAAGACCGTGCCGGCCTTCTCCCGCAGTTCGCGGATGCGGTTCTCGGAACGCACCTGGAAGCTGCGGTCACCGGTGGCCAGCGCCTCGTCGATCATCAGGACGTCGTGGTCCTTGGCCGCCGCGATGGAGAAGCGCAGTCGCGCCGCCATACCGGAGGAGTAGGTGCGCATCGGCAGGGAAATGAAGTCGCCCTTCTCGTTGATGCCCGAGAAGTCGACGATGTCCTGGTAGCGCTCCTTGATCTGCTCGCGGCTCATGCCCATCGCGAGACCGCCGAGGACGATGTTGCGCTCGCCGGTGAGGTCGTTCATCAGCGCCGCGTTCACGCCCAGCAGCGACGGCTGGCCGTCGGTGTAGACCTTGCCCTCCTCGCAGGGCAGGAGGCCCGCGATGGCGCGCAGCAGGGTCGACTTGCCGGAGCCGTTCGAGCCGATGAGGCCGATCGCCTCGCCCCGGTACGCGGTGAAGGAGACCCCGCGTACGGCGTGGACACGGCGGACGCCCGGCGCGTCGCCCTTGCCCCGGCGCATTATCTTGCTCAGCGCCGCGGTGGCGCTGCCCTTGCCGGAGCTGCCGGTGTTGACGCGGTAGACGATGTGGACGCCGTCCGCGATGACGGTGGGAATGCGTCCCTGGGTGTTCTCAGCCACGGCCGTAACGCTCCTCAGCCTTCCAGAAGTACACGAACCCGCCGAGGCCGATCACGACGGCCCAGCCGACCGCGAACGCCCAGACGTGCGGCGGCAGGTTCTCCGCGCCGTACTTGTCGATCAGCGCGAACCGGATCAGGTCCATGTAGATCGCCGCCGGGTTCCACTGGAGCGCGTCCGCGATCCAGGCCGGCCTGTCGTGGAGCATCGTGCTGATCGAGAACATGACGCCGGAGGCGTACATCCACGTACGGGTGACGAACGGCATCAGCTGCGCGAGGTCGGGGGTCTTGGAGCCCATCCGCGCGAAGATCATGGCGAGGCCGGTGTTGAAGACGAACTGCAGCACGAGCACGGGGATGACCAGCAGCCAGGACAGCCGCGGGAAGTTCCCGAAGGCCATCACGACCACGAACACGACGATCATCGAGTAGAGCAGCTGCTGGAGCTGCTGCATCGAGAAGGAGATCGGCAGGGAGGCCCGCGGGAAGTGCAGCGCTCGGACCAGGCCGAGGTTCCCGGGGATCGCCCGGACACCTGCCATCAGCGAGCTCTGGGTGAAGGTGAAGACGAAGATGCCGATCACCAGGAAGGGGATGTAGACCCCCTTCGGCATGCCGCGGTCCGCCTTGAGGATCAGCGCGAAGATCAGCCAGTAGACCAGGGCGTTCAGCAGTGGGGTCGCCACCTGCCAGACCTGGCCGAGCTTCGCCTGGCTGTACTGCGCGACCAGCTTGGCCCGGGAGAACGCCATGATGAAGTGGCGTCGGCCCCAGAGCTGGCGCACGTACTCGCCCAGACCGGGCCGGGCGCCGCTCACCGAGAGGCCGTACTTCCTGGCGAGCTCCGCGGCGCTCAGCCCCGCGTCGGCGGACGGCGGCTTGCTCGTGGCAAGGGCGCCGTCGTGGGTTGTGTCACTCACAAGTTGAAACTTTCGTCTTCAAGATGCGGCCAGGTCGGGCATCAGGCCAGTGGCACGAGGCCCATGATCGCGTCATGTTCGCAGACGCGGGCTGGTCAGATGACAGGTGGTCGGCCCAGACGGGTCAACCGCCAGACCGTACGCCATCTCATCGGGCGGCGGGGACCGCAGGGAGTCGTCCACCCCTCCCTGAAACCGCCGAACCAGGCCTTCAACGCCGGTCCCGAGGGCTTGCGCAGGAGCGTCAGCAGGAGCCAGACGCCCAGGTAGACCGGGACCAGAGGAGCGGGCAGGTTGCGGCGGGCGAGCCACACACGATTACGGGCCACCATACGGTGGTAAACGGCGTGCCGGGAGGGGGCGGTCGTCGGGTGCAGCAGCACCATGTCCGCTCGGTAGTCGATCGACCACCCGGCGTCGAGGGCCCGCCAGGCCAGGTCGGTCTCCTCGTGCGCGTAGAAGAAGTCCGCCGGAAGTGCCCCGACCTGCTCGAACACCTTGGTGCGCACGGCGTTCGCGCCGCCCAGGAAGGTGGTCACGCGGGAGGAGCGCATCGGGTCCGAGGCGCGCAGCCGGGGCACGTGGCGGCGCTGAGTGATGCCGGTCTCAGGGTCGGCGATCCGGAAGCTGACGATGCCGAGCCGCGCGTCCTCGGCGAAGGCCTGCCGGCACAGCTCGGCGGTGTCGGCGCGCTCCAGCAGACCGTCGTCGTCCAGGAAGAGCAGCGCGTCCACGTCGGAGCCGCCGGGGCCGAAGGCCTCGATGCCGACATTGCGCCCGCCGGGGATGCCCAGGTTCTCGGGCAGCGTGACGGAGCGCACGCCCTCGGGCAGGCCGGTGACCTCGACGCCCTGGCCCACGACGACGACCTCGACCGGATCGCCCTCCTGACGGGCCACCGAGTCGAGCAGGGCCTTCAGGTCGTCGGGGCGGTTGCCCATGGTGATGATCACGGCGCCCAGCCGCATCGGCGTACTCACTTGAGCCTGCTGGAGGCCAGGATCGACACCAGGTGCAGCACGGTCTGGAGCAGCGCGATGCCGGCGAGGACGGCCACACCGACGCGGGACCAGAACAGGTCGCCGCGGATCTGGTCCGCGACGGCCAGCACCAGGATGAGCAGCGAGGCCTCGATGCCCAGGACCAGGCGGTGGAACTTCAGCGCGGCAGCGGCCCGGCGCGCGAGCGCCATGCCGGACGAGCGCGGCTCGGCCGCCGCGTCCTTGACCACCGGCTTCCCCGCCTGGTGGCGGGCGACACCGACGAGGTCGGTCTCGGCCTTGATCAGGATCGCGCCGAGTGCCGCGAGGGTCCCCAGGAACGCCCACAGCCAGTCGACCGGCCCGGTGCCCCACAGGTCGGCGGCGCGCAGGCCGAAGCCGACCAGCACCGCCGCGTCGCACAGGTAGGCGCCGACCCGGTCCAGGTACACGCCGGAGAGCGAGAACTGCTTCTTCCAGCGGGCGACCTCGCCGTCGACGCAGTCGAGCAGCAGGTACAGCTGGACCATGACGACGCCGAGGACGGCGCCCCAGATGCCCGGCACCAGCAGGGCCGGGGCGGCGAGGACACCGGCCAGGGTCATCACGTAGGTCAGCTGGTTGGGCGTGACCTTGGTGGTGACCAGGTAGCGGGTGATGCGCAGGGAGATCTCGCGCATGTAGAGGCGCCCGCCCCAGTGCTCGCCGCTGACCCGGTCCTTGACGCCCGCCGGGTGTACGACGGGCCGGAGTTCAGCTACGGATGGTCTTGGCATAGTCGGCGTAAGCGTCCCTGATCTCGGCTGCGGACAGGTTGAGGTGCTCCAGGATCGTGAAGCGTCCCGGGCGGGTCTGGGGGGCGTACTCGACGGCCGTGACGAACTCGTCGATGCTGAAGCCGATCTCCTCCGGGGCCACCGGCAGGCCGTGCCGGCGCAGCACCTCGACGAAGAGGCCGGACTGCTCCTCGGCCCCGCGCAGGTGCATCGCGAAGGCGGCGCCGAGGCCGACCTGCTCGCCGTGGAGCGCGGAGCGCCCCGGGTAGAGCAGGTCGAAGGCGTGGCTGATCTCGTGGCAGGCGCCGGAGGCCGGGCGGGTGTCCCCACTGATCGACATGGCGATGCCGGTGAGGACCAGCGCCTCGGAGAGCACGGTGAGGAATTCGTCGTCGCCGCATCCGCCGGGGTGGCGCAGCACGGACTGGCCGGCGGTACGGGCCATGGCGGCGGCCAGGCCGTCGACGGGCTCGCCGGTGATCTCGTGCGAGAGCTCCCAGTCGGCGATGGCCGAGATGTTGGAGATCGCGTCGCCGACGCCGGCGCGGATGAACCGCACCGGGGCTTCCTTGATCACATCGAGGTCGATCACCATGGCGATCGGCGTGGGGACGCCGTAGGAGCCGCGGCCGTTGTCGTTGTCCAGGATGGACACCGGCGAGCAGATGCCGTCGTGCGAGAGGTTGGTGGCGACGGCCACCATGGGCAGCCCGACCCGCGCCGCGGCGTACTTCGCCACGTCGATGATCTTGCCGCCGCCCAGGCCCACGACGGCGTCGTAGCGGCGGCCCTTTATGTCGTCGGCCAGCTTGACCGCGGAGTCGATGGTGCCGTCGACGACGGCGTACCAGTCGGCGTGCGGAAGTACCGGTTCCAGCTTGGCGCGCAGCGCGACGCCGGAGCCGCCGCTGATCGCGATCGCCAGCTTGCCGGACGCGGAGATCCGCTGGTCGGCCAGGAGGCCGGCCAGGTCGTCCATCGCGCCGCGACTGATGTCGACGACGAGGGGCGAGGGGATGAGCCTCGTCAGTACTGGCATGCGATCGTCCGGCCCTTGGCGAGGTCGTCGTGGTTGTCGATCTCGACCCACTTGACGTCGCCGATGGGTGCCACGTCGATGGTGAATCCGTCGTTGACCAGCTGCTGGTAGCCGTCCTCGTAGTAGAGGTCGGGGTCGCGCTCGAAGGTGGTCTTCAGCGCGTCGGCCAGCTGCTCGGCGGCCTCGGCCTCGATGAGGGTGACACCGATGTACTCGCCCGTCGCGTCGGCCGGGTCCATCAGCTTCGTGATCTTCTGGACGCCCTTCCCGTCGGCGGTGACGACCTTCATCTCCTCGTCGGCCAGGTTCTTGACCGTGTCGAGGGCGAGGATGATCTTCTGGCCGTTGCCGCGGGCGGCGAGCAGGGTCTTCTCGACGGAGACCGGGTGGACGGTGTCGCCGTTGGCGAGGATCACACCCTGCTTGAGGACCTCACGCGCGCACCACAGGGAGTAGGCGTTGTTCCACTCCTCGGCCTTGTCGTTGTCGATCAGCGTGATCTTGACGCCGTACTTGGCCTCCAGGGCCTCCCGGCGCGCGTACACGGCTTCCTTGCGGTAGCCGACGACGATGGCGACCTCGGTGAGGCCGACCTCGGCGAAGTTGCCGAGGGTGAGGTCGAGAACCGTGATGCTCTCCTCGTCGCCCTGGGGACCGACGGGCACGAGGGCCTTGGGCAGGGTGTCGGTGTAGGGACGCAGACGGCGTCCGGCACCGGCAGCGAGTACAAGGCCGATCATGCTGGTTCTCCTTCGTCATGTACGGCGGGTGCTCCGGAGGAGACCCAGAATCGGATGCTCTCCACGAGCACCACGAGTGCCACGAACACGGCCATGGCCGTGAGCGCGACGGGGAACACGTCACGGGCGAGGACGACGGACAGGACCACGGTCAGCAGGACCCGGCCCTCGTGACCGCCGGTCGTCCGCACCAGCCAGTGCGGCGGCGCGCCCGAACCACCACGGATGCGGTAGACCGTGTCGTAGTGATGGTAGGCGACCGCCGCGACCAGTCCGAATGCGGCGGGAAGGGCTCCGGGCACGTCCGCCTTGGCGGCGAGCGCGAGGACGGTCACGTACTCGGCGAACCGGAAGAGCGGCGGGACGAGCCAGTCGAGGGGGCCCCTGAGGGGACCGGAGACGGCGGCGCCGGCGAAGAAGACGTAGCCCGCGGCGGTCCCGATCAGCCAGGTGGCGCCGAAGTCGCGGACCACGGCCCCGCCGACCATCAGCACGGAGCCGGCCAGGGCCAGGACCACCGCTTCGTAGTTCGGCCGCCGCTTCGTGGGACGGGCCGGGCCGGTCCAGGCGAGCACGGCGGAGTCGGCGAGGTCCGCGAGGGCCTGGGTGGCCCGGTCGGTGCGTGTGGCCTTGCGCGTCAGCGAGCGCAGGACCCGGCCGGCGGTGGTGTAGAGCGCGCCGAAGGCGCAGCCGACCAGCAGGGCGTAGAAGACGATCCGGGGGGTGGTGAAGGCGGTCAGGACCGCGATCATCGCCCAGCGCTCACCGATCGGCAGGATGATCATCCGCCGGGCCCAGACCGTCCAGCCGACGCTGTCGAGCTTGTCCGACAGGGCCGCCGTGGGACTCGTATTGGCGGTCGCGTCGTGGTTGGCCTCGTTGAAGGAGAAGTCCACGACGTGCCGGCAGGTCATGAGGATCATGGCGCCGAGCGCGAGCCCCCACACGTCGTCGCCGTTCCTGGCCGCGCCGAGCGCGAGGCCCGCGTAGAAGGAGTACTCCTTCGCGCGGTCGAAGGTCGCGTCGAGCCAGGCGCCCATCGTCGAGTACTGGAGCGAGTAGCGGGCCAGCTGCCCGTCGGTGCAGTCCAGGACGAAGGAGACGAGGAGCAGCACACCGGCCGCGACGTAGCCCCAGCGCTCGCCGGTGGCGGCGCAGCCGGCCGCGATCAGCGCGGTGACCAGCGAAGCGGTGGTGACCTGGTTCGGGGTCAGGCCGCGGCGCGCGCACCAGCGGGCGATGTAGCGCGAGTACGGGCTGATGAAGAAGGTGGTGAAGAAGCCGTCGCGGGACTTCACGGCGGTCCGCAGGCGGACGGCCTCGTCGTCGACGGCGGCGACGGCGGCGCTCGCCGCGTCCCGGTCCGCCGCGGTGGCGGGGACGGTGGCGACGAGGGTGCCGAGCTCGGGGCGCTGGACGGCGGTCCCGGAGGCCTCGACCGCGGCGGCGAGCCGGTCCGCGTAGGGGCCGGTGCCCGCGGGGGCGTCGGCCACGGCCTTGTCGAGGGCCTCGCGGGCGCCGGACTGGACGGCGAGTGCGCCGGTGACCGCGCAGGCGTCGAAGCGCGGGTCGGTCAGCGCGAGGCGCAGCGCGTGCACGTGCCCGACGAAGGCGCTGTCCACGACGGCCACCCGCTGGTCGGCGGGTACGGCGGCCAGCGCGGCGGCGGTGTCCTCGGGACCGGCGGCGGGCCGGACGTCGAAGCCGAGGGAGCGCAGCTCGTCAGCGAGCGGTGATCCGGGGACCGGCAGGCCGGTGAGGATGACGGTCGGCAGACGAACTCACTCCTTGTAACGGATTCCGAACGGGCGCCACTGGGGGGCGGCGACACGTCGGCAGAGGCTATCGGATGAATGGAAGCAGGGGTTCACCACCCGTTTACGCCCCGATAAGCCGAATATTCCCGGCCCGGGCCCGGGCGTGATCATCATTGACGATCACGGCGCGATACCACAAACAGCGTCGATGTTACGGTGGACACGCCCCTGATCGTGTCGAGTGGAAGAGGTGGGTTGATGACCGTCGTAGTGATCGCGGCCATGCGCGGCGAACTCCGGTGCATCCCCCATTTCCTCCGGGCGTCCGGCCGGGCCTGATCACGCGCTCCGCGCGCTGAACGGCCTCGTCGGCCGGAGCCCCCGTTCAAGGGTTCACGTTGACCGACACCACTTTCATTGAGGCTTTCTTCACCCTGCACCGCGGCCTGCCCCGGCAGGCTCCCGGTTCCGACGCGAGCACCCGGCACCTGCTGTCCCTGTGCGGACCCCTGCCCGAGCGGCCGCGCGTCCTCGACCTCGGCTGCGGTCCGGGCCGCAGCGCCCTGCTGCTCGCGGCCGAGGCGGGACGTCCCGGATCCGGCGGCGCCGAGGTGACCGCCGTCGACCTGTACGAGCCGTTCCTCGAAGAGCTCCGTACGGCCGCCGAGGCCCGCGGACTCGCCGATCGCGTCCGCACCGTCACGGCGGACATGGGCGCACTCCCCCGCGAGGACTTCGAGGACGGCTCCTTCGACCTCGTCTGGGCCGAGGGCTCCGCCTACCTCATCGGCTTCGCCACCGCGCTGGCGCGGTGGCGCCGGCTGCTCGCCCCCGGCGGCACGATCGTGCTGACCGAGTGCGAGTGGACCGTCGAGGAGCCGTCCGCGGGCGCCCGCGCCTTCTGGGACGAGGAGTGTCCGCTGCGCACCACCGCGGGCACCGTCGCAGCCGCCCAGGCTTCGGGGTACCAGGTGCTCGGCGTGCACCACCTGCCCGACTCCGACTGGGCCGAGTACTACGGCCCGCTCGCCGAGCGGGTCCGCGCCCGTTCCCACGACGGATCCGCCCCGAACCCCGCGATGGAGGCCGCGCTGGCCGCCACCCGCGAGGAGCTCGACGTGCGGGCCCGCCACGGGCACGAGTACGGGTACACGGGCTACGCCCTGCGCCCGGTGACCGCGGGCGACGGCGGCGCCTGGCCCGTCCGCCCGGAGACGGCGGCCGACGTGGCCGCCGTACGCGACGTCAACCTGGCGGCGTTCGGGACCCCGCTGGAGGCGGATCTCGTGGACGCGCTGCGCACCGACACCTCCTGGGTGCCCGGGCTGTCGTACGTGGCCGAGGGCCCCGACGGGTCGGTGGCCGCGCACGCCCTGCTCACCGTGTGCGAGGTCGACGGGGTACGGGCGCTCGCGCTCGCCCCGGTGGCCGCCGATCCTGCGTTCCAGCGCTCGGGCGCGGGCAGCTCGGTCGTCCGGGCACTGCTCGCGGCGGCGAAGGAGCGCGGGGAGTCCCTGGTCCTGGTGCTGGGACACCCGGAGTACTACCCGCGCTTCGGTTTCGTGCCGGCCTCGCGCTTCGGGATCAGGGCGCCCTTCGAGGTGCCCGACGAGGCGATGATGGCGCTGGTCCTGGACGATTCCGTCCCGGTGCCGACGGGCACGATCAGGTACCCGGCCCCGTTCGGAGTCTGACGCGGGGGCGCGGCGGGCGCCGTGACGCGAAGTGATCCGCCCCCGTCGCATATCACGCGGCGGGGGCGGACATGCGCGGATCTCCGAAGTGGGGACAAGCCTCTTTTGTACGGCAGACTGAAGGCCGAGTCCGAAGCGAAGGATGGGTATGCCGACCACACCAGCCACCGCCGCGAACAGCGCGACCAACGGCACCGGGACCCAAGAACCGATCATGCTCGAACTGGTCGACGAGTCCGGGAACACGATCGGCACGGCGGAGAAACTCTCCGCCCATCAGGCACCCGGGCAATTGCACCGGGCGTTCTCCGTGTTCCTCTTCGACGAGCAGGGGCGTCTGCTGCTCCAGCAGCGGGCCCTCGGGAAGTACCACTCCCCCGGCGTCTGGTCGAACACCTGTTGCGGTCACCCCTACCCCGGGGAGTCGCCGTTCGCGGCGGCGGCCCGGCGGACCCACGAGGAGCTGGGGCTGTCGCCCTCGCTCCTCGCAGAGGCGGGAACGGTGCGCTACAACCACCCGGACCCGGCATCGGGTCTGGTGGAGCAGGAGTACAACCACCTGTTCGTGGGACTCGCGCAGGCGGCTCTGCGGCCGGATCCGGAGGAGGTCGGGGACACCGCCTTCGTCACCGCCGAGGAATTGGCGAAGCGGCATGCCGAAGTGCCGTTCTCGGCCTGGTTCATGACCGTGCTGGACGCGGCGCGGCCCGCGATCCGCGAGCTGACCGGTGAAGCCGCGGGCTGGTAGCCCCTGCATCGGTACGTCGGTACGGCCGTACTCCGGTCAGCCGGCCGGGGTCGCGGAGGCCGGGGCAGGGGCGGGAGCGGCCGGTGCGGTGATCGGCAGGGCCGCCCAGATGACCTTGCCGCCGGTCGAGGTGTGCTCGACGTCGCAGACCCCGCCCGCCTCCCGCGTGATCTCCCGTACCAGGAGCAGACCCCGGCCGCCGGTCTGGCCGAAATCGGCCTCCAGCGCCTTGGGCCGGTACGGGTGGTTGTCCTCGACGGCCACCCGTACCCACTCCCGGCCGATCGCGACCTCGACCGCGACCTCCGGGGAGAGCAGGGCAGCGTGCCGGACCGAGTTCGTCACCAGTTCGGAGACGATCAGCAGGAGCGCGTACACGAGGTCCTGCTGGGCGGGCACGCCTTGGCGCCCGAGGAGGTCCCGGACCGCACGGCGAGCCTGCGGAACGGATTCTTCTACGGCGGGAGCGGTGAACCGCCACACTCCCTCGTACGCGAGGGGGTCGGCCGGAGCCTCCGGCTCCCCCTCCCTGGCTGGCGGGACGTTCCCGCTGACATCCATCTTCCGTCCCCCGTCTTCGCGCTCGATCGTCTCCACGCGTCCAGAGTGGGTAACGGGCTGGTCGGGACCGGACCGCTGACCATAAGTCAGCGTGATTCGGACACATTCTGACCGCTGGCGTATGACAGAGTCAGTTGTTCGACCGTTCCTGATTTTCCACGGGATGTTTCCCGGCCGCCTCGCGCGCCATCTCCGCCGTGTCCGCCTCCGCCCGGCGTCCCGTCTTCCCTGACCAGCCCCAGGATGCCCCGGGCCCCGTGCCCGTGGCCACCCGGTCGGCGGCCCGATCGACGGCCCGGGATAGCATCCGGCGCATGGACGCAGCCCGGGACGCAGCCCTCCTGCACACGGTCGCCGACGGGGTCGCCACCGTCGTCATCTCCCACCCCGCCAAGCGGAACGCCATGACGGCCGCGATGTGGCGGGCCCTGCCCGAGCTGCTGGCGGACCTGGCGGCCGACCCCGCCGTACGGGTCCTCGTCCTGACCGGCGCGGGACCGACCTTCTGCGCGGGCGCGGACATCTCCTCGCTGACCGGGAACGACGAGCCGCAGGCACTCGCCGTCGCCGCGGAGGATGCGCTGGCCGCCTTCCCGAAGCCGACGCTGGCGGCGATCCGCGGGTTCTGCGTGGGCGGCGGTAGCCAGCTGGCCGCGGCCTGCGATCTTCGGTTCGCGGAGGAGGGGTCGTCGTACGGGGTGACCCCGGCGAAGCTGGGCATCGTCTACCCGGCCTCCTCCACCAGGCGGCTGACGGCCCTGGTCGGCCCGGCCGCCGCCAAGTACCTCCTCTTCTCGGCGGAGTTGATCGACGCGGACCGGGCGCTGCGGACCGGCTTCCTCGACGAGCTGCTGCCGGCCGGCCAACTGGACAAGCGGGTGGCCGAGTTCACGCGCGTACTGGTCTCGCGCTCGCAGCTCACCCAGGCCGCGGCCAAGGAGTTCGCGGACGGGCGGACGGACCGCGACGGGTACTGGGCGGCGCAGGCGGCCGGAAGCGGCGACACCGCGGAGGGCGTCGCCGCGTTCCTGGAGCGCCGGGCACCCGACTTCCGCTGGCCGACGGAGGGCCTGCGCGCGCAAGGCCTGCCTACAGAGGACTGACCGCCCGCAGTCGCGCGACCATCTCGACCGGGGCCTTGGCCGGGGAGCCCGCGTCGTAGGGCGGCTGGGGGTCGTACTCGGTCATCAGCTGGACGGTCTGGGCGTACTCGTCCCCGGCGATCCTGCCCAGCAGGGTGAGGCCCATGTCGATCCCGGCGGAGACACCCGCGGCGGTGACGTACTTCCCGTCGGACACCACCCGCTCCCCGGTGGGCTCGGCCCCGAACCGCGGCAGCTGGTCCAGGAACAGCCAGTGGCTCGCGGCCCGCCGCCCGTCGAGCAGCCCGGCGGCGGCCAGCAGCAGGGAGCCTGTGCAGACGGACGTCGTCCAGGTGGTGGTGGCGTCGACGGCCCGCAGCCAGTCGAGGACCGCGGGATTCTTCATCTCGATCTCGGGATGCGGTCCGCCGGGCACGACGACGATGTCGGGCCGGGTCACCTCGTGGAGCGCCTTGTCGGCGACGAGGGCGAGCGACCCGTTGTCGGTCCGCACGGGCCCGGGACGCTCGGACACGAACACGGTCTCGGCGCCCTGGAGGCGGCCGAGCGTGTCGAAGGGCCCGATGGCGTCGAGGGCGGTGAAGCGGTCGTAGAGCAGTACGGCGATCTGCATGGCTCCTCCGGAGCGGTCGATCGGCGCCGCCCCCGGCCGGGGACGGCAGGTCTGTCGGCGCGCGCCCGGACCGGGGCCGGGCGCGGCCCCGGGTACGGGGCGTGCCGAGGTCAGGCGCCGAAGCGGCGGCGGTACTCGGCCGGGGACTGGCCCAGGGTCTTCACGAAGGCCCGGCGCAGCGCCTCGGGCGTGCCGTAGCCGCACGCCCGGGAGATCTGGGCGACGCCCTCGCGGCTGTCCTCCAGCAGGCGCCGCGCGTGCTCGACCCGCACCCGCTCGACGTAGCGACCCGGCGTCACCCCCGTCTCCGCCTGGAAGGCGCGCGAGAAGTGCCGCGGCGACAGCCTGGCCCGGGCGGCCAGCGCCTCGACGCTCAGGTCCCCGCCCGGATGCTCGGTGATGAACTGCTGCACGTCCCGCAACGGCTCCCGCCGCGCCGTCTGCGCCTCCAGCTGCGCGCTGAACTGGGCCTGGTTGCCGGGCCTGCGCAGGAACACCACCAGGTGCCGGGCGATCGTGAGCGCCACGTCCCGCCCATGGTCCTCTTCCACCAGCGCGAGCGCGAGGTCGATGCCCGCCGTGACCCCGGCCGAGGTGGCCACGGGCCCGTCCCGTACGTAGATGGGATCCGGCTCCACCGCGACGGCCGGGTAGTCCCGGGCCATCTGCTCGCACACGTACCAGTGCGTCGTCGCCCGCCGCCCGTCCAGCAGTCCCGCCTCGGCGAGCAGCAGCCCGCCCGTGCACACGGACACCAGCCGCCGCGCGCCACCCCCGTGAGCGCGCAGCCAGTCGGTGATCCGGGGCTCGAAGTCGGCCGTGTACCGGCCACCGGGCACGAGCAGGGTGGTTCCCCCTCCCGGCCGGGCGCTCTCCAGCTCTCCGTCCGGCATCAGGGTCAGCCCGCTGCTCGTGCGGACGGGCGCGCCGCCCGGCGACACCGTCCGGATCTCGTAACCCGGCCGGCCGGGGAACCGGGCCACGGCGGAGAACACCTCGACCGGCCCGGTCACGTCCAGGCTCTGCACCCCGTCGTAGAGGAGGACGAGCACGTTTCGCAACGACATGGCCCCATGGTGTGACGGAAGTCCGGTGGCCGCAATGCCGTGCATCCCACCTATCCGGCCATGCCCCTGGGGGCAGTGCGCGCCCGGATAGGATCGGGCCATCATGACTGCAACCCTCGTCGCCAAGAAGCTCACCGCCGCGCACGGTGAGCGCACGCTCTTCGCCGATCTCGACCTCGTCGTCGCGCCCGGCGACGTCATCGGCCTGGTCGGCGTGAACGGCGCCGGGAAGTCCACCCTGCTGCGCCTGCTCGCCGGGCTGGACACCCCCGAGACCGGTGAGCTGCGGCTCTCCCCGCCCACCGCCGCCGTGGGGCACCTCCCGCAGGAGCCGGAGCGCCGGGCCGCCGAGTCGGTACGGGATTTCCTGGCGCGCCGTACGGGCGTGGCCGCCGCGCAGGCGGAGCTCGACGCGGCGACGCAGGGGCTGGTGGACGGGACGCCGGGCGCGGACGACGCGTACGCGACCGCGCTGGACAGGTGGCTGGACCTCGGCGGCGCCGACCTCGACGAGCGGTCCGAGGAGGTCGCCGCCGAGCTCGGCCTCACGGTCGGCCTGGACCTGCCCATGACGGCGCTGTCCGGTGGCCAGGCGGCCCGCGCGGGCCTCGCCTCGCTGCTGCTGTCCCGCTACGACGTCTTCCTGCTCGACGAACCCACCAACGACCTGGACCTGGACGGTCTGGAGCGGCTGGAGCGGTTCGTCAAGGGGCTGCGCGCGGGCACCGTCGTGATCAGTCACGACCGCGAGTTCCTGACGCGGACCGTCACCAAGGTCCTCGAACTCGACCTGGCCCAGCAGCAGATCAACCTCTTCGGCGGCGGCTATGACGCCTACCTGGAGGAGCGCGAGCGCTCCCGCGACCACGCCCGCGAGGAGTACGAGGAGTACGCGGGCAAGAAGTCCGCCCTTGAGGGCCGGGCCCAGATGCAGCGCAACTGGATGGACAAGGGCGTACGCAACGCCCGTCGCAAGGCGAGCGACAACGACAAGATCGGCAAGAACCTGCGCGGCGAGTCCAGCGAGAAGCAGGCCGCCAAGGCCCGCCAGACGCAGCGGGCGATCGAGCGGCTGGAGGTCGTCGAGGAGCCCCGCAAGGAGTGGGAGCTGCGCATGGAGATCGCGGCGGCCCCGCGCTCAGGCTCGGTGGTGGCCACCCTGCGCGAAGCCGCGGTCAAGCGCGGGGACTTCCGCCTGGGCCCGGCGAGCCTCCAGATCGACTGGGCGGACCGGGTGGCGATCACCGGGGCCAACGGCGCGGGCAAGTCCACGCTGCTGGCCGTCCTGCTCGGCCGACTGGCGCCGGACTCCGGCTCCGCCACCCTCGGCTCCGGCGTCCTGATCGGCGAGGTCGACCAGGCCCGCGGCCTGTTCCTCGGCGACGAACCGCTGCTGGAGGCCTTCTGCGCGGCCGTCCCGGACACCGAGCCGGCCGAAGTCCGCACCCTGCTGGCCAAGTTCGGCCTCAAGGCGGCCCACGTCCTGCGCCCCGCGGCCACCCTGTCACCGGGCGAGCGCACCCGCGCCGCCCTGGCTCTGCTCCAGGGCCGCGGGGTGAACCTGCTGGTGCTGGACGAGCCGACCAACCACCTCGACCTCCCGGCGATCGAGCAGCTGGAGTCGGCCCTGGAGGCGTACGAGGGCACGCTCCTGCTGGTCACCCACGACCGCCGCATGCTGGACGCCGTCTCGGTGACCCGCCGCCTCCAGGTCTCCGACGGCAAGGTCACCGAGCTCTAGCCCGACAGGAATGGCAGTCGGCGGCACTTTGCGTTCCCGAGGTGCCAACCGGGGCGTGCGCGACTAGCCTTTGTAGGTGAGAGCCGCAACCGCGGAGCACACTGCCATGGCCGGAGTCTCGCGGCGGCAGGGGTGGAACCTCTGACGCGTGCCTGCTCCGGGACCGTGTGGCGTCCGAGCCGCACCGTGGCCGGACACCTGCTTCCGCATTTCCGGCGGCCCTGTATCCGATCCGTGCCGCACGTTTTTTCCTCGGCGGCCGCGGTTCCGCTCCCGCACACCTCGCAGAGGTGCGAGAGGGTGGAAGGAAAGGGAATCCCCATGCAAGCACAGCGAGCGAAGCGCCTTTTCGCGGCCTCCGCTGCCGGTCTCCTGCTGGCCGGCGGAGCCGCACTCGGCACCGCGGGCACCGCCTCGGCGGCAACCCCGGCCCAGCACGTCAGCTACGTCAACGGCGGCGGCTGCGGCGGCGATGACGACGACGACTGGGGTGGTCACCACAGTGGCTGGCGTCACGGCGGCTGGGACGATGACGACGACAACGGTTGGGGAGGACACGGTCGCGGACACGGCGGCTGGTAGCTGATCCGTCCCCTTCACAGCAGGCCCTGCGCGGACCGGTATCCGGGCCGCGCATCGGGCTGCCGCGGCGGTTTCAGCGCTCGTCCGGCCCGTCTGCCGGGGCGCGCCGGGTGCGGGCCATCCGGCGGGCCACGAAGCCCCTCGGGAGATGGCGGACCGCCAGCGCGTACGCCCTGTAGCGGCGGCCCGTGATGCTCAGCGGGCGGCGCAGCGCGAGGTCCCGCAGCGCCTGGTCCACCACGGCCTGCGGCTCCAGCCAGACCGCCTCGCGCAGCGCGCTGACGTCCATCCCGGCGCGTTCCTGGAACTCGGTGCGCGTGAAGCCCGGGACCACCGCCAGCACGCGGACTCCGTACGGTTCCATGTCCACCCGCAGTGACTCGCTGAACGCGGTGATCCAGGCCTTCGCGGCCCCGTACGTGCCGGTCGGCAGCAGTCCGGCCACCGAGGAGACGTTGACCACCGCGCCCCGGCGGCGCTCGCGCAGGCCCGGCAGCACGGCGTGGGTGAGCCGCAGCGGGACCTTGACCAGCAGGTCGAGCATCCGCTCCTCGTCCTCGACCGGGCTGTACGGGAAGGGCGCGGGCAGCCCGAAGCCCGCGTTGTTCACCAGGATGTCCACGGGCCGGGCCCGGTCGGCGAGCCGCTCGGCGACCGCCGCGAGGCCCGCCTCGTCGAGCAGGTCGGCGGGCAGCACCTCGACCGCCGTGCCGAACTCCCGGCCGAGGTCCCGGGCGACGGACCGCAGCCTGTCCCTGTCGCGGGCCACGAGGACCAGGCCGCAGCCCTTGGCGGCGAAGCCCCGGGCGAAGGCCGCGCCCAGTCCGGCGCTGGCCCCGGTGATCAGTACGGTGGTCAAGACGGCTTCACTTCCCGGCGGTCGGACACGTCACGGTGTGCGGTGTACTCCTGGGCGACGTCGACGAGGAAGCGGGCCTCGTCCGCCAGGTCCCCGCTCTTGTCGGAGGTCTGGATCGCGACGGTCAGCTCCAGGCCGGCCGTCTCGCCCGGCTGACCGGGCAGTCCGTCGAGTTTCGTCCGCCGCGCCTCCTTCAGTACGGAGGCCAGCGCGGCCGCGGTGCGGCGCTGCTCGGGGACCCCGCGGCCGGCGACCTGGCCGCGGGCGAGGTCCAGGGCGCCCTGGGAGACGTACTCCCCGAGGATCAGGATCGCGTCGCGCGTCTCGATGACCTTGCGGTAGACCAGCAGGTTGCGCGGGACCGGCGGCCACAGCAGCTCGACCACCCGCCCGGCCCGCGGCTTGTTCAGGGCCACGTGCGGGACGGCCTGGACCAGGTCGCGCCACAGCGGCCACAGCCGCCACGCGGTGACGATGTCGGCGGCGGTGCGGCGGAAGGTGAACAGCGTCGGCACGAGGATGCCCGCGGCGCGCAGCAGGCCGTGCACGTTCATGATCAGTGGCAGGGCGGGCATCGCCCAGGTGCTGCCGAACAGTGCCTTGAGCAGGTACGCGAACCAGAACACGCCGGCGAGCGCGGTCCCGAGGCCGAAGAGGCGCAGCCCGGCGGCCAGCCCCCGGCTCTCGGTGCGGCGGCTGTAGCGCCAGCACAGTGAGACGCAGATGGTGTTGGCGGTGAGGTGCGCGGAGATCAGCACCAGCCAGTAGGTGAGGGAGGGCACCGGGTCGCCGACCGGCGGCATGGTGTGCGTGCCGTGCGCGGGCGACGCCAGATCCAGCGCGACCAGCGTGGTGAGCCAGCCCGCCGTGGCCACCCAGGAGGCGAGCTGGAGCCGGCGGCGGCCGGTGGCGGAGGCCACGAAGTAGAGGACCGCGCCGGCGGAGAGGACGCCGGTGAGGTTGCGGATCATGCCGATGGTGTGGGCGTAGGAGGCCTCGCGTCTCATCGCGTAGGCGACGACGTCGGGGAGGTTCAGCGTCATCGCGGCGGCGGCGGTGGCGACGGCCAGCCACAGTCCGCGCTGCTGCCGGGAGCGCAGAGCGCCCGGGGCGCGCAGCAGGACCGCGATCCACAGGAACACCACGCTGGGGACCGACAGCCAGTTGCCGAAGGCGGTCAGGTCAGCTGCCATCGTGGCCCCACTCGTAGCCCATGGCGGACTCCAGCCGGGCGAGCGTGCCCCTGGCCTGGAGGGCCGACTGCGGGCCGGCGTTCGCCGTGCGGATGCGGATCATGCTGGCGAGCATCTCCGCCTCCTGCTCCTGGCGGGTGGTGTAGTTGGTGCGCCCGAGCACGGTGGGGGCGCCTCCGTCGGCCTCCTCGCCCTCCAGCGAGTGGTGGCCGAAGAGGATGTGGCCGAGCTCGTGGAGCACGATGTGCTCCCGGTGGAGCGGGGTGGTCTGCGCCTCGTAGAAGACGTAGTCGACGCTGGCGGTGCCGACCCACAGTCCGCAGACGCCGGACTCCGCCGCCTCCTTGGGGAGCGGATGGAGTCGGATGGGGCGGCCGCGCTGCTCGGCTATTCGGCCACACAGCGCGTCGAGTGAAAACGGGTGGGTCAATTCCAGATGGCCGATAATGTTCTCGCACCGTTTACGCAGGCTGAGTTGCCGGTGGGGCATGTGATCCCTCTTCGGACCCTTTCTCGGGCAGCGTCGGTAGGCGTGTGCGGGCATGGGCATGGTGTCCTGTGCCTTCAAGGCGGCCTCGGGGGAATGCGGTCCTGAGGGGAAATGCGGATGCCCGTCCGCCGGGTGACGAACGGGCGTTCCACCATGCCTACAGATCTTGTACGGGAGTTGGCAAGGCAGGTCCCCAGGTGGGGGACCTATTCGGCCAACGCGTACGGAGACCTCACGCGCCGGGGTGGCTGCAAACCTGCGGTCACCGCTTGCGGCGCTCCTCGGGACCGGTGAGGCCGGCGCGTCGCAGGGCGTCGGCCATCGCGCTGTTGGCGGGTGCGGGGGCGGAGGCGCCTCCGCCCTGCCGCTGCCCCTGGCCGCCGCGCTGGCCCTGACCGCGGCGGTCCTGGTTCTTGCCTGCGCCGTCGCGGGTGCCCGCGCCGCCGCGCTGCTGCGGCGGACGGCCGCCGCCCCGCCGCTCCTGCCGGTCCTCGCGCTGCCCGGGCGCACCGGCGGAACGGTCCGCCTCGTCCTCCAGCCGCAGGGTCAGCGAGATCCGCTTGCGCGGGATGTCCACCTCCATGACCTTCACGCGGACGATGTCGCCCGGCTTGACCACGTCGCGGGGGTCCTTGACGAAGGTCTTCGACAGCGCCGAGACGTGCGCCAGTCCGTCCTGGTGGACGCCGATGTCGATGAAGGCTCCGAAGGCGGCCACGTTGGTGACCACGCCTTCCAGGATCATCCCGGGGGCCAGGTCGCCGATCTTCTCCACGCCCTCCTTGAAGGTCGCCGTCTTGAAGGCGGGACGCGGGTCGCGGCCCGGCTTCTCCAGCTCGCGAAGGATGTCGGTGACCGTGGGCAGGCCGAAAGCCTCGGTGACGAACTGCTCCGGGCGCAGGGAGCGCAGTACGCCGGTGTTGCCGATCAGGGCCGCCACCTCGCCGCCCGCCGTCTTGCCCATCGCCCGGACCACCGGGTAGGCCTCGGGGTGCACGGCCGAGCCGTCCAGCGGGTCGTCCCCGCCGCGGATCCGCAGGAAGCCCGCGCACTGCTCGTACGCCTTCGGGCCCAGCCGGGCCACGTCCTTGAGCCCCTTGCGGCTGCGGAAGGGCCCGTTGGAGTCGCGGTGGGAGACGATGTTCTCGGCGAGCGAGCCGCTGATGCCCGACACGCGCGAGAGCAGCGGCGCAGATGCGGTGTTGACGTCGACGCCGACGCCGTTCACGCAGTCCTCGACCACCGCGTCGAGCGAGCGGGAGAGCTTCACCTCGGACAGGTCGTGCTGGTACTGGCCCACGCCGATCGACTTGGGATCGATCTTGACCAGTTCGGCGAGCGGGTCCTGCAGGCGCCGGGCGATGGAGACCGCGCCGCGCAACGACACGTCCATGCCGGGCAGTTCCTGCGAGGCGAAGGCGGACGCCGAGTACACGGAGGCGCCGGCCTCCGAGACCATCACCTTGGTGAGCTTCAGCTCGGGGTGGCGGGTGATGAGGTCACCGGCCAGCTTGTCGGTCTCGCGGGAGGCCGTGCCGTTGCCGATGGCGACCAGCTCGACCGCGTGCTCCTTCGCGAGGCGGGCGAGCTTGGCGAGGGACTCGTCCCACTTGTTGGCGGGCACGTGCGGGTAGATCACGTCCGTGGCCACGACCTTGCCGGTGGCGTCCACGACGGCGACCTTCACGCCGGTGCGGAAGCCGGGGTCCAGGCCGAGCGTCGCGCGGGTGCCGGCGGGTGCCGCGAGCAGCAGGTCGCGCAGGTTCGCGGCGAAGACCCGTACGGCCTCGTCCTCGGCGGCGGCGCGCAGCCGGGTCCGCAGGTCGATGCCGAGGTGCACCTGGATCTTCGTACGCCAGGCCCAGCGGACCGTGTCGGCCAGCCACTTGTCTCCGGGGCGGCCGCGCTCGGCGATGCCGAAGCGGCGGGCGACCATGCCCTCGTACGTCGACGGGCCGGGGGTCTCGCTCGGCTCCTCGGGCTCCAGGGTGAGGTCGAGGACGTCCTCCTTCTCACCGCGCAGCATCGCGAGGACGCGGTGCGAGGGAAGTGCGGTGAACGGCTCGGCGAAGTCGAAGTAGTCGGCGAACTTGGCGCCCGCCTCCTCCTTGCCGTCCCGGACCTTCGCGGCGAGCCGGCCGCGGCCCCACATGCGCTCGCGCAGTTCGCCGATCAGGTCGGCGTCCTCGGCGAACCGCTCGGTGAGGATGGCGCGGGCGCCCTCCAGGGCCGCGGCCGGATCGGCGACGCCCTTGCCCGCGTCCACGAACGCGGCCGCGGCGGCGGCCGGTTCCACGGACGGGTCCGCGAGCAGGCCCTCGGCGAGCGGCTCCAGACCGGCCTCGCGGGCGATCTGCGCCTTGGTGCGGCGCTTGGGCTTGAAGGGCAGGTAGATGTCCTCCAACCGGGCCTTGGTGTCGGCTGCGTTGATCCGCGCCTCCAGCTCGGCGTCGAGCTTGCCCTGCTCCCGCACGGAGTCCAGGATCGCGGAGCGCCGGTCCTCCAGCTCGCGCAAATACCGCAGCCGCTCCTCCAGGGTGCGCAGCTGGGCGTCGTCGAGCATTTCGGTCGCTTCCTTGCGGTAGCGCGCGATGAACGGCACGGTGGAGCCGCCGTCGAGCAGCTCGACGGCGGCCTTGACCTGCCGCTCCCGTACGCCGAGCTCCTCGGCGATCCTGCCTTCGATGGACGTCGTCACGATCGGGTCCCGCCTGCCTTCGTTTGCACTGGAAGGCTGCCAATTGTGGCAGGTGGCCGTGACAAGGGGCGGTAAGCCCGCCAGAGCGCGGCCGCGGGGCCGGTCAGGCCTTGCCGCGCAGGTCCGCCGGGAAGGCTCCGGCCATGACCGCCTTCATCACCAGGGCGCCGCCGAGTTCCGCCAGCCGGGCCAGGCCGGCCGCGCCGAGGTGCTCGTAGGGGGCGGCGTCGAGGCGGTCCGTCTCGGTCTCCAGCCGCTCGCGCAGGGCGGCGCCCTCCTCGGTCAGCGACCCCTCGGCGTCGAGCACACCGCGTCCGCGCAGCCGGGCGACTGCGGCGTCCAGGTCGGACTGCTCCCAGCCGCGGATGGACTTGATCCACTTCGGGGTCATGCCCTTGCCGGTGGCGGTGTGGCTGACCAGGGCCTCCAGCGGGTCCAGGTCCGCGATGAGCAGGGCGGCGAGGTGGCCGTCGCCGCGGTGCTCGCGCAGCAGGGTGGTGGCGTGCCACAGGCGCAGGTGCGGCTCCTCGGGTACGGGGAGGTCGGCGTGGGCCGCGTACAGGGGGCGGGCGTGCCGGGTACAGCCTTCGGTGGCACGTATCGCCAGGTCGGCGGCCTCCGCGAGCTCGGGCGACTCTATGGTCTCGGCGCCCAGCAGCCGGCGCAGGGTGGCGTCGGCGGCGCGCAGCCGGGCGGCGAGAGCCTGTTCGGGCGTGGCGATGTCCCAGACGGCCGGGAGGTGCCGGGCGACGTGGTCGTAGCGGTAGTTGTAGAACGTGGCGGTCACCGTGCCCGCTCCGACGGCGCCCATGGCCGCGGACCGGTGGGCGAGGTTGACTGCGAGGGGGTCGGTGATCCCGAGGCCGGCGAACTCCTTGGTCGTGTCCGGCGAGAAGTAGACGGTGGAGTGCAGCGGATTGATCGCGGTGTGCCAGCAGTGCCGTGCGGCGAGCGTGGGAAGCGTCATGGACGGCAGGTTACCGACTGTTAGGTATGTCGGCCAGTGTCACGCTTCGGATCCGGCCGGCCGTGCCGTGGTGGGCCGGGCCGTGCCGTGCCGTGCCGTCAGTGGTGGAAACCGACGCGGTCCTTCTTGGGCGCGTGGCCCTGCCCGAGGTGCTTGATCGCCCTGCGCATGTCGTCGGCGAGGAGTTCGATCTCGTCCCGGTCGACGCCGTGGCGGACCAGGACGCGCTGGATGACGGTCTCCTGGCGGTCCGGCGGCAGGGGGTAGGAGGGCACCTGCCAGCCGCGCATGCGGAGCTGGTCGGAGAGGTCGTACAGGCTCCAGCCGGCGGAGTCGGGATCGGTGAGGGTGTAGGAGACGGCGGGCAGTGCGCCGACGCCGTCGTAGAGCAGGGTGAAGGGGCCCATCTCGGCGATCTGCCGGGCGAGGTGCTGCGCGGTGTCGGCGCAGGCCTCGTAGACGCGCCGGTACCCCTCGCGGCCCAGGCGCAGGAACATGAAGTACTGGGTGACGACCTGGCCGCCGGGGCGGGAGAAGTTCAGGGCGAGGGTGGGCATGTCGCCGCCCAGGTAGTCGACGTGGAAGACCAGGCCGTCCGGCAGGGCGTTCTGGTCACGCCACAGCGCCCAGCCGACGCCGAGCGGGGCCATGCCGTACTTGTGGCCGGAGGCGTTGATGGAGGCGACGCGCGGCAGCTGGAAGTCCCACACCAGATCCGGGTGGAGGAACGGCGCGATGAACCCGCCCGAGGCCGCGTCGACGTGCAGCGGGACGTCCAGGCCGCTCTCCGCCTGCATGCGGTCGAGTTCGGCGGCGATCTCACCCACGGGCTCGTAGGTGCAGGTGTACGTCACGCCGAGGATGGCGACGACGCCGATGGTGTTCTCGTCGACGTACTCGCGCAGCTGGTGCGCCTGGAGTCCCGTCGCGCCGGGCTCCACCGGGACCTGCCGGAGCTCGACGTCGAAGTAGCGGGCGAACTTCTCCCAGCAGACCTGCACCGGCCCGCAGACCAGGTTCGGCCGGTCGGTCGGGAGGCCGGCGGCCTGCCGGCGGTCGCGCCAGCGCCATTTCAGGGCGAGGCCGCAGAGCATCGCGGCCTCGCTGGAGCCGGTGGTCGAGCAGCCCACCGCGTTGGCGTCGCCGCCCGCACCGGCCGGGGCGTGCCAGAGGTCGGCGAGGATGTTCACGCACCGGGACTCGATCTCCGCGGTCTGCGGGTACTCGTCCTTGTCGACGATGTTCTTGTCCAGGCACAGGTCCATCAGCTGGCGGACCTCGTCGTCCGTCCAGGTGGTGCAGAAGGTCGCGAGGTTCTGCGCGGCGTTGCCGTCCAGGAGCAGCTCGTTGCGCAGCAGCTGGAACACCACCGGCGGCGGGGAGGGCAGGCCGGGCATGGACCGTTTGGGCAGGGGGCGCTCGCTCAGTGGGGACGCGAAGATGTCGACGGCCGGGTCGGCCGCCGGTTCCTGGGCGTTGTGGAGCGCCACCGGTCACCTCACATATAGGTCAATTGGTCCGACTCGGACACTACAGACAGGTCCGGCGGGTGGCATGCGGACCTAGGCCATCCCGGGCGAAACGCTCTCGGGGTTCCGGGGTGCCGGAGGGACGGCCCGGGAGAGTCGACGGGTGTTCAGGGACCCGTGGCCGACCGGCCCGAGCCTGGGTGACCTGGGGAATGCCATGGCTTCTTCCCTGCCTTCCTCCCGCAGTTCGTCCGGCCGGATCCAGCCGATCCGAAGGCGTAGCTACGGCTGCCCGGAGGGGCGTTCCCGTCCTCGGCGCGCTCCTCGGCGTCGGCCACACGTGCACCGGCGGGACCTTGAACCGCCCGCTGCGCCGCAGGCCACGGGCATCGGCCCGGCAGTACCGGGCCGTCGGCGGGGTGTGTCCGACGCGCGGTGCCCCGGGCGCTCTCGCCGCGCTGTCCGGCGGCCCGTGACGGCCGGATGGCGATCGTGTGACAGCGGGGGCCATGGACATGACGTGGGGCGTCACGGGTGAATACGGTCGAACGACAAGGCCCTGAACCGATCTGTCTCCCCTACCACTTGGAGCCATTCGTGCACCGCAAAGTCATCGCCCCGAGCGTGCTCGCCGCCTCCCTGCTGCTGGTGATCCCGGCATCGGCGGCGAGTTCCGGTCCGGGCGCCCCGGGTATCGGCGATCCCTACTACCCGGCCAGCGGCAACGGCGGATACGACGTGTCGCACTACGACCTGCGCCTGCAGTACCAGCCGAAGACGGACCTGCTCGAAGGCACCGCCACCCTCCTCGCCACCGCCAAGCAGGACCTGTCCCGCTTCAACCTCGACTTCGGCCTCCAGGTCAGCGAGGTCCGGGTCAACGGGGCCAAGGCGAAGTTCGCCGCCTCCGGAAGCCATGAGCTGGAGGTCACCCCGGCCAGGCCGCTGGCGCGCAACACCCCGCTGACCGTCGTGGTCAAGTACGCGGGGAAGCCCTCCGAGCTGAAGGTGGACGGCTGGACGGCCTGGCAGCGCACGCCCGACGGCGGTGTGGCGGCGCAGGAGCCCGACTCGGCGGTCTGGTGGTTCCCGAGCAACGACCACCCGCTCGACAAGGCCACCTTCGACGTCTCGGTCAACGTCCCGGACGGCACCCAGGCGATCAGCAACGGCGTCCTCCAGTCGCAGACTTCGCGGCTCGGCTGGACCCGGTACAACTGGCGCTCCAACAAGCCGCAGGCCACGTACCTCGCCACCCTGGCGGTCGGCAAGTTCGACATCACCACCGACAAGACGGCGAGCGGCCTGCCGGTCCTCAACGCCTACAGCAAGGACCTCGGCGACAACGCGGGCGCGGCGCGGGCGAGCGTGGAGCGGACGGCCGAGGCCGCCGAGTGGCTGGAGGGGGTCTTCGGTCCGTACCCCTTCAACGCGCTGGGCGGCTACGTGCCGAACGTGACCGCGGGCTTCGCGCTGGAGACCCAGACGCGGCCGTTCTACGGGCCGCGCCAGTTCCAGAACGGCGCGAACGTCTCGGTGGTCGTGCACGAGCTGGCCCACCAGTGGTACGGCGACAGCGTGTCCGTCGAGGGCTGGAAGGACATCTGGATCAACGAGGGCTTCGCCCGCTACAGCCAGTGGCTGTGGTCGGAGAAGGAGGGCGAGGGCACGGCGCAGGAGCTCGCCGACTGGGCCTACTCCACGCGCCCGGCCGAGGACCCGTTCTGGCAGGTCAAGCCAGGTGACCCGGGTCCGGAGAACCAGTTCCACGGTGCCGTCTACGACCGCGGCGGGATCGCCCTGCAGGCGCTGCGCAACCACATCGGCGACGAGAAGTTCTTCCAGATCCTCAAGGGGTGGCCGGCCGAGCGCGCCTACGGCAACGCCAAGGTCGCGGACTTCGTCGCCTACGCGGAGAAGATCTCGGGCCGGCCGCTGGTCCAGCTGTTCGACACCTGGCTGTACACCCCGGGCAAGCCGGACGCCTCGGCCCTGAACCCCACGGCGCCGGCCGCCACGGCCCGTTCCTTCTCGGCCCCGGCGGCGAAGACGGAGCCGAAGTCCTGGAAGAAGATCGCGGAGACGAACACGATCCACGACCACGAGCACGAGCACCGGAGCGACAAGCGCTGAGTCCGTCAGCGGGCGGCGGCGCGCCATCGGGCCCGCGCCGCCCGCGCGACGGGCAGGTACCGCAGCCGTTCGGGGAGCACCGGTACGAGGAGCCGTACGGCCGTGCTGAACCGCCGGAGCCTGCGCTCCTGGGCCGGGCTCCACTCCAGCCCGACGGCCGCGCGCGCCTCGGGCGGCATGTAGCCGACGGTGACGAAGGCCCGCAGGCGCAGGAAGGCCACGCGCAACAGGGGCCAGGTGAGCCGCAGCAGCAGCCGCACCGGCAGCGAGCCGCCCTCGGGGCGGGGCAGCGGCACATCGGTGGCGACCAGCTCGCGGGCGACCGCGGTCGGCTCGATCTCCTCGGCCAGCATCCGGCGGTAGTACGGCCAGAACTCCTCGACGGTCTGCGGCATGTCCCGGTCGCGGAGGCCGAGTATCCGGCCCACCTGGAGCCACTCACGGTAGAGCTGCCGCTCGTCGGCGGGGCTGATGCGGCGGAAGAGGTAGCGCCCGGAGTACAGGGCGATGGGAAATCCGGTGGCGTGCACCCAGGCGTAGCAGGCCGGGTCGAGGGAGTGGTAGCGGCGCCCCCGGGTGTCGGTGCCCTGGATCTCCCGGTGCAGGCGGCGGACCCTGCGGCCCTCGGCCGCGGCTTCGTCCCCGCCGTACACCCACAGCTGGACGGAGCGCAGCGAGCGCTCGCCGCGCCCCCAGGGGTCGGTGCGGAAGACCGAGTACTGGTCGACCCCGGCCCCGACCGCGGGGTGGGCGACCTGGAGGGTGAAGGCGGCGGGCAGCGTCAGCAGGGACCGGACGTCCCCGGCGGTGGTCCACAGCACCCCGCCGGGCGGGGGCGGCTCGGGGTCGGTGCGGACCCCGGCCGTGCGGCGCGCCGTCCCGTTCACGGGATGCTCCGCAGCGTGCCCCGCGGGGTGCTCCGTCGTGCTCATGAGTCTGCCCCCAGGGTGTAGACCTCGCTGTTCTCCCAGTATGACGGGGCCGCGTGCCGTGCGCCCGGGCCCCGGCGCCCCCACCTTGTCGTGGCCCGGACAGAAAGTCTTGTCATGGGTGTTACCCAGAGGTAACCGTGGCTGCTTGGATGGCGGAGCCGATCTTCCCATCCCCCGCAGGATCGATGGAGACCTCCATGCAGCACACCTCGAACCGCCGCAACCGGGCCGCCGCCGCTGCCGTCGCCGCGGTCGCCGCCGGCGCGCTGGCCGCCACCACCGCGCCGGCCGCCACGGCCGCCGAGTCCGCCACCCCGCGGTTGAGCGTCCTGTCGTACAACGTGTTCCTGATGAGCAAGAACCTGTACCCGAACTGGGGCCAGGACCACCGGGCCGCGGAGATCCCCAAGGCCGCCTTCTACCAGGGCCACGACGTGGTCGTGCTCCAGGAGGCCTTCGACAACGGCGCCTCCGACGCACTGAAGGCCAACTCGGCGGCCCAGTACCCGTACCAGACCCCGGTCGTCGGCCGCAGCAAGTCCGGCTGGGACGCCACGGGCGGCGCGTACTCCTCCACCACCCCGGAGGACGGCGGCGTCACGATCCTCAGCAAGTGGCCCGTCGTCCGCAAGGAGCAGGTCGTCTACAAGGACGCCTGCGGCGCCGACTGGTGGTCGAACAAGGGCTTCGCCTACGTCGTGCTGAACGTGAACGGCGTCAAGGTGCACGTGGTCGGCACCCACGCGCAGTCCACCGACCCGGGCTGCGGCGCGGGCGAGGCCGCGGAGATGCGCGCCCGCCAGTTCCGCACGATCGACGCGTTCCTGGACGGGAAGAACATCCCCGCGAACGAGCAGGTCATCGTGGCGGGCGACATGAACGTCGACTCGCGCACGCCAGAGCTCGCCTCCATGCTCGCGGGCGCCGACCTGGCCGCTTCCGACACGCGCACGGGCCACCCGTACTCCTTCGACACCGCGCTCAACTCGATAGCGAACTACCGCTACCCGACCGACCCGCGCGAGGACCTGGACTACGTCCTCTACCGCAAGGGCAACGCCCGTCCGGCGGGCTGGGAGAACAACGTCGTCAAGGAGCAGTCGGCACCCTGGACGGTCTCCAGCTGGGGCACCTCGTACACGTACACCAACCTCTCGGACCACTACCCGCTGATCGGCCGCTAGGCATCGGCCCCCGTTGCGGTGAGCGGCGTGCCGCTCACCGCAACGGGGGCCTCGCAGGTCACGGAGTCTCGTACGAAGCCTCGTAGAGGCCGTCGATCAGTGCGCCGTACTTCTCCCGGACCACGCGGCGGCGCAGCTTGAGCGAGGGCGTGAGCTCGCCCGACTCCGGGCCCCACTCCTCGGTCAGCACCCGGTACCGCTTGATCTGCTCGGTCCGGTTGAGCCGCGCGTTGGCCGCCTCGACGGCGCGGGCGATCTCCTCCCGGACGGCGGGGTGTTCGGCGAGCTCGCCGAGGGAGGCGGCTTCGATGCCCCGGGCGGCGGCCCAGGCCGGGGCCAGCTCCGGGTCCAGGACGAGCAGGGCGACGAGGTAGGACCGGGCGTCGCCGTGGACCAGGGCCTGGCCGATCAGCGGGTGTTCCTTGACGGTGTTCTCCACCAGCGCCGGGGAGACGTTCTTGCCCGTGGACGTGATGATCAGTTCCTTCTTGCGGTCGGTCAGCCAGAGGAACCCGTCCTCGTCGAGCCGGCCGATGTCCCCGGTCGGGAACCACCCCTCGGCGTCGGCGGCGCTCTCCACCGATCCGTCGGACCGCAGATAGCCGCCGAAGACGGTCTCGCCGCGGGTGAGGATCTCCCCGTCCTCGGCGAGCCTCAGCTCCAGCCCCTCGATCGGCCGGCCCACCGAGCCGAGCCGGAAGGCGTCCGGGCTGTTGACCGTGCACACGCCGGAGGTCTCGGTGAGTCCCCAGGCGTCCATGATGGTGATCCCCCAGCCCGCCCAGAAACGGACCACGTCGAGCGGCATCGGGGCGGTGGCACTCGCCGTCCAGACGAGACGGTCCAGGCCCGCCAGTCCCAGCAGGGGGTCCAGTGCCCGCTCCTTCGCCGTGGCGTACGAGGCTTCGAGCGCGGCCGGTATCGCCTCCCCGCGCTCGCGGTGGCCGGCCCGGCTGCGGGCGAGGTCGTTGGCCGCCTCGATGGCGGCGCGCTGCTCCTCGGGCAGCTGGGCGAGGACGGCCCGGACGGACGCGGCGAGCTTCTCCCACACCCGGGGCACGCCGAAGAACTGCACCGGGCGCAGCTCACGGACCGCGCCGGACACGGCGGAGGGGTCCGCGCACAGCCGTACGTGGGCGGCGCGCAGCAACGGCAGGTAGATGCCGAGGACCCGCTCGGCGATGTGCGCGAAGGGCAGATAGCAGATGTGCTCGGCGTGCTCGGGCAGTTCCACGTGCCGGTCCAGGCGGACCGCCTGGAGCATGAGGTTGCGGTGGCTGAGGCGGACGCCCTTGGGGTCGCCGGTGGTGCCGGAGGTGTAGACGACGGTGAGCGGGTCCTCCGGGCGGGTGTCCTGCCAGGCCTTCTCGAAGGCGTCGGCGCGGTGCAGCCGGGCGCCGCTCGCGTACAGGGAGCCGTACGTGCGGTGCGGGCCCGCCTCGGCGGCGTTCGCCACGACCAGCCGCTCCAGGGGCACGTCGGCGTCGGTCAGCAGCGGCTCCCACCGGGCGAGCTCGCGGGCTCCCTCGACGACGGCGACCCTGGCCCGGCTGTGGCGGGCGATGTGGGCGATCTGCTCGGGCGCGGAGGTTCCGTACACGGTGACGGGGACGGCGCCGAGGTGGACGAGGGCGAGGTCGCTGAGCCAGTGCTCGGGGCGGTTGCCCATCATCAGCAGGACGTGGTCGCCGCGCTCCACGCCGAGGGCGGCGTAGCCGGAGGCGAGGACGGCGGTCTGGCGGCGCACCTCGCGCCAGGTGAGGGTGGTCCACTGGGCGGCTCCGGGGCCGGCCCGCCAGGAGAGGGCGGGCAGGTCCCCGTGCTCGGCGGCGTTGCGGGCCAGCAGGGCGGGGAGGGTGAGCTCCTCGGGTCGTCCGGGCAGTCGCAGGTTCGTGGTCATGGGCAGCTCCTGGCCGTTTCACATCGTTGGTGCGACAGCAATACTGTTGAACCCAAGCTGTGGAGCATGTGGAGCAGAGAGCGAGGCGCAGACGATGGCCGACCAGGCACCCGAGCCGATGCTCACCGTCGACGAGCTGGCGGCCAGGGCAGGCGTCACCGTCCGTACCGTACGGTTCTACAGCACGCGCGGGCTTTTGCCCCCTCCCGTGATCGGCCCTCGCCGGGTGGGCCACTACGGCCCGGAGCACCTCTCCCGGCTGGCGCTGATCGAGGAGTTGCAGCACCAGGGCATGACGCTGTCGGCCTGTCAGCGCTACCTGGACGCGCTGCCGGACGATCTGAGCGCGCACGACCTGGCGATCCACCGTGCGCTGGTGGCCAGTTGGGCCCCGGATTCGGCGCAGGAGGTCTCGCGGGCCGAGCTGGAGAAGCGGGCGGGGCGGACCCTGTCGGACATCGACGTGCGACGGCTGACGGCGATGAACGTGCTCGCCGTGTCGGCGGACGGATTCCGGGTGGACCTGGGGCTGTTGCGGCTGGGGGTCGCGCTGCTGGACGTGCCGATCGCGCACGAGACGATCCTGGCGGCGCGCAAGGTGCTGATGGAGCACACCAGGGCGGCGGCGCACGAACTGACGGCGCTGTTCCGGGACGAGGTGTGGGGTCCGTTCACGGAGGGCGAGAGCGATCCGGAGCGGGTGGAGTCGATGAAGGCGCTGTCCGCACACATGCAGCCGATGGTGGTGCAGGCACTCGTGACGGCCTTCCAGCGGTCGCTGAAGGAGGAGCTGCGGGCGGCGTTCGTCTCGGGCGGGGAATGAGGACACCGGGCCCGCCCCACGAAGCCGGCCCGCCCCACGGACGGCCGGGCCGGCT
The DNA here is from genome assembly GCF_036203305.1 of Streptomyces sp. NBC_00190. GTDB lineage: Bacteria > Actinomycetota > Actinomycetes > Streptomycetales > Streptomycetaceae > Streptomyces. Next base: position 6,794,904 of record NZ_CP108131.1, on the reverse strand, counting down.
TCGGCCGAGCGGAAACGGGCCTCCCTGAGTACGCTGGAAAGGAATCTCCGCGCCGGGCCGGTCGTGCCTCGGGCCGTTCACGAATGTCCTCGTGAGGGAGATCGATTCCCATGGACCTCAACACCATCACCGAAGTCGTGCGTCGGCCGGCCGACCACCCGGGCGCGGACTGGCGCGACGGCGACGCGTGGCTCGCGGGCGGGACGTGGCTGTTCTCCGCGGAGCAGCCGAGCCTGCGGCGCCTGGTCGATCTGACCGCGCTGCCGTGGGACCCCCTCGTCCCGAGCGACGCCGGCCTCGAAATCGGTGCCACGTGCACGATCCGCGACCTGTACGCCTTCGTGCCGCCGGCGGACTGGACCGCGGGCCCCCTCATCCCGACCGCCTGCGAGGCGTTCCTCTCCTCGTTCAAGGTCTGGAACTCGGCGACCGTCGGCGGGAACATCTGCATGTCCCTGCCCGCCGGCCCGATGATCACGCTGACGGTCGCGCTCGAGGCGCGGTACGAACTCTGGGCTCCCGACGGGTCGGTGCGCACCGTCGACGCCCTCGACTTCGTGACCGGGAACAACCGCAACATCCTCGCGCCCGGGGAAATGCTGCGCCGCATCGACATCCCGGGGCACGCCCTGCGCAAGCGCCCCGCGCACCGCCGCTTCAGCCTGACCCGGCTCGGCCGTTCGACCGTGTTCCTCATCGGTACGCACACGCCCGGTACGAGCAATCTGCTGCTCACCATCACCGCCGGCACCACGCGTCCGGTACGGCTCGCCTTCGAGACCATGCCCGATGCCCACACCCTGCGGGAGAGCATCGACGCCATTCCCGCCGACGTCTGGTTCGCCGACCCCAACGGGACCCCCGACCACCGTCACCACCTCACACAGCACTTCGCCGCGGAGATTCGTCGCGAAATCATCGCTGGGGGCCCGGCATGACCTACGTCGTCAACGGCAAGAGCTTCGCCGAAGAACCGGACCCCGGCCAGTGCCTGCGCACGTTCCTGCGCGCTCTCGGCCACTTCGGCGTCAAGAAGGGCTGCGACGCGGGCGACTGCGGCGCGTGCACGGTGTGGCTCGACGGCCACCCCGTCCACAGCTGCATCACCCCCGCCTTCCGCGCGGAGGGCCGCGAGGTGACCACGATCGAGGGTCTCGGATCACCCGGCGACCTGCACCCGGTGCAGCGCCGGTTCCGGGACGCCCCGGGGTTCCAGTGCGGTTTCTGCACCGCGGGGATGATCATGACGTCGGCGACCTTCACCGAGGCCCAGAAAGCGGATCTGCCGCGGGCACTGAAGGGCAATCTCTGCCGGTGCACCGGCTACCGGGCGATCGAGGACGCGGTCAAGGGCGTCACCGGCGTGCAGACGGCCGTGCCGGGAAAGGCCGTCGGAACGAGCGTCGGCGCGCCGGCGGCCGACGATGTCGTGACCGGCCGGGCCGAGTTCACGATGGACACCCGCATGGAAGGCATGCTGCACATCAAAGTGCTGCACTCGCCGCACGCGCACGCCCGGATCGTCTCGGTCGACAAGACCGCCGCGCTCGCGGTCCCCGGCGTGCGACGCGTCTACACCTGGGAGGACGTGCCGCGCAGGCGCTTCACCACGGCGATCCACACCGACCACCTCGTCGACCCGGACGACACCTACATCCTCGACGACACGGTCCGCTTCGCCGGCCAGCGCGTCGCCGCCGTCCTCGCCGACACGCCCGGGGCGGCCGAAGAGGGCTGCCGAAAGGTGGCCGTGGAGTACGAGGTGCTGCCGGCGGTCTTCGACCCCGAGGAGGCCATTGCCGAGGGCGCGCCCCAACTGCACGGCTCGGAGGATCCGTTCGTCCGGGATTCCGTCCACAACCTCCTGCTGGAGATCCACTCGCACATCGGCGATGTCGACGCGGGGTTCGCCGCGGCCGACGTGATCCACGAAGGCACGTACTTCTCACCGCGCGTGCAGCACGCGCACCTTGAGACCCACGGCTCGATCGCCTGGATGGAGGACGGCCGGCTCAACGTCCGCACCAGTTCGCAGTCGCCGTCGATCGCGAAGGTCAAACTGTCCTACCTCTTCGCACTGCGCCCGGACCAGCTCCGGGTGTTCTGCAAGCGCGTCGGCGGCGGTTTCGGCGGCAAGCAGGAAGTCATCTCGGAGGATCTGGTCGCGCTCGCCACTCTGGACACCGGGCGTCCCGTCTGCTTCGAGTTCACGCGCGAAGAGGACTTCACCACGGCGTCGCCCCGGCACCCGATGAAGCTGACGGTCAAGCTCGGCGCGAAGAACGACGGCACGCTCACGGCGTTCCAGGTCCGCAACGTGTCGAACACCGGCGCCTACGGCAACCACGGCGGCGAGACGCTGTACGCGGGCGGGTCCGCCGTCATGATCTACCGCTGCCCCAACAAGAAGTACGACGCCTTCTCCGTCTACACCAACACCGTTCCGAGCGGCGCGCTGCGCGGTTACGGGATGACCCAGCCGGCCTTCGCCGTGGAATCGGCGATGGACGAGCTGGCCCTCGCGCTGCACATGGATCCGTTCGAACTGCGGCGCCGCAACATCGTGCGTCCCGGCGATCCGCTCGTCGCCCTGCACGACGGCCCCGACGACGTGATGTTCAACGAGGACGGACTCGCCAAGTGCATCGACCTCGTGGCCGGCGAACTGGCCCGCACGGCCGATCAGCCGTCTCCCGGCCCCGGGTGGCTCGTCGGGACCGGTGTCGCGAGCTCCCTGCACGAGACCGCGCCGCCGACCGAGCACATCTCCGAGGCCTGGGTCACGCTCGGCGACGACCTCGTCTACGAGCTGGCCGTCGGCACCGTCGAATTCGGCGAGGGCACCTCGACGGCGCACGTCCAGATCGCGGCCAACCAGCTGGGTACGACGCCGTCGCGGATCCGCCTGGTGCAGTCCGACACCGACCGCACGGGCTTCGACACCGGCGCCTTCGCGAGCGCCGGACTGTTCGTGGCGGGCAACGCGGTGCTGCGGGCGGCCAACGCGGTGCGCGACCGCATTCTGGAGTTCGCCGCCGCGCACACGGGCGTCCACGTCGTGATGTGCTCGATGGACGACGAGGACGTCGTCTGCGGGGACGAGCGCGTCTCCTTGGCCGAGCTCGTGGCCCTGGCCCGGGCGCGGGGCATCCGGTTCACCGCCGCCCGCAAGGCGTACGGCTCGCCCCGCAGCGTCACCTCCAACGCGCAGGGCTTCCGCGTCGCCGTCCACCAGGTGACGGGCGAGATCCGTGTGCTGTACAGCGTCCACGCGGCGGACGCCGGCGTGCTCATCAACCCCCAGCAGGTCCGGGGACAGGTGGAGGGCGGTGTGGCCCAGGGCATCGGATTCGCGCTGACCGAGAACTTCCAGGTCGACGCGGACGGCGTGATGATCAACCCGAACCTCCGCAACTACCGGATCCCCGCCTACGCCGACGTGCCCCGCACCGACCTGCTCCTGGTGGGCTCGTCGGACTCCGTCGGGGCGATGCGGTCGAAGGGCATGGCGGAATGCTGCATCAACCCGGTGGCCCCCGCGCTGGCGAACGCGGTCCGTGACGCCACGGGCGTCCGCTTCCGCGAGCTGCCCCTGACCCCGGAACGGATCTACAGCCGGCTGGTCGAGAGCCAGTCGGCGCGGACGGGCCCGAGACGATGACCTCCGAGAAGCATCCGGAAACCGCGGCGACGGTCATCATCGGCCGCAAGGTCCGGCCCGGCATGGAGCGGGAGTACGAGAAATGGCAGGACCGGGTCAACGCCGCCGTCGCCGAGTACCCCGGACACCTCGGCGTCGAGGTCTCCCCGCCGACCGACGTGCAACCCGACTGGGCGGTCGTCTACCGGTTCGATTCGGTGGCCCATCTGCAGGCGTGGATGAACGGCGCGACCCGGCAGAGGCTCCTTGACGCCGGCGCGGAGTACTTCGACGGTCCCGCGACCCAGCAGGTGATCAGCGGTGGCGCGCAGCCGACGGATCCGCTCGTGACCGTGGTGGTGACCCACCGCGTCCACTCGGACCACGTCGACGACTTCCTCGACTGGCAACGCAAAATGAGCGAGGAGGAGAGCAAGTTCGACGGCTTCCGCGGGACCGAGATCTTCCGCCCGATCGAGGGCCTTCAGGACGAGTGGACCACCCTGTACCGCTACGACAACGCCGAACACCTCGATGCCTGGCTGACGTCGGACAAGCGGCAGGAGGTCCTCGCCGAGGGCAAGAAGTTCGAGGACTTCAAGATGCGCACGATCGACGACTCGTTCGGCAGCTGGTTCGCCTTCGACGAGAACGGCAAGGAAGCTCCGCCGCCCTCGGAGACCAAGACCTCCATCGCGGTCTGGGTCGGCCTGTACCCGACGGTCGTGCTGCTGACGCTCGCCCTGTCTCCGCTGAAGTGGCCGCTCTGGTTCGGACTGCTCGTGGGCAACCTGCTGTCGAGCTTCATCATGAGCTTCCTCACGATGCCCCACTACGTGAATCGGCTGCTGGGGCGATGGCTGTGGCCCCGGCCGGACGAGTCGCCGGTGAAGAACAACCTCATCGGCATCGGCACCGTCACCGCGCTGACCGTGTTCTGGGTCGTCGTCTTCTACCTCGTGACCCGGCAGTTCTGGACCTTGCCCTGACCGGCGGGGCGCAGGGGAAGGCCGGCCGGGAGCGACCCGGCCGGCCTTCCCGGTGACCGCGCTAGTCGCTGTACGTCTCGCCGCGCTCGGCCTTCGCCAGCAGCGACGCCGGCGGGGTGAAGCGCTCGCCGTAGGCGGTGGCGAGCTCGCGGGCCCGGGCGACGAAGCCGGGCAGGCCGCCCTCGTAGCCGTTGATGTACTGGATCACGCCGCCGGTCCAGGCCGGGAAGCCGATGCCCATGATGGAGCCGATGTTGGCGTCGGCGATGGAGGTGAGGACGCCCTCGTCGAGGCAGCGGACGGTGTCCAGGGCCTCGGAGAAGAGCATCCGCTCCTTCATGTCCTCGAAGGGGATCTCCGCGTCCGGCTTGGCGAAGTGCTCGCGCAGGCCCGGCCAGATGCGGGTGCGCTTGCCCGCCTCGTCGTACTCGTAGAAGCCGGCCCCGCCGCTGCGGCCGGGGCGGCCGAACTCGTCGACCATCCGGTCGATGACGCGGTCGGCGGGGTGCTCGGCCCACGCCCGGCCCTCGGCCTCGAAGGCCTTGCGGGTCTCGTTGCGGATCTTGCGCGGCAGGGTGAGGGTGAGCTCGTCCATCAGGGAGAGCACCTTGGCCGGGTACCCGGCCTGGGCCGCGGCCTGCTCGATCGAGGCGGGCTCGATGCCCTCGCCGACCATGGCCACGCCCTCGTTGATGAACTGGCCGATGACGCGCGAGGTGAAGAAGCCGCGCGAGTCGTTGACCACGATCGGGGTCTTGTTGATCTGGCGGACCAGGTCGAAGGCGCGGGCGATCGCCTCGTCGCCGGTCTGCGCGCCCTTGATGATCTCGACCAGCGGCATCTTGTCGACGGGCGAGAAGAAGTGCAGTCCGATGAAGTCGGCGGGCCGCTTCACGCCCTCCGCGAGCCCGGAGATCGGCAGCGTGGAGGTGTTGGAGCAGAGCAGGGCGTCGGGAGCGATGACGTCCTGGATCTCCTGGAACACCTTGTGCTTGAGGGCCGTGTCCTCGAAGACGGCCTCGATGACGGCGTCGCAGCCCGCCAGGTCGGCGGCCTCGGAGGTCGGGGTGATCCGGGCGAGCAGCTCGGCACGCTGGGCCTCGGTCGTACGGCCGCGCGAGAGCGCCTTGTCCAGCAGCTTCTCGGAGTACGCCTTGCCCTTGGCCGCGGCCTCGGCGCTGACGTCCTTGAGCACCACCTCGATGCCCGCGCGGGCGCAGGAGTAGGCGATGCCCGCGCCCATCATGCCCGCGCCGAGGACGGCGACCTTGCGGACCTTGCGGGGTTCGACGCCCTGCGGACGGCTGCGGCCGGCGTTGACGGCCTGGAGGTCGAAGAAGAACGCCTGGATCATGTTCTTGGCGGTCTGCCCGGTGACCAGCTCGGTGAAGTAGCGGGCCTCGATGGTCAGAGCGGTCTCGAAGTCCACCTGGGAGCCTTCGACGGCACAGGCCAGGATGTTGCGCGGCGCCGGGTACGGGGCCCCGTTCAGCTGCTTCTTCAGGCTGGCCGGGAACGCGGGGAGGTTGGCGGCGAACTTCGGGTTCGACGGCGTGCCGCCGGGGATCCGGTAGCCGGGTACGTCCCAGGGCTGCTTCGACTCGGGGTTCGCGTCGATGAAGGCGCGGGCCTTGGCGAGCATCTCCTCGGGGGTGGCGGCCAGTTCGTGGACCAGGCCGTTGTCCAGGGCGCGCTGGGGGTTGTACTGGGTGCCCTGGAGCAGGACCTTGAGCAGCGCGTCGGCGATGCCCATGAGGCGCACGGTACGGGTGACGCCGCCGCCGGCCGGGAGCAGGCCGAGGGTGACCTCGGGCAGGCCGATCTTGGAGCCGGGGGCGTCGAGGGCGACGCGGTGGTGGGAGGCCAGGCAGATCTCGTAACCGCCGCCCAGGGCCGCGCCGTTGATGGCGGCGACGACGGGCTTGCCGAGGGTCTCGATGCGGCGCAGCGAGCGCTTGATCTCGGTACCGGTGTCGAAGGCCAGCTGCGCGTGCTCGGGGCGCAGGCGGATCATGTCCTTGAGGTCGCCGCCCGCGAAGAAGGTCTTCTTGGCGGAGGTGTAGATGATGCCGCGGATGGAGTCCTTCTCGGCCTCGGCGCGGTCGGCGATCGCCGCGATGGAGTCCTTGAAGGCCTGGTTCATCGTGTTGGCGGACTGGCCCGGGTCGTCGAGGATCAGGGTGACGACGCCGGTCTCGTCCTGTTCCCAGCGGATCGTGGTGGACTCGCTCATGGTCACTGCTTTCGTTTCGGAAGGTCCGGGGGGCGGGGATACAGGACGGTTCAGAGTCGCTCGACGACGGTGGCGACGCCCATGCCGCCGCCGACGCAGAGGGTGACGAGCCCGTAGCGCTTGTCCTGGCGCTCCAGCTCGTCGACGATCGTGCCGAGGATCATCGCGCCGGTGGCGCCGAGCGGGTGGCCGAGCGCGATGGCGCCGCCGTTGACGTTGACCTTGTCGAGGGAGACGCCCATGTCCTTGACGAAGCGCAGGACGACGCCCGCGAAGGCCTCGTTGATCTCGATCAGGTCGATGTCGTCGATGGTCAGGCCGGCCTTGGCCAGCGCCTTGCGGGTGGCGGGGGCGGGGCCGGTGAGCATGATGGTGGGCTCGGAGCCGGAGACCGCCGCCGAGACGATCCGCGCCCGCGGGGTCAGCCCGTTGCGCTCACCCGCCTCGCGGGAGCCGATCGCGACGAGGGAGGCGCCGTCGACGATGCCGGAGGAGTTGCCGGCGTGGTGGACGTGGTCGATCTTCTCGACCCAGTGGTACTTCTGCAGCGCGACGGCGTCGAAGCCGCCGAGCTCGCCGATGTCCGCGAAGGACGGCTTGAGCTTGGCGAGGGTGTCGGCGGTGGTGCCGGGACGGACGAACTCGTCGTGGTCCAGGACGATCAGGCCGTTGCGGTCGGTGACCGGGACGACGGACTTGGCGAAGCGGCCGTCCTTGATGGCGGCGGCGGCGCGCTCCTGGGAGAGGGCGGCGTACTCGTCGACGTCGCGCCGGGAGAAGCCCTCGATGGTGGCGATCAGGTCGGCGCCGATGCCCTGCGGGACGAAGTTGACGTCCCAGTTGGTCATCGGGTCGTTGAACCATGCGCCGCCGTCGGAGGCCATCGGGACGCGGGACATGGACTCCACACCGCCGGCGAGGACCAGGTCCTCCCAGCCGGAGCGGACCTTGGCGGCGGCCATGTTGACGGCTTCCAGGCCGGAGGCGCAGAAGCGGTTCTCCTGCACACCGGCGACGGTGTCCGGGAGGCCGGCCGCGATGGCCGCGATCCGGGCGATGTCGGAGCCCTGGTCGCCGACCGGGCCGACGACGCCGAGCACGATGTCGTCGATGGTGGCCGGGTCCAGCCCCGGGTTGCGCTCACGCAGGGCGTGGATGAGGCCGACCACCAGGTCGATCGGCTTGGTGCCGTGCAGGGCGCCGTTGGCCTTGCCTCGGCCGCGCGGGGTGCGGATCGCGTCGTATACGTAAGCTTCGGTGCTCACTGGTCAAGCCTTTCGGGGAGGTCTGAGCGTTAGCCGAGGAGGGAGCGGCCGATGATCTCTTTCATGATCTCGGTCGTGCCGCCGTAGATGGTCTGGATGCGGCCGTCGGTGAAGGCCCGCGCGACCCGGTATTCGGTCATGTATCCGTATCCGCCGTGGAGTTGCAGGCAGCGGTCGGCGACGCGCTTCTGCAGCTCGGTGGCCCACCACTTGGCCATCGAGGCGTGTACGTGGTCCAGCTCGCCGTTCGCGTGGTCGGTGATGCAGCGGTCGAGGAACGTACGGGTGACCGCGCACTCGGTGGCCATCTCCGCTATCTCGAACCGGATGTGCTGGAGCTTGGACAGCGGCCGGCCGAAGGCCTCGCGCTCCTTGACGTACTGGGTGGTGATCTCCAGCAGGTACTCGGCGGCCGCGATGCCGGCCATCGCGATGCCCATCCGCTCCTGCGCGAGATTGGTCATCAGGTGGACGAAGGCGCCGTTCAGCTCGCCGAGCAGGTTCTCCTTGGGAACGCGGACGTCGTGGAAGAACAGCTCGGCGGTGTCCTGCGCCTTCTGGCCGATCTTGTCGAGGTTGCGGCCGCGCTCGAAACCGTCCGCGCCGCGCTCGACGACCAGCAGCGACAGGCCGTGCGCACCGCCCTCGGGGGTGGTCTTGGCGACCACGATGACCAGGTCGGCGAGGATGCCGTTGGAGATGAAGGTCTTGGAGCCGTTGAGCACCCAGTGGTCGCCGCGGTCCTCGGCGCTGGTGCGGATCCCCTGGAGGTCGGAGCCCGCGCCCGGCTCGGTCATCGCGATGGCGGTGATGGTCTCCCCGGAACAGAATCCCGGCAGCCAGCGGCGCTTCTGCTCCTCGGTGGCCAGCGAGGTCAGGTAGGGCCCGATGATGTCGTTGTGCAGGCCGATCGCGAGCCCGGGGGCGCCGGCCCTGGTGAACTCCTCGGCGATCACGGCCGCGTAGCGGAAGTCGGTGTTCCCGCCGCCCCCGTACTCCTCCGGGACGGCCAGGCCCAGCAGCCCCTGCCGGCCGGCGGCCCGCCAGGCCTCGCGGCTGACGATGCCGTCCTTCTCCCACTGTTCGTAGTACGGCAGCACCTCCTTGGTGAGGAAGGTGCGGACGGTCTCGCGGAACGCCTCGTGGTCGGCGTCGAAGATCCGGCGTTGCATCAGGGGCTCCTTAAAGCCAGTTCTTGACGGTTTCGATCAGCCGGGCCGGCTCGGGACCGACGGGCGTGACGTTGAGCATCGTGACGCCCGCCTCGCGGAAGGCCTCGACACGCTCGCGTACGTAGCCCTCGGGCCCGCACAGCGTCATCAGCTCGCAGAACTCGTCCGGGACGGCGGCCGCGGCGTCGCGCTTGCGCCCCGAGAGGTACAGCTCCTGGATCTTCTTCGCTTCCCGCTCGTAGCCGTAGGCCACGGCGAGGTCGTTGTAGAAGTTCTTGCCGACGGCGCCCATGCCGCCGACGTACAGGGCGATCTGCGGGCGCGCCAGGTCCCGTACGGCGGCCGCGTCCTCGCCGATCGCGAGCAGGCCTCCCGCCACGGTCCGCAGCGGGCCGAGTTCCGGCGCCCGCTCGGCCGCACCCTCCGCGAGGGGCGCGCCCCAGACCGCTCGGGCCTTCTCCGGGATGAAGAGGGTCGGCAGCCAGCCGTCGGCGATCTCGGCGGTCAGGCGGACGTTGGCCGGGCCGAGCGAGGCGATGTAGACGGGGACGGCGTCACGCACCGGCCGGGTGAGGATCTTGAGCGGTTTGCCGTGCCGGCCGCCCTTCTCGGGAGGCAGCGGCATGTCGGTGATGCCGTGGTGGTCGATCGTCTCGCGGCGCCAGATGCGGCGGCACAGCTCGACCGTCTCGCGGGTCCGGCCGAGCGGCTTGTCGTACGGCTTGCCGTGCCAGCCCTCCACGACCTGCGGACCGGAGGCCCCGAGGCCGAGCAGCGCCCGGCCGCCGGAGACCGCGTCGAGGCCCGCGGCCGTCTGGGCGATGAGGCCGGGGGTGCGCGAGTAGACGTTGAGGATCGCCGAGCCGATCTTCATCCGCTCGGTGCGGGCGGCGAGGTAGCCCATGATCGTCGGGGAGTCGAAGCCCCACGCCTCGGCGACCCACACGGCATCGAGGCCGGCCGACTCCAGCGCCGCCGCCTCGTCGGCGGCCCGGCGCGGATCGCCCGCGTAGTCGAGCATCATCGACAGTTCCATCAGGCACCCTTCCCGGTCAGGCCCGGTACGTCCCAGTCGCGGGCCACGGATTCGGTGTCCGCCCCGGGCTGGGCGGGGCCGCCGGTGACGGCGGCCGGGGTCGCCGAGAAGCGCGGCGCGGGGGCGGGCTGGGTGATCCCGCCGAAGTCGGTGAAGGTGGAGCGGGCCGCGAGGTGCGGGTGGTGCGGGGCCTCGCGCAGCGAGAGCACGGGCGCCACGCAGGCGTCGGTACCCGCGAAGACCTCCGTCCACTCCTCGCGCGTACGGGACTTGAACCGTGCGGCCACGGCCTCGCGCAGTTCGCCCCAGCGGGCGAGGTCCTTACGGGCCGGGGCCTGCTCCTTGATGCCGAGGAGCTCGGTGAAGGTGTCGTAGAACTGCTGCTCCAGGGCGCCGACCGCCATGTACTGGCCGTCGGAGGTCTCGTAGGTGCCGTAGAAGGGGCAGCCGCCGTCGAGGAGGTTGGCCCCGCGCCGGTCCTGCCAGCCGCCTGCCGCCATCATCCCGTGGATCATGGCGGTGAGGTGGGCGGTCCCGTCGACGATGGCCGCGTCGACGACCTGGCCCGCGCCGCCGGGGGTACGGGCGTGCTGGAGCGCGGCGAGGACGCCGATCACGAGGTAGAGCGAGCCGCCCGCGTAGTCGCCGACCAGGTTGGCGGGTACCGCCGGGGGCTCGCCCGGGTTGCCGATCATGCCCAGCGCCCCGGTGACGGCGATGTACGCGATGTCGTGCCCGGCGGTGTGGGCGAGGGGGCCCTCCTGGCCCCAGCCGGTCATCCGGCCGTAGACCAGCTTCGGGTTGCGGGCGTGGCAGTCGGCCGGGCCGACGCCGAGCCGCTCGGCGACGCCGGGGCGGAAGCCCTCGATGAGGACGTCGGCCCGCTCGACGAGGTCCAGGACCCGGGCCGGGCCGTCGGCCGACTTGAGGTCGAGCAGGACGGAACGCTTGTTGCGGTTCGTGATGTCGTAGGCCGGATCGACCGCGAGCCCGCCCCCGCCGGGCCGGTCCACCCGTACGACGTCCGCCCCCAGGTCGGCCAGGAGCATGGCGGCGAACGGGCCGGGGCCGATGCCCGCCAGCTCGACGACGCGCAGCCCCGCGAGCGGGCCGTTACCTGTCACTGCCATCGAGCCCCCAGCATCCTTAGCCGCACGGTGTGACACAACTGATGTAACACCAGCGATGCTAGGAACGTGTTCCACTCAGCACAAGAGCAAGCGCTTAGCCATTTGCCTGGATCCGGGCGTCCAGCTCCTTGACGTGCCGCTTGAGGGCCACGGTGCGATAGCTCTCCTCCACCCATTCGCACAGCACCTGCACGGAGGGCGCCCCCTTCTCCCCCAGCGGAACGGAGACCCAGCCGGACCGGCCCAGGCCGTATCCGGTGGGCTCCGCGCCGGGCGCGGCCATCGCGTGCCCGTGCAGCGCCTCGTCGGTGAGCTTGACGGCCAGGCCGGGCGGCTGCGGTCCGTCGGCGTTCCCCAGGAAGACGAAGATCTTCTTGTTGACCTTCACCACGCAGTCCTCCGGACCCCACGGGTGGTCCTCCGCGGCCTCCGGCAGCCCGCGGGCGAACTCCCGTACCGCCTCCCACGTGCGCACTGCGGACTTCATCGGCGCCTCCAGTCGATCGCCTCCCACGCTAGCGGAGCCCGGTGAGGCATTCGGGGCAAAACCACACCAGGCGGGCGGGGAGCCGCACGCGTCGGGGAACTGCCGTTTTCAGCCACGAATATCCACTGATCATCTGCCCGGGGTCTGTGTACTCTGAGCGAGCTTTCGAACCTGTTCAAGCGTTAACAGAAAATGGGGGGGCCGGTGCGCAATCGCCGACTCATGCTTTCCGCTGCCGCCATCGTCGCGGCCGGCGTCGGTCTCGTCCCGGGCGTCGCCAACGCGACGGGCCCGGGCGGGGCCAAGGGGACGGGCAGCCAGGGGGTCGCCGTTCCCGACCTCGACCTGAACGCGGCCAAGGCCAAGGCGTTCAGCGCCGAGACCTTCTCCAGCCCGGCGTCCAAGACGGTCCACCCGGCCGCCAAGGGCGGCAAGCAGGCCGCTCCGCAGACCGAGGGCACGGCCACCGTCGACCCGACGGTCGACCTCAAGGCCGGGGCCACCAGCGCACACGCGATCAAGCTGGACATGACGTTCACCACCGACCCGAACGCCTCGATCAGTTCGGTCATCGAGTGGGGCGACGGCCAGACGTCGTCGACGCCGGCCTACCCGACCGCCCAGTCGCTGGACCACACCTACGCCCATGCCGGTGTCTACACCGTCAAGGTCAGCCTCATCGAAGGCACCACCCTCCGGGGCACCAACGAGATCGTCGTCCGCACCGCGGGCAACGAGTTCACCCCGCACGCCCCGACCCGTCTGCTCGACACCCGCACCGGCGGGGCCTCGACCAAGGTGCCCGCCTACGGCACCGCCCGCGTCAAGGTCGCCGGCGCCGCGCAGATCCCGGCCGGGGTGACCGCGGTGGCCCTCAACGTCACCGTCACCAACCCCACCAAGGCCGGACACGTCCGCGTGTACGCGGAGGGCGGCGACCTGCCGACCACCTCGAACGTCAACTACGCCCCGGGGCAGACCGTCCCGAACCTGGTGCTCGCGTCGGTCGGCGAGAACGGCTACGTGGACATCTACAACCACGGCGACGGTGCCATCGACCTCATCGCCGACGTCACGGGCTACTTCTCCAAGACCGCGGCCAGCGGCTACACCTCGGTCGACCCGAGCCGCGTCGTCGACACCCGCGAGGGCCTCGGCACGGGCCAGGGCCAGGTCGCGGGCTACGGCAGCTTCAGCACCCAGATCACCGGGCGCGCCGGCGTCCCGTCGACCGCGAAGGCCGTCGCGCTCAACGTGACCGTCACCGAGCCGAAGTCGGACGGGCACCTGAACGTCTACCCCTCCGGCAGCCAGGCCCCGACCGCGTCGAACCTGAACTTCACGGCGGGCCAGACCATCGCCAACTCGGTGATCGTCCCGATCGGTCCGGACGGCAAGATCAGCATCCGCAACGGTGCCTGGGCCGGGACCCACGTGGTGGTCGATGTCGTCGGCTACTACAGCCCCGACAGCCAGAGCGCGCTCATCCGCTCCTTCCCCAACCGCTGGTTCGACACCCGCGAGTGGAGCGGTCCGCTGGAGGGCCGCGGCTACATCTACGGCCGCGTCGGTGGCGGCGACCCGAACGTCACCGCTCTCGTCCTCAACGCCACCGTCACCAACACGGCGGGCACCGGCTTCCTCACCGTCTCCCCGGACCCGAACTCCTGGAGCGCCTACGAGGGCGGCTGGGAGACCTGGCCGACCCCGCCGAACTCCTCCAACCTCAACTGGACCCCGGGCAAGACCGTCCCCAACCTGGTCCAGGGGAGCTCCGGCACCAACAACGTCATCGACTTCTGGAACATGGGCTACCAGTCCACCGACCTGGTCGTCGACACCTTCGGCTTCTACGCCAAGAACTGACCCGACCGCGGGTGTCCGACACGGCGCCCCGGGACCGGCCCCTTTCGGGCCTGCTCCCGGGGCGCCGTCCGCTGCCGCATGCGCGTCACGCTAGCCTCGGCCACCGACATCAGCTGGGAGGAGCGGTTTCATGAACGCACGGGTTCGGCAGGACCGTCCGCAGGCCGCGGAGAATCCGGAACGGGCCTACGACGTCGTGCTCTTCGGCGCGACCGGGTTCGTGGGGGCGCTGACCGCCGAGTACCTCGCCGCGCACGCCCCCGCCGACTGCCGGTGGGCCCTCGCGGGCCGGGACCTCGCGAAGCTGGAGCGGCTGCGCGACCGGCTCGCCGTGATCGATCCGGCCTGTGCGGGGCTCCCGCTGCTGCGGGCGGACGCGGCCGACACCGGAGCGGTACGCGAACTGGCCGCGTCCACACGGGTACTGGCCACCACCGTGGGCCCGTACGTCTGGTACGGCGCGGAACTGGTCGCCGCCTGCGCGGAGGCGGGCACGGACTACCTGGACCTCACCGGGGAACCCGAGTTCGTGGACCGGATGTACGTCGAACACGACGCGCGGGCCCGGGAGACCGGGGCGCGGCTCGTGCACGCCTGCGGCTTCGACTCGATCCCGGCCGACCTCGGGGCGTACTTCACGGTCGGCCGGCTGCCCGAGGGCGTCCCCCTGACGGTCGACGGGTTCATGCGGTCCAACGCGCTGTTCTCGGGCGGGACCCTGGCCTCCGCGCTGACCGCCCTCAGCCGCGGGCCGCAGACCTTGGCGGCCGCGCACGCCCGCCGGCTGCACGAGCCCCGGCTGCTGGGGCGGCGGGCACGGGGACCGGTGGGGCCGCCGCGGTTCAGCCGGGAGACCAGTACTTGGGCGCTGCCGCTGCCCACGCTGGACCCGGCGATCGTGGCCCGGTCGGCCGCCGCCCTGGAGCGGTACGGCCCGGACTTCCGCTACCGGCACTACGCGTCGGTCAAGCACCTCCCGGTCGCGGTGGGCGGGACGGCGGCGCTGGGCGCGACGGTGGCCCTGGCCCAGGTCCCGCCCGTCCGGCGGTGGCTGATGAACCGCTGGGAACCGGGTCAGGGGCCCGACGCGGAGCGGCGGGCGCGCAGCTGGTTCACGGTGCGGTTCGTGGGCGAGGGCGGCGGCCGGCGGGTGCTCACCGAGGTGTCGGGCGGCGACCCGGGGTACGGCGAGACGGCGAAGATGCTGGCGGAGTCGGCGCTCTGCCTGGCCTACGACGCCCTGCCGAAGGCCGCCGGACAGCTGACGACGGCCGTGGCGATGGGCGACGCGCTGATCACCCGCCTGCAGAAGGCCGGGATCACCTTCCGGGTGGCGGACGCCCGCTGACGCATCCCGGGGCCACCCGTCAGCCCGTCGTCCTGTCCCCCTGTCCCCCCGTCGCCCCCGTCACCCCGTCGCCTCGCGCAGGGCGCGGCGGCACAGGGAGTCGGCGTGCCGGGTGGTCTCGGGGATCCGGAAGCGCGGGCTGAGGGCGAGGGCGTGGGCGCAGGCGTTGTCCAGCGAGACGCGGTGCCCGACGGACACGTAGACCGGCTTGATCCCGTCCTGGGTCCGCAGCGCCCGGCCGACCTCGGCGCCGTCGGCGGCGACCAGCGGGGCGAAGTCGCCGCGCCGGGCGCCCGGTTCCTCGTAGGTGAAGGTGAACGGGTTCTTGGCGACCCCGATGGCCGGGAGCCCGGTGACCACGCCGAGGTGGCAGGCGAGGCCGAAGCCGCGGGGGTGGGCGAGCCCGTAGCCGTCGCAGACGACGAGGTCGGGCGCGGCGGTCAGGGAGTCCAGGGCGGCCAGGACCGTCGGCAGCTCGCGGAAGGCGAGCAGCCCGGGCACGTAGGGGAAGCTGACGTGCCCGACGGCGGTGGCCTCCTCGACGACCTCCAGGGTGGCGGCGTCGAGCACCACGGCCGCGGCGGCGACGAGGTCGCGTTCGTCGTCGTAGGCGACGTCCACTCCCGCGACCAGCCCGCGCCCGGGCGGCGGGCCGGGCTCGGTGAGCACGACCTGATGGCGTAGTTCGTCCTGTATCGCCCGGGCCTCGGCCTCGTCGGCGGGGGTCTTCGCACTCGTCATGATGGAGCGAGAGTAGCCTGGCGATCATGTTCGTCATGGAGCTCAGCTACATCGCGCCCATCGAAGCCGTCGAAGACGAGATGGACGCCCACATCGCCTGGCTGGACGGCCACTACGCCGCGGGCGTCTTCCTCGCGTCGGGCCGCAAGGTGCCGCGCGACGGCGGTGTGATCCTGGCCGGCGGGGTCTCCCGGGCGGAGATCGAGAAGATCGCTTCCGAGGACCCGTTCACGGTGGCGGGCGTCTGCTCCTACCGCATCACGGAGTTCATCGCGACGAAGACGTCGGCGGACCTCGCGACGGTGCGCGAGAACCCGGTGGCGTGAGGCCCCGGCCCCGGAGCCGTCGCCCACCGTCCGACAAAGGAGACAGAGATGACCGCCCCCGTCAGCCCCCGGCTCGCGGCCCCCGGCGACATACCCGAGCTGATCCGGCTGCGCGCCGTCGCGCTCGCCTCCCTGGGGGTGGACCCGGGGCCGGCCGACGCCGCCTGGCGGCAGACCGCGTACGACTGGTTCGCCGAGCGGGTCGGCGAACGCCCCGGCATGCGCTGCCTGGTAGTCGGCGGCGCACCCGGTGAGCCGCTGCTGGCCACCGGGATGGCCTGGGTGACGCACCACCTGCCGAGCCCCCGGTGGACCGACGGCCGGCGCGGTTACGTCGACGGCATCGTCACCGACGGGCCCGCCCGGGGGCGCGGCCACGGGCGGGCGATCGTCGACGGACTGGTCGGCTGGCTGGAGGGCATCGGCATCGGCTACGTCCAGTTGCACGCCAGCGAGGACGGCGAACCGGTCTACCGGGCGGCGGGCTTCGCCCCCGGCCGCTACCCGGGCATGGACCGGTTCACCGCGACCGGCTGATCAGCGGCGCTCCAGCCGGGCCACCCGCCCCTTCTCCCCCGACGCCCAGCAGCCGGTGTCCGCGGCGCAGTCGACCGTGTCGAACGACCCGGCGTCCAGCGGCCGCCAGTTGCGGCCGCCGTCCGCCGTCACGTCCGTGCCCGTCGGACCCACCGCCAGCGCGGTGCCGCCGCTGTACGGGTACCAGGCCGCGCCGGAGCGGTAGGCCGGCGGCGGGGCCGCCGCCTGGCGCCAGCTGCGGCCCCCGTCGGAGGAGACGGCCGCGGCCTGCGGGGAGGCCTGCCCGGCGCGGTAGTCGCCGCCGACCGCGAGGCCCCTCGTACGGTCCCGGAAGGCGAGGGCGAAGACGCCCCGCGCCGGGTCGCCCGCGGGGACGGTGGACTCGGTGGCCCGCCAGGTCAGGCCGCGGTCCGCGGAGTGCAGCACCCGCGCGGTCGCCCCGCCGCCCGTGGCCAGCCAGACGTCGCGCGGGCCCGCGCTGACCAGGCACTGGCCGCTCGCCGCGAAGCCCGCCTCGCCCGGCAGCGCCGCCGGCATGCCCTCGCCCGGCAGCACCCGCCAGCTCCGCCCGCCGTCGTCGGTCGACAGGATGCGGAAGCGCCCGTCCACCGGGTCGCTCATCGCCAGCCCGTGCTGGGAGTCGAAGAAGGTGAGGCAGTCGTAGAACGCGCGCGGGTCGGGGTTGCGGAAGGCCTCGGTCCAGGTGGCGCCGCCGTCCTCGGTGCGCAGCACCCTGGAGGCCTCGCCCTCACCGATCGACAGGGCGACCGCGCGGCGCGCGTCGAAGGCCTCGATGTCGCGCAGCTCCAGCCCTTCCGCGGCCGCGCCCGGCGGCGAGACGTCGCCCCAGGTGCGGCCTCCGTCGACCGTGCGCAGGACGGTTCCCTTGGAGCCGGCCACCCAGGCCGTGGTCCGGCTGACGGCCGACAGTCCCCGGAAGCGGACGTCCTTCCCGGTGCCCTTCAACGCCCATCGCGCACCGCGCAGTTCCGCCTCGGCCGGCTCCGCTCCCGCGGATGCCCGAGCGGACGACCCGGCCGACGCCCCGGCGGATGCCTGAGCGGGCGCCGCCAGCAGCCCCACCGCCAAACCCGCCGCGCACATGCCAACTCCCAGAAGTCTCATGGCGCCGGAAGCTAACGCACCCCCGTTTCGTCGTCCAGGGTGCGTCGCGGGCCCCGCCTTCCTAGATTGGGCCCATGCCCTCAAAAGAGCCCAAGGCCTACGACGGCAAGCTCGTCACCGTCACCTACGAGACCGGCCGCTGCCTGCACGCCGCCGAGTGCGTACGAGGACTGCCCGAGGTGTTCGACTCGGGCAGTCGCCCCTGGGTCCAGCCGGACGGCGCCGATCCCGAGCGGGTCGCCGAGGTGATCCGGCGCTGCCCCTCGGGGGCGCTCCAGTACCGGCTCACGGACGGCCCGGCCGAGGAGCCGGACCGGCCGACCACCGTCGCACGCGACCGGGCCGGCCGGCTCGTGCTGCGCGGCGACCTGAGCGTGACGAGTCCGGACGGCACCGTCCGCAAAGAGACCCGGGCCATGCTTTGCGCCTGTGGAGTGAGCGGTAACCAGCCCTTCTGCGACCTCTCCGGAACCTGTCATTCCGACTGATCTTCCCGTCATCACGCCTCCCTGATGGTCACTCTGTGCGATCACACAGGCATGTTCCGGCCAATCGGTGACACAGCTCACGTCACCTCCCATGCACGGATTTGCCGATTCCGGCGTCTATCGGGTTGCCGGGTTTCACCCCACAGCCCGGCAGCAGATCCGCCGCAAGGGAGTGAGCCTTGATCACTGTCATCGAGCAGGCCGTACAGGCCCGTCTGGTCGCCACCGCGCCGAAGGTCGAGACCATTCCCGTCACTCTCTGTTACGATCGATCGGATCCGTTCGCCGTGCGCATGGCCTTCCCCGCCCCGGCCACGCTGGAGGGCGTCGAGGTCTCCTGGACCTTCGCGCGCGAGCTGCTGGAATCCGGACTGAACCGCCCGTCGGGCTCCGGCGACGTGCGCGTGCGCCCGTACGACGCCGAGCGGACCACGATCGAATTCCACGCACCCGAGGGCGTGGCGATCGTGCTCATGGCGACGGCGGAGCTGCACCGGTTCCTGGAGCGCTCTCGGGCCGTGGTTCCGGAGGGCCTGGAGCACCTCTACCTCGACATGGACCACAGCCTGGCCGAGCTGATGCGCGACACCTGCTGAGCCACCGGAGCCACCGGTCCCTTAATTCGTTTGCGGGCGGCTCCGGCCGTCCGTAGCTTCGTGATCGCCCCATTGCCGTCGAAACGGAGCAGGACATTGCTCATCTGAGGTTCGAGACAGCGACACGCCATCCGGGCGTCGACTGTCTCCCCGCGTTGCATTCACCACTCACGCAACCTGGAGGCCTCCATGAGTCACGCCCCTGCCTATGTCACCTGCTCCGCGCTCTCCTTCGACTGGCCCGACGGAACGTCCGTCTTCGACGGGTTCCAGCTCGCCGTCGGCCCCGGCCGTACCGGCCTGATCGGGCTCAACGGCTGCGGGAAGTCCACCCTGCTGAAGCTCATCGCCGGTGAACTGGCCCCTTCCAAGGGCCAGTTGTCCGTCGCGGGCAGTGTCGGGTACCTCCCCCAGAACATCACCCTCGACACCGCGCTGCGCGTGGACGAGGCCCTCGGCATCCGCAACGTCCGGGCCGCCCTGCACGCCATCGAGGCGGGCGAGGCCACGGAGGCGAACTTCGCCGCCGTGGGCGACGACTGGGACGTCGAGGAGCGGGCGCGGGCCACGCTCGACCAGCTCGGTCTCGTCCGCATCGGCCTGGACCGGACCGTCGGCGAACTCTCGGGCGGCGAGTCCGTACTGCTGCGGCTGGCCGCCCTGCTGCTCGCGCGCCCCGACGTCTTGCTGCTGGACGAGCCCACCAACAACCTGGACCTGCGGGCCCGGGGCCGCCTGTACGCGGCGGTCGAGTCCTGGACCGGGGTGATGGTCCTGGTCAGCCACGACCGGGAGCTGCTGGAGCGGGTCGACCAGATCGCCGATCTGCACGACGGCGAAGTCCGCTGTTACGGCGGGAACTTCACGGACTACGAGGAGTTGCTCGCCGCCGAACAGGAGGCGGCCGAGCGGATGGTCCGGGTCGCGGAGGCCGACGTACAGCGACAGAAGCGCGAACTCGCCGATGCCCAGTTCAAATTGGCGCGGCGCAAGCGCTACGGCCAGAAGATGAACGACACCAAGCGCGAGCCGAAGATCGTGATGGGCGCCCGCAAGCGGGCGGCACAGGAATCGGCGGGCAAGCACCGCATCATGCACACCGAGAAGCTGGCCCAGGCCAAGGAGCGGCTGGACCACGCGGTGGAGGCGGTGCGCGATGACGACGCGATCCGGATCCACCTGCCCGCCACCCAGGTCCCGCCGGGCCGGCGCGTACTGACCCTGAGCAACCTGCGCCTGCCCCACGGGGCAGCCGTACGGGGCGAGTGGGAGCTGCGCGGCCCGGAGCGGATCGCACTGGTGGGCCGCAACGGTTCGGGCAAGACCACGCTGTTGCGGACGGTGGCGGGGCTGCTGGCGCCGGAGTCCGGCACGGCGGTCACCCATGTGACCACGCGGTTCCTGCCGCAGCGGCTGGACGTGCTCGACGAGAGCCGTTCGGTGGTGGAGAACGTGGCGCGGTTCGCCCCGCAGGCCACGAACAACCTGATCCGGGCGCGGCTGGCGCACTTCCTGTTCCGGGGCGCCCGGGCGGACCGGCCGGCCGGCACCCTGTCCGGCGGCGAGCGCTTCCGCGCGGCGCTGGCGGCGCTGCTGCTGGCGGAGCCCGCTCCGCAGCTGCTCATGCTGGACGAGCCGACGAACAACCTGGACCTCGCGAGCGTGCGGCAGCTGACGGACGCGCTGGAGTCGTACGAGGGAGCACTCGTGGTGGCCAGCCACGACGTGCCGTTCCTGGAGTCGATCGGCATCACCCGGTGGCTGCTGCTGGACGGCGACCTGCGGCCCACCACGGCCGAGGAGGTCCGGGAGACGCTGTGGCACTGACGGGGCGGGCGGTGCCCGCACCGTGGGCGCCGCCCGGCCGGCCTGTCGAGTAGCTCGGCTGCAGCGCCTCGGGCGGTGTCCGCCGCGCGCGTCACCGACTCGATCGAGGCCCTCCGCGAGCCCGTATCCGCCGTCAAGGCGGGGGCCGCGGACCACCTGCCGGCATGAGTTTGGCTCGTCGATTCACGCTCGAACCCGCCCCAAACTGCACAGATAACCGGACGTAACCGGACATAGGCAGGGGTGGGGCTTGGCTGGGTCTTAATGTCGCGCTTAACCTACGACTCCGTAGGCTACGGAACCGTAGGTAATTCGCTTTGCACCCAGGAGTACCCGTGACGATCACCTCTCCCCACCTCGGCAGCTCGGAGGCGTGGACGGACGCCAAGCTGCTGTTCGCGCTGGAAGAGGTGGTCGAAAAGGAGCTCAACCGCCATCTGAAGGTCACCAAGGACTGGATGCCCCACGAGTACGTCCCGTGGAGCGACGGCCGGAACTTCCCGGGATTCTTCGAGGACGGCGAGGCCTGGGACCCGGCGCAGTCCAAGGTCACCGACATCGGCAAGATCGCGCTGGTCGTGAACCTGCTGACCGAGGACAACCTCCCCAGCTACCACCACGAGATCGCCTCGCTCTTCGGCCGCAACGGCGCCTGGGGCACCTGGGTGCACCGCTGGACGGCCGAGGAGGGCCGCCACGGCATCGTGATGCGCGACTACCTGCTGGCCTCGCGCGCCGTGGACCCGGACAAGCTGGAAGCGTTCCGGATGCAGCACATGTCGGAGGGGTTCGAGTCCGACAACCGCCACTCCATGCTCCACTCGGTGGCGTACGTCGCCTTCCAGGAGCTCGCCACCCGCATCTCGCACCGCAACACCGGCCACCAGTCCGGTGACCCGGTCTGCGACCGGATGCTGGCCCGCATCGCGCAGGACGAGAACCTGCACATGGTCTTCTACCGCAACCTGCTGGGCGCGGCCTTCGAGCTCGCCCCGGACCTGACCATGCAGGCCGTACGGGACGTCGTCGTCAACTTCCGGATGCCCGGACACGGCATGCCCGGCTTCGAGCGGATGGCCGCGCAGATGGCGATCGGCGGGGTCTACAACCTGCGGATCCACCACGACGACGTACTGAGCCCCGTGATCCGCTTCCTGAAGATCATGGACATCGACGGCCTGGGCCCGGAGGGCCACAAGGCCCAGGAGGAGCTCGGCCTCTTCATGAACGGCCTGGACTCCGAGGCCCGCAAGTTCGACGAGCGCCTGGCCGCCCGCGCGGCGCGCCTCGCGGCCCGCAAGGCCTGACCGATTCCCGCTCGCTCGGGCGAGTGATGCCGATTGCCCTGGCAGAGCCGTGCTCTGCCAGGGTTTCGCGTCATGACCTCGCTTCAGGTGGACATCGACCAGCTGACCCGTCTGACCCGTGCGCTGGATTCCTCGCTGGTCTCCCTGCGCGACGCCCGGCGCGCGCTGGACCACGTACGGGCCGACGAGCTCGGCACGGCGGACCTGGACGCGGCCTGTGACGGCTTCCAGAAGAGATGGGCCTTCGGCGCGCGGGAGCTGACCAAGCGCGTCAAGGCCGTACGGGACGGCGTGGACCGCAGCGCCTCGGAGTTCGCGGAGCTGGAGGAGGCCATCCGCGCGGCCTTCCTCCGGGCGGCGGCCACGCATGACTGACCACGCCACCCTCGGCTTCGACCCGGCCCCGGGGGATCCGGCGGCGGTCCTGGCCCTGACCAGGAAACTCTCCGCGTCGGCGGCCTCCCTCGGCGAGGCCTCGCGCGTCGTGAAGGCGCTGGTCTCGCACAGCTCGGACTGGCAGGGCGAGGCCGCCACCGCCTTCCGCGCCTCCCTCTCGCAGGACCTCCCGCGCTACCTGGGCTCCGCCCACACCTCCCTCGCCGAGGCCGCGAAGCGGCTCACGGGTTGGCACGAGACCCTGGTGGCCCACCGTGCCCTGGCGGCCCGGTACGAGGCCCAGGCGGCCTCCGCCAAGTCCCCCGAGGCCCTGGCCGATGCCCGCCGCCTGGCCCGCGAGCTCGCCACCGAGCACGCGACGGAGGCCCGCCGGGTGGCGCAGACGCTGGACACGGCGTCGGACCGCCTGGCCCCGAAGGAACCGGGCCTGCTGTCCTCGATCTGGCACAAGATCGTCGACGACCCGGGCGACGCCTTGTCGAACGCGTCGGCGGTCCTGGGCCTTCTGGGAGCCGGCATCGCCTTGGCCTGCCCGCCGGCAGGTCTGGCCGTGATGCTCGTGGCCGGCGGCCTGTCATTGGCAGCTCTCACGACGCACCTGGCAGACCCGAAGTTCCGGAAGCCTCTGGTGGACGGGGCCACGAGGGGCGAGTTCGACGCGGACTTCTGGAAAAGTTCTGTGACCCTCCTGGGCGACGCGGCAGGCTCCGTCCCTGGCCTCGCGGCGGTTGCCTCGGGCGCAAAGGCCGGCGCGGCGGCAGCCCGCGCGGCAATGGTCGCCGCCCCCGAGGCCAGCGCCCTCTCAAGCCTGGGTGAGGGAGCCACCGCGTTCCGGAGCACGACGTGGTCGACCGCCAACACCTTGCGTGAGGTGGAGAGCCCACTCACCGCGTGGGCGTTGCGAGAGTCGCCGCAGCACGTGAGGGACCGAGTGGGCGTAGCCGTGGCAGGAGCGGGTGCGACAACAGCAGTCCTTGACTACGCCAGTGACAGCGATGCGGTCGAGCACGGATCGACCGCGGCCGACGGCGTGCGGGGCGTCCTGGACGACGCCCCTTCCACAGTGGCGAAATCACGCCAATTCTGGACGGTGGTGAGGCCGTGATGCACGAGACCGCCCTGCCGCCGGTGTGGTTTCGGCTGCCCCCAGGCTTCCACGACATCGGTCCCGAGGACCGGGCGTCCCTGGACGCCGTCGCTCACGCGCTGGGCAGCCCGGATGCCCGGCAGGAACTGGCTCAACTGGTGGACGGCCTCGACGAACTGGCCGGGCTCGGCGTCGTGCACACCGCGATCGGCTTGCATCCGGACGAACCGGTCGGGGTCTGCACGTCGCTCTTCTCTCTGAGCATCCGGCCCACTGACGAGCCCAATCCACGGGTAGCCGCTGCACGAACCGCCCTTGGTATCGCCCGCTCCGCCGCGTGGGCTGCTTCCGCGCGCCGGTTCATCGACCTGCCGTCATCGCTTCCGTGTTATCTCGTCGCGGGGACCATCAACGTGCCGCGCGCGCAGCAGCACGTATTCCAGGCACGGATCGCCACGAGCCACCCAGGAGGCCTGCACGTGCTGGTTCTCGACGTCACCAGCGCGGCAACCCAGCACCATGGCGCGTACACCGAGATCCTCGAAGCGATCGCGCTCACCCTCAGCTTCACCGACCCCGATCCCAGCCCGCCTCCCGCGCCCCGGGCATCGCGCATCCTGGAGGTGCTCCTGTGACGCTCGCACTCACCAAGGTGGCGTGGGACCACGCTCCGACCGCTCTCGGCTACAAGCGTTTGGCCGTCCGCCGCGCGGTCTGGGTGCTGAGCCTCGGCGTTCCTCCCGTGGTCGCCCTCGGCTGCGTCGGCCATGTACCTCATGCCACAACCGGGTTCGCACTGATCACCGTGCTCGTGGCACCCTTCCTGCCCTGGGTCGTGATCACCTACTTTCGGCGACACCGCGTCGCCGACATTCTTCAGGCATATCCATGGCGGCAGCTGCCCTGCCGGTTCCCGCGGAGGGCAACAGGAAGCCCCGCCACCATCGCCATCACATTCGGGGATGACCTCACGGGCACCTTCCGCACCATCCCGTTCCCCGTGGCGGAACTGGAGAACAACCGCCCCGACCGGATCTGGTTCGCCGGGGATCCCCGCTTCGGTGGGGTCGTGTCGCCCGTCGGAGGGCACTACCCCGTGCGGGTCGTACCCCACACGCCGCGTCGTGAGGAGTGCGGCGGTGAGGGGTTCGAGCTCGCCCTGCGGGTGGGGCTGGTGCGGCGCAGCGGCAAGGGTACGCGGACCTGATCAGCTGCGGCGCGAGCGCAGGGCGTGGCGTTCGGACTCGGAGAGGCCGCCCCAGACGCCGAAGCGTTCGTCATTGGCCAGGGCGTACTCCAGGCACGCCGCCCGCCCCTCGCACGCCCCGCACAGCCGCTTCGCGTCGCGCAGCGAAGAGCCGGGCTCGGGGAAGAAGAAGCCCGGGCCCGTCTGGGCGCACAGGGCGAGGTCGTACCAAGCAGTTGCAGTGGTGGTGGTGGTGTTCATCGACATGCCGGTGATACTGGCCGCCGCCGATGGACGTCCGATCAACGGGCGATCAACACCCTGTCATCCGCCCACCGTCGGCACGCTGGCTATGACCGCGAATCGCGCCCCGAAGGGATCCTGCAGCTTGGCGAAACGGCCGACCCCCTCCATCAACTCCGGGGTGAGGCGGACCTTGCCGCCCGACTCCTCCGCCTTCGCCGCCGTCGCATCACAATCGGCCACCTCGAAGTACGGCGTCCAGTAGGGCCGTTCGGCGTCCTCCACCGGATCCGACGAGATCGGGACCAGACCGCCGAAGGAGGCCTGCTCCGTCGTGCCGGCCGGCTTGGCCATCGTGTACGAACCGCCCTCGAACGTCTCGCCGATCTCCCAGCCGAGCACCCCGTGGTAGAACTCGGCCGCCCGGGCCACGTCGCCCGTGTACAGCTCCGTCCAGCACAGGGAGCCCACCTCCGTCACCGCGCCCAGGCCGCTGTTCTTCCTGGGCTGCCACACCCCGAAGCCCACTCCCTCCGGATCGGCGAATATCGCCATCCGGCCGAAGTCCAGGACATCCATCGGCTCGAAGGTCACCGAACCGCCCGCCTTGACCACGGCCGCCGCCGTCGCGTCCGCGTCGGAGGTCTGGAAGTACACCTGCCAGGCGCACGGGCCCTGGTCCGCCGGGACCGTCATGCCGCCCGCGACCGTCTTGCCGCCGAGGTGGAACATCCCGTATCCACCGACCTCCTCGCCACCAGCCTGGAAGTCCCAGCCGAACAGTCCCGCGTAGAACTCCGCTGCGGCGGCGACGTCCGGCGTACCGAGGTCCACCCAGTTCGGGGAGCCGTCCTTGTAGTCCGTGGTGAGCATGGTCCGCACCCCTTCCGCTGTCCCGTCCTGTCCGATCCATGTCCTCTCTCTTCCGAGCATGGCACCCGCCACTGACAGCGGCCCGGCGCCCGCTCCACAGAGTGAACGACCGTCCGTTCGATAAGATGGGGAGATGGCAGACGGACGCGTGGAACGCGGCAACCGGACGCGACGGACGGTTCTCGACCGGACGGTGGGCATCGCCTCCGTGGACGGCCTCGAAGGCCTGTCCCTGGGGAAGATCGCCGCGGACCTCGGCCTGAGCAAGAGCGGCGTGTTCGCTCTCTTCGGCTCCAAGGAGGACCTTCAGCTCGCGACCGTCCGCGCCGCCGTGGACGTGTTCGTCGAGCAGGTCGTCCGGCCCGTGCGCGAGGACCCCGCAGGGCTCGCCAAGGTGTGGCGGGTGTGCGAGCTGTGGCTCGGCTACTCCGGGCGCCGCGTCTTCCCCGGCGGATGCTTCTTCTGCGGAGCCTCCGCGGAGTTCGACGCCCGCCCCGGCCCCGTACGCGACGAGATCGCCAAGGTGCGCTCCGACTGGACGCGTTACGTCGAGCGGGTCCTCGAAGAGGCCCGGCTGGCGGGCGGGCTCCGGGACGGGTTCGACCCCGCGGACGTTCCCCAGCTCGCCTTCGAGGTGATCGCCCTGATGGAGCTGGCCAACGCGCACTCCGTCCTGCACGAGGACCCGGCGGCGTACGAGCGCGCCGGCCGCGGCATCCTCGACCGGCTCCGGGCGGTGGCGGCCGCTCCGGAGGAGCTCCCGGACCGGCCGCCCGTCTTCAACTCCCCTTCCTGACCCGGCCGGGCTGCGCCGCCGGCCGAGGCCGCGACCAGGACGTGCCGGCCGCCCCCACCGTCGCCGCGAACGGTCGCCGTCGCCGCCCAGCGGTGCAGAGAAATTGGCACGATCGTTCGTGTTGTTTTGATCCCTGATCGCGCCCCTGATGACGCGGACCTACGCTTGTCCCACCGCTTTCCTTGATCCTCGTACGACAGGAACAACAGGAGGCATGCCGTGAGGTCGACGTACATACGGCTTCGCCGGGCCTGCGTGGCCACCGCCGCCGCAGGTCTGCTCATCGCCCCGGCCGTCGCTGGCTCCGCCTACGGAGCGCCCGCCCAGGGGTGGTTCGCCCCCGCCGCCGCCTCCCCCACCCCCTCCCCGGACGGCGACACGGAGTTCAAGCAGCTCACTCCGGCCGTCGCGGCCCAGCTGGACGCCGCCATCCTCCAGGTCCTGCGCGAGGCCCATGTGCCGGGCGTCACCGTGGGGCTGTGGGCCCCCGGCAAGGGCAGTTACGTGAGGAACTTCGGGGTCGCGGACAAGGCGACCGGCGCTCCCATGCAGAGCGATTTCCGCATTCGCATCGGCAGTGAGACGAAGACGTTCACCGTGACCGCCCTCCTCCAACTGGTCGACCAGGGCAAGGTCGGCCTGGACGACCCCATCGGCAAGTACATCGCCGGAGTTCCGAACGGGGACCGCATCACCCTGCGCCAACTCGCCGGCATGCGCAGCGGACTGTTCAATTACACCGATGACAACGGCTTCATCAAGGCGTTCGAAGCCAACCCCGACAAGCCCTTCACACCACAGCAGTTGCTCGGCTACTCCTTCGCGCACCCCGTGCAGTTCGCACCGGGCGCGAAGTGGCAGTACTCCAACACCAACCTGATCCTGCTCGGTCTGGTGGTCGAGAAGATCACCGGTCGGCCGCTCCGCGAGGTGATCGGACGGGACGTCCTGCAGCCGGCCGGTCTGCGCCACACGCTCTTCCCGGTCGGGGCCGAGTTCCCCCTGCCGCACGCGCAGGGTTACACCGACCAGTCGGACTCGGGCAAGATCGTGAACGCGACCAACTGGGACCCGACCTGGGCCTGGGCCGCCGGAGCGATGATCTCCGACCTCCAGGACCTGCGCAGTTGGGCACGGACCCTCGCCACCGGCACGCTGCTGACGCCCGCGACCCAGGCCGAGCGGCTGAAGACCACCTCGGTCGGCATTCCCGGCGCCGGTTACGGGCTCGGCATCTTCAACATCCAGGGCTGGATCGGCCACAACGGCTCACTGCCCGGGTACGAGACGCTGACCGTCTATCTGCCGGAGGCCCAGGCGACCATGGTGGTCCTCCTCAACACCGACGTCCCGCACGACGGCCAGGAGCCCAGCACCCTGTTCGGCGAGGCGATCACCAGCATCGTCAGTCCGGACCACGTGTACCCCGGACACAAGCCGACCGCCCCGAATCCCGGCTGACGCGCCCCGCCCGGTTCAGTCCTCTCGCTTCGCCCGGCTCGGCTGGACCCGCTTCGGTTCCCCCGGCATCTTCGGGTAGTCCGGAGGGTAGGGCATGTCCCCCAGGCCGTGCTCGTGCTCGTCGCGGGCGGCGAGTTCGAGTACGGCGTCCAGCGTGAAGGCGTGGTCGTCCATCTCGGCGTGCAGGTCGCCCAGTTCGGCGAAGCGGGCCGGCATGGTCACGATGTCGAAGTCGCGCGGCTCCGCGTCGTCCACCTCCTCCCAGCGCAGCGGCGCCGACACCGGGGCGTGCGGGCGGGGGCGGACGGAGTAGGCGGAGGCGATCGTGCGGTCGCGCGCCGTCTGGTTGTAGTCGACGAAGATCCGCTCGCCCCGCTCCTCCTTCCACCAGGCCGTCGTGACCTTGCCCGGCATGCGGCGCTCCAGTTCCCGGCCGAGGGCGATGGCGCACCTGCGGACCTCGGTGAAGGTCCAGCGCGGCGCGATCGGGACGAAGACGTGCAGGCCGCGGCCGCCCGAGGTCTTCGGCCAGCCCCGCAGTCCCAGCTCCTCCAGCAGGGCGCGCAGCTCGTGCGCGGCGGCCACCGCGTGGTGGTAGTCGGTGCCCGGCTGCGGATCGAGGTCGATGCGCAGCTCGTCGGGCCGGTCGGTGTCCTCGCGCCGTACGGGCCAGGGGTGGAAGGTGAGGCAGCCCAGGTTGGCGGCCCACAGCACGGCGGCCGGCTCGGTCGGGCAGATCTCGTCCGCGCTGCGGCCGCTCGGGAAGGCGATGTGGGCGGTCGGGATCCAGTCGGGAAGGTTCTTCGGCGCCCGCTTCTGGAAGAAGGACTCGCCCCCCACCCCGTCCGGGTACCGCTCCAGCGTCGTCGGCCGGTTGCGCAGGGCCCGCGTGATGCCGTCCGCGACCGCCAGGTAGTACTCGGCCACGTCCCGCTTGGTGAGGCCGCGCTCCGGGAAGTAGACCTTGTCCGGGCTGGACAGGCGCACCGTCCGCCCGCCCGCGTCGAGCTCGATCGCATTACCTGCAGCACCCATGTGCGCCACGGTAGGCGGGCCCGGCCGGACCCGCACACCGGGCGGGGCCGGACGCACCACCGCAGAATCGGAGACATGGATCTGCCGGTGATGCCGCCCGTGAAGCCGATGCTCGCCAAGTCCGTGGCCAGGATCCCGCCGGGCATGCAGTACGAGGCCAAGTGGGACGGCTTCCGCGCCATCGTGCACCGCGACGGCGACGAGATCGAGATCGGCAGCCGCACGGGCAAGTCCCTGACCCGGTACTTTCCCGAACTGGCGGCGGCCCTGAAGGAGAACCTGCCCCCGCGCTGCGTCATGGACGGCGAGATCGTGATCGTTCATGGCGGGCGCCTCGACTTCGACCGGCTGACCGAACGGATCCACCCCGCTGCTTCGCGCGTGAAACTGCTCGCCGAAACGACCCCCGCCAGCTTCGTCGCCTTCGATCTGCTCGCCCTCGGCGACGAGGCGCTCCTCGACACCCCGCTCACCGACCGCCGCCACGCCCTCGCCCGGTCCCTCTCCACCGCCCGGCCCCCCGTTCACCTCGCGCCCGCGACCACCGACCCCGCCCTCGCGCAGGAGTGGTTCGAGCGATTCGAGGGCGCCGGGCTCGACGGGGTCATCGCCAAGCCCCTCGATCTCCCCTACCGGCCCGACGCGCGCCTCATGTACAAGATCAAACACGAGCGTACGGCCGACGTGGTCCTCGCGGGTTTCCGTTTCCACAAGAGCGGTCCGATCATCGGATCGCTGCTGCTCGGCCTCTACGACGGCCACGGCGCCCTCCAGCACGTCGGCGTGTGCGCCGCCTTCCCCATGAAGCGCCGGGCCGAGCTCGTCGAGGAGCTCGAACCGCTGCGCATGCCGGACCCCGGGGGCCACCCGTGGGCCGCCTGGGCCGAGGAGTCCGCCCACGAGAGCGCCCGGCTGCCCGGCGCGACGAGCCGCTGGACCGGGAAGAAGGACCTGTCCTGGGTACCGCTGCGCCCCGAGCGGGTCATCGAGGTGAAGTACGACCACATGGAGGGCGACCGGTTCCGGCACACGGCCCAGTTCGCCCGCTGGCGGCCCGACCGGGCGCCGGAGAGCTGCACCTACGCCCAGTTGGAGGAAGTGGTCCGCTACGACCTCGCCGAGGTGCTCGGCCCCCCGCCGGCCGGCTGACCGGCTGACCGCCCCGCCCCGCCCCCCTCACCCCGAGGTCAGCTTCTCCCACTCCGCCCGGTCCGGCCCCACCGCGTTCGGCGCGTACTCCGGCCGCGCGGCCAGCCAGCGCGCCACCCGCTCCCGGACCGCCGGATCCGCGTACGCCCGCTCCGGCGGCTCGGCCAGGTGCCGGACCCTGGCCCGCGCCCGCATCACCTCCGGATCCTCCAGCGCGCATTCGAACAGCGCGGCCACGTCCCGTGCCGTCCCCGCACGCACGGCCCGGGTCGCGAACCGCTCCCCGATGGCCTCGTCGGCGACGACCTGGAAGTCGAACCACGGCTTCAGGGTGCGCACCGCCCAGGCGTGGTGGCCCTCGGCGAACGCCTCGGATCCCGGGTCCCGGTGCGCCGTACGGGCCACCCTGCGCGCGGCCCACAGCGCCAGCGAGGTGCCCTGTCCGAGCGTGGGGTTGGTGTGCGTGATCGCGTCCCCGACGGGCACCAGCCCGCTCACCACCGGCCCGCGCTCGTCGGCGAGCGCGCTCCACCGGTTGTCCAGGCTCGCGGTGGCCAGTACCTCCGACAGCGGCTCGGCGCCCAGTGCCAGCCAGGCCGCGCCGGGCGGGAAGGAACGGGCGGCGGCCTCGAAGACGGCGGTGTCGCGCAGCGCCGAACGCGTGGTGTCCGCGGTGTGCACGAACAGCGTCACGGCGAAGAGCCGGTTGTCGGCCGGGAAGACCGCGCACCCGGCGAAGGCGCCGCCCGTCACCGCCCAGGGCCGGCGCGGCCCCTCGTCCATGCCCTCGGGCAGCCGGTACCAGCGGCAGAAGTACGCGAGACCCGTGCGGTGCCGTTCCACGACCGGCGGGCGGCACCCCGCCGCGGTCAGCCAGCGCTCGACGCCTCCGCGCCGGCCGCCCGCGTCCACGACGAGGTCCCCCTCGTAACTCCCGGCCTCCGTGATCACTCCCGTCACCCGGACCCCGGGCTCCGTGAGCAGCCCGGTGACCGGCTCCCCGTACCGCGCGACGACGCCCGGTTCGGCGCGCAGGGCGGTGGCCAGCGCGCTCTCCAGGACGATGCGCCGGGCCTGGAGCATGACGAGGTCCTCGTCGCCGGGTCGCGCGGGCGGCCGTACGTCGAACCAGTCCAGCTCGTGCCGCTCGCGGGCGCCGAGCCGGAGCATCTCCTGGTGGACGTCTGGCAGTTCGTCCCGCAGGACGCCCCGCGCCGCGCCCAGCAGGGCATGCGGCTGCGTCGCCTGCGGTACGGTCGGCCGCCGCCAGCCGAAGAAATCGCGATCGAGCGCGGTACCCGGGGCCCGCGTGTCGCGCTCGAACAGCTCCGCCGTGTGTCCTTGCCGCGCCGCGAGCAGGGCGGTGGCCGCCCCTCCGACACCTCCGCCGATGACCAGTACGTGTGCCATTGCGCCCCCCTGAGCCGCTGAACGGTACGACGATCAGACCGCCCAGAGCCTGCGCGGACGGAACCTGGCCGAAACCCGTACGGGTGTCGGAAGTCCGGCGGTTCGGGGCCGCTCACCGCCGGTTCAGCACCACGCCACCGCCACCCGCGGTCACCCGGTCACCCGTCACGCGCTCACCGGCTCACGCGCTCACTCACTCACCCACGCGGTACGCCTCGACCGCCCGCCGGGTCTCCTCCTCGATCAGGTCGGCGTTGATGGCGACGGCCGCGCGGACCCCGTACGCGGCCGCGCCCGCCACCTGCTCCGTCGGAGCGGTGACATTGCCCGCCGCCCAGACGCCCGGGAGGGCGGTGGCACCGGTCGCCGGGTCGGAGTCGACGCAGGTGCCGATGGGGTGGCCGTCCCGTTCCAGGGTGGTCACGGGCAGGCCCAGTCCGGTCAGGACGCCGGAGCGGGCGGTGAACCGGGGCGCCACCACGAGCGCCCGGCACCGCCGCTCGCCTCCGCCGGCCAGGGTCACCCCGGCCAGCCGGTCCTCGTCGACGACGAGGCCGGTCACCTCGCCTTCGACCACCTCGACGCCCCGGGCGGCCAGCACCTCCCGGTCCTCGGCGGTGAGCGGCCAGGTGTGCGACAGCAGGGTGGTCCGCGCACTCCAGTGCCGCCACAGCCCAGCCTGGTGCACGGCGAGGGGGCCGTCGGCCAGCACCGCGACCGGCTGGTCCCGGACCTCCCAGCCGTGGCAGTACGGGCAGTGCAGCACGTCCCGCCCCCAGCGCGCCCGGAGCCCCGGGACGGCGGGGAGCTCGTCCACCAGCCCGGTGGCGACCAGCAGCCGGCGTGCCCGGACGGTCGTGCCGTCCCCGCAGCGGACCAGCAGACCCCCTTCGGGCAGCCGGTCCGCGGCGACGACCGTGCCCGGCCGGATCTCCCCGCCGTAGCCGGTCACCTCCGCGCGCCCCCCGGCCAGGAGTCCGGCCGGGCTCGCTCCGTCGTGGCCGAGGTATCCGTGCATGCGCGCGGCGGGTGCGTTGCGCGGGCTGCCGGAGTCGATCACCAGCACCGAGCGGCGGGCCCGGGCCAGGGTCAGCGCCCCGGCGAGCCCGGCCGCCCCACCGCCCACGACCACCACGTCGAACGAGTTGTCCTTTGCGTTGTCCATGCCTGCGAGGGTCCGCCCGCCGGCCCCGCTTGACAAATGCTCTTGCCGAAGCGGCAAATGGGGTCATGGCCATCGAAGAGCAGGACGAGGAACTCGCGGGCGTGCTGACGGCCGTGGGACCGCGCCTGCGCGCCCTGCGCCAGCAGCGCGGCACCACGCTGGCCCAGCTCAGCGAGGCCACCGGAATCTCGCTCTCCACCCTCTCCCGGCTCGAATCCGGGCAGCGCAGGCCGACACTGGAACTGCTGCTCCCACTGGCCAGGGCGCACCGGGTGGCGCTCGACGAACTGGTCGGCGCACCGGAGACCGGGGACCCCCGGGTCCGCCCGCGCCCCTTCGTCCGGCACGGCCACACCTACGTGCCGCTGACCCGCGATTTCGGCGGGGTGCGCGCCTTCAAGCAGATCATCCCGCCCGTCGAGGGCACACCGCCGCTGCCGGAGCTCCGGGTCCACGAGGGCTACGAGTGGCTGTACGTGCTGTCCGGGCGCGTCCGTCTGCTGCTGGGCGAGCACGACCTCGTCCTCGGCCCCGGGGAGGCCGCCGAGTTCGACACGCGCACCCCGCACGCCTTCTTCAACCCGGGCCCGCGGGCGGCGGAGTTCCTCAGCCTCTTCGGCCCCCAGGGCGAGCGGATCCACATCCGCGCCAGACCCACCACCTCATCGGAAGGACGTACATGAGCACCACCGGCGAACGCCCCGAACGGGCCGTCCCGCAGCCGAACGCCGTCGTCGGCGTCGGCCTGGTCGTGGTCGGCCCGGACGGCCGGGTCCTGCTCGGCCAGGCGCACGACGGCCGCTGGGAGCTGCCCGGCGGCAAGGTCGACCCCGGGGAGGGCTTCGAGCAGGCTGCCGCCCGGGAGCTCGCCGAGGAGACGGACCTGCGGGCGGAACCCGAGGCGATCCGGGTGCTCTCCGTCCAGATCGACGCGAAGTCCGGCATGACCCGGCTGACGGCCGCCGCGGTGACCACGACGGCCGTCGGAGTCCCCGCCGTCACCGAGCCCCACAAGATCGCCCGCTGGGAGTGGTTCGCCCCGGCCGAGATCCCCGCGGACCTCTACCCCCCGTCGGCGGCCGTCCTGCGCACGTGGCGCCCGGACCTCACGTCGCTGCCGCACGTGCCCTCGTACGACTACCCGACCGCGACCGGCGGCGCCCTCTAGAAGCGGCGCCCTGTAAAGCCGGGGGCCTGTGGAAGCGACGGCGTCCCGCCGTCCGCCACGGAGACCTGGCACGGCATCCGAACGCCCCTACACCACCGCCTTCGGCGCGAAGTTGCCCTCGCGCAGGTCCTCCGCCAGCAGCCGCTTCGCGATCGCGTCGGCCGCCACCCGCAGTTCGGCGCTCCTCGGCCGCCCGCGGTCCTTCTCCAGCTCGTTGCCGAGCCACTGCGCCCATGCCGCCGAGATGACACCGGCCTCCCGCTGCCCGGCCGGGGTGAGCGTGAAGTAGCCGTTCGCACTGCCGAGGAACCCCTCGTCCACCATCCGGTCGAAGACGGGGAGCAGCACCTCGGGCGGCACGGAGCGGCGGCCGGCGATCAGGCCCAGGCCTGCGTGGCCCACCGTCCGGGTCATCATGTCCACCTGCATCACCGCCCACGCGCCACCGATGTCCAGCCGGGTGTCGGAGTTCTCGACGATCGCGCGCGCCGTCTTCGGCCCCATGTTCCGTACGAGTTTGCCGACCGCCAGCTCCAGCAGTTTGGCCGAATCCCCGGAGGCCGTGGCCGGGGAGCCGAAACCGTCGCCCATGTCCGTGGACCCGGCGCGGGCGGTGTCGCGCAGCGGCACCTGCTTGAGGAAGAGCGCCACGACGAAGCCGACCACCGCCACCGGCACGGTCCACAGGAACACCGTGTGCAGGGCCTCCGCGTACGCGTCGATCACGGGGCCCGCGGCCACCGGGCCGAGGCCGTGGACACCGCCCGGGCTCGACGCGGCCTCGGCGAGGCGCGCCGGGTCCTCTCCGGTGAGCCGCGCCGCCTGCACGACGGCCGCCTTCAGTTCGGGCCCCAGGGTGTTCGCGTAGATCGTCCCGAAGACCGCCGTCCCGAAGGCGCTGCCGAGCGTACGGAAGAAGGTGACCCCGGAGGTGGCCGTGCCGAGGTCCGCGTAGTCGACGGTGTTCTGCACGGCGATCGTCAGCACCTGCATGGACAGGCCGATGCCCGTACCGAGCACGAACATGTACAGCGACTCCAGCCAGGCGCTGGTCCCCGGCTCCATCCGCGACAACAGGTACAGGCCGACGCCCATGACGGCGTTGCCCACGATCGGGAAGATCCGGTACTTGCCGGTCTTGCTGGTGACGTTGCCGCTGAAGACGGAGGCGAGCAGCAGCCCGAAGACCATGGGCAGGGTCCGGACGCCCGAGACGGTGGCCGAATCCCCGTCGACGTACTGCAGGTAGGTCGGCAGGAACGTCAACGCGCCGAGCATCGCGAACCCGACGACGAAGCTCAGCACGGAGCACACCGAGAAGACCGGATTGCGGAAGAGCCGCATCGGCAGCATCGGCTGCGCGGCCCGTGTCTCGGCCACGCAGAACAGGGCCAGTGCGAGCGCACCGCCCGCGAACAGGCCGATGATCACGGGCGAGGTCCACGCGTACTCGTTCCCGCCCCAGCTGGTGGCCAGGATCAGCGCGCTCGCGCCGATCGCGACGAGGGTGATGCCCAGGTAGTCGATGACCGGCTTGCCCGAGGCCCGCACCGCCGGGATCGTCCGGGCGGCCGCGACGACGACGAGGATGGCGATCGGAACGTTGACGTAGAAGCACCACCGCCAGCTCAGCTGGTCGGTGAAGAACCCGCCGAGCAGCGGGCCGATCACGGTGGCGACGCCGAAGACGGCGCCGATCATGCCCTGGTACTTACCGCGTTCGCGCAGGGGCACCACATCGGCGATCAACGCCATGGCGGTGACCATCAGGCCGCCGGCCCCGACGCCCTGGACGCCGCGCCACACGATCAGGAACGTCATGTTGCTCGACAGGCCGCACAGGAAGGAGCCGCTGATGAAGACGATGGCGGAGATCTGGAAGATCAGTTTTCGGCCGAAGAGGTCACCGAACTTGCCCACCAGCACCGTCGCCACGGTCTCCGCGAGCAGGTAGGAGGTCACCACCCACGACATGTGGTCCCCGCCGCCCAGATCCGCCACGATCGTGGGCAGGGCGGTACCCACGATCGTCTGGTCGAGCGCCGCGAGCAGCACGCCGAGCATGATCGTGCCGAAGATGATGTTCCGCCGCCGCCGGTCGAGCACGGGTGGCGCGGCGGCGACGACGGGGGCAGTGGTCACCTTCGCACTGTCACAGCGCCCCCGCCCCACCGCATGCGGCGCTGAGCCGTACGGGGTAACCGCGCACCGGAAGTCAGCGCAGGTAGGCCAGCCCCGGGTGCTCCGCCGCGTACCCGTCGAGCAGCCGCCGCGCCACCCCCACCGAGTCCACCAGCGGATGCAGGGCGAAGGCCTTCACCGCGGTCGCCCGCGAGCCGCTCGCGGCGGCCGCCAGGATCTCCCGCTCGACGGCCTTGACCGCCGTCACCAGTCCCACCGCGTGCAGCGGCAGCGGGGCGACGCCCACCGGGTGGGCGCCGTTCGCGTCGACCAGGCAGGGCACCTCGATGACCGCGCCGGCGTCGAGGACCGACAGCGTGGGACCGTTGCGGACGTTGAGGATCAGCGTGGCCCGCTCGTCCCGGGCGATGGCCCGCATCAGCGCGAGCGCCACCTGTTCGTAGCCGCCCGACTCCAGGTCGCTCTCGTCACGCTCCCCGACGCCCGCCGCCTCACGGTTCTCGGCCATGTACGTGGCCTCCCGCTCGGCCCGGGTCCGGTCCCAGGCGGCCAGCGCCGCCCCGGCCGGCTGCCCGGGGCGGCCGGCCTCGGCGTAGAACCCGCGCTGTTGGTCGCGCAGGAAGGCCCCGCGCGTCTGCTCGGCCTCCTGGTAGGCCCGTACGGTGTCACGGTTGAAGTAGTAGTAGTGCAGGTACTCGTTCGGGATCGCGCCGAGCGAGCGCAGCCACTCGGCCCCGAAGAGGCGCCCCTCCTCGAAGGACTCCAGCGCCTCGGTGTCGGCCAGCAGCCGGGGCAGTTCGTCGCGGCCGCCGACGCGCAGCCCGCGCACCCAGCCCAGGTGGTTGAGGCCGACGTAGTCGATCCACGCCTCCTGCGGCCTGGCCCCCAGCAGCCGGGCGATGCGCCGGCCGAGCCCCACGGGCGAGTCGCAGATGCCGATCACCCGCTCGCCGAGCTCCTCGGCCATCGCCTCCGTGACCAGCCCGGCCGGGTTGGTGAAGTTGATGACCCATGCCTCGGGGGCGCTGCGGGCGATCCTGCGCGCGAGCTCACGGGCCACCGGCACGGTCCGCAGGCCGTACGCGATCCCGCCCGCGCCCACCGTCTCCTGGCCGAGCACACCTTCGGCCAGGGCGATCCGCTCGTCGGCAGCCCGTCCTTCCAGACCGCCGACACGGATGGCGGAGAAGACGAAATCGGCGCCGCGCAGGGCCTCGTCGAGGTCCCCGGTGGCCGTGACGGCCGGGGCGTCCGGTACTCCGGCGGCAGCCGCCTGGTCCGCGAGCACCCGGGCCATGGCGGCGAGCCGCCCGGTGTCCTCGTCGTACAGCGTCACGTGGGTGACCCGGCCCTCGGCATGGTCCGCGAGCAGTGCTCCGTAGACCAGCGGTACCCGGAAACCGCCCCCGCCGAGGATCGTCAGCCGCACGCCCCTACCGCCCTTCGTCCGTGGAGTCAGGGAACCAGTCTCCCCCGGCCGCTCACTCCCCCAGCGGCGGCACGGCACGCAGTCTGGCGGCGCCCTGCTGCCGGCCGGGCCCGGTGCCCGGGACGGGACCCGCGGGCGCGCCCTGCGGGGCGGAGAGGATCAGGGTGATCCGGGTCAGCCCCATCGCGTCGAGCATCCGGCTGGTCTCGGCCACCATCCGGCAGCGCACCAGCCCCCTGCGCGGGTCGGGGTGGCGTACGGTCCGTACCGCCCCGTCCTGTTCGGCGGCCTCGGCTCCGCGCATGCTCAGCCAGTGCGGGACCCCGTACCGGTAGGCCGCTTCCATGAACGGGTCGCGGGCCACCTCCTGGCGGATGCTGCGCAGTCCCTCGTCCTCCGGGGCCGCGGCGAGCGCGGTGGCGAACTGGGCCAGCAGCGGTACGCACCAGGCCGGTTCGTGGTCCTCCAGCACGGCCGCGGCGTCCGGGTGGAACAGCACGAAGCGCAGGAAGTTGTCGTCCGGCAGTGCCGTCGGGTGCGGCCTGACGGACTGGAAGAGCTGGTCGAAGGCCGAGTTGGTGAGCGCGACGTCCCAGCGGTGGTCCACCAGGAAGCTCGGGTAGGGAACGGATTCCATGAGGGCCGCGTAGTCGCACAGGTAGTCGCGCTGGGCGGGGTCCTGCGGCAGCCGGTTCTCCTCGGCAGCCCGCCACGTGGGCGGCGGGTCGCGGTCGACCATGACGCGGAACAGCCAGAAGCACTGCCGCTCGCTCATTTCCAACGCCTGGGCGAGGGCGAGCAGTTTGCGGTCCGTCCACTCCTTGACGAGGCCGCGTTCCCAGTTTCCGTACGCACGCACGCTGATGCGCAGCCGGGCGGCGACATCCTCCTGGCTCAGCCCCAGCTCCTCGCGACGCTGGCGCAAAATCTCCTTGCGTCGCTCCGACCGCACGGCGCCGCGTGCGGACTCATCGCCCGCCAGGCGCTCCTCACCGGCTCGGGCGAGGCCATCGGACGGGCCCACCGCTGCGAGATGTGGCACCGAGAGCTCCCCCTCCTCACGGTCTGGATCTTCATTTCCGTGTGGCGATCCTGCTACCGACTTCATTCGAGTGTCAACTATTGTGGCAATTCCAGCCTCTTGACAGCTCATTCCCGCCACAGCTGTGGCACGTTCTAGCCCTTCTCGGCCGGAACGGCTAGATTCCAGAAGCCGACCATGTGCCCGGGCTCTGCCCGAACCGACTTCGCGCGATCTAGGAGAACCACTGGTGACAGACGGCTTCCCGGCTCCCGTCGCGGTGGCCCACGCACCCCTGGCCGCCACCGTCACGCGTGTCGCCGAACTCGCGGGCAAAATGGGCCGCGACCTGAACCAGGTCTTCGACCTGCGACGCCTCTCCGAGGCCTCCGGCGTGCCCACGGACGTGGTCAGGATCCTGCTCGACGGCAGACCCGCCGGCGAGCCCGATCTGCAGACCCGCTTCCTCCAGCGCCTCGACCTGCTCCGGCGCACACGGGTCAAACCCAACGGCCGCCGCTACACGCAGCAGGAGATCGCGGACGGCGCGGGGATGTCCCGGCAGCAGGCAGGCGCCCTGATCAACGGCGACCGCCGCCCCACCATGGAGCATTGTGACGCGATCCAGCGCTTCTTCGGGGTGCACGCAGGGTTCCTCACCGCCCACGACGCCGACGCCCTCACCGACGCGCTCCAGCGGACCGAGCAGCAGCTGCTCCAGGATTTCGCGGGCCGGGCGCGGGAAACCGTACCGGCCGCGGCCGCTTCGGCCGGGGATCCGCTGGCAAGACTCCTGCAGAACCACGGCGTCCGGGGCATCGCCTGGCGGGCCGCCCAACTGCCCAGCGACAAGCACCGGGACAAGGTGACCGAATGGCTGGACATGCTTCTCGAGAGCGTGAAACCGAATGAATCCTGACCCAGTCGAAAGTCTGGGTCTGATCCTTGAATCCTGATCCGGATCCACGCCGACGGGGAGAACGGTGAGCATAGGCAGAGAGCAGCGGCGGTTGTGCGGGGAGCTGGTGGCCGGGATCCGGCTGACCGCCCCCGTGGAGCCCGTGGACCTCTACGCCGCCCTCTGCGAGGGCATGAGCAGGCACCGGGGCCGGCGGGTGGACTTCCGGATGGCCTCGTTCCCGCCGGGGACGGCCAGCGGCTTGTGGCTCGACATGGCGGACCGCGATCTCGTGGTCATCGAGGAGCGCACCGCGCCCGACCACCAACTGGTGATCCTGGGCCACGAGTTGTGGCACATGAAAGCCGGTCACTGCAGCCACCACGTCGACGGCGCCGCGGTCGCCGCCCGGCTGCTGTCCGACGAGGCCGACATCGGCGAGACGGTGCGCCGGGTCGCCGCGCGCACACGTGCCGACGTACGGGAGGAGACCGAGGCCGAGACCTTCGGCTTACTGCTGGGCAGCCGCTGCCGGACCTGGCTCGCCGGGTCGGCGAGCCACCGCGCCCCGGCACAGCGCGACCATTTGGCGGGCCGGATCGAGGCCGCGCTGGGCTACCGGGGGCACAGGAACGATCGTTGAACGGCCAGGACTACTACATACCGGCAGCGGCGATGGCGGTCTCACTCGCCTTCAAGCTGCCGGCCCTGCGCAACAACTGGCGGGATCCACTGCTCCGCTCGGTCTGCGCGCTGCTGATGCTGGCCGGAGCCGTCTTCGCCTTCGCCGCCCCGCCCACCATCGCGGATGTCAACCGATGGACCGGGGTGCCGAACATCTCGGCACCGCTGGTGTACTGCCTGATCACCGCGTTCAGCGCCTCCTGCCTGGTCCTGGTGGTCAACTGGCGGGGTGGCCCGCCGGAGGAGACCCGCCGCGTCTCGCAGCGCTGGATCCTCGGCTACAGCGTCGTGGTCGTGGCCCTGATCGTGCTCTTCGCCCTGGGTGACGCCCCCGTCGAGCGGCTTCGCGACCTGGACACCTACTACGCGAACACGCCGTACATCCGCGAGATGATCGCCCTCTACCTCGTGGCGCACAACGTGGCCGCGGTGGTGATGGTGGCCATGTGCTGGCGCTGGTCGCTCCAGGTGCGCGGCTGGCTGCGGGTCGGCCTGATGATCATCGTCGCGGGCTACATGTTCAACCTCAGCTACGACGCCACCAAGATGTCCGCCGTCGTCGCCCGCTGGACCGGCCACGACCTGGACTTCCTCAGTACGCTCGTCGCCCCGCCGCTGGCCTCCGTGGGAGCGCTGATCAGCGCGATCGGCTTCGTCCTCCCCCTCGTCTGCCAGCGGCTGTCGGACAACTGGGAGACCTGGACGACCTACCGGAAGCTCGGCTCGCTCTGGCAGGAGGTGCAGATCGCCGCGCCCCCCGGCACCCCGTCCGTGCAGATGGCCTGGTGGTCCGCCGCCGAACTGCGCGTGATCCAGCGCGAGTCGGACATCCACGACGGATTCCTGCACCTCGGCCCGTACTTCGACCGGAGCCTGCGCGACGGCGCCTACGAGCGCGCCGTCGCGGACGGGGCCGACGAGCCCGGCGCCCGCGCGGTCGCCGACGCCGCCATGGTCGCGGCCGCCGTGCGGGCGCGCTCGGCGGACCCCGAGGGCAAGGTCATCGGCGAGGGCGAGGAGACCGTGCTCGACACCGCCGACGGACCGCGCGACCTGCTGCGGATCTCCCACGCCCTGCGGCATTCGCCGGTGGTGCGGGCGGTCCGGGAGCGGGCCGCGCTGTCCGGATCCGGGCCGGTGTCCGGGGCCGCGTCCGGGTCCGGGTCCGGGTCCGCGTCCGGGGCCGCGTCCGGGTCCGCGTAGTCCTAGCGGGCCGCGGCCACCGACGTCGTCGGGAAGAGGTCCTGGAAGGGCCCCGCGGAGTCGTTGCCGTTCCGCCCGAAGGGCGCGTCGAAGCTCCAGACCATGAACAGCAGGAACACGATCAGCGCGCTGAACAGCCCGGCCAGCAGCAGCTCCCGCCCGGAACGGCGGATCTGCAGG
Organism: Streptomyces sp. NBC_00190; assembly: GCF_036203305.1. Classification (GTDB taxonomy): domain Bacteria; phylum Actinomycetota; class Actinomycetes; order Streptomycetales; family Streptomycetaceae; genus Streptomyces. Next base: position 6,753,265 of record NZ_CP108131.1, on the reverse strand, counting down.
GTGAAGATCAGTCCGACCGTGACCACCCCGCCCACGAGCAGCCCGAACCACACCACGCTGGGCAGGGTGGATTCGGAACTCTGCGTCCGCGAGTGGCGGGCGTCGTCGGCGGTGGCGATGTGGTCCAGCAGCGGCTGGTAGGCCTGCGCCTGCAGCTCGTTCGCCGGGCTCTGGTGGGTGACGTCGCTGCGCAGCTTGCCGAGCAGCTGGGCGCCCCCGGCCGACGCGCCTTCCCCGGAGGTCAGCAGCGGCCAGTCCACCGCGACCGTGTGCGAGACGTACGCGTTCACCTCGCCACGGATCCGGTCACGGACGGCGGCGGGGTAGACGTCGGCGCGCTGCGTGACCTCGTACAGCGCCTGGGCCTCCCGGCGCACGCTGTCCTCGGCGGCACCGCGCGCCTCCCAGACGCCGGCGATGGCCAGGCCCAGCACGATCGCGTAGACCACGCCCACCATCATCGTCATGTACTCGATGACGTCGGGGGTTTCGCTGGTGTCCTCGTCATCGGCGACCCGGCGGTGCCGGATCGCGGTGATGGCGAGGACGACGGCGCAGACGAGCGCCATGGCAATGGCCAGGACCAGCCATTCGGACACGAGGATTCTCCCCTTGTGGATCGTCGGGTGGATCAGTGGGCGGTTCAGCGGGTGGTTCAGCGGGTGGTTCAGCGGGTGGTTCAGCAGGGGTTGTGCGGCGGCGGTCAGCCGCGGCTCTTGGAGCGCGGACGAAGGGCGGCGGCGGCGAGTACGGCCGGGGTGGTGACCACGACCATGAGCATCACGGTGGACATCCCGCCCGGACGGCGCCGCTCCAGGGCCACCGAGCGGTACGGGCGCACGTGGAAGGCGCTAGCGGGCGCGGCGGCGGCCCTGAGCCGGGGCGGGGCGGGTGCGTCCGCCGGATCCGGACCGGTCACGGGCCCGGCAGCCAGCGCGGGCTCCGGCGGCTCCGTCCCCCCGGCCCCGGCCTCCGCGGCGGGTCCCGCCGGGCTCGGGGGCTCCAGCCGCTCCGGCGGCCGCGCCCGCTCCGGCGGGTCGGCGGCGGACGGGACGCCGCCCGGGCCTGCGGCCGGGGCGGCGACGGGCGGCTCGGGGGGCCGCCCCGGGTGGTGCACGGTGGGCCGGTCGGCCCCGGGCACGCCCGGCCGTACCGAGGGCGGCCGGAACACGGGCCGGCCCGGCTGCCCTCCGGGCACGCACACGTCGACCCGGGCACCGCGGCCGTCGCCGTCACCCGCGACCGCCACGTGACCGTGCAGCGGGCAGAGCGCCGCCACCAGACCCGCCCCGGCGAGGTACTGCCATGCGGTCACCGCGTGTCCTCCCGATTCCGCAGCACATATGAGGGTTACGGCTGAAGAAACGATCAGGGCCCTGCTTCGATACGCGGCAGACAGGTCAAGATCCATGACCGAGGGGCGACTTCAAGCCATCGGCCGCCCGGGCCGCCGCGCGGGCCGCGACCGAGCGGGGCGCCGCGCACCACCGGGTCCGCACCGGCGCTCCGGCGCGTCACTACGCGCATACGACAATCGGAGCGGAGGATGAGCCCGTGGACACGCACGTCATCAACGTCGGCTCCGGGCCGACCGCTCTCGACACGCGCCGCCCCGTCATGGCGGCCCCCGCATGAGCACCGCGCCCGCCGACCTGTCGCGGGGCGTGCGCCGGATCACCCTGGACGCCGCCGGCACTCCCCTGTCCGCGCTGCTCCGCGAACCGTCCGAGGGCCCGCCGCGGGCCACGGTGGTCGCGGTGCACGGGGCGGGCATGAACTCCGGCTATTTCGACGGCCAGGCCCATCCCGACCTCTCCTTACTCACCCTCGGTGCCCGGCTCGGTTATACGGTCCTGGCCGTCGACCGGCCCGGCTACGGACAGTCCGCGGCCGCGCTGCCCGAAGGGCAGTCCGTCACCGAGCAGGCAGCCACCCTCGCCGCCGCGGTGCGCGACTTCGCCGCCCGGGAGCAGACCGGGGCCGGCCTGTTCCTCCTCGCCCACTCGTTCGGCGGCAAGGTCGCGCTGCTCACCGCCGCCGACCACGCCTGGCCCGACCTGCTCGGCCTGGAGATCTCCGGCTGCGGCCACCGCTACGCGCCCGACGCCTTCACCGGCGAGGGCGCGTCCCGGGGCGGCCGGCGCAGCTGGGGGCCGCTGCGGCTCTACCCGCCGAACACCTTCGCCACCTGCGGCTCGATCGTCGGCCCCGTGCCGGCCCGGGAGCAGGCGGACATCGCCCGCTGGCCCGAGGTCTTCCGCGATGCCGCGGGCCGCGTCCGCGTGCCCGTACGGTTCACCTTCGCCGAGCACGAGCCGTGGTGGCGGTACGACCGGGACGCGCTCGCCGAGCTGAGATCGCGGCTCACCGATGCCCCGCACGTGACCGTCGACCGGCAGCCGGGGGCGGGCCACAACATCAGCCTGGGCCACGCGGCACGCTCCTACCACCTGCGCTGCTTCGGCTTCTTCGAGGACTGCCTGGTGCGGCCGGCCGTCACCTGTCGTTGAACGCGGGCGCCGGCTCCGGGCCGCGCCGCGACCGGAGGTCCCGTCAGCTGATCGAGAGGGCCGGGCCGGTGACCATGAGCCCCAGGTCGTGGCCCGCGTAGGCGAAGAACGCGAACATCACCAGGGCCGCGCCGCCGAGGGCCGTGTCCTTGAGGAACTGCGTCTGCTCCATCATCTGCGCCTGCGGGTCGCTCTCCTTCCAGAACCGGTGCATCAGCACGGCCACCGAGAAGGAGAAGGCCGCCAGCGCCAGGGCCCCGAGGTCGGCCCACAGCCCGACCGCCACGCTGACCGCGCCCGCCAGCATGACCACACCGCTGACGACCGTGGCCGCGACGGGCATGGGCACCCCGCGGGAAGCGGTGTACCCGGCCATCTGCCGGGTCTTGGTCAGGTGCGCCGTCCCGGAGGCGAGGAAGAGGACGACGAACAGCAGGCGGCCGATCAGTACAAGGACGTCCATCACGACCTCCTCGGAGCATCGCGCGTACCGGATCGAAGAGGGGCGAACACGCCCCCTCTGACATCGTTCACCCGTTCGGCCCAGTTCGCCACGCCACCGCGCCCGGGGCCCGCGCCCCGGGCCCCGGGCGCGATGGTGCGACGCCAGCGTCCTAGGCTGGGGCGTGTGTCTGCCTCCACCACCCTCCAGAGCCCGGCCGACCAGGCCCCGGTCGCCGTCTGGGCGGTGATGCGGCGGCCCCTGCGGTTCCTCGGCTCGTGGTGGCCCTGGCGGTGCTGGGGGTATCTGGCGGCCGGATCCACCCTCGGATACGCCGTACTGGTCGCGCTCGTGGTCCTCGTCGGGCTGGGCGTGGTACTGGCCGTGGCCGGGATCGGGCTGCTGCTCCTGCTCTGCGCCGCTTCCGGCGCGGTACCGCTCGGGGCGCTGGAGCGATGGCGGCTGCGGTGGGTCGATCCGGTGCCGGTCGGCGATCCGCACACCTCCCTCGCCGGGGCGGGCCCCGCGGCCTGGCTGCGGACACGGCTGAAGGAGCGGGCCACCCGGCGGGAGTTCGGGTACGCCGTCCTGCTCGGGCCGGTCTTCGGGGCGGCGGGCTTCGGGGTGGTCGCGCTGCTCGCGTTCTCCCTGATCCTGGTCGCGAGCCCGGTCGTCGTCTGGGCCCTCGCCCCGGAGCCGGTGATGCTGATCCCCGGCAGGGCCGTCTCCGGCCCGCTGGAGGCCCTGGGCGGCACGGCGGCGGGACTGATCGGGCTGGTCGTGGCGGCGTACGCGGGAGCCCTGCTCACCGGGGCGCAGGTGAAGACCGTCCGTCTGCTGCTCGGGCCGCGCGAGGAGGACGCCCGGGTACTGGAACTCACCCGCTCCCGGGTGCGCCTGGTCGACGCCTTCGAAGCCGAACGGCGGCGCATCGAGCGGGATCTGCACGACGGGGCGCAGCAGCAGCTGGTCGCGCTCAGCATGACCCTGGGCCTCGCCGAGATGGAGCTGCGCGGACTTCCCGGGGCCGCGGGCGCCGCCGCGCTGGTGGCCCGGGGCCGCGGCGAGGCCAAGGTGGCGCTGGAGCAACTGCGCGACCTCGTACGGGGCATCCACCCGCAGGTGCTCACCGACCACGGGCTCGCGGCCGCCGTGGCCGAGGTGGCGCTGCGGCATCCCGTACCGGTGACCGTGGACCTCGACGTACCGCGGCTGGCCGACTCCGTGGAGATCACGGCGTACTTCACCGTCACGGAGGCGCTGGCCAACGCCGCGAAGCACAGCGGCGCCACGTGCGTGGCCGTCGCCGGTAGGGTCGAGAACGACCGGCTCACTCTCTGCGTCACCGACGACGGCCGCGGCGGGGCCGATCCCGGCGCGGGAGCGGGCCTGGCGGGTCTCGCGGACAGGGTGGCGATGTTGAAGGGCAGGCTGGTGGTGTCCAGTCCGGTGGGCGGACCGACCGAACTCCGTGTGGAGGTCCCGTGCTCCGGCTGATCCTCGCCGAGGACTCCGTCCTGCTGCGCGCGGGGCTGGCGGAACTGCTCACCCGCGGCGGCCACCAGGTCCTCGCCGCCGTCGGCGACGCGGAGGAACTCGTGCGGGCCGTGGCGGCGGAGCGGCCGGACGCCGTGGTCACCGATGTACGGATGCCGCCGGGATTCCGCGACGAGGGGCTGCGGGCCGCGCTCGAACTCCGCTCCCGTGACGCCTCGTTGCCCGTGCTCGTGCTCTCGCAGTACGTGGCCACGGCGTACGCGACCCAGCTGTTCACGGGCGCCTCGGCGGCCGGACTCGGCTATCTGCTCAAGGACCGGGTGGGCGAGGTCACCGAGTTCCTCGACGCCCTGCGGCGCGTCGCGGAGGGGCAGACGGTCATCGACCCCGAGGTGGTGCGGGTCCTGCTCGGCAGCCGATCGCAGGACCGCCCGCTGGCCCGCCTCACCCCGCGCGAGCGGGAGGTCCTGACCCTGATGGCGGAGGGCCTCAACAACCAGGCCCTGGCGGGCCGGCTCTTCATCTCCGAGGCCGCCGTGGTCAAGCACGCCTCCAGCATCTTCACGAAGCTCGACCTGGACGCCACGGAGGGCAACCGCCGGGTGCTGGCGGTCCTGGCCCATCTGCGCGGGGCCGAGACCGGCTAACGCGTGGGCGTCACCACCGTCCGCGCCGGGCGGGAGCCGGCCACGACGCGGGAGGCAGCCGGGGTCCGGGCGCGACCGGAGGGCTCCACCGAGCGGGCCCAGACGGTCAGCAGCACCGGCAGCGCCAGGTAGCCGAAGCGGCCCGCCGGGGCCAGCAGGAAGGCCGTCGTGAGGCCGATCGCGAGGCGGTCGGCCGCCGCCACCACCGTGCGCGGCGGCCGGACCAGCAGCGACACGGCCACCGCGACGCCTCCCAGCATCAGCAGACCCACTGCCGCGTACCAGCCCCACTGGCCGAGTTCGGCCAGCAGGTGGCCGGGCAGCGGGCTGCTCGCCGGCGTCGCGACCTCCGCGCGCCCGGTGGGATAGGCGAACACCTGGCGCCACAGCTCGCCCGGCTGGAGCAGCGCGCTCGGCAGGACCAGCAGGGCCGTCCCGCCGGCCGCGGCCAGCCCGCAGCGCACCGCCGCCCGCCGGCCCCGGCAGGCCGCGAGCAGGGCCACCGCCACCGCCACCGCGGGCAGCGCCGTCCACTTCAGGGCGCACGCCCCGGCGAGGGCAGCCCCGCCAGGACCGGCCGCCCGGCTCCGGCGGCCGAGAGGGCCAGGCAGCACAGCCCGGCCAGCGGCAGGTCCACCCCGCTCACCGCGAGGGGCAGCGCCACCACCGGCGAGGCCACCAGTACGGGAAGCAGCGCCGGCCGGGTCGCGCCGAGCAGCCGTCGGCCGGCCCACAGGCCGCCGAACAGGCCCGCCGCGCACCAGATACGGGCGTCGCCCAGCAGCCGGGCGGCCCAGCCGTCTCCGCCGCCGAGCAGCGCGCGCGGGATGCCGAGCAGCGCCATGCCCGGCAGGTACGGCGTGTACTCCTCGACCCGCACGGGCTGGTCGACGTAGAGCCGGCCGGACTCCAGCAGGAGCCGCCCGGACCGTTCGACGACCATCACCTCCGACTGCCCCCGCCCGGTCAGGACCAGCCACAGGAGCGGTACGGCGACGGCGCCGAGCAGAGCGGCGGTGAGCGCCGCGCGGCGGTGGCCGAGGGCGGTGGCTCCGGCGGCGCCGAGGTACCCGGCGGCCGCGCACCAGCCCCACAGCCGGTGCGGCCCCAGCGAGGACAGGAGCGGGAAGGACAGCGCCCAGGCGGCCGCGAGGAGCCAGCCCGCGGTACACCGGGCGGTACGGGAAAGGGTCATGGGTCCATTCCAGCCGCGCGGTCCCGTCGGGTCTGCACGCCCAGGTGGACACTTCGCGGTGGGGTTTTCCCTACCCCCCCCCCCCCGCAGGCACGCGAAAGGGGCGCGACCGTCAACCGGTCGCGCCCCTCACGCAGTTGTCACGCCGGGCCTCACGCCTCCGGCGAACCGCCGAACCGCTCGCGGTAGGACTCCAGGTCCTCCTCGGTGACCCGCGCGAACAGCACCGGCGGCACCGTGAACGGCGTGCCGGCCGGGACCGCGTCCAGGGACTTGGCCTGCTCCGGGGTGATCCACGTCGCCGTGTCGCCGGCGAGGTCGAAGGCGGAGCGCATGGCGCGCGCCGAGGCCGGGATGAACGGCTCGGAGACCACCGAGTAGAGGTGGATCAGGTTCATCGCGGTGCGCAGGGTGAGCGCCGCGCCCTCCAGGTCGGTCTTGACCTCCAGCCAGGGGGCCTTCTCGTCGAGGTACGCGTTTCCGGCCGACCACAGGGCGCGCAGCGCGGCCGCGGCCTTGCGGTACTGGAGCGACTCCATGTGGCCCTCGTACTCGGCCAGCAGCTCGGCGATCTGCTCGCCCAGCTTCGCCTCGACCTCGCCGGCGGGGCTGCCGGCGGGGACCTCGTCGCCGAACTTCTTGCGGGAGAAGGTCAGTACGCGGTTGACGAAGTTGCCGAGGGTGCCGCCGAGGTCCTTGTTGACCGTGGCGGCGAAGTGCTCCCACGTGAAGGACGAGTCGTCGGACTCGGGCGCGTTCGCGATGAGGAAGTAGCGCCAGAAGTCGGCCGGGAGGATCTCCAGCGCCTGGTCGGTGAAGACGCCGCGCTTCTGCGAGGTGGAGAACTTGCCGCCGTAGTACGTCAGCCAGTTGAAGGCCTTGACGTAGTCGACCTTCTTCCACGGCTCGCGGGTGGCCAGCTCGGTGGCGGGGAACATCACCGTGTGGAACGGGACGTTGTCCTTGGCCATGAACTGGGTGTAGCGGACGTCCTCGGCCTCGTACCACCACGACTTGTAGTCGCGGTTCGCCGGGTCCAGGTCCGACCACTCCTTGGTCGAGCCGATGTACTCGATCGGCGCGTCGAACCAGACGTAGAAGACCTTGCCCTCGGCGGCCAGCTCGGGCCAGGTGTCGGCCGGAACCGGGACGCCCCAGTCGAGGTCACGGGTGATGGCGCGGTCGTGCAGGCCCTCGGTCAGCCACTTGCGGGCGATGGAGGACGCCAGCTGCGGCCACTCCGCCTCGTGCCGCGCGACCCAGGCCTCGACCTCGTGCTGGAGCTTGGACTGCAGCAGGAAGAGGTGCTTGGTCTCGCGGACCTCCAGCTCGGTGGAGCCGGAGATGGCCGAGCGGGGCTCGATCAGGTCCGTGGGGTCCAGGACGCGGGTGCAGTTCTCGCACTGGTCGCCGCGGGCCTTGTCGTAGCCGCAGTGCGGGCAGGTGCCCTCGACGTAGCGGTCCGGCAGGAAGCGGCCGTCGACCGGCGAGTAGACCTGCCGGATCGCCCGCTCCTCGATGAAGCCGTTCGCCTGGAGCTTGCGGGCGAAGTGCTGGGTGATCTCGCGGTTCTGCGCGGAGGAGCTGCGGCCGAAGTAGTCGAAGGACAGCTCGAAGCCGTCGTAGACCGCCTTCTGGGCGTCGTGGGCCTGCGCGCAGAACTCGGCGACCGAGATGCCGGCCTCCTTGGCGGCGAGCTCGGCGGGGGTGCCGTGCTCGTCGGTGGCGCAGATGTAGAGGACGTCGTGGCCGCGCTGGCGGAGGTACCGGGAGTACACATCCGCCGGAAGCATCGACCCGACCATGTTGCCCAGGTGCTTGATCCCGTTGATGTACGGAAGCGCGCTGGTGATCAGGTGTCGAGCCATCCTCGGATGCTCCATTTCATGTGTGCGGTACCACGTGACGTGACGGACTGTGAATGAGGTTCATCGTATCGAACCGCCGAAAGGCCACGCGCCGCATTTGTTCATGGGTGGGAGTAACGCAAAAGCGAGGACAGTGACCTCTTCGTCACGGCCCTCGCGATCGGGCCCATGCTACAGCCGGTCCGCCGCGCACCCGACCGTCGGCCGGACGGCACGGGCGGCGGTCATATGCATACGTGCCGGCTGGACCGCCGTGCGGTCGACATCGATCACGAGTCGATCATCGCCGACGCATTGTTCCCAGGTTTCTTCTATGCGCCCTCCGAATGCGCCCTCGCTGCTTTCCTGTACACCGCGCACAGGGGATGGGGTGGAACGGTGAGCGATGGCGGACCGGAGGAGTCCGGAGGGGCCGTGGGGCTGCCGAGCCGGCGCCGGCGGCCGACACCGATGAGCCAGTGGAGCCCGACGGCGCGCCTTTCGTACTGGGCCTTCCACGCCAATCGGCGACCCGCGTACATGCGCTTCGCGTACCTGCAGCTCGGTTCCGACACGGCGGCCGAGCAGGCCGTTGACGCCACCTTCGACTCGATCATGGGCGAGTGGCTCCGGATGCTCCACATGGACCGCCTGGACGCCTACGCGTGGACCCTGCTCAAGCACTGCCTGGCCGACCGGCGGCTGCGGCCGCGCCACCCCTGGCAGCGGCAGCCCCGGCCGATGGACATCAGCGCCTTCGAAGCCGCCCTCAGGGACGCCCACGCCGACCGGTACGAGGTGCTGACCGACACCATCCGCTTCTACTCCGCCGTGTCCCGGCTCGCCGAGCGGCAGCGCGACGCCGTACTGCTGCGGTACGGGCTCCAGTGCTCCCCCGGCGAGGCCGCCTCCGTGATGGGCGTCGATGAGGCCACGGTCCGCTCGTACCTCGGCCAGGCCAACCGGCGCCTCGCCCGGCTCCTCGACGCCTCCGTCGACCCACCCGAATACACCGAGTCCGCCAAGTCCGCCGAGTCCGCCGGATCAGACGAATCAGCCGAATCATGAGGCACCGCGAACGGCAGCAGCCGCAGGACGGCGGCGGAGCCCCCCGCGCCCTGGCCGAGTTCCTCGCCCGGGCGGGCGTCCGCGACCGCTACCCGCACTACGACCTGGGCGCGGCCGAGGCCCGGCTGCTGCGCGCCACCCCGCCGGCACCCGCCGCCGGCCACCGCGCCCGGCGCCGGTCCGCGTCCGGCTGGAGCGACCCGGCGCGCGACTGCCCGCTCGACGCCGAACGCGCCCGCCGCGACCTCAAGGCCGCCTGCCTGGCCTCCGTGTGCGCCCCGAAGGCCGAGGCGCAGCTCGTCTCCTTCCTCGCCTCCCGGCACACCGACCTGGCCGGCGCCGTCGTCTTCGGCTCTCTGCTGTACCTGGCCGGGCTGCGCGAAGGCGCCCGGTTCTGGTGGCAGTTCGCCGCGGGCTGGGCCGGTCCGGGGACCGCCGATGCCGCGTACTGCCTCTTCCTCGACCACTCCCGCCGCGGTGAGTACCACGACGCCCGGCACTGGGCGCGCGAACTGGGCCGTCGCGGCTTCCGGCCCGCCGGCCGGCGGGATCTGCGGGAGGTGCGGCTGTGCGCGCAGGCGGCCGTCCTGCGGTACGTCGACCAGCTCGACGATGCCGACCTGGGACCGGTGCCGCTGCCCAGGCCCGGGCTGCCCGGGATACTGGCCGCGTTCCAGCCGTCGGCGGCCGCGGTCACCGGCGCCGTGGCCCCCATGGCAGCAGCGCCGGCGGCCGTTCCCGTACCGCGCCTCGCGCCCGGCCCGCTGCGCCACCCGGCGCTGACGGCGGCGGCCCGCGGGACCGTCGTCCAGGCCGGGACCGGCCAGGCCCTGTCGGAGGCCCGGCGCGCGCTGGCCGTCGTACAGGTCCTGGAGCGGCATCCCCTGGGGGTGCGGGCCGCCCAGCTCGCCCGGAAGTCGGGGCTCGCCGAGGAAGAACTCGGTCCCCTGCTGTCGATGCTGTGCGAGGAGGAGTACGCGTACCGCCCCGGCACGGGGGTGTACGCGCGCGGACCGGCCCTGGACCGGCTCGCGGCCCCCGGCGGCAGCGGCCTGGCGGGCCAGCTCCAGCGCACGCTGGCACTGGCCCGGGACAGCGCGGGCGCGGCGGTGTACCTGAGCCGGTACGCGGAGGGCGAGGTCCGGATCACGCAGATGGCGGACGGTCCCGGGACCCCGCCGGTGCGGGAGTGGGTGGACTTCCGGGCCGCCGCGCACGCCAGCGCGGTCGGCAAGTGCCTGCTGACCCAGCTCGACCACGACCGCAGGGCCGACCACGTGGCCCGGCACCGGCCCGCGCGGCTGACTCCGCGGACCATCACCGACAGCCGGGCCCTGTTCACCGCGCTGGACGCGTTGGCCCCGGGCGCGCCCGTCTTCGACCTGCTGGAGTACTCGCCGGGGGTCGTCTGCTCGGCGGTGCCGATCGCCACCGGCGACGCCGCCGGGAGCCTCGCGCTGTCCCTGCCCGCGGTCCATGCCCCTCGCCTGCACTCGGCCACCGAGGCCTTGCGCCGCAAGGCCGTTCCGGTGCTCCTCGCCCTGCTCCTGACGGGTGAGATCCCCCCGGACACGCCGGCTGCCCCGAACCCGTCCGAGCCCGAGACCACCGCCGCCGCCGAGCCCCCGTACCCTTCCGCGTCCACGCGGCCGGAGCGGGAGCCGCAGTGCCCGCCCCGGCCGACGCGGGCCCCCCTCACCCCGGAGACCCTGCGTCACCTCCGGCGCCTGTTCCGCACCCCGCTCACGGACACCACGGCCTCGGCCCGCGGCCCCCACCTGGTCAGCGACACCACGTCCGCGGCGGCCTACCTCTTCGACGCCCTCCCGGACACCGGCCGGCCGTGCCTGTCCCTCCCCCACACCTTCACCCAGGTCGCCCCGGGCACCCTGACCGCCCCGAGGGGCCTGGTGGTGCTGGGCACGTGAGGCGGCCGGGCCGGGGTGCCCGGCGCCGTGATCAGGACCCGCCGGGGACGAAGGAGTCCAGGGCCGCGTCGAAGTGGCTCCTGGCCTCGGCGAGCCGGCTGACGGGAGCGGACACCCAGACGTCGTGCAGGAGGCCGTTCTCGTCCCAGCAGAGGTCGAAGGTGTGCCGGGCGCCTTCGGCACGGGTGAAGCCGTCCCAGGTGAACTCCCACAGCGCGGCGGGCAGTCCGTTGTGCGTCGTCGCGACGACCGAGTGGTCGCGGAACCCGGGGTTGGTGGCCGGGCCCTCGGCGTCCGAGAGCCGCATCGCGGCGAGCGGGCCGCCGGGCGCAGACGGCTTCACCTTGATGCCGATCCGGATCGCCCCGTCCTCGGAGACGTAGAAGACCCGCTGGTCGTCGGTGGTGCGCTGGAAACCCTTCGGCACGGCGAGGGAGAAGCCCTGTACGTCGGTGACGGTCCGGTACCCGGGGGGCACGGGCTTGGCGGACGCGGCGCTCCCGGGCGCGGGCGGCGACGCCGCCGGGGACTGCGCGACGGCCTTGTCGGTGGCGGGTGAGGCGGTGGCGGGTGAGGCAGGGGTGGGTGAGGCGGTGGCGGGTGAGGCGGGGGCGCTCCGCGCAGGCTCCTGCGCCCGGCCGTCCGTACGGTCGCCGAGCAGGGACGCCGCGCTCACTCCGCCCGCGACGGCCGCCACGACGAGGGCCGCGAGCAGCCCGAGGCGAACAGACGGCCGGAACTTCCCGGCCGGTCCCGGCGCGCGGTCGCCGGGCCGGCCTACGCGCTCGGTCGGCGAGTAGCCGGGCGGGTGGGGAGTGGTCGGGGCCTCGGTGGCGGTCCCCGCCGTCGGGTTCGGGCCGAGGGGCCGGTCGAGCAGCGGGACGGCGCCGGTGGTCACGTACGCCGACAGCAGCCGCTCGGCCTCCGCCGCCCCCAGCCGCCGCTCCGGGTCGCGTTCCAGCAGACCCTGGATCAGTGGCAGCAGCGGCCCCGCCTGAGCCGGCGGCCGGATCTCGGCGGACACGACGGCGTGCAGGACTCCGCCGAGCGAATCGCGGTGGAAGGGCGACTCGCCGGTCAATGCGGCACACAGCAGCACGCCGAGGGACCACAGGTCGGATGCGGGGCCTGCGGCGGCGCCCTGCATCCGCTCGGGCGAGGTGTACTCGGGTGAGCCGATGAAGGCCCCGGTCTCACTGATGGTGGTGGAGCCGGCGAGGCGGGCGATGCCGAAGTCGGTGAGCACCACCCGGCCGGTTCCCGCTTCCATCAGCACGTTGGCCGGCTTGATGTCCCGGTGGAGCACTCCGCGGGCGTGTGCCGCGCTCAGGGCGCCGAGCAGGGCGAGCCCCGTGCGGGCGGTCTCGCCGTGGTCCAGCGGACCGTCGGCGGCGAGCCGGTCGGCGAGCGAGCTGCCTTCGACGAGTTCCATGACGATGTACGGGTGCCCGTCCTGCTCCACGACGTCGTGGACCACGACGACGTGGGGGTGCTTGATCTGCGCCACCGTACGCGCCTCACGCAGGGCGCCCGCGGACTGCGTACCGTCCCCCACGTGGAGTTCCTTGACGGCGACGGAGCGTCCGAGCAGTTCGTCGGAGGCCCGCCAGACGGTGCCCATGCCGCCCCTGCCCAGCCGCTTCTCAAGCCGGTAGCGCCCGACGATCGCGATGCTGTTGCGTGGTTCGTCCTGCGACACGTTGCTCCCCCTGGCCCGTTCCAAGACCATGATGCCGCAGATACGGATCCGGCCATGGCCGTTCCGCCGGGAGGCCCGGCGCGCCCGCGGCGCCCGCGGCGCAACGCAAACGGCGAGGGCCGTGACTCCTGGAGTCACGGCCCTCGCCGATCTGTGTCCGAGGGGGGACTTGAACCCCCACGCCCGATAAAGGGCACTAGCACCTCAAGCTAGCGCGTCTGCCATTCCGCCACCCGGACTAGGTGGTCGGCCCCGGTTTCCCGCGGCGACATGGACAACAATAGCAAAGGATCGGCGGGGCTCCGACCACTTATCCGACCGGCCGCCGTCCGCAACGCCGTGCTGACCTGCACGCATGCACCGACGGCCGCAGCGAGACGGATCGTCTCGCTGCGGCCGTCGGGTACGTCACCGGGCACGCGCCGCCGGGGTCACGGGCAGTGGATGACCTGCCCCGCGTAGGAGAGGTTGCCGCCGAAGCCGAAGAGCAGGACGGGAGCGCCGGTCGGGATCTCGCCGCGCTGCACCAGCTTGGACAGCGCCATCGGGATGCTGGCAGCCGAGGTGTTGCCGGAGTCGACGACATCGCGGGCGACGACCGCGTTGACGGCGCCGATCTTGGCGGCGAGCGGCTCGATGATCCGCAGGTTCGCCTGGTGCAGGACGACCCCGGCCAGCTCCTCGGGGAGGACCCCGGCCTTCTCGCACACCTTGCGGGCGAGCGGCGGGAGCTGGCTGGTGGTCCAGCGGTACACGGACTGGCCCTCCTGCGCGAAGACCGGCGGCGAGCCCTCGATCCGGACGGCGTTGCCCATCTCGGGGACCGAACCCCACAGCACCGGCCCGATGCCCGGCTCCTCGCTGGCCTCGACCACGGCCGCGCCCGCGCCGTCACCGGTGAGCACGCAGGTGGTGCGGTCGCTCCAGTCGGTGATCTCGGCCATCTTGTCGGCGCCGATGACCAGGGCGCGGGTGGCGGAGCCGGCCCGGATCGCGTGGTCCGCGGTGGCCAGGGCGTGCGTGAAGCCCGAGCAGACGACGTTGAGGTCCATCACGGCGGGGCTGCCGCCCATGCCCAGCTTGGCGGCCACGCGGGCGGCCATGTTGGGCGAGCGGTCGATCGCGGTGGAGGTGGCGACCAGGACGAGGTCGATGTCGTCCGGGGTCAGGCCGGCGCCGGCCAGGGCCTTGCCCGCGGCGTGGAAGGCCAGCTCGTCGACCGGTTCGTCCGGCCCCGCGATGTGGCGCGTCTTGATGCCGACCCGGGACCGGATCCACTCGTCCGTGGTGTCGACCATGGCCGCGAGGTCCTCGTTGGTGAGCACTCTCGCGGGCTGGTAGTGCCCTAGCGCCACCACGCGTGAACCGGTCATGGGCGGGGTCCCCCTTTGTACGGAAGTGCAGGATCACCCAGCTTTGCCTGCTACTGATGGGTACGTGTGCGTGTGACCCGACAGGATTCCGGCACCGGAATTTGGAGATTCCCGAGGATCCACCTGCCGGGGACGCTGTGGGAAGCGGAACCGCGACAATGAAGTTGTCGGATGCAGCCGGATTCGGACGGATGCACGGCAGGAACTGAAGGGGTGGGCTGATCACCATGGGACGGGTCACCGAGCGCCGCCGCGTCGTCCGGATCCGGAACGGCGTGGCCGGGGTCCGTCCGGACACGCTGGTCGCCGAGGAGCCGCTGGAGATACGGCTGAACGGCAAGCCGCTGGCGATCACGATGCGGACCCCGGGCGACGACTTCGCCCTGGCGGTGGGCTTCCTCGTGAGCGAGGGCGTGCTCGCCTCCGCGGCGGACGTCCAGGCCGTCACCTACTGCGAGGGCGCCACCGAAGACGGGTCGAACACCTACAACGTGGTCAACGTGCAGCTGGCGGCCGGGGTCCCGGTGCCGGACATCACACTGGAGCGGAACGTCTACACCACCTCCTCCTGCGGCCTGTGCGGCAAGGCCAGCCTGGACGCGGTCCGTACGGCGACCCGCTTCCCGGGGACGGCCGCCGACCCGGTACGGATCTCCGCGGATCTCCTCGGCGAGCTGCCGGACCGGCTGCGCGCGGCCCAGAAGGTCTTCGACCGCACGGGCGGACTGCACGCGGCCGGGCTGTTCACGGCGGAGGGCGAGCTGCTCGACGTACGCGAGGACGTGGGCCGGCACAACGCGGTCGACAAGATCGTCGGGCGGGCGCTCCAGGCGGGCCGGCTCCCGCTGGCCGGAGCGGTCCTGCTGGTGTCCGGCCGGGCCTCCTTCGAGCTGGCCCAGAAGGCCGTGATGGCGGGCATCCCGGTGCTGGCGGCGGTCTCGGCGCCGTCCTCGCTGGCGGTGGACCTGGCCCTGGACTCGGGACTGACCCTGGTCGGCTTCCTGCGGGGCCCGAACATGAACATCTACGCGGGCGAGGAGCGGATCACCCGCCAGGACGACAGGCCCTAGCGGCCCCGGCGGCCGCGGCGGGTGGAGTTCGGGGCCCGCTCGGGCTCGGGCGGCTCGATGCGGTGGAGGTCGAGGGTGGGCGGGACCGGGGTGGTGCCCGGGCCGCCGGATTCGGCCCAGGCGATGATCTCGTCGGTCGCGGTGTCGTCCAGGGCCCACCCGAACCAGGCGGCGCGGGCGCCGCGGCGGCGGGCCTCGGTCGTGGGCTGGACCACGATGACGTTGGCCTGGGCGCAGGGGCCGAGGCAGTCGCTCGTACGGACGGCCAGGCGGCCCCCGGAGGCCTCGGCGGCCTCGCGCAGCCGGGCGAGCTGGCCGGCGTGGTCGGAGCCGGGGTTCTTGCGGGGGTCACCGCAGCAGCAGCCGCGGCAGACCACCAGGGTGCAGGGGCGTTCGGCGTGGGCGGCGAGCGGGCGTATCCAGGTCACCGCCGAACGTTACCGGGCCCGCACGGAGGGGTGTTGGACCGCCGACGAGACCTCCGCCACACGACCGGTGGGGAGTTCACCGTGCCCGGCCGGCTCCGTCTGTGCGGCGCGGCGGCGGGCGAGGACCGCGCAGACCATGAGCTGCATCTGGTGGAACAGCATGAGCGGGAGCACGGCGAGACCGGCCTGGGCCCCGAACAGCACGCTGGCCATGGGGAGTCCGGCGGCGAGGCTCTTCTTCGACCCGGCGAACTGGATGGCGATGCGGTCCGCGCGGCCGAAGCCGAGGCGCCTGGCCCCGTACCAGCTGACGAGGAGCATCACGGCGAGCAGTACGGCCTCCACCGCCAGCAGGGCGCCGAGGCGCGGGACGCTCACCTGGTGCCAGATGCCGGCGGCCATGCCCGCGCTGAAGGCGGCGTAGACGACGAGCAGGATCGAGCCGCGGTCGAAGCGGCCCAGCACCTGCCTGTTGCGCACGAGGAAGCCGCCGACCCAGCGGCGCAGGAGCTGTCCGAGGAGGAAGGGCAGCAGCAGCTGGAGAACGATCTTGAGGAGGGAGTCGGGGGAGAAGCCGCCCGCGCTGCTCCCGAGCAGGGCCGCGGCGAGCAGCGGGGTGAGGACGATGCCGGCGAGGCTGGAGAAGGAGCCTGCGCAGATCGCGGCCGGGACGTTGCCGCGGGCGATCGAGGTGAAGGCGATGGAGGACTGGATGGTCGAGGGGACCAGACAGAGGAAGAGCAGGCCGCTGTAGAGCGGGGGCGTGAGGAGGGTGGGGACGAGGCCTCGGGCGGCGAGGCCGAGGAGGGGGAAGAGGAGGAAGGTGCAGACGAGCACGGTGAGGTGCAGCCGCCAGTGGCGCAGGCCGTCGAGGGCCTCGCGGGTGGAGAGCCTGGCTCCGTAGAGGAAGAAGAGCAGGGCCACGGCCACGGTGGCGGCCCCGTCGGCGACGGTGGCGGCCTGGCCGCGGGCGGGGAGCAGGGCGGCGAGGCCGACGGTGCCGAGGAGGGCCAGTACGTACGGGTCGACGGGCAGCCGGGCGGGGAGGTGCGGGCGGCGCAGGCGGCGGCGCATGTGCAGGGTGCTCACTCGTTCATGCTCGGTGGGCGGGTGGTGATCGGGAAACCCGCACACCGCACTCACTGTCATCACGCATCCCGATGAGCGTGGCTAGCATGGCGGTATGTACGACCCTGTCCAGCTGCGTACGTTCCTCACGGTGGCCCAGACGCTGAGCTTCACCCAGGCCGCCGGGCGGCTCGGCGTACGGCAGTCCACCGTCAGCCAGCACGTGCGGAGGCTGGAGGCGGCGACCGGGCGGCCGCTGTTCGTCCGGGACACGCACAGCGTGGAGCTGACGGAGGACGGCGAGGCGCTGCTGGGCTTCGCGCGCACGATCCTGGAGGCGCACGAACGGGCGGCGGCCTTCTTCACGGGGACCCGGCTGCGCGGGCGGCTGCGCTTCGGGGCTTCGGAGGACTTCGTGCTGACGCGGCTGCCGGAGATTCTGGAGGGGTTCCGGCACGAGCATCCCCAGGTGGACCTGGAGCTGTCGGTGGAGCTCTCGGGGACGCTGCACGAACGGCTGGACGCGGGACGCCTGGACCTGGTGCTGGCGAAGCGGCGGGGGCCGGGGGACGAGCGGGGCCGCCTGGTGTGGCGGGACCGGATGGTGTGGATCGGGGCGGAAGGACTGCGGGTGGACCCGGAGCGCCCGGTTCCGCTGATCGTCTTCCCGCCTCCGGGGATCACCAGGGCGCGGGCGCTGGAGGTGCTGGAGCGTGACGGCCGGGCGTGGCGGATCGCCTGTACGAGCGGCAGCCTGAGCGGTCTGATCGCGGCGGCCCGGGCCGGGCTGGGCGTGATGGCGCACACCCGCGGGCTGATCCCGCCGGGACTGGTCCGGGTCGGCGGGCTGCCGGAGCTCGGGCCGGTCGAGTTCGCCCTCGTGCGCGGGTCCCGGGCCTCGGCTCCCGCCGAAGCCCTGGCCTCGGCGGTCCTCTCGGGCGCGGACCGCCTCAGCCGCACGGCCTGACCGCGGCCCGGCCGCCGAGAAGGTCGCTGAGGAGGTCTTGTGGAGGTATCCGCGGGCTGATCAACTGCCCTGCGACGTGGGGTAGCGTCGCCGCGCCGCACGGAGAGGAGCGGGACCCTTGCGCGAGATCACCGTCCCACCCGTCGTCACCGACGCGCCCGTCGGCGGTCTGGCCGACGTCGTCTTCCGGCATGCGCGCGAGGAACCGGACCGGGTGGTGCTGGGCCGCAAGACGGACGGGGTCTGGCGGGACGTGACCTCCGCCGAACTCGCCGCCGAGGTGCTCGCGCTCGCCAAGGGCCTGCTGGCCCAGGGCGTACGGTTCGGCGACCGGGTCGCCGTCATGTCCCGTACCCGGTACGAGTGGACCCTCTTCGACTTCGCCCTGTGGGCGATCGGCGCCCAGCCGGTCCCCGTCTACCCGACCTCCTCCGCCGAGCAGGTGCACTGGATCCTGGCCGACTCCGCCTGCACGGCCTGCGTCGTCGAGAACGAGGACCAGGCCATGACGGTGGGTTCGGTCATCGACCGGCTTCCCCTCCTGCGCCTGCTGTGGCAGCTCGACGCGGGGGCCGTGGACGGCATCGTCGCCGACGGCCGCGGGGTCGCCGAGGACGTCGTGCACCGCCACCGCGGCGCCGTGACCCCGGACGCGGTCGCCACCGTCATCTACACCTCGGGCACCACCGGCCGCCCCAAGGGCTGCGTCCTCACCCACGGCAATTTCATGTTCGAGGCCGACACCATGGCGAGCCGCTGGGAGTCCGTCTTCCAGGCCGGTCCCGGCGAGCAGCCGTCCACCCTGCTCTTCCTGCCACTGGCGCACGTCTTCGGGCGGATGGTGGAGGTGGCCGCCGTCCGCGCCCGGGTCAAGCTCGGGCACCAGCCCGTACTGGCGGCGGCCGAGCTGCTGCCGGACCTGGCCGCGTTCCGGCCGACCTTCGTGCTCGGGGTCCCGTACGTCTTCGAGAAGGTCTTCGCGGCCGCGCGGCGCAAGGCCGAGGCGGAGGGGCGTACGGGCGCCTTCGACCGGGCGGTGGAGACGGCCGTGCGGTACGCGGAGGCGCGCGAGGAGAAGTCCTTCGGCACCGGCCCCGGCCCCTCGGCCGGGCTGCGGATGGAGCACCAGCTCTTCGAGAAGCTCGTGTACGGCAAGGTCCGCGAGGCGATGGGCGGCCGCGTACGGCACGCCATGTCGGGCGGGTCCGCGATGTCGCGCCGCCTCGGGCTGTTCTTCGACGGCGCCGGGATCACGATCTTCGAGGGGTACGGCCTGACCGAGTCGTCCGCGGCGGCCACCGCGAATCCGCCGGGGGCGACGAAGTACGGCACGGTGGGCCCGCCGATCCCCGGCGGCACGGTGCACATCGCGGAGGACGGGGAGGTCTGGCTGCACGGCGGCCACGTCTTCGCCGGGTACCTCAACGACCCGCCCGCCACCGACGCGGTCCTGCGCGGCGGGTGGCTGGCGACCGGGGACCTGGGGCGGCTGGACGAGGACGGCTACCTCATCATCACCGGCCGCAAGAAGGAGATCCTGGTGACCTCCAACGGCAAGAGCGTCCAGCCGGCCGCGCTGGAGGAGCGGGTCCGCTCGCACCCGCTGGTGTCACAGTGCGTACTGGTGGGCAACGACCGGCCGTACATCGCGGCCCTGATCACCCTGGACGCGGAGGGGATCGCCCACTGGCTGTCGATGCGCGGCCTGGCGCAGCGGCCCGCGGCGGACCTGGTGCACGACGCGGACCTGACGGCGGAGGTCCGCCGGGCGGTCGTGGCCGCCAACACCCTGGTCTCGCAGGCGGAGTCGATCCGCACCTTCCGGGTGCTCGGGGAGCAGTTCACGGAGGAGCGGGGGCTGCTGACCCCTTCCCTGAAGCTCAAGCGCCGGGCGATCGAGAAGGCGTACGCGACGGAGGTCGCGGCCCTCTACCAGTCGTGAGCGCTCCCCTCCCCGATCGCACCTGACGGTTCGCCACTTCACCCTTGTCATTGATATTGACGATCCGTCAGGTCGCGCACAGAATGCGGGGATTCGACCGGAGGGGATCTCCAGATGTTGCGACCGATCCGCACCCTGGCCGTCGCGGCGGCGGCCCTCGCGCTCGTCTCCGCCTGCAACTCCGCCTCCACGAACGGCAACGCCAAGGGCGGGGCGGGGGACACGCCCGGGAGCCGCCGCGGGCTGACCGCCGACTCGGTCAAGGTCGGCGGCATCGTGTCGATGACCAGCGCGAGCGGTTACAGCAAGAAGGACACCGACCTCGGCGCCAAGGCCCGGTACCTGAGAGCCAACGCCGAGGGGGGCGTCAACGGCCGCAAGATCGACTACCTCGGCGCGGAGGACGACGGCCAGGACCCCGCGAAGAACATGGCGGCCGCCCGCAAACTCGTCCAGCAGGACAAGGTCTTCGCGGTCGCCCCGATGAGCTCGGTGACCTTCTCGGGCGCCGACTTCCTGGAGCAGGAGAAGGTCCCCACCTTCGGCTGGGGCACGCTGCCCTCCTTCTGCGGGCCCAAGTACATCTACGGCTTCAACGGCTGCCTGGTCCCCACCCCCGGCGGCACCCTCAACCAGACCTGGCCCGAAGGCATCGCCGCGGTCCTCGGCGGCGCCCGGGGCAAGTCCGTCGCGGTCATCGCGAACGACAGCGACGCCGGGAAGTTCGGCATCCGGACCTTCCAGCAGGGCTTCACCAGCGCCGGTTTCACGGTCTCCTACGCCAAGGCCTCCGTTCCCGCCACCGCCGTGCCGAGCGACTGGTCCGCGTACGTGAAGGAGATCCTGGAGGGCAACGGCGGCAAGGCGCCGGACGCCGTGGTCTCCGTCATGCAGACCCCCAACAACATCGGGCTGTTCACGGCGCTCAAGCGCAGCGGCTACAAGGGGCTGCTCTCCGACCCCACCGACTACGACCCCGGGCTGCTCGCGAAAGACGCCACCAAGCAGGCGCTCGACGGGGTGTACGTGCTGCTGCAGTTCGAGCCCTTCGAGTCGGACAGCCCGAAGATGGCCCAGTTCAAGGCCGACATGAAGGCCGCGTCGGGAGGCCAGGACGTCCCGCTCAGCATGCACATGATGACCGGGTACATGGCGGCCGACCTGTTCGTGTCCATCGCACGGAAGGCGGGCGGCGACATGACCGTCGAGTCCTTCCAGGCCGCCGCCCAGAACTTCTCCGACACCGGCACGCTCGTCGGCGACCGGGCGGAGCCCAAGGGGCAGAAGGACAGCTTCGGCTGCGGGGCGCTCGTACGGCTGAAGGGCGGCACGTACGAGGTCGCCGTCCCGTTCAAGTGCTACGAACCCGTGCCCTTCACCTAGGGATCGGGGGACGCGATGGGGGATCTGCTCGTCTTCGTGCTGAGCGGCCTGGTCTCCGGCGCTCTGTACGCACTGCTCGCCACCGGGCTGGTGCTGTCGTACTCGGCGTCCGGGCTGTTCAACTTCGCGCACGGGGCCACCGCCTACCTGTGCGCACTCGCCTTCTACGAGTTGCACTCCGGCCTGGGCTGGCCGGCCGTTCCGGCGGCGCTGCTGGTGGTGTGCTTCCTTGCGCCCGGTCTCGGCTGGGGGCTGGACCGGCTGATGTTCCGGCGGCTCGCGCGGGTCGGCGAGACGGCGCAGATCGTGGCGACGATCGGGCTGCTCGTGGCCCTGCCGGCCGCCGGGCTGTGGGCCGTGGAGCTGCTGGCGGACGCGGGCGCGCCGGTGAAACCCGCCGAGAACCAGTTCGGGCTGCCGGGCGTCGGGCCGAGCCCGGCCAGGTCCTGGCAGCTCGCGGAGGGCGTCGGCATCGACTCCGACCAGCTGATCACCTGGGTGGCGACGGCGGTGGTGGCGGTGGCCCTGTGGGTGCTGATGCGGCACACCCGGCTGGGGCTGCGGCTGCGGGCGGCCGTCGACAACCGCTCGCTGACCGAGTTGCGCGGGATCAGCGCGGACCGGCTGTCGTCGGTGGCCTGGATGATCGCGTCGGCGCTGGCCGGGCTGGCGGGGGTGCTGGCGACGCCGCTGCTGGGGCTGTCCGCGCACGACTTCACCCTGTTCCTGTTCGTCTCGGCGACGGCGGCGGTCATCGGGCGGTTCGCGTCCGTGCCGCTCGCCTTTGCGGGCGGGCTGGGGCTCGGCGTACTGCAGAACCTGGTGGCCGGGTACGCGTCCTTCGCCGAGGGCATCACGGGGTTCCGTACGGCGGTGCCCTTCCTGATCCTGTTCGGGGGCCTGCTGGTACTGACCCGGCGGGCGCGGACGGCGGGTGTCGCGGCCGTGGACGAACCGCCGGTGGACCATCTGGCCGGGGCCTCCTGGGGGCGGCGGTGGGGGGTGTGGGCAGGCGCCGGCGGGCTGCTGTGCGTGGCGTTCTACACCGTGACCACCCCGTTCTGGAGCGGGCTGCTGGCCCAGGGGCTGGCCGTCGCGCTGGTGTTCATGTCCTTCACCGTGGTGACCGGGCTGGGGTCGATGGTTTCGCTGGCCCAGGCCACGTTCGTGACCGGGGCCGCGCTGGTGGCCGGACTGCTGATGAGCCGGGGCTGGCCGTTCGTGGCGGCGCTGGCGGTGGGTACGTGCGCCGCCGCCCTGCTGGGGGCGCTGGTCGCGCTGCCGGCGCTGCGGCTCGGCGGGCGGTCCCTGGCCCTGGCCACGCTGGCGCTGGCGTTCCTGGCCGACCAGGTGCTGTTCCAGTTGCGGTGGCTGCGCAACGGGGACTCGGGATGGTCGGTCCCGCGGCCGGTGTTCGGGCCGGTGGACCTGTCCGACGACCGGGCGCTGGGGGTGGCCCTGGTGGTCCTGGTCGCCGTGGTGGCCGCCGGGCTGAGCGCGCTGCGCGGCTCCCCGTCGGGGCGGGCGATGCTGGCCGTACGGTCGGCCCCGGCGGCCGCGATGGCCTCCGGCGTGTCCGTACTGCGCACGAAGCTGGTCCTGTTCGCGCTGTCGGCGGGGCTGGCCGGCTTCGGCGGCGTGATGTACGCGTCGTTCAACACCCGGATCACGGCGACGGACTTCACGGCGATGTCGGGGCTGGTGTGGCTGGCGGTCGTGGTGGCGGCGGGTGTCCGGCGACCGCAGTACGCGGTGGTGGCGGGGCTGGTGTTCGCCGTCGCCCCGCGGCTGCTGTCGGACTACGTGACCTCGTCGGCCCATCTGCCGGTGATCCTGTTCGGCCTTGCCGGGCTGGCCCTGGCCAACGATCCGGACGGGTACTGCGCGGCCGTCCCGGTGCGGCTCGCCCGGCGGCGGGCCCGGGTCCCCGCCGAGCTCTCCCCCGCCCCGCCCCTTCCCGAAACCGGGGGCTCCGTCCCCGGCCCCCGGCCGGACGCCGCGCGCCCGGTGCGCTCGAACGCCGCACGGCCCGCGTCCGTGCCCGCGCTGGAGCTGCGCTCCGTGACCGCCGGATACGACGGGGGGCTCGTGCTCCACGGGGTCGGCCTCGCCGTGCGGAGGGGGGAGATACTCGCCGTGCTCGGGCCCAACGGGGCCGGGAAGAGCACCGCCTGCCGGGTGGCCGCCGGGTCGCTGGCCGTCACCGGCGGCGAGGTCCTCGTACGCGGGCGGGACGCGACCCGTGACGGAGCCGTGCGGCGCTCCCGGGCCGGGGTGCTGCTCGCCCCCGAGGGGCGCGGGATCTTCCCGTCGCTCACCATCGAGGAGAACCTGGCCCTGTACCTGGGGGAGGCCGACGCCCGGGCCGCCGTCTACGACCGGTTCCCGCGGCTCGGCGAACGGCGCGGGGTGGCCGCGGGGGCCCTGTCCGGCGGCGAGCAGCAGATGCTGGCGCTGGCGCCGCTGTTGCAGCGGCCCCCGGAGGTGCTGATCGCCGACGAGCCCTCGCTCGGGCTGGCCCCGCGCGTGGTGGAGGAGGTGTACGCGCTGCTCACCGAGCTCCGCGACGCCGGGACCGCGCTGCTGCTGGTGGAGGAGAAGGCGGCCGAGGTCCTCGGGATCGCGGACACCGTCGCCTACCTCTCCCAGGGCAGGGTCTCCTGGTGCGGCCCGCGGGCCGAGGTGGAGGCGGACCGGCTCACCGAGGCCTATCTGGGGATGGCGACATGAGCGGCGGCGGGTACGTGCTCCGGGCGAGCGGCGTCAGCGTGCGGTTCGGCGGTGTCAGGGCGCTGACCGGGGTGGATCTAGGAATCCGGGCGGGCGAGGTGTGCGGGCTGATCGGGCCGAACGGGGCCGGGAAGACCACGCTCTTCGACGTCCTGTCCGGGATCCGGCGGCCGGACCAGGGGCGGATGCTGCTGGACGGGGTGGACATCACCCGTCGCTCCCCGGTCTGGCGGGCGCGGCACGGGATGCGCCGGACCTTCCAGCGCCAACAGCTGTTCGGCCAGCTCAGCGTGGCCGACAACGTGCTCGTGGCGCAGGAGTGGCGGGGCGGCGGGGGCGGCCTCGCCGCCGATCTCCTCGCCTTCCCGGCCCGGCGGGCCCGGGAGCGGGCACGCCGTGAGCGGGGCGAGCGGGTCCTGGCCGACTGCGGGATCGGGGCGCTCGGGGCCTCGTACGCCGGCGGGCTGCCGGTCGGGCAGGCCCGGATGGTGGAACTGGCGCGTGCGGTGGCCGATCCGCCGCGGGTGCTGCTGCTGGACGAACCGGCCTCCGGCATGTCGGCCCCCGAGCGCGAGCAGCTCGCGGCGGTCGTGCGGCGGCTGGCACGGGAGGAGGGCTGCGCCGTGCTGCTGGTCGAGCACAACG
The DNA here is from genome assembly GCF_036203305.1 of Streptomyces sp. NBC_00190. Classification (GTDB taxonomy): domain Bacteria; phylum Actinomycetota; class Actinomycetes; order Streptomycetales; family Streptomycetaceae; genus Streptomyces. The sequence goes on along the minus strand of NZ_CP108131.1, from coordinate 6,728,826 downwards.
TGGCCTTCGTGATGGACCTGTGCGCACGGGTGGTCGTACTGGACCTCGGGACGGTCCTCGCCGAGGGCACGGCGGCCGAGGTACGGGCGGACCCGCTCGTACGGGAGGCCTATCTCGGGACCTCTCCCGGCGCGGCGTGAACCGCGCCCGGGAGGCGGGAATACGTCGTACGAGGGGCCGGTTGTGGCCCCTCGTACGACGCGGTACCGCCGACCCGAGGGAACGAACCAGACGTGAGCCAGGTCCCCACCATCCCCACCGTCAAGCTCAACAACGGCACGCTCATGCCCCAGCTCGGATTCGGGGTCTGGCAGGTGCCGGACGCGGAGGCGGAGCGGATCGTCGGGGCCGCGCTGGAGGCGGGCTACCGCAGCATCGACACGGCGTCCGTCTACCGCAACGAGGCGGGCACCGGCAAGGCGGTCGCCGCCTCCGGGGTGGCGCGTGAGGAGCTGTTCGTCACCACCAAGCTGTGGAACGGTCCGTCGCGGAAGTGGGGCCGCGGCGAGGTGCTGCGCGCCTTCGACGACTCGCTCGGCAGGCTGGGTCTCGACTACGTCGACCTGTACCTGATCCACTGGCCGCGCCCGATGCGCGAGGACTTCGTCTCCATCTGGAAGACGTTCGAGGAGATCGCCGCGAGCGGCCGGGCCAAGGCGGTCGGCGTGTCGAACTTCCGCCCGGCGGACCTGGAGCGGCTCGCGGCGACGAGCACGCTGGTCCCGGCGGTGAACCAGATCGAGCTGCACCCGCTGTTCCCGCAGGCCGAGCTGCGCGCGCTGCACGCCGAGCGCGGGATCGCCACGGAGGCCTGGTCCCCGCTGGGCCAGGGCAAGGAGCTGCTGACGCTCCCGGCGGTGGCCGAGATAGCCGCCAAGCACGGTCGCAGCGCCGCGCAGGTGGTGCTGCGCTGGCACCTGCAGCACGGCACCGTCGTGATCCCGAAGTCCGTGACCCCGGCGCGCATCCGGGAGAACGCGGACGTCTTCGGGTTCGAGCTGGACGCCGCCGACATCGCCGCGCTGGACGCCCTGGGCGCGGGCCCGGCGGGCGGCCGGATCGGTCCGGACCCGGCCGTCTTCGACGTCTGAGAGACCGGGAGAACCGAGAACCGAGAGCTGAGAGAGCCGGGAGAACCGTACGCGTGAACGTCCCCGAAGGGGTCTATCGGATCCGCAACGCCGACAGTGGGCTGGTGCTGCAGCTGGAGGGCGCCTCACGGGTGCGGGTCGGCCCCGACGGGCCGCCCGCACCGGTGGCCGCCCGCCGGTGGCGGATCTCGCCGGTCCACAGCGGCGGCGGGATCTTCCATGTGGTGAGCGAGGACAACGACCGGCGCCTCGACGTCGCGAACGCCTCGACGGACGGCGGCGCCAGGGTGCAGGTGTGGCGGGCCAACGCCTTCGGCGCGCAGGAGTGGATCGTCGAGGAGCACCTCGACGATCCCGGCGTGGTGTCCCTGGTCGCGTGCATCAGCGGCCTGCTGCTGGAGACCGACACCGAGGGCCGCGCCCGGCAGGGCGAGGACACCGACTCCGCGTCGCAGTGGTGGCGCCTGGAGCCGGTCTGACCGGCCGCGGGCGGCCGACGGCGCGAAAGCCCCGCCGAATGCGGGGCTTTCGCGGTCACAGATGCGTCACGTACCACACGGGGCGTCAGCAGCCCCGCGAACATGGGCAGATGCACACACACCGGAGCATCACCCTGCTGGCCTTCGCGGGCACGCTCGCCCTCACGGGATGCCAGGAGGTCACGCCGCCCTCCCCCGGCGGCCCCGCCGCGTCCGGCGCGGCTCCGGGCGGCTCCGGCGCCGAGAAGGCGACCCTCCCCGTCCTCGTGGGCAAGGGACTCCAGACCGCACAGGACGAGGCCCAGGCCGCTGGGTTCCACTCGCTGAAGTCCCATGACGCACTGGGCCGCGGGCGCCTCCAGGCCATGGACCGGAACTGGAAGGTCTGCTCGCAGACACCGGCGGGCGGAGCCGCCGTCTCCACGGACACGACCATCGACTTCGGCTCCGTGAAGCTGGAGGAGAGCTGCCCCGCCCAGGATGCCGGTGCTCCGCCGGCGGCCGGCGGCAGCATGCCGGACTTCGCCGGTAAGTCGCTCAAGGTCGTCCGCGGGGCCCTTCCCTCCAACGCCTCCATCTCCGTGAAGGACGCCGCCCAGGGCCGCATGGTGCTCCAGGAATCGAACTGGAAGGTGTGCACGCAGAGCCCTGCGGCCGGTACCCCGCTGACGGGTCAGCCCGTCTCGTTCACCGCGGTGAAGTTCGAGGAGAACTGCCCGTGACCTGAGGTGAAGGCCGCAACCGTCAGGCGCGTACGAAACTGCGTACGCGGTACGTCGGTTCCGCCCGGGGGACGTCCGGGCCCGGCAGCAGCTCCAGACGGGAGGCCAGTTCCCGTGGGGTGATGCCGCGCGGGCTGACGCGTGAGGCGTACTGCCCCGCCAGCAGGGCCTCGGCGCAGCCACGCGGGGTGCGGCCCTGGCCGTGGCCGGTGAAGCGGGTCTCGGCGGCCGGCCGCAGGCCCGCGCCCGCCGCGTACGCCGCCACCCGGTCCGAGGAGTCCGCGGGGCGGTCCGTCAGATGCGGTGCGAGCACGGCGTCGATGTCGCTGCCGACGTCGTGCGCGGCGTCCTTGTCGACGGTGGTGACGAACACCCCGCCGGGGCGCAGCACCCGCCCCGCCTCGGCGAGGACGGCTTCGACCGCGCCCGGCTCCCGCAGCAGGTGCAGCAGCCACACCGCGCTCACCGCGTCCAGCGAACCGGGCCGCACCGGCAGCCGGGTGGCGGAGGCGAGGACGGCCGGGACGCCGCGGCGGGCCGCCATCGCGGCCATCCCCTGCGAGGTGTCCGCGCCCAGGACGCGCAAGCCGGGGCGGGTCAGCCGGCTCGTGACGATGCCCGTGCCGCAGCCGAGGTCGAGGAGGGTGCGGGCGTGGGCCGGGAGCAGGCCGAGGACCGCCGCGGCGGCGGCCCCGGCGCGCGGGGTGCCGCCGCGGGTGGCGTCGTAGGCCTCGGCCTCCGCGTCGTAGTCGAGCAGGGGACGCGGTATCGGCATCAGTTCGCTCCGTGCGCCGGGGCGAGGGATTCGACCCGTTCGGCGAGCTCGAAGTCGTTCGCCGTCACGACGCCGCCCGCATCGTGGCTGTTCACCGACAGGCGCACCGTGTTGTAGCCGAGGGTCAGGTCGGAGTGGTGGTTCAACTCCTCCTGGACGCTGGCGATGTGGGTGACGAGGGCGCTCGCCGCGAAGTGCGAGCCCAGCCGGTAGGTGCGGGAAATCCGGTCGTCCTCGAAGGCCCAGCCGGGGAGTTCCCGCAACCGGTCCTCGATCTCCTTCTGTGACAGCGGCTCACTCGGCATGCACCGGCTCCTTCTTCGCGCGGAATTCCCCGTGACGTGCAGTCAAGGTTCCCACAGTGCACGCCGGGCGAACCTTTCGCGCCATAGTGCGCTCGGGTACTTTCCGCGCCTTCCACACCCGCCAGGCCCCCCTTATGCTCCTGCGCCGGACGTGGCCGTTACCAGTGGTAACAAGGGAACGAAGGGGTGGCATCGCCATGGCGGGCACAGGCGGTTCCAGGCGTACGTTCATCGCGGGCGCGGGCGCGGCGGCCACCGCCGGGGCCCTGTCGGCGACCGGGGCCCTGGCGGCCCCCGCGTCGGCAGCGGCCGCCGCCTCGACCCCGCCGGACGGCAGACGCGTCGCCGTCCTCGGCGGCGGGGTGGCCGGGATGACCGCGGCCCACGAACTCGCCGAGCGCGGCTACGCCGTCACGGTGTACGAGCGCCGGGCGCTCGGCGGCAAGGCCCGCAGCATGGACGTACCCGGCAGCGCCCGCGGCACGCGCCGGCCGCTGCCCGCCGAGCACGGCTTCCGCTTCATCCCCGGCATCTACCACAACCTGCCCGACACCATGCGGCGCATCCCCTTCCCCGGGAACGCGAACGGCGTGTGGGACAACCTCGTCGCCCCGCGCGAGATGATGTTCGCCCGGGCGGGCGGCCGCGAGGACCTGCGCGCGCCCATCCCCTGGCCGGAGCACTCCCCCGCCCAGCTGACGCCCGACGAGCTCCGGCGCTCCCTCAGCGGGATCCTGCAGTCGCTGGTCCGGCTCCCGCCGTACGAGACCGCGTACTTCGTCGACCGCGTACTCGTCTTCCTCACCAGCTGCGACGAACGGCGGGACGAGGTCTGGGAGCACACCCCTTGGTGGGACTTCGTGCGCGCCGCGCAGATGTCGAGCGAGTACCAGCGGATCCTCGCGGTCGGCATCACCCGCAACATCGTGGCCACCAAGGCCGAGGAAGCCTCCACCCGTACGGTCGGCACCCTCGGCGAGGCCTTCGTCTTCAACCTGCTCGGCCGCGGCGCGGACGGCCCGCCCGACCGGATCCTCAACCTGCCCACCAACGAAGCCTGGATCGACCCCTGGGAGGCGCATCTGCGCTCCCTCGGCGTCGAGTTCAGGATCGGCTGGACCGTGCGCGAGGTGCAGTACGGGAACGGCCGGGTGAGCGGGGTCGCCGTCCTGGACCCGTCCGGCGCGCGGCAGACCGTCACCGCCGACCACTACGTCTGCGCCCTGCCCGTCGAGCACGCCCGGCGCACCTGGAGCACGGCGCTGCGGGCGGCCGATCCGATGCTGGGGCGCTGCGACAGGCTGGTGACCGACTGGATGACCGGGATCCAGTTCTACCTCACCGAGCGGGCCCCGCTGGTGCACGGCCACCTCAACTGCATCGACTCGCCCTGGTCACTGACGGCCATCCAGCAGGCCGAGCACTGGCCGTCCCGGGACTTCCCCGCCGACTACGGCGACGGCGCCGCCGTCGACTGCCTGTCGGTGGACGTCTCGGAGTGGGACAAACCCGGGATCCTGTACGGGAAGACCGCCAAGCAGTGCACCCGCGAGGAGGTGGCGCGCGAGGTGTGGGCACAGCTGAAGGCCTCCCTCAACGACACCGGGAAGATCCTGCTGCGCGACTCCGCGCTGCACTCCTGGTTCCTGGACCCGGGCGTGGACGGGCTCGGCACCCCGAACCCCACCAACCAGGACGAGCTGCTGATCCACCCGACCGGCACCTTCCACAACCGGCCGAGCGCGGGCACCCGCATCCCCAACTTCTTCCTCAGCGGGGACTACGTGGCGGTCGACATCGACCTGGCGACGATGGAGGGCGCGAACGCCTCGGCCCGGGCCGCCGTCAACTCCCTGCTGGACCGGGACGGCTCGAAGGCCGCCCGGTGCGTGGTCCGGCCGCTGTACCGGGCGCCGGAGGCCGAGTCCGCCAGGCGCCACGACCTGTGGCGTTACCGTCTCGGACTGCGGAACGTCTTCGACCTGGGGTGACCTGTCTGGACTACCGTCGTGCGCATGACCACCACGACGCCCACGGTCGGCGCCCTGCTCCGTACATGGCGGAGGCGGCGCGGCCTCAGCCAGTTGGAGCTGGCGGGCCGCGCCGATTCCTCGTCCCGGCACATCAGCTTCATCGAGAACGGGCGGTCCCGGCCGAGCGAGGAGATGGTGCTGCGGCTCGCCGACCGCCTCGACGTGCCGGTGCGGGAGCGCAACGCCCTGCTGCTGGCGGCGGGTTACGCACCCCACTACGCGCAGACCGCTCTGGACGACCCCTCGATGGAGACGCTGCGCGAGGGCATTTCGCGGCTGCTCACGGGATACGAGCCCTACCCCGCGCTGGTCGTGGACGCCACCTACAACGTCATCGCCGCCAACCGGGGCATCGCGATGCTGCTGGACGGACTGCCGGAGCACCTGCTGGCCCCGCCGCAGAACGCCATGCGGATCACCCTGCACCCCGAAGGCCTGGCCTCGAAGATCCACAACCTCAAGGAGTGGCGCGGGCACCTGCTGGCCCAGATGGAGCGCCAGATCGCGCTGGCCAGGTCCGGGCCGCTCCGCGCGCTGTACGAGGAGGTGTCCGCCTACCCGGTGGCCGAGCGCCCCGGCGACAGCGAACCGGACGCGCCCGTCCCGTACATCGCGCTTCCCCTGGTCATCGAGCACGACGGCCACCTGCTGTCCTTCGTGTCGTCCATCGCGACCTTCAACACGCCGATGGACGTGACCGTCGCCGAGCTGGCCATCGAGACCATGCTCCCGGCCGACCCGGCGACGGTGAAGTACCTGCGCTCACTCGGCTCTCTCGGCGACTGAGCGCAGGGCCAGCTGCTGGAGCACCGCGAACGAAGCCACCGTGACGGCCTGCATCGCGATCCACACCAGGCCGGCGGTGGTGGGCGTGAACCAGACGGCCAGGGACACCAGGCTCAGGGCGGCCCAGGCGTAGTTCGCCTCGACGACGAACTTCACGGGGAAGACCGGCGGCCGGCGGCGCGAGGCGAGCCAGCCGACCCCGGCGCCGAACACGGTCAGGAAGACCCCCAGTTCCAGCAGCAGGCTCTGGCCGACCCCGAGCAGCCGTCCCAGCGGGGCGGAGAAGGCGACGTACGCGAGCCCGTTGCCGGTGGTGACCACCGAGTCGAGGGCGAGGAAGCGGCGCAGCGCGGTCTGCGGCGCGGTGGTCCGGGCGATGCTGCCGAGCAGGGTCGCGGACATGGGAGATCAGCCTCCATCAAGGTCGAACGGCCTGGTGGGAGACGGGTTCCGGCGCCGAGTGCGCGGCTCCGGAACCCGCTGGCCCCACTGTGCCCGGGCCCATTCCGGGGGTCGATTACCTCGGAAGTCATGCCCAACCTTTTTTGAGCTGTACGGCAGGAAACGTTGGGTTTCCCCTGGTTCGGCAGGGGGCGGCCGGATAGGCTTCACCCAGCCCAGCCCCTCGAACGTCTTGTCGACTTACGGAGAATCAGCCGGTGCGAGCCGCTCCCCGACCCGATCTCGCCGCGCTCTGGCGGCGCGTGGAGGAGCTGTCGGAGCGGAGCGGGCAGGACCCCGCGTACGTACTGGCCGCCCAGCGGCTGAGCCATCTCTCCGGTGTCGAACCGGCCCGCATTCCCTCGGTGGTTGCGGGCACGGCCGCCGAGGAACCCCTCGAACAGCGGGTCCACCGCCGCTTCCTGCGGCTGCGGGCCACCCGCCGCGACAAGCACGGCCGGGAGTGGCCCCTCGCCGCCATCGCCGACGACTTCGACGCCCCCGGCGCCTCGCTGGGCCCCCTCAACGCGGGCACCGGACTTCCCCGGCTCGGCCACGCGGCCGGTGTGCAGCGCTTCTTCGGGGTCCACGCCGGCTTCCTGCTGGCCGACAGCAAGAGCTCGGTGGAGCGGGCCCTCGCCCTCACCCCGGACGGCCGGGGCGACCTGGAGCACCTGTCCCACCTCACCGGCATCACCCCCCAGGCCATCCGGCTCACCCTTGACGGCAGGCCGCCCCGGCTCCCGCTGAAGGAACAGGTGCACCAGCGGTTCGAGCACCTGCGCCGTACCCGGCTCCGGGAGGACGGGCAGCCCCACTCCCTCTCCGCCATCGCCAGGTCCTTCGACGCGTCGGGCCAGTCGCTGACCCGCCTCGCCCAGGGCGAGGGCCTGCCGAACCTCGCCGCGGCCGCCGGCATCCAGCGCTTCTACGGAGTGGAGGGCGGCTTCCTGCTGGCCGACGACACCGAGGCGCTCGCCACCGCCCTCACGGCGATCGAGCGCGAACTGGAGTGCGCGGAGCGGCAGCAGGAGAACCCGATGCTGGCCGTGATGCGGGCGCACGACGTACGGAGCATCGTCACGCGGGCCGGCCGGCTCTCCCCGCGGGGCTGGAAGTCGCTCGCCGACCACCTGGACGACCTGCTCGCCAGGGAAGGACAGCTCGGCCGTCCGGCCGCGGGCGCCGGCCGCGACGGCGGGGACGCGGCCGCCGGGGGCCACACCGCCGAGGGGGGAGACGTATGAGGACCACACGGGCGATGCGCGGACTCGCCGGCGATCTGCTCGCGGACGCGCGCCTTTCGGCGCCGGCCGGGGCCACCGGGATCATCGGGGCCCTGTGCGCCGCCTACGCCCGCCGCCGCGGCGGGCGGAAAGTCGACTTCCGCTTCGCCTCCTTCCCGCCGGACACGGCCAGCGGATTATGGCTGGAGATGGACGACCGGGACCTGATCGTCATCGAGGAGCGGACTCGCCCCGAGCACCAGCTCGTCATCGCCTGCCACGAGCTGTGGCACGTGGACGAGGGCACCTGCGACAGCCACGGGCCGGGCATGGCGGTGGCCGCGCGGCTCACCGGACGCCACGGCGACCTCGCCGGGCTGCTGCGCTCCGACACCGGGCTGAGCACCGTGATCCGCCAGGCCGCCGCCCGGGCCGACCACGAGGATCCGGCGGAGATCCGCGCCGAGATCTTCGGCCTGCACCTCGGCAAGCTCCTCAAGCCGTACCTGCCACCACCCCGGGAAGAACAGTTCCCCGAGGCGATCGAGCGCATCCAGACCTCGCTCGGCTGGGGGCGCCCCGCGTCACTCCGGTGACCCGCGCCCAGCCAGCCCCGCACCCCTCGCGCCGATGCCCTCGGCACGGCCCCGACAGAGAGCACGACACGATGACCCAGCCTTCCCCGCCCCGCCACGCCGTCGTCATCGGCGGCAGCCTGTCCGGCCTGCTCGCGGCCGCCGTCCTCGCCGAGTACACGACGGTCACCGTCATCGACGCGGACCCGCTGCCCGAGGGCCCGGCGCCGCGGCGCGGACTGCCGCAGGCCCGGCACACCCACCTCCTGTGGTCGGGCGGCGCCCGTGCCATCGAGCGGATCCTGCCCGGCATCACCGACGACTGGACGGCCGCGGGCGCCATCCGCCGCAGCCTGCCCACCGACCTGGTCACCAAGACCGCCCAGGGCTGGATCCCGCGCGTCGGGGAGAAGCAGTTCAACATCTCGTGCAGCCGCGACCTCCTCGACTCGGTGATCCGTGCCCGGGTGACCGGACTGAAAGGGATCTCCACACTCCAGCGGAGCCGGGTCCGGGCCCTGGAGGGCACGGCCGCCCGGGTCACCGGCGTCCTGGTCGACACTCCGGAGGAAGAGGGCCGGCTGCTGACCGCCGACCTCGTGATCGACGCGAGCGGTCGCGGCTCGCGCGCCCGGACCTGGCTCCAGGCACTGGGCGTCACCGGCATACGGCAGGCCGAGGTCGACTCCGGCCTCGTCTACGCGACAAGGATCTTCGAAGCCCCGGCCGGAGCCCACGAGATGGGCTTCCCCATCGTCAACGTGCAGTCCGACCCCCGGGTGCCCGTCCCCGGCCGGACGGCCACGATCGTGCCCATCGAGAACGGCCAGTGGCAGGCCACCCTCTCCGGGACCCGCGGCGGCCAGCCGACCGGCGACCCGGACCGGTTCATCCCGTTCGCCAAGGACATCAGGGACCCGATCGTCGGCGAGCTCCTCGAAGGGAAGAAGCCCCTGACGGACGTCGCCGTCACCCAGGGCACCGCCAACCGCAGGATCTACTTCGAGAAGGCCGAACTGCCCGACGGCTTCATCGCCGTCGGCGACTCGGTCGCCACCTTCAACCCGCTGTACGGGCAGGGCATGACGGTCGCCGCCCAGGGGCTGCTGGCCCTGCGCGCCCTGATCCGCCAGAAGGGGCTCGCCCACCCCGGCTTCGGCCGCGAGGCGCAGCGCGCGATCGCCCCGCTGGTGAGCACCGCCTGGGAGCTCGCCACCTCGCAGGACATCCTGTACCCGGGGGCCACCGGGATGAAGCCGCGGGCCGGAACCGGCGCGCTCAACGCGTACGTGAACCGGCTGATGACGGGCGCCACCACGGACGAGGCACTCACCGCCGCCCTGTTCAAGGTGCTCACCATGAGCAGCGCGCCCACCCACTGGCTCCAGCCGTCGGTGGTCTGGCACGTGCTGCGCGCCTCGGACCGGGGCGCCCTGACCGCGCCGCCGCTCACCGCGGCCGAGCGGGCCGTCGCCGGGCTCGGCCCGGCCGGCCCGGCGGCCGCGGTCGCCACGAACCAGGTGGAAACGACGGCCCCGGCGGCCCCGGCAGACCCTGTCGGCACGGACCCGGCGGACCCGGTCGGCCCGGCCGACCCCGTCGGACAGGTCCGGTGAGCAGCGGACTCCTGCTCTATCTGCCGGGGTCCGTGATGTTCCTGGCGCTGCTGATCAAGCTGCCGGCGCTGCGCCGGGACTGGGACCAGCCCCTGAACCGGGCCGCGTGCACACTGCTCGCCGTGGGCGCCCCGCTCACGTTCCTGGCGTCACCGTCGACGATCTCCACGGTCAACCGGCTCACCGGCGTGGTCAACTTCTCCGCGCCGCTGGTGTTCGGCCTGATCACCGTCTTCTCGGGGACGTGCGTGGTGCTGGTCCTGCAGTGGCGCGGCGGCCCGCCCCGGGCCGTGCGGCAGGCCACCCGGCTGACGGCGGCCGTGTTCGGCGCGGTGACCGTGGCGATCGTCGTGCTGTTCGTGATCGGCGACGCGCCGGTGGAGCGGGTCCGGGACCTGGACACGTACTACGCCACGACGCCGTGGATCCGCGAGATGATCGTCTGCTTCCTGGTGGCCCACACCGTCGGGACCTCTGCGCTGACCGTGCTGTGCGGGAAGTGGGTGTGGCGCGCGGACCGCTCGCTGCGCCCGCTGCGCACCGGACTGGCGCTGATCGTGTGCGGCGGGCTGCTGGACCTGGCCTACCTCGCCGCGAAGTGGGCCTCGGTGGCGGCCCGCTGGGCCGGCCGGGACTGGGTGGCCTCCGCGGACGTGGCGCTGTCGCTGGTCTCCGGGGCGGCCCTGCTGATCGGTGCGGGGTTCATCGTGCCGCTGGTCGGCGGGTCGGCGGCCTGGCGGGACTTCACCCAGTACCGGCGGCTGTATCCGCTGTGGAAGGCACTGCGCGGAGCCGCGGCCGCCAGGGTACGGACCGTGCCGCTGGCCTGGTGGTCGCCGGTCGGGTCCCGCCTCATCCACCGTGAGTCCTTCATCGACGACGGCATCCTGGCGCTCGCCTCCCGGTTCGACCCCGCCGTGCGCGGCGCGGCGTACGAGGCGGCGCGCGGGCAGGGCATGAGCGAGACCCGGGCCGCCGTGGTCGCGGACGCGGCCGTGCTCGCCGTCGCCTGCCGGCGCGGGGCCGCCGGTACGGAGGGCGAGCACCCGTCCCCGTACCGGCTGGGCGGCAGCCCGCTGGGGGCCCTGGCCCGGGAGTTCCGCACCTCCCCCATCGTCGCCGCGGCCCGCGAGACGGCCTAAGCGAGGCCTAAGCGGAAACACAGCGCCCCGGGCCCGAGGGCCCGGGGCGTTCGCCGGCCGGCTGCGGGGCCGCGGCTCAGAGCTCCGCGAGGTCCAGCCCGGCCTGCGCGGCGGCGGCCTGGACGGTCTGCTCCAGCAGGACGGCGATGGTCATCGGGCCGACCCCGCCCGGTACCGGGGTGATCAGGGAGGCGCGGGCGGCGGCCGACTCGAAGTGGACGTCGCCGACGTTGCCCTCGTTGTACCCGGCGTCCAGGACCACGGCGCCCGGCTTGATGTCCTCGCCCCGGATGAATTCGGCCTTGCCGACGGCGGCGACCAGCACGTCCGCCTGGCGCACGATCGAGGGGAGGTCCTGGGTGCGGGAGTGGCAGTAGGTGACGGTGGCGTTCTGCTCCAGCAGCAGCATCCCGGCCGGCTTGCCCAGGATCGCGCTGCGGCCGACGACCACGGCGTGCTTCCCGGTGAGGTCCACGTCGTAGGCGGCGAGGAGGCGCATGATGCCGCCGGGTGTGCAGGAGACGAAGCCCGGCAGCCCGAAGCCCATGGCGGCGAAGGAGTGCATGGTGACGCCGTCGACGTCCTTGCCGGGCGCGATGGCCTCGAAGGCGGCGCGCTCGTCGATGTGGTGCGGGACGGGGTGCTGGAGCAGGATGCCGCTGATCTCGGGGTCCTCGGAGAGCGCGGTGAGCGTGGCCACCAGCTCCTCGGTGGTGGTCTCGGCCGGCAGCTCCACGTGGCGGGAGGTGATCCCGGCCTTGGCGCAACGGTTCTGCTTCATGCGTACGTACGTGACGGAGGCGGGGTCCTCACCGACCAGCACGGTCGCGAGACAGGGCGCGGTACCGGTGCGCTCGGTGATCTTCGCCGCGTAGGCGGCGGTCTGCTCCGAGATGCGGCGGGCGAGGGCCGTGCCGTCCATCAGCTGGGCAGAGGCGGTGGCAGTCTGGGCGGTCGTCACGGGGTCTCCTGAACGTCGCTGCGGATCGCGGTTCGCCCAGGCGCGCGGCAGTCGACGTACGGACGTACGCCGGGCCGCTCCCCGGTGGTGATCCACCCGAACGCCAGTCACGGCCCGCCGTCCACTGTAGTCGACATATCCGGTGGATAGCCGTGGCCCGACCTGGGACGATCAAGACATGACGCGTACTTTCGACCATCTCGTCGCCGAGGCCGAATCCGTCTCCGTGGACGGCTGGGACTTCTCCTGGCTCGACGGCCGCGCCACCGAGCAGCGCCCCTCCTGGGGCTACCAGCGGCTGCTGGGAGAGCGTCTGGCCCGCGTCCGGTCCGCCCTCGACATCCAGACCGGCGGCGGCGAGGTCCTCGCCGGATCCGGCCCCCTGCCCCCGCTGACGGCGGCTACCGAGTCCTGGCCGCCCAACATCGCGAAGGCGACCCGGCTGCTGCACCCGCTCGGCGCGGTGGTGGTCGCCGACGCCGACGAGCCGCCGCTGCCCTTCGGCGACGAGGCCTTCGAGCTGGTCACGAGCCGCCACCCGGTGACCATCTGGTGGGACGAGATCGCGCGGGTCCTGCGGCCCGGCGGCACCTACCTGTCCCAGCAGGTCGGTCCGGCGAGCGTCTTCGAGCTGGTCGAGTACTTCCTCGGGCCCCAGCCGGAGGAGGTCCGGCGCGGCCGGCACCCCGACGACGCCGTGGCGGACGCCACGAAGGCCGGCCTCGAAGTCGTCGATCTGCGCTCCGAGCGACTGCGTACGGAGTTCCATGACATCGGAGCCGTGATCTACTTTCTACGGAAGGTGATCTGGATGGTGCCCGGCTTCACGGTCGGGCAGTACCGGGACAGGTTGCGCGAGCTGCACGAACGGATCGAACGCGAAGGCCCGTTCGTCGCGCACACCGCCCGCTTCCTCATCGAAGCCCGCAAAAAGGGGTGACGGAGAGGGCGGACGGATTCCCGCCGGATCGGTTGCGCGGCCACAGCGTGGCGCAGGTCACTCAATTCAGCGCGTAACGAATCGACTCGGGCATGCGATGAACCGACAGGCGTCCTCGCGCGGCCCCGGAATACAGACCCCCCTCGGGTCTGTTTCCCGAGTTCGCGCGATGATGTCCCGCCCACCCCTTATCTGTTCGCAACGAGAGGCTCCTTGTGTCGCTCAGCCCGTCCCGTACGTTCCCTCCGGAGATCGCCGAATCGGAGGCCCTCGTCGCGCTCGTCGAGCGCGGCCGCGAGCAGGGTCACATCAACGGTGACGACGTGCGCCAGGCCTTCGAGGCCGGCCGCATCCCGGTGGACCAGTGGAAGCGGGTCCTGCGCAGCCTGAACCAGGTCCTGGACGAGGAGGGTGTCGCCCTCCACGTCAGCGCGGCCCCCGCCACCAAGACTGCCGCCAAGAAGCCCCGCAAGGCAGCCGCCGCCCCGGCCCGCACGGTGGCCAAGAAGGCAACCACCCCGCCGCGCCCCATCGGCGCGCGCAAGACGTCTGCCACCAGCACGGCCACCAGCGCGGCCACCGCCACCGCCGCGGCGATATCCGCTCCGTCGGCATCCGCCATCGAGGACGAGGCGACGGCCGGGGCCGCCGCCGAGCCGAAGAAGCGGACGGTCAAGAAGACCGCGACCGCCGCGAAGAAGACCGCCACCAAGAAGACGGCGGCGAAGAAGACCAGCGCCAAGGACGCCGACGAGGGCGAGACCCCCGCGGTGGAGGGTGAGGACTGGGCAGCCGAGGACCTCGCCGACGAGGCCGAGGAAGAGGCCCCCAAGGCCGCCGGCACCCAGGGCTTCGTCCTGTCCGACGACGACGAGGACGACGCTCCGGCGCAGACGGTCATGGTGGCCGGCGCCACCGCCGACCCCGTCAAGGACTACCTCAAGCTCATCGGCAAGGTGCCGCTCCTCAACGCCGAGCAGGAGGTCGAGCTCGCCAAGCGCATCGAGGCGGGCCTGTTCTCCGAGTACAAGCTCGAAGAGGAGGAGGACCACAAGCCCGCCTTCAAGCGCGAGCTGGAGATCCTGGTCGAGGACGGCCGCCGCGCGAAGAACCACCTGCTGGAGGCCAACCTCCGCCTCGTGGTCTCCCTCGCCAAGCGCTACACCGGCCGCGGCATGCTCTTCCTGGACCTGATCCAGGAGGGCAACGTCGGCCTGATCCGCGCCGTGGAGAAGTTCGACTACACCAAGGGCTTCAAGTTCTCCACGTATGCGACCTGGTGGATCCGGCAGGCGATCACGCGTGCCATGGCCGACCAGTCGCGCACCATCCGCATCCCCGTGCACATGGTCGAGATCATCAACAAGCTCGCCCGCGTGCAGCGCCAGATGCTCCAGGACCTGGGCCGCGAGCCCACCCCGGAGGAGCTGGGCAAGGAACTCGACATGACCCCCGAGAAGGTCATCGAGGTCCAGAAGTACGGCCGCGAGCCGATCTCCCTGCACACCCCGCTGGGTGAGGAGGGCGACAGCGAGTTCGGTGACCTCATCGAGGACTCCGAGGCGGTCGTGCCGGCCGACGCGGTCTCCTTCACCTTCCTCCAGGAGCAGCTCCAGTCCATCCTGGGCACGCTCTCCGAGCGCGAGGCGGGCGTGGTCTCCATGCGCTACGGCCTCAACGACGGCCAGCCCAAGACGCTGGACGAGATCGGCCGCGTGTACGGGGTCACCCGTGAGCGCATCCGCCAGATCGAGTCCAAGACCATGTCGAAGCTGCGCCACCCGTCGCGTTCGCAGGTGCTGCGCGACTACCTCGACTAGGCCCGCGGCCTTCAGGCCAGTCGGAAGACGGGCCCCTTGGGTGTGAACGGCAGGGAGGCACCCTGCGGAACCAGATAGGCGTGCTCACGCCGGATCCGCAGGGTGTCGCACCATCCGTCCGTGATCACCAGCACCGGGGCCCCGGGCGGGAAGTCCTCCGCCCGCTGCAGCAGGTCGATGCCCGGCTGCAGCACGGTCCCGCCCCGCCCGCGTACCCGGACCCGGCCCGCGATCTCGGTCGGGGGCAGATAGCCCGCGTCGTACGGCGCCGCGTCGCAGAACACGACGCGTGCCGCCGGTACGTCGCGGGCTTCCGCGTACGAGGCGATCGCGCCCAGCGCCTTGCCGAGCAGGGCGGCGTTCATCGACCCCGAGGTGTCGAGCACCACACCGAAGGTGCAGCGGGCCACCTCCTCGGGCGGGAAGCGCCGGCCCGCGCGCGGGATGTCCGGGGTGGAGGCCTGGCGGCGTGCCGGGCGCGCGTAGCTCCGTACGGGCGCGGGGCGCGGCACGTACTCGTCGAACCAGCGGGCCAGCTTCGCGTCCCAGGGCACGGGAGGATGGGCCAGCGCCCGGATCTCCTGGATCAGCCCGGCGGGCAGCAGCCCCCGCCGCCCCGCCTCGTGCAGGTCGAAGCCCTGGACGAGGCCGCGCCGGTAGAAGTCGTCCAGATCCGTGTACGGGCAGCTCCCCGGGTGGGGCAGCGGCTCGCCCAGGATGTCCCCGAGGCCTTTGCCGCGCAGGGTCGCGAGGCGGCGCATCCGGCGCAGGTCGGTGGCGATCCGGTCGTAGACCTCCTCCACGGACAGGTCCCGCAGCGCGGGGTCGTGCAGCAGTCCCGCGGGCATCTCGCCGACGCCCATCTCCACGAGCCAGCCGTTGACCACGTAGTCGGCGGCCACGTTGTGCAGGTACGGGTCGCGGACGCCGCGGCGCTCGCCGTGGCGCAGGGCGGCGTGGAGCATCTCGTGGGCCAGGATGAACCGCCATTCGCCGTCGGTGAAGGTGCGCAGCGGGTTGACGTAGATCTCGCCGGAGCTCGCGCTGACCGCGGCGATGGCGATGCCCTGGGAGCGGGCCAGCTCGGCGTCGGCGACGATCTTGAGGCCGGCGGCGAGGCCGCCGAGCAGCGGGTACGAGGAGACGAACCAGTTCAGGGCCAGGTCCCAGGGCTGCTGGCGGGTCCGTTCGCCGGTGACCCGGTCGCGGCGGCCGCCGGCCACGTCCATCGCGGCGGAGACGCTGCGGGTCAGGGCGTGCGCGAAAGCGGCCTCCCAGTCGGGGGCGGTGGTGTTCCAGCGGCGCCAGGTGACCAGGACCTGGTCGGGGTGGTCGCCGGCGGTGCCGCACTGCGCGTAGGCGGCCGGGATGCCGTCGCGGCGCCAGCGGGCGGCGAGCAGGTCCTCGTCCCCGCCGGGGTATTCGGCGGGGAGGTGGTCGGGGGCCCGGCCTGTCGGAACGGTGAGCAGGAAGCGGTTGACCACCGCGCAGCGGGCGGCGAGGTCGAAGCGGTCGGGCTGCGGGCGGTCCTCGTCCTTGCTCGCGGGGACGTGGCCGAAGCCGAGGTGGAGCAGGGCGTGGGCAAGGGTCCAGGCCCAGTCCCGGGGGTCGGCTCGCCGGGTCGGATGGACGTGGACGGTGCCGTTGGAGTCCACCGCGGCCAGTCCCCCGGCCGGGGTAGCCGCGCATTTGGCCTGGCGGCAGACGGCGGCGTCGACGGCGGCGAGGGCCGGGTTCCGCTTGACCAGGGCGAGGCCCTCCGCGAAGGCCTCGGTGGCGGGATCGGGCTTGGCGTCCTTGCCGCGCGGGGTCCGGCTCACCGGCGGGCCTCGACCAGGCGGGGCATGTCGCGGGCGGCCTCGACCAGGAACCAGGCGGGCAGCACGGGCAGGCCGTCGGCGTCGTCGGCGATGACGGTCTGGGCGACCTCGACGGAGATCTCGGCGAGCTGGACGAGGAGCGATTTGGCGCGGTAGGCGGTCTGCCGGACAGCGGGCGAGACGTGTTCGCGCTGCGCGGGGAGTTCTTTGACCAGACGGCCCCGGAAGGCCTCGGCCAGGTAGTACAGCAGGTCCCGGTCCTCCATGCGGCGCGGCCAGCTCGCGTCACCCTTCATGATCGCCTCGATGCCGAAGGTGTGGCGGACGATCTTGGCGTAGCCGCAGAAGGAGACGGCGTGGGCGGGGGTGAGGGTGCCGTGCGCCACGACCTTCAGCGTCTGCTCGTCCAGGCCGGTCCCGAAGGAGTGCAGGGCGTCGGAGAGCATGTGCCAGGAGCGGGGCGTGGAGAACGCCTCCTCCGTCTTGGGCGGCTGCGACCACAGGTGGTCGGGGCGGTCGGTGAGGTAGTCCGTGACCCAGGGGTGGATGCCGTTCTCGCCGGCCCAGACCAGCCAGTCCCGCGCGGACGCCTGGAGGTGGACGTGGGTGAGGCGATTGACGAGGGCGGAGGCGATGGGCCGGGCGAGCGCGTTGTCCGTGGCGCGGTTGCCCGCGCCGATGACGATGGAGCCCGCGGGGAGCTCGTAGGAGCCGATCCGGCGGTCCAGGATCAGCGAGTAGAAGGCCTTCTGGACGTCCGGGGACGCGGCGTTGAGCTCGTCGAGGAAAAGGCAGTACGGCTCGTCGCGCGCAATGGCCTCTGGCGGGCAGAAGACGGAGCGGCCGCCTCGGATCTGCGGTACGCCGATCAGGTCCTCGGGGGCGAGCTGCGTGCCGAGGAGGCTGACGCACTCCAGGCCGAGGGAGTCGGCGAACTTCCGTACGAGCGAGGACTTGCCGATTCCGGGCGCCCCCCAGAGGAACACGGGCCGCACGGTGGCGAGGCCGAGGAGCAGTTCGGGGATCTGGGCGGGGGTGACGGTGACGGCAGCCTGCACGGGTGGCGGTCCTCATGATCGGGTCGTGTGGTGCGCCCAGTGTGGGCGCACCACACGACCCGGAGCACCCGGTTTTCCCCGGTCCCCGCGAGTCAGCTCGCGGAGTGCTCCAGCAGGTGCTTCAGCTTCTCCTCGCCCCGGGGCATCTCCTTGCGGAGCATGGGCTTGACCACGAGGGGGACCAGGGCCCTGCCCATGCCGTGGCCCTCGAAGTCGACGGACAGGGTCACGCGTGAACGCGCCCCGCCGTCGAGGGGTTCGATACGGCCCCGTACGTCCGGCCGGACCGGCCCGTCGACGCCGTGGATGTGCCAGCTCCGCGGCGGGTCGAGTTCCGTGAACTCCATGGTCGTGGGGACCCTGCGCTTGCCGATCTGCCGGGTGACGAGGACCTTCGAGCCGACGTGGACGGGGAGGTCGCCCATCGGTACGACGGACACGGCGCTGTCCTGCCACTCCGGCAGGTGCGTGGGGTCCGTCACGTACGAGTAGACGTCCTCGGGGCTGCGGTCGATGTCGATGGTGTTGCTGATCGCGGACATGGCGACCCCTTAGAGCCCCCCTGGCTGTCCTCTCCCTCCAAATTACCCCGCGGGCGAAACGATGGCCCGCCGCCGCCGGGCGGACATCACCGCGTGGACGAGTACGCCCGCGAACAGGAACATCACGCCCTGGTAGACGGCGGCGTAGCCTGAGCCGGCCACCAGCCACATCGAGAAGCCGAAGGCCAGGCAGGCGAGCGCGGCGTCACGGACCAGGCGGCCCCGGTGGACGCGCTCGGACCGGCCCGAGAGCAGGAAGTAGAGCTGCGCGGCGGTGGAGAGCAGGTACGGGACGGTCGCGGTGAAGGTGGTGACCAGGACCAGGATCTCGAAGACGCCCGTCGAGCCCGCCGTGTAGTTGTAGACGGTCAGCGCCGAGGCGAGGACGGCCGTGACGACCACGCCGACCACCGGGACGCCGCGCTTCTTCGTCTCGAAGGCCTTCGGAAAGAGGCCGTCCTTGGCGGCGGCGTACGGGGTCTGCGCGCTGAGCAGGGTCCAGCCGTTGAGGGCGCCCGCCATCGAGATCACCGCCGCGCAGGCGACGACGGTGCCGCCCCAGGTGCCGCCGGCCCCTCCGTCTGCGGAAAACATGGCGTTGACCGCGTCCGTGAAGGGGGCCTGGGAGGAGACCAGGCTGTCGTGGGGGACCAGGCCGAAGACGGAGAGGGTGCCCAGCAGGTAGACGGTGGCCGCGCCGACGGTGCCCAGGATGGTGGCCCGGCCGACGTTGCGCGCCGGGTCGCGGACCTCGCCTGCGCTGACGGCGGCGGATTCGACGCCCAGGTAGCTGAAGAGCAGGATCGCCGCGGAGGCGGAGACGGCGCCGACCGCGCTCTGGTCGGTGGCCCGGAAGGGGCCGAGGTTGGCCGGGTCGAAGAAGAGGAGGCCGCCCACGGAGACGAGCAGCAGCGGGGCGAACTTCAGGACGGTGGAGACGAGTTGGACGGCGCCGACGTACCGGGTGCCGGCCAGGTTGGCGAGCGCCGGCAGCCACTGCACGGCGAGGGCGGCCAGGCACATGGACCACTTGTGCGCGCCGACGGCCGGGAAGAGCACGCAGAGGTAGCCGACGGCCGCCACCGCGAGGGCCGCGTTGGAGACCCAGGTGGTGATCCAGTAGCTCCAGGCGGCGAGGAATCCGGCGAAGTCGCCGAACGCGGCGCGGGCGTAGACGTACGGGCCGCCGGTCTGCGGGTGCCGCCGGGCGAGACGGCCGAAGACGAGGGCGAGGGCGACCGCGCCGAGGGTGAGCACCGCGAACGCGACGAGGCTGATGGTGCCGAAGGGGGCCACCGAGGCGGGGAGGAGGAAGATCCCGCCGCCGATGATGTTGCCCATGACCAGGCAGGTGGCGACGGGAAGGCCGAAGCGCCGGGTGTCCTCCCGGCCGGGCGCGGGAGGCTCGGGGACGGGTGCGGCCTCGGTCGGCGGTGCTGCGGTGCTGGTCACGGTGGTGCGCCTCAGGGTGTCTCACATGGTGGGCAGGTCAACACATGGTTGACCACCGCAAAGGCGGTACCAAATCAGTGGTTTTCGTCCTGCGCGGGCGTAGCCGCGGAAGGAAAGATTCCGCCGGTGGTGCCCTCCGGCCGGGAATCCTCCGCCGGCAGGGCGACGGGCGGAGCCGCCCGCGGGGCCACCGGCAGCTGCGGCCCGTCCGCCTCCCGCAGCCAGCGGCGCAGTACGCCGTGCACCGCCTCGGCGCCCGCCAGCTCACCGCCCGGATCCGACAGTTCCGTCGGCCACATCAGGAACGGGTGCCCCTGTTCCCCGCCGAGGCCCCCGTGCGAGCCGATCTGCTCCTCGAAGGCGTGTACCGTGCCCGTCCGCGGGTCGTACGCCGAGTTCACCATCACGTCGGCCACGTGCGGGAAGGTGTCGGTCCGGCGCACGGCCCCGGCCGCCCCGGGGCCGAAGGGAGCCAGCAGTTCCTCCGCCTCCCCCGGCACGTCGAGGCGCGCCACCGTCCCGCCCCGGCCCAGCACCACGCCGTCCACCAGCAGGAAGCCCACGCCGGGGTGGTTCGCCAGGGTGGGCAGCAGGGCGGGGTACGCGCGCTCGACGCGTTCGCGCGAGGCCCGGCCCGGGACGTCCGGGAAGGAGATCAGCCCGAGATTGCCCGAGGCGAGCACCACCGGGCCGGGGCCCGGCCCCGGGGAGGCCTCCGCGTCCTCCTCCACCGGCCGGTGCAGGGCCGCCAGGACGGCCGCCCGCGCCTCGGCCCCGCTGCGGGTGCGGCCCGCCCGACGGGAGACCGGAAGCCCGCAGCCCGCCCGGACCAGGTCCTTGAGGGTCAGCCCGTACCGGCTGAGGAAGGTCTCCCCCGGGCTCTGGCCGTGGTCGGAGAGCAGCACGATCCGGTACGCGCGCGGCGCGTGCTCGGCGACCCGGGCGAGCAGCGCGAGGCTCCGGTCCAGGCGCTGCAGCACCCGGTCGGTGTCCCGGCCGTGCGGGCCGGAGTGGTGCGCGACCTCGTCGTAGGCGACGAGGTCGGCGTAGACCGCGGCGCGCCCGGCGAGCATGTCGCCGATCACCGCCGCCACGACCACGTCCCGTTCGACCACGGTCGCGAAGGCCCGGATCAGCGGGTACAGCCCGCCGCGCGCCACGCGCGGCCGGTCCCCGCGGATCCGCGCGCGCAGCGACTGGCCGGTCTCCCGGCAGGCCTCGGCGACGAAGGACAGGGCCGTGCGGACGGCGTTGGCCGGATCGGAGAAGTACGCGAAGTAGCCGGCGCGGGAGCGGTTCGCCCGCCCGCGGCGGGCGGATACCGAGAGCACGAGCGCCAGTTGGTCCGCGCCACCGCTGAACAGGTTGCCCCGGCTGGCCCCGTCGAGCGTGAGCAGCCCGCCGTCCGCGGTCCGCTCCACCGCCCGCCGCTGGAGCTCGGCGGCGCTGGTGGGCCGGTTGCAGACCATCACCTCGCCGGTGTCCTTCTCGTACCAGCGGAACGCGGGCACGTCGAAGTTGGAGCCGTGCAGGATGCCGAGCTGGCTGGCGCCGGTCTGGCTCGACCAGTCGGTGCGCCAGGACACGATGCGGTGGCTGCCGTCCAGCCAGTCGGAGACGGTCGGCATCAGGCCGCTGCCCGCGGCCCGGCGCAGCACCTCGTACCCGACCCCGTCGAGCTGGAGGAAGACCAGCCCGGGCGCGGACCCGAAGGCCCCGGGCGCGCCCGTCCCCCTCCCCTTGCGGCGGCGCCGGTCGGCGAGGCGGTAGAGCCGCCGCCGGTACGCCTCGTCGTCGCGCACCGCGAGCGCCGTCGAGGTCGCCGAGGCCACGGCGGACATCACGGCGGCCACGACCACCGCGGTCTCGGGGGCCACCTCGCCCCCGGCGGGGACCAGGCTGAGGGCTATGAGCAGCAGCGAGCCGTTCAGGAAGAAGACGAGCAGGCCGAGCACCAGGGCGGGCACCAGCAGCAGGGCCCGTACCAGCACGGGCCAGACGAGCGCGCTCAGCAGACCGAAGGCCCCGGCGCCCAGGGCGGCGGTCAGCCCGATCTGCGTGATGCTGTCGTCGTCGCCGGACCGGAGCCGGAAGTCCGGCAGGATCCCGGCCAGCGCGAGCATCGTCAGCGTGGACACCGCCCAGACGAGGATCACACGCACCAGGGCGCCGCCCGCGGTCCGCCACCGTCCTCGCACCACGCTCCACCTTCCGCGCGCCCCGTCCCGCCTTCCAGGCTCGCACAGCCCGGCTCACCGGGCCGGGCGACACGGACGGCGCACAGGGGCGGCGCACGGGCGCGGAGGAGGCGCCGCTCAGGTGCCGTCGTAGCCGGCGGTCGGCATGGAGAGCCGGCGGTGCACCTCGGCCTTCATCGCGGAGGTGTACGGCGGTTCCTGGTGCCCGGCGGTCTCCAGGCGCACCCCGCGCCGCTCGCACTCGGCGCTGAACTCCTCGACGGAGCGCAGCGCGCGGGCCAGCACGCGGTGGTTGGCGGCGACGAAGAGGTCGACCTGCCCGGCGTCGATGTCGGACCAGAGCCCGCAGTGGTCGGCGCGCAGCCCGTAGACGAGCAGTTGCCTGGTCACGACGTACCCGTGGTCGGCCGCCCAGCGCGCGCACACGGCGTGCTGGGTCCGGGTGTCCACGGCGAAGGGGTCGGCGTCGAGGTCTTCGAGCGGGGCCAGGCTGGCGATCGCGGCCACGCGCAGCTCTTCCATGCCGCCCGACCCTACTCCGATCGGCGGCCGGGGAGGAGAGGGCGGCGTCGTTCCGGTTCCGGGCGGATCCAGGGGGGAAGCCTCCAAGCGGCCGCGTGGACGTGCCCTGCTTCCCCGGGGCGGCTTAGGCTCGGTGAGGGGACGGGACGGGCGTGGGAGGGAGGGCCGGATGCCGGTGGAGATCACCTGGTGGGGGCATGCCACGTGCACGGTCGAGGACTCCGGGGTCCGGCTGCTGACGGATCCGCTGTTCGCCCGGCGCCTCGCCCATCTGCGGCGGCGCCGAGGGCCGGTGCCCCCGCCCGAGGCGGCGCGCGCGGACGCGGTGCTGGTGTCGCACCTGCACGCCGACCACCTGCACCTGCCCTCGCTGCAGCGGCTGGCGCCCGGCACCCGGCTGCTGGTGCCGCGGGGTGCGCGCCGGGCGGTGCCGGGGCTGGCGCGGATCGCCGGACTGCGCGGGCTGGCGGTGACGGAGGTGCTGCCGGGCGACGAGGTCCCGGTGCGGGACGGCGTACGGGTACGGGCGGTCAGCGCCCTGCACGACGGACGGCGGATGCCGTTCGGGCCGCACCTCGCGCCGGCCCTCGGGTACGTGGTCGAGGGCGCGGCCCGTACCTACTTCGCCGGGGACACCGGGCTGTTCGACACGATGGCCCGGGAGGTCGGCCCGGTGGACGTGGCCCTGCTTCCCGTGGGCGGCTGGGGACCGTACCTGGGCCCGGGTCACCTGGACGCGGGGCGGGCGGCGCGGGCGCTGGCCGAGCTGGCCCCGGCGGCAGCGGTCCCGGTGCACTACGGGACGTTCTGGCCGATCGGGATGGACGCGGTGCGTCCGCACGAGTTCCACGCGCCGGGCGAGGAGTTCGAGCGCCGCGCGGGGCGGCTCGCGCCGAAGGTGACCGTACGGGTGCCGGCCCACGGGGAGCGGGTGCGGCTGCCGTGACCTGGCGCGACGTCACGGCGGCGGCCGGACAGGTGCCGCCGGAGACCACCCAGCAGGCGGTGGGCTACCCGGCGTTGTTCGTACTGGTGGCGCTCGGCGCGCTGGTGCCGGTGATCCCGACGGGGGCGCTGGTGAGCTCGGCTGCGGTGGTGGCGCTCCATCACGAATCGCTGCCGTACGGGGTGTTGTTGGTGTTCGCGGTGTCGGCGCTGGCGGCGTTCACCGGGGACGTCACCCTGTACTGGCTCGGGCAGCGCGGCGTGCGGTCGCGGGGCGGCTCGCGCTGGCTGGAGGCGCTGCGCGGCCGCGCCACGCCCGATCGGCTGGAGCGGGCGCGGACGGGGCTGGACGAGCACGGGGTGCTGGTCCTGGTGGTGTCCCGGCTGGTTCCGGCGGGGCGGATCCCGGTGATGCTGGCCTGCCTGCTGGCGCGGCTTCCCCTGCGCCGCTTCGCGCGCGGCGACGCCCCGGCCTGCCTCGCCTGGGCGGCGGCGTACAGCCTGATCGGCATCCTGGGCGGCTCGCTCTTCTCGGAGCCCTGGAAGGGCGTGGCCCTCGCGGTGGCCCTGACCCTGCTGGTCAGCGCGGTCCCGCCGGGGTGGCGCCGACTGCGGGGACGGACCCGGCAGGAGGGCTAGACGGGGCTAGACGTGGGCTAGACGTCCCGTGCGGTCCGGGTGACAGGCCCTAGTCTCCGAGCATGCGTGAGGCGCCGATCGGAAGGTCCCAGAGGTGTTCGCGGGGCAGGCCCGCGCGGGCCCACGCGGCCCGGGCACGGTGCAGGGGTTCCATGACCGGCTCGGCGGAGAGGACGAAGGTGGCCCAGTGCATGGGGGCCATCCGCCGGGCGCCGAGGTCGAGGCAGGCCCGGACGGCCTCCTCCGGGTCGGCGTGGACGTCGCCCAGCCACCAGCGCGGGGCGTAGGCGCCGATGGGCAGGAGCGCGAGGTCGATACCGGGGTGGCGGCGGCCGATCTCCGCGAACCAGTGGCCGTAGCCGGTATCGCCCGCGAAGTAGAGCTCCTTCGGCGTGGGGCTCAGGGTGTCGGTCAAGATCCAGCCGCCCCACAGGGACCGGCAGGTGTCGATCAGCGAGCGCTTGGACCAGTGGTGGGCCGGTACGAACTCGAAGCGTACGCCGCCCAGTTCGGCCGACTCCCACCAGTCGAGCTCGGCGACCCGGGTGAAGCCGCGGCGGCGGAACCAGCCGGCCAGGCCCGCCGGGACGAAGAGGGCGGTGCCGCGCGGCAGCCGCTTGAGGGTGGGCGCGTCCAGGTGGTCGTAGTGGTTGTGGCTGATGACCACGGCGTCCACCGGCGGCAGGTCCTCCCAGCGCACCCCGACGGGTGTCATACGGGCCGGGGTGCCGAGGATCCGCCGGGACCAGACGGGGTCGGTGAGCACGGTCAGCCCGCCGGTACGCAACACCCAGCTGGCGTGTCCGGCCCAGGTGGCGCAGACCGTGCCGGGCTCCGCCGCGGGCAGCGGGGCCGGCTCGTACGGCAGGTCGGGGATGCCTCGCAGCCCGTCGGGGCCGGGCCGGAAGGCGCCCTCGCGGGCGAGCCGGGCGAAGCCGCGGACACCGGGGAGCGGGGTGGTGAGCCGGTCGGCGAAGGAACGGGGCCAGCGGCGGTGTTCGCCGAGCGGGCGCGGGGTGCCGGGGAGCGGCGGCGGGGCGACGGCCGGCCGGGCGGCGGCCTGCCGTACCGCGCCCGCGCCCGCACCCGCCCCCGTGGATGCGGGGGCGTCCGTCCTGTCGCTCATCAGGAGTCTCCGTTCACCGGGTCGGGCATCAGGCCAGCCCGCCCAGGACTGAACCGAGCAGGTCCAGGGAGCGCCGCACGTGCGGCAGGGCGAGCGGATCGCGGGCGGTGAGCGCGGCCAGCCGCTCCTGCGGGGTGGCGCCCAGCAGCGGCCCGGTCGACAGCCTCACGCGCAGGGCGACCGGTTCGTCCGCGAACCGCTGCCCGCCCGGGGTGGGCGCGCCGAGCCGCCCGCCGAGCCAGTCCTCCAGCTCCATGGCGTCGCCGACCCCGTGCCGGGCGAGTCCGGCGCGCAGCGGTGTCAGGTCGGCGTAGAGGTGCCGGCCGGCCTGCGGGGGCCGGGCCAGCGCGCCGACGGCCAGCAGCTCCCGGTGCGCGGCGGCGGCGACCGCTCCGTGCAGGGCGGCGGCCGCGCGGGCCCGGCCGGCGACCGCGTCGGGTTCGTCGAGCGCGTGCGCGGCGGCCCCGGCGACGGGGCCGGCGACCAGCGCGCCGGTGGCGGTGAGGACGTCGAGGGTACGGGCGCGCAGCCAGGTGCCCCTGGCGGTATCGGGGAATCGGACCACGGCCGCGGGCCAGCCGGCGGGCAGCAGCGCTCCGGACAGGTCGACGAGGACGGCCGCCTGGTCCGGGAGCATCTCGGCGGGGCTCAGGACCAGCGTGTCGTGCGGCCGGTGGACGGTGTCGCGCCAGCTCTCGTCGCTGACGACGAAGAGCCCGGCGGACGCGGCGGCCTCGCAGGCCTCGTGCAGCATCTCGGGCGGGGGCACGGTCGCGGTCGGGTCGTCGGCGACCGACAGCAGGAGCACGCGCGGGTCGCCGCCCTCGGCGCGCACCCGCCGTACGGTCTCCAGCAGGGCGTAGGGGTCCGGGATGCCGCCGCATTCGGCCGGGGTCGGCACGTGGTAGGCCTGCCGTCCCAGCAGCCGGACCTGTGGGGTCCACCAGGCGGGACAGGGCCGGGGCAGCATCACGTCGCCCCCGTAGGCGCCGAGCAGCGCGAGCAGCAGCGCCGGGGCCCCCGGGCCCGCGGCCACGTCCTCCGGGGCGGTCGGCAGCCCGCGCCGGCTCCAGTAACGGCAGGCGGCCTCGCGGACGGCGTCCCCGCCACCGGCGGGCTCGGGGGCGGAGCGTCCGGCGGCCGAGGCGAGGACGGAGAGGAGTTCGGGCAGCACGGGCAGGCCCGGCTGAGGCGCTGGAGGCCCGTACCGCACCGGACCACGGCCTTCCGCCGTCGTGCGCTGCATCCCCTCCACCGTTGCCGCCTTCCGCGCGCGTCCCGCTCAGCTCCGCCAACCCTGACCTTTATACGATTATTTGTGACTGTATGCCCGCTCTACGCCCCCTTCGACCGTCGTCGGCAGAAGCCGATCAGCCCTGCCTCCCCAGCAGCGCCAGCAGCCTGGTCTGCGCGTTCGCTCCCGCCGGAACCTCCAGCGGAGCGGCGAACATTCCGCTCGCCGCGAGCCCGTCGGCGTACGGCATGACCTCCTTGATGGAGAACTCGACGAGACCGTCCGGCAGCCGGTCGTCGGCTCCGATGCCCCGGGCGAGGTCCCAGGTGTGCACGACGCAGTCGGCGGTCAGCTCCGAGCAGTACGCGGAGCCGAGCGCGGGCCCGTAGGAGAGCTTGACGGTCCGGTCGAGCGCCCCGGGCTCGGCGAAGGCGTCGTGCGCGGCGGACGCGGCCCGGTCCCAGGCGGCGACCGGGTCATCGCCCAGCACGTCGCCCGAGAACATGTCGCCCATCTCCTCGACCGTGCGGCCCTCGGTGACCAGCGGCGGGATCCAGAGCTGCTCCCCGGTGACGTGGTTGACCAGGTCCCGCACGCTCCATTCCGTGCACGGAGTCGGCGCGTCCCACTGGTCGTCCCCGATGGCGCGCAGACGCTCGCCGAAGAGCCGAAGCGCCTCGGCGTGCCGTTCGAGCAGCGTTTCCGGCATGGCTCTCACCGTCCCGTGGCACGAGGTCCGCCCCCTCGGCCCCACTCTCCTCGCCCCCGGATCTCCCTGCCACCGCCGGGCCGGACCCCCTTGCCGCGCAGGGGTGGTGTCCACATGTAGAAACGTGCATCTCACATCACGAACTGATCGTCTACGGTGAGGGCAACGCTTCGACGAGGAGGGTCAGGCCATGGATGCCCACCAGGAGACCGCCGTCTACACGCACGGCCACCACGAGTCGGTGCTGCGCTCGCACCGCTGGCGCACGGCCCGGAACTCCGCCGCGTACCTGATCGGCGAACTGCGTCCGGGGATGTCGGTGCTGGACGTGGGCTGCGGCCCGGGCACGATCACCGCCGATCTGGCGGAGCTGGTGGCGCCGGGCGGCCGGGTGACCGCCGTCGACGCGTCGGCGGACGTGGTCGCGCAGGCCCGGGCGCACGTCGCGGAGCGGGGGGTGAGCGGGGTGGAGTTCGCCACGGCGGACGTCCACGCGCTGGACTTCCCGGACGACTCCTTCGACGTGGTCCACGCCCACCAGGTGCTGCAGCACGTCGGCGACCCGGTACGGGCCCTGCGCGAGATGCGGCGGGTGTGCCGGCCGGGCGGGATCGTGGCCGCGCGGGACGCCGACTACGCGGCGATGACCTGGTACCCGGCCACGCCGGGGCTGGACGAGTGGCTGGACCTGTACCGCCGGGTCGCCCGCGCCAACGGCGGCGAACCGGACGCGGGCCGGCGCCTGCGGGCCTGGGCGCGGGAGGCGGGCTTCTCGGACGTGGCGTCCTCGGCGACGTCCTGGTGCTTCGCCGGCCCGGAGGAGAGCGCCTGGTGGTCGTCGCTGTGGGCGGACCGCACGACGGCCTCCTCGTACGCGGACATCGCCGTCCGCGGCGGCCACGCGACCGCCGCGGACCTGGCCGCCGTGGCCGGGGCCTGGCACGCCTGGGGAGCGTCCCCGGACGCCTGGTTCTCGGTCCTGAACGGCGAGATCCTCTGCCGGACCTGACGCCCGCGCGTCACCCCACCGGCGGCCGCATCCGGAAGTCGTATCGCGCGGGCAGCGGCCGGTCGGTGAGGGCCGACCAGACCTCGCCCAGGATCTCCTCGCCCTCCCGGAGGTCCGGGATCTCGAAGCCGTCCTCGAAGACCCGCCGGGCCGCGGCCACATGGCCCTCCGCCGCCAGCAGCCTGGCGGCGAGGAGCCGGAAGCGGCCGTGCTCGCGCAGGGCGGGCCGCAGCCGGTCCCAGACCCGCCGGGCCCCGGGCAGGCGCCCCGCGGCCAGCAGGGCCGCCATCGCCTCCTGACCCAGCGCGGACTCCGCGGCCGTCCACGGCTCACTGCCCCGGCTCTCCCCGGCCAGGTCGTCGAAGGCCTCCGCGTACCCGTCGGCCGCCCGCGCCGGGTCGCCGGCCAGCGCGTCCGCCACCGCCAGGCAGCGCAGCAGCGGCCACCGCGACGGGGCCAGCGCCAGCCCGCGCTCCCAGCTCCGTACCGCCTGGGCCACGTCACCGGCATGCCATTGCGCCACGCCCAGGTGGTACTCGGTCAGCGGTTCCGCCGGGGCCGTCTCCAGCATGTCCCGCCAGTGCGCGGCGACCAGGCTCGGCCCCGGCGGAGCCACCCGGCGCGGGGCCGGGAAGACCCCCGTGCGCCACAGCTCCAGCCACGGCTGCTGGGCCTCACCGAGCGTGGCCTCCTCGAAGGGGGTGCCCGGCAGCTTGAAGCCGCCGCACAGCACCTCCAGCGCGCCCCACCCCGACCCCGTCGCCAGCCGCTCCCCCGGCTCGCTGTCGGCGCGGCCGCGCCACGCCTCGTAGGCCGCGTCCAATCGCTCCCGGGGCAGTACGCGTTCCAGCGCGTGCTGCGCCGAGCCGCGGGCCGCCGCCCAGTCGGCCCCGTGGACCGCCGCGGGCTCCGCGGCCAGCGGCCCGTACGCCTCCAGCCAGCTGAACTCCGCCCCGCCCTCCAGCCGGACGTGCTCCAGCTGGGTCCTGGCCAGCCCGGCCTGGATCTCCGCGTAGCCGCCCGTGCCCGGATCGGTCAGCCACTCCTGCCAGCGGCGGCCGCCGCCGCCCGCGCCCCACACGAACAGCTTGCGCCCGCGCAGCCGTCCGGTGGAGGTCTGCACGAGCCCCCGGCCGTCGGCGTCCAGGGAGGCGATCCAGGGCCGCGCCCCGTCCTGGACCTCGTAGAAGAAGTCGGCCGGATACTCGCTGCGCAGCGGGTACGTGCGGTCCACGCCCTCCCACTCCGGGACCGGGACGCGGCGCAGCGAGCGCTCGTAGCCGAAGTTCCAGGCCTCGTCGGCGGGGGCGAGGACGCGGGTGCCCGCGTCCTCGGGGACCGCGATGTTGGACCACCAGTACACGGGCGCGGGGCGCTCGTGCGGATTGCGCACGCGCACACCGACGTAGAGGAACTCCGAGTCCTCCGGGAGCCACAGGTCCACCTGGAAGGGCAGGTCGCGCAGCCGCTCCCACTCCCACAGCCGGACCATCACACCACCGTCCGGGGCCGGGACGAGAGCGGCGTGCAGCGGGGCGCAGGACAGGGTGGTGTGTCCGGTGGCGCCGGTGTTCCACTCGATGCCGCCGGAGAACCAGGCCCCGTTGAGGGCGAAGTTGGCGGGCTGGAACACCGGGTTGCGGTAGAGCAGTTCACGCCCGGTGGGCAGGTGCACGAGCGAGTGGACGCGCCCGCCCAGGCCCGGGAGCACGGTGACCCGCAGGTGTTCGTTCTCGATGACGATCGACTCGAACTCCCGCTCCGGGCGCTCCCGCCGGTAGCCGTCCCGGATCCGGACGGGCAGCAGCGAACGCAGCGGCTCGTACCCGATCTGCCGCGCCATGTCGCGCGGCAGCCCGTCGCGCGACCGATCGTCCAGCGCGTGCACCCCGTCGGGCGCGCGCAGGGCGGGCAGCGGGTTCTCGGGGCCCAACGGGGCTGCGGGGAGGGTCAGTACGGCGCGGCGGACGGTGGTGGCCATGAGGGAAATGGAACACGCCACGGCGGCCGGTGCACAGGGGTTCCGCGGATCACCACCGGTCAGGATTACGCAAAGGCCAGTTCGAAGGCCTACGCGAAGGCGCCCACGACCAGGTCGGCCAGCAGCGCGCCCGCACGGCCGTCCGGGTCCAGGTCCGGGTCGTAGATCGTGACGTTGATCCCGACACAGCGCGGGGAGCTCACCAACACACCCAGAAGTTCGGCGAGTTCACCGGGGAGCAGGCCGCCGGGGTCGGGGCTGTCCACGGCCGGCATGACACTCGGGTCCAGCACGTCGGCGTCCAGGTGCACCCAGAAGCCGTCGGTCACCGGCGGGTGCAGCCCGTCCAGCGCCGCCCGGGCCACCGGCCCGGCGCCGTGCTCGCGGATCTCCCCGACGGTGGCGGTACGGATCCCGGCCGCGCGCAGCTCCGGGAGGTCGCCGTCCCCGTCCCGGATGCCGAAGAGCCGCACGTCCTCGTCCCGCAGGTACGGCGACCGGCCCTCCAGGTCGGCGAGGGCGGCCTGCCCGCGCCCGGTGGCGAGGGCGAGCTCCTCCCCGCCCGCGGCGCCGACCGGCCCGTTCACGGCCTCGTTGCCGGGGTGGCGGAAGTCGGCGGAGCCGTCGATCGCGGCCAGTCCGTACCGGCCGAGCCTGCGCATGGCGAGCGAGGCCCCGAGCTGGATGGAGCAGTCCCCGCCGAGCACGACGGGGAACTCACCTTCCCGCAGGTGCCGTTCGATCCGGTCGGCGAGGAGGAGCGTGTACGCGGCCAGGGCGTCGGCGTGGAAGACGCCGTCGCCCTCCTTCCAGTCGCCGCGGTCGTACCGCGGCGGGACCGCCACCCCGCCCTCGCGTGCGCCGAGCCGGGCCAGCAGGCCCTGTTCGCGCAGGGCCCCGGCCAGCTTGTAGACGCCGGGTACGGTGCCGGGCGCGGGCGGGCGCAGGCCGAGGTTGGACGGGGCGTCGAGGAGCACGAGGGATCGCATGGATCCATCCTGCCTCGATACCGGGCCGGAATGCCTCCTACGGCAGCGGCATTCCGGCGGTCACGGCCCACCTCTCGTGGTCGCGCCAGGCCCCGTCGACGTGGAGGAAGGCCGGGGAGAGCCCCTCCAGCCGGAATCCGGCGCCGCGGACCAGCGCGATCGAGGCCGTGTTGCCGGGCTGGATGTTGGCCTCCAGGCGGTGCAGGCCGAGGCCCTGCCCGGCCGGGGCGAAGGCCTGCGCGAGGACGAGGCGCAGGGCCTCGTGGAACAGCCCGCGGCCGGCGGCGTGCACGAAGGCTCCGTAGCCGAGGGCTCCGCACCGGAAGGCACCGCGCACGATGTTGTTGATGTTGACGAACCCGGCGATGGCTCCGGTCCCCCGCTCGCAGACGAGGAACCCGGCGCGGCCGTCACCGTCGGTCAGCCGGGCCGCGTAGGGCTCGTACTCCTCGATGGTGGCGGGCGGGAACAGCCACGGCCGGTGCAGCTCGCGGCTCTCGCGCACGCGCGCGGTGAACTCGGGCCCGTCGGCGGGCCGGAAGGGCCGCAGGCCCACCCGGTCGCCTTCGCGGAGGTACGCGGAAATACTCATCGCGCCAGGCTAGGCGGTGTGGCAGGATCCCCCGGTGATCACGATCCGGGATACCGAAGAACTCCTGCTCGCCGCGGCACGCAACAACGCCGAATGGTGCGACGCCGTCGTGCGCGGCCACGGACCGGCCGGCACGTTCGCGCCGGGCGTCTGGACGAGTGCGCGCCGGACCCCGCCGCTCTACCCCGACGCCGTGTCCATCGCCCCGGGCGCCTCGGCGGCCGGGCTGGTCGACGCGATCGACACCGACAGCCCCGGCTGCTCGGTCAAGGACAGCTTCGCCGACCTGGACCTGGCCTCGGACGGCTTCGAGGTGCTCTTCGAGGCCCGGTGGATCCACCGCCCGGCCGGGGCCCCGGCGGCCGCGGGCTCGCGGCTGGAGTGGTCCGAGGTGACCACCGCCGACGAACTGGAGGCCTGGGAGGCCGCCTGGGACGGCGAGGAGTGCACCGGACTGTTCCACCCGGGCCTGCTGGGCGAGGACGTCGCCTTCCTGGCGGGCCGCGCCGACGGCCGGATCGTGGCGGGAGCCGTCGCGAACCGCGGCGGCGACCCGGTGGTGGGCCTGTCCAACCTCTTCGCGCACGACGACGCCGACACCGACGCCGCCTGGACGGGCGCCCTCACCGCGATCACCGCCCGCTGGCCGGACCTGCCGGTCGTCGGCTACGAGACGGGCGACGACCTCGACGCCGCCGTACGCGCCGGCTTCACCCCGCTCGGCCCGCTCCGCGTCTGGCTGCACACCGCCTGACTCAGAGCCACAGTTCCAGCCGGGGGACGTCGGTGCGCTCGATACCGAAGACCTGGGCGTACAGCGACAGTTCGGCCTCCAGCGCGCGGATCATCGTGTCCGCCCGCCGGAAGCCGTGCCCCTCGCCCTCGAAGGTCACGTACGCGTGCGGTACCTGCCGCCCCTGCATGGCGGCGAGGAACCGCTCCGCCTGGGCCGGTGGGCAGATCGGGTCGTCCAGCCCCTGGAGCAGGGCGAACGGGGCCGTGATCCGGTCGGCGCGAGCCACCGGCGAGCGCTCGCGGCACCGTACGGCGAGGGTCTGCGGCGGTCCGGCCAGACTGTCGATGTAGCGGGACTCCAGGTCGTGGGTCTCCTCGGCGAAGCCGAGCAGGTCGAGCACCGGGTAGATGATCGCCGCGCAGGCGTACAGGTCGGTCGCGGCCAGCGAGGCCGCCGCCGTCCAGCCGCCCGCGCTGCCGCCGCGGATGGCGAGCCGGGCCGGGTCGGCGGTGCCCTCGGCGGCCAGCGCCCGCGCCACCGCCGCGCAGTCCTCGACGTCGACCACGCCCCACTGCTCGCGCAGCCGCTCCCGGTAGGCACGGCCGTAGCCGGTGGAGCCGCCGTAGTTCACCTCGACCACGCCGATGCCGCGCGAGGTGAAGTAGGCGATGTGCAGGTCGAGTACGGGCGGGACGTGGTCGGTGGGTCCGCCGTGCGCCCACACCACGTACGGGGGCAGTTCGTCGGCCGGGGCGCGCACCGCGGGGTGGTGCGGCGGGTAGACGTGCGCGTGGATCTCCCGGTCGTCGGGCCCGAGGAAGGTCCGGCTCTGCGGCTCCGGGTAGTAGGCCGGGGCGACCCGGTCCGCACCGTGAGCGCCGATCACCCGGGCGTGCCCGGTGGCCGTGTCCAGCTCCACCACCTCGTACGCGCTGCGCGGGCTCGCGGCGACCCCGTAGACGCGGGTGCCGCTGACGGCGAGGGCCGGCTGCCAGGCCGTCCACGGGCCGGCCGCGTCCACCAGGTCCCCGCTCTCGGGGTCGAGGATGCCGAGCACCGAGGAGCCCTGCCCGTGCAGGACGGCGACGAGCCCGTCGGGGAGCGGGGCGAGCCAGGAGAGCCCGGGCTTCCACAGCGGGCCGCCGAACTCCTCTTCCCGGGGGCACAGGTTGACCGCCCAGCCCGTCCCCGGGTCCACGCGGTACGGGTTCCACCAGCCGCCGCGGTCGCTCACCGCGAGGAGGGTCCCGTCGGCCGTCCACTCGACCTGGGCGATGGCCTCGTCGGGGCCGCCGAGCACGGTTCGGGGCCCGGAGAGGGTCCCGTCCGCGGTGACCTCGGCGAGCCGCAGCTCGGTGCCGTCCCAGGGCATCCGGGGGTGGTCCCACACCAGCCAGGCCGCGCTGCGCCCGTCGGGGGAGAGCCGGGGCCCGGTGCTGAACCGGTACCGGTCGTCGGTCAGCTCCCGCACCGCCGACCGGTCTTGTGCCGCCGACCCGTCCAGCGGTACGGCGGCCAGCACCCGGCGTACGTCGGTCGGGGCGGGACCGGTGAACTCCTCCAGCACGCACCAGACTTCGCCGCCGCGCAGCACCGGGTCGGCCCAGCGCAGTCCGCCGCCGACACCGGAGACGGGGGTGAGGGGCCGCGGTCCGCCGTCGGGCGCGTCCGGCTCGAAGGCGTAGAGCCGCTGGTCGGCGAAGTGGACGAAGACGAGCAGCGGCCCGTCCTCGGCCCGTTCGGCTCCGGCCCAGGGGCGGCCGCCGTACTCGGTGACCCGGCTGCGCACGTTCCACGGCGCGGGCAGCGCCGTGACCGTGGGTGCGCCGTCCGCGGGGCGGCGCACCAGGGCCCGGCGGCCGCCCTCCTGCGGCCGGGGCTCGGTCCACCACACCTCGGGGCCGACCGTGCCCACGTACTCGGGCCGGCCGTCGAGCGAGGCGGCGAGCTCCGCGTCGATGGGAGAGGGCCAGCTCCCGTAGGGCCGGGTCGGCACGACCTCCATCACAGGGTCCCCTTCACAGAGTCCGCAGCGCGTGGTCGAGGACGCGGACCCCGAAGTGCAGGGCGTCGACGGGGACCCGCTCGTCCACACCGTGGAAGAGGGACCAGTAGTCGAAGCCGGGCGGCAGCTTCAGCGGGGAGAAGCCGTAGCCGGTGATGCCGAGACGGGAGAACTGCTTGGCGTCGGTGCCGCCCGCCATGCAGAAGGGCACGACGTGCCCGTCCGGGTCGAACCGCTCGATGGACTCGCGCAGGATCCCGTACGTCCGCCCGTCCACCGGGGCTTCGAGCGCCACCTCGCGGTGGTGGAACTCCCAGCGGACGTCCGGGCCGGTGAGCGCGTCGAGGGTGGCGATGAACTCGGCCTCGCCGCCCGGCACCATCCGGCCGTCCACGTAGGCGGTGGCCTGGCCGGGGATCACGTTGAGCTTGTAACCGGCGCTGAGCATCGTCGGGTTGGCGCTGTTGCGTACGGTCGCCTCCAGCAGGGCGGCGGCCGGGCCGATCCGGCCGAGGACCTGGTCGAGGTCGAAGCCGGGGGCCCGGGGGTCGACCGACAGGCCCTGCACCGCCGCGAGTTCGGTGATGCAGGCGACGACGGTGCCGGTGAGGCGGACCGGCCACTCGTACGCGCCGATCCGGGCCACGGCTGCGGCGAGGCGGCTCACGGCGTTGGCCCTGTTCGGCTTGGAGCCGTGCCCGGTGGTGCCGTGGGCCGTCAGCTTCAGCCAGGCGGTGCCGCGTTCACCGGCCGCGATCGGGTAGAGGGCGGGCTGTCCGGGGCCGGGGTGCACGGTGAAGGCGCCAGACTCGCTGATGCCCTCCGTACAGCCCTCGAAGAGGTGCGGGTGCCGGTCGGCGAGGAAGCCGGAGCCGTCGACGGCGCTGTCCTCCTCGTCGGCGGTGAAGGCGATCACGATGTCCCGGCGCGGCTTCACCCCGGCCCGCGCCCAGGCCCGTACGACGGCCAGCACCATCGCGTCCATGTTCTTCATGTCGACCGCGCCGCGGCCCCAGACCACGCCGTCCCGGACCTCCCCCGAGAAGGGGTCCACGCTCCAGTCGGCGGCCTCGGCCGGGACCACGTCGAGATGGCCGTGGACCAGGAGTGCCTCGGCGCCGCGCTCGGTGCCCTCGATCCGGGCCACGACGTTGGTGCGGCCGGGGGTGCGCTCCAGGAGGACCGGCTCCAGTCCGGCGGCGGCGAGCCGCTCGGCGGCGTACTCGGCGGCGGGGCGCTCACGGCAGTCGCCGCCGCCCCGGTTGGTGGTGTCGATGCGAATGAGGCCGGAGGTGAACTCGACCACCTCGTCGAGGGCGGCCTGGTCGACGGCGTCGTCCGGGGCACGGTCCTGCACCTGGGCCGGAACCTGGGTGGTGACTGCGGGCATGTCAGCCATACTGCTCCTCCACGGCTGCCGAGACGACCGTCGTGACCGCCTTGAAGGTCCGGATCCCCTCGTACATCGTCTCGCTCGTGTACGAAATCCTGCGCTCGCCGCACCGCTCCGCACCCGGGACGACGGTGGCGGCCATCGTCAGGTGCTCGGCGTCGAACTCCAGCTCCACGGTGTACGGACCGCCGCCGGGTACAGGAACGCGCCGGCCGGCGAGGCCCGTGGCCTCCTTGGCCGCGGCGCGGATGTCGGCGGCGGTGCGGGCGGGGGTCCGGCACACGGCGGCGTAGCGCGAGACGTGGTCCTTCACCGCGACGGTCACCGCGTCCGGGGCGTAGCCGGCGGCGTCGACACAGGTCAGGTCGTCGCCGGTGACCAGGATGACCGGGACTCCATACTCGGCGACGACGTGGGCGTTGAGCAGCCCCTCGCTCGCGCGGATCCCGTTGAGCCAGACGCCGGTGATGGAGTTGGCGAGGTAGGTGTGGGCGAGGACCCCTTCGGAGCCCGCTCCCATGTGGTAGCCGACGAAGGCGATCCCGTCGACGTCTCCCCGCTGGACGCCCTCGACCATGGAGAGCGACTTGTGGCGGCCGGTGAGCATCTCGGCGCGGGCGTCGAGGCGCTCCAGCAGCAGATTGCGCATGGTCCAGTGGGCCTCGTTGATGAGGACCTGGTCCGCGCCTCCGTCGTAGAAGCCGAGGACGGCCGCGTTGACGTCGGAGGTGAACATCGACCGGCAGCGCTCCCACTGCGGCGTCCCGGGCAGCACGTCCGCAGGCCAGGTGACCCCGGTGGCGCCTTCCATGTCGGCGGAGATGAGGATCTTCATCGGGCCCCCGGGCGGTCGGTCGCGCGCGGGCGGTGGCGCGCGCTCGGTCGCGCGCGTCGCGGGCGGCACGCGCGGGGATCCAGCCTAGCCGCCCGGGCCCGCCCCGGCCCGGGGCCACGCCCGGCTTCCGGCGGCTCACCTCGGCCGGGGAATTCCACCCGATCCGGTGAGCCGCTAGGGCCTGCCGTCACATTCCCGTCTGCCCCGCGGGCGACGACGGGAATGTGACGGCAGGCCCTAGGAGCCGTGCAACGTCCGGGCTCAGGCCTCGACTTCGGCGGCCAGGTTGGCCAGCACGGTGTCGTAGATGCGCCCGAGGCCCTTGGGGGCGAAGGTGCGCTCGAAGAAGCCGCCGATGCCGCCGGCGCCGTTCCACACGGTGGAGACGACGGCCTTGGACTTGCCCTCGCCGGCCGGGGTGACGACCCAGGTGGTGACCATGGA
The DNA here is from genome assembly GCF_036203305.1 of Streptomyces sp. NBC_00190. Lineage (GTDB taxonomy): Bacteria > Actinomycetota > Actinomycetes > Streptomycetales > Streptomycetaceae > Streptomyces. The sequence continues at coordinate 6,691,685 of NZ_CP108131.1, read as the reverse complement.
GGAGTTGCGGTCCTTCTCCACCAGCTGGCCGTCGGTGGGCTCGCTGACCTCCAGCAGGCAGTCCCGTACGCGCTTGCTCGTGGCCTGGAGCTTCCAGTGCACCAGGGTGCCCTCGCCGTCGCCGCCCTCGCGCACCTCGTACTCGCTGAAGTGCTCGGGCAGCAGCTTCCCCCGGGTCCCGGCGTAGTCCGCCAGCGCGTCGAACACGGTCTCCGCGTCGGCTGCGATGATCCGCTCCGTGGTGGCCTCGACCTGCGCCATAGCTGTTCCTCCAGCAGTTGTGTCCGCTCGTCACCGCGAAGCCAACCACCTCAGGGGCGGGCGCCCAAATCCGGTCCGCACGACCACCGGCCGCTCCGGTTCGCAGGCGGCGGCGGACGCGTACGAGGAGCGCGTCCCGGGGGGCACGTCCGGACGGCCGCACACCTTGAACGGGGAGGTGTCACGCCACGACATCGAGCGGCATGACGCGGCCGCCGCCCTCGGGCCCGACGGAAGACGGATCCCCACACCGCGCCGACTCGTGCGGTCACCACCCGATCACAAGGAGTACCCCATGCGCGGCACCCGCATCCGGCGTCTCGTCCTGGCCACTGCCGCCACCGCCCTGACCGCAGGGGCCCTGTCACTGACCTCCAGCGCGACCGCGGCCACGGCGACACCTCACGCTCCCGGCGCCGCATGGGCCTGCGCCGCCGATGACTCAGCCGGCCGCGGATGTGCCACCGGCTATGACGCCATCCTCCGCCAGGGCGTACGAGGCCGAGTCGAGCCCCGCCGTCTACCCGAACCACCCCGCCCTGCCCTGACCCGCACGATCATGGGAACGTTTGTTCTATTCTCGGGCGGATAACTACCCGAGGGAGGCGCCATGCGCTGGGACAACCTGACCGACGGGCCGGGGCGGAGCGCTGCCCTCTTCGGGGCCGACGCCGTCGTGACCCGCACGTTCGACACCCCGGAGTTCCGCGGGATCACCTTCCACGAGGTGCGGGCCGGCGCCATCGCCGAGTCCGGCGCCACCTCGGTGACACCCCTGGTACTCCATCTGCGGCCCGGGGCGCGCGAGTGGTTCACGGCCTGGCTGGGCGAGCACCATCCGCACCTCGTCGAGCGGTACGAGCGGATGTACGCGGGAGGCTCGTACGCGCCCACCCGGTACCAGCGGCAGATCACCCGCCAAGTCCACGAGCTGGCAGCCGAATTCGGCATCGGCCCGAGCGGCCGCGGAGCGGCCCGCCCGATCACCGCCCCCGAGCGGCCGGTGCCCGCCGCGCCGACGCACCTCACCCTCCTGTGACGCCCCCGACCCCCCGCAAGGTCATCACATCGGGCCAATAGGCGGCCCAATCCCGCCTTCCCGTCACGGTTTCCGGGACGATTCCGCCCAGAACCCTCGGCTGGGAGGCCCCATGCTGCACCCCTTGAAGAAACGCGCCGCTGTCCTGCTGTCGATCTCCACCGTCGCCGCCGTCCTCGCGGGCCCGGTCACGGCCGCCCCGGCCGCCCCCGCGCCGAAGCAGGCACCGCTGCGCTGGACCGACTGCGCGACCCCCCGCTACCCGACGCTCCAGTGCGCTTCCCTCAAGGTCCCCCTCGACCACGACCTGCCCACCGGGCGCCAGATCACCCTCGCCCTGACCCGGGTCCCGCACACCGCCGCCACCTCCGCCGGACCGCTGCTGGTCAATCCCGGCGGCCCGGGCGGCAGCGGCCGCGGCCTGGCCGGCTTCATCGCCTCCGCCCTCCCCAAGGACGTGGCCGCCCAGTACGACGTGATCGGCTTCGACCCGCGCGGGGTCGGCAAGAGCGAACCCGTGCTCGACTGTGCGACCGGCCACTTCTCCCCCGTCCGGCCCGACTCCGTACCGCGCGACGCGGCCGGCGAGCAGGCCAACCTGGACCGCGTACGGTCCTTCGCCGAGTCCTGCCAGGCCAAGCACGCGGACGTACTCCCGCACGTCGGCACCGTCTCCGCCGCCCGGGACATCGAGCTGCTGCGCACGGCCCTCGGCGCACAGCGCATCAGCTACTTCGGCTACTCGTACGGGACCTACCTCGGAGCGGTGTACGCCAAGCTCCACCCGGACCGGGTGCACCGGCTCGTCCTGGACTCCGTGGTCGACCCGGGCGGGATCTGGTACGAGGACAACCTGGCCCAGGACGAGGCGTTCGACGCCCGCCACAAGGCGTTCCTGGCCTGGGTGGCGAAGTACGACGCCACGTACCGGCTCGGCACCGACCCGGCGGAGGTCGAGCAGCGCTGGTACGCCGTGCGCGAGGAGCTGCGCGCGACGCCGGCGGGCGACAAGGTGGGCCCGTCCGAACTGGAGGACACCTTCATGCCGGGCGGCTACTACAACGGCTACTGGCCGGTCCTGGCCGCGGCCTTCGCCGCGTACGCGGTGGAGAAGGACCCGAAGCCGCTGGTGGCGGCGTACGAGCGGTTCGGCGCGGTGGAGCCCTCCGCGGGCAACGGGTACAGCGTCTACACAGCGGTGCAGTGCCGGGACTCGGCCTGGCCGAAGGACTGGAACCAGTGGCGGGCGGACATGTGGCGCACGCACGCCAAGGCTCCGTTCATGACCTGGAACAACGCCTGGTACAACGCCCCGTGCGCCTTCTGGCCTACGGAGCCGCTCCAGGCCCCGGACGTGACGAACGCCGACCTTCCGCCGGCCCTCCTGCTCCAGGCGACGGAGGACGCGGCGACGCCGTTCGGGGGCGCGCTCAGCATGCGGGAGAAGCTGAAGGGCTCGGCCCTGGTCGTCGAGGAGGGCGGCGGCAACCACGGCATCGCGCTCAGCGGCAACAAGTGCCTGGACGAGAAGGTCGCGGCGTACCTGAGGACGGGCAAGGCCTCGGACGCCGTCTGCGCCGCCCAGGAGGCGCCGAAGCCGGCCGCGGCGACCCGCGCGGTCCCGCCTTCGGCGGGCGGCGCCGCCCTGCACGGCCTGCTGGGCTTCCGCGGCTGATCTTCACCGGGCAGGATCGTGCCCATGACCACTACGCCCGAGCACGGCCACCTCACCCGCGTCCACGCCCCGGACGGCGTCAGTCCCGGTACCGGATACAGCCACGTCGTCTGGGGCACCGGGCGGTTCGTCGCCGTCTCCGGTCAGTGCGCGTTCGACGAGAGGGGCGAGGTGGTCGGCGAGGGCGACGCCGCCGCCCAGGCCCGGCAGGTGTTCGAGAACCTGCGCCGGTGCCTGGCGGCGGCCGGGGCCACCTTCGACGACGTCGTGAAGCTGACCTACTTCGTCACGGACGTGGCCCACCTCCCGGCGGCACGGGCCGCCCGCGACGCCGTCATCCCCGCGGACCGCCTCCCGGCCTCCTCGGCGGTCCAGGTCTCGGCCCTGTTCCGCCCCGAACTCCTGCTGGAGGTGGAAGCGTTCGCCGTGGTACCCGAGGCCGGGCGGCACTAGCCTCCCCGGCCGCCGGACCCGGCCGGCCACACCGGATCCGCTCCGGCCGGCGGTCCGGTGTCGCCGCGCCGTCCGGCTAGAGCTTCGCGATGTCCTTGTGCTTCACCTCGGCGCTGTCGAAGTGGTAGGCGGCCAGGCGCACCTTGAGCGGATGACCGGCCGGGGCCTTGATGACGATGTTGGGCGTCTCGCCCACGGTGCTGCCGTAGCACCCGGGCTCGGAGATGAGGGGGCTCCAGCCGTCCCCGCCGGCCTTCGGGTCGTTCCACTGCACCCAGGCGCAGTCGTGGGTACCGCCGGTCGCCTGCGCGGAGATGATCTTGATGGAGTTCACCTCACCGTCGACGTGCTCATAGAGCACCGTCCCGGTGCTGTGGTGGAGGCCCGCACCGGCGTCCAGGGTGACCGTGCTGACCGTCGGCTCAGCCGTGGCCGGAGTCACCGATCCCGCGAGCGTCATGGCCGTCACGGCGAGGGCGGCAGACAGGGCAGATATGCGCATGTTCCGTCTCCACAAGGCTAGTTGGGATGATCCCAACCCTATCCACGGGTCGATCCGGCCCCGCGGCTGATCGTCAATTCGCGCCACAGAAAGGCCACTTGTGATGGTTCCGATCGGCCCGGCGACCGCTCTCCCGGACGCCCCCGCACCGGGCGGCGGCTGGCCGGCAACGGCGACGACCAGTGCCCGGCCGGTCAGCCGGATGACCCGAGGGGAACGGCCTGGCCGGGAGGGAGGCCGCGCAGCGCCTGCGTCGCCGCCACCGCGAGGCGGGGGTGGGACTGGGCGCGGGTCAGGAGTTCGCGGGCCCGGGGGTCGGCGAGGGCGCCGAGACCCTCGACGCAGGCCAGGGCGATCCGCCAGTACGGGTCGTGCGGGGAGAGCAGCCGGGACAGGGTGGCCATCAGGGCCGGGGCCGACTCCGGGGCGCGCAGGGCGGTGAGCAGCCGGACGGGCTGCAGGGCGTAGGCGGTGCGCAGGCTGTTGGTGGCGAGGGCCGCGGCGGCGCGGGCGGTGCGTGGGTCGCCCAGGACGGCCAGCGCCTCGGCGGCCGCCGCGCAGCGCGGCGGGTCCCGGTGGTTGAGGAGCAGCACCAGCGACTCGAAGGCGCGGCGGTCCCCCGCCAGCCCCAGCCGGTACGCGGCGAGCTCGCGGGCCCACAGGGGCAGCCCGGCGGAGGTCAGGGAAGCCGCGAGGCCGTCGGGGCCGGCCGCGAGCAGCGCCTCGTACTCCGGCGACCGTCCGGCTTCCGTGCGCAGGCGCTCCAGCACGTCGTTCACCCGGCCACCCTAGGCGGGCGGAGCCGCCGCCACGGGCCGTTCGCAGTGATTGATGATCGATGATCGATGATCGGTACATTTGGGCGGTACAGGTCACATCTCCCCGCTCTGGCGGACCAGTTACCGACGGGTTACTGTCACATCAACACGTACGGGGACGGCCTGGTGACGCAGCCGCCTCGTGCCAGTCGGTTCTGTACGACTCTTTGCACCACCCACGGCGTGACCCCGGGACAGGGTCCGCCGCTCCCGCCCTTCGGGCACCTTCCCCTGGGCTCTTCCGCACGGTTCTTCCGTACGGCATCCGCGCGCGCCGTGCGCCGCGCGCTCCCTCAGTCGTCACCCTCTTCCACTGGAGTCCCTCGATGGACCGTCCGTCCAGTCACCCCACCCTCCAGACCATCGCCGTCGTCGGCCTCGGCACCATGGGCACCGGCATCGCCGAGGTCCTCGCCCGGGCCGGCCGCGAGGTCATCGGCATCGACATCAGCGAGAACGCCGCCCGCCGGGCCTCGGCCGCCCTCGCGGCGGCCACGGCGCGCTCCGTCAGCAGGGAGCGCCTCACCGAGCAGGAGCGGGCGGACGTGCTCGCCCGCTTCCGCACCTACTCCGACCTGGGCGCCGCCGCCGACGCGGATCTCGTCATCGAGGTCGTGCCGGAGTCGTACGAGCTCAAGCAGCAGGTGTTCCGCGAGCTCGACGCGATCGTGCGGCCCGACACGATCCTGGCCACCGGCACCAACGCCCTGTCGGTGACCCGCATGGCCGCCGAGTCCCTGCGCCCCGAGCGCGTGCTGGGCCTGCACTTCTTCAACCCGGCTCCGGCGATGAAGCTCGTCGAGATCGTCTCCTGCGTCCTGACCGCCCCGCCGGCCGTCGAGGCGGTCACCGAGCTGGCCCGCGAGCTCGGCAAGGAGCCCGTCCCGGTCGGCGACCGCCCCGGTTTCGTCGCCGACGGCCTGCTGTTCGGCTACCTGAACCAGGCCGCCGCCATGTACGAGGCGAAGTACGCCTCCCGCGAGGACATCGACGCGGCGATGCGGCTGGGCTGCGGCCTGCCCATGGGCCCGCTCGCGCTGCTCGACCTGATCGGTGTGGACACCGCCCGCACCGTCCTGGAGGCCATGTACGCCTCCTCGGGCGACCGCCTGCACGCGCCGGCCCCGATCCTGGGCCAGCTCGCCGAGGCCGGCCTGACCGGGCAGAAGTCGGGGCGCGGCTTCTACACGTACGAGACTCCGGGCAGCTCGGTGATCGTCCGCGACCTCCAGTCCCCGCCGGACGGGTCCCTGCTCGGTTCGGGCCGTCCGGTCTCCTCGGTCGGCGTGGCCGGCTCGGGCACCATGGCGAGCGGCATCGCGCAGGTCTTCGCCCAGGCCGGCTACGACGTCGTCCTGGCCGCCCGCAGCCAGGAGAAGGCCGAGGCGGCGAAGGCCGCGATCGGCAAGTCCCTGGGCCGCGCGGTGGCCAAGGGCCGGCTGACGGACGAGGCCGCGGCGCAGACGCTCGACCGGATCACGGCGGCCGGTTCGCTGGACGCCTTCGCCGAGGTGGACCTGGCCGTGGAGGCGGTGGCCGAGGACCTGGCGGTCAAGCAGGAGCTGTTCGCCACCCTGGACAAGGTCTGCAAGCCGGGTGCCGTGCTGGCGACGACCACCTCCTCCCTGCCGGTGATCGCGGTGGCCCGCGTGACCTCGCGCCCGCAGGACGTGATCGGCATGCACTTCTTCAACCCGGCCCCGGCGATGAAGCTGGTCGAGGTCGTCCGCACGGTCCTGACCTCCGACGACGTGCACGCCACGGTCCGCGAGGTCTGCGTCAAGGTCCGCAAGCACCCGGTGGACTGCGGGGACCGGGCGGGCTTCATCGTGAACGCGCTGCTGTTCCCGTACCTCAACAACGCGATCAAGATGGTCGAGCAGCACTACGCCGGCATCGACGAGATCGACGCGGCGATGAAGCTGGGCGGCGGCTACCCGATGGGGCCCTTCGAGCTCCTGGACGTGGTCGGCCTCGACGTTTCGCTGGCGATCGAGAAGGTCCTCCACAAGGAGTTCCGCGACCCGGGCCTGGCCCCTTCCGCGCTGCTGGAGCACCTGGTGGCGGCGGGCTGCCTGGGCCGGAAGACCGGCCGCGGATTCCGTGAGTACGCCCGCCGGTAACCCCCGGCCGGGCCACGAGCCGGATGCGTGGGGAGGGCTCCTCGGGCCCGCCGGACCCTCACGGCGGGCAAACCCTCCCGGCGAGCACTGTGTGCCCAGTGCCTGCCCTCCCCCGCATCCACCCCTGTCCCACCCCCCTCGGGCGCGCTCCTCCGCGCAAATGAAGTACGTTCGCTCTATGTCCCAGCCCGCCAAGACCTCACCCCGCACCGCCACGGCCCCCGACGCCCAAGAGAGCACGGCCGGTACCAAGGCGGCCGCTCAGCGGCTCAAGATGCGGCGCGAGCTCGCCGCGGCCGCGATGGAGCTGTTCGCGACCAAGGGGTACGAGGCGACGACGGTCGACGAGATCGCCGCGACCGCAGGGGTGGCGCGCCGGACCTTCTTCCGGCACTTCCGGTCCAAGGAAGAGGCGATCTTCCCGGACCACGACGACACCCTGACGCGTGCCGAGGCCGTTCTGGACGCGGCCCCGGCACACGAGCACCCGCTCGACACGGTCTGCCGCGGGATCAAGGAAGTCATGAAGATGTACGCCGCCTCGCCCGCGGTGTCGGTGGAGCGCTACCGGCTGACGCGCGAGGTGCCGGCGCTGCGGGAGCGGGAGATCGCCTCGGTGGCCCGGTACGAGCGGCTGTTCACCCGCTACCTGCTGGCCCACTTCGACGAGCAGGACCACCACGACGGCAACGACGACCCGCTGCTGGCCGAGGTGGCCGCCTCCGCGGTGGTGACCGCCCACAACCACGTGCTGCGGCGCTGGCTGCGGGCGGGCGGTCAGGGGGACGTGGAGGCGCAGCTGGACCACGCCTTCGCGATCGTGCGCAAGACGTTCGGCACGGGGATCGGCGCGGGCCGCACCCTGAGCACGACGCCGGCCCCGCCGGCGGAGGTCCGTACGCAGGGCGAGGTGCTCGTGGCCGTGGCCCGGACGGACGCCCCGCTGGACGAGGTCATGCGGACCATCGAAGAGGCACTGCGCACCAAGTAGCGGCACTCGGCAACACATAGCGACAAGCGTCACAGCGGCCGCTCCCCTTCAGGGAGCGGCCGCTTCCGTTTGTCCAGCTTGCCCCTACTCGCCGGTAACTCTGATCGATCATCGCTCAAACTCGCAGGTCAATAGGCAAATGAGAGAAAGTTTTGGCACGCGGTGCCTTGCTGAGTGACACCGCGTGCCATACGTTAAATCTTGTCCGGATGTCCCCGCGGCCCACGCCCACTCGGCACGGAACGCGCCCCGGATGCCTGCGTCACCAGGCACCGCACGCCCCACCACAGGCGTCGCCAGCACCACCGCACCAGCCGGACCGACGGCACCTCGCAGCACCACCCACACGCTCTACGCACGCAACGCGTATCCCCCAGCGCACCCTCATCAGCGCTAAGCCGGAGGCTCTACCGTGAAGGACATCCTGGACGCGATCCAGTCGCAGGCCGCTACGGCCGACGACTTCGCTGCCCTGCCGCTCCCCGACTCGTACCGCGCGATCACCGTGCACAAGGACGAGACGGAGATGTTCGCCGGGCTCACCACCCGCGAGAAGGACCCGCGCAAGTCCCTGCACCTGGACCAGGTCCCGGTGCCGGAGCTCGGCCCGGGCGAAGCCCTGGTGGCCGTCATGGCCTCCTCGGTCAACTACAACTCCGTGTGGACCTCGATCTTCGAGCCGGTGTCCACCTTCAGCTTCCTGGAGCGCTACGGGCGCCTGTCGGAGCTCACCAAGCGACACGACCTCCCGTACCACATCATCGGCTCCGACCTCGCGGGCGTCGTGCTGCGCACCGGCCCCGGCGTCAACGCCTGGAAGCCGGGCGACGAGGTCGTCGCGCACTGCCTCTCGGTCGAGCTGGAGTCCTCCGACGGCCACAACGACACGATGCTCGACCCCGAGCAGCGCATCTGGGGCTTCGAGACCAACTTCGGCGGCCTGGCGGAGATCGCACTCGTCAAGTCCAACCAGCTGATGCCGAAGCCCGGCCACCTGAGCTGGGAGGAGGCCGCCTCCCCCGGCCTGGTCAACTCCACCGCCTACCGCCAGCTGGTCTCCCGCAACGGCGCCGGCATGAAGCAGGGCGACAACGTCCTGATCTGGGGCGCCAGCGGCGGACTCGGCTCGTACGCCACCCAGTTCGCGCTGGCCGGCGGCGCCAACCCGATCTGCGTCGTCTCCTCTCCGGAGAAGGCCGACATCTGCCGGGCCATGGGCGCCGAGGCGGTCATCGACCGCAACGCCGAGGGCTACAAGTTCTGGAAGGACGAGCACACCCAGGACCCGAAGGAGTGGAAGCGCTTCGGCAAGCGCATCCGTGAGCTGACCGGCGGCGAGGACGTGGACATCGTCTTCGAGCACCCGGGCCGCGAGACCTTCGGCGCCTCGGTCTACGTCACCCGCAAGGGCGGCACGATCGTCACCTGCGCCTCGACCTCGGGCTACAACCACGAGTACGACAACCGCTACCTGTGGATGTCCCTCAAGAGGATCGTCGGCTCGCACTTCGCGAACTACCGCGAGGCGTGGGAGGCCAACCGCCTGGTGGCCAAGGGCAAGATCCACCCCACCCTGTCGAAGGTCTACTCCCTGGAGGACACCGGCCAGGCCGCCTACGACGTCCACCGCAACCTCCACCAGGGCAAGGTCGGCGTCCTCGCGCTGGCCCCCGAGGAGGGCCTGGGCGTCCGGGACCACGAGCTGCGCGCCACGCACCTCGACGCCATCAACCGCTTCCGCAACATCTAAGGGCCAAAGGGACAGCCTGAGATGACAGAGCGCCAGAAGGACCGTCCGTGGCTCATGCGGACGTATGCCGGCCACTCCACGGCCGAGGCGTCCAACGAGCTGTACCGCCGCAACCTCGCCAAGGGCCAGACCGGCCTGTCGGTCGCGTTCGACCTTCCGACGCAGACCGGCTACGACCCCGACCACATCCTCGCCCGCGGCGAGGTCGGCCGGGTCGGGGTCCCGGTCTCCCATCTGGGCGACATGCGGCGGCTGTTCCAGGACATCCCCCTGGAGCAGATGAACACCTCGATGACGATCAACGCCACCGCCATGTGGCTGCTGGCGCTCTACCAGGTGGCCGCCGAGGAGCAGGGAGCGGACATCTCCCAGCTCCAGGGCACCACCCAGAACGACATCGTCAAGGAGTACCTCTCCCGCGGGACGCACGTCTTCCCGCCGGGGCCGTCCCTCCGCCTGACGACGGACATGATCGCGTACACGGTCAACCACATCCCGAAGTGGAACCCGATCAACATCTGCAGCTACCACCTGCAGGAGGCCGGAGCCACTCCGGTCCAGGAGATCTCGTACGCGATGTCCACCGCGATCGCCGTCCTCGACTCGGTGCGCGACTCGGGCCAGGTGCCCGAGGAGCGCTTCGGCGAGGTGGTCGCCCGGATCTCCTTCTTCGTGAACGCGGGCGTCCGCTTCATCGAGGAGATGTGCAAGATGCGCGCCTTCGGCCGCATCTGGGACAAGGTCACCCGTGAGCGCTACGGCATCGAGAACGACAAGCAGCGGCGCTTCCGGTACGGCGTCCAGGTCAACTCCCTGGGCCTGACCGAGGCGCAGCCGGAGAACAACGTCCAGCGCATCGTGCTGGAGATGCTGGCCGTGACCCTCTCCAAGGACGCCCGCGCCCGCGCGGTGCAGCTGCCCGCCTGGAACGAGGCGCTGGGTCTGCCCCGGCCCTGGGACCAGCAGTGGTCGCTGCGCATCCAGCAGGTCCTCGCGCACGAGAGCGACCTGCTGGAGTACGAGGACATCTTCGCCGGATCCCACGTCATCGAGGCCAAAGTCGACTCCCTGGTCGCCGACTGCCTGGCCGAGATCGACCGGATCCAGGAGATGGGCGGCGCCATGGCGGCCGTCGAGTCCGGGTACCTCAAGTCCGAGCTGGTCTCCTCGCACGCCGAGCGGCGCGCGAGGATCGAGGCCGGCGAGGACAAGATCGTCGGTGTCAACTGCTTCCAGCAGACCGAGGAGAACCCGCTCACGTCCGACCTGGACGGCGCCATCATGACGGTCGACCCGGCAGTGGAGGCGCTCACCGTCGAGCGCATCGTCCGCTGGCGGGCCGAACGTCAGGAGTCCTCGGACCGGCAGGGGGACGGCGATCCCTTCGTCTTCCCCACCACCCAGCAGGCCCTGGAACGCCTCAAGGAGGCCGCGGCTGGGACCGAGAACCTGATGGAAGCCACCCTGGAGTGCGCCCGTGCGGGTGTCACCACCGGCGAGTGGTCGAGCGCGCTGCGCGAGGTGTTCGGCGAGTTCCGCGCCCCGACCGGGGTCTCCTCGGCCCCGGTCGCGGTCACGGCCGAGCCCGGTACGCCGATGCACGAGGTCCGCGAGAAGGTGGCCCGTACGGCCGACGAGCTCGGCTCCGGCCGGCTGCGCCTGCTGGTCGGCAAGCCCGGCCTGGACGGACACTCCAACGGCGCCGAGCAGATCGCCGTCCGGGCCCGCGACGCCGGCTTCGAGGTGGTCTACCAGGGCATCCGGCTGACACCCGAGGAGATATCCTCCGCGGCGCTGGCCGAGGACGTGCACTGCGTGGGACTGTCCATCCTGTCCGGATCCCACAGCGCACTCGTCCCGGATGTCCTCGAACGTCTGCGCGCGGCGGGGGCGGGTGACATTCCCGTCATCGTCGGAGGCATCATTCCGAACGCGGATGCCGTGACACTGAAGGCGGCCGGTGTCGCCGCCGTCTTCACGCCGAAGGACTTCGGCATCACGGAGATCATCGGCCGCATCGTCGACGAGATCCGCAAAGCCAACAAGCTCGACCCCCTTCAAGACACCGCAAACCTTGCAAGCACGGAGGTCCCCGCATGACCACGCCCGTCCACCCGGTGAACCGTCTTCGCCCGCGTCGCTCCTGCCTCGCGGTCCCGGGTTCGAACCCGCGCTTCCTGGAGAAGGCCCAGGGCCTGCCGGCCGACCAGGTCTTCCTGGACCTGGAGGACGCCTGCGCGCCGCTCGCCAAGGAAGGCGCCCGCCACACCATCGTGGACGCGCTGAACAACGGAGACTGGACGGGCAAGACCCGGGTCGTGCGGGTCAACGACTGGACCACGCACTGGACCTACCGCGATGTCATCACGGTGGTCGAGGGCGCCGGCCAGAACCTCGACTGCATCATGCTGCCGAAGGTCCAGGACGCCCAGCAGGTCGTGGCCCTCGACCTCCTGCTGACCCAGATCGAGAAGACGATGGGCTTCGAGGTCGGCAAGATCGGCATCGAGGCGCAGATCGAGAACGCCAAGGGCCTGGTGAACGTCGACGAGATCGCCGCCGCCTCGCCCCGGCTGGAGACCATCATCTTCGGCCCGGCCGACTTCATGGCCTCCATCAACATGAAGTCGCTGGTCGTGGGCATGCAGCCGCCCGGCTACGGCGCGGACGCCTACCACTACATCCTGATGCGGATCCTGATGGCGGCCCGCATGCACAACCTCCAGGCGATCGACGGCCCCTTCCTCCAGATCCGCGACGTGGACGCGTACCGCGAGGTGGCCGGCCGGGCGGCGGCGCTGGGCTTCGACGGCAAGTGGGTGCTGCACCCGGGCCAGGTCGACGCGGCCAACGAGGTCTTCTCCCCTTCCCAGGAGGACTACGACCACTCCGAGCTGATCCTCGACGCGTACGACTGGTGCACCTCCGAGGCCGGCGGCAAGAAGGGCTCGGCCATGCTCGGCGACGAGATGATCGACGAGGCCAGCCGCAAGATGGCCCTGGTCATCGCGGGCAAGGGCCGCGCGGCCGGGATGCAGCGCACCAGCAAGTTCGAGATCCCGGAGGCCTGAGCGATATGCAGTTCGGACGCACTTACGAAGAGTTCGAGGTCGGTGCGGTCTACAAGCACTGGCCCGGAAAGACGGTCACCGAGTACGACGACCACCTCTTCTGCCTGCTGACCATGAATCACCACCCGCTCCACATGGACAGCAATTACGCCGAGAACACGACCGACTTCGGCAGGAACGTGGTCGTGGGCAACTACATCTACTCGCTGCTGCTGGGCATGTCCGTCCCGGACGTCTCCGGGAAGGCCATCGCCAACCTGGAGATCGAGTCCCTGCGGCACGTGGCGCCGACCTTCCACGGCGACACCATCTACGGCGAGACCACGGTCCTCGACAAGACCCCGTCGAAGTCGAAGAACGACCGCGGCATCGTCTACGTCGAGACCAAGGGCTACAAGCAGGACGGCACCCTCGTCTGCGTCTTCCGGCGCAAGGTGATGGTCCCGACCGAGACGTACATCAAGGAGCGCGGCGGCGAGCAGCCCGGCCGCCCGCAGCTGAAGGAACAGGGGAAGTAGCCATGGCCCGACTCGCCCAGACCGCCGGGCTCACGGACGTCCAGCGGGAGATCCTCAAGACCGTCCGGGAGTTCGTCGACAAGGAGATCATCCCTGTCGCCACCGAGCTGGAGCACCGCGACGAGTACCCGCAGGACATCGTCGACGGCCTCAAGGAACTCGGCCTCTTCGGCCTGATGATTCCTGAGGAGTACGGCGGCCTGGGTGAGTCGCTCCTCACCTACGCGCTGTGCGTCGAGGAGATAGCGCGGGGCTGGATGTCCGTCTCGGGCATCATCAACACCCACTTCATCGTGGCGTACATGCTCAAGCAGCACGGCACGCAGGAGCAGAAGGACTATTTCCTTCCGCGGATGGCGCTGGGCGAGGTGCGCGGCGCGTTCTCGATGTCCGAGCCGGGCCTGGGCTCCGACGTGTCGGCCATCACGTCCAAGGCGGTGAAGGACGGCGACGAGTACGTCCTGAACGGCCAGAAGATGTGGCTGACGAACGGCGGAAGCTCCACCCTGGTGGCGGTTCTCGTCCGAAGTGACGAAGGACACCCCGAGGGCACGGCGCCCCACAAGTCGATGACGACCTTCCTCGTCGAGAAGGAGCCGGGCTTCGGTGAGGTCCGTCCGGGCCTGACCATCCCGGGCAAGATCGACAAGATGGGTTACAAGGGCGTCGACACGACCGAACTGATCATGGACGGACTGCGCATTCCGGCCAATCGGGTACTCGGCGGGCAGACGGGCCGAGGGTTTTACCAAATGATGGACGGGGTCGAGGTCGGCCGCGTCAACGTGGCGGCCCGTGGCTGCGGCGTCGCTCAGCGTGCTTTCGAGCTGGGTGTCTCCTATGCCCAGCAACGTCACACTTTCGGCAAGGCGATCGCGGAACACCAGGCCATCCAGTTCAAGCTGGCCGAGATGGCTACCAAGGTCGAAGCCGCCCATGCGATGATGGTGAATGCAGCACGCAAAAAGGACTCCGGGGAACGAAACGACCTCGAAGCAGGGATGGCGAAGTACCTCGCCTCCGAATACTGCAAAGAGGTGGTGGAGGACGCCTTCCGCATCCACGGTGGATACGGATTCTCGAAGGAGTACGAGATCGAGCGTCTCTACCGGGAGGCTCCGATGCTGCTGATCGGTGAAGGTACCGCCGAAATCCAGAAAATGATCATCGGGCGACGCCTGCTCGAGGAGTACCGACTCCAGGGCTGAAAGTACCTTTTGCGGCGGATCATCCACTGATCCGTCGCAGAAGCGTCACTAGCAGTGACTGGCCGACGGCCATCGACTCGGCTTCTGGCTTGCCCAGTTGTTGCGCGCAACCGATAGCATTCCAGTAAAGCCGCCGTCCCGTCCCCCTGTTTGCGGCGCGGCAATCACCCGCTACGAAGGTCATCCATGCCCCACAGCCAAACCTCTGCACCTCGCGACAGCCTCCTTGGCGTACGCCTCGCGCGCGGAGCATCGCCGTGGCTTCTGCCGACCGTCGCCACCGCGGCGCTCAGCCTCACCCGGGCTCGCAAGTCCGGGCGCTGGGCCGCGGCGGCCGTGCCCGCCACCGCGCTCGCGGCGGGCATGCTGTGGTTCTTCCGCGACCCCGAGCGTGAGATCGCCCAGGGCCGTGTCATCTCGCCCGCCGACGGTGTGGTGCAGAGCATCATGCCGTGGAAGGACGGGCGGACCCGGGTCGCGATCTTCATGAGCCCGCTGAACGTCCACGTCAACCGCGCGCCCCTCGCGGGCACGGTGACGTCCGTGGAGCACATCCCCGGCGGTTTCGTCCCGGCGTTCAACAAGGAGAGCGAGAACAACGAGCGCGTTGTCTGGCACTTCGACACCGAGCTCGGTGACATCGAGATGGTGCAGATCGCCGGTGCCGTGGCCCGCCGCATCGTCCCGTACCTGCCCGCCGGCACCAAGGTCGAGCAGGGCGAGCGAATCGGTCTGATCCGCTTCGGCTCCCGCGTCGACATCTACCTCCCCGAGGGCGTCGAGGTCGCGGTCGAGGTCGGTCAGGCCACCACCGCGGGGGTGACCCGAATTGACCGTGACTGACCCTGAGACTCCTGCCACAGGCTGGGTTCCCGAACGTGCCGAGGAGGAGTCCGCCGAGGACGACATGCCGCTCTCGCTGCGGCTGTCGATAGCGGACACCCTCACCCTCGGCAACGCGACGTGCGGATTCATGGCGGTGTACTTCACCACCACCGGAATCCTCATCCCGCACCTCACCGGCAGCGGCGAGTCGGGCATGGCCCGGCACAGCGCGGCGACCGCGGTGATACTGATGCTTCTCGCGGCGGTCTTCGACCTCTTCGACGGCATCGTGGCCCGCAAGCTGCGCAGCTCGCCGATGGGCGCCGAGCTGGACAACCTGTCCGACCTGATCAGCTTCGGACTGGCTCCCGCGTACTTCGTGCTCGTCTACGGCATGGTCGCCGACGACGCGCACCAGAAGATGTCGGCGCTGGCCGCGATCGTGGTCCTGCTGGCCGTGGTGCTCAGACTCGCGAGATTCAGCTGCGTGACGATGAAGGACGGCATGTTCCAGGGCATGCCGAGCCCCTTCGGCGCGCTGACGGTCGTGTCCATCGTCCTGCTGGAGCTCCCCTTCATCCCGACCCTGCTGGCGATCGTCGGCGTGGCCTGGCTGATGGTGAGCCGGGTCGAGTACCCGAAGCCGCGGGGTGTCCTCGCGGTGGCGATGCTCAGCTGGATCGTCGGGGCGATGGGGCTGCTGGCGGCCTGGGCGTTCGACGCCCCGGGCGGTCAGCTGCTGCTCCAGACCGGCTGCGCGCTGCAGATCGCTCTGGCCGCGACCATCCCGCTGTTCGCGACGACCCGGAGGGCCAACACCTTCCGGCACAACCGGCGCGAGGCCCGAGCCACGACGCTGCGCTGAGCTCGGCTGTGAAAGAGGGCCCCGGATGCCGATGGCATCCGGGGCCCTCTTCGTTTCCCGGGGCCGGGGTCGGCGGCGGCGTTGCCGGGGGCCGGGGTCGGCGGCGGGGCGGGGAGTGTCCGGGGTAGGCATGATTTATGGCCCCCGAGCGGGGGTGACACAGGACTCGGCGGTGAGGGCCAACAAATCACGTTTTACACCCCGGACACTCCCCGCCCCGCCGCCGACCCCTCCCGCCGTTCGCGGCACCGGTACACGCGCCTGAGGGCGGGGACGGGGCCGGTGGTGGGGCGGGGGTTGTCCGGGGTGTGAAACGTGATTTGTTGGCCCGGACCCCCTGGCACATTTCCGTGCCGCCGTGGGGCCATAAATCATGCCTACCCCCCGGACGACCCCCGCCCCGCCGCCGGACCCGGCTCCGCCCGACCCCCGGCGCCCAGGCCTCGGCCGAGCCCCCGCCCCGGCGTAGCCTTGATGTCGGAAAACCGCCAGCCGTCGTGGATCTCGCCCCGGATCCTGGAGCCATGCACACCGACACCGAGCGCTGCGTAAGGGCCGTGCAGTCGAAGGACGCCCGCTTCGACGGCTGGTTCTTCACCGCTGTGCTGACCACCCGGATCTACTGCCGGCCCAGCTGCCCCGCCGTACCGCCCAAGGTCGAGAACATGACCTTCCTGCCCAGCGCCGCCGCCTGCCAGCAGGCCGGCTTCCGGGCCTGCAAGCGGTGCCGCCCCGACACGAGCCCCGGATCGCCCGAGTGGAACGCCCGGGCCGATGCCGTCGCACGGGCGATGCGGCTGATCCGGGACGGGGTCGTGGACCGGGAGGGGGTGCCGGGCCTCGCCACCCGCCTGGGGTACTCGACCCGGCAGGTCGAGCGCCAGCTCAACGCCGAGCTCGGCGCCGGTCCGCTCGCCCTGGCAAGGGCCCAGCGCGCCCAGACCGCCCGACTGCTCATCGAGACCTCCGAACTCCCCATGGGCGACGTGGCCTTCGCCGCCGGGTTCTCCTCCATCCGCACCTTCAACGACACCGTCCGCGAGGTCTTCGCCCTCGCCCCGAGCGAGCTGCGGGAGCGGGCGGTGAAGGCCAGCCGCCACAAGAACGCCCCGCCCCGCATCCCCGGAACGATCAGCCTCCGGCTGCCGTTCCGCGCGCCCCTCAACCCGGACAACCTCTTCGGGCACCTCGCCGCGACCGCCGTCCCCGGCGTCGAGGAGTGGCGGGACGGCGCCTACCGCCGCACCCTGCGCCTGCCCTACGGCACCGGGGTCGTCGCACTGACCCCGCAGCCCGACCACATCGGCTGCCGCCTCGCCCTGACCGACATGCGTGACCTGACCATCGCGATCAGCCGCTGCCGCTGGATGCTCGACCTCGACGCCGACCCGGAGGCGGTCGACGAGCAGCTGCGCTCCGACGCGCTGCTGGCCCCGCTCGTGGACAAGGCTCCCGGGCGCCGCGTGCCCCGTACGGTCGACGCGGCGGAGTTCGCCGTACGGGCCGTCCTCGGCCAGCAGGTGTCCACCGCGGCGGCACGCACGCACGCGGCCCGGCTGGTCACCGCCTACGGCGAGCCGGTGGAGGACCCGCTGGGCGGACTGACCCACCTCTTCCCCTCCCCGCAGGCGCTCGCCGGGCTGGACCCGGAGTCCCTGGCCATGCCGCGCAGCCGGCGCACCACCTTCACCACCCTGGTCTCGGCGCTCGCCGACGGTTCGCTGCCGCTCGGCTTCGACAGCGACTGGGATGCGGCGCGGGCCCAGCTGTCGGCGCTGCCCGGCTTCGGCCCGTGGACCACCGAGATCATCGCGATGCGGGCGCTGGGCGACCCGGACGCGTTCCTGCCGTCTGACCTGGGCGTCCGGCGGGCCGCGCAGGGGCTCGGGCTGCCGTCCACGCCCTCGGCGCTGACCGCCCGGGCGGCCGGCTGGCGGCCCTGGCGTGCGTACGCCGTGCAGTACCTGTGGGCCACGGACGCCCACCCCATCAACCACCTGCCCGCCTGAGGAGCACGAGCATGAGCAGCAAGCAGCACGCCGTCGTCGACAGCCCGTACGGTCCACTCACCCTGGTCGCCACGGACGGCGTCCTCAGCGGCCTGTACATGACCGGGCAGCGCCACCGCCCCGCCGAGGAGTCCTTCGGGGAGCGGGTCGCCGCCTCCGAGGAGCCGTTCCCCGAGGTGGCGCGGCAGCTGACCGCGTACTTCGCCGGGGAACTCACCGACTTCGACCTCCCGCTCCGGCTGGCGGGCACCGACTTCCAGCGCAGCGTGTGGGACCAGCTGGTACGGATCCCCTACGGCGAGACCTGGTCGTACGGGCAGCTCGCGTCCGAGCTCGGCAAACCGAACGCCTCGCGCGCCGTGGGCCTGGCCAACGGCAAGAACCCGATCGGCATCATCGTGCCCTGCCACCGGGTGATCGGCGCCTCGGGCGGCATGACGGGCTACGGCGGCGGGCTCGAGCGCAAGGTGCGGCTGCTCGACTTCGAAGCCGGGGCCCGGCAGCTCCAGGTCTAGACGGGTCTAGACGGGTCTAGACGGGTCTAGACGGGTCTAGACGGGTCTAGACGACGAGCAGCGGGACGAGCAGGGCGAAGGCCGCGCCCGCCTCCACCGCGTAGCCGTACAGCGACGGGTGCTGGACGGGGGCGGCGAGCAGGACCACGCTCTGCTGGGCGGTGGCCGCCGCCACCCACTCGGCGTCGGCGCCGAGGTTGCCCTGGTACCAGCCCTCGCAGGAACCGGGGCCGCTGACGGCGAGGAGGTCGTCCTCCCGGCGGTAGAAGGCCTGCCACTGCGCGGCGGGCACGGACCAGCCCTCGAAGTCGGAGAACTGGGCCCAGCCGCCGTCGCGTATCGCGGTGTCGAACAGCCATACGGGCGTCCCCTCGGGGGTCACCTCGCCGCCGGCCTGCTCATCGGTCGTGAAGTGCACCATGGGGAGCGCGTCTGGCCCGTCGGCGGTGCTGGGCCAGGCATACATCGTGATCATCAGCTGATTCTGTCCTGCTCGCAGTAAGCCCGGTGTTACCTGGACGCCGGGCGGCGGCCGTTCTCCAGTTCCGCCGCGCCCTCGCCCGACAGCAGGACCCGGTAGGCCTCTTCGGTGCGCGGGCCGAGCGATCCGGGGAGGTACGCGGTGAGTTCGGCGGGGTCGACCAGCCGCCAGGAGAGCAGTTCCTCCTCCTGGAGGGTGATGGAGGCGAGTTGCGCGTCGTCCAGCACCCCGCCGTCGTAGAGGTACGCGACCAGCGGCGGGCGGCCCGCGCCGAGGCTCCAGTCGACGGCGAGCAGCCGGCCGAGCGGTACGTCGAGGCCGATCTCCTCGGCGCTCTCGCGGCGGGCGGCCGTACGGGGCGACTCGCCGAGGTCCGACTCGATGGTGCCGCCGGGCAGGGCCCAGCCCTCACGGTAGTTGGGCTCGACGAGCAGGACCCGCCCCTGGGCGTCCCGGTAGAGGGCGGCCGCCCCGGCCAGCACCCGGGGCAGGCTCGCGATGTACGTGGCGTAGTCATCCGTGGTGGTCACCGAGCCACCCTACCCAGGGGTGCCGGGCTCGTCCTCGCGGTCCCGGTCCTTGGACCCGGCGCTCCGCGCCCCCACGCCGAGGACCCTTTCCTCCCCGGCCTGAAGGCCTGGGCCTCCTGGGAGAACTCAAGTGAATCCGCGCTCATGCGGCCACACTATGCGGGCGTATATCCGTATTTAGGCGCATGGCGCGCCGGGTGTGACCCAGGCCACTCATGGGCATAGGAGGATCCTCCGGATAAGCTCATGGAGGCGCGACTGCACTGTTCGATAGCAAGGGAATAGCAAGGTGACGGACGGAGCAGTAACTGAGGCCGCGCGCGTGCTCATCGCCGCGGACAAATTCAAGGGCTCGCTCACGGCCGTTCAGGTCGCGGAGCGGGTGACGGCGGGCCTTCGCAGGGCCGTACCGGGCGTGGAGATCGAGACCCTCCCGGTCGCGGACGGCGGCGACGGCACGGTCGCGGCCGCGGTGGCGGCCGGTTTCGAACGCCGCGAGGTACGGGTCACCGGACCCCTCGGCGACCAGGTCACGGCGGCGTTCGCGCTGCGCGGGGGCACCGCCGTGGTCGAGATGGCGGAGGCCTCCGGGCTGCAGCTGCTGCCGACGGGCACCTTCGCGCCGCTGACGGCCACCACGTACGGCTCCGGCGAGCTGCTGAAGGCCGCGCTGGACGCGGGCGCGCGCTCGATCGTCTTCGGCGTGGGCGGCAGCGCCACCACCGACGGCGGCGCGGGCATGCTGGCGGCGCTGGGCGCGGTGTTCCTGGACGCGAACGGCGAACCGGTCGGTCCGGGCGGCGGCGCGCTGGCCGAGCTGGCCTCGGCCGACCTGTCCGGCGTCGACCCGCGCTTCGCGGACGTGGAGTTCGTGCTGGCGAGCGACGTGGACAACCCGCTGACGGGCCCGAAGGGCGCGCCGGCCGTCTACGGCCCGCAGAAGGGCGCGTCGCCGCAGGACGTGGCGGCGCTCGACGCGGCGCTGGACCACTTCGCGGTGGTGCTGGAGAAGTCGATCGGCGCGAAGGCAGCCGAGTGCGCGGTGCTCCCGGGTGCGGGCGGCGCCGGCGGCATCGGCTACGGGGCGCTGCTGCTCGGTGCGACGTTCCGGCCCGGCATCGAGCTGATGCTGGAGGTACTGGGCTTCGCGCCGGCCCTGGAGCGGGCCACGTTGGTCATCACCGGTGAGGGCTCGCTGGACGAGCAGACCCTGCACGGCAAGGCTCCGGCGGGTGTCGCGGCGGCGGCCCGGGCGGCAGGCAAGCCGGTCGTGGCGGTCTGCGGGCGGCTGCTGCTGAGCCAGGAGGCCCTGGAGGCGGCCGGTATCCGCAAGGCGTACCCGCTCACGGACCTGGAGCCCGACCCGGCCAAGTCCATCCCGAACGCGGGACCCCTGCTGGAGCAGGTCGCGGCCAACATCGCCGCCGACGTTCTCTGACCCGGACGCCCCGGTGAGGCCCGGTCCCCCCGAGCGGGGGGACCGGGCCTCTGCCGTGGGCGGCGACCCGAAATGCCGGCGGGGCGGCGGTGCGGGCTGATAGGCATGGCGGTCATGGACGACACCTCGGGCCTTCCGGCCTCCCGGAGCCTGATCACCGAGCGGCTCGTGCTGCGGCCGCTGGACGCGGACGGGGCACGGCGGCTGATCGACGGCGCGCCGGGCCCGGACGACCACTGGGGTCCGGGCTACCCGGACGCCGGGGACCGGGCGGGCGCGGAGCGGTACCTGCGCGTGCTGGCCGCGCACGGCGACCCGCTGCCGTTCGGGGCGTACGAGATACGGCGCCGGGACGACGGCACCGCGATCGGCGGCGCCGGTTTCCACGGCCCGGCCGACGCCCGGGGCCGGGTGACCGTCGGCTACGGGCTGATCCCCTCCGCCAGGGGCCGGGGCTACGCCACCGAGGCCTTGCGCGCGCTGCTCGACCACGCCCACGAGCACGGTGCGACCGCCGTCGAGGGCGACACGGACCTGGCGAACACGGCCTCGCAGCGGGTCATGGAGGCCGTCGGGATGCGGCTGCTGCGGGAGGACGGCCGCCTGCGGTACTACGCGGCCGAGAGCAGCTGAGCCGTGGTCACCACGCGGGCGAAGCCGCCGCCCTGGAGGTTGACCGCGGTGGCGGTGGCGAGTTCGTCGGCGGTCAGGCTCAGGCCCGCCGGGCCGGCGAGGTCGAAGGTGTGGGTGGCGTCGAGCGGGACGAGGACGTCGTAGCCCAGGTTCCCGGCCATCCGGGCCGTGGTCTCGACGCACATGTTGGTCTGGATCCCGGCCACCACCAGCTGGCCGATGCCCCGGGCGGTGAGCCAGGCGGCCAGGTCGGGGGTGCCGTAGAAGGCCGAGTTGACGTGCTTGGTGATCAGCAGGGACTCGTACCGGCGCTGCTCCACGAACTCCTTGAAGGCGTAGCCCGGCCGGTCGGCGGCGAGTACGGAGCCGGGGCGGAGCGAGGCGTGCCGCACCTGCACCACCGGCCGCCCGGCGGCCTGCCAGGCGTCCATCAGAGCGGCGATGTTGTCCTCGGCGGCCGGGTTGTTGCGCGGCCCCCAGAAGGACGCGTCGTCGAACCCCTGCTGCACGTCGATGACCAGCAGGGCACTGTCGGGGGCGATCTCGATCGCGTTCTTCGTCATGGCTTCATGCTCGTGGCCCGGGAGCGGGGCCGACAGAGCCACCGGCGCCCCTGATCGATGGGATCCTGCCAGCCTGGCAGGATGGCACACTGGCCTCGTGCACCGCGTCGCGATCCTCGTCCAGCCCGGCATCCGCAGCTTCGACCTCGCCGTGATCACCGAGGTCTGGGGCCCCGACCGCAGCCGCGTCGGGGTGCCGGCGTTCGAGCTGCGCCGGTGCGCCCTGGAACCCGGACCGATCGCCCTGCCCGGCGGGCTGACCCTGGCCCCCGACCGCGGGCTCGACTGGCTGGCCTCGGCCGACCTGGTCGTCGTACCCGCGCTGGCCTCGCCGGACGATCCGACGCCCGAGCCGGCCCTCGCCGCCCTCCGGGAGGCGCACGCGCGGGGCATCCCGGTGGCCGCGCTGTGCGCCGGGGCGTTCGTCCTCGCGGAGGCCGGGCTGCTGGAAGGCCGCCGGGCGGTGACCCACTGGTCGCTGGCTCCCCGGCTCGCCGCCCGCCATCCGGGGGTGCTGGTCGAGGACGCCCCGCTCTACGTGGAGGACGGCGGGCTGTGGACCTCCGCCGGGGTGGCCTCCGGCATCGACCTGTGCCTGCACCTCGTCCGCGAGGCGCACGGCGCCGAGGCCGCCGCCGCCGTCGCCCGCTCGATGGTGACGGGCCCCTTCCGTACCGGGGACCACGCCCAGTACCTGGACCGGCCCACGCCGGCGGCCGACCGGACCGCCGAAACCCTGGCGGCCGTACGGGAACGCGCCCTGCGCCATCTGCACGAACCGCTCGACGTGGCCACCCTGGCCCGCTGGGCGGGCATGTCCCCGCGCTCCTTCGCCCGGCACTTCGCCTCGGCCACCGGCACCACTCCCCACCGGTGGCTGCTGAGCCACCGCCTGGACGAGGCCCGCAAGCTGCTGGAACGCACCGACCATCCGGTCCCGGAGGTGGCCCGCCGCGCCGGTTTCGCCAGCGAGGTCACCTTCCGCCAGCACTTCACTTC
Organism: Streptomyces sp. NBC_00190; assembly: GCF_036203305.1. Classification (GTDB taxonomy): domain Bacteria; phylum Actinomycetota; class Actinomycetes; order Streptomycetales; family Streptomycetaceae; genus Streptomyces. Next base: position 6,668,418 of record NZ_CP108131.1, on the reverse strand, counting down.
GTACGTCGGCCTCAGCCCCCGCGCGTACCGGGTTGCCGCCGCCGCCGCGCAGCCGCCCCCAAACCACCTGGACAGTGTTAGAAAGGGCTCATGACCGGACGTAATGGTCGCCAGCCGACCGGGTGGGGCCCGCGCCTGTTCGCGCGCCCGTCCGGGTGGGCGCACAGTGTCGCCGGTCAGGTCTTCGCCCTCATGGCGGTGATAGTGCTGCTGCTCATCGGCGCGGGCGCGGTGGCGCTGGTGGTCCAGTCCCGGTACGACAGCGAGCGCGACGCGCGCAACCGCTCGCTCGCGGCGGCCGAGGCCTTCGCCCACGCCCCCGGCCTCCCGGCGGCGCTGAAGGCGGCGAACCCGACCGCCGAGCTCCAGCCGCTGGCCGACGCCGCACGCCGCGGCTCCGGCATCGACTTCATCGCGGTGATGAACCTCGACGGGGTCCGGTACACCGACTCGCGGCCCGAGCTGATCGGCAAGCGCGCCACGGGCGATCTCTCCCGCGCCCTCGCCGGGCACTCCTTCACCGAAACGTTCCTGGGCGAGCCCAGCGACGCGGTGCGGGCCGTCGTGCCCGTACGGGACGCGGACGGCGCGGTCATCGGCCTGGTCGGCACGGGCATCGAAGTGGCGAACGTGGCCGACGCCGTCGAGGCCCAGGTCCCGCTCCTCATCGGCGCCACGGCGGCCGCCCTGCTGCTCGGCACGGGCGGCGCCTTCCTGGTCAGCCGACGGCTGCAGCGCCAGACCCACGGCCTGGGCGCCGCCGAGATGGCGCGGATGAACGAGCACCACGAGGCCGTGCTGCACGCCGTGCGCGAGGGAGTCCTCATCATCGGGACCGACCGGCGCCTCGTCCTCGCCAACGACGAGGCCAGACGGCTGCTCGACCTGCCGCCCGACGCCGAGCAGCGGCACGTCTCCGACCTCGGCCTCGACCCGCGCACCACCGAGCTGCTCGTTTCGGGCCGGGTCGCGACGGACGAGGTGCACCTGGCGGGCGACCGGCTGCTCGCGGTCAACCAGCGGCTCGCCAAGCCGTACGGAGGCCAGCCCTCCGGCACCGTCATGACCCTGCGCGACTCCACCGAGCTCGCCGCGCTCTCCGGCCGGGCCGAGGTGGCCCGCGAGCGGCTCCAGCTGCTCTACGACGCCGGCGGGCGGATCGGGACGACGCTGGACGTGGTGCGGACCGCCGAGGAGCTGTCGGAGGTCGCCGTCCCCCGCTTCGCGGACTTCGTCACCGTGGAACTGCTGGAGCCGGTGCTGCACGGTGACGAACCCGCGCTGGCCGCCGGCATGTACACGGAGATGCGGCGGGCGGCCATGAGCGGGGTCCGCGCCGACACGCCGCTGCAGGCGGTCGGCGACACCATCCGGTTCGTCGTGCCGACCGCGCCGATGTCCGCGGCCCTGGACGCCGGGCAGGCGGTGCTCGCCGCCGATCTGCACGCCGCCATGGGCTGGCGGGCGCAGGACGCCGACGGGACCCGGCTGGCCCTCGACTACGGCTTCCACTCGCTGATCTCCGTACCCCTCCAGGCGCGGGGCGTGGTCCTGGGCATGGCCAACTTCTGGCGGGCTGCCGACACCCCGGAGGCCTTCGATGAGGAGGATCGTTCCTTCGCGATGGAGCTGGCGGCGCGCGCGGCCGTCTCCATCGACAACGCCCGCCGCTTCACGCGCGAGCACGCGACGGCCGTGACCCTGCAGCGCAGCCTGCTCCCCCGGGTGCTGCCCGAGCAGACAGCCGTGGAGGTCGCCTTCCGCTACCTGCCCGCGAAGGTGGGGGTGAGCGGGGACTGGTTCGACGTGATCCCGCTGCCGGGCGCCCGGGTGGCGCTGGTCGTCGGCGACGTCGTCGGGCACGGGGTGCACGCGGCGGCCACGATGGGCCGGCTGCGGACCGCCGTGCACAACTTCTCCACCCTGGACCTGCCGCCCGACGAGCTGCTCGGGCACCTGGACGAGTTGATCAACCGGATCGACCAGAACGAGTCCGCGGGCGGCAGTGACGGGGGCGGCGCGGACGGCATGGGCGAATCGGCCGGGATCACGGGCGCCACCTGCCTGTATGCGGTCTACGACCCGGTCTCCGGGCGGTGTGTGATGGCCAGCGCCGGGCACCCCGGGCCGGCCCTGGTGCGGACCGACGGGCACGTGGACTTCCCGGCGCTGCCCGCCGGGCTCCCGCTCGGGGTCGGCGGCATGCCCTTCGAGGCCGTCGAACTGCAGCTGCCCGAGGGGAGCCGGCTCGTGCTGTTCACCGACGGTCTGGTGGAGGACCGCCAGCGGGACTTCGACTCCGGCCTGCGCCTGCTGGCCCAGACGCTGTCCGCGACCGGCCGCAGCCCCGAGCAGGCCTGCGCGGACGTGCTCGCCGCGATGCTGTTCCCGACGCCGGCGGACGACATCGCCCTGCTGATCGCCGACACCCGGCGGCTGGAGTCCGGCAAGATCGCCGAGTGGGAGGTGCCCGGCGAGCCGTCGGCCGTCTCGCGGGTGCGCAACGCCGGTTCGGCGCAGCTCTCCGCATGGGGGCTGGACGGCATCTCCTTCAGCACCGAGCTCATCCTCAGCGAGCTGGTCACCAATGCCATCCGGTACGGGAGCGCGCCCGTCCGGGTCCGGCTGCTGTGCGACCGCAGCCTCATCTGCGAGGTCTCCGACGGCAGCAGCACCTCCCCGCACCTGCGGTACGCGGCCACCACCGACGAGGGCGGCCGCGGGCTGTTCCTCGTCGCCCAGTACGCCGAACGGTGGGGCACCCGCTACACGGACCGCGGCAAGGTCATCTGGGCCGAGCTGCCGCTGACCGGGGGCTCGGAGCCGTCGGCGCCGGACCTGCTGGACCTGGACGCGGCGGACCTGGACTCGCTGGAGGACCTGGCCTGGTGACGCGGAAGCGGCGAAGAAAGGTTTCGCCGCCCGCGCGACATCCTGACGTCCCACGTAGTCATGAGGGGTATGCACGGGGATCACAGGACAACGGAGCAGGTGGGGGCCGAGTGAAATCAGCACAGGAGGACGAGTACCTGGAGTTCGTGGGCGCGAGGGCGAAGGCGCTCTACCGCTCGGCATACGTCCTGGCGGCCGGCGACACGCATCTTGCCGAGGACCTGGTCCAGGAAACCCTCAGCCGGGTGTACGTGCACTGGAACCGGGTGGCCGGTGCGGACAATCCGGCGGCCTACGCCCAGACGGTTCTGGTCCGCGCCTTCCTCAGCCTGCGGCGTCGGCGGAGCACCGCGGAGCGCCCCGTCGGGAACATGCCCGACAGTGCGGCGTCCGGCCCGGACGCCGCACTGCGGCTCACCCTGGTGGACGCCCTCGGCAAACTTCCGCCCCGCGACCGGGCGGTGCTCCTGCTGCGCTACTGGGAGGACCGCAGCATCGAGGAGACCGCCCAGATGCTCAGGACGAGCAGGAGTGCGGTCCGCTCCCAGGGCACCCGTGCACTCGGCAGGGTGCGTGCGCTGCTCGGCGACAGCCTGTCCGACCTGGTTCCGCACTGAGCACCGCATACGCAGGTCAAACCGCAGCAGAGCCCGCATCAGCGATAGAAAAGGTGACGCCAGCATGCCGTTCGAAGCAGACCTCGCACATGCACTGGACCGCACGACCGACTCCCTTGAACCCGATCTCACCGCGCTCCTGGGCGGAGCCGTCGAGCGCGGGCGGAGCCGTCGGCGCCGGCGCAGGGCCGGCGTCATCGCCGGGGCCGGCGCCTGCGCCGTGATCGCGGCAGCCGGCCTGGTGATCCCCGGCGCCCTCGCCGGGACGCACTCCGCGGGATCCGACATCGAGACGGTGGCGCTGGCGATGCCCCGTTCCGCGATCACCGGCACCCAGATGATCCAGGCCCTGGAGATGACGTTCCCCGGGGGCCGGTTCAGCCAGGCGACCGGACAGAGCAACAACCCCGCGGATCCGTCCGGCGGGTACGTCGCCAACGGCGGACTGGTCGTCGACGACGGGAACGGCGCCGCCAGGGTCGGCGTCTCGGCCGTGCGGCTCAAGCTGCCGCTCAGGGACGGCGACGGGCTGAGCTGCGAGCGGACGCCCGCGCGTCCCGCAGGTGACACCTGCGCGCTGAGCGAGTTGCCGAGCAGCGCCGCGATTCCCGGCGGGGCCGTGGTGATGTCGGAGCAGAACGCGGCCGAACACCCGGCTCGTGCCGACACCGCCCGCCGCTGGACGGTGACGGTGACCCTGAAGTCGACCGGCGCGCAGCTTCAGATGGTGCAGTGGAACAGCACCGGCGGCGGCAGCGGTCCCGACACACCGAAGCCGACCCGTGCCGCTCCCCCGCTCTCCGAGCAGCAGGCGGTGGCCGCACTCACCGGTGCCACCTGGGCGCCGATCCTCGGTGCGGTCGGCTGACCCGTTGCGGTGCCGAAAACCCGGTCGCCCGGTCTCGTAACGCCTCCTCAGACCGGCCTCGCGCGGGCCAGCAGCACCGCCACGTCGTCCTGGGGAGCGTCCGGCAGCAGCCGCCGCAGGATCCCGTCGCAGAGCTCCTCCAGGGGCTGCGAGGCTCCGCGCAGGGCCCGCGCCAGCTGGTCCAGGCCCTGGTCGAGGTCCCGGTCCCGGGCCTCGATGAGGCCGTCGGTGTAGAGCACGAGCAGGCTTCCCGGGGGCAGCCGCACCTCTTCGGTGCGGAAGTCCTGCCCGCCCGTGCCCAGCGGGGTGCCGGGCGGGCCGTCGAGGAAGGTGATGGTCCCGTCGGCGCCGACGACAGCGGGCGGCGGGTGCCCGGCGCGGGCGATCACGCAGCCCCCGGACGCCGGGTCGTGGACGGCGTAGACGCAGGTGGCCATCTCGTCCTCGCCTAGGTCGGCGACGACGGCGTCGAGCGAGCCGAGCATCCGGGCCGGGGGCACGTCGAGGCGCGCGAGGGTCCGTACCGCCGTGCGCAGCTGGCCCATCACGGCCGCCGCGTGGATCCCGTGGCCCATGACGTCCCCGATGACCAGGCCGGTCCGCCCGCCGGGCAGCTGGATGACGTCGAACCAGTCGCCGCCGACGTCGTGGTCGCTGGCGGGCAGGTAGCGCCCGGTCAGTTCGAGGCCGGTGACCTGGAGCAGCTCGCTGTTGGTGAGGCTGCGCTGGAGGGTCAGGGCGGCCTGCCGCTGGCGGGTGTACATCCGGGCGTTGTCGATGTTGAGGGCGGCGCGGGCGACCAGCTCGTCGACGAGTACGCAGTCCTGCTCGTCGAAGGGCTCGCGCTCGCGGACCCGGGTCACGACGACCGCGCCGAGCACGGCGCCCCGGGCGACCAGCGGGATCAGGCGGGCGGAGCCGAGGGTGGCGAGGTAGGCGCGCAGCGGTTCGGCGCGCGGGTCCGTGATCAGCTCCGGAATGTCGGAGACGTAGAGGTTCATGGCCTGCCCGTCGGCGATGACCTGCTCGTAGACGCTGCCCTCGGGGATCTGGAGGGTCTGGCCCGCGGCGAGTTTCGCGGTGGGGGCGTCCGGGTCGGGGAATCTGACGGCCAGCCGCCGCAGGACTCCGTGGGTGGAGCCGGCCGCCTCGTCCGGTTCGATCGCCGCTTCGAGCAGCTGTACGTCGGCCGAGTCCGCGAGCTGCGGTACGAGGACGTCCACGATCTCCCGGGCGGTCTGATGGAGGTCCAGGGTGGTGCCGATGCGGGTGCCCGCCTCCGCCAGCAGGGCGAACCGGCGCCTGGCCTGTTCGGCGTCGGCCTGGGCCCGCTGGCCCTCGGTGATGTCGATGAGGGAGGCGATCAGGCCCAGCGGCCGCCCGGAGCCGTCGAGCAGGGGAGCGTACGAACAGGACCAGGTCCGGTCGTGCTCGGGGTCGGCCGCGGTCCGCCCGGTGCGGCGGACGTCGACGATGGCCGCGCCCTGTTCGAGGACCTGGCGCATGGTCGCCTCCAGCGCCCCGGCGTTGACCCCGGGCACGACCTCGGTGAGCCGTTTGCCGACGTGCTCGGCGGGCGGGACCCCGTTCATCCGGGCCAGCGCGTCGTTGACCCGGATGAAGCGCAGGTCGAGGCCGAGGGTGCCGATGCCGATGGGCGACTGGGTGAAGAGGCTCTCCAGGGCGGCGAGCGAGTCCCGCATGTGGAGCACCTCGGAGGTCTCCACGGCGATGAGCATGGCCCCCGTACGCCCTTGCGGGTCCTGGGCGGGGACGATCCACATCTCCATGACGACGGTGTGGCCGTCGCGGTGGCGCACGGGCAGGGTACCGACGACGGTCTCGCCCGCCTGGACGCGGCGGGTCAGCTGACCGGCGAGCTCACGGTTGGCGTCGGGGACCAGGACGGCGGAGCCGAGGCGGCCGAGGATGTCCTCGGGGCGGTACCCGAGCAGGTCCTGGGCGGCGAGCGACCATTCGACGACGCGCCCGTCCGCGTCCTCCCGCCACAGGGCGATCGGCAGCAGCTCGCGGAGCACGCCCGCGTACCCGACGGCCGCCACCGGCGGGTCCGGCACCTCGCTCGTCGACTGGTAAGTGTCCAACGCACCGACCTCACCCCGGGGGGCCTGATTCCTACCGATTCACCCTATCCGAGGCGTCGGCGCAGGGCTCTGTGTCCGACGATTTCCAGTCCCCGGGCGGGAGGTCCGGCGGGGACCGGAACTCGCCGGACCAGCTCGCCACACCGGAAACGCCAGAACTCTTGACTCGGGCGAAATACGGAGGAAACTCATCAATACACCGGAAAACCGGATAGAGCCGCACCCCCTTCTGGAGACGTCCAGAGGCCCGCGTGACCCTTGTCCAGGCTCTGGCCAGGCCCCCGGCAGATCTCGCGATCCACGGGAGCCATCGGCGACGGCGGATGGCTCATGGAATCGGCGGGACTGCCGGGGACTGCCGTGTCCGGCTACTTCCGCAGCGCGCCTTCGAGGGTCCGGGTCGCCCGCCCCTCCCCCAGCACCGCCGCGACGGCCTGCGCGAGCCGGGGGATCCGGTGGCCCGGGATCCCCGCGATGTTGAAGCGGCCCGACGTGGTGCCGTAGACGGCGAACTCCCGGCGCAGCCGGAGCATCTGCGCCGCGGTGAGCGGCAGCATCGAGAACATCCCCTTCTGCAGCGCGAGTGCCCGCGCCTGCGGGCCGCAGCCCAGGGCGCTCAGGTGGGTCGTGAGGTCCGCACGGTTGGCCACGATCCGGCCGCGCATGACCTCCAGTTCCGCCTGCCAGGCGGCCCGCAGTCCGGTGTCCTCCAGGATGGTGGCGACGACGGCGGCGCCGTGCTCGGGCGGCATCGAGTACAGGGTCCGGGCGGCGTTCTGCAGGGCCGTCTCGACGTGCCGCAGCGCCTGGCCGGACTGGCCGAGGACGATGGCGCAACCGGTGCGGTCGCTGTACAGGCCGAAGTTCTTCGAGCAGCTGACGGCGATCAGCATCTCGGGCACGCGCGCGGCCAGGATGCGCGTGGGCAGCAGGTCGGCCTCCAGCCCGTCGCCGAGCCCGTGGTAGGCGAGATCGACGAACGGCACCCAGCCGCCCTGGGCAGCCAGCTCGGCGAGCGCCTCCCAGGCGTCCAGCGTGGGGTCGGCTCCCGTCGGGTTGTGGCAGCACCCCTGGAGCAGGACGACGTCGCTGCGCTGCGCGCCGCCCAGTTCCCGCAGCACGCCTTCCGTGTCGAAGCCGCCCTGCGCGTCACGCCAGCCGTACGTACGGACCTTCAGCCCGGCGGCCTCCAGGATGGGCCGGTGGTTCACGTACGCGGGGTCGCTGATCCAGACCGTCGCGCCCGGGCGGGTCCGGCATATCAGGTCGGCCAGCAGTCGCAGCGCGCCGGAACCGGCGACGGTCTGGACGGCCACGGCCCGGTCGGCCGGCACCTCGGCCCCCAGGACCAGCGCCTGCACGGCCCGGTTGAAGGCGGTGTTGCCGGAGAGCCCCCGGTACTCCTTGGACTCGGAGCGCTCCGCCAGACGCATCTCGGCGTCACGGACGGCGGCCATGACGGGCGTGCGGTCCGTGTGGTCGCGGTAGACGCCGAGGACGAGGTTCAGGCGCTCGGGCCGCTCGTCGGCGGCGAACTCCGCGGTCAGGTCCCACAGCGGGTCGGTGGGCGGCGGCGGGAGGAGCTCAAGCATGTGCGGGGACCTCGGGTCTAGGGGAGTCTTGTCGGTCGGGCCGGATCAGGGAGCGGCGTCTGGTGCGTGCGATCGCAAGGCCGAGGAGGGAGTCGACGCGGAGCGTCGGCGACCGACGAGAACGCGGCGAGCCTGCGTGCCAGGCACAGCGAGCCCGGCCTGACCGGCAAGACGCTCCCTGAGACGGCTGCCGGGACGACGGTTGGCGAGTACGACGCCGATGGTGATGAGGGGTACGCCGATGAGCACGGCGAGGGTGGGTGATTCGTCGAGGAGGGGGATGGCCAGCAGGACCACGGCCACGGGGCTGAGGCTGCCGACGACGGAGCTGCGCTCGGCGCCCAGCCTGCGGATGGCGAAGGCGTACAGCAGGCCGGCGCACAGGCCGACCCCGAGCCCCTGCACGACGAGGAACAGGGCGATGTCGCCGCCCGCCGCGTGCGCGAGGCCCGTCGGGAGCACCCCGGTCAGGACCAGGAGCCCGATCACCGCGAAGGAGGGCAGGCACAGCAGTCCGATCGAGCCGACCGGGTCGAGGTCGACGTCCCGCAGGCCCACCGTGTAGAGGGCCCACAGTCCGCTGGCCACCAGGAGGGTTCCGGCCCCCGCCAGCACGTCCGTGTCCACGGGGACGACGTAGCGCCAGACGAGGGCGATCACGCCGGCCGCGATCAGCGCGAGCCCGGCCGCCTGGGTCCCGCGGGGCATGCCGTGCCCGCGCGCGGCCATGAGCGCGGAGACGAACAGCGGGACCATTCCGGGGACGATCGAGCCGACGAACGCCGCGGACGTCAGGGCGCCGCCGTGCATCGCCGCCAGGAAGAACGGCACTCCCGCACCGCAGATGATCTTGATGGCGGGGCCCGGCCGGACCGCCGCGATCCGGTGGCGGCGCCGCCACAGCGCGGGGAGCAGGACCACGATCGGGACGCCGAAGCGCAGCAGGGCCGCGTCGGCGGGCAGGAGGGTGGAGGCGCTCAGGGCCCGGGCGCTGAGCGCGAAGGCGGCCCAGATCGACACGGTCACCAGCAGCGCGAGCACGCCCTGGGCGTGCGGGGAGAGCCCGCGTCGGCTGGGGGTCCCCCCAGCGGTAGCTGGGGGAGGGTTTCCGGCCGACGGGACCGCTGCGTCGGGAGGCGCGGTCACCCCGGTGATGTTCGTCGCGACCACGGAAATTGCTCCAGCCTCTGAGACCGGACCGGTCTGGTCCGTTCCCGGGCAAGGCTAGGGCTTCGGACGGGGCAGCCGATTGCCAGTTCTGCCTCTCGGACATACGTTTGGGGCAGAATCTGCCAAGGAGTGGCCATGGACGCAGTCGATCTGCAGATCATCCGGGAATTGCAGGCCGACGGGCGCCTGAGCAACCAGGACCTCGCCGACCGCGTCCGGCTCTCCCCCTCGCCCTGCCTGCGCCGCGTCCGGCGGCTGGAGGAGGCGGGTCTGATCCGCGGCTACACGGCGATGGTCGACCAGGTCGCCTTCGGGCTCCCGGTCACCGTCTTCGTCCGGATCCGGCTGGAACGCCACACCGCGGAGGCGGTCCGGCTCTTCGAGGAGCACGTGGCGGTCATCGAGCACATCCAGGACTGCTACCTGATGGCGGGGAGCAGCGACTACCTGCTGCGCGTGGTCATCGAGGACCTGGAGGCCTACGAGGCGCTGGTGCGCCACCGGATCCACGCCATTCCCGGCATCGCCTCGATCGAGTCGAGCTTCGCGTACGGCAGTGTCAAGCAGTCCCGCACGTACCCGCGCCCCTCCCCGGGCGCCTCCGCGCGACCGCTGTGAGGTCCGCGCGGGCGGCCTAGCGGGCGGCCTCGACCGCCGCCTCGAAGGCCGCGTAGGCCGCCGCGTCGAAGAGCACGAACCGCACCTCGTCCACGTCGGTCCGGGCCGCCCGTACGGTCTCCACGGCGATCCGCGCCCCGTCGTCCATCGGCCAGCCGTAGATCCCCGTGGAGATGGCCGGGAAGGCGACCGTACGGGCCCCCAGCTCGTCGGCGACCCGCAGGGACTCGCGGTAGCAGGAGGCCAGCAGCGCCGACCGGTCGTCCTCCCGCGACCAGACCGGGCCGACGGTGTGGATGACGTGCCCGGCCGCGAGCCGGCCCGCGGTGGTGGCGACGGCCTGGCCGGTCGGCAGGCCCTTGCCGTAGTGCGAGCGGCGCAGGTCCTCGCAGGCGGCGAGGATCTCCGGCCCGCCGCGCCGGTGGATGGCGCCGTCCACCCCGCCGCCGCCGAGCAGCGAGGAGTTCGCGGCGTTGACGATCGCGTCGGCCTTCTCGGCGGTGATGTCGCCGAGGACCAGGGTGATGCGGAGCATCAGGAGTCCTTTCGCAGGTGGCGCCAGACCGCCTTGGCGGCGTTGTGGCCGGACATGCCGTGCACGCCCGGGCCCGGCGGGGTCGCGGAGGAGCAGATGAAGACGGCCGGGTGGGGGGTCGTGTACGGGAACAGGGAGAGCTTGGGGCGCAGCAGGAGCTGGAGCCCCGAGGCCGCGCCGCAGGCGATGTCCCCGCCGACGTAGTTGGGGTTGCGGGCGGCGAGCTCGGGCGGGCCGGCCGTGGCGCGGGCCAGGACCAGGTCGCGGAAGCCCGGTGCGAAGCGCTCCAGTTGGCGTTCGACCGCGTCGGTGAGGTCGCCGCCCCAGCCCGCAGGGACGTGACCGTACGCCCAGAACACGTGCTTGCCCTCGGGCGCCCGGCCGGGGTCGACGAGGCTGGGCTGCGCGGTGATGAGGAAGGGGTTGCGAGGGGCGCGGCCGCCGGAGGCGAGTTGCAGGGCGGCGTCGACGTCGCGGGCCCGCGGGCCGATCTGGACGGTGCCGGCCCGGCGCGGTTCCTCGGCGGTCCACGGGACGGGGCCGTCCAGCGCGTAGTCGATCTTGAATACGGAGGCGCCGTACTTGTAGCCCTCGTACACCCGGCCCAGGCGTGCGATGCGGGCCAGCGCGGTCGGCGAGGTGTCGAAGACGTACGCGCGGGCCGGCGGGAGGTCGTCGAGCCGCTTGACCTCGAAGCCGGTGTGGACCGTGCCGCCGAGGTCGCGCAGGTACGCGGCGAGCGCGTCGGAGATCGACTGCGAGCCGCCGCGCGGCAGGGGCCAGCCGTTCGCGTGCGCGGCCAGGGCGAAGACGAGGCCGACGGCGCCGGTGGCGATCCCGTCCAGCGGGGCGATGGCGTGCGCGACGAGCCCCGCGAACAGCGCCCGGGCCCGGTCGTCGTGGAAGCGGCGCATGAGCCACGTCGAGGGGGGCAGCCCGGTGAGCCCGAAGCGGGCGAGGGTGACGGGGTCGCGGGGCAGGGCGGTGCTCGGCAGCGACATGAAGTCCCGGGCCAGCGTGTCCCATTTGCCGAGGTAGGGCCCCACGAGCCGCCGGTACGCACCGGCGTCGCGCGGCCCGAGGGACGCCGCCGTCTCCGCGACCGAGCGGGACAGGACTGCTGCCGTGCCGTCGTCGAAGGGGTGCGCCATGGGCAGCGGGGCGTGCAGCCACTCCAGCCCGTACCGCTTCAGCGGCATCGTGGCGAAGACGGGCGAGCCGATGCCGAGCGGGTGCACGGCCGAGCAGGGGTCGTGCCGGAAGCCGGGGAGGGTCAGCTCCTCGGTCCGGGCTCCGCCGCCGACCGTGCCGGCGGCTTCGAAGACGGCCACCGAGAAGCCGCGCCGGGCCAGTTCGACGGCGGCCGTCAGCCCGTTGGGCCCCGCCCCCACCACGACCGCATCGAGAATCGACGGCACTTGCGACTCCTTCGTCCGGCGGCGCCTGTGTTCCCCAGGATATTCCGGCCGCGCGGTCACTGACCCCGCAGCAGGTCGCGGATGCGGACCACGGTGGCCTCGTCCCGGCCGACCGCGAAGGGCAGCGCGTTGTCCCGGTCCACCCGGAAGGGGAGCCCGGCGACGGTGCTCTGCGCCCCGCCGGCCTCGGCGACCAGCAGCAGACCGGCCGCGTGGTCCCAGGCCGAGGGCCAGGTGAAAGCCAGGCCGTCCATCTCGCCGCGGGCCACCTTCAGGTACTCCAGGCCCGCCGATCCGCAGGGCCGGGCCGCCACACCGGGCACGTCCAGCCGGCCCAGGGTGCGCTTGTCCTCCTCGGAGGTGTACAGCGGGTGGGCCATGGCGATCCGCAGCTCGGCGCCCGGCTCGGGCGAACCGCTGTGGATCCGCTCGCCGTTGACGTACGCGCCCTGCCCGCGCACGGCGGTCGCCAGCTCCTCCAGGGCCGGGGCGAAGGTCCAGGAGGCGAGGATCTCCCCGCGGTGGGCCAGCGCCACCAGGGTGCAGAAGGCGGGGTCGCCGGAGACGAACTGCCGGGTGCCGTCGACCGGGTCCACGATCCACACCGGGGCGTCGGCGCGCAGCGCCTCGTACACGGTCGGGTCGGCGTGGACGGCTTCCTCGCCGACCACGGCCGAGCCGGGCAGCAGCCGCGTCAGGGCGGCCGTGAGGTGCTCCTCGGCCTTGCGGTCGGCGACCGTCACCAGGTCGTGCGGTCCGCTCTTCTCGTCGACCTCGTCGTCGGCGAGCTGGCGGAATCTCGGCATGATCTCGACCGCCGCCGCCTTGCGGACCGCTTCTTCCACCGCGGACAGGTCTTGGGCCAGGAACTCTTCGATCATGCCCCCATCACACCACGCCAGACTGACAAGCCCCACCGTCAATCCCCGACGGACAGCTGGACACCGCGTGGCCGCCGGGTGAACCGCCCCCCGGGCGCAAGGTCCCGGCCTCGGTCGGCTGACCGGCCATGCCGCGTCAGGAGCCTCGGGGGTCCTTCGGGTCGGCGGCCGCCGCGTGCAGGCGCAGAAGCCGGGCGGTCTCCTCGTCCATCGGGAAGAACGTCTCGACCGCGAGTTCGGACAGCGTCACGTCCGCGGGCGCGCCGAAGGTGGCGATCATGCTGAACAGCGCCATGTCGCCGAAGGGCGTGCGCAGCCGCAGCGGGACCACCATGCCGGTCGCGTCCACCGGCCCGGGTGGGGCGCCGGTGTCCGGTGGCGGCGGGTAGGCGGACACCTCGTCGTACAGCGCCCGCAGCTCGGGGTGGCCGGTGCCGTTGGCCTGGTGCAGGAGTCGGCCGAGGGCGTGGGCGCGGACCTCCGCGAAGTTGAGGCAGTGCTGCGGGAGGCCGTCCGGGTGCAGGATCAGGCGCATCACGTTCGCGCCCTCGGCCGTGAGGGTCGGCGGGACGCTGTCCAGCAGGAGGGACATCGAGCGGTTGGAGTCGACGATGTTCCAGACCCGGTCCACGACCGCCGCCGGGTAGGGCTCGTGGCCGGCCAGCATGCTCCGCAGTGCCTGGCGGGCCATCGCCATGCGGTCGCTGTCCAGGGGGCTCTCCTGATAGGCGGGGGCGTAGCCGGCCGCCAGCAGCAGGCTGTTGCGGTCGCGCAGCGGCACGTCGAGGTGCTCGGCGAGCCGCAGCACCATCTCCCGGCTGGGCCGGGCCCGCCCCGTCTCCACGCAGGACAGGTGCCGGGTGGAGGTCTCGGCGCGCAGGGCGAGGTCGAGCTGGCTGAACTTCCTGCGCTGGCGCCAGTCGCGCAGTAACAGCCCGACGCGGGGCGGGTCTTCCGTCTTCATGCACTCCACCGTAACGGCCGGGGTCGCGGACTCCATGACCTCTGAGGTCATGGAGTCCGCGACCTGTCCCGTGTCACGGTGGTGGCACAGTCCGGTGCGAAGGAGCCCTGCCATGACACAGACGATGCATACGACCGACCCTGCCGCCCGGCAGGCGTCCGACCGCTTCCTGCGGCTGGTCCTGCGGATCGACAGTGTCAGCACCGCCGTGATGGCCACCGTGCTCATCGCCGCGTACGGCCCCCTGGGTTCCGCCACCGGGATGCCGGTCGGCTTCAGCGTCGGCTTCGGGCTCTACCAGCTCGGCGGGGCGGCCTCGCTGGCCCTCATCGCCGGGTACCCGGTGATCCCGGCCGGCCTGGCCAAAGCCGTGATCGGGGTGAATCTCGGCTCCGCCGTCGCCTGCCTGGTGGTGGCCGCGGGGGATCTCGTCCCGCTCACGGGCTTCGGCATCGTGTTCATGCTGATCGGCGCGGTGGTCGTGGGCGTGTACGCGGCCCTGCAGTGGGTGGGCCTGCGACGGATGACCGCGGCGGGATGACCGGTCAGACCTGCGGGGCCCGGCCGCGCAGGTACACGATCGGGGTCGGCAGCGTGATGCTGCCGTCGGCCGAGCGCAGGGCGTCCAGGCGCCGGGCGACCTCGGCGGCCAGCTCCTGTGCCTCCCGCTCGGACAACCTGTCCCACAGCCGTCGCATGCCGTGCGAGCGGGTCCAGGCGACCCACTGGGCCCCGGACTCCACGACGATGGGCAGGTCCTCCTCCAGTACGGCCACGTCAGTGAAGCCCGCCTCGGTCAGGGTGGCTGCGACGGTATCGGGGGTCACCAGCCAGTTGTTGTGGATGTTGGTGAAGGGGCAGTCGTAGGCATCGCCGTCCTTGGGCTGGGTCAGGTGCGGCAGCAGCAGGTCGTGCACGTCCTCGGGGAGGAAGCCCCACTTGCCCGTGGCTGTCGGGAAGAAGGAGGGGGCGCTGGCCGCGAAGAGGCCGCCGGGGCGCAGGATCGTGCGGTAGGGGCGCAGTTCGGCGGCGCCGTGCGTCCAGATGAAGACGCTGAAGCCTCCGACCACCGCGTCGAAGCGGCCGGCCGGGAAGTCCGGCACCTGTCCGTTCATGACCTGGGTGGTCACCTGGGCCAGGCCCTGCGACCGCGCGTCGGCATCCGCGTACTTGACCATTTCCTCGGCGAGGTCGATTCCGATGACCTCTCCGGTGCTGCCCACGGCCGCCGCGGCCGGAAACAGCACGGCGCCCCGGCCGCAGCCCACGTCCAGCACCGAGTCACCGCTCCGAATTCCGGAGAATTCGACGAGCCGTCGGCCGATGGGTCCGAAGAACTCGACTCCGCTCTGGTCGTACACGTCCGCGGCGCTGTTGAACACACGGTGCATCTCCGCCGTGCTTTCCGAATTACCCATACCGGCTCCTTGACTTGAGTTCGCCGGAGAAATCGTGCGGCATCCGCGCGACCGCGTCCAATAGTCAGGGCTTCTGACGGCCAGCACGGTTTCTTATTGGACATGAAGTGCCGGCCGCTTCAACATCATTTATGCAGGCGGGGCTTGGCTCCGCCTTCGTGGAAAGGTTGCTTTATGAGTGATTTCTCTTCGCTGGTGTCGCGGGTCGAGGGTGAGGTGTTCCTGCCCGGGCAGGAGGGTTTCGACGAGGAGCGGACGGGTTTCCAGCGTGCGGTGGTGCACCGGCCCGATGTGATCGTGGGTGCGGTCTCGGCGCGGGACGTGGCGGCGGCGGTTCGGTTCGCGGGGGCCAGGGGTCTGCCGGTGGCCGTGCAGGCGACCGGACACGGTCTGTCGGTGGGAATGGACGGCGGGGTGCTGATCTCGACCCGGCGCATGTCCGGGGTACGGATCGACCCCGAGGCCAGGACCGCGTGGCTGGAAGCCGGGGTGCGCTGGGAACACGTCGTCCCCGAAGCCGGACGCCACGGCCTGGCCCCCCTCAACGGCTCGGCCCCGCACGTCGGCGCCGTCTCCTACATCCTGGGCGGCGGACTGGCCCTCCTCGGCCGGACCTACGGCTGGGCGGCCGACCACGTCCACCGCATGGAAGTCGTCACCGCCGACGCACAGATCAAACAGATCACCCCCGACAGCGACCCCGACCTGTTCTGGGCCCTCCTCGGAGGCAAGGACAACTTCGGCATCGTCACCGGACTCGAAACCGCCCTCATGCCCCAACCCCGCATCTACGGCGGCGGCCTCTACTTCGACACACCCCACGTCGAAGACATCCTCCACACCTGGCACCAATGGACCACCACCACCCCCCACCACATGAACTCCTCCCTCGCCCTCATCCCGGTGCCGGACGCACCCTTCGCACCGGAGCCGCTGCGCGGCCGGTACGTCGCCCACGTCCGGATCGCCTACACGGGTACGGCCGAGGAGGGCGAGCGTCTGGTCGCCCCCCTACGCGCGGTCGCGCCGCGACTGCTGGACACGCTGACGGAGATGCCGTACACCGCGAGCGCGGCCATCCACAACGACCCGCCGACTCCCATGCCGTGGTACGCGGACGGCGCCATGCTCAGCGAGCTGGCCGAGTCCGACGTGCCGACGGTCCTCAAGACGGTCGGCCCCGGCGCGCCCGTCATGTGCATCGTCGAACTGCGTCACCTCGGCGGCATGCTGGCCCGGCGGCAGGGAGCCCCGAACGCCGTCGGCCACCGCGACGCGCGCTACCTGCTCTACGTGATCTCGCCGCTGGTCGGCCCGTTCACCCCCGAGACCGTACGGCCGGTGCACCGCCGGCTCTTCGACGCTCTGGCCCCCCGTACGACGGGGCGTTTCGTGAACTTCATGGGCATCGGCGAGAACGCCGGTCCGGAGCAAGTGCGTTCGGCGTACGACCCCGAGGACCACGCACGTCTGGTCCGGCTCAAGGCCGTGCACGACCCGGCCAACACCTTCCGCGTCAACTACAACCTGGAGCCCGGTACGCCCGGCTCGCACTAGCCGGTGATCGCCCACCGCAGCGGCCCCCTCCCCCTTCGGGACCGCCGCGGTGGGCGGCCGCCTGCCCGCGGGACCGCCGGCGGATCCGGCAGATTGGAAGCACAGATGTCCCAGAGCGTGTTCCCGCTCGACCCCACGGGGAGTGATCTCGCCGGCGAGGCCGCCGCGCTGCGCCGGCTCGGGCCCATCGCCCGGGTGGAGCTGCCGGGCGGTGTGCGGGCCTGGTCGGTGACCCGGCACGAACGGATCAAACAGCTCCTGACGGATCCACGGGTGTCCAAGGATCCCCGCCGGCACTGGCCGCCCTTCCGCGACGGCGAGATCACCCCCGACTGGCCGCTCTACCCCTGGGTGTCCGTGGAGAACATGCTCACGGCCTACGGCGCCGAGCACTCCCGGCTGCGCCGGCTGGTGGCGGGCGCCTTCACCGCCCGGCGCACGAAGTCGCTCGCGCCGGCCGTGGAGGAGGTGACGGGCGCGCTGCTGGAGGAGCTGGCCGCGGCGCCGGCCGGGGAGACGGTGGACCTGCGGGCCGCGTTCACCCACCCGCTGCCATTCCAGGTGATCTGCCGGCTGTTCGGCATACCGGAGGCCACCAGCGACTCGCTGCGGCAGATGATGGACGCCTTCTTCCGCGACCCCGGGAGCATCGACGACATCCAGGAACGCGGGCGGGCCATCTACGCGGTCCTCACCGACCTGGTGGCGTACAAGCGCGAGCACCCCGGACCCGACTTCTCCTCCGAGCTGATCGCCGTACGCGACGAGGACGGGAAGCGGCTGAACGAACAGGAACTCGCCGACACCCTGATGCTCATGATCGGGGCCGGCCACGAGACCACGGCCAACCTGCTGGGCAGCGCACTGGTGGAGCTGCTGTCCCGGCCCGATCAGCTGGCGCACATCCGGGCCGGCCGGGCCACCTGGCAGGACGCGATCGAGGAGTCCCTGCGCCTGCACGGCCCGGTCGCACACATGCCGCTGCGTTTCGCCACCCAGGACATCGACGTGGACGGGGTGACCATCGCACAGGGTGACGCGATCCTCGTCTCCTACGCGGCGGCCGGCCAGGATCCGGAGCAGCACGGCCCGGACGCGCTCGGCTTCGACCTGCTCCGCGAGAGGCACGAGCACCTCGCCTTCGGGCACGGCGCCCACCACTGTCTGGGCGCCCCCTTCGCCCGGCTGGAGGCCGGGATCGCGCTGCCGCGGCTCTTCGACCGCTTCCCCGGCCTCCGGTTGGCGCGACCCCGCTCCGAGATCCCGGGGTCCGGTTCCTTCATCGCGAACGGGCCGCGTGACCTGCCCGTCCTGCTGACGTCATGACGCCGGGTCCGGCTGGATGTTGTGGTTCACGCGGAAGGTGTTCGCGGGATCGTGTACGGCCTTCAGCCGGGCCATCCGCCGTCGGGCGGGGGCGTCGTACAGCGTGCTGAGCCGCTCGGCCGTGGCCGGGCGGCCGGTCCCGTAGACGAAGTTGAGGTTGCGGCCCACGGTCCACGGCCGGACCGCGGCGAGCAGCTCCTCGTGGACGGGGGCGATGTCGGCCGCGCTCCAGGGCCCTACGGGTGAGAGCACGCGCAGGATGTACGCCGCCTCGCGGTGGCCGACCGCGTTGGGCACGGCCGGCGGGCGGGCCAGCGCGCCGCCGAGGTGGCGCAGGTCCACGACGCACATCACGGGTGCGGCCGGGCCGGCGAGGTCCCGGACGGCGTCCAGCGCCGGGGTGCCGAGCGAGCCGAGCAGGGCGTTGTCCCCGGTGTAGCCGTGCGGGTGGACCGGGTCGTCGAAGATGGAGCCGCTCGCGGTGTACGGCATGTCGCGCAGGGTGTCCATCAGACGGGGCGCGACGGCGCGCAGCGGGGCGACGGCCCTGCGGCCGGCGATCGCGCCGCCCGTGGAGGCGATCCGGACGTGGGCGACGTAGCGGCCGCGCAGCGGCTCGGGCATGAACGGCAGGTCGGGCACGGGCATCAGCCCCACGCTGGAGTTCATGTGGTCGGGGGTGGTGGTGGTCCATTGGTGCCAGGTGTGGAGGATGTCTTCGACGTGGGGTGTGTCGAAGTAGAGGCCGCCGCCGTAGATGCGGGGTTGGGGCATGAGGGCGGTTTCGAGTCCGGTGACGATGCCGAAGTTGTCCTTGCCTCCGAGGAGGGCCCAGAACAGGTCGGGGTCGCTGTCGGGGGTGATCTGTTTGATCTGTGCGTCGGCGGTGACGACTTCCATGCGGTGGACGTGGTCGGCCGCCCAGCCGTAGGTCCGGCCGAGGAGGGCCAGTCCGCCGCCCAGGATGTAGGAGACGGCGCCGACGTGCGGGGCCGAGCCGTTGAGGGGGGCCAGGCCGTGGCGTCCGGCTTCGGGGACGACGTGTTCCCAGCGCACCCCGGCTTCCAGCCACGCGGTCCTGGCCTCGGGGTCGATCCGTACCCCGGACATGCGCCGGGTCGAGATCAGCACCCCGCCGTCCATTCCCACCGACAGACCGTGTCCGGTCGCCTGCACGGCCACCGGCAGACCCCTGGCCCCCGCGAACCGAACCGCCGCCGCCACGTCCCGCGCCGAGACCGCACCCACGATCACATCGGGCCGGTGCACCACCGCACGCTGGAAACCCGTCCGCTCCTCGTCGAAACCCTCCTGCCCGGGCAGGAACACCTCACCCTCGACCCGCGACACCAGCGAAGAGAAATCACTCATAAAGCAACCTTTAGACTCGGCGCTCATGGAACTGCGCCAGTTGGAATATTTCGTCGCCGTCGCCGAGGAGTCGAGCTTCACCAGGGGCGCCGCGCGCGTTCACGTGGCGCAGCCGGGTGTGAGTGCTCAAATCCGTCGGCTGGAGCGCGAATTAGGACAGGAACTGCTCGACCGCAGTGGCCGTCAGGTGCAGTTGACCGACGTGGGCGTCGCCGTACTGCCGTACGCCCGGGCCGCGCTGGCCGCCGTGGCCGGCGCCCGCCTCGCCGTGGACGAGGTCACCGGTCTCCTGCGGGGCCAGGTCTCCCTCGGGACCGTCGCTTCGTCCTCCCACCTGTCGCTGCCGAAACTGCTGGCCGAGTTCCACGCGTTGCATCCGTCCATCGACATGGCCCTGTCGGAGGGGAATTCGGACCACCTCGCCGAGGGCGTCCGCACGGGGCGGATCGACGTCGCGGTGATCGGCATGGCCGCCGATCCGCCGCCCGGCCTGGCCGTCCAGGTCATCGCCGACGAACTGCTCGTCGGCGCGGTCAGCGCCGGCCATCCGCTGGCCCACCGCGAGCGGGTGTCCGTGGAGGAGATACGCGATCACACCTTGATCTGCCTGCCGCCGGGCACCGGGCTGCGGACGTCCGTCGAGGCGGCCTGGTCCGCCGTGGCCGCCACCCCGCGCATAGCCTTCGAAGCCAGTGATCCGCTGGTGCTCGCGCAGTTGGCCGCCCGGGGGCTGGGGCTCGCCATCCTTCCCCAGCCCTTCGCCCGCGCACACGCCCGGCAGCTGCGCATCGTACGGATCGACAGTGCGCACCTGCGCGGGCGGCTGGCGCTGGCGTGGCGCGCGGAGGGCCCGGTCAGCCCGGCGGCGCGCGCCTTCCTCACGCACGCCCGCCGACAGCTCGCGGAGTCCACCGGAAGCTGATACTCCGGTCAGCGGGCCGCCACGGCGTCCAGGTCGAACCCGGTGCGCCGGAACGGGTGCCCGGGCAGGCGGACCCGGCGGCGGCCGCCCGGGTGCAGGGCCGCCCAGTCCAGCTCCGTACCCGCCAGCCAGAGCCGGCCCAGGGCCGTCAGCAGGATGCTCAGCTCCGGGGTCTCGTCGGCCGGGTGCGGCAGTGTCTGGAGCATGAGGCGGTCCGGGCCGGCAAGTGCGGGATGGCGGCGGGCCAGTGACGTCAGCGTCAGGCCCGGACCGACTTCGAGCAGGATGGCTTCGGGGTCCCGCGCGAGCGTGGAGAGCGCGTCGTCGAACCGTACGGCGTGGCGCAGGTGCCGGCGCCAGTAGCCGGGGGTGGCGATGTCGTCGGGGTCGGCCCAGCCTCCGGTGGTGTCCGAGACGACGGGTACCACGGGCCTGGCCGGGCGCAGTGCGGCCACGTACGCCTCGAACTCGTCGAGGATCGGTTCGACGAGGGCCGAGTGCCCTGCTGTGGCGATCTTCAGCAGCTTGACCTCGACGTCCGGGCGCGGGAATTCCCTCACGAAGCACTGCACCAGCCCGGTCGGCCCCGATACCGCGACCTGTCCGGGCCCGTTGACGGCGCCGATGCCCAGCCCGTCCGGGAGCAGCGGCAGCACCTCGGACTCGGGCAGCC
The DNA here is from genome assembly GCF_036203305.1 of Streptomyces sp. NBC_00190. Taxonomy (GTDB): domain Bacteria; phylum Actinomycetota; class Actinomycetes; order Streptomycetales; family Streptomycetaceae; genus Streptomyces. The sequence goes on along the minus strand of NZ_CP108131.1, from coordinate 6,647,491 downwards.
CGACGGCGGCCATCGACCCCGACGGCAGGCTCTGGAGCAGTCTGCCCCGCTCCACGACCAGGGCGAGCGCGTCGGGAAGGGAGAAGACCCCGGCCAGGCAAGCGGCGGCGTACGCCCCGAGGCTGTGTCCGACGACCGCGGCCGGGCGCACTCCCCAGCGCCGCAGGGCCTGGGCCAGCGCGTACTCGACCATGAAGACGGCCGGCTGGCCGACCTCGATGGTCGACAGCGCGCGGCGTGCCTGCTCCTCCTCGGCCTCGCCGCGCGGGTCGACGAGGGAGCGCAGGTCGAGTCCGAGCGCGGGCCGGGCCAGTTCGGCGCAGGTGTCGACGTCGGCCCGGAACCCGGGGTCGGCGCGGTAGAGCATGCGGGCCATGCCCACGTGCTGGCCGCCCTGGCCGGGGAAGGTGAAGACGACGGGGCGCGCGGTCCGCGGGGCCGTGCCGGACGGGGTCAGCCGGCGCTTGCCGCTGTTCAGCGCCGCCGCGGCCTCGGTCGTGCCGGGAGCGACGACGAACCGGCGCGCGGGCCGTGCGGTGCGCCCGGTCTGGAGCGTCCATGCCACGTCCGCCACCGGCTCCTGCGGATGCCCGGCCAGGTGCTGTCCGAGCCGTGCGGTCAGTTCGTCGAGGGCGCTCCCGTCGCGCGCCGACAGGGGCAGCAGCTGCCAGCCCCCGTCCTCTTCGGGCCCGGCTGCCGGGCGGTCCGGGCGCGGCGGCCGTGCCACGACGACGTGCGCGTGCAGGCCGTACGGGCCTTCGGCCGGGGCACCGGTCAGGCTCTGGCCGCCGGGCGCGTCCGGCGAGACGGCGAACACGGCGTCGAGGAAGGCCGCGATGCCGGGCGTGGTGTCGGTGACGGCCGTCCCGGGCGCCGGCGCGCGGCCGGCCCGGAGCGGGACCACCTCCTCGGCCGCGACCCCGGCGACCGCACGGGCCTGCCGCGCGATGCCACCGGCGTCGTCACCGTTGGCCACGGCCGTGCCGCGGACCACGGCGTGGATGCGGTCGCCCGCCTCGCGGGCCGCCCGCAGCGGTTTGAGGACGACGATCCCGCAGCCTCCCACCGACCCGTCGCCGTCCGGGCCCGCGGGGCGGACGGTGACCGCACCCGCCAGCGCGAGGTCGCAGTCGCCGGCGAGGAGCCCCTGCACCGCGGTGTGGACGGCCAGGAGCATGGTGGCCCCCCCGCCCTGCACCGTGACCGCGGGCCCGGCCAGTCCCAGCTTGTACGCGGGGCGGGCGGCGAGGAAGTCCGCGCCCGTGGCGATCCTGATCTGCCAGTCGTCCGCGAAGGGCAGCCGGTGCAGCTCGCGCCGCAGCCGCGCGGCGTACGGGGTGCTGCCGCAGCCGGCGTAGACGCCGATGGTCCCTGCCTCGCGGGCGGGATCGCAGGCGGCGTCTTCCAGCGCGTGCTGGGCGCATTCGAGCAGGATGCGCTGCTGCGGATCGGTGATGAGGGCCTCGCCGGGAGAAAGGCTGAAGAACGTGTGGTCAAAGGCGTCGGCGTCCTCCAGCAGGGGTCCGGGGTCGGCTCCGTGCGCCCACCGGTCTCGGTAGGCGGCGATGCCGTCCGCACCGGGGAACCGGGCCGCCATGCCGATGACGGCGACGGCGGATCCGTCGTCGGCCGGGTCGATCGTGTTCATGTCGTCCTCCTCCTTCTTCGTTCGCTCACGCCACCGGTACGGGCGGTCGTACGACACGGCCGGCCCCTCCGCCGAGCACCACGTCGAGCGTGTTCGCCACCAGCTCGTGGGGCGTGCCCGGTCGTACGGCGCTGACGTCGTCGAGCCGCCGCAGGGACGCGGTGTCGAGGGTCACGTCCAGCGCGGACAGGTAGCCCTCCAGCTGCCCGGCGTCGCGCGGGCCGATGACGGGCACCACGGCGGTGGCCGCCGCCGCGGCCCGGGCGCGCAGCCAGGCCACGGCCACCTGGACGGGCGAGTGCCCGCCCTCCCGCGCGACGGCGAGCACGGTGTCGAGTACGTCGGTGCGTTGCGCGCTGTCCTCCGTACGGATGCCGCGGCCGTCCCAGTCGCTGAGCCTGCCGCCCCGGCCCTCGCGGTACTTGCCGGTCAGCAGCCCGCCTCCGAGCGGGGCCCAGAGCGCGGTGCCGAGGCCGAGCGCCTCGGCCATGGGCAGCAGTTCCCGGTCGGCGCTGCGCTCGGCGAGGCTGTACTCGAACTGGACGCCCACCAGCGGGGTCCAGCCGCGCAGTTCGGCCAGCGTCACGGCGCGGGAGACCTGCCAGGCGGGGAAGTTGGACAGCCCGGTGTAGCCGATCTTGCCAGCGCGGACCAGCTGGTCGAGGGTGGTCAGGATCTCCTCGACCGGGGTGACGGTGTCGGGCAGATGGGCCCAGTAGAGGTCGATGTGATCGGTGCCCAGGCGCTTCAGGCTCGCGTCGACCGACCGGATGATGTTCTTCCGGCTGTTGCCGGTGGTGGAGACGTGGGGGCGTGCGTTGCCCAGGGAGAACTTGGTGGCCAGTACGAAGCGGTCCCGATCGCTGCCGATGAGCTCGCCGAGGAACTGTTCCGACTGGCCCAGCTGGTAGCTGTCGGCGGTGTCGATGAACGTTCCGCCGGCCTCGGCGAAGCGCTCGAACATCTTCCGGGACTCTTCCCGGCTGGCCCCGCCGCCCCAGGCGGCGCCGAAGTTGGCGGTTCCCAGGGCGAGCTCCGAGACCCGCAGGCCGTTGTTGCGTCCGAAGGTCGTATAGCGCATGGTGCGCCTCCTCTGTCGCTTCAGTGCTCGGCGCCGAGCATCCGGTGGACGTGACGCAGCAGCTCTCGCCGCTGCTCGGGGTCGCGGAAGTAGAAGTGGCCGCCGCGCAGAGTGTGGTGTTCGAAGGGGCCCGCGGTGTGGGCGCCCCAGCCGGTCAGGTCGCCGTCCTCCTGGTCGCCCACGAACGCGGTGACCGGGATGGCCAGCGGGGGCCCGGGGACGAACCCGTAGGTCTCGGCGATCTCCATGTCGGCCCGGAAGTAGCCGAGGACGATGTCGCGCAGCTCTTCGTCCTCGTGGACGGCGGCGGGCAGCGCGCCCCAGCGCCGCTCGATCTCGGTGAGCAGATCGGCTCGGGGCAGGCGGTGCACCGGCTGCCGGGTGGTGACCGGCGGGGGCTGAACGGAGGAGACGAAGAGTCGCTGCGGTCCCGGCCGCCCGGCAGCGCGCAGCGTACGGGCGACCTCATGGGCGACCAGCCCGCCGAGGCTGTGTCCGAAGAATGCGAACGGTCCGGGCCCGAAGCCGACCTGCTCCACGAGGGCGTCGACCAGGTCCGGCATTCGGGTGAAGGGCGGTTCCTTCTCGCGCGGCGCCCGGCCGGGCAGCTTCAGGGCCAGCACCCGTACCCCTGGCAGGTCGTCGGACCAGCGCAGGAACTCGCCCGCGGAGCCGCCGGCGTGCGCGAAGCAGTACAACTGGGCGGTGGCGTCGGGCTTGCGGTCCCGGCAGGCGAGCCAGTGGGTCGCGATGGGCCCGGCGGACCGGGCCGCCGATGCGGTGGGGTGCGCCATGCTCATGCCTGCCTCTCGTGGGTCCGTACGTCGCGGCCGGCCAGCCTCTCGTCAAGGAACTCCGCGAACTCGACGGCGGTGGGGGCCGCGAAGAGCGATTTCGCGGTGATCTCGACGGGCAGGCGCTCGCGGATCTCGGCCAGTACCCGGGCGGCGATCAGCGAGTCGCCGCCGAGGTCGAAGAAGCTGTCCTCAGGGTCGACCTCCGGCAGGCCCAGGACCTGGCGGAACAGCTCCAGGACGAGGGCGAGGGTGCCCCCCTCGGTGCTGTCGTGGCCGGCTTCCCCGCGGGCGGTGGCATCGGCGGGCCCGGGGGCGGGCCGATCCCGGCCGGGGTGCGGGCCGGTGGAGGCGGCGTCGGCTTCCGGCCGGTCCTGCGGGGGCGGCAGCAGGTAGGGGCGGCGTTCGAACGGATAGCCGGGCAGCGGGACTTTGCCGCGGCGGGCACCGTCGTGCGCGCCGCTCCAGTCGACGGGCACTCCGGCGGCCCACAGCCTGCCGAGCACATCGAGTACCGCGACCAGCGCGTCGCTCTCGCTCTTCGGCTCGCCCAGCGGCCGGAGCAGGAAGGGGTCGGCTCCGCCGGAGGGGGCCGGGACGGTGGTGAGATCGGCGGCCGCCGGATCGGACGGCACGTCACCCGCCCACTCGTGCGCCCACCAGGCGGCATCGGGAGCCGGGCCGGCCGCGTCGTGCCAGCGCCGGTCCCAGCTGGAGAACAGCGGGATGCCGGGCGGCCGGGGGCCGGTCGTGCGGACGAGGGAAAGGAGCGCGTCCCGGCGCGCGGAACCCGTGGCGCGAGCGCGGGCGACCACCAGGCGCACTGCGCCGGGCAGGTCGAGTACGTCCGCCACGGCGGCGGCGACGAGGGCCCCTTCCCCTGTCCCGGCCACGCCGGCCGGCCGCACCCCCCACCGGATCCACAGCCGGGCGAGGGCGTACTCCCGGGCGAAGGCGCAGACGTCGTGGACGGCCGGGTCCGGGGAGCCGCCGGGGTCGTCCGGGCCGTTCCCGGACAGAGCGGCGCGCACGGCCGCCGCCAGGTCGGGGTCGAGGGCGTCGAGGCAGGCGGCGACGGCCCGCTCGTACTCCGGCTCGGCGAGAGGGTACCGGCCGGGGCCGGGGCGTCCGCCGCTGCCGGGGAACACCAGGACCACGGGGCGGTTGCCGGGCACCCCGCCCCCGGTGTGCGCGGTGCGGGCCGCCCCTTCGGCCAGGGTGACGAGTGCGGCGGCCGCCTCCTCGGTCCCCTCCGCGACGACGTAGCCGCGGCAGGGATGCTCACGGCGGCCGGTCTGGAGGGTCCAGGCGACGTCGGCCAGGACCGGCTCGGGCGCGGTCCTCAAGTGTGCGGCGAGCCGGGCGGCGGCGGCGCCCAGGGCGGCCGGGGTCCGGGCGGACAGGACGAGCAGCTGCGTGCTCCTGGCCGGGCCTGTGGGCGGAGGCGCGGGAGCCTCCTCCAGGACGACGTGGGAGTTGGCCCCGCCGACGGCGATCGCGCTCACTCCGGCCCGGCGGAGCCCGCCGCGGGGCTGCCAGGGCTCGTAGCGCGTGGCCACGCGGAACGGTCCGGACGCGAAGTCGATCTGCGGATTGGGTTCCTGGAAGTGGAGGGTGGGCGGTATCGCGGCGTGCTCCAGCGCCAGGATCGTCTTGATGAGCCCGGCGGCTCCCGCGGCGGCGTCGGTGTGGCCGATGTTGCTCTTGACCGATCCGATGGCGCAGTAGCCCCGCTCGGCCGTGTCCTCCTGGAACGCCCGGGTCAGTCCGGTGACTTCGACGGGGTCGCCGAGCGGGGTCGCCGTGCCGTGGGCCTCCACGTACGTGATGGTCCCGGCGTCCACTCCGGCGGTGAGCCGGGCCGCACGGACTGCGGCCGACTGCCCCTCGACGCTGGGCGCGGTGAAGCCGATCCGAGCGGAACCGTCGTTGGTGACGGCGGAGCCGCGGACCACGGCGAGGATCCTGTCGCCGTCGGCGAGCGCGTGGCGCAGGCGTTTGAGGACCACGATGCCCACGCCGTTGCTCGCCACGGTCCCGTCGCCGCGGGCATCGAAGGTACGGGTGACACCGTCGGCGGAGAGGATGCCGTCCTCGCTGTATCCGGACGGTTTCGGCGGGACGTGCACGGCGACGCCCCCGGCGAGGGCGAGGTCGCAGTCCCCGCTCAGCAGCCCCTGGACGGCGAGGTGGACGGCTACGAGGGCGGTGGCACAGGCGGACTGCACGGTGGTCGCGGGTCCGCGCAGGCCCAGCCGCTCGGCGGTGCGCGAGGCCAGGAACTCCGGTGCCGCGCCGAGCAGCAGGTCGTCGTCGGTCAGGTGGCGGAAGCGCTCCCGGTGGGCCAGCACCGTCTGGAGGTGGGCGGTCTCGGTCGATCCGCCGTACACGCCCACGGGCCCCGCGCAGCGGTCGGGATCCTGCCCGGCGTGTTCGAGGGCCGCGACGGCGCATTCGAGGAAGACCCTGGCTTGCGGGTCGAGGAGGAGGGCCTCGTCCTCGGAGTAGCCGAAGTAGCCCGCATCGAACCATTCGGGGTGTTCCAGCACGCCGCGGGCAGGGACGAAGAGCGGGCCGCCCTCCGCGCCGCCCTCACCGGCGCCGCCGGTCCCGGTGCGGAGCGGCCGGGCCTCGTCCCGCGTGATGGTGTCGAGTCCCCCGGCGAGGTTCTGCCAGAACTCGTCGGTGTCCCGGGCGCCGGGAAAGCGGCCTGCCATGCCGATGACGGCCACGTGGCCGTCATCGTCCGGGAACCCGTCGGCGTCAGTCACCGGTGCCTCCCCGCAGGGCGGCGCGCCGGCTGCCGAGCCGGGCGCGGTCGAGGGCGCGGGGCCTGGCCTGCGAGGACCGGCCGCCGCCGTCGAGGTACCGGGCGAGCGCGCTGACGGTGGGGTGGGCGAACAGCTCGACCAGCGGCACGTCCCTGCCCAGCCGCCGGGCGATGCCCTCACGGACCATGGCCAGCAGGAGGGAATGTCCGCCGAGATCGAAGAAGTTGTCCTGCGGACCCACCTGCGGCAGTTCGAGGACCTCGCTCCAGATTTCGGCGACGACCTGCTCGGTCCGCTGCTGCGGTGGGGGGGAATGGGATGTCACGGTGCCACTCCAATGCGTCATTCACGGGAAATTACGGGGTGGTCGGCCATTTGATGGTCCAAGTGCCGGACCCGGATGTCCAATAGCTGCATTCCCTCAGGGTCAGAACAATTCGTTATGGAAAATTTCGGGCGGGCACGCGTGAAGGCGCCGGCGGACCGTGTGGGAACGGGTCGCCGGCGCCGTGCGAGGTGAACGTCTTTCAGCCGCGCAGCACCGTCTTGCTGCGCATCAGGAAATCGGCCAGATAACCGTCGTGGGGCATACCCGTTTCGGTCCAGTGGGTGGGGTGGTCGCCGATGTGGAGATTGCTGATGGTCGGCTCGTGCAGGAGGGCGTCGATGAGCCGCTCGTCCGCCGTGTAGGCGCCGAGGACCAGGGTGTCGCGCAGCGGCGCGGTCCACGCCTCGCGGTTCCAGGGACACACCCAGACACAGGGGAAGGGCACTTCGGTGCCGGCGGCCGGGTCGTCCGGCCGGCCGAGCTGGAAGACGGCCGGGCGCAGTACGGCGCTGCCATCGCCGAGGTCGTCGGCGATGCCGTCCCCGCCGAGCCAGGGCCTGGCACCCGCCGCCCGTCCGAGGACGAACTTCTCCAGGATCCTGGCGGATGCGGCGCTCTGCACGGGCAGCACGGCGTTCTCGTCCTGCGGCGGCAGGCTCGGCAGCGCGCCCAGGCGCTCCGCGAGGGCCTGGGCCACCGGCGCCGGGTCTCCCTCGACGAACACCGCCGTCGCGTTCACGCAGCCGGTGCCGCCGTGGTGCGCGATCGAGTCGACCACGGTGTCGAGATGGCAGCGCCAGTCGTGGTCCGCGGTGAGGAGGACCTTGCTGCGTCCGGGGGTCAGCGGCAGGACGCTCCGGTCGTCGGCGAACTCCCGGATGACCTCGTCACTGCCGTACGCGAGGTCGGCGGCGCGCAGCATGGCCCCGGCCGCCTCGTGCTCGGCGGGCAGCAGGACCACGTGGTCGTCGGGGAAGCCGGCGGCGCGCAGGGCCATGACGAGCCGGTGCGGGGTGAGGGGTTCGCGCCGGGAGGGGCGTACCGCCACCCGGTAGCCCAGGGCCAGCGCTTCGGGCCACATGCTGTGCGTGCCGGGGTGGTTGCCGGCGGCGTGGACGGCGAGGACCTCGCCGCGCCGGGCCCACACCGCCCGTCCGGTACGGGTGAGCGGGTCGCGCCAGTCGCCGACGGCGCCGGCGGGGCGGGCGTGGCGCAGTCCGCGGTAGAGGTCGGCGGTACGGCGGGCCAGTGTCCGGGTGGCCGTACGGACCACGGGGAGCGGGATGCCGGCAATGCGGCTGACGGCCCGCTCGTAGGCCTCCGGGGTGAGTCCGCCGAGTTCCGCCGTGGCGAACAGCTCGCCCGCGCGGGCGATCGCAGCCACCCGACCGTCCAGGGGCAGCGGGGTGGCGGCACGCAGGGCATTCATGGCCCGGCTGACGAACAGCCGGGGGGCGAGGCCGAGTTCGACGGCCGGGGCGCCGGTCAGATCGGGTACGGACTGGCGGTTGCGTGCTCGGTACGCTCCGGTGGGCCCGAGCACGTCCAGTACGAGCGGACCGCCGTCCGTGGCCGCGCTGCCGTCCGCCGCGGCCGCCGGCCCGGCGGAAGGCGTGGTGGAGGGTGGGGTGGGCGCGGTAGGGGCCGCGGTGGGCCGCGTCATCAGTAGACCCCTTCGATGACGGCCTCGTCGTCGAAGCGGGCCACCGGCGCGATGTCCTGGACGGAGTCGCCGACGTGTCCCGCCGGCGCCTCGACGCGGGTCGCGAGATCGCGTTCGAGGTTGTTGGGCAGCAGCAGCCCCTTGCTGACGTGGTTCATCACGACCTGCCCGCGGGCGCCGTGGGGCACCGGGTCCCCCGTGGCCGGGTCGACGACCCGGAAGGTCACGTACGGCGAGAGGGTGTCGAAGACGCATGCGTCCGCGTCGTCCGCGTCGAACCGCTGCCCGGCGATGCCCAGGATCATGGTGCTGCCGTAGTGGCCGTAGAGTCTCACCCCGGGAAAGACCTCGGTGCGGTACAGGTGGCGGGTGTCGGCGTCCATCTGGGTGCCGCCCCAGCGGATCGCCTTCACCTTCTCGTTGACCAGGTCGACGAGTTCGTCGCGGTGCGCGAGCCGCTCCAGCAGGGGCGGAGTGATGGTCATGACCCCGATGTCCTGGGTGCGCAGAATGAACGCGGCCTGGTCGATGACGTGTTCGGCATAGTCGTCAGCCAGGTCCTTGCGCCCGGAGGCGATCAGCTTCTTCACCCAGCGCGGGTCGAGGTCGACGTGGAAGCCCAGGCTGCCGTGCGTGGTGGCCGACTCCTCGAAGATCCGCCCGACGATGTGGGGTCCGGAGGGGGTGACCCCGAGCCACTGGGCCCCGCGGGGGAAGCCGTGCAGGTCCAGCTTGGCGGTGCTCCAGGCGAGCATGCGGTCCATCCAGTCGCGCAGGCAGAGCACGCGCTTGGGCGCACCGGTCGTGCCACCGCTCTCGAAGGTGCCCACGATGTCCGCCGTACCGCCGTAGCCCCGGGGCAGGAGGTCGGTCACCGGGACGTCGCGCAGCTCGTTCACCACGTTGGGGAACAGCCGGAGGTCGGCGTGGCTCTTGACGTCGCGGCGCGGGTCGAAGTCGAGCGAGGCGGCCCGGCGCAGCCAGTAGGGCGACCCGGTCCGTGGGTCGAAGTGCCACTCCATGGCGGCGCGGATGAACTCGTCGGGATCCGGGGCCACGTCGAACGGCAGGTCCAGCACGGATCGTTCTACGGGTGACACGGTGCCTCCTGGGGCAGCTGGAGCGAGGAAACGGTGAACGGTGACCGCGCCCGGCGGGCTCACCGCAGGGTGTGGAAGGCCCGCCGGTACCAGAGCAGCGGACCGTCCCGGTGCCCGGCCCGGACCCCGGCGAGCGCTCCGAGCAGCAGGTCGTGGTCGCCGGCGGGCACGACCTCGTGGCGCAGGCAGCGGTAGGCGGCTTGCGCGTCGGGCAGCACGGGCAGGCCGTCCGTCCCCGGCCAGGGCGTGAACTCCTCCCCGGCGAAGCGGTCTACGCCGTGGGCGGCGAACTTCGCGGCCAGGTCACGGTGTTGCTCGCCGAGCACGTTGACGACGAACTCCGGTGCGCTCACGAGCGCGCCGTGGCAACTCGAAGTCCGGCCGACGCCAACCATCAGCAGCGGCGGGCCGAGCGAGACGGGGGTGACGGAGCTGGCGGTGAACCCCCAGCGGCGGCCGAGGCCGTCGACGGTGGTGACCACCGTGAGGGCGGCCGGCAGCAGCGCCATGGCGTCACGGAACTGTCCCGCCTCGGTCAGGGTGGTGGTCTGGACCGGTGTCCTCACAGTGCACGCTCCATCGAGGAGGCCGTCGCGGCGGTCCGGCCGAAACGGCGGGGGGAAAGGAAGCCGAGGGGAACCTCGGGGGTGCGGCCGGTGGCCAGGTCGGCCAGGGCCTCACCGATGCCGGTGGCGTGTTTGAAGCCGTGGGCGTTGCACCCGCCGGCGACCACGATCCGTCCGTCGTCGTCCAGCGGACCGAGCACGAACTGGCCGTCGGGCGTGCGGGTGAACAGCGATACGGCCACCTGGGCCGGCAGGTCCTCCAGGCCCGGAAGCCGGCCCGGAAGCATCCGGGCCACATCGGTCCAGTCCTCGGGGCGGACCGACCGCTCGCCGTCGTCCTCGGGGTCGAGGGCGCGGGCCCCGGGTCCGTACCCCTCCAGACCCAGCTTGACCTCGTACCCGCCCTCCCGGCCGTTGCCCCACAGGACGGGACCGTCCTCGGTCTCCCGCATGAAGACGGGGAAGCGCTCGATGTCGAAGCTCCCGTCCGCGGTCACCGGCCGGAACCAGGTCAGCGGCATCCTCAGGGTCCGCAGCGGCAGTCCCGTCACCAGGGCGGGCAGCCACGGCCCGGCCGTGATCACCACGCGGCGCACCCGGGTCTCGCCCTCGGCGCTGCGCAGCACGACTCCGCCGGGCACCCCTTCGACCGCGCGGACGCGGGTGTCGGTGCGCACGCGGGCGCCGGCCGCACGGGCGAGCCCGGTCGCGGCCCGTACGGAGTCCTCCGCCCGCAGCAGACCGGCGGACGGCTCCCAGACGGCGAGGTGTCGCTCCGGTACGCCGGTGTGGCGGGGGAACCGCTCGCGCAGTTCGGCCGCGCCCATCGTGCGCACCTCTATGCCGTGCGTACGGGCCGCGCGCAGCGTCCCGCCGACGATGACGCCGTTCTCGGGCCCGATCAGCAGGCCTCCGTGGGGGAAGAACAGCCGCCGGCCGGCCTCCTCCTCCAGCCTGTGCCACAGCTCGCCCGACCGCCGCGCGAGCGGCACCAGCCCCGGGTGCTCCAGACACGTGGTGCGGAACATCCGCGAGCCGCCGTACGACGAGCTCAGCGCGTGCCCGGGCCGGCGGCTCTCGAAGCCGATCGCGTCGACGCCGCGGGATGCCAGCTGCCACAGTGCCGCGGACCCCCACGCCCCCAGTCCGATCACGCCCACGTCCGCGTCCCACCGACTCATCTGCCCCTCTTCCCGTTTCCTCGTCCTCGTCCTCGTCCGCGACCGGACCGGCCGGACCGGACCGGCCGCGATCACCAGATCACGCGGTCGTGGTCCGGCACCTGAGTGGTCGGTACTCATTTCCGGTACTCGGACACCGCCGGCCCGGGGCGGCGGTGTCCGGTGTTCCGCCCCCGGGTGCCCCTTCGCGGTTGAGTACCGCTCACTCAGGCCCCGGTCACCCCGCCCGTGGTCCTCTGGGACCACGAGAGGTACGAAGGGGGAACGGATGCTCATCAGGATCCTTGGCGTGCCCGAGGTGCACGACGAGCGGCAGGGGCGCCGGGTGCGCCTGGCCAGCCCGATGCAGGGCGCCCTGCTCGGTACGCTGCTGGCGCGGCCGGGCGTCGTGGTGCCGGCCGGGCGGCTGACCCGTGAGCTGTGGGGCGACCACCCGCCCGCCAAGGCGGCCAACGCCCTGCAGGCCCACGTCTCCCGGCTGCGGGGGCGGCTGGCGCTGGTGGAGCCCGAGCGCGCCAACGCTCCCCGCCTGATCCGGCACAGCACGGGGTACGAGCTTGCGGCCGGGGAACTCGATACCGACGCCGGCCGGTTCCGGCTGGCCGTGGCCAGGGCCCGGGGGACGGCCGAGCAAGAACCGCAGGCCGCGTACGAGGCCTTGCGCCGGGCCCTCGCGCTGTGGCGGGGCGAGGTGCTCGAAGGCATCGCCATGGGTCCGATCTGCGCCGGGCTGGCGGCCGAGTACGAGCGGATCCGGCAGGACGCGCTGGAGACGCTCTTCGACACCGCCCTGCGCACCGGGCGTCATGACGAGGTGCTCGGCGAGCTGCAGGCGGCGGTGGCGAAGCACCCCGGGCGGACCCGGTTCCAGGAGCAGCTGGCGCTCTCGCTGCGCCGCAGCCGGCCGGCCCCCGTAGGGGGAGGGGCCCGCCGGCCGGGTCCGGACTCCGGCCGCCCCGACGAGATCGAGCGGCTGCACGGGCTGGTCCGGTTGCTCGCCTCCGAGCAGCGCTCCCTGCGCACCCGGCTGGAGCGGCTGGCGGCGCTGGTCAGCAGTCCGCAGTAGCCGGCCGGACGATCATGTGGCCATGGCCCGGTGCGACGCGGAAGGTAGAATCCGGCTGCACGAGATAGGTACTGATCGGGGTGTCCGTGTGGTAACAGACCATGGACGAGGGCACGTTGAAGACGGTGGGCGCATCGACGAAGAGCGGCGCCTCGGCCTGGACGTAGCCCATGCCGGCCTCCAGATGCGCCGGAGTGACCGCGGCTCCCCGGCCCGTGCGGTGCTCCACCACCTGGCGCACCATCTCCTCGCAGGTGGCGGCGAATCCGGGATCCTCGCGCATGGCGCGGTCCGTCCGCCGCCGCACTTCCCGGTACTCCGGGGTGTGGAGCAGTTCGCTCAGCGCGCGCACCCGGATCCGCAGGCCGGCCGGGTCGGCCCGCTCCACGGCGCGGCGGATCCGCCGGCGGACGTCCTTAACGGTGCTGCGGGCCGAACGCGCCGCGTATTCGGGAGGACGCCCGTCGGCGACGAGCATGGTGTCGATGTGCGTGTCGACGTACACCACGTCGACGGCGGAGAACGTACGGCCGGCCCATTCCAGCAGCCCGGTCAGGCGCTCCTGGCCGAAATAGCTGTTGCCCGCGCTCACTCCGACGAGAGCGTGCTCGCCGCGTTCGAGAACGCGCCGGCACGATTCACTGAGCGGCTCGCTGTACATCCCGTGGCGTAATTCGGCGAGCTGATTGCCTCGCATGTACATTCCCCCCTCAGCCTTTGTCGGATGCGGGCTCGCGCAAGGCATCGACCATCTGACCGCAGAGGCCGTCCAGGATTTCCGCCATGTCGACGTCACCCCCCATCGGGGCGAACATGACCTCGTCCAGGCGCCGCCGGACGGCGTGCAGCCCGGGGTGGTGCCCACCGGTCCGCTCCAGGAGGTCCAGGACCCGGCGGGCCGCGTCGGTGCAGCGGTACGCGCCGTAGTCCGCAGGCTCCTCCAGCAGTCCGCGTCCGCTGCTCAGCAGGTACGCGGCCAGCAGGGCGAGTTCCTCATGCAGCCGGGCCTGCGGCAGGACACTGTCCCCAGATTTCATGGCTGATCACCTCGTTCTTGTCGCGCCGGTCGGACGGTACGGGGGGCTCGGCCGGGTGTCCCACGGGGACCATCAGCAGCGGCTCGATGTGGTCGGGGATCCCTAGGAGGGTGCGCACGGCGGCCTCCCGGAAGCTGCTCACCGGGCAGCCGCCCAGCCCGCGTGCGTGGGCCGCGAGCAGCAGGTTCTCCACCGCCATGGCCACGCACAGGCGGCTGGTCTCGTAGATCTTCCGCGAGATGTGCCCGGGCAGCCGGTCGGTGCGGGAGCGGTCGACGCAGGCCACGACGACGAGCGCGGGGGTGCCGATGATGCCGGGAGAGAAGGCCCGCAGCCGACGGACCCGTTCCGGCTCCCGTACCACGACGAACGACCAGGCCTGTTTGTTGGAGGCGGTCGGGGCACTGACCATGGCGGTCAGCAGGCCGTCGACCACGATGTCGTCGACCGGCTTGCCGGAGTAGTTGCGCAGGACCGTGCGGCTGCGCAGGACGTCGAGCAGGTCGCTCATGCCGACACGTCCTGTCCGGGGAAGGCGGGCATGACGTGCGCGGCGAAGAGCTCCATGGCCGTGGCGGCCCGGGCGAAGGCCGTGGCCCCCGGGTTGAACTGGAGGCTGAAGGACAGGTCGGTGCCGAACCGGGCACGCACCTCGGCGATCTGTTCGCGCACGCCGTCCGGGTCCCCGGCGAGCACCTTGCCCGCCTCCAGAGCCGCCCCGAACTCGTAGTTCTTCGCCTTGTCCAGGAACTTCTCGTAGCCGGGGTAGTCGGCGGAGCCCTCGGTGGCCAGGGGGGCCACCGCACGCGCCATGTGCTCGACGTACTGCCGTTCGTGGAACTCGGCCTGCCGGTGGGCCTCCGCGCGGTCCTCGGAGAGGTAGCAGGTGAACTTGATCTGGATGCGGCGCTCGCCGGGGCGGTGTCCGGCGCCGTCCCAGGCGCCCCGGTAGGCATCGAGCATCGCGGCGAGCTGCTGCGCCGAGGTCACCGAGGGCACCACCTGGAGGTGGTGGCCCGCGGCGCCGGCGGCCACGCAGGACTCCACGCTCGTCGCGGAAGCGATGTAAAGGGGCGGATGCGGCTGCTGGTAGGGGCGGGGCAGCAGCGTCACCGGGCCGAAGCGGTGGAAGCGGCCTTCCCAGACCAGCTCTTCCGTAGTCCACAGCTGCCGGACGGCTTCGACGCCCTCCGCGAACCGGGCCCGGCTCTCGTCCATCGGGATGCCGAACGCGGCGAACTCGGTGGGCAGGAAGGCCCGGCCGAAGCCGACGTCCAGCCGCCCGTGGGAGAGGTGGTCGAGCATCGCCAGCTTGCCGGCCAGCTTCACCGGGTGGGTGAAGGCGGGGACGACGGCGCCGGTGCCGATGCGGATCCGGCTGGTCCGGGCCGCCGCCGCGGTGAGCAGCGTCACCGGGTCGGGGCTGTAGCCGCCGTACGGCGTGAAATAGTGCTCGACTGTCTGCGCCTGGGTGAATCCCAGCGCCTCGGCCAATTCGATGAGCCGCAGGGTCTCGTCGTAATACGCGGTGGCGGATTTGACCGCTGGATCGACCACCGGGAAGAAGTTGACACCGAATTCTGTCATTCCCGCACCTCCTGGTAACCGGGCTGGTGTGCCGGACCAAGGGAAAGCGGGTGCGGCGCGGCCCGTCAACCGGAAGACGCATTTCCCCGTCAGGCTGTCAGCCCGGTGTCAGGAATGGTGTTTTCCCTTGCCCGGGGCGGGGCCGCAATGCTTGATTTCCGGCATGCCTGCCGTGGGATGCGGCAGCCCCCCACTCCCCGACCCCAACGCCGGAGGACCCGTCATGCGCGGAACCTACGCCGTGCCGTACGTGAGCCGTGGCAGCATCCTCGGTGCAGCCGAGGCCAAGGCGCTGGAGCAACTGATCGCCTCGGACGGCTCCCTGTCCACGGGATCGTTCCGGGACCGCTTCGAGCAGCGGTTCCGCGAACACATCGGCACGCGGCACGCCCTGTCGGTCACCAGTGGCACGGTCGCGCTGGAACTGGCCATCCACCTGCTGGACCTGAAGGAGGGCGACGAGGTCATCGTCACCCCCCAGACGTTCCAGGCGACCGTCCAGCCCCTGCTCGGGCTGCCAGCCACCGTCCGGTTCTGCGATGTCGACCCCGACTCGCTGAACATCGACCCGGCGTCGCTGAAGTCGCTGATCACCGACCGTACCCGGGCCGTGCTGCTGGTCCACTACGGTGGCTGGAGCGCGGAGATGGACGAGATCACGGCGGTGACCCGGGACCGGGGCATCACGGTGATCGAGGACTGCGCGCACGCGCTGGGCGCGGTGTACGACGGCCGCCGCCCCGGCTCCCTGGGCGACATCGGCTGCTTCAGCTTCCACGCGTCCAAGAACATCACCACCCTCGGCGAGGGCGGCATGATCACCCTGGACCGGGACGACTGGGCCGAGCGGCTGGACCGGCTCCGCTCCAACGAGGTGGACGGAGAATTCGCGTCGGCCCGCCACGAGGGCCTCGTGCCGGGCCGGGAGTTGCTGCCCTGGATGAAATACGCGTCACCCGCGTACGAGCAGGTGTGCTCCGAGGTCCGCCGCCCGGGCACCAACGCCACCCTGTCCGAGGCGGCGGCCGCCGTGGGCCTGGCCCAGATGGAACGGCTGGACGAACTGGTGGACCGCAGACGGGAGATCGCCCGCCGGCTGGACGAGGTGATCGCCGGCCATCCGTACACCCGCCTCCAGCAGCCGCGGTCCGGGGTGCGGCACGCCCAGCACCTCTACACCTTCTTCGTGGACGGCCCGCCCGGCCTGCGCGAGGCGGTGGTCCGCGGTCTCGACGAGCGCGGTGTGGAGGTCCAGCTGCGCTACCTGCCGCTCCATCTGCTGCCGGAGTGGCGCGAGCGGGGTCATGGCCTCGGGCAGTGCCCGGTCGCCGAGGAACTGTGGTTCGGCCAGCACGTCAACCTACCGTGCCAGCCCGGGCTTTCCGACCGTCAGGTCGACCATCTGGTGGCCGCTCTCGAAGACGTTCTCAGCTCCGAAGTGAAAGGACTGTCATGCCTCTCATCGAAGTGAAGCTCTACCAGGACCGGCTCGACGAGCGCACCCGCGCCGAGCTGATCGGCCGCCTCACGGACGCCGCGGCCGGTGCGCTGGGCGAGGAGGTGCGCGAGGCCGTGTGGGTGGTGCTCACCCCCGTGCCCCGGGAGAGCTGGGGGATCGCGGGGAAGCCCGGCGCATGAACTTCGAGAACATCCACCTCGCGGGGGTCGGCACGTACCTCCCGCCCGCCGTCACGACGGAACAAGCGGTCCGCACCGGCCGGTACGACGAAGAGGCCCGCGAGGCTTCCGGCCTGGAGTCGGTCGCCGTCGAGGAGTCCTTGTCCGCCGTCGACATGGCCGTACGCGCCGCACAGACCGCGATCGGGCGGTCCGGCCACCGGCCGGAGGACTTCCGGGGCCTTATCCACAGCAGCACGTACTACCAGGGCCCCGAAGGCTGGTCGCCGGCCCACTACGTACTGCTGCACACTCTGGACCGGCCGGTGTCCGCCTTCCACGTCCAGCACGGCTGTCTCGGTCTGCTGGCGGGCCTCCAGACGGCGGCACTGTACCTGGGCGCCTCGGCCGATCCCGACGCGGCGATGCTGCTGACAGCCGCCGACAACTTCGCGACACCTCTGGTGGACCGCTGGCGGTCCTCGTCGATGTTCGTGCTCGCGGACGCAGGCTCCTCGCTGGTGGTTTCGCGGCGCGGCGGCTTCGCCCGGCTGCTCGCCATGGACTTCGTCTCGCAGCCCGGCATGGAGGCCATGCACCGCGGGAACGAGCCGCTGCTGCCCCCGCAGGCGCCGGTGCACCGGGTGATGGACTTCGAGACCCGTCTGGAGCACTGGCGGCTGAAGTGGGCGGAGGGTGGTGCCATCCCGCTCGGGGACTTCGGCGAGCTGATCGCCGACAGCGTGCAGCGCACGCTGACGTCCGCCAGCAGTTCACTCGACCAGGTCGCCCGGATCGTGCACAACGGCTTCAATCGGGATCCGCTGAGCGTGTTCCTCCTCGACCCGCTGGACCTGCGCGCCGAGCGCGGTACGTGGGAGTTCAACCGCCGCATCGGCCACGCGAGCGTGTCCGACTTCGCCCTCGGTCTCGAACACCTGTGGAGCAGCGGCCAGGTACGGACCGGGGACCAGGTGCTGATGCTCGGCTTCACCACCGGCATGGAGGCCGCCTGCGCCCTGCTGGAGATCACCGCCGAGCCCGGCGGGACCGGCTGACCCCGATCAGAGACCCGAGAGGAGTTCTTTCGATGCTCGAAGGATGCACCCCCTGGCCACCTGAGGTGGCCGCACGCCACCGCGCCGAGGGCCACTGGCGTAGCGAGAGCCTGGTGGACCTGCTGGACGCCGCCGTCGCCGCGCACGGCGACAAGGCCGCGCTCGTCCAGGACGACGTACGGATCTCGTACGCCGAACTGGGCCTGCGCACCCGGCGGATGGCCGTCGGCTTCCGCGCCCGCGGCATCGGCGCGGGTGACCGGGTCGTGGTCCAGCTGCCCAACGGACCGGACTTCGTCGTCGTGTGCTTCGCGCTGTTCCGCCTCGGCGCCCTGCCGGTCTTCGCGCTGCCCGCCCACCGCGCCCAGGAGATCCGCCATCTGTGCGACCACTCCGGTGCGGTCGGATACGTCTTCCCACACAGCCACCACGGCTTCGACCACCTCGGGCTGGCCCGTCAGGTCCGCGCGGAGGTCGGCGGGCTCACGCACCTCTTCGTCTCCGGCGCCCCGCAGACCGGGGACGAGAAGGGGGACGGGGACGTCGTACCGCTGGCGGAGGTGGACGCCGAGCCCGTGCCGCTGCCCGCCCCCGATGCTTCGGACGTCGCGTTCTTCCTGCTGTCCGGGGGCACCACCGCCCTTCCGAAGCTGATCCCGCGCACCCACGACGACTACGTCTGCCAGGCCCGGGCCGCCCGCGCGGCGGGCCCGGTCTCCGCCGACGACGTGTACCTCGCCGTCCTACCCGTCGAGTTCAACTTCACCTGGGGCTGCCCCGGGGTGATCGGGATGCTCGGCGCCGGCGGCACTGTGGTGCTGGCCCAGGACCCCACCCCCGAGCGGTGCTTCCCGCTCATCGAACGGGAGGGCGTGACCTTCACCTCCGTCGTTCCGAGCGTCCTGCAGTTGTGGCTGGAGGCGGCGGAATGGCACGAGGCGGACCTCGGCAGCCTCCGCTTCCTCCAGGTGGGCAGCGCCAAGCTGTACCCGGAGGTGGCCGCGCGCGTCGAGCCCGCCTTCGGCTGCCGGCTCCAGCAGGTCTTCGGGATGGCCGAGGGACTGCTGACCTTCACCCGCGAGGACGATCCGGCCGCCACCGTGCTGGGCACCCAGGGGCGGCCGGTCTCCGCGGCCGACGAGATCCGCATCGTCGACGAGCAGGACCGGGAGCTGTCGCCGGGTGGCATCGGCGAGCTGCTCGCGCGGGGCCCATACACGCTCCGGGGCTACTACCGGGCCCCGGAGCACAACAGCCGGGCCTTCACCGACGACGGCTTCTACCGCAGCGGCGACCTGGCACGGTTGACGCCCGAGGGAAACCTCGTGATCGAGGGTCGCATCAAGGACGTCATCATCCGCGGCGGCGACAAGGTTTCCGCCGCCGAGGTCGAAGGCCATCTCCTGGCCCTCGGATCGGTCTCCCGCGCGGCCGTCGTGCCCTGTCCCGACGCGTTCCTGGGCGAGCGCACCTGTGCCTTCCTCGTCCCCGTGGACCGGGCCCCGACGCTGGCCGAGATCAAGACGGCCCTGGAGCAGCGCGGCCTGGCCGCGTACAAGCTGCCGGACCGCGTCGAGATCGTCACCGAACTGCCCCTGACCGGTCTCGGAAAGACCGACAAGAAGGTGCTCGCCGCGCTCGCGCGCGGCGAGGCCGTCCCCGCCGCGGCGGCGTTCCTCCCCGCCCGCGCGCCCCGTGCGGCAGCACCGCACGCGGGCTGAACCGACCGCCACAGAAAGGCCGACACCACGATGGACACCGACGCGCCCCGCTCGGCGGACGAGATCCGGGCGGTGGTCGCCGCGCTGATCGACACGGCGCCGGACGACATTCCCGACCAGGCGAACCTGGTTCTCCTGGGCCTGACCTCGCTGGACCTGATGCGGCTCAGCGGCCGCTGGCGGCGCAGCGGCGTACCAGTGAAATTCGAGTCCCTGGTGGCGGATCCGACCATCGGGGGCTGGGCCCGGCACGTCGCCTCCGTCACCACGGACGCCTGAGGCCGACCGCCCCCGGCCGCCTCCCCGGCCCCCCTTGCGCACCGGACCCGAAAGGAGCCAGAGCCTTGGCGCTCTCCGCCATTCCCGCCATCCGCCCGTACCCCCTGCCCGCGCCCGCCGGCCTGCCGGAGAACACAGCCGCCTGGGAGGCCGACCCCACCCGCGCGCTGCTGCTGATCCACGACATGCAGCACTACTTCCTGCAGTTCCTGCCGGCCGGGCAGGAGCCGCGGACGGGGCTGGAGGACCGCGTGACCGCGCTGCGGCAGGGCGCCGCCGAGGCCGGCGTGCCAGTCGCGTACACCGCGCAGCCCGGCGACATGACCCCGCGCCAGCGCGGCCTGCTGGCGGACTTCTGGGGACCCGGAATGAGCACGGCGCCCGAGCACCGGGGCTTCCCCGAGCAGTTCGGGCCGGCGGCCGGGGACCACGTGCTCACCAAGTGGCGGCCCAGCGCCTTCTTCCGCACCCGTCTGGCGGAGCTGATGCGCACCCTGGGCCGCGACCAGCTGGTGCTGTGCGGGGTGTACGCGCACATCGGTGTGCTCCAGACCGCCTGCGACGCCCTGGCCCGCGACATCGAGTCGTTCATCGTGGCGGATGCCGTGGCGGACTTCGGCGAGGCCGACCACCGGATGGCGCTGGAGTACGCGGCGGCCCGGTGTTCCGTGGTGGTGCCCACCGAAACGGTGCTGACGGCCTTCCGGGGCGGCCCCGCGCCGCGGGGTCCGGGTGCCGCCCGATGACGGGCCCGATGGGGGACGCCGGTGACGTGGCCGCCCTGCTGGACCGGCTGGGCGAGGCGGGCGGGGCGGCCTCGTTCGCCCTGCTGCACCGGCCGGAGGCGGGCGACGGCGCCTCGGTGGACGTGCTCATCGGTGAGATGACGCCCGTCTCCGCCCTGGCGGACATCCCGCTGCCCCCGGCGACCCCGGGCGAGCGTCACGAGCAGCTGGTCCTGCTGCCGTACCGGCAGATCGCCGAGCGCGGCTACGCCTGCCCGGACGACGGCGAGGAGCTGCTCGTCATGGACATACACGAGCAGGGCGCCGTACCGCTGGACGCCCTCCTCGCCGCGCTGCCGGAGTCCGCCCTGACCGTCCGCGGCGGCGCGTTCGACGTGGACGACGCGGCCTACGCGCAGACGGCGCGGCGGATCGTCGAGGACGAGATCGGATCGGGCGCCGGGGCCAACTTCGTCCTCAAGCGCACCTACACCGCATGGATCGACGGCTGGTCGGCCCGGTCGGCGCTGGCTCTGTACGGACGGCTGCTGCGCAACTCCCCCGGCGCGTACTGGACGTTCCTCATCCGCTCCGGCGGGCGCACCCTCATCGGCGCCAGTCCCGAGCGGCACATCACGCTGGACGGGGGCACGGCCGTGATGAACCCGATCAGCGGCACGTACCGCTACCCGCGGGGCGGCGCCACCCCCGCCGGCGTCCTGGAGTTCCTCGCGGACGGCAAGGAGCGCAACGAGCTGTACATGGTGCTCGACGAGGAGCTCAAGATGATGAGCCGGCTATGCCCGCAGGGCGGCCGGGTCGTGGGGCCGCGGCTGCGGGAGATGAGCCACCTCGCGCACACCGAATACTTCATCGAAGGACACTGCGACCGCGATCCGCGCGAGGTGCTGCGCGAGACCCTCTTCGCGCCGACCGTCACCGGCAGTCCGCTGGAGAGCGCCTGCCACGTCATCGCCAAGTACGAGCCGGACGGCCGCGGTTACTACGCCGGTGTCGCGGCTCTGCTCGGCCGGGACGCCGCCGGGGAACGCCGGCTGGACTCCGCGATCCTGATCCGTACCGCGGACGTGGACCGCAGGGGCCGGCTGCGGCTGGGCGTCGGCGCCACCCTCGTACGCGACTCCGACCCGGTGTCCGAGGCCGAGGAGACCCGGGCCAAGGCCGCCGGGCTGCTCGCCGCCCTGGACATCGGGGCACCGCCCGGACGGGCACCGCACGAGCCCGCGGCCGGCCGGCTCGGGGCCGATCCCGGGGTCTCGCGGGCACTGCGCGCGCGCAACGACCCGCTGGCGGGCTTCTGGCGGGCCTCCCCCGGTGACCGCTCGCCGCGCCCGCCGCACCTGGCGGGCCGCCGGGCCCTGCTGATCGACGCCGAGGACACCTTCACGGCCATGGGCGCGACGCTGCTGCGCGGGCTCGGGCTCGACGTGACGGTGCGGCGGTTCGACGAGCCGTACTCGGTGGCCGGTCAGGACCTGGTGGTCGTGGGGCCCGGTCCCGGGGACCCGCGCGAGACCGGCCACGTCAAGATCGCGCACCTGCGGGACCGGACGCGGCAGTTGCTGGCGGCCGGCACTCCGTTCCTGTCGGTCTGCCTGGGCCACCAGGCCCTGTGCGGCGTGCTCGGTCTGCCCCTGGTCCGCAAGCGGGTGCCGCACCAGGGCGTCCAGCGCACCGTCGACCTCTTCGGGCAGCGCGAGGACGTGTACTTCTACAACACCTTCGCGGCCCTCTCCCCGGCCGATCGCCTTGAGGGGCCGCGGTCGCGCCCGGGGTGGGTGGAGGTGTCCCGGGACCCGGCGACGGGAGAGGTCCACGCGCTGCGCGGGCCCGGCTTCGCCTCGGTGCAGTTCCACCCCGCGTCGGTGATGACCCGCAACGGCATCGGCATCCTCGAACAGCTCATCGGCACCGTGCTGGCGCGTTCGCCCGTGCCCAAGCCGGCACCCCGCCCCGAATCTCCCCGAAATCGCGAGGCCATCGCATGAGTTCCTCCCTGATCACCGGCGGTGCGCTCCCGGCTGCGCCGGCGGCCCCGCCCACCGCACAGCACCCGGGCTGGCAGGACCAGGAGGCCGTCGACGACGTCACCCGGCGGCTGGCCGGCTATCTGCCGCTGGTCCTGCCCGCCGAGTGCGACCGGCTCCGGGCCCGCCTGGCGGCGGTGGCCCGCGGCGAGGCGTTCCTGCTCCAGGGCGGCGACTGCGCCGAGACGTTCGACGCGCTGAGCGCCGAGTCGGTGGCGGCCAAGCTGGACACGCTCTTCTCCATGGCGGGCTCACTGACGGCCGGTGCGCGGCTGCCCGTGGTGGTGCTGGGCCGGATCGCCGGCCAGTTCGCCAAGCCGCGGTCGCAGCCGACCGAGGTGCGCGGGGGCGTGACGCTTCCCGCCTACCGGGGCGACGCGGTGAACGGGCTGGAGTTCTCCGCCGCGCTGCGCACCCCGAACCCGTACCGGATGCTGCGGATGTACGGGGCGTCGGCCGCCGTCCTCAACAGCATCAGGGCCCTGTCGGCCGCCGGGGAGGATCCACAGGAGTTCTTCGTCTCCCACGAGGCGCTCCTGCTCGACTACGAGCGGCCCCTGACCCGGCTCGATCCACGCACCGGAGCCCGGTACGCGGGCTCCGGCCACCTGCTGTGGGCGGGCGAGCGGACCCGGCAGCCCGACGGCGCCCACATCGGCTACCTCGCCGGTATCGCGAACCCCATCGCAGTGAAGCTCGGACCGAGGGCCACCGCGGCCGAGGCCGTGGAGCTGGTGCGGCGGCTCGACCCGGAGCGGGTGCCGGGCCGCCTCACCTTCGTCGTCCGCATGGGCGCGCAGCGGGTGCGCGAGGTGCTGCCCGACCTGGTGGACCGGGTCACCGCCTGCGGCGCGCGGGTGGGCTGGGTGTGCGATCCGATGCACGGCAACACCTACACCGCCCCTTCGGGGCACAAGACGCGGGCCTTCGGCGACATCGTCGACGAGGTGTCCGGCTTCTTCGAGGTGCACCGCTCGCTCGGAACGCATGCGGGGGGCATCCACGTGGAGATGACCGGGGAGGACGTGACGGAGTGCGTGGGCGGCAGCGGCGGCACGGACGTACACGACCTGCCGCTGCGCTACGCCTCCGCGTGCGACCCACGGCTCAGCCGGGACCAGTCCCTCGAACTCGCCGGGCTCACGGCGCGGATCGCGGGACGCAGCCCGATCGCTGCGCGCCCGGGTCGAGTCGGCGGGCCAGCTCCGAACGGGCGGTGATCCCCAGTTTTCCGTACGTGCGGTGCAGATGGTTCTCGACCGTGCGCACCGACACGTACAGCCGGTCGGCGACCTCCTGGTTGGTCAGGCCGGCCGCCACCAGGGCGGCGACCTCCCGTTCCCGCAGGGTCAGGGCGGCGGGGAGGTCCTCGCGCCGGCGCTCCGGCGCGCCCGCCCACGGCGGCAGCCCTCCCCCGGTGGAGGCCGTGATCTCCTGGCACAGCAGCCGGGCCGCGCGGCCCCTGCGGTGCCGGCCGTCGGCCTGATGGGCCTGGGCGGCCTGTGCCGCGGTCTCGGCGGCCAGCGGCCTCAGCCCGAGGGCAGCGAAACGTCTGGTCAGCTCCTCCAGCGCATCGCCGTCGTGCAGTGCCAGTGCCTGGACGTGCCGGGCCTGGAGGGCCGTCGTGCCGGTCAGCACGGTCAGCTCGGGCAGCGATCCGACGGCCTCTTCGGTGGCGCCGAGCCGGGCGGCGAGGTGGAGGGCCGAGACCTCCTGGGCCCGGCGGTCGGCGGCGCCGGCCGACCTGGCGACAGACAGGGCCAGCCGCACCGCCTGGGCCCGGTCGCCGACATGGGCGTACACCAGGGCGGATTCGAGCGCCGTCCCGTCCTGCGCCAGCGGATAGCGGACCCCTCGGCCCTCCAGGGAGCGCACCTCTACGAGGGTACGTACGGCCTCTGCGTGCGCGCCCGCCTCGGCGAGGACGGCGGCCAGCTGGGCCAGCGTCCAGGCGGGGGCCGTGAGCCAGTCGGCGGGCGCGTCCACGGCGGCGGCCCGGCGCAGTTCGTCGACGGCCGCGTCCCGGTCCCCGCGCGCGCGGTGCAGCCGGACGCGCAGCAGCGCCACGCGTACTCGGTCCCGCGGATCGCCTTCGTCCCACCATTGCATGCCCCCGAGGAGGGCGGCGGCCGCGGCGACGCCCGCCGTGTGGAGGGCGGCGTAGGTGCGCATCCACTGGGCGGCGGTATCGACGGTCGTGCCCTCCTCGGGGTCCGGCGGCAGCCCGGCGAGCAGACGGGCGGCGGACACCGGATCACCGCGCTCGACCAGGGCGAAGGCCGCGGGGACGGTGACGAGGCCTGCGAGTGCGCCCTCGCGCGGCGGTGGTGCGCCCTCGCGCCCGGCGGCCGCCGCCGACACGTCCGCGAACCGGTCCTCCAGCAGCCCGAGCAGGGCGCGCGCGCCGCGGAACCGCAGCCGGCCCGTGCCCTGCGCCGTGGTCAGGCCGCGCTCGACGACGCCGACGGCCTCTCCCAGGCGGCCCAGCCCGAAGGCCATGTTCACCGCACGGACGGCGGTGGCCTCGTCGGTCAGGCCCGCGGGCAGGCCCGGCGCTTCGGCGAGTACCCGTTCGGCTTCACGGTGCCGGCCCCGGCCCTGTAGGGCCTGCACCAGCACGAGCCGTACGCCGGCGGCGACGGCCTCGTCGGCCGGACCGTCCGGGTGCGACAGGGCGGTGCGGGCCAGCGTCTCGGCCTTGCCGAAGTCGTGTCGGCGCAGGGCCCGTTCGGCCGCGGCCCGCAGCTGCCCCGTGGGGGGCGTCTGGCCTGCGGCGAGCCGGAGGTCGACCACCCGCCGGACGTCGTCGTGGCGGCGCATGCCCACCGCCTCAATGCCGTCGGCGAGCTGGCGGCGCAGCCGGCGTCCTTCGAGTTCGGGCATGGCGCGCAGCACCACGGCGGAGTACAGCGGGTAGGCCAGCCGCAGGCGCAGCCGCGGGCCGGAGCGTTCGGTGACGAGGAGGCCGCTGCGGTTGAGCGACTCGGCGGCGTGGGCCAGCCCGGCGGCGGCCGGCAGGTCGGCTTCCAGGGGCTCGGCCAAGGCGACGAGCTGGACGAGTTCGCGTTCGTCCGGCCGCAGGTCGTTCAGGCGCAGCTGGACGAGGGCGGCCGGACGTCCCCCGGGAGCGGCCGGCAGCTCTCCGCGCCACTGCCAGAGCGCGCCTTCCCGGCGCAGGGCGCCGTCGGAGAGGGCGGCGTCGGTGAGTTCGCGCAGGAGCAGGGCGTTCCCGCGGGTGGCGGTCCACAGCCGTTCCGCGCAGTCGGCGGACAGCTGGCCGCCGAGCCGGGCCTGCAGCACCTCGCCGGCCGTGGTCCGGTCGAAGTGGGGTACTTCGACGCGCTCGACGAGGCGCTCGACCCACAGGGCGCTGATGTCGCCCGGCATGGCCACGCCGGAGAGGGCCGTCGCGATCAGCCGGATCCGGCCGTCTCGGACCAGGGCGTACAGGCAGGCGGCGACGGCGGGGTCGATGAGGTGCGCGTCGTCGAGACCCAGCACGGGGCCCGCTGCGGACGGGGTGGCGGGCGGGCTCTGCGGCACTCTGGGGAACTGCTTGAGGGCGTCGGCCAGCGAGCCGCTCGCGCCGGTGGGGACGGCGCCGCCCGCCCAGAGGGTGGCGGCGCCACCGGCCGCCGCCCGTTCCAGCGCGGCGTGCAGGAGCCGGCTCTTGCCCACCCCCCATTCGCCGCTGAGCAGCACGCCCCGCGGTCCGGCGAGCGCCCTTTCCACGTGGTCGATTTCGGATTCCCGGCCCGCTGTCGGCCAGTCTGCGGAGGTGGCGATCCCCCAAGGCATGGCTGTGTGCCTTCCGTTCCCCCGGTGTGTCCGGGCCGTCAGAGGAGGAGGGTGCCGCGCACGACGGTCACCGCGCTGCCGCTCATCTCGACCGACGTGACGCGGTCGCCTTCGCGGGTGGCCCGCGCGTACATGGTGGAGGGCCGGCCCATCCAGGCGCCCTGAGTGATCTCGATCTCCGTACCGTCCTCGATCAGTGCGTGCCGGGCCAGATGGATCGCCAGCGGGCCGGAGGCGGAACCGGTGGCGGCGTCCTCGACCACGCCGTACGCCGGCGAGAACATGCGCGTGTGCCAGGTGCGGCCGCCGCCGGCGAAGCAGTTGGCGGCCATGTCCGGAAAGGCGGAGAGGGCACGGTGGTCGGGGCGCAGTGCGGCGAGGGCCTCGACGTCGGGCAGGCCGACGAGGACATGGCGGGGACCGTTGCGGTAGACCTCGACCGGGAGGGTTGAGTCGGTCAGGCCCAGGGCGGCGAGGAGTTCGGGGGTCTTCTCGTACGGCTCCCAGACGGGTATCGGCTGACGCATGCGGATGCGGGTGATCCGCTCCCCGGCACGCTCCAGCTCCACGGGGACGGCGCCCATCGCGGTCTCCAGCAGCAGGCGGCCGGCGCACCGCTCCTCGCCGAGGACCTGGGCAGTGCCGAGCAGCGGATGGCCGGCGAACGGCAGTTCGTTGACGGGGGTGAAGATCCGGATGCGGGCGTCGCCGCCGTTTTCGGGCGGCAGGACGAAGGTGGTCTCCGAGAGGTTCATCTCGCGGGCGATGCGCTGCATCTGGCGGGGGGTGAGAGCGGCGGCGTCCAGGTAGACGGCGACCGGGTTCCCTTCGAGGGGGGTGTGGGTGAAGGCGTCGGCAACGACGTACTGGTACATGGTCAGTTCGTTCCTTCGCTCCGGGCCGGGCGGGCAACATCAGGGCATGGGTGCGGCCGGCGTGCGGGCGAGGCCCGCCCCGGGCCTGTGGCCGCCGGACGGACGCCGGCGGCCACCTCCTGTACTCCGGTCACGGCTGGAGCCTCAGGACCGACCAGGAACCGCCCTGGTGGTCGTAGCGCAGCCGGCGGTGCAGCCGGTCCGGGCTCGACTCCCAGAACTCCAGGCAGTGCGGGACCAGCTGGTAGCCGACGAACGGCTCGGGCCGGGGCAGCGGCCCGAGCGCCGACAGCCGCGCGGCGTGGGCGCGCAGGGCCTCCACGTCCGCCAGCACCTCGCTCTGCCTCGACGCCACCGACATGGCGTGGGTGGTGACGGGCCGGGCTGCCCACAGGGCGTCGGAGTCGGAGTCGGGCAGCTGCTCGACCGGGCCGGCGACGATGATCTGACGGCCGCTCTCGCGCCAGTAGAGCACCCCGGACGCCCAGGGCATGACGGCGAGTTCACGGTCCTTGGGGCTGCCGCGGTGGCTGGTGAAGACCAGGCCCGTGTCCGAGAGCGAGTTGAGCTGCACGATCCGGCTGGAGGCGCGGCCGTCCGCACCGGTGGTCGCCAGGGCGATCGCACCCGGTTCGCGGACCTCCTCCTTGGCCCGGTCGAGCCAGGTGCGCAGCAGGGCCAAGGGGTCGGCCGGGGGCTTGCGGAACTCTTCGGGTTCACGGACGGGAGCCGCCCCGGCGCCCTGGTCGGACGGCGTCGTCATCGTCCCCGCACCTCCAGCGCCCGGCCCAGGCCGACGAGGGAGGTCAGTGCGTGCCGTCCTTCGACGGTCGCCTCGATGTCGAACCAGGTCCGGTGGGTGGGCGGATAGCCGATCAGCTCGCCGGCGCTGCGCGGATGCGGCGGTGTGGCCGCCTCCGCGGACTCCCAGACCAGGACCGCGCCCCAGCGGTTGTTCTCGTCGTCGGCGATCCACAGCTTCAATACCAGGCCGGGCTGGTCGGACCAGGCGGCGACGGCCTCGTCACACAGGAACCCTCGGAGCGATTCGATGGTCTGCGCGGACTCCGCGAGCTCCCACCACGCGATCATCGCCTTCACGTGGGGATGCCTTCCCGGCGCACCACGGGCACCTCGATACCGAGCGCCCGGAGCTGGTTGAAGGGGTTCATGAACTCCCGGTTCTGCACGATCTTCCCGCCGTCCAGCAGGAAGGAGTGGAGGAAGTGGTTCTTGTAGTGGCCGTCCTCGTAGCCGGGGAAGCGGATCGCCCCCTCGCCGTCGCACTCCACCCAGAACCGGTTGGGGTCCTGGGTCTCGAAGATCTGGATGTTGAACCACACCCAGTCGGGGAAGCACTGCAGGGACCAGACGGCATGCTCCGCCAGCCGGTCGCGGCCGCGGATGGCGATGGGTCCGGGGGTGTCGGCGGTCCACAGGCCGCCCTCGCCGTCCTCCACGAAGAGGAGATGGCGCTTGAGACGGTCCTGACCGGTGGTGTGCATGTACGTCTCGACCGTGGCCCGGTTGATGCGCCGGAGTTCGGCATGGTCGGTAAAGCCTGGGCTGAGCGTGGCGTCGGACACGACGTGACCTCCCGTGGATGGGACACAGATCAACTGCTCGGAATATGCTGCAAAAGCTGGCTATATCAGGGCTGCCGGTCGCTATACAGCGGCTATAGGCCGTGCCCGGCACGGCGCACCGCCGCGCCGGATGACCTCGCCCCGCACGAACTCCGATCCCTCCGTGGTCTGCGCGTTCTCCGTGTTCTCGGCAGCGCTGTCGGCCGTCAGTACGCACATCAGCAGGCCGGGCAGCTCGAAGACGAAGCCGTCGTCTCCGGCGGGTCCGGCCACGCCCAGCATGTGGGCGTCCACCAGCAGTTCGAGGAGGTCCTCGGTCGCCCCGGTCGGCAGGTCCAGCGCGACGGCGGCCGCGCCCACCGTGATGTGCCGCATCCGCAGGCCGGCGAGCCCGCGCAGAGCGCGGCGGGGACGGTCGGGAAGCCCGGCGACGCTGCACAGCAGCGCCGCGCCGATGTCGAGTTCACCGATGCGCAGCAAGCCGAGGGTGTCGCGGCCGGGGTCGGCCAGCCGGTCGGCGAGATGGCCCGGCGTCCAGTGCGGCCGGGCGGTCAGCTGCGCGGCTACGGCGCGAATGGTGGCGGGATGCAGGTCGCACAGGCGCAGCAGCCGCTCGGCCGCCTCCCGGTGGCCCCCCGCGACCGCCGAACCGCAGGTGATCCCGTTGAGCAGGTCCAGTGCCTCGCGCGGCTCCAGGCCGCCCAGGGCCAGGACACGGACACCGGGCAGGTCGGCGAACCGCGGCCGCCCGGTGAGCAGGAACTGGGACCGGCCGCCACCGGAGACCAGGGGATGCACCTGCGCCTCGTCGGCGCCGTCGAGGACGACGAGGCAGCGCAGCCTGTCGAGGAGGGTGCGTAACAACCACATCCGCTCCTGTGCCCCCACCGCCGGGTCAGGGCGTTCACCGAGGCCGCGCAGGAGGTCGTCGACGACCTCGGCCTGCGGTCGAGGACGGCCCCCGGCGTCGTGGCAGCGGGCGAACAGCCGGCCATCGGGATAGGCGGGCGCGATGCCGTACGCGGCGCGCACCGCCAGTACGGTCTTGCCGCTGCCGGCCATGCCGGTGACCACGACGGGCCCGGTGCAGCCCGCGTCGTCCGGTGCGGGGGTCAGCCACTGCCGGAGCCTGCGCAGTTCGGCGTGCCGGCCGGTGAAGTCCACGAGGTCCGGGGGCAGCGCGGTGTACGCCCCGTCACCGCGGCAGGGAGCCTCGCCCGTGGGGCCGGGGACCCGCGGGGACGGCCGACGGGCGTCCAGGGTGCCGGCGAGCAGGGACTGGAAGGTGCTGTTGAGTTCCTCCCCCGGGTCCACGCCGAGGTGTTCGGCGAGGACGGCCCGGCCCTCGTGGTAGACGGTGAGGGCTTCGGCCTGCCCGCCGCTGTGGCAGAGCGCGCTCATCAGCAGGGACCGGAGCCGCTCACGGAAGGGGAACTGCGCGACGGACGCGGTGAGCTCGCCGACGACGTGACGGGCCCGGCCGAGGGCGAGGTCGGCGGCCGTCTTCTCCTCCAGTACGGACATCCGCAGTTCCTCCAGCCTGGGGGCCTGCGAGGCGTCCAGGAACTCCGTGGCACCGGCGAGGGCGGGACCTCGCCACTGCGCCAGCGCCTCGGCGAACAGGGTGGACGCCTGTTCCAGCCGTCCGGCCGCCTGTGCGTCGCGGCCGCGGGCGGCCAGGCGTTCGAACTCCAGGTAGTCCACGGTCGCGCCGCTCGCCCGCAGCCCGTACCCGCGGGGCAGCCGGACGAACTCGACCGCGCCCCCCAGCGCCTTGCGCAGCCGGGAGACGTGCGTGTGCACCTGGGCGCGTACCGTCGCGGGCGGGGCCGCTCCCCACAACGCCTGCTGGATCTCGTACTGGGACAGCCCGTGCTCCCCCGCCAGGACCAGGGCCGCGAGGAGGGTTCTGGGCCGCATCCCGCCCAGCGAGCGGGGGCGGCCGCCGTCGAAGGCTTCTATCGGTCCGAGTATGCGAAGTTCCATGCCGTCCCTCGTCCGAGCTCTCCGGGCTCGGGCGCCGTGACGAGCTCGTTTTCAGGACGAGCCACGGCAACTCAGGTACGCCCGAGTCGAGTTGCATCCAATATGAGTCGAAGATCGATCCGGATGGGGACGCTAGCCTCGGCTCCGACAGGTGTCAACACGCCACCGGGCGTCGACGCACCCGACGCCGTGCCAGTAGATTGCCCTGGACACAGGGAGGTGCAACCTTGGCCAGCTCGGACGGCGGTGCGAGACTCACCCTTGCCGACAAGATCAATCACCTGTTCGAAACGGTGGTACCGGCCGGCCGTCAGCCGTACAACACCGAAGAAGTGGCCCGGGCCATCACCGAGACCGGAATACCCATCTCCGGAAGCTACATCTGGCTGTTGCGCAAAGGCCAGCGCGACAATCCGACGCTCAAGCACCTCGAAGGCATAGCCAAGTTCTTCGGCGTCCCTCCGGCCTACTTCTTCAACGACCAGGTCGCCTCCGACGTCCACGTGCAGCTCGCCCTCCTCGCGGCACTTCGCGACTCCAACGTCCAGCACGTCGCCCTGCGGGCCGCCGGCCTCTCCTCCGCGAGCCTGAACTCGATCAGCGAACTCATCGAGCGCGTACGGACCCTGGAGGGACTGTCCCAGCGCACTCCGGACAAGGACGCACTGGGCGAGCCCCAGGATTCATGACCTGATTCCCCCTGTCTGTCCGAACCCGACTCATGTTGCATGGGTCGTGTGTGGCCGGTGTGGCACGGGGGAGGAAGATTGCTGAAAGAGAGCGAGTTACGGCGGCGCTGCAAGCGTGAACTCCGGTCGCTGGGGGTCCAGCCGCCGTTGGACGTCGCCGTACTGTGCAGACTCCTCGGAGAGCGCCGGGGCCGGCCCATCCACCTGGTCCCCTACCGGCTCCCGGCGAACGGCCCGTACGGGCTGTGGATCGCCACGGACACCACCGACTACATCTTCTACCAGCAGGAAACCAGCAAGGCGCACCAGGACCACATCATCGTGCACGAGGTCGGGCACATCCTGGCCGATCACCACAGCGGTGAACTCGACGACGCACTGCTCGGCGCGATCATGCCGAACATCTCCCTCGACGTGGTCAAGCGGCTCCTGGGGCGCAGTTCGTACGACGAGGAGCGCGAACGCGAGGCGGAGACGATGGCCACCATCATCCTCGAATGGGCCCGCCTCCTCGATCAGGTCGCCCGGCCCGCACCACGGGACTCCTCGGCCGGGCGCATCCAGAGGGCGCTGACCGAGCGGCGCGGGTGGCTGTGACGTGCTGACGATCCTGCTCGGCGCGGTCCTGCTGGTCGCCCTCGTCCGGATGATCCACCAGATCGCCAAGGCCCCGTACGACCGTCCTCTTCAGGCCGTGACGTACTGCATCCTCTGCGCCTGCCTGTCCTTCCCCATGGGTCTGCGCAGCGTCGCCGACGATGTCGACGCCATGGCCGGCGCCGGAACCACGAAGCTGGTGCAGAACGTCCTGCTGCTCGGCACCGCCTACTGGCTCATGTGCTTCTATCTGCAATCGGCCTCGGACCCGCGCAGCGGCCGCCGGCGTGCCCGGATCGAGCTGATCCCGCTCGTGATCACCGCGGTCGTCATCACGGCGGCCCCGCTCGCGACCCCGCGCGCCGCGCGCACCCACGTCTACGCGACGGCGGACATGCGGGTGGCCGGAACCGCCGTGTTCTACCTGGCGGCCGGGATCTACCTGACGTACGCGCTCGCGATGGCACTGTGGTGGACCCTGCGGTACGTCGGGACCGCACGCGGCTCGCTCGCCGTCGGACTGCGGCTGGTCGCCGTCTCCCTGGCGTGCATGGTGGGCGCGGGCGCCCTGCGCGCCGTGCTGACCCTCGTCCGCGCCGGCGGTGGCGCCGTTCCCCCAGCTGTGATCACCAGCGTCAAACTGCTGCTGGACCTGGCGATTCCGCTCTTCGTCGTCGGCGTCCTGTACCCCGGGGTGGCCGACCGGCTGACGGCGCTGCGCCTGCGGTGGCGGCACCGGCGCGCCTACCGCCGGCTCACTCCGCTGTGGACGGCGCTGCACACGGCGTTCCCCGAGAACGCCCTGCACCCGGCGCCGTCCGGCGGCTGGCGCGACTGGCCCGCCTGGCGGGGCCCGCTCGGTGCACACCGGCGTTATTACCGGCGCGTGGTGGAGTGCCGGGACGGGCTCGTACGGCTCAGCCCGTACCTCGCGCCCCTCACCGAGGCCGGGCCGGTCGGCGGGCTGCCGCCTGACGTCGTGGCTGGACACCTGCGCCGGGCGCTGCGGGAGTACTCGGCCGGGGTGCCCGCCCCGTCCGGGGCGGTGGCGATCGCCCTCCCCCGGGGCGACAGCCTCGACGACGACGTGCACCAGCTCCTGCTGCTCTCGGACGCGCTTGGGGCCGCATGACCGCTCCGCCGGATCCTGCGGGGCGACCGACACGAAGGTGTGAGTCCATGGAGTACTTGATCACTGCCGGGCAGCTCGTCACGGGGCCCGGCGGTCAGCGGCTGCGCGACGGCGCCGTACTGGTCCGCGGCGGGACGATCGCAGGCGTGGGCCCGCGGGCCGAGATCGCACCCTTGGCCGCAGCCGGGGCAACGGTCGTCTCGTTCCCCGACGGCACGGTGCTGCCCGGACTGATCGACTGCCATGTCCACCTGGCCCTCGACGCCGGGCCGGACCCCGTCACCGCCCTCCTCGACACCGATGACACCGGACTGCTGGCCGGGATGGCCGAGCGGGCCCGGCTCCTGCTCGACAGCGGCGTGACGACCGTACGGGACCTCGGGGACCGGGGCGGCCTCGCCCTGCGCCTGCGGCACTCGATCGAGCAGGACGCCGCACCCGGTCCG
This sequence comes from Streptomyces sp. NBC_00190, assembly GCF_036203305.1. Classification (GTDB taxonomy): domain Bacteria; phylum Actinomycetota; class Actinomycetes; order Streptomycetales; family Streptomycetaceae; genus Streptomyces. Next base: position 6,614,112 of record NZ_CP108131.1, on the reverse strand, counting down.
CGCATCCTCAGCGCCGGGACCCCGCTGACCCGCCCCGGCGGCCACTGCTGGTTCTTCGGCGGCGAGGTGAGCGACGAGGAGGCCCTGCGCGGCCTGGTCAGGCGCAACGTGCGGGACGGCGTCGACGTGATCAAGGTGATGGCCACCGGCGGTGGCATCACCAAGGGCGGCCCGCCGGTCTGGGAGGCCCAGTTCACCGCCGGGGAACTGGGCCTGGTGGTGGCCGAGGCCCGCCGCGCCGGTCTGCCGGTGGCCGCACACGCGCACGGCACCGAGGGCATCGCGGCGGCGGTGGCGGCGGGCGTCGACACGATCGAGCACTGCACCTGGATGGCGCGGGACGGCTTCGACGTGCGGGAGGACCTGGTCGCCGAGATCGCGGCGAAGGGGATCCGGGTCTGTCCCGCGGCGAGCCCGGACTGGCGCGGCTTCGCGCGGCGCTTCGGCCCGGAGCGGGCCGAGGAGATGTTCGACCGCCTGCGCTGGATGGCCGGTCAGGGGGTACGGCTCATCGCGGGCACGGACGCGGGCGTGGCGCACGCCGTCTTCGACGGCTTCGTGTCGAGCCTGGAGTTCTTCCGCCACATCGGCTTCTCCCCCGCCGAGGCCATCGACGCGGCCACGGTCGAGGCCGCCCTCGCCCTGGGCATCGCCTCCGACACCGGACGCCTCGCCCCGGGCTACCGCGCCGACCTGATCGCCGTCACCGGCGACCCACTGGCCGATCTGGCCGCCCTGCGCGACGTCCGCCTGACGATGTCCGCCGGCCGCCCCCACGTCCCGGCCGGCTCCCCGGCGCCGGCCCCGCGCTGAAGAACGGGGGCCGGCGCCGCGTCGGGCGGATGGCGAGGACCGGTGACGTCAGCTGCTCAGCGCGGGGATGACGTGCGTCCCGTAGGCGTCGATCGTGGCCTCCTTCGCGTCGTGCATGTCGTAGAGGGCGAACTGGTCGACGCCGAGGTCGCGCAGGGCGCGCAGCTTCTCGATGTGGGCCTCGGGCGGGCCGAGCAGGCAGAAGCGGTCGACGATCTCGTCGGGGACGAAGTCCGCGGACGGGTTCCCGGTGCGGCCGTGGTGGCTGTAGTCGTAGCCCTGGCGGGCCTTGATGTACTCGGTGAGCTCGTCGGGGACCATCGAGGAGTGCTCGCCGTAGCGCGAGACCAGGTCGGCGACGTGGTTGCCGACCATTCCGCCGAACCACCGGCACTGGTCGCGGGCGTGGGCGAGGTCCGTGCCCACGTACGCGGGGGCCGCCACGCAGATGGTGATCGCGGCCGGGTCGCGGCCTGCCTCCACTGCGGCCTGGCGGACCGACTTGACCATCCACTCCGTGAGGTAGGGGTCGGCGAGCTGGAGGATGAACCCGTCCGCCTTCTGCCCGGCCAGGGCAAGGGCCTTCGGGCCGTACGCGGCCATCCATACCGGCAGCTTCCCGTCCCGGATCCAGGGAATGCGGATCGGGTTGCCGTCGACGACCGCCTCCCGGCCCTCGGCGAGGTCGCGGATCACCTCGATGGCCTCGCCGAGCCGGGCCAGGGTGTTCGGCGCGCGCCCGGCGACGCGCATCGCCGAGTCCCCGCGCCCGATCCCGCACACGGTGCGGTTGCCGAACATGTCGTTGAGGGTGGCGAACGTGGAGGCGGTGACCTCCCAGGTGCGGGTACCCGGGTTGGTGACCATCGGCCCGACGTGCAGTTTTCGGGTGTGCTCCAGGATCTGGCTGTAGATGACGAACGGCTCCTGCCACAACACGGCGGAGTCGAAGGTCCAGCCGTAGCGGAACCCGTTGCGCTCGGCACGGCGCATGAGACTGATGACCTGCGAAGCCGGTGGATCGGTTTGCAGGACGAGGCCGAAGTCCATGGCGGACACTCCTTACAGGTACTGGCAGGTGGTGCGGGGGACGAAGACCCCGTGGCCGGCCCGGCCCGTGTACTCGCGCCGGTCGATGACGAGTTCGCCGCGGGAGAGCACCGTGTCGACGCGTCCGGTGATCCGCTTGCCCTCGTACGCCGAGTAGTCCACGTTCATGTGGTGGGTCTCGGCGGAGATGACCTGCTCGGCGTGCGGATCGTAGAGGACGATGTCGGCATCGGAACCCGGCGCGATGGTGCCCTTCTGCGGGTAGATGCCGAACATCCGGGCCGGGGTCGCGCAGGCGATCTCGATCCAGCGGCGGCGGCTGATGTGCCCGTCCACGACGGCCTGGTGGAGGAGGTCCATGCGGTTCTCCACCCCGGGCAGTCCGTTGGGGATCTTGGAGAAGTCACCGCGGCCCAGCTCCTTCTGGCCGCGGAAGCAGAAGGGGCAGTGGTCGGTGGAGACCACCTGGAGGTCGTTGGTGCGCAGCCCCCGCCAGAGCGCCTCCTGGTGCTCGCGCGGGCGCAGCGGGGTGGAGCAGACGTACTTGGCGCCCTGGAAGTCGGGCTCGGCGAGGTTGTCGGTGGACAGGAAGAGGTACTGCGGGCAGGTCTCCCCGAAGACCGGCAGCCCCTTGTCGCGGGCGGCGGCAAGCTCGGCCACCGCCTCCTCCGCCGAGACGTGGACGACGTACAGGGGGGCTCCGGCGACCCGTGCGAGCTGGATGGCGCGGTGGGTGGCCTCGGCTTCGAGGAGCACCCTGCGGACCTCGCCGTGGTGGCGGGGGTCGGTCTCGCCGCGGGCCAGGGCCTGTTCGACGAGGACGTCGATGGCGATGCCGTTCTCGGCGTGCATCATGATCAGCCCGCCGTTGGCGGCGCCGCGCTGCATGGCGCGCAGGATCTGCCCGTCGTCGCTGTAGAAGACGCCCGGGTAGGCCATGAACAGCTTGAAGGACGTGACGCCCTCCCCCACCAGGAGGTCCATCTCCTTGAGGGTGCCCTCGTTGACGTCCGAGAGGATCATGTGGAAGGCGTAGTCGACGGCGCACTTGCCGTCGGCCTTGTCGTACCAGGTGTCGAGGCCCTCGCGCAGGGAGTGGCCCACGCTCTGGACGGCGAAGTCGACGATCGTTGTGGTGCCGCCCCAGGCGGCGGCCCGGGTTCCGGTCTCGAACGTGTCCGAGGCCGAGGTGCCGCCGAACGGGAGCTCCATGTGGGTGTGCGCGTCGACGCCGCCCGGGATGACGTACTTCCCGCTCGCGTCGATCGTGCGGCCGGCCGTCCAGGCCTCGGCTGCCGCGGAGCCGTGCGCGGCCAGGGCCGCCACGCGGCCGTCCTCGATCAGGACGTCCGCGTGGAGTTCGTCGGCGGCGGTGACCACCAGGCCGCCGCGGATCAGGGTGCGGATGCTCATGGAAGTCCCCCTACTGGATGCTGCGGAGCGCCTGTTCGAGGATCTCGGCACCCTCTTCCGCCTCGGCGACGGTGAGGGAGAGCGGCGGCGCGATGCGCAGCACGCTGGTGTTGTGACCGCCGCCCTTGCCGATCAGCAGGCCGCCCGCGCGGGCGGCCTCCAGGACGGCCGCTGCCGCCTCCGGGTCGGCCTGGTCGGTGCCGGGCCGGGTCAGCTCCAGGCCGGCCATCAGGCCCCGGCCGCGCACCTCCCGTACGGCGGGCACGTGGGCGGCGATCGCGCGCAGCCGCTCCAGCAGCAGGCCGCCGACGCGGCGGGCGTTGCCCTGGAGGTCGTGTTCCAGCAGGTACGCGAGGTTGGCGGCGCCGGCCGCCATGGTGACCGGGGAGCCGCCGAAGGTGGAGATGGAGTTGGAGTCCAGGCAGTTCATCACCTCGGCACGGGCCACGACCCCGCCGATGGACATGCCGTTGCCGATGCCCTTGGCGAAGGTGAGGATGTCCGGCGGGCCGTTCTGGGCGTGGGCCTGCCAGCCCCAGAAGTGCTCGCCCGTGCGGCCCCAGCCGGTCTGCACCTCGTCGCTGATCCACAGGATGCCGTGCCGGTCCAGGACCTCGCGGAAGGCCCCGTACAGGCCGTCGGGCGGGGAGGTGAATCCGCCGACGCCCTGGATCGGTTCGGCGATGAGCGCGGCCACTCCGCCTCGGGCCTGGCCGAGCACGTCCTCCAGGTCGGCCACGGCGGCGGCGGTGAACTCGGTGTCGGACAGCTCCGCGAAGGGGCCGCGGGTGCGGACGGCGCCGTGGACGTAGTACGTCTGGAGCGGGGAGAGGCTGGTCGGGGACCAGCTGCGGTTTCCGGTGACGGAGACGGTGGAGAAGGACCGGCCGTGGTAGCTGTTGCGCATCGCCAGGATCTGGTTGGAGCGGCGGTACGTCGTCGCGAGCAGCAGGGCCGTGTCGTTGGCCTCGGTGCCGGAGGTGGTGAAGAAGACCCGGGCCTCGGGGATGCCGGACAGCGCGGCGACCCGCTCGGCCAGTTCGACCATCGGCCGGTTGAGGTACAGGGTGGAGGAGTGGATGATCCTCCCGGCCTGTTCGGAGACGGCCTTGGTGACCTCGGGCAGGGCGTGGGCGGTCATCGTGGTGAGGATGCCGCCGAAGAAGTCGAGGTAGCGGTTGCCGTCGGCGTCCCAGACGTGGCGGCCCTCGCCGTGGGTGAGCTCGATGGGGCGGTCGTAGTAGAGCGCGAGCCAGTCGGGCATGACGGTGAGGTGGCGGCTGTGCAGGGGGATCGGGTTGGTCACGGCTGTACGAGCCCTCCGTAGGCGTCGGGGCGGCGGTCGCGGTAGAAGGCCCACTGGTCGCGGACCTCCTTGATCAGGCCGAAGTCGAGGTCGCGGACGAGGAGTTCCTCCTCCTTGTCGCTGGCGGTCTCACCGACGAACTGGCCGCGCGGGTCGACGAAATAGCTGGTGCCGTAGAAGTCGTTGTCGCCGTACTCCTCCTGGCCGATGCGGTTGATCGCGGCGATGAAGTACTCGTTGGCGACGGCCGCGGCCGGCTGCTCCAGCTGCCACAGGTACGCGGACAGGCCCCGGTGGGTGGCGGACGGGTTGTAGACCAGTTGGGCCCCGGCCAGGCCCAGTGCGCGCCAGCCCTCGGGGAAGTGGCGGTCGTAGCAGATGTAGACGCCGACCCGGCCGACGGCGGTGTCGAAGACGGGCCAGCCGAGGTTGCCCGGGCGGAAGTAGTACTTCTCCCAGAAGCCCTTGACCTGGGGGATGTGGTGCTTGCGGTACTTGCCGAGGTAGCTGCCGTCGGCATCGATGACGGCAGCGGTGTTGTAGTAGAAGCCCTCGGACTCCAGCTCGAAGACGGGTACGACGATCACCATGCCGGTCTCGCGGGCGAGGTCCTGCATGCGGCGGACGGTCGGGCCGTCGGGGACGGCCTCGGCCCAGCGGTAGTGCTCGGGCTCCTGGACCTGGCAGAAGTAGGGGGCGTTGAACACCTCCTGGAAACCGATGATCTTCGCGCCCTGGGCGGCGGCCCGCCGGGCGTGCTCCTCGTGTTTGGCGATCATCGATTCGGTGTCTCCGGTCCAGGTGGCCTGGACCAGCGCGGCGCGGACGACTTGGGCCATGAGCTGCTCCTCGCGACGGGAACGCCGGGTTCTACGCACGTAGACGGTATGCGTAGGGAGTAGAACGTAGGCCTCGTCACACCGTGGGGCAAGACCGCCGTGCACGGTTGGAGTAGTCGATCAGGTTACGTCGCCCCGCGATCGACAGCGGTCAGGAGACGGGCGGTTTACGCCGCGGCGATCCCTGCCACCCGCAGGGCGTGGACCACGTCGCGGTGACGTGTTCCGGACAGCGCCGCGGCGGCCTGGAGCAGGCGCGGGGCGAACCACTGCGGATCCCGGCGGGCTAAGGCGGCGGCCTCCTCCGCGGTGCGGACCCGGACGAAGGCGCCGAGCAGGGCGTCGGCCTCCCGGGTCCGGCCGGCCGTGCCGAGGGCGAGTGCCGCCTCGGCGATCTCGCCGGGCGGGCGTGCCACGCCCTGGCGCAGCAGGCGGTCGCAGTCGGCCTCCCGGCCGGCCCCGCCGAGGGCGGCCGCGGCCGCGGCGAGCCGCTCGGGCGGGAGCGAGGCCGCCTCCCACAACAGGGTGGCCCAGTCGGCCGCGAGCCCGGCACGGACCAGCTGGTCGGCGAGGCCGGGCAGCCGGTCCGCGGGCCAGGCCGCGATCTCGCAGAGCAGCGCGTGCGCCTCTCCGCCGCGCCCCGCCGCGCGCAGTGCGATCAGTTCGCCGACGACGGCCCGCGTGCTCCCGGCCTGGCCCGCGGGGAACCCGCCGGTCCCGGCTGCCGCCTCTGCGAGCCCTGGGCCGGTTTCCGTATGGCCCCGGGCCTCATGTCCCGGCCCGCCGGGCCCGGCCGGGGGCACCGCCCCGCCGTCCTGCCCAGCCGGTCGGGGCTCCGGGGTGCCGAAGCGTGCCCCGCGCGGAGCCGATCCGGGCCCGCCCGGGGCCGGGTCACCGTCCGGGTGGCCCGGCGGCGGGGTGAAGGCCGGGGCTCCGGGCGCCGCCGAGCCCGCGTACCGGGCGCCCCCGGCCCGCCGCGCGCCGCGCAGCCACCGTCCCTCGGCCCGCCCGACCGGCGCCTCGACCGGCGCCTCGGCCTGTGCCCGGGCCTGGGCCCCGGCCTGAACCTGCGCCTGGACCTCGGCCTGGGTCCGCACCTGCGCCTCGGCCGGTGCCGGCTGCTGGCGGGACACGCTGGAGGGCGGTTGCGGGATTTCCGGCCCGGCGGGCCGCACCGCCTCGCCCGGGGCGCCGGCCCGCAGGGCCGAGAGGCGGGCCGAGATGTCCTCGTGGCGTGACGCGGCGCGGGCCGCGTCGTCCTGGGTCCAGGAGAGTTCCCGGGCCAGGGCGTCCGCCTCCGCCGGGTCGGTGGCGCCGCCGAGCCGGGCCGTCAGGCTCCGCAGGGCCTCCCCCGCGTCGGCCCGCTGCGCGGCCGCCGCCGCGTACTGGGTCCGCAGCTCCTCCATCCCGCCCGGCAGCCTGTCCCACGCGGTGACCGCGGCGGCCCGCAGCCGGGCGGCGTATACGGTCTCCCGCCCCGCGATCTGCTCGCCCCGCACCGCCGCCAGGTCCCGCAGGAGCGAATCCACCACGTCCCACGGCGGTATGGCCGCCCCGTTGAGACAGGCCCGCAGACCCTCCGGATCCCGGCGCAGGAACTCCCCGTACCAACCTGCTCCGGGATCCAACCTCTGGGTCAACCCACGCAGGTATTCAGCGAATTGACCGATCGTCAGCGAAGTCGCGGTCTCCATGACCGCATTGGATCCCACCTGTGTTACGGGCGGGCTACGGGCACCTCAAAGCTTGACGGCGATCCCGGTGTGCGGCCGCCGCCCCCGCCGCACCACCATGGCGGGCACGTCCACCACCCAGAACTGCCACGTGTACTTGCGCGACATGAGCCCCCGCACCCGCCGCAGCCCCGCCTCGTCGAGCAGCCGGGCCTCACCCTCCCGCACCGGCGCCCCCTCTTCGACGCGCCCGCGCACGTCACAGGGGGCGACGGTGACCCGTCCGTCGTTGCGGATCCGCTTGACCTTCCACGATTCGCTGCGCGTCCACACGTACAGCTCTCCACCGTCGGCCACCGCCCACACCGGCGTCGCCACAGGCGTGCCGTCCTTGCGGAAGGTGATGAGACTGACGTACTTCGCCCTGCCCAGCTCTTCGACATCCATGGCCCGACCCTAAGGGCTGTCGCGCGATCCCCGACCGGGCGCGTCTTCGCGCAGGACCACGTCCCCCGGGCCTTCGGACCGGTCCCGGCCGTCGGGGGCGACGCAGGCCGCGAGGAGCAGGCCGCCCGCGAGGAGCGCGCCGAGGAATCCGAAACCGAGTCGCTTGGATGCGTTCGTGGCAGACACGCCTTCACGCTTGCCCCGCGTACGGGCGCTCCCACCGCCCATTGGGCCGATCGGCCGCGGGCCGGACTCAGACGGGCACGAGGGAGCAGCGCCGCATCACGTCGTCCAGGGAAAGGCCGAGGACCTCGGCGAGGGCGGCCACCGTGAAGAAGGCGGGGGTGGGTGCCCGGCCGGTCTCGATCTTGCGGAGGGTCTCGGCCGAGAGCCCGGCTCCGGCCGCGATCTCGACCATGCTGCGCGCGCCGCGCGCCTCACGCAGCAGGGCGCCCAGGCGCTCGCCGCGCTCGCGCTCTTCAGGAGTCAGGGGGGTACGGACCATGCCCCCATCCTACCCGCACGCACCAATAACTATCCCGTTAAAGTTATACCGGTATAGTTATTGGCATGGTTGAACTCAAGACGGAACAGTCGATCGACGAGATGCGCGCCGCCGGCCGCGTCGTCGCACATGCCCTGGCGGCCGTACGGGAGAGAGCGCGGGTCGGGGTGTGCCTGCAGGACCTGGACCGGGTGGCCCGCGACGTACTCCGCGAGGCGGGCGCGGCCTCGCCCTTCCTGGGCTACCGGCCGGCGTTCGCGCCGGTGCCCTTCCCGGCCGTGATCTGCACCTCGGTCAACGACGCCATCGTGCACGGCATCCCCGGCACGTACCGGCTGCGTGACGGGGACCTGGTCAGCGTCGACTGCGGGGCCAGGCTCGGCGGCTGGGTCGGGGACGCGGCGATCAGCTTCACCGTCGGCCGGCCCCGCCCCGCCGACCTGCGGCTCATCGCGACGGCCGAGGCGGCCCTCGCCGCGGGCATCGCGGCAGCGGTGCCCGGCAACCGGATCGGCGACATCGCCCACGCGGTCGGTACGGTCTGCCGCGCCGCCGGATACGGCATCCCCGACGGCTTCGGCGGCCACGGCGTGGGCCGCCACATGCACGAGGACCCCGGCGTCCCCAACGAGGGCCCGCCGGGACGCGGCATGAAGCTGCGCCCCGGCATGGTCCTGGCGATCGAGCCGATGCTGACCGCGGGCGGTACGGACGACTACACCTGCGACGGCGACGGCTGGACCCTGCGCACCACCGACGGCAGCCGCGCCGCGCACGCGGAGCACACGGTCGCGATCACCGCCGACGGCCCCAGGATCCTCACTGCCCCCTAGGCCTTGTCGTCAAAAGTCCCGCCTCGCCCTACTTTGACGACAGGACCTAGTCCGTGCTCAGGGCTTGCCGTGCGGGTGGACGACCATGGCCGAGCCGCCGCCGCGGCGGGTCGTCTCGGCCGCCGCCAGCCAGCGCCCGTCGGGCAGGCGCTGCACGCCGGTCGCGGCGCCGATCTCCGGGTTCTGCCGGAAGGCCTGCCCGATCGCCTCCAGTTCGGCGCGCACCGGGCTGTTCCACAGGCCCGGCTCCAGCTCGGTGGTGGTCTGGTTGCGCTGGCTGGCGCGCGGCGCAGCGATCGCGTCGACCAGCGGCAGACCCCGGTCCAGGTGGCCCATCAGGGTCTGCAGGACGGTGGTGATGATGGTGGCACCGCCCGGGGAGCCCACCGCGAGCACCGGCCGCCCGTGCTCCAGCACGATGGTCGGTGACATGGACGAGCGCGGCCGCTTGCCGGGGCCGGGCAGGTTCGGGTCGGGAACACCCGGCGCGATCGGGGCGAAGGAGAAGTCGGTCAGCTCGTTGTTGAGCAGGAAGCCCCGGCCCGGGACGGTGATCGCGCTGCCGCCGGTGGATTCGATCGTCAGGGTGTAGGAGACCACGTTGCCCCAGCGGTCGGCGACCGTCAGGTGGGTGGTGTTGTCCCCCTCGTAGGCGGACGGCGCCGCCTTCCCGGTGGTGGCGCAGGGTACGGGGTGCCTCGGGTCGCCGGGAGCCAGCGGGCTGGTCAGCGCCTGGTCCGGCTTGATCAGGCAGGCGCGCGAGTCGGCGTACCGCTGGGAGAGCAGCTCCCGCGTCGGCACGTCCTCGGCGGCCGGGTCGCCGACCCAGCGGCCGCGGTCGGCGAAGGAGATCCGCGAGGCCTCGATGAAGCGGTGCAGGTACTGCGCCTCGGACAGCTTCGAGAGGTCGGTGCGCTCCAGGATGTTCAGCGCCTCGCCGACGGTGGTGCCGCCGGAGGAGGAGGGGGCGATGCCGTAGACGTCGAGGCCCCGGTAGCTCACCTGGGTCGGGGCCTGCCGCTTGGTCCCGTACGCGGTGAGGTCGTCGGCGGTCAGGTCGCCGGGCCGGACGTTCCGGGTGGCCGCGGGGTTCACCGGGGGCTTGCGGACGGCCCGGACGATGTCGTCGGCGATCGGGCCCCGGTAGAGCGCGCCGGTCCCCTTGCGGCCGAGTTCCGCGTACGTGGCGGCCAGGTCGGGGTTTTTGAAGGTGGAGCCGACCACCGGCAGGGCGCCGCCCGGCAGGAAGAGCTTCGCGGTGTCCGGGAAGTCCTTGAACCGGTCCTGGTTGAGCTCGGTCTGGGCGCGGAAGGTGGCGTCGACGGTGAAGCCGTCGCGGGCCAGCTTCTCGGCGGGCTTCAGCAGCTGGCCGAGCGGGCGGCTGCCCCAGGATTCGAGGGCGCTCTTCCAGGTGGCGGGGGTGCCGGGGACGCCGACCCCGCGGCCGCTGGTCTGCCCCTCGGCGAAGGGGATGGGGACGCCGTTCTCCTGGAACAGCGAGGCAGTGGCCGTCGCGGGGGCGGTCTCGCGGCCGTCGATGGTGTGCACGCGGCGGGAGCCGGCGTCGTAGTAGACGAAGTAGCCGCCGCCGCCGATGCCGGACGAGTAGGGCTCGGTGACGCCGAGCGCGGCGGCGGTGGCGACGGCCGCGTCCACGGCGTTGCCGCCGGAGCGGAGTACGGCGATGCCGGCCGCGGAGGCGTCGGCGTCGACGCTGGCGACGGCCCCGCCGTAGCCGGCGGCCACGGGCACCTTGGCCGGGGTGGCGGTCGCGTCGGCGGCGGAGGGCGGAGCGGCCGCCCCGGTGGACACCAGCGCCCCGGCGAGGGCGACGAGTGCTAAGTGACGTGCGGCGGGACCACGCATCGGTACCTCCAGTCGACGGCCGGTCAGACCATGCCACCGCAGCCTAACTTCACGGGACCCCTCGCGTCATGAAGGCCGTGCGACGGCTACCATCCGCCGCATGAACGACGACGTCCGCAACATCGTGCTCGGGGTGATCGCCACCGCGCTCAGCGGCGGGTTCGGCTGGTTCTCCCGGACCTACCTCTGGCGCCGCGCGCTCCGCCGCAAGCAGGCCTTCTTCGGCCTGCCGACCGGATCCGACTGCCTGTTCGTGGTCAACCGGCAGATGGGCGGAAAGGATTCGTCACTGCACCGCAACGACGCCTTCGCGCTGCTGGAGATATCCGCCCTGATCAAGGACTGCGGGGCGACCGTGCAGATCGTCACCCACGACGGGGCCCGCCAGGGCTTCGGCGAACGGACCGAGTTCTGCGTCGGCGGGCCCGCCTCCAACACCCGCACCACCGCGCACCTGACCTCCATGCTCCCGGGTGTCCTCGTCGACGTCAGCCTCGAGTCGGGCGATCCGGACCGCGGGGCGATCCGGATCGGCGAGGAGAAGTACCGCTGGGAGAAGGGGATGGTCGAGCACGTGCTGCTGGCTCGGCTGACGACCCGGCACGGCTCCCGGCCCGTGTTCCTGCTCTCCGGACAGACCGCCAACAGCAACCAGGCCGCCGCCCGCTACCTGGCCAAGCACCATGTGGGGCTGGCCCGCAAGTACGGCCGCGAGTCCTTCTGCGTCCTGCTGAAGGTCATCAACTCCGATGCCTACGGGCCGGATGTGACGGAGCTGGTGGCGGACGTCACCGCCGCGGCCCGGACACCCGTAGCGGCAGACGCGTGATCCCGTTGATGAAGTTGGAGACCAGCCGCCCGGGAGGTCCGGCGAGTTCGGGCGGGGGCATGACCGCGCGCCACTCCTCGTAGAAGGTGCGCAGCTGGAGCCGGGCGAAGTGGGCGCCGAGGCAGACGTGCGAGCCGTCCCCGAAGGAGACGTGCGGGTTGGGCGTGCGGCCGAGGTCCAGGCGGCCGGGGTCGGTGAAGACGCGTTCGTCGTGGTTGGCGGAGGCGTGGAAGACCACCACCTTGTCCCCCTCCCTGATGCGCTGCCCGGCCAGCTCGGTGTCGACGGCGGCGGTCCGGCGGAAGCTGAGCACCGGCGGGTGCACGCGCAGGAGTTCGTCGACGGCACGTTCCATCGGGGCCCGGCCCCCGGCGAGCAGGCGGTAGTCCCCCGGGTCTCGGGCCAGCGCGAGCAGCCCGCCGGGCGCCGCGCTGCGCACGGTGTCGTTGCCCGCGACGGTGAGCAGGAAGAAGAACATCTCCAGCTCGGCCGGGTCGAGTCCGGCCTGGGCGAGGGCGGTCATCACGTCGTCGCCGGGGTGCGCGCGCTTGTGGGCGGCCAGTTCGCGGGCGTACGCGAACATCTCGCCGAGCAGGGCCGGTGAGCGCGGGTTGAGGGGTTTGCCGTCCGGGCCGAGGAGCGGAGCCGGGGCGTCTTCGGGGTCCTGGTAGCCGATGACCCGTACGGTCCACTCCAGCAGCAGGGCCCGGTCGGCGGGCGGGACGCCCAGCAGGTCGGTGAGGTTGAGCAGCGCGTATTCGTCGGTGACGGTGCGCACCACGTCGGTGGCGCCGTCCTCGGCCTTGTCCCGGGCGGCGGCGAGCAGGTTGCGGGCGCGGTCCCGTACCCGCGCGGCGAAGGCGTCGACGCGGGCGGGGGTGAAGGCGCGGGCGACGAGCCGGCGCAGCCTGCCGTGGTCGCCGGCGGCCTTGTCCGGGTCCTGGTTGAGCATGGTGCGGCGCAGGAACGGCAGGTCGGCCGGGTCGGGGTCGCGGATCTGGGTGGCGCCCAGCCAGGAGGAGTACGTCCGGTGGTCGCGCAGGACCCGGACGACGTCGGCGTGCCGGGTGACGGCCCAGAAGCCGGGGCCGGCCGGCCAGCCCTGGATCTCCGGCTCCGGCTGCCAGGCCACGGGGTGGCGGTCGCGCAGCAGCCGGTAGCGCTCGTACGGGACGCCGACGGCGTAGACGCGGGGGTCGAAGACGTCGGGGACGTCTGCGGCGTGGTCCATGGGGCTACCGTGACGGGTGGGCGGCCCCGCCCGCAAGGGCGCGGCCCCCTGCGGACAGGAACCGCGGGACGGCCGCGTGCGTCAGTGCCGCGGGTTGCAGTCGGCGGAGGGGAGGGTGGTGTCGGTGCCCTGGATGGCGACCGGAGTGACGGTGTCCGGCACGGCGGAGACGCCGAAGGTGCACACCAGCTGCTTGCGGGCCAGGTCGGACAGACCGGCCACGGGGAACGGCACACTGACCGTCAGCCCCTTCCCCGGCGAGTACTTGTTCACCGAGGCCGCGTCCGACTGCGCGTCGGACACCCGGGGCAGGGCCGTGGTGAGTCCGGCCGCCGAAGCCGGACCGCTGGGGCCGTCCAACAGCACCCGCAGCAGTGGCGTGGGCGCGAGCATGTAGTCGGTGCCGATCGAGAAGGGGACCGGGACGAGCCGGTCGCCGTCCTTGGAGATGAAGTAGAGGACGGCAGCGGTCTTGCTGTCGGGCACCTTGACGGTGGCGGCATGGCCGCTCTCGATCACCCCGGTGCGTTTGATCCCGCATCCGGCGAGCAGTAGGGCGCAGCCCGTCAGCGCAGCCATGGCCGCCACGGCCCTGGACCTTGTCGTCGACCCCGTCATACGCGGGCCTCCAGTGGCATGTCGAGGGTGAAGAGGGCTCCGCCGGACGGCCCGTTGCCGGCCCGGAGGGTGCCACCGTGCAGGCGGACGTTCTCCAGGGTGATGGCGAGTCCGAGGCCGCTGCCGGCGGAGCGGGTGCGGGCCGCGTCGGCCTTGAAGAAGCGGTCGAAGATGTGCGGCAGCACCTCCGGGGCGATGCCGGGCCCGCTGTCGGCGACGTCGATGAGCAGCCGTTCGCCGTCCTCGCCCGGTGCGGTCCGCACGGTGACGTGCACGGGGGCGCCGCCGTGCCGCAGGGCGTTGCCGACGAGGTTGGCGAGGACCACGTCGAAGCGGCGCGGATCGAGTCGGGCGCGTACCCCGTCCGGCAGGTCGGTGACGACGCGCTCGTCGTCCCAGTGGCGTCGTTCGAGGGTCTTGCGCACGGCTTCGGCGATGTCCACGTCGTCGAGGTTGAGTTCGGCGGCCCGGGCGTCGAAGCGGGAGATCTCCATCAGGTCCTCGACGAGGACGGCGAGTTTGCCGGTCTCGGCGCTCACCAGGCGCAGGGCCTTGGCGGTGTCGGCGTCGAGGCTCGCGGCGTCCTCGTCGAGGACCTCGGTCACGGCGAGCATTCCGGCGAGGGGCGTGCGCAGTTCGTGGGAGACGTCGGAGGCGAAGCGGCGGGCGCGGGTCTCCGCGTCCCGCAGCTCGCTCACCGACTGCTCCAGGGCGCGGGCGGTCTCGTTGAAGGTGCGGGCGAGTCCGGCGAGTTCGTCGGCGCCCCGGACCTCGATGCGGGTGTCGAGGCGGCCGCGGCCCAGCCGCTGGGCGGCCCGGCGCATGTCGCGGACCGGCCGCAGCACGCTGCGGGCGGCCAGCAGCGCGGGGATGATGGCGATGGCCAGCCCGGGGACGGCCCCCTGCTGAGCGGCTTTGACCATGGCCTCGACGGTCTGCTTCTCGGTGGAGAGCGGGACGCAGGCGAAGAAGACGACGCCGGTGGGTTCGGTGTAGCCGTTGTGACTGAAGAGGGCGGGCACGCCGACCGTGAGGTACGGGTTGCCGCGCTGGTCCTCGACGCGCTGGAAGGCCGTGTACCGGCTGCTGAGGACCTTCTCGCGCAGGCTGGCGGTGACCACGGTGGAGGTCGGCGAGGACGGGTTGGTGGAGGCGCGCAGGTCGCCGTACTCGGCGAAGAGGATCCACGGGTGGGGTTTGCCGCGCTTGCCGAGGTCGCTGACGATGCGCTGGAGTTCCTGCTGGTCCAGGGGAAGGCGGAACTCCTGCTGCTCGACCTGGTCCCGCAGGGTGCTGACGGCGGTGTCCTGGGTCTGCTTGAGGATGGCGTTGCGCGCCTGCTGGTAGGTGAGGGCGGCCGTGCTCACCGCGCTGATCGCGGCGACCAGCAGGAAGGCCGCTATCAGCCGGGTGCGCAGCCCGAGCGGGGCTATGCGTCGCACCTCGCGCCTCCTACAGGGGACCGAAGCGGTAGCCGAAGCCACGCACGGTCTGGATGTAGCGGGGGCTCTTGTCGGGGTCCTCTATCTTGTGGCGCAGCCGGCGGACGCAGGCGTCCACGAGCCGGGCGTCGGCGTGGTAGCTGTGATCCCAGACGTACTCGAGGAGCTGCTGGCGGGAGAAGACCTGCTCGGGCGAGGCCGACAGGTGCAGCAGGAGCTTGATCTCGCTGGGGGCGAGGGCGACGCGATCACCGTTCTTGGCGACGGTCAGCCCGGCGCGGTCGATGGCGAGTTCGCCGTGGACCGCGACCTCGGGGCGGGCGCCCACGGGGTCGCTGAGCCTGCGCAGCACGGCCTTGATGCGGGCTTCTATGACCTCGGTGCGGGCGGGTTTGACTATGTAGTCGTCGGCTCCGGCCTCCAGGCCGATGACGATGTCGAAGTCGTCGCCGCGCGCGGTGAGCATGATGATCGGCACCTCGCTGGTCTCGCGGATGCGGTGGCAGACCTGAACACCGTTCATCCTGGGCAGCATCAGGTCGAGCAGGACGAGCTCGGGGCGGAAGCTCGCCATCAGGGCGAGCCCCTCCTCACCGGTCTCGGCGGCGCTCACCTCGTGGCCGCGGCGGCGCAGGCCGAGGCCCACCCCCTCACGGACGGAAGGGTCGTCCTCGATCAGCAGTACGCGTGGCATCCGGTCAGTATCCAAGGTGGTGCGGGGCTTGTCCTACCGCTGGCGGCCGACCTTGCGCCGCAGGGAGTCCAGCTGGTCGGTGATCTCCGTCAGGCGAAGCGGCCTGGCAAGGAGAACGACGACGACCATCAGGGATACGGTTCCCGCCCCGACCGCGGCGAAGTCCCCGAACCGCTCGGCGGCCCGGGCGGCCGCGTACCCGGCGGCGCCCGCCGGTGCGCAGGCGGTCAGCATCCGCAGGTGGGTGCGTACGGCACTCGCCCGCTTCTCGGTACGGGTGCCCGCGCGCGGGCCGAGCCTGCGGGCGAGGGTGTACGCGGTGACGGCGGCGCCCGCGGTGAAGGCGACGGAGGAGGCCGCGGCCATGCCGGTGACCGCCCAGCGCGGGGACAGCAGGAGGTAGGCGGCGCCCGAGAGCCCGGCGTTCAGGGCGGCGATGGTGAGGTTGAGGAAGAAGGGGGTGCGGGTGTCGGAGAGGGCGTAGAAGCCGCGCGAGAGCACGTACTGCGCGGAGAACGCGATCAGGCCGGGCGCGAACGCCATGAGCATGCCCGCCATGACCTCGATGTCGGCGGGACCGGTGACCCCGTACCCGAAGACGCTGCCCGTGACCCAGGGGGCGAGGGCGGCGAAGACCGCGGCGGCGGGGACGACGAGGGCGGCGCTGGAGCGCAGCGCGTAGGAGACGTCCGCGCGCACGGCGGCGAGGTCGCCGTCGGCCGCGGCCGCACTCATCCGGGGCATCAGGGCGGTCACGAGGGAGACGGTGATGATGCCCTGCGGGACGATCCACAGCTGGTAGGCGTTGCTGTAGGCGGTGTAGCCGACGCCCTCCGTGAGGCCCGCCTTGACGGCGAGGTCTCCGGTGGTGGTGGAGAGCCGGGTCACCACCCAGTAGGCGATCTGGTTGGTGAGGACGAGCATCACCAGCCAGCCCGCGTTGCGCAGCGGGCGGGTGAGACCGCTGCCGCGCCAGTCGAAGCGGGGGCGCCAGCGGAAGCGGGCGGCGCGCAGCGAGGGGATCAGGGCGAGGGCCTGGACGACGATGCCCGCGGTGGTTCCGATGCCGAGGAGCCGGGTCTCGGCGGCGGTGAGGCCGCCCGCCGCGTCGTGGGAGACGTAGAGGAAGAGCCCGAAGACGCCGATGATCACGACGTTGTTGAGGACCGGGGTCCACATCATCGCGCCGAACCGGCCGCGGGCGTTCAGTACCTGCCCGAGCAGGGTGAACAGGCCGTAGAAGAGGATCTGCGGGAGGCAGAACCGGGCCAGGGCGATGGTGGTGCTCTGCTGCGCCCCGCTGTAGGGGGTGTACACGCCGACGATGAGCGGGGTGGCGAGGACCGCGACGGCGGTGAGCAGGGCGAGTGCCGCGGTGCAGACGGTCAGCAGCCGGTCGGTGTACGCGGCCCCGCCGTCCTCGTGCTCCTTGGCGGCGCGTATGAGCTCGGGGACGAAGACGGCGTTGAGCGCGCCGCCGACGAGGAGCATGTAGATGATGTTCGGGACGGTGTTGGCGACGGCGTAGCTGTCGCCGAGCAGTCCGGTGCCCAGCGCCGCGACGACGACGGCGGAGCGGATGAAGCCGGTGGCGCGGGAGACGATCGATCCGACCGCCATGAGCGCGCCGCTGCGCAGCACCGAGGTCTTCTTCGGTGCCGCGTGATCGCCGTCGGCGCCACCGGCGCCCGCTGCGGCCGGCCTGGTGTCGGTGGCGGTCACCGGCGGGCGAGGTAGGCCTGGAACGCCTTGTAGAGCGCCATGTTGGTGTATCCGTCCATCGGGGTCTCCCACTCGCCGAGCGTCTCGACGACCTGTCCGCCGGTGCCGAGCTTCCAGCGCAGCAGCCCGAAGGAACGTTCGTCGGGGTCGAGGGTGGAGGGTACCCCGCGCATGTCGTACTCGTCGGCACCGAGGGCATGGGCGTCGCAGATCATGCGCCACTGCAGGGCGTTGCTGGGCCGGACGTCGCGGCGGTGGTCGGCGGAGGCACCGGTCTGGTACCAGACCCGGTTCCCGGCGACGATCATCGTGTGGGCGGCGAGGATCTCGCCCTGGTGGATGCCCAGGTAGAGCCGCATCCGGCCGGGCTCCTCGGCGTTGAGGGCCTCGTACTGCTGCTCGTAGTACGACAGGGAGCGGCCCAGCCGGAAGCCGTCGCGCTCCTCGGTGATGCGCAGCAGCCGGTAGAACTCGGGCAGGTCGGCGGTGGTGCCGACGACCGTCTCCACACCCGCCTTCGTGGCCTTGCGCACATTGCGCCGCCACTCCTGGTTCAGGCCCGACCACAGGTCGTCGAGGGTGCGGCCCGCCAGCGGCACCCGGAAGACGTGGCGGGGCTGGGCGTCGCCGTCGTCCTCGCCGCCGCAGCGCTTCCAGCCGCGAGTGCGCAGCCGGTCGGCGAGGGCGGCACCGATCGGGTCCACCTCGGTGGCCAGGACGTCAGAAATCTGCCGGCCGGGCCCGGCGGCGGACTTGGCGGTGGCCGCGTCCCAGCGCCGGTAGGCGGGGGTGGGGCCGATCCGGACCGCGAAGGCGCCGGCCGCCCTCAGGTGGCGCGTCAGCGGGGTCAGCCAGCGGTCGATGTGCGGATCGGACCAGTCGGCGACGGGACCCTCGGGGAGGTAGGCGAAGTATTTGCGGGTGCCGGGGAATTGGCGGTAGAGGACGAGTCCCACGCCCGCTATCTCACCGTCGGGGTAGTGCCATCCGACCCTTTCGGAGCGCCAAAGGTCCTTCACCTGGGCCCAGGAGGGGTACTGGAGGAAACTCGCCTGCCGGTGCCTCGAAAGGAAGCCCTGGTATTCCGGTAGGGACAGAGGGCGCATCGTCAGTTCCTGCTGCCACTGCTGGTGTTGCTGTGGGGTGGTCGCAAGCATGCACTGACTCTCACAGCCCTCCATGACCGAAGCGCGCGGCGATTGTGACCGGACGATGACCGTTTCGCTGCGGTCCACGTCACAACGGAAAGGACGGTCTGTTATCCGAATCGGGGAACCTAGAGTCGTCCTGTTCGCATCTAGATTTGCGAACGGTCATTGATGGAGGGGTTTTCGTTGAGCCGCATACGCCGCACCGCCATGGCGGGCACCGCACTTCTGACCGCCGCACTGACAGCCTGCTCGGGCGGGGGCGGTGACCAGGCCGGCAAGGACGGCAAGGCCGAGCTGAAGCCGAAGACGGACATGGCGGTCTCGGTGAATCTCGCGGGCGATCAGGTGAAGGCGGGCGAGCCGGTGACGGTGACCGTCGCCGAGGGCAAGCTGGCCCAGGTCAAGGTGACCGACGCCAAGGGCGCGGAGCTGCCGGGGAAGATAGCCGACGACGGCAGGACCTGGACCTCGGAGCGCAACGCCCCGCCCGGGGCGGAGTACAAGGTCGAGGCGCAGAACACCCAGAGCCAGAGCGCCACCACGCAGTTCAAGACCGGCGCCGCCGACAAGGTGAACAAGGTCTCGATCAACATCACCAAGGGCAGCACGGTGGGCGTGGCGATGCCCGTGTCGCTCGTCTTCGACAACCCGGTGACGAACAAGGCCGCGGTGGAGAAGCAGCTCAAGGTCACCAGCTCGGACAACACCGAGGGTTCCTGGGGCTGGATCAAGGACCACGACGGCAAGGACCGTGTCGACTGGCGGCCCAAGGACTACTGGAAGTCCGGCACGGACGTGAAGGTCGAGATGAACCTGAACGGCGTGGACTCCGGCAAGGGCGGCGGTCTTTTCGCCCGGGACTACAACACCGAGTTCAAGATCGGCAAGGACCGCCGGATCCAGGTCAGCCTCGACACCAAGAAGATGTCGGTGACCCAGGACGGCCAGGCCCTGAGGACGATCCCGATCTCGGCCGGCACTCCGGGCGGCAAGAAGGCCTCCTGGTCCGGAAAGATGGTGATCATGACCAAGGAGGGCACCATCCGGATGGACTCCCAGACGGTGGGCCTGGACAACGCCTACGACAAGATGGTCGATTACTCGATGCGGCTCACATGGTCCGGCATGTACGCGCACGCCGCCCCGTGGAACACCGGCAACTTCGGCCGGGCCAACAGCAGTTCCGGCTGCGTGGGGATGAGCGACGCCGACGCCAAGGAGTTCTTCGAGCAGTCCCAGGTCGGCGACTCCTTCGAGGTGGTCGGTGACGGCTCGAAGGGCCAGGCGGAGATCGGCAACGGCTACGGCGAGTGGAACCTGTCCTGGGACGCGTGGAAGGCCAAGAGCGCCCTGAACGGCGCCCCGCAGAACGGCTGACCTCTCCACTGACACGTATCAATCGTTACCAGCGTGTAACTTACTCACGGGTTACCTACGGTAATCCGCTCCCGTTACCGTCGGGTCACTCTGACAACCCGGCGTCCGCGAGGAGCGATTGATGAAACGCACCACCACCGTCGCAGCCGTGGCGGCCGTGCTGGTGGCAGCCGCCCTGGGCCTGGCCCCCCACCAGGCCCAGGCGGCTTCCGCTCCCTCCGCGGCAGCCGCCGACGGCGCCTCATCGGAACCGACTTTCCATGACATCCCCGGCTCCGGGGGCATCACCCTCAAGGGCAACGTCTTCACCCCCGGCGGCGCCGAGGCGGGCCGGAAGTACCCGCTGATCGTGCTCCCCAGCAGCTGGGGCCTGCCGCAGATCGAATACATCGCCCAGGCCAAGCAACTCGCCGACTCCGGCTACGTGGTGGTCAGCTACACCTCCCGCGGCTTCTGGCTCTCCGGCGGCCAGATCGAGGTGGCCGGCCCGCCGGACATCGCCGACGTCTCGGCCGTCATCGACTGGGCCCTGGCCAACTCCCCCGCCGACGCGGACCGCATCGGCCTCGGCGGGGTCTCGTACGGCGCGGGCATCAGCCTGCTGGCCTCGGCGCACGACCCGCGCGTCAAGGCGGTGGTCGCGATGAGCGGCTGGGCCGACATCATCGAGTCCATCTACTCCGGCCGCACCCAGCACCGCCAGGCCGCCGGGATGCTCGGCGCCGCCGGCTTCCTCACCGGCCGCCCCGGCCCCGAACTCCGGTCGATCCTCGGCGACTTCCTCGGCTCCCGGCTGGACCGGGAGCAGCAGATGATCGAGTGGGGCAAGAAGCGGTCGGCCGCCGAGCAGGTGGACCGGATCAACGCCAACGGCGCCGCGGTCATGCTCGGCAACGCCTGGGGTGACACCATCTTCCCGCCCAACCAGTACGCGGAGTTCTACGAGAAGCTGACCGGCCCCAAGCGCCTGGAGTTCCGCCCGGGCGACCACGCCACCGCCGAGGCCACCGGCCTGCTGGGCCTGCCCAACGACACCTGGACCAACGCCCACCGCTGGTTCGACCGCTACCTCAAGGGCGAGCGCAACGGCGTCGACACCGAGGCCCCGGTGCAGATCAAGTCCCGCAGCAACGACGCGTACGAGGGCTACGCCGACTGGAGGTCGGTCGGCGCGGGCGGCACCGAGAAGCTCATGCTCTCCGACAGCGAGCACCTCTTCGCCAATGTCGACTCCGGGGCCAACGGCGGGATCCTCTTCCTCTCCAGCATCCTCGACCAGCTGGCCCAGGCGCCCCCGAGGGCCTCCATCCCGCTGCTCCCCCGCGCCTTCGCCGCGGTCTGGCAGTCCGGGCGCTACGGCGAGGCGCGCCGGGTCCGCGGCACGGTCAAGGTCCACACCACGGTCACTCCCACCAAGGGCGACGGCACCTTCGTCGCGTACCTGTACGACGTCGGCCCGCTCGGCATCGGCAAGCTGGTCAGCAACGCCCCCTACACGTTCCACGGGCGCACTCCCGGGCAGGCCTTCGGCGCGGATCTGGAGCTGTTCTCCACCGCCTACGACGTGCCCGCGGGCCACCGGCTCGCCCTTGTCATCGACACGGTCGACCCGCTCTACATCGAGCACAACCCCACCGGCGCACAGCTGACCTTCTCCTCGCCGCACACCGATCCCAGTTACGTGTCGGTGCCGCTGCGCGAGCAGTGATCCGCGGCTGCTGCCGAGCGGGGTGGCCCTCGTGAGGGATCGGCGGGACCCCCTCAGTGCCTGAGGATCGTGACGTCCCCCAGCTCGATCAACGGATCGACGACCATGCGCTGCCCTGCCCACTTGTCGGTGTGTCGAGTCCAGGCAAACTATCCAGCCCGGGAAGGGCGCTTCCCCTCGACACGCCTAAAGGCGACATAAACATCCCGGCCGGTCACCCCTCGGAGGCCTCCGCGTACGCCTGGCTGAGCTCGGGGGATCCGGTCATCGCCCAGGACACCCCCGACTCGATCACGTTCAGCTCGCGGCCCGAGGCCAGCCGGATCACCGGCTGGCCGTTGGGCCACACCTGCCAGCCGGCTCCGGGGATGGTGCGGATGATCACGGTCCCGAGGTAGAAGCCTGCGTCGTTGCCGAGCCACGGCACGGCCTCCGGATCCCGCCGCCAGCGGGGCATCAGCTGGTCGAGTTCCTCCAACGAGGCCCGGCTCTCGTCGAGTTCGAGTCCGGCCGCCCTCGCCTGGTCGCGCAGCATCTCGCACTCCGAGAACAACGCGGCCACACCCTCGGGATCACCGGCGAAGGCGAGGGCGAGACCCGCACCCCGTTCCGTTTCGCGCCGGTTCAGCCAGTTGTCCAGGAAAGGGATGTTCATACTGACCAGCGTCGCACCAGGATCCGCCCCTGACCACAGGGCGCGCCTGGATCCGCCGGCCCGGATCCGGACCGCGGCTACCGGTCGAGATCCAGGTCCACGACGACCGGCGCGTGGTCGGACGCGCCCTTGCCCTTGCGTTCCTCGCGGTCGACGTAGGCGTCGGTGACGGCCTTGGCGAAGGGCTGGTTCCCGTACACCAGGTCGATTCGCATGCCCCTGTTCTTGGGGAAGGCGAGCTGGCGGTAGTCCCAGTACGTGTAGGGGCGGTCGTACTTGAGGGGACGCGGCAGCACGTCGGAGAGACCGGCGGCCCGCAGCGCCTCCAGAGCGGCGCGCTCGGCGGGGGTGACGTGGGTGAGGCCCTCGAAGACGGCCGGGTCGTAGACGTCCTCGTCGGTCGGGGCCACGTTGAAGTCGCCGAGCACCGCGAAGGGGCGGGGGCCCGCCGCGTCCTCGGCGACGGCCGTGGTCAGGGAGCGGAACCAGTCCAGCTTGTAGCCGTAGTGGTCGTGCTCGACCTCCCGGCCGTTGGGCACGTACACCGACCAGACGCGCACGCCGCCGCAGGTGGCGGAGATCGCGCGGGGCTCCTGGACCCCTTCGTAGTCGGGCCCGCCGGGCAGCCCCAGGACCACGTCGTCCAGGCCGACCTTGGAGAGCAGGGCGACGCCGTTCCACCGGCCGGTGGCGTTGACCGCCGACTCGTAGCCCAGCTCGCGCAGCTCGGCGTGCGGGAACTGCTCCGCGGAGCACTTGGTCTCCTGGATGCACAGGACATCGGTGCCGGAGCTCTCCAGCCAGGCCAGCAGGCGCGGAAGCCGGGCGGTGACGGAGTTGACGTTGAACGTGGCGATACGCATACGCCCCAACCTACCGCCCGGCACCGACAGTCACAGGTCGGCGGCTTCCCCGGCGGTGAGCCGGCCGTGGTCCGTGCCGCCCAGGCTGTCCAGGGCCATGTCGTAGATCGGCCGGGCGATGTCGGACAGGTACGCGTCGTGGATGTCGATGGCACGCCGCGGCTTGACCTCACGGAGGTAGTCGATCACCTCGGAGACCTTGTTCCAGGGGGCGTGCACGGGAAGCATCAGCGTCTCCACCGCCGCGTCGGGCACGGTCAGCGCGTCCCCGGGGTGGAACAGCGAACCCTCCACGAGGTAGCCGACGTTGGTGACCCGCGGGATGTCCGGGTGGATCACGGCGTGCAGCTCGCCGTGCACCTGGACCTCGAAGCCGGCGGCGGTGAAGGTGTCTCCGTGCCCGACCGTGTGCACCCGGCCCGGGTAGGCGGGGGCCAGCCTCTGCGCCACACTGCGCAGGGTCCACAGGCCCGCCGCCGGATTGGCGTCGAGGGCGGCCCGCAGCCGGCCCTCCTCGAAGTGGTCGGGGTGCTCGTGCGTGACCAGCAGGGCGTCCGCCCCCAGGCCCGCGTCCGGTTCGCTGAAGGCGCCCGGGTCGATGACGAGCGTGCGCCCGTCCTTCTCCAGCTGCACGCAGGAATGCAGCCGCTTGGTGAGCTTCATGATCCCAGGCTAAGGGCTGTCCCCACCGCTACGGGGTCGTCGTGGACACCACGTAGACCTTGGGGTGCTCGGGGTCCGTGAGGTCGACGGTGACGTCCCGGGTGGGGCGCGGGTCCGGCTGCTCCAGCGTGATCCCGTCCCAGGTGCCCTCCGGGTTCCAGTTCCAGCCCGCGACCTCGGTGTCGTGCGGGGAGATCGAGACCCCGGGGGTCAGCGCGTCCCGGCTGGTGCCGAGGTCGGCCAGGAAGGCGTCCAGGTCGGCGGGGGTGACCGCCATCTGCGTGAACAGCCGGCTCGTGCGCCAGTTGTTTGTCTCCAGGAACCCGACCCGCCAGGCCTTGGGCGGGATCGGGACCTCGTAGATGCTGCGCTGCACCTTCGAGGGCCAGCCGGGACGCACCTTGGACGCGCCGATCCGGGCGGCCTTGTCGCGGCCGCTCTCGCGGCTCTGCTGGGTGGAGACCCCGAGGTAACCGGCGGGTACGCCGATCAGCAGCAGGATGATGATCGCGGTGATCCAGCGGCGCTTGACGACGTGCCCGCGGTCTTCGGCGGCTGGCGGCGGGGCACCGCCCTCGTCGGGGGCGGACGCCTGGTGGGGCAGGGTGGGCGGGGTCACTGCTCGTTCTGGTCCTTGGAGTCCGTGGGGCCGGTGGCATCGCGCCGGCCCAGCTGCGCGTAGCGCTCGTAGCGTTCGACCCGGCGGCGTGTGGCGCGGCGGAAGCGGCGGGCGACGAGCCTGGCGAGGTCGGCCGCTCCGACCATACCTGCCTCGGGGCCGAGCTCGGCCTTGGCGATCCGGGCCTCGGGGCGGTAGCCACGACCGGTGAGGTGGCGGCGGAAGGCGTCCCGGGCGGGGCCGATCAGCAGGTCGTCGGCGGCGCTGACGCCGCCGCCGATGACGAAGCAGGACGGGTCGAGGGCGGCGGCGAGGTTGGCGATGCCGACGCCGAGCCACTGGCCGATGTCCTGGAGCAGCTCGACGCACATGGCGTCGCCCTCGCGGGCCAGCTCGGTGATCAGCGGCCCGGTGATCTCGTGGACGTTGCCGCCGACCCTGGCGATGATGTTGTACGCGACCGGGGAGTCGGCCGCGGCGAGCTCGCGGGCCTCGCGCACCAGGGCGTTGCCGGAGCTGTACTGCTCCCAGCAGCCGCGGTTGCCGCAGGGGCAGCGGTGGCCGCCGGGGACGACCTGCATGTGGCCGAACTCGCCGGCGACCCCGTACCGGCCGCGCTTGACCTGGCCGCCTTCGAGGATGGCCCCGCCGATGCCGGTGCCGAGGGTGATCATGACGAGGTGGTCCTCGCCGCGCCCGGCGCCGAAGCGCCATTCCGCCCACGCCGCGGTGTTGGCATCGTTGTCGACCATGACCGGCACCGCGAGCCGGGACTGGAGGGCGTCGCGCAGCGGCTCGTCGCGCCAGGCCAGGTGGGGCGCGAAGAGGACGCGGGAGCGGTCGGCGTCGACCCAGCCGGCCGCCCCGATGCCCACCGCGTGCACGTCGTGCCGGTCGGAGAGGTCCAGGACCAGCTCGACGATGGTGTCCTCGACGACCTTGGGGCTCTTGGACTTGTCCGGCGTCTCGGCGCGGATCTTCTCCAGGATGACGCCGTCGGCGTCGACGACGCCGGCCATGACCTTGGTGCCGCCGATGTCGATGCCGACGGTCGGGACCCGCGGGGCGGTCAGGTGAGACCGGCGCTCACGGGTCCCGATGGTCCGCAGGACGGTGCCTCGCGCCGCCCCCCGGTGGGCGAGCGTGAAGTCCCGGTACGTGCTCATCGAGTCGTGTCGCCCTTGTCGGAGGAAGTGGAGCCGGAAGCGGAGTCGGTGGCGGAGCCGGATTCCGGATCGGCTGCGCCGGATGCGGCGCCTGGGCCCGATTCTGCCACTCGCTCCAGTTCGTGGCTCAGTTCGTCCAGCTCGGAACCGCCCGCCATCTGCCGGGTGAGCTCGTCCAGGGTGATCGAGTCGCGGGTGTGGCTGCCCGCCATGGTGCCGCGTTTGAGGAGCACGAACCGGTCGCCGACCAGGTGGGCGTGGTGCGGGTTGTGGGTGATCAGCACCACGCCGAGGCCCGCGTCGCGGGCGGCGGCGACGTACTTGAGGACCACGCCGGACTGCTTGACGCCGAGCGCGGCGGTCGGCTCGTCGAGCACGAGGACCTTCGCACCGAAGTGGACGGCGCGGGCGATGGCCACGCACTGCCGCTCGCCGCCGGACAGGGTTCCGATGGGCTGGTCGACGTCGCGCAGGTCGATGCCCATGCGCAGCAGCTCGGCGCGGGTGGTCCGCCGCATGTGGCCCACGTCGAGGCGGCGCAGCGGGCCGCGGCCCTTGGTCGGCTCGGACCCGAGGAAGAAGTTCCGCCATACGGGCATGAGCGGGACGACGGCGAGGTCCTGGTAGACGGTGGCGATGCCGCGGTCGAGGGCCGCGCGGGGATTGGCGAGCACGGTCTCCTCCCCCTCGATCTCGAAGGTGCCGGCGTCGTGCTGGTGCAGCCCCGCGATGATCTTGATGAGGGTGGACTTTCCGGCGCCGTTGTCGCCGAGGACACAGGTGATCTCGCCCGCCGCGACCTCCAGGGAGACCCCTTGGAGGGCGCGGATGTTTCCGTAGTACTTGCTGACCTCGGTCAGCTTCACCAGGGGCGTCGCGCCGTTCGTCGTCACTTGCTCTCCTCCGCCCGCTTGCGGACCCATGCGTTGAGCAGCGTCGCGAGCAGGAGCATCGCGCCCAGGAAGAACTTGAACCAGTCCGGGTTCCACTGGGCGTAGACGATGCCGTTGCTGGTCATGCCGAAGATGAAGGCGCCGACCGCCGAGCCGATGGCGGAGCCGTAGCCGCCGGTCATCAGGCAGCCGCCGATGACGGCCGCGATGATGTAGAGGAACTCGTTGCCGACGCCCTCGCCCGACTGGACCACGTCGAACGAGAAGAGGATGTGCTGGCCGGAGATCCACGCGCACAGGGCGACGCCCATGTAGAGGCCGATACGGGTCTTCACGACCGGGACGCCGGTCGCGCGGGCCGCGTCGGCTCCGCCGCCCACCGCGAAGATCCAGTTCCCGGCGCGGGTGCGCAGCAGGATCCAGGTGGCGACGGCGACCAGGGCCAGCCACCACAGGACGGTGACCTTCAGGGTGACCGAGCCGATGTTCCACTGCGAGGCGAAGAGGGCGCGCGCGGAGCTGAAGCCCTCCATGTCGGCGATGCTCTTGGTGGAGACCGATCCGCTGATCAGCTTGGTGAAGCCGAGGTTCAGGCCGGTCAGCATCAGGAAGGTGCCGAGCGTGATGATGAAGCTGGGCAGCTTGGTACGGGTCAGCATGACGCCGTTGAAGAGGCCGATGGCCAGGGTGACCAGCAGCGACACCAGGACGCCGACCCAGACGTTGGCGGTCATCTGGTAGCTGAACATCGAGGCGACCAGCGCCGAGGTCGTGACCATGACACCCGCGGAAAGGTCGAACTCGCCGCCGATCATCAGCAGGGCCACCGGGACGGCCATGATCCCGATGGTGGAGGCCGAGTACAGCACGGTGCTGAGGCTGGAGGCCTGCAGGAAGCTGGGGGCGGCGAAGGAGAAGAAGACGAAAACGGCGGCCGCGCCGACCACGGCGCCCAGCTCCGGGCGGCCCAGCAGCCTGCGGACCAGGGAGGTGGGCGCGAGGCGTTCGTCCGCGGCGGCGGCGGCGCTCATCGGGTGCCCCGCTTGATGAACTCTTCCAGCTTGGCCGACTCGGCGGCCGTGACGATCTGGGGCCCGGTGAGCACCGGGCGGCCACCGCCGAGCACGTCCGCGTTGTAGCGGTAGAGCCAGAGCAGGTCGATCGCCTCGTAGCCCTGGAGGTAGGGCTGCTGGTCGACGGCGAAGCCGAGGGCTCCGGACTTCAGGTCGCGGGCGACGGATTCGTTGAGGTCGAAGGTGTCCACCTCGGCCTTGCTGCCCGCCGCGTCCTTCGCCTTGACCGCGGTGGGGGCGAAGGGCGCACCGAGCGTGACGATCGCGTCGACCGAGGGGTCCGCCTGGAGCTTGGCTTGGATGGCCGCCTGGACGGAGGGCATGTTGGTGCCCTCGACGTACAGGTTCTCCATGACGCCACCGGACCCACCGAACGTTCTCTTCGCCCCGGCGCAGCGCTGCTCGTGGCCCACGTTGCCCTGCTCGTGCAGGACGCAGACGGCCTTCTTCTTCCCTCGCTCGGTCAGCTCGCTGCCGACCGCCTCGCCCGCGATCTCCTCGTCCTGGCCGATGTGGGTCAGTGCCCCGTAGGCGGCGGACTGGGCGGAGCCGGAATTGACCGTGACCACCGGGATGCCGGCCTTGACGGCCTTGGCGATGACGTCCTTGAGCGCTTCCGGCTTGGCGAGGCTCACGATGATCCCGTCGACCTTCTGGTCGATGGCGTTCTGCACGAACTGCGCCTGCTGCTGCGCCTGGTCGTCGTGGGCGTAGACGAAGTTGATGTTGTCCTTCGCCGCGGCCTCCTTGGCGCCCTTCTGGACGATGTCCCAGAAGGTGTCGCCGTCACCCGCGTGCGTGACCATCGCGAAGGTCCAGCGCGGGGTGGACACGGCCGGCCGGCCCGCCGCGGCGGCCTTCGCCCGGTCCTCGGCGCGCTTGCCTCCGGTGCTGCTGCAGCCCGCGAGCGAGGCCCCCAGTACCGCCGCGAGCACGGCGCCCACGACGCGTACCCCTGTCCGAACCCTAGCCACGTCGCCGCGCCCTTCCCTCGTCCGTGTCGTCCGTCATCATTCGGTCATTCCGGTTCCAGCCGCCCAGTATCCGCCACAGTGGACCATGGCGGGCCATCGGGGCATGCGCGGGCAGATTGACAGGTCCCCCGTACGGGGTCAGGTTGAGTTCATGCGCATCGGGCTCATCGGAACGGGCCGGATCGGCTCGTTCCACGCGGCGGCGCTGGCCCGCCAGGCGGACGCCGGCTCGCTCCTGCTCGCCGACGCCGACCCCGCGCGGGCGGCGCGCCTGGCCGACCGGCTCGGGGCCACCGCCGCGCCCTCCGTCGAGCAGGTCTTCACCTGGGGCGTGGACGCGGTGGTCGTGGCCTGCTCGACCGAGGGCCACGCCGAGCTGGCCGTACGGGCGGTACGCGGCGGCCTGCCGGTGTTCTGCGAGAAGCCGGTGGCCCCGGACCTGGCCCGCACCCTCGCCGTGGTGCGCGAGGTGGAGGCCGCCGGCGGCGTGCTCCAGGTGGGATTCATGCGCCGCTTCGACTCGGGCTACCGCACCGCCCGTGAGCTGGTCCGCTCGGGCGCCCTGGGGCGGCTGCACACCGTACGCACGATGACCGCCGATCCGGCTCCGCCGACCGCCGCGTACCTGGCGGCCTCGGGCGGTCTGTACCGGGACTGCCTCGTGCACGATTTCGACATGGTCCGCTGGGTCACCGGGCACGAGGTGACGGAGGTGTACGCGGCCGGGTCGGACGCGGGCCCGCCGCGGTTCCGGGAGACGGGCGACATCGACACGGCCGCGGCCGTGCTGACCCTGGACGACGGCACCCTCGTCACCGCGACGGGCGGCCGGATCAACGGCGCCGGCTACGACGTGCGGATGGAGCTCGCCGGGGAGCTGGACCAGGTGTCCGCCGGGCTGGACGACCGTACGCCGATCGCCTCGACCGAGCCGCACGGCCCGCCCCCGGCGAGCAAACCGTGGACGGGTTTCCTGGAGCGCTTCGGCCCCGCGTACGAGGCGGAGCTGGCGGCCTTCGTGCGCCTGGTGCGCGGCGAGGGCCCCAACCCCTGCGACGGCCGGGAGGCGCTCGCCGCGTTCCGGGTCGCGGAGGCGTGCGAGCTCTCGCGCCGCGAGGGGCGCCGGGTACGGCTGGAGGAGCTGCCGGATCTGTGAGCGGCGCCCGCGGCGCCTCACGCTGCTGCTGCGGCGGCTTCTGCGGCTTCTCATGTACGGCTACCAGCGCACCGGCAGCCGCTTCACTCCCCGGATCAGGGTGCCGGGGATCCAGTCGCGCGGGCCGGCGTCAGGGTCCTCGGCCAGGTCGGGGAAACGTTCCAGCAGGGACCGGACCGCGATGCGGCCCTCCATGCGCGCCAGCGGGGCGCCGATGCAGAAGTGGATGCCGTGGCCGAAAGCCATGTGGCTCTGGCCGGATCGGCGGATGTCGAAGACGTCGGGCCCGGTGAACCGCGCCGGGTCGCGGTCGGCACCGGCCAGGGAGACCAGCACGGGCGAGCCGGCCTCGATCAGGGTGCCCCCGATCTCCAGGTCGGCACGGGCGAAGCGGTAGGTGGCGCTCTCCAGCGGGCCGTCGTAGCGGAGCATCTCCTCCACCGCGCCGTCGATCAGCCCGTCCGGATCGGCGCGCAGGGCCGCCAGCTGGTCCGGGTGGGCGAGCAGGGCCCGTACGCCGTTGCCGATCAGGTTGACCGTGGTCTCGTGCCCGGCGACCAGCAGCAGGAAGGCCATGCCGATCAGCTCTTCCGGGGACAGCTGGTCGCCGTCCTCGTCCCTGGTCCGGATCAGCGCGCTGAGCAGGTCCTCGCCGGGGCGCTCCCGTTTGGCGTCGGTGAGCTCGGCCAGGTAGCCGGACATGGCGCGCAGCGCAGCGGTCTCGGCCTCGGTGCCGGTCGGCGCGACGATCTCGGTGGACCACCGGCGGAACGAGCCGCGTTCGAGGTCGGGTACGCCGAGGAGTTCGCAGATGACGGTCATCGGCAGCGGTACCGCGAAGGACGCGATCAGGTCGGCGCGGCGGTCGGGGCCGGCGGCCATCGCGTCGAGCAGTCCGTCGGTGACCTGCTGCACGCGCGGGCGCAGGGCCTCGACCCGGCGGGAGGTGAACTCGCGGGCCACCAGGCGGCGGAGCCGGGTGTGGTGGGGCGGGTCGGAGCGGAGCATGTTGGTGCTGAGGGTGGTGGTCGTGCGGTCGGCGTAGAGGCCGGCGGTCTGCCAGTTCTTCGACACGTCGGGGTGGGCGAGAGCCTGGCGGGCCTCGTCGTGGCCGACGATCAGCCAGATCCCTTCCCCGTCCGCCGTCTTGATGCGGTGGACGGGACCGCTCTCCCTCAGCCGCGCGTAGTGCGGGTAGGGGTTCTCGTTGAAGTCGTCGGCGAGGTTGCTGATGTCCAGAACTGGCATGGTGGCCAGCGTAGGGCCGCTGATCACCGTGGATGGGAGCGGTTTCGGACAATCGTTCAGCCGTCGACGGCGCGGCGGCCCCAGGCGGTACCGGCCAGCACGAGGGCGGCGCCCGCGAGGCCGAGCAGGCCGAGGTGCTCGCCGCCGATGGCGATGCCGGCGACCGCCGCCCACAACGGCTCGGTGCCCAGCAGCAGGCTGACGCGGGAGGGCGAGGTTCGGCGGACGGCCCACATCTGCACGAAGAAGGCGAAGAGGGTGCAGAAGGCGGAGAGGAAGAGCAGCCCGGCCCATTCGGCGGCCCCGAAGCCGGCGGCCACGGCCCACGGGTCCTCCCCGGTGCCGGGGACGCCCGCGAGCAGGGCGAAGACGAGGACGGCGCCGCCGAGCTGGACGGTGGTCAGGGAGAGCGAGTCGGCGTCCTGGACGGCCTTGACGCGGGCCATCAGCAGGACGTGAAGGGTCCTGGCGAGGGCGGCGCAGAGCATGAGCAGGTCGCCGGGGCTGGGCGCGGTGAACCCCCCGCCCTGGGTCAGCAGGACCACTCCCGCGACGGAGACCCCGGCGGCGGCGAGGAAGCCCGCCGAGGGCGCGCGCCGCTTCACCACGGCCTCGGCGAGCGGCGTGAAGATCATGGTCAGGCTGATGATCAGCCCGGCGTTGGTGGCGGAGGTGTGGACGACCCCGTAGGTCTCCAGGAGGAAGATCCCGCCGAGTACGAGGCCCAGCAGCCCGGCGCCGCGCAGCTGGGCCGGGGTCAGTGCCCGCAGCCGCCGCCACCCGGCGACGGCCAGCACCGGCAGGACGAGCCCGAAGCGCAGCACGAGTACGCCGATCACGGTCTGCGTGGTGGTGATGCCCTTGGCGGCGAGGTAGCTGCCGCCCCATACGACGGCGACGGCCAGCACGGGCAGATCGGCGAGCCAGGCCCGGCGGGGGGCGGTGACTGCGGGCGAGATCACGGTCACGGGGACGTCTCCAGCGGCGGCAAGCGGGTGGAGACTTCGGCGGCTCGCACGGGTGCGGGGTCACCGTACCGGAGCCGATCATGACCGGTCGAGCCATTTGCGGGCGGCCCGTGCGGGGGCGGCTCGCGGTGTGGCCGGTCGCGGCCGGCACGGCCGCCGACGGGCGTCAAGCCACGGGATTCAGGGACGTGACCGTGCGGGGGCGGGCGAGGCCTACTGGACGGACCCACTGCTCCACCTCACACCCCAGGAGATTCCCATGCCTCGCCCCTTCCGGAAGCCGCGCCTCCTCATGCTGGCCGCCTCGACCGCCGTGGTCGCGGGAGGCGTGCTGGCACCGACCGGCGCGTTCGCCGCCGCCCCGGCGGCGCCGCACGCGGTCGTGGCCGATGCCCGCGCCGCGGCCGCCGATGATCACGGCGGCAGCGACAAAGGTGCCACCCTCCTGGTGATCATCCGCACCGGGGACGGGAAGATCCGCGTCTGGCCCGACCAGGGCAAGGACGACGCCGGCAGCTGGGTCAGTCCCATCGGCCAGGGCGGCCTGCGCATCGCCAAGGCCGTCACCGGCGGATGACGCCCGCTCGTCCGTGCCGCGCATCGGTGCCGCCACCCCGTCCGGTGGCGGCACCGCGCTGCGGTGCGGGCGTCCTCGGTCAGTCCGCGAACGTGCCGAAGGTGGCGCGCCCCGTCGTCCGGTAGGTGTGGATGGCGATGCCGCTCGACGTCGTACGGGAACTCGTCAGCTCGCAGGCCGTCGGCAGCCCGCCGGTCGGGAACAGCCGGCGCCCGCCGCCCAGGAACACCGGATAGACGAGCAGGTTCAGCTCGTCGACGAGGTCCCGGGCCAGCAGCCACTGCGCGAGCTGCCCGCTGCCGTGGACCTGCAGCTCACCGTCGAGGGCGTCCTTGACCCGGACGATCTCGCTCTGCAGTTGCTCACCGTCGAGCACGGTGGCCGGGCCCCAGGCGGGCTCCTTGAGCGTGGTCGAGGCCACGTACTTCGGCAGCCTGTTCAGCTTGCTCGCGACCGGGTCCGCGGGGTCGTCGTGCTGCGGCCAGTACGAGGCGAAGATCTCGTACGTCCGCCGCCCGAGCAGAAACGCCCCGGTCCGGCCGAAGACCTCGGTGATGAACTCCCCCATGCCCTCGTCCGCGTACGGCACGAGCCACCCGCCGTACTCGAACCCGCCGCTGGTGTCCTCCTCCGGCCCGCCGGGGGCCTGCATCACGCCGTCGAGAGTCAGGAAGGTGGTGAGGGTCAGCTTGCCCATGGGTCAGCGCTCCTTGCTCGGTCGTCCGTACGCAGGTTCAGACTCCCGGGCGGCCCCGGACTCATCGGTGCGGCGCGCGAAGAACTCCATGTCCGATTCCCGCCAGCGCCGGATCACGGACTGCCATTTCATTGAACCCGCAACCATTTCACGGAGGAGGACATCATGAGCGGGTCCGGGTATGTGGCGCTGGTGACCGGCGGCAGCCGCGGGATCGGCGCGGCGAGCGCCCTGCGACTGGCCCAGGACGGGCTCGACGTCGCGGTCAGTTACGTCAACGACGCGCGGGCGGCGGCCGAGGTGGTCGGCAAGGTGGAGGCCCTCGGGCGGCGCGGACTGGCCGTACGGGCCGACGCGGGCGACGGGGCGCAGGCCGTCTCGGCGGTGGAGGAGGCCGTACGGGCCTTCGGGCGGATCGACGTCCTGGTCAACAACGCGGGGGTGGGCGTGCTCGGGCCCCTCGACGGGCTGGGCCCGGCCGAGGTGGACCGGGTGCTGTCGGTCAATGTCCGCGGCGCGTTCCTCGTGGCCCGGGCCGCGGCCGGTCACATGGGCTCCGGCGGGCGGATCATCACCGTCGGCAGCTGCATCACCCAGCGGGTCCCGGGCCCCGGCGGCACGCTGTACGCGATGAGCAAGTCGGCGCTGACCGGGCTGACCAAGGCGCTGGCCCGGGAGCTCGGCGGGCGCGGCATCACCGCGAACCTCGTGCACCCGGGCCCGGTGGACACCGACATGAACCCGGCGGACGGCCCCGGGGCGGAGCAGCAGGCGGCCATGACGGCCCTCGGCCGGTTCGGCACCCCGCAGGAGGTCGCGGCCATGGTGTCCTTCCTGGCCGGGCCGGACTCCGCGTACGTGACGGGCGCGGAGTTCGCGGTGGACGGCGGCTACGCGGCATAGCCCTCGCCGGGCGTGCGGGCGGGTCCGGGCGGCACCCCGGGCCGCGGTACGCCGAAGGGCGCAACCGCCGTGCGGTTGCGCCCTTCGGTCCGTGCGCGCCCCGGGGGTGTCGGCCCCCGGGGCAGTCGGCGGGGTGGCGTCAGCCGCCCAGCTCCTGGTGGCGGGCGGCGTGCGCGGCCGCGCCGGCCTCCGTCAGCGAGCCGTGCAGACGCAGGCGGGAGAAGCCGCCGTCCGGGAAGATGTCGATCCGCACGTGCGTGCCGACCGCCGGGGTGTCCAGCACGAAGCGGTGGTTGGTGTCGGGCTGCAGGCGGGTGCGCGGCAGGAATTCCGTCCACTCGCCCTCCTCACCCGTCTTGACCGACA
Organism: Streptomyces sp. NBC_00190; assembly: GCF_036203305.1. GTDB lineage: Bacteria > Actinomycetota > Actinomycetes > Streptomycetales > Streptomycetaceae > Streptomyces. The sequence continues at coordinate 6,579,774 of NZ_CP108131.1, read as the reverse complement.
GGGAGGCCCAGCCGGCCGAGTTGCCCTTGAGGTAGGCGGTGTCGATCTCGGCGGCGCGGATCTCGGACTCGGCGACGAGCTGGTAGCGGATCCAGTCGTTGCCGTTGTCGCGGCGACGGGCGGTCTCCCAGCCGTCGTCCATCTTGCGGGAGCGGCCCGGGTTGATGGTGTTGGTCGGCGGGGAGTAGAAGCGGTTGGACGCGTCCTGGACCGAGCCGCCGTTCTCCAGGGCGACCACGTCGAAGGTGCCGAGCGTGGCGAGCCACTTCGGGTCCGGGGCGACCTCGCCGTAGACGCGCAGGCGGGCGATGCCGCCGTCCGGGTGCTGGTTGACGCGCAGGTGCGTGAAGCGCTGCTCGGCGTCGACCTCGAAGCCGTTGGCCGCGTGGCCGCCGACCGGGGTGCGCGGGACGAGCACGGTCCACTTCACGTCGTCGCCGAGGAGCTCCTGCGGGGTCGGCGCGAGGGCGCCGTCCCAGTTGGTGCCCTCGATGGAGACGGCCTGCGGCATGTTGCCGCGGAAGTGGGCGGTGTCGACGACGATGCCGCGGATGACGCCGGGGGCGCCCAGGCGTACGAGCGCCCAGTCGTGGTCCTCGGGGGTCGGCCAGGGCTGCTCGGCGGAGACGCCGCGACGGCGGCGGGTCTCCCAGCCGTCCATGATCTTGCCCTTGTGGCCGAAGTGCTCGGGGTCGAAGTGCGCGGCCTCGGCGATGAGCAGGTTCTCGCGCTGGGCGAAGAACTCGTCGTTCGCGGCGATGACACCGGCGCCCAGCTCACGGGCGGCGAGGTTCGCGTACTGGGTGAAGGGGAAGTCCGCGGTGCGGTAATCCGCGTACGGGTCGCCGCCTCCGTACGGGTTCGCGTTGCCGGTGAAGGAGTCAATCGCCACTGTCAGTTCTGCCTTTCGAGGAGGAGGCCCGTGGGTTCGGTCGGGGTGCCGTGGTCGGCGATCTGCGTACCGCGCAGCCAGGTGGACTTCACGACGCCGTGCAGGGTCTTGCCCGCGTACGCCGTGACCCGGTTGCGGTGGTGGAGTTCGGCCGGGTCCACGGTGAACGTTTCTTCGGGGGCGAGCACGGCGAAGTCGGCGTCGCGGCCCGCCTCGATCGCGCCCTTCTGCGCCAGGCCCGCGAGGGCGGCCGGGGCGGCGGACATCCAGCGGACGACGTCCTCCAGGGAGCGTCCGCGCCGGCGCGCCTCGGTCCAGATGGCGGGCAGGCCCAGCTGGAGGGAGGAGATGCCGCCCCACGCGGTGGCGAAGTCGCTGGTCTTCAGGTCCGCGGTGGAGGGCGAGTGGTCCGAGACGATGCAGTCGATGGTGCCGTCCGCGAGCGCGTCCCACAGGAGGTCCTGGTTGGCGGCCTCGCGGATGGGCGGGCAGCACTTGAACTCGCTGGCGCCGTCCGGGACTTCCTCGGCAGTGAGGGTGAGGTAGTGCGGGCAGGACTCGACGGTGATCCTGACGCCCTCGGCCTTGGCGGCGGCGATCAGCGGCAGCGCGTCGCTCGACGAGAGGTGCAGTACGTGGACCCGCGCGTTCAGCCGCTTCGCCTGGGCGATCAGGTTCCCGATCGCGGTGTTCTCGGCGTCGCGCGGGCGGGAGGCGAGGAAGTCGGCGTACTTGGGACCGGGGACGGCCGGGGCCGCGTCCAGGTGGTGCGGGTCCTCGGCGTGCACGATCATCAGGCCGCCGAAGCCGGTGATCTCGGCGAGGGAGGCGGCCAGTTGGTCCTGGTCGAGCTCGGGAAACTCGTCGACGCCGGAGGGCGACAGGAAGCACTTGAAGCCGTAGACGCCGGCGTCGTGCAGCGGGCGCAGGTCCTTGACGTTGCCGGGCAGGGCGCCGCCCCAGAAGCCGACGTCCACGTGCGCCTTGGCGCGGGCGACCTCCTGCTTGACGCGCAGGTTGTCGGTCGTGGTGGTCGGCGGAAGGGAGTTCAGCGGCATGTCGAGGATCGTGGTGATGCCTCCGGCCGCGGCGGCACGGGTGGCCGTCCAGAAGCCTTCCCACTCGGTGCGGCCCGGGTCGTTGACGTGGACGTGGGTGTCGACCAGGCCGGGAAGCAGGACGTCGTCGCCGAAGTCCTCCAGCCGGGCTCCGGCCGGTACCTCGGCGTCGTGCGCCAGCACGGCCGTGATCTTCCCGTCGGCGACGGCCACCGAGGCGGCGCGCGTCCCCTCGGGGGTGATGACGCGCGTCGAGCGCAGTACCAGTTCCACAGCCAGGTCGGACACCGGAACCTCCCCATCCACTTCCACAGAGCGAAATTCAACGTTCTGTTGACGGAGTCTGCGGGGCGATCCGGAGCCAGTCAAGAGCGCCCGGACGGACCACTGACACACAGACACCGCAATTGGATGTTTCCACAGGATGGAATTAAGATTTCGCTATACAGAATGTAGCTACCACCATCAAGGATGGGAGGGTAACTTCCCGAGGACGTCCACCACCTGGACAAACCGCCTCTGACCGGCGGGGACGGCATCGCCCCTGCTCTAGGGCCGACGCCGACCGACCGGTAGGCTGATTCCTTGCCTGCCAGCACCGAAAGGACCGCGCCGTGCCGACGTCCAGCGCCAGCACCACCGACGCTTCCGCCAAGCCCACTGCCGCCAGCGGTGGCGTCCAGTCCCTTGAGCGCGCCTTCGATCTGCTCGAACGCATGGCCGACGCCGGGGGCGAAGTCGGCCTCAGCGAGCTCTCCGCCGCCAGCGGTCTGCCGCTGCCGACCATCCACCGCCTCATGCGCACGCTCGTGGCATGCGGTTATGTACGTCAGCAGCCCAACCGACGTTACTCCCTCGGCCCCCGGCTGATCCGCCTCGGCGAGTCCGCGTCGCGACTCCTGGGCACCTGGGCCCGCCCGTACCTCGCCCGCCTGGTCGAGGAGACCGGGGAGACGGCGAACATGGCCCTGCTCGACGGGGACGAGATCGTCTACGTCGCCCAGGTGCCGTCCAAGCACTCCATGCGCATGTTCACCGAGGTCGGCCGCCGGGTGCTCCCGCACTCCACCGGAGTGGGCAAGGCGCTCCTCGCCTACACCCCCGCCGAGGAGGTGCGTGCCCTGCTGGCCCGCACCGGGATGCCGGCGGCGACCGAGAAGACCATCACCACGCCCGAGGGCTTCCTCGACGCGCTGGAGCAGGTCCGCAAGGTGGGTTACGCGGTCGACGACAACGAGCAGGAAATAGGAGTCCGCTGCCTCGCCGTGTCGGTGCCGAACTCGCCGACCGCCGCCGCGATCTCCATCTCGGGCCCGGCGGGCCGGGTGACCGAGGCGCTGACCGAGTCGATCGTGCCGATCCTGCAGGGCGTGGCGGCCGAGCTGTCCGTGGCCCTGTCCAACCAGAACCCCGCCTAGCAGCAGCCCTGGCAGGCAGTCGTACGAAGGCCCCGGCCGCCCCTCGGAGCGAGGGGCGGCCGGGGCCTTCGCGTGCGTGCGGTGTGCCGGGCGGGGTCAGGACGCCGGGACCGGGTCCGGGCTCTGCGACAGGCGGCCGTCGGCCATCGTCGCCGTACGGTCCATCCGGTCCAGGTGGGCGTGGTCGTGCGTGACCAGCACCGTGGCCGTCGAGCGCTCGCGGGTCAGCGTGACCAGCAGGTCGAGCACGGCCGCGCCGCGCTCGTGGTCGAGGGCGCTGGTCGGCTCATCGACCAGCAGCACGGCGGGCTCGTTCATCAGGGCGCGGGCGATGTTGATCCGCTGGCGCTGGCCCCCGGAGAGCTGGTGGGGCCGCTTGTCGGCCTTGTCCGCCAGACCCACCGCGTCCAGCAGCTCCAGCGCGCGCCGGCGCAGCGCCCGCGCGGGCCGGCCCGAGACGTGCGCCATGACCTGGAGCTGTTCGGCGGCGGTCAGCGAGGCGAGCAGGTTCGGCTGCTGGAAGACGATGCCGATCTTCTCCCGGCGCAGGGCCGACTTCTCGGCGGCGCTCAGCGCGGCGGTGTCCCGGCCGGCGACGACCACCCGGCCGGAGTCCGGGGTGACCAGCGTGGCGGCCACGGCGAGCAGGCTGGACTTGCCGGAGCCGGAGGGGCCGATGACTGCCGTCAGGGTGCCCGCGGGAACCTCCAGGCCGACCGAGTCGAGGGCGGTGAGCCTGCTCTCGCCGTCGGGGTAGGTCAGGGTGACGTCGTGCACGAGCAGGGTCATCGGGCGCTCCCGAGGGCGGTCAGCGGGTCGACGGCGGTGATCCGCCGGATGGACAGGGCCGCGCCCAGGGCGCCGAGCACGATCATGACGGCGGCCGGGACGAGCACGGTGGCGGCGTCGAGCACGAAGGGCACGTTCCCGCCGCTGATCAGCGCGCCGAAGCCGGCGGCGAGCGCCGTGCCCAGCCCGGTGCCGATCGCCAGCATGACCACGGCCTGGCCGAGGGCGTCCTTCAGCAGATACGGGGTCGAGGCACCCAGTGCCTTCAGCACGGCGATGTCCCCGCTGCGCTGGATGGTCCACACGGTGAAGAAGGCGCCTATCACCAGGGCCGAGATGGCGAAGAGGAAGCCGCGCATCAGCTGGAGCGAGCCGTTCTCGGCCTGGTAGGAGCCTATGGCGCCCAGGGCCTCGTCCACGGTCTGGGCCTTGGTGGCGGCGGCCTTGTCCGCGGCCGCCAGGTCCATGCCGTCGCCCGAGACGGCGACGACGGTGGCGAGCGTGTCGAGGGAGGTGCCGGGGTTGCCGATGCGCTGCCAGTCGTTCAGGTCCATCCAGACGACCGGGGTGTGGCTGTAGGCGGCGGTGCCGGAGACCGCGGCGACGGACAGTTCGAGCGTGCCGATCCTGAGCCTGGCGCCAGCGGTGAGGCCGCCCAGCTCCTTCGCGGCCTTCTCGGTGAGGACCACCCGTCCCTGGGCGAGGCCGCTGCCGCGCGGGCCGAGCTTCCCCGAGGGCTCCACCCCGAAGACCGAGACGGCCGCGGTGCGCTCGCCCGAGGCGGCGTTGGTGGTGCGGATGCCGAGCGGCTCCGCCGATGTCACCCCCGGCTGCCCGCGCCATGTCTGCCAGGCCTTCTCCTGCACCTGGGAGTTGGTGAAGGACACCTTCTGGTCACCGGCGGGCGCGGCGAAGGCCAGATGGGTGGCGGGCAGCCCGGTGATGGCCGAGATGTTCTCCCGTGCCAGACCGGAGGTGAGCCCGGACAGCAGGCCGACCAGCAGTGTGATCAGCAGTACGACCGAGCCCATGAGGGCGAACCGGCCCTTCGCGAACCGTAGATCTCTCCATGCGACGAACATGTCCCCCACCTTGGCCGTCCGCGTGGACGGGGGGCATCGCGCCACGGTAGCGATCCTCGTATCGAAGGACGCATCCGGACATCAAACTTTCGGTTGACCGGGGGTGGTCCGGGCCCACTTAGGCTGGTCAGGTCATGGCTGCTCTGAATCCTGCCGCTCCGCCCGCTTCCCGCCCCCTCACCCCCGTCTCGAAAGTGCTGCAGCTGTGCCTGCACGCGCTGCTCCTCGGGCTGCTCGCGCTGGCCGCCGGACGGGCCGTCGCCGACTCCGCGCCCGGGGCCGGCTGGGTCGTCGCCGTCTGCGCGGCCCTGGCCGCCGTGTACGCGGGCGGCGTACGGGCCCCCGCCGTGCACGCGTCGCCGCGCGCCGGGGCGGTGTGGCTGGCCGCGCTGGGCGCGGCCTGGCTGGCCCTGCTGGCGGTCTCCCCCGACGGGCTGTGGATCGCCTTCCCGCTGTACTTCCTGGAGCTGCACCTGCTGCGGCTGCGCTGGGGGGTCGCGGCCGTCGCGGTGACCGCCTGCGCGGCCATCGGCGGTTTCCTCGCGCACAGCAGCGCGGTGACGCCCGGGGCCTTCCTCGGGCCGCTGCTGGGCGGGGCCGTGGCGGTGGCGACCGTTCTGGGCTACCAGGCGCTGTACCGCGAGAGCGAACGCCGGCGGGAGCTGATCGAGGAGCTCATCACGACCCGCGCGGAGCTGGCCGCGGCCGAGCGCGGCGCGGGGATCCTGGCCGAGCGGGAGCGGCTCGCCCGGGAGATCCACGACACCCTGGCCCAGGGACTGTCCTCGATCCAGCTGCTGCTGCGGGCCGCCGAGCGGGCGCTTCCCGTGGAGTCGCCGGCCGTGCCCCACATCGCGCGGGCGCGGGAGGCCGCCCAGGAGAACCTCGCCGAGGCACGTCGCTTCGTACGGGCCCTCACCCCGCCGGACCTGGAGCACGGGTCGCTCGCCGCCGCGCTGGAACGGCTGTGCTCGGGGGCGCCGGGGCCGCTGGTGCGGTTCTCGCTGAGCGGCAGGCCCCGGGTGCTGCCCACCCCGTACGAGGTGGCCCTGCTGCGGATCGCGCAGTCGGCGCTGGCCAATGTGGTGCGCCACGCGCGCGCCCGGCGGGCCGAGATCACGCTCACCTTCATGGACGCCTCCGTCACCCTGGACATCGTGGACGACGGGCAGGGCTTCGACCTCTCCTCCGCCCCGTCGGGCGAGGGCGGCTTCGGCCTGCCCGCGATGCGCTCGCGCGCCGAGACGCTGGGCGGGCTGTTCACCGTGGAGTCCGGCTACGGCCAGGGCACCGCCGTGGCCGTCACCCTGCCCCTTCCCCTGGAGGCCGTCTGATGACCGTCCGACTGCTGCTCGCGGACGACCACCCGGTGGTGCGGGCGGGCCTGCGCGCGGTGCTGGACACCGAACCGGACTTCACGGTGGTCGCCGAGGCCGCGACCGCCGAGCGGGCCGTGGAGCTGGCCGCCGCCGAGCCGGTGGACGTGGTCCTGATGGACCTCCAGTTCGGGCCCGGTATGCACGGCGCCGAGGCGACGGCCCTGATCACGGCCCGGCAGGGCGCGCCCCGGGTGCTGGTGCTGACCACGTACGACACGGACGCGGACATCCTGGCGGCCGTGGAGGCGGGCGCTTCGGGCTACCTGCTGAAGGACGCCCCGCCGGAGGAGCTGGCAGCTGCGGTCCGAACGGCCGCGGCGGGCCAGTCGGCGCTGGCCCCGGCGGTGGCGCTGCGGCTGATGGACCGGATGCGGACCCCGGCGGAGGCGCTGACGAAGCGGGAGCTGGAGGTGCTCCAGCTGGTCGCGGACGGCCTGTCGAACCAGCAGATCTCCAAGCGGCTCTTCCTCAGCCAGGCCACGGTCAAGTCCCACCTGGTGCACATCTACGCGAAGCTCGGCGTCGACTCCCGCACCTCCGCGGTCGCGGCCGCCGCCACCCGCCGCCTGATCCGCACGCCGTAGGGGGGCCAGCCCCAGGTCGGATACACCGGGCGGCAGGCGGGTGCGCGGACCGGACCGGCGGGAGCATCGGGGTGCCGAGTACCCGAGCCGAGAGCGAGCCCCCGATGTACACCGCCGTCGTACCCCGCCGACTCACGCCCCCCACCGAGGTCCGCGCCGCCTTCGTGCTCTGGCTCACGGCGGTGGCCGCCGGGGCGTTCGAAACCGCGCTCATGCTCGGCAGGGTTCCGGCCGACGAGATCGCCGTCGGCCTGGTGGTCCGCCTGACCGTCTTCACCGTGGCCGTCCTGGTCGCCTTCCGCATGCGCTCGGGTGCGCGCTGGGCCCGGATCACCCTGGCCGTCGGCCTCGGCGTCGTCGGCACCGCCTCGCTGGTCGTGGAGCCCCTGCGGTACCTCCTCGACGGGGGTTCGCTCGCCGACGCCCTGTCGCGCGCGGACACCCTCGACCTGGTCTTCGGCGCGAGCCGGGCGGTCCACCTGGCGGCCGTCCTGACGGCGGTGGCCCTGATGTTCCGCCCGGCGGCGAACGCGTACTTCCGCGAGCGGCCGTAGCCGCCGGGGCCTACGCCACCCAGTACGGCCGGTCCACCGCCGGGGTCAGCGGGACGCCCTCGTGGAAGGCTTGCGCGAGGAGGCGTACGCCTTCGTCCAGGCGGTCTTCGGGCAGCGTGTACGGGATGCGGAGCCGGTGTTCGAAGGTCCCCGGGTCCACCCCGAATCGGGCCCCGCGGCCAATGTGCACCCCGGCGGCCGCGGCCCGCTCCCCCAGCGCGGAGCTGACCGGCTCGCCCAGGTCGACCCAGAGCGAGAGCCCGCCGGGCGGCAGCTGCCAGGACCATTCCGGTGTGTGCCGCTGGAGGGACCGCACCAGGGCTTCGCGCCGGGTCCGCAGCTGCGCCAGGCGCGCGGGCACGGTCCGGTCCAGGCCCTCCATCAGCGGGAGCGCGACGAGCTGGTCGAGTACCGAGCCGGTCATGTCGGCGGAAACGCGTACGGCCGTCAGCTCGGTGATCATCTTCGCGGTGGCCCGGATCCAGCCCACCCGCAGACCGCCCCAGTGCGTCTTGCTGAGCGAGCCGATGGTGATCACGTGGTCGGCGCCGCCGCGCGGGGCCAGCGAGGCCAGGGGCGCGGGCGCGGGAACGTCCAGCGCGATGTCGGCGATCGTCTCGTCCACCACCAGCCAGGTCCCGGTGGCCCGGGTGGCCGCGAGCAGCCGCAGCCGCTGCTCCGGCGGCATCAGCGCGCCCGTCGGGTTGTGGAAGTCCGGGATCACGTACGCCAGCCGGGGCACGGTCTGGCGCAGCGTCGACTCGGCTATCTCCATGTCCCATCCCGCGTCGGAGACGGCGATCGACCCGGTGCGCAGCCGGGCGTGGCGCAGGGCGTCGAGGGCGTTCGCGTAGGTCGGGTTCTCGGTGACGACCCGGTCCCCGGCCCGGCAGAGCAGGCTGACGACCAGCGCGAAGGCCTGCTGGGCCCCGGCCGTGACCAGGATCTGCTCGGGGCGGGTGGGCAGCCCGCGCCGGGTGAACCGCTCGGCGACGGCCGTGCGCAGGTCGGGCAGGCCGAAGGGGTGGTAGCCGGGAGTGCGGGCGAACCGGGGCAGCCTGGTCGCGGCCCAGGCGAAGGCCTCCGAGAGGCTGTCCTCGGGCGCGCCCATGGCGGCGATGGCGAGGTCGATGCCGGGGTCGTCGTCGGCGCTGTAGCCGCCGGCCCCGACGAGGAGGTGGGCGCCGACGGGGCGGTGGCCGTCGGGGAGTTCGGTCCAGGTGCCGGAGCCGCGGCGACTGCGGACGTAGCCGCTCTCCCGCAGCAGGTCGTAGGCGCCGGTGACGGTGGCCCGGCTGGCGCCGACCGCCTCGGCGAACTCGCGCTCGGCGGGCAGCCGTACGTGCAGGGCGATGCGACCGTCGAGGATCAGCGTGCGGACGGCGTCGGCGAGCGACCGGTAGCCGGGGCGGGCCAGCACCTCGGCGGGGAGCAGGGCCGCCAGCTGCCGACTGCCGAGGGTTCTGTCCGCTGTCTGGACCACTCGCCCGTTTGCCATGCCAACCTCCCCTGATTGGCTCTGACGGCCAGGCCAATCGGGGACCAGACTCGCCGTATTGGACCCCGATTGGCAAGGAGCTTCGGCGATGCTGACCGACCGTGACGAACGAGCCCTGCTGGCCGCCGCCGAGAACCGGATCTCCGAGCCGCTGCGGATCGGGGCCGCGCTGGCCGCCGTACGCGGCGCCCTGACCCGTGGAAGACGGCCGGTCGCGCCGGCCCAGGAGCGAGAATCGGTGGCATGCCATCCCACACCGACCACACTGACCACCCCGACCTGACCGACCGGACCGACCGGAGCGGCCAGACCGCTTCACCGGTGATCGCGGGCCTCCTCCTGGCCGCCGGCGGCGGCCGCCGGCTCGGCGGCCGGCCCAAGGCCCTGCTCCCCTACCGCGGCCGCCCGCTGGTCGAGAACGCCGTGCGGGTGCTGCGCGAGGCGGGCTGCGGCCCGGTGCACGTGGTGCTGGGCGCTTCGGCGTCCGAGGTCCGCGAGCGCGCGGACCTGGCCGGCTGCGTGGTCGTGGACAACCCCGACTGGACCCAGGGCATGGGCTCGTCCCTGCGGGTCGGCCTCGCCTCCCTGGCCGGTACGGGCGCCCGCGCGGCCCTGGTCTGCCTGGTGGACCAGCCGGGCATCGGGCCGGCGGCCGTGGCCCGGGTGCGGGAGGCGTACCGCTCCCCGGCGAGCCTGGTGGCGGCGGCCTACGACGGCGAGCGCGGCCACCCGGTGCTGTTCGGCGCGGACCGGTGGGCGGACATCGCGGCCACGGCGACGGGTGACAAGGGCGCGCGGGTGCACCTTGCGCGACACGCGGAGGAGCTCACGCTGGTGGAGTGCGCGGACATCGCGGAGGCATACGACATCGACACCCCGCCCGACCTGGCCCGCCTGCTCTGAGCGCGGTGTAACGGGAGTGGCACTGAGGGCCACCGCGAAACGGAATCTGTCGACTCGGAGAATCTCGACATCAACAAACCATTGAACTTCCACCATGAGGAAATTACTATCCACTGGTCAGAAGCGCCCTGAACCAAAGACGGCGCCCGCGACCGTATCCCGGAACTCTCCACATCCGACGGCACTGCGTGCCGTCTCGCGCGAGCATTCCCCCGCGGCCGCAAGGCACCGCCGCTGAAGGAGTGACAGATATGTCCGCACCAGCGCCGTCCCCGCTGGCCATCGTCGCAGCCGAGCCCCTGCCCCGGCAGGACGAAGTCCTCACCGAAGCGGCCCTCGCCTTCGTGGCCGAGCTGCACCGGCGGTTCGCCCCCCGCCGGGCGGAGCTCCTCGCCCGGCGCGGCGAGCGCCGTGCCGAGATCGCCCGGACCTCCACCCTCGACTTCCTCCCGGACACCGCACAGGTCCGCGAGGGAGACTGGAAGGTGGCCCCGGCGCCGGCCGCGCTGAACGACCGCCGCGTGGAGATCACCGGTCCGACGGACCGCAAGATGACCATCAACGCCCTGAACTCGGGCGCCAAGGTCTGGCTCGCCGACTTCGAGGACGCATCCGCTCCCACCTGGGAGAACGTCGTCCTCGGCCAGCTCAACCTCATCGACGCCTACGAGCGCCGCATCGACTTCACGGACGGGCGCACGGGCAAGGCGTACGCCCTGCGGCCCGCCGACGAGCTCGCCACCGTCGTGATGCGGCCGCGCGGCTGGCACCTGGAGGAGCGCCACCTCCGGTTCGAGGGCGGCCCGGCCTCCGGCTCGCTCGTCGACTTCGGCCTGTACTTCTTCCACAACGCGAAGCGCCTGATCGACCTCGGCAAGGGCCCGTACTTCTACCTGCCGAAGACGGAGTCGCACCTGGAGGCGCGCCTCTGGAACGACATCTTCGTCTTCGCCCAGGACTACGTCGGCATCCCGCAGGGCACCGTCCGCGCGACGGTCCTCATCGAGACGATCACCGCCGCGTACGAGATGGAGGAGATCCTCTACGAGCTGCGCGACCACGCGGCCGGCCTGAACGCGGGCCGCTGGGACTACCTCTTCTCGATCGTGAAGAACTTCCGTGACGGCGGCGAGAAGTTCGTCCTGCCGGACCGCAACGCGGTGACGATGACCGCCCCGTTCATGCGCGCCTACACCGAACTGCTGGTGCGCACCTGCCACAAGCGCGGCGCGCACGCCATCGGCGGCATGGCGGCCTTCATCCCCTCCCGCAAGGACGCCGAGGTCAACAAGGTCGCGTTCGAGAAGGTCAAGGCCGACAAGGACCGCGAGGCGGGCGACGGCTTCGACGGCTCCTGGGTCGCCCACCCCGACCTGGTCCCGATCGCGATGGCCTCCTTCGACGCCGTGCTCGGCGACAAGCCGAACCAGAAGGACCGCCTGCGCGAGGACGTCTCGGTGGCCCCGGGCGAGCTCATCGCGATCGACTCGCTGGACGCGAAGCCCACGTACGAGGGCCTGCGCAACGCGGTCCAGGTCGGCATCCGCTACATCGAGGCCTGGCTGCGGGGCCTCGGCGCCGTCGGCATCTTCGGCCTGATGGAGGACGCGGCCACCGCCGAGATCTCGCGCTCGCAGATCTGGCAGTGGATCAACGCAGGTGTCGTCTTCGAGAACGGCCTGACGGCGACGGCCGAGCTGACCCGCGAGATCGCGGCGGAGGAACTGGCCGCCATCCGCGCCGAGGTCGGCGAGGAGGCGTTCGCGGCCGGAAAGTGGCAGCAGGCCCACGACCTCCTCCTCCAGGTCTCCCTGGACGCGGACTACGCGGACTTCCTCACCCTCCCCGCGTACGACCAACTGCTCGGCTGACACCCCGCTTCCGGCTGAAACGCACAGCAGCCGGACATCACGGACTCCGCCCCCGCCGCCACCAGGCAGCGGGGGCGGAGCTGTTTCCCGGGCACCGGGCCGAACGACCGATCGGTTGTTACTTGTTCGTAACTTGCCTGTACCTAGCGGTAACAACGTGCGCCATGTCACCTTTCCGATGCCACCGGCCGGCGGTACCCCCACTTTTCCAGCCATGCGTCGGAGCTGTACCTGGGCTTCGGCATGGCCTACCGCAGGAGTTCCGCAGTGATCGGATTCCGCAACGTCAGCAAGGACCGGGCCCGCCGTCGCGTGCGACGCCTGGCAGGGGCCGGGTTGGTCCTGCCGCTCGCCGTCAGCGCGCTGGTGGCCGGTGGGGCCGGGACCTCGGTGGCCAGTTCCGGGACCGGGCCCACCGCCGTCGTGTCCATGGGCGACAGTTACATATCCGGCGAGGCAGGCCGCTGGAAGGGCAACAGCCTCACCAACACCGGGAATCGCACCGGCACCGACCGGGCCTGGGTCAGCGGGAGCACCTACGACCCCTCGAAGGTCTACGGGAGCACCGCCGGCGGCTGCCACCGCTCCGACTCCGCCGAGGTCAAGAGCGCCGGCGCGATCGCCGATGTCGCCGTGAACCTGGCGTGTTCCGGGGCGACTTCCGAGAACGTCTTCCGCGCCTCCAACGGCGGCGTGGGCTTCAAGGGCGAGGCCCCGCAGGCCGATCAGCTCGCCGCCGTGGCCGCGAGCCACGACGTCAAGGTCATCGCGCTGTCCATCGGCGGGAACGACCTCGGCTTCGCCGACATCATCAAGGACTGCGCCCTCGACTTCGTCCTCTGGAACTCCTACTGCTACGACGACCAGCAGTACGGCGTGGACCAGAAGATCGACCAGGTCATGGCCGACGTCGGGAAGTCCGTGGACGAGGTGCGGGCCGTGATGCGCGCGGCCGGGTACGCTGACTCCGCCTACCGGATCGTGCTGCAGTCCTACCCGTCGCCGATCCCGCGGGGCGCCGAGAACCGGTACACGCAGAGCGACTGGAGCCGCCTCAACAGCGGCGGCTGCCCCTTCTGGAACCGGGACTCGGACTGGGCGCGTGACTCGCTCGTGCCGCAGATCGCGGGCCGCATCAAGGGCGTCGCCGCCGCCAAGGGCGTGCAGTTCCTGGACCTGCGGGACATGATGCAGGGCCGCGAGGTGTGCGCCAAGGCCAGCAAGCAGGTGACCTCCACCGTCCCGGCCTCGGCGAAGACCAGCGAGTGGGCGCGCTGGATCGACAACAACGAGACGCAGGGCCTGATCCAGGAGTCCATGCACCCGAACTACTTCGGACAGCTGGCCGCGGGACGCTGCCTCGCCCTGGCCGTCGCCCAGCCCGCGAACTCCGGCTCCAGCTGCAAGAACACCGCCGGAGCCGACCAGAGCGGGATGTACCTGACGCCCGCGCCGTAGCGGCGAAAACCGGGTGATCGAAACGGTACGGGCTGCCATGCTCTCGGGCATGGCAGCCCGTACCGCACGACCCTCCCTGTACATCTCCGTCGACATCGAGGCCGACGGGCCGATTCCCGGTCCGTACTCGATGATCAGCTTCGGGGCCTCCGTCGCCGGGCGGCAGGACGGCGGTTCGTATACGGCCGCCGACCCCGAAGAGCTCACCTTCTACCGCGAGTTGCGGCCGATCAGCGACGAGTTCGTGCCCGAGGCCCTCGCGGTGAGCGGGCTGGACCGGGACCGGCTGGTTCGCGAGGGCGCCGATCCGGAGACGGCCATGGCCCAGTTCCGCGCGTGGGTGCGCGAGGTCTCCGTCGGCGCGCAGCCCGTGATGTGCGGCTACCCGGCCTCCTTCGACTGGACCTTCCTGTACTGGTACTTGATGCGGTTCGGCGGCGACAGCCCCTTCGGCCACTCCGGATGCCTGGACATGAAGACCCTCTACGCGACGAAGGCGCGCGTACCGCTGCGGGCCGCCGTCAAGGGCCGGATGCCGAAGGCACTGCTCTCCGGCCGCCGGCACACCCACCACGCGCTGGACGACGCGATCGAGCAGGCCGAGCTGATGAGCAATCTGATGCTGTGGGAGGGGCCGGCGGACGGACAGGGCTGACAGGACGGGCTACGGGCTACGGGCTACGGATCAGCAGCTCTTCCATGTCACACCGGCAGTACTGGATCCACGCATGGCCTTCGGCGCGGCTGGAGTACCAGGCGTCACCGCAATTCCAGTTGGCCCCGGCCGGTGCGGCCTCGGCCGGCCCGGCGAGCAGCGGGATGGCGAGCAGCGTGGCACTTCCCAGCAGTGCCGCGGTCTTCCTTCGCATGGCGGGGCTCCTTCGGTTGGACATCGGAGACGCCTGTCAACACCGAATTGACTGTCCGTCAGTTGCCTGCCCGGGGCGGATGGCGCAATGGGGCTGCGCATACGACCGGGGCCGCGCCCTTGACGCGTCACGGCCCGGTACGGCGGTGCGTACGCCACGCCCGCAGTGGGTGGCGTACGCACCGCCGTGCTGTCCGCGTGCCGGGCCTGTCCCGGTCAGTGCACCGGGACAGGATCCGGGACGGCCGCGCCCGCGTCCTTCCCGGCGCCGAGGTGGTTGAAGGCGAGGTTGAGCAGGATCGCCACCACACAGCCGGTGCTGATGCCGGAGTCGAGGACGACCAGCAGGTCCTTCGGGAAGGCGTGGTAGAACTCCGGCGCGGCGATGGGGATCAGGCCGATGCCCACCGAGGCGGCGACGATCAGGGCGTTCTCGCCCTTCTCCATGGCCGCGCCCGCCAGGGTCTGGATGCCGCTCGCCGCGACCGAGCCGAAGAGCACGATGCCGGCGCCGCCGAGGACCGGCAACGGGACGACGCCGATCACGGAGGCCGCCATCGGGCACAGGCCCAGCAGGATCAGGATGCCCCCGCCGGCGGCGACGACGAACCGGCTTCGCACCTTGGTCATGGCGACCAGGCCGATGTTCTGGGCGAAGGCGCTGCACATGAAGCCGTTGAAGAGCGGGCTGATCGCGCTGCCGAGGGTGTCGGCGCGCAGGCCGCCCTCGATGGTCCTCGCGTCCGCCGGGCGGCCTACGATCTTGCCGAGGGCCAGGATGTCGGCGGTGGACTCGGTCATGCAGACGAGCATGACGATGCACATCGAGACGATGGCGGCGACCTGGAACTGCGGGGCGCCGAAGTGGAACGGGGTCGGGAAGCCGATCACCGAGGCGTTCTTGACGGCGTCGAAGCTGGTCATGCCCAGCGGGAGAGCGATCAGCGTGCCCGCCACCAGGCCGAGCAGGATGGATATCTGCTGGAGGAAGCCGCGCAGGAACTTGCGCATCAGCAGGACGATGACCAGGGTGACGGCCGCCATCCCGATGTTCTTCATCGAGCCGTAGTCGGTGGCGGTGCGGTTCCCGCCCTGCGACCAGTTGAAGGCGACGGGCAGGAGCGAGACGCCGATCAGGGTGATGACCGTACCCGTCACGACCGGCGGGAAGAAGCGGACGAGTTTGCCGAAGTAGGGGGCGGCGAAGAAGCCGACGGCTCCGGCGACGATGATCGCGCCGAAGATGACGGGGATGGCGTCCGCTCCCTCCCCCTTGCCGATCGCGATCATCGGGGTCACACCGGCGAAGGAGACGCCGTTGACGAAGGGGAGTCTGGCACCGATCTTCCAGAAACCGAGGGTCTGGAGGAGGGTCGCGAGCCCTGCGGTGAAGAGCGAGGCGCCCATCAGGAAGGCGGTCTCGGTGGCGGAGAGGCCGACGGCGGGGCCGACGATCATGGGCGGGGCCACGACACCCGCGTACATGGCGGCCACGTGCTGGAGGCCGCTCGTGAACATTTTCAGCGGAGGCAGGGTCTCGTCGACCGGGTGCTTCTCCTCCGGTACTGCGACTGCGTCTTTGCGAAACCTGGGCGCCTGGGCCACGGCTTCCTCCGTTCGGTTGAACACGTCGGCAGGGACGTGGTGTCTTGGAGGTGGTGCGAAAGCTGTGCGAGTCGAGCCTGTTTTCAGTTGTGGGTGCGCAGAGTTATGGGTGCGCAGAGTTTGCGGGTGTGCAGAAACGATTCGCCCGAGTCGGTTCTGCGGAGATCAAGCCAGTGGCGCGAGTCACCGCTCCCGGGGGCGCCCGCAAAAGACCGGGCGCTTCCCGGGAACGGCTGCCGCGGACCCCGCTCGGGTCCGCGGCCGCCGGCCGGGGGCCGTCCCCCCCGGCCGGACTTCTGGGGCACCTCCCTGGGGAGGGTCAGGCCTGCGCGGCGATCCGCGCGAGGCGCTGGGCCTCTTCCCGCGTGGACGCGGCGATGGCGTCCTCGTCGGCGAAGAGCAGTCGGTTGTTCTCGACGATCTGCTTGCCGTTGACCAGCGAGAGGGTCACCGGGGCGGCCGCACCGAAGACCAGCGCGGTGACCGGGTCGGCGATGGAGGAGTGGGCCAGGGTGCTCAGGTTCCACATCACCAGGTCGGCGCACTTGCCGACCTCCAGCGAGCCGATGCTGTCGGCGCGGCCGAGGACCTGGGCGCCACCGTACGTACCCAGGCGCAGGGCCTGACGCGCGTTCAGGGCGCGCTCGCGGTGGACCGGGTTCAGACGGTTGATCAGCAGCGCGTTGCGCAGCTCGGTGTGCAGCTCACCGGACTCGTTGGAGGCGGTGCCGTCGACGCCGAGGCCGACCGGTACACCGGCGGCGAGCATGTCCGGGACGCGGGCGATGCCGGCGGCCAGACGGGCGTTGGAGGACGGGCAGTGCGCCACACCGGTCTTGGTACGGGCGAACGCGGCGATGTCGGAGTCGTTCATGTGGACGCTGTGCGCCATCCACACGTCCTCGCCGAGCCAGCCGGTCGACTCGAAGTAGTCGGTCGGGCCCATGCCGAACAGTTCCTTGCAGAACTGCTCTTCCTCGACGGTCTCCGAGCCGTGCGTGTGCATGCGCACACCCAGTCGGCGGGCCAGCTCGGCACCCTGCTTCAGCAGCTCGGTCGAGACCGAGAAGGGGGAGCACGGGGCGACGGCGACCTGGGTCATCGCGTCGAAGGAGTAGTCGTGGTGCTTCTTGACGGTCGCCTCGGTGTCGGCGAGCGCGCCTTCGAGGGTCTCGACGGCGTGGTCCGGCGGCAGGCCGCCGTCCTTCTCGCTGCGGTCCATCGAGCCGCGGGCGAGGGTGAATCGGACACCCATCTCGGACGCGGCGCGGATGATCGAGCCGGAGAGGTCGCCGGAGCCCTTGGGGAAGACGTAGTGGTGGTCCATGGCGGTGGTGACGCCGCCCTTGGCCATCATCGCCAGGGAGCCCTGGGCGGCCGTGTACGTCATCTGCTCGTCGATGCGCGCCCACGTCGGGTACAGCGCGACGAGCCAGTTGAAGAGGTTGTGGTCGGTGGCCAGGCCACGCGTGATCCACTGGTAGAAGTGGTGGTGCGTGTTGACCAGACCCGGGGTCACGAGGTGCCCGGTGCCGTCGATGCGGCGGACCACGTTCTCGAGGTTCTCGGGGGCCTTGCCCGCACCGATCGACTCGATCTTGTTGCCGGCGACGACCACGTACCCCGAGGCGTACTCGGTGTCGTTCGCGTCGACCGTCGCGATCGCACAGTTCTCGATGACGATGCGCTCGACCGCGCTGTCAGGGGCTGCCGATGCTGCCATGGGACTTCCTCGTGCTTTCAGTGGCGGTGCGGGCACGGCAAGGCCCAGGAGATTTGAGTGCCGGAGCCGGGGGCCTTGACAGCTGACAGTACTGCCGCCCCGCGCGATGCGTCCGGGTGCCGATTCAGGAAGCGGTTGCGTGTCGCGTCGTCCCGGGGCCACTGCGGAGCCCCGGGACACGCGTGCCGCATCAGAGGTTGGTCATGTCCACGGGGATACGGGCGTCAACGCCGTCCCGGAGAACAGTGGCCTCGATCAGACCGTACGGACGGTCCGCGGCGAAGTACACCTCGTTGTCGTTCTTGAGGCCGAACGGCTCAAGGTCCACGAGGAAGTGGTGCTTGTTCGGGAGCGAGAAGCGGACCTCGTCGATCTCCGAACGGTGGTTGATGATGCGCGAACCCATCTGGTACAGGGTCTGCTGCAGCGAGAGGGAGTAGGTCTCCGCGAAGGCCTGAAGCATGTGCTTCTTGGTTTCGGCGTAGGACTTCTCCCAGTTGGGCATCCGCTGCTCGTCGTCGGTCCAGTTGAAGCGCCAGCGACCCGATACCTGGGTGGCCAGGATGCGGTCGTACGCCTCCTGCAGGGTCGTGTACTTGTCCTTCACGTAACCCCAGAACTCGGAGTTCGTGGAGTTCATGACGATCAGGTCCTTGAGGCCGGAGATGACCTCCCAGTTCTGACCGTCGTACGTGATCTGGGTGACGCGGGTCTCCATGCCCTTGCGGACGAAGGAGTGGTTCACCTCGTCGGCGCCGATGAACTTGGAGTTGGCGTCGGACGTGGCGATCCGGTCCCAGGCGTACTCCTCGATCCGGATGCGCGCCCGCTTGATCGGCTCCTGGCTGGTGACGAACCAGCGCGCGAGGTGGATGCCGAACTGCTCGGCGGACTCGATTCCGTATTCCTTGGCGAACGCGTACACCGTGTTCTTGGTGGTGTCCGTCGGCAGGCAGTTGGCGTTCGAGCCGGAGTAGTGGACGTCGTCCATGTCGCCGGAGAGGGCGACCGAGACGTTCAGGTCCTTGATGTGGTGGGTGTCGCCGTCCCGCGTGATCTTGACTACGCGGTTCTCTGCTTTGCCGTACTGGTTCTGGCCCAGAATGGTGGCCATGCTAGCTCCCTCGGTAAACGGAGTAGCCGAACGGGTTGAGCAGCAGCGGTACGTGGTAGTGCTCGCCCGGGTTCACCGCGAAGGTGATGGTGACCTCGGGGAAGAACGGACCGCTGTCCCTTACGCGGGGGGCGTCCTGCTGTGCCTCGGCGGCTTGCTTCTTGGAGAAGTACGTCTCGGTCTCGAAGTCGAGACGCACGTGTGTGGTGCCCTCCGGCAGGGCGGGCAGGTCCTTGCAGCGCCCGTCCGCATCGGTGGCGGAGCCGCCCAGGGCCGCCCACTCTCCGTCGAGCCCGGTACGGGCCGATAGGGAGATGGCGACGCCCTCGGCGGGCTTTCCGATGCTGGTGTCCAGGATGTGCGTGGACACCGACGCGGTGGTCTCGGTGCTCATGGTCACTCTCCCTCTGCGAGTTCTACGAGGCGGGTCAGGCGGATCTTGTTGATCTTGACGAGCTCGCCGCGGGCGATTTCCCGCTCCTGCTCCGGCGAGTTGTCGATCCGGACCTTGACCGCGTCCCGCATGAACTCACCGGTCGCGCCGGTGGCGCAGATGAGGAAGACGTGGCCGAACTTCTCCTGGTACGCCAGGTTGAGTTCGAGGAGCTCGCTCTTGAGCTCCTCCGAGGCACCGGCCATGCCACGCTGCTCGCGGGCGGAGGTCGGGTCTCCCGGCTTCGGCCGGCCGATCGGCGCGTGGCCACCCATCGCGTCACCCAGGTCCTGCGCGGTGAGCTCCGCCATGGCGGACTCGTTCGCGGCGAACAGGGACTCGACGCTGGTGAAGGGGCGCTGGGCGAGCAGCTTGCTCCCCCATGCCGAACTGGCGCACACCTCGTGCAGCTCGGCCGCGGCCGCGCCGTCGTCCAAGGCGTTGAACCGGGTGAGACCCGGGGTCGGACTCGAAGTCACGGTAGGCCTCCGTGGCCTGTTGTTGCTTTGACGGGCTGCGCATAGCTAACGCCCTCGGCAACACGGCGTCAACACTTTGTTGAAACTTCCCGTACACAAAAGCCGCCGCCCGGGTGAATTGGGCGGCGGCTCGTCACCATGGGTCAGACGACGTTCACTCCTGGCTTCGCTGCCGGCTGCTCTTGTTGGCCTTCGCCTGAGTGCCGGCGTCCCTGTTCAAGTAGTTGTAGACCGTGAAGCGGCTTACACCCAGGGCACCCGCGACCGTTTCCACACCGTGCCGCACGGAGAAGGCGCCCCGCGCCTCCAGTATCCGCACGACGTCCTGCTTGGACTTGCGGTCGAGCTGCGACAACGGTACGCCGTGCCGGCGCTCCAGGGCCGCAAGGATGTGATCCAGCGAGTCCGAGAGCTGGGGCAGGCGCACGGCCAGCAGGTCCTGGCCCTCCCAGCTGAGCACGACGTCGTCGGGCTGCGCCTGGGCGGGATCCATCAGCTCGCCGCCCATGGCGTCGACGAGCGGCTTGACCGCGGTGATGAACGGGTGGTCGCGGGGCTCGGTCATGGCGTCTCCTCGCCGATCACATTGACCTGGAGCGACACGCGGGTCGCTCCGGCCTCCAGGGAGTCGCGCAGCAGCGCGCCCACCGCGGCCAGCACCTGACCCGCCTCCCCCTCGGCTGTGTTTCCGAACGGCCCGACGTCCACCGCGTCCAGCTGGGCCTTCTGGATGACCTCGCGGGCCGCCACGGCATGGGCAGGAGCCTCTTCCAGATCGAAGGGCTCGGTCGTGAACTCCACTCTCAATCGCACGCCGTCAAGCTACCCCGCGGTCAGGATTTTTCGGGAGTCCGCACTTGACATCGGCGCGGGACCCCATGCAGTCTTCCATCAAGCAGAAAATAACTTCCGCAATACGGAAGGAGCGCACACCCCTCATGGGATACACGGACCAGCGCTTCGATGTGAACCTTTCGATCCTCTTCACGGAACTCCCGCTCCTGGAGCGTCCCGCGGCCGCCGCCGCGGCGGGCTTCACGGCGGTCGAGCTGTGGTGGCCCTGGATCGAGACCCCCACCCCCGCCCAGGCGGAGCTCGACGCCCTCAAGAAGGCTCTTGAGGACGCCGGCACGCAGCTGGTGGGCCTGAACTTCTACGCCGGCCAGCTGCCGGGCCCGGACCGCGGTGCGGTCTCGGTTCCCGGTGAGGAGTCGGAGCGCTTCAACGCCAACATCAACGTGGCCGCCGATTTCGCGGCCTCGGTCGGCTGCAAGGCGCTGAACGCCCTGTACGGCAACCGCGTCGAAGGCGTGGACCCGGCCGTACAGGACGAGCTCGCCCTGAAGAACCTGGTCGTCGCGGCCCGGGCCGCGGACCGCGTCGGCGCGATCCTCCTGATCGAGACCCTCAACAAGCCCGAGTCGCCGCTCTACCCGCTGGTGAGCGCCCCGGCCGGCATCGAGGTGGTGGACAAGGTGAACGAGGCCACCGGCCTCGGCAACGCCAAGTTCCTGCTCGACCTGTACCACCTGGCGATGAACGATGAGGACCTCTCCGAGGTCATCGAAAAGTACGCCGCCAAGACCGGGCACGTCCAGATCGCGGACAAGCCCGGACGCGGTGCCCCCGGCACCGGCGAGCTGCCCCTCGAGGAGCTGCTCGACCAGCTGAAGAAGGCCGGATACGAGGGCTACGTAGGCCTGGAGTACAAGGCCGCCGACGCTGCCGCGTCCTTCGCTTGGCTGCCGGCCGAGGCCCGCGCCGCCAAGTAAGAGGACAAAGTCCGGGCGATCGGCCAGGCACCTCTCGCACTTTTCGTACGAAGTATTAAGAGAAGGACCCTCATCATGAGCAACCTCCCCAAGATCGCGTGGATCGGTCTCGGCATCATGGGCTCCCCCATGGCCGAGAACCTCCTGAAGGCCGGCTACTCGGTCACCGGCTTCACGCTGGAGCAGGACAAGCTGGACCGCCTGGCCGCCGCCGGCGGCGCCGCCGCGGGCTCGATCGCCGAAGCCGTCAAGGACGCCGACGTCATCATCACGATGGTGCCCGCCTCCCCGCAGGTCGAGGCCATCTCCTACGGCGAGAACGGCATCCTGGAGAACGCCAAGTCCGGTGCGCTGATCATCGACATGTCGTCGATCACCCCGCAGACCTCGATCGACCTCGCGAAGAACGCTGCCGAGAAGGGCATCCGCGTCATCGACGCCCCGGTGTCCGGCGGCGAGGCCGGCGCCATCGAGGCCGTCCTGTCGATCATGGTGGGTGGCGAGCAGGCCGACTTCGACGAGGCCCTGCCGATCCTCGAGGCCCTCGGCAAGGTCATCGTGCTCTGCGGCCCGCATGGCTCCGGCCAGACGGTGAAGGCCGCCAACCAGCTCATCGTCGCGGTGAACATCCAGGCGTGCGCCGAGGCCGTCGTCTTCCTCGAGAAGTCCGGCGTGAACCTCCAGGCCGCCCTCGACGTCCTCAACGGCGGTCTGGCCGGCTCCACGGTCCTGACCCGCAAGAAGGACAACTTCCTGAACCGCGACTTCAAGCCCGGTTTCCGGATCGACCTGCACCACAAGGACATGGGCATCGTCACCGACGCCGCCCGCAACGTCGGTGCGGCCCTCCCGGTCGGCGCGGTCGTCGCCCAGCTGGTCGCCTCGCTGCGCGCCCAGGGCGACGGCGGCCTGGACCACTCGGCCCTGCTCCGCGCCGTCGAGCGCCTCTCCGGCGCCCAGATCTGAGCTCGGATCTGAGCCCCCTCCCCGTCTCGGGGACCTGAGTCTCCGGATGGTGCCGGTGCTGACACCTGTCCTGTCGCGCCCAAGCGCCGGCACCGTCCGGATCACCTCTCTTCAACTTCGTTCAACAGACTGTTGACGTTTAGTTCCTGCCGAAATTAGGCTGTTCCGCATGACGGAAGACACTTTCCGTCAGCAGTTACCCGTACGGAAGGTCACCATGTCGAAGCGCACGCTGACGACCGAGTCCGGCGCCCCGGTCGCCGACAATCAGAACTCCGCCACCGCCGGCGTCGGTGGCCCGCTCCTGGTCCAGGACCAGCAGCTCCTCGAGAAGCTTGCCCGCTTCAACCGTGAGCGCATCCCGGAGCGCGTGGTGCACGCCCGCGGCTCGGCCGCGTACGGCTACTTCGAGGTGACCGACGACGTCACCGCGTACACCAGCGCCGCGTTCTTGAACACGGTCGGCAAGAAGACCGAGACCTTCCTGCGCTTCTCCACCGTGGCCGACTCGCTCGGTGGCGCGGACGCGGTCCGCGACCCGCGCGGCTTCGCGCTGAAGTTCTACACCGAAGAGGGCAACTACGACCTCGTCGGCAACAACACCCCGGTGTTCTTCATCAAGGACCCGATCAAGTTCCCCGACTTCATCCACTCCCAGAAGCGCGACCCCTTCACGGGCAAGCAGGAGGCGGACAACGTCTGGGACTTCTGGGCGCACGCCCCGGAGGCGACGCACCAGATCACCTGGCTGATGGGTGACCGCGGCATCCCCGCCTCGTACCGTCACATGAACGGCTACGGCTCCCACACCTACCAGTGGACGAACGAGCAGGGCGAGGCCTTCTTCGTCAAGTACCACTTCAAGACGAACCAGGGCATCCGCTGCCTGTCGGGCGAGCAGGCCGCCGAGCTCGTCGGCCAGGACGCGAACTCGCACCAGACCGACCTGCTGCAGGCGATCGAGCGCGGTGTGAACCCGAGCTGGACCCTCTACGTCCAGATCATGCCCGCCGCCGAGGCCGCGGACTACCGCTTCAACCCGTTCGACCTCACCAAGGTGTGGCCGCACAGCGACTACCCGCTGCAGCGCGTGGGCCGTCTGGTCCTCGACCGCAACCCGGACAACGTCTTCGCCGAGGTCGAGCAGTCCGCCTTCTCCCCGAACAACTTCGTCCCGGGCATCACCGCCTCGCCGGACAAGATGCTCCAGGGCCGTCTCTTCGCGTACGCCGACGCCCAGCGCTACCGCCTCGGTGTGAACCACACCCTGCTGCCGGTCAACGCCCCGAAGGCGACGAAGGCCGAGAACTACGGCCGCGACGGTGTCATGGCGCTGCGCAACGGTTCGCGCCACGACAAGAACTACGAGCCCAACTCGTACCAGGGTCCGGCGGAGACCGGTCTCGCGCTCGGCGCCCCGAAGGCCGTCTCCGGCTACACGGGCACCCACGAGGCCCCGGCCCATACCAAGGACGACGACTTCTTCCAGGCCGGTGAGCTCTACCGCCTGATGTCGGAGGCCGAGAAGCAGCGTCTGGTGGCGAACATCGCCGGCGGCCTGTCCCAGGTCACCCTTGAGGACGTCATCGAGAAGAACCTGGCTCACTTCCACGCCGCCGACGCCGACTACGGCAAGCGCGTCGAGGAGGCCGTGCGCGCCCTGCGCGACGCCTGAGCCACACAGCTGTACCGGGGGCCTGACGGGAGGTCAGGCTCCGGGTGCTGAGCCCGACCCGTGGACCCGGATGAGGGGTGGTACGCGGCGAGGGCAGGACGAGGACCGTGGCAGGCGTGCGAGCCAGTGCGGTGGTAATGGGTTCTCAAGGCCCGTCTCTTGACCTGAGGGAGACGGTGCCGGAGTTCTCGTCGCCCGCCCGCCACGGTCCCAGCCACTCCTCTCCGTACAGGGGCCACGCACAGAGCCCCCTGTACGAGGAGGTGAACTCCTCCCCACACACTCCGCCCGGCGGCGCGAACGTCCTGTCGCGCCAGCCTCGCCCCGTCGGGCGGTAACAACCAGAGCGCCGAGTCACGGACGGTCCCGTGACTCGGCGCTTTGTCGTGCCCGGGCGAAACCACTCTCGGGCGCCCCACCGGAAGGAGTCGCCGCCGGGTTCGGTGTCCAGCGCCTCTCGGTGGAACATCAGCGTGCCGAGGAAGAACAGCCCTCCCAGGAGGAGCAGGCCGGCCACGACCACGACGGGGACCAGCGCCTCCCGCGGCGTCACGAGGACGAACAGCGCGAGCAGCGCGAGCAGGGTCCAGGCCAGCGCGCAGACCGCGACCGGCAGTTCGAGGCGTCCGAGGCCGAAGGCGCCCTCCTGACGGCCCAGGCGGCCGCGTACGGCCAGGTAGAGGACGATCGTCGCGCCGTAGATGAGGGCCGGCAGGATCGTCGACGCCGTGATCAGCTCCAGCAGTGCCGCGCCGGGCAGCGCGACCATCAGGACGAACCCGAGCGCGAGGATCAGGAGGATCGCCGGGACCGGCGTCTGCGTACGGGGGTCCACCCGCCGCATCAGCCGGTGCGCGGGGGACCGCGCGTCGCGCGACATCGCGTAGACCACAGGAGACCATCACCACGATCCCGGCGCCGAAGAACGCGAACGAGATCGCGAACACCTGGAAGGGGCCCAGCGTGCGCTTCAGCTCCTGGCGGTATCCCCCGCGCTCGACCTCGGCCGCGGCCTCGACGGAGCCGTCGCCGCCCTGCCCGCCCGTCGACGCCCCCGCCGCCCCGGCCAGCTCGCTCTCCAGCGGCCCCCGCGGCTGCGGCAGGCCCGGCCAGTGTCCTGTGCCGGGCCGCCCCGCCCGGGGCGCCGACGGCCGACACACGCGGCGGAGCCCCGAACGGACGCCGCCGTACGGGGCTGGGCGGCGCCGGAACGCGGAGCGACCCCCGCCCTCCTCGCGGAGGGACGGGGGTCGCCGCGTACAGCCGGACCGGGTGGTCAGACCTTCAGGGCCTTGATCGCGGTCGGGGCGTGGCCCGGCTCGGTCGCGAGCTCCTCGAACTCGGTGACGTCGCTCATGTCGACGGTCTTGCTCATCGAGATGTTGGTGACGCGCTCCAGGATGGCCTCGACGACGACCGGGACCTGGAACTCCTGGGCCAGCTTCTTGGCCTGCTCGAAGGCGGCGCCCAGCTCGTTCGGGTCGGTGACGCGGATGGCCTTGACGCCCAGCCCCTCGGCGACCTTGACGTGGTCGACGCCGTAGACGCCGAGCTCCG
Source organism: Streptomyces sp. NBC_00190 (assembly GCF_036203305.1). Classification (GTDB taxonomy): domain Bacteria; phylum Actinomycetota; class Actinomycetes; order Streptomycetales; family Streptomycetaceae; genus Streptomyces. The sequence goes on along the minus strand of NZ_CP108131.1, from coordinate 6,554,096 downwards.
GGGTGTTGATGTTCTCGAATTCGAGGTTGACCTCGAAGTTGATGCCGAGGCCGCCCTGCGCCTGACGGATCAGGCCCAGGTAGGCGTTGTTCACCAGGACGTGGACGTAGGGGACCTTGTGCTGCGCGGCGACCGCGAGCTCCTCGATCATGAACTGGAAGTCGTAGTCGCCGGAGAGGGCGACGATCGGGGTCTCCGGGTCCGCGGTGGCGGCACCGATGGCGGCCGGGATGGTCCAGCCGAGCGGGCCGGCCTGGCCGCAGTTGATCCAGTTGCGCGGCTTGTAGACGTGCAGCATCTGCGCGCCGGCGATCTGGGAGAGGCCGATGGTGGTGACGTAGCGGGTCTCGGGACCGAACGCCTTGTTCATCTCCTCGTAGACGCGCTGCGGCTTCATGGGGATGTTGTCGAAGTGCGTACGGCGCTGCAGGGTGGCCTTGCGCTCCTGGGCGGAGGCGGCCCAGGCGGAGAAGTCCGGCAGCTTGCCCTCGGCCTTGAGGTCCTTCGCGACCTCGATGAAGAGCTCCAGCGCGGCCTTGGCGTCGGAGGCGATGCCGAAGTCCGGGGCGAAGATCTTGCCGATCTGGGTGGGCTCGATGTCGACGTGGACGAACTTGCGGTCGCCGCGGTACGCGTCGAGGTTGTAGCCGGTGTGACGGTTGGCCCAGCGGTTGCCGATGCCGATGACGACGTCGGACTCCAGGAAGGTCGCGTTGCCGTAGCGGTGCGAGGTCTGGACGCCGACCATGCCCGCGGCCAGCTCGTGGTCGTCCGGGATGGTGCCCCAGCCCATCAGGGTGGAGATGACCGGGATGTTCGTCAGCTCGGCGAACTCGACCAGCAGGTCGGAGGCGTCGGCGTTGATGATGCCGCCACCGGAGACGATCAGCGGGCGCTCGGACTCCAGCAGGAAGCGCAGGGCCTTCTCGGCCTGGGCGCGGGTGGCGCGCGGCTTGTAGACCGGCAGCGGCTCGTAGGTCTCCGGGTCGAACTCGATCTCGGTGAGCTGGACGTCGATCGGCAGGTCGATCAGGACCGGGCCGGGACGGCCGGAGCGCATCAGGTGGAAGGCCTCCTGGAACACACCCGGAACCTGGGCGGCCTCCAGGACCGTGGTGGCCTTCTTGGTGACCGGCTTGGCGATCGAGGCGATGTCGACGGCCTGGAAGTCCTCCTTGTGGAGCTTCGAGACCGGAGCCTGACCGGTGATGCACAGGATCGGGATCGAGTCCGCGATCGCGGAGTACAGGCCGGTGATCATGTCGGTGCCGGCCGGGCCCGAGGTACCGATGCAGACACCGATGTTGCCCGCCTTGGCACGCGTGTAGCCCTCGGCCATGTGGGAAGCGCCCTCGACGTGGCGGGCCAGCGTGTGCTTGATGCCGCCCACGTTCTTGAGCTCGCGGTAGAACGGGTTGATCGCAGCACCGGGCACGCCGAACGCTTGTTCGACACCCTCGAGCTTGAGGATCTCAACTGCAGCGGCGGCGGCTGTCATACGAGGCATCAGGTTCTCCTGCGGGTCTGGCGGTCAGGCTTTTCCGTCATCCGGAAGTTTTGTTCTGCTATACGGAACAAGCTAAGTGGCGACTTCCCTGACGTCAAGGCGCTTCGAGACCCCGGATGCCACCAAAAGCCGCGTCTCGCTCGGTGCGTTGCACAAATGACCGAGCCTCCGGCGGGAATCCACCGGAAATGGCGGGCATGCTCGCCCCGGCGGTGGCGGGTGGTGGAGCATGTACCTACGCACAGCGACGGAGGGGGTCCAGGTCTCATGGCGGAAGCGGTACCGGTGCGCTGCCCGGCGTGCCTGCGCGAGAACGGCTACACCGCCCCGGTCTTCCCCTGCGCCTGCGGGAGCCCGGTCAATCCGCCGCTGAACCTGACGGCGCCGCCGGAGCCGCTGACCCATCGGACCTGGTCGGACAGCTGGGTGGCGGTGCGCTGCGAGTCGTGCGGGCGGGAGAGCGAGTGGCCGCAGCCCGAGCTGGGGTGCGGATCGTGCGGGACGGTGGTGCGGATTCCGGTACACCCCGTACACGGCGTTCGTCCCGTTCATCCCCTGCACCCGGGCGAACGGGCCGAGCGGGCCGAGTACCGGAGCGGCGGTGTGAGCGACACGTCTCCCGGGGCGGCCGATCCTGCCCGGGCGACCGCCGATCGGCGCGATCCGCAGCCGGCGCACATACCGCTGCCGCCGACGGCCCCGGTGCCGCGCCCCGCGTTCCGCCCGGTGACCATCCGTACGGCCCGCGACGCGGTGGCCACCGCCGCGCTGTATCTGCGCTGGCTCGGCTTCCAGGACGTACGGCAGCCCGACGGGCGGCCGATCCCCTCGGCGGCCGTGGACCTGCGGGCTCCGGGGCTGGTCGCGCAGGTGGACCCGACCACCGGGCCCGCCGGGGTGCGGGCGGTGGAGTGCGTCTGGCTGAACGGACTCACGGCTTCCGCGACCAGCGTCTACTTCGCGCTCGCCGGATACACGCAGGACGCCCGCGCCCGCGCGGACGACCTGGGGATACCCCTGTTCGTCATGGACCTCACGGGCATGCCCCAGCCGGTCAACGACCCGGCGGACGAGCTGATCGGTACGGGCGCGTAGCGGGGGTGCGGCCGCCGGGGCACGCGCCGGACAGCCCTTAGGCTCGGAGCCGTTGTCCGCTTCCAAGCCAGGAGAGCCCGATGAGCCTTTACGACATCCCTCTGACCAGTCTGTCCGACGAGCCCACCAGCCTCGGCGCCCACAAGGGCAAGGTGATCCTGCTGGTGAACACGGCCTCCCAGTGCGGGCTCACCCCCCAGTACTCGGGGCTCGCCCGCCTGCAGTTCACGTACGAGGAGAAGGGCTTCACCGTCATCGGGGTGCCCTGCAACCAGTTCGGCGGGCAGGAGCCCGGCAACGCCGAGGACATCCAGACCTTCTGCGCGGCCGGTTTCGGCGTCACTTTCCCGATGCTGGAGAAGTCCGAGGTCAACGGCGAGAACCGGCACGCCCTCTACCAGGAACTGGTGAAGGTCCCGGACGCCGACGGCGAGGCGGGGGACATCCAGTGGAACTTCGAGAAGTTCCTGATCTCCCCCGCCGGCGAGGTCGTGGCGCGCTTCCGTCCCCGTACCGAGCCCGAGTCCCCCGAGGTCGTCGCCGCGATCGAGGCGCACCTGCCCGCGTAGGTCCTGCCGCCGGGCCCGGCCGAGGCTCAGGCCGGGCTCGTCGCACTCCTGCGCCGAGCCGGCCGCGGTGCCGGAGGTGGTGCGGGAGGTGCTGCTGTGACGGGAGTCGGCCCTATGGCGCAGTACGAAACATGAGCCTGGTGGAACTGATCGCCCGCGCGGACGAGCGTGCCCTCGCCGCGAGCGCCGTCGCCTGTGTAGACCGCTGCCTGCCCCTCCTCGAAGGCGTCGAAGGCCTCGGCCTCGACGCCGATGAGTCGGTGCTGCGCCCCCTCTGGGTCGCCGTCGAGGGAGGGGACCGCTGGCTCGGCCAGCTGCGCGCCGCCGGAATCCGGGTGAGCCGGATCACCCCGGACTGCGAACTCGCCGAGTACGCGATGCGGCTGGTGGAGCACATCCCCGAGACCTACTGCGGCGAGGCGCTGCGCGCCTGGTCCGACGAGTGCTCGACCGTACTGCTCGCCGTCCACCAGCTGCTGGACGGCGCCCCGGCCGTCGACGAAGCCCGTATCGCCGCGTACCGCACCGGTGGCACGGACGGCATCGGCCCGCTCACCCTCGGCGAGCAGCGCCGCCAGGCCGCGCTGCTGGAGATGCTCGCCGACGAATCGGGCTCGGGGCTGCGCGGCGCCCTCGCCCTGTCCAACGAGGGCAAGCGGGTCCTGCGCGCGGCGGTGTCGCGACGCAGCAGGACGCTGGGGGCATCGGCGGGCTGACGCGCTGACGCGGCCGAGACAGCCCGCGCGCCCGCCCGCTCCTCCCCCGGCAGCTCCCGAGCCGCGCGTCACCGGCGGCCGGGGCGAACCGGTGACGAGCCCGCCAGGCGGGTGGCGGAGCGTTCCAGTTCGCGGAGCATGAGTCCGACCGCCGGGACGGAGGGGAAGCCCGGCATGGACAGGGCTACCACCTCCCGGTGCACGACGGGCTCCAGGCGGAGCAGCCGGATTCCCCTCGTCAGCGGCCCGCTGAGGGCCAGCTCCGGCAGGACGGCGACTCCGAGGCCCGCCGCGACCAGTCCGATCACGGTCTGGTAGTCGTCCGTCCTGTACTCCGCGCGCGGTTCGAAACCGGCCTGCCCGCACAGCCGCAACAGATGGCTGTGACAGCGACTGCAGCCCATGACCCAGGATTCGTCGGCCAGTTGGGCCAGTTCCACTTGTTCCGCCTCCGCGAGGCGATGCGTATCCGGCACCAACACGACCAGGGGATCCGCGAGGAGCGGGCGGACCACGAGGTCCTGCCACTCGGCCTGCGTCTTCGTGCCCGCGCCGGGGATCTCCGAGTAGCGGAAGGCAAGGGAGATGTCGCAGTCGGCGCTGCGAAGGAGGTCGATGGAGCGCGGAGGCGGCGACGACGACAGGGACACCTCTATGCCCGGATGGGCGGCGCGCATCGCGGCGAGGGCGGACGGTATGAGTGCCGAAGTACCGCTCAGGAAGGAGGTGAGCCGGACCCGGCCGGCGCGCAGCCCCGCGAATGCCGCCATCTCCTCCTCGGCCGCGTGGAGTCCGGTCAGCACCCCGACCGAATGCCGCACCAGGGCCGCACCGGCCTCGGTGAGCCGTATCTCGCGGCCCGTGAGTATCAGAAGCGGAGTACCCATGGCCAGTTCGAGGGCTTTCATCTGCTGGCTCACGGCCGGCTGGGTACAGCCCAGCTGCCGCGCCGCGGCAGCAAAAGAGCCCGATTCCGCAACGGCACGCAGCGTGCGGAGATGACGCGTCTCGATCATGGGATGAAACGTAAGCGGGAGGAATGGCATCGAGCAACTCACCCCTACCGAGCGAAAACATCGCGCCAATGGCGCGAAATAATTCGGCCCACACGGCGGCACTTAGGCGATTTTGCCAAGCCTTGAACATCGACCATCACGGGGATTTCATATAAGTACGCCTTTCGGCACCGGTAAGGCAGGTGATATCGAAATGGGTGCCTAACGGGACAACTGACACAAGCTCGCACGTGACGCGGTTCACGCCCAGCCCCGCGCCGCTCCCGACTTATGGCTGCCAGTAGGTTGCCTTTGGTTGCCGGGGGCACTCGATGCCACGTACAACGACGCCATGCACGACAAGATCGTCAGCGCCGTCCACGGCGCATTCGGAGAAATACTTCAGGGCTACACCGCGGGCGCGAACGGGTTCGAGCACTTCCTCTTCACGGCGCCGGTCGAGGAGTTGACCTGCGCAGCGCGGCTCCGGCGAGCCGAGAGCCATGGCACCCAAGCGCTCACGATCAGCCCGGCCGACCGGACCAAGGCACTCTCCGCCTTCGAGACCCTCAGCGCCGAACTGGGCCTCTCCACCTCCGGCATCACCATCGACATCACGTCGAACATTCCCGTGGCCAAAGGACATGCGAGCTCGACCGCCGACATCCTGGCCGTCGCACTGCTCTGCATCCGGGAGGCCTACCCGGCGACCCCGGCGCCGGTGGCGCACGCGCTCGCGCTCTCCGTGGCCCGACGGCTCGAATACGGCGACTATCTGCTGCACCCCGGAATCGCCTCCTGCGCCCAGCGGTCACAGACCCTGATCACGCAATATCACACTGATTTGCGCTGGAGCATCGTCGGGGTGGACGAGGGCGGCTGGGTGCGGACGGATGAATTCCACCGGGAAGTCCCGGAGGACCCGGGGAAGGCCCGTGTCTACGAGCGGCTCTTCCGCGAACTCGACGCGGCGCTCCTCGCGAACGACGGCAAGGCGGCCGCAGAAATTGCGACGCTCAGCAGCGAACTGCACAATGACCGGCTCCCCAAGAAGTCCTTGGAGGACCTCATGGCAGTCAAAAGGGAATGGGGGGCACTCGGTGTGTGCGTGGCGCACAGCGGAACGCTGGCCGGGCTCATCTTCTCGAAGCACCAGACGGACCACGATCTTCGCGTCGCCGAATCCCGGCGAGAACTGCGTTCTCTCGGCTACGACAGCGACCTCTACACACTGAAGGAGTCGGGGCGCTCATGAGCCGCACCGTCACGACGGACTCGACGACAGAGCCGGGACACGAGGCCCCCGGCACCGTCCCGGACGGGCCGGAACCCGCGGCGGAGGAACAGCCGGGCCACCGCGCCCGCTCCCAGCTCATGGTGCTCCTCGCGGTCTGCTGCCTGGCCCTCGGCGGCGTCTTCGTCCGGATCAGCGAAGTGGGTCCGGTGGCCACCGGTGGTTACCGTTCGCTGCTCGCCGCGCCCATGCTGCTCGGCATGTCGCTGGCGGCCGCCCGCCGCACCCGCCTGAACGCCTCCGCCCCCACCGCCTCCGGCACCGGCCAACCGGGCGCCACCGCTCGGATCGGGCGGCGCGACCAGCTCCTCATCGTCCTGGGCGGGCTGTTCCTCGCCGCCGACCTGTGCCTGTGGAACATCTCGTTCCTCTTCACCTCGCTGGCCGAGGCGAACCTCCTGGCCAATCTGGTGCCGTTCATCATCGCCCCGCTCTGCCTCCTCCTCTTCGGGGACCGGCTGCCGTGGCGGCTCGCCCTGCCCGCCCTGCTCGCGCTGGCCGGCCTGTACATCCTGGTCATCCTCGGGACGGGCCTCGACCCCGAGCATCTGCGCGGGGACCTCCTCGCACTGGCCACCGCGGTGTTCTACGCGCTGTTCCTCGTCGTGGCCAAGGGGCTGCGCGAACGCCACGAAGCCACCCGCATCATGGCCACCCTCAGCCTGGTCTGCGGCGTCGCCTGCTTCGCGGTGGCGGCCGTACTCGGCGAGAGCATGTGGCCCACCAGCGTGAAGGGCTGGCTCGTGCTGATCGCCCTGGCGGTGACGTCTCAGCTGCTCGGCCAGACCCTGATGGCACACGCCGTGAAGTACCTGCCGCTCCAGCTCGCCGCGCTCTTCGTGCTGCTGCAGCCGGTCGCCGCGGCCGTCTACGGCCTGGTCCTGTTCGACCAGCGTCTCAGCCTGGTGCAAATGGCGGGCATCGGCGTGCTGCTCGTTTCGATCTTCTGGGCCAAGAACCTCCTGGAGGGCAAGAAGTGAGCCGGTCCCACCCTTCGGTGCTGCCCCACCGCGGCCCCGACCCCTACGAACTCATCGAAGAGCTCAGCCGGCTGAGCACCGTGGACTGCGGCGGCTTCGAGACGGGCGGACTGCGGCTGCGCGCGATCCACGGCAGCCCGGCCACCGAGTCCAGCTTCAAGTCGATCCTCGGTCTTGGGCTGCTCCTGCTGGCCCGTGAGCAGGGACTGCTCGCCGAGGGCCAGACCGTGGTCGAGTCCACCTCGGGCTCCCTCGGACTCGGCCTGGCGGTAGCCGGCCGGCTGCTCGGACACCCCGTGCACCTGGTCACCGATCCCGGCATCCCGGACATCACCCGACGGAAGATCGAACTGGTCGGCGGGGTCCTTCACATCGCCGGGACCCCGCATCCGGTCCTCGGCAGCCAGCAGGCCCGAGACGACCTGCTGCGGACCATCCTGTCCGAGCACCCCGACTTCTACTGGACCAACCAGAACGACAGCCCGCTCAACCCGCAGGTGTACACCCGCTGGGTGGTGCCGCACCTGATGGGCGTCCTCGACTTCTCCCGGATCACCGCCGGAATCTTCTGCGTGGGCAGCGGCGGCCACTTCTCCGCGCTGTCCGCGATGCTGGAGGCCAAGGGCATACCCTCCTACGTGGCGGACCGCGAGGGTTCGATCACCTTCGGCGGCTCGCCGGCCCGGAGCATCCTGCGCGGAACCGGCAATCAGAACCGGATCCCCGCCGTGATCGACGCGGCCAGGACCCGGGTCAGCGGCGTCTACCAGGTGTCCGACGCGCAGGCCTGCGACGGAGTCCGGGAGCTGGCCGCCAGAGGCCTGAGCGTGGGCGGATCGTCCGGCGTCTGCTTCATGGGCGCGGGCCAACTCGCCGCGGACCTGAGCCCGTCCGCCGACGGCGACATCCTCACCTTCTTCGCCGACCGCGGCGAACTGTACGGAACCACGCTGCTGAACGGAGGACGGACCGATGATTAGCCCCGCCCTGTGGAGCAAGGCTCCCGCCACTGCCCAGGTCTACCACCACGACCCGTACGCGACGACCGCGACGGCAGTCGTGCTGGCGGTCGAGGGGCACCATGCGGTCTTCGACCGGTCGCTGTTCTACGCCGAGTCCGGCGGGCAGGTCGCCGACCAGGGAAGCATCGACGGCCGGCGTGTGGTGGACGTGCAGAAGGCGGGCGGCCGGCCCTACCAGCTGCCCAACGGTGAAGTCGCCACGATCGACTCGGTGTTCTGTCACGTGTTCGAGGAACCGTGTTCGCTGGAGGTGGGAGCGGAGGTCACCATGGAGATCGACTGGGAACGCCGCTTCCGCAACATGCAGATGCACACCCTGGCGCACTTCCTGTTCCACGCCACCGGTGAATACCTCTCGGCGCACGGCCAGACGCGCTCGACCCGCGGCTGTCACATCAGCGACAGCGCCGCGCGCTTCGACTTCGGCTGCGCGATCCCCAGCGAGGCGGTGCCGGAGATCCAAGGCCGTGTCCTCGCCCTGCTCGGGTCCGCCGGGGAGGCGGTCGTGACCCCCCTGCCGGGGGCCGACGACGTCTTCGTCTGGCGTTCGGGAGAGATCGAGATCCCCTGCGGCGGCACCCACGTGCGGCATCCGAAGGAGATCCGGGGCGGCATCACCGTGCGCCGCCGCACCAAGGGGAAGGGCGGCACCCGCCTCTATGTCGAGCTGGACCGCGATGCGGACTGACGAGCACCCCACGCGCGCGGACACCCCGCTCCGAGGGGCCGCCGAGCCGCATGCGGACGCCCCGCGGTTCATAGCGGACGCGGACGTCCTGCGCGGCCGGCGCACCCTGAAGTGGCAGGTGGGCCCGCCGGAACCGGACCGGATCTGCCTCGGTGTCGCGGAAATGGATCTGGAGACACCGGAGTTCCTCCGCAGCGCCCTCGAACGCGCCGTGCGGGACGGCGAGACGGGATACGGCCTCACCGGCGAGCAGGAGCAGGCCTGCGCACGCCATCTGGCCCGTGAGCACCACGCCTCCACAGCGGGGCTTCGCTGCACGACGGACATACTGGCCGGGCTCCGGACACTCCTGCGGGACCAGCTGCCGCCCGGCACCCCCGTCATCGTGGAGACACCGGTGTACGGCGACCTGTTCACGGTGATCGAAGAGGCCGGCATGCGGCCGGTGGCCGTGCCCCTGCTGCGGGACGCGGCCGGCTGGCGTCACGACTTCGCAGCGCTCGACGCTGCCGCCGCAGCCGGTGCCGGGGCCTGGATTCTCTGCCAGCCGCACAACCCGGTAGGGCGGGCCTGGAATGACGAGGAGACCTCCGCGGCACTCTCCCTCGTACTGGAGCACGATCTGCTGCTGCTCGCGAACGAGGTGCACATGCCGCTCGGGCTCGCGCGGCAGCCGCGGTCCGTGTTCGCCGATCCCGCCGCGCACCGGGCCCGGGCCTTCGGCCTCACCTCGGCGTCCAAGGCGTTCAACATCGCCGGCCTGAAGAGCGCCACGGTCTACGCCTCGGACCGCACGGCCGGGGCGCTCGCCGGACTGCCGCAGGGTCTGCTCGGGCGCCCCGGAAGCCTCGGTGCCATCGCCACGGTCGCCTGCTACGAGCAGGGGACCGGCTGGCTGACCGCACTGCGTGCCCTGCTCGCCGAGCGTGTGGAACTGGTCCGTACGGAACTCTCCCGGCTCCCCCTGCAGGTGGACGTCGTCGTACCCGAGGCCACCTATCTGGTGTGGGCGGGAATCCCTGCGCCGGACCAGGCGGAGCGCTTCGCCCGCGCCCTCACCGACGCCCGGGTCCACACCCTTCCCGGGGCCGGCTTCGGGGGCGATGCCTACGCCGGGTTCTTCCGGATCAACGCCGCGAGCCATCCAGCGGTCCTGGGCGAGGCGTTCGACCGGATCGGGGCAGCGCTGTGAACGGTGGCGTGGCCGGGCACTGAGGGGCCTGTTGCCAGTTGCCTGGTGTGCTCGGTTGGAATCTGCGCACGACGAGCCTTTCGACTCGTCACCACCCTGACCTGCGCAGATTCCAACCGAGGCAGATTCCAGCCGACCAGGAACGGCTCGCCGGTCAGTTGACCTCGCGGTCGAGACCGGACCAGTACGGCTGGCGGAGCTTGAACTTCTGGATCTTGCCCGTGGCCGTGCGCGGGATGGCATCGCGGAACTCGACCGTGGTCGGTGCCTTGTAGCCGGCCATCCGCTGCTTGCAGTGGGCGATGATCTCGGACTCCTGTGCCGTCGCGCCTTCGGCCAGGACCACGAGGGCCTTGATCGTCTCGCCCCACTTCTCGTGCGGCACGCCGATGACGGCTACCTCGGCGACCGCCGGGTGGCTGAAGATCGCGTCCTCCACCTCGATCGACGAGACGTTCTCACCGCCGGTGATGATCACGTCCTTCTTCCGGTCGGAGATCGTCAGGTGCCCGTCGGCCTCATCGATCGTGCCGCCGTCGCCGGTGTGGAACCAGCCGTCCTCCAGGACGGCCGCCGTCTCCTCCGGCTTGCCCCAGTAGCCGTCCAGCACGACGTTCGACCGGGCCAGGACCTCACCGGAGTCGGAGACCTTCAGTGTGACCCCGAGCGCCGGCAGCCCCGCGCGGGACAGCTTGCGCGCCCGCTCCTCCCCCGGCAGGTCCGCATCGCCGGGCCGGGCCCGGTTGAAGGTGAGCAGCGGCGAGGTCTCGGTCAGGCCGTAGATCTGCGTGAACTCCCATCCCAGCTCCTCACCGATCCGCTGGATCATCTTGCTCGGCGGCGGGGCTCCCGCGCAGACGATCCGTACGCGGTCACGGCCCGGGATCTCGCCCTGCCATGTCGTCGCCGCATCGAGCACCGCGTTCCACACCGCGGGCGCGCCGCACATGAGCGTGACACCGTGTTCGTCCACGCGACGCAGGATTTCGGCGCCGTCGACCTTGCGCAGCACCACCTGCTTGACGCCGAGTCCGGCCATCACGTACGGCATTCCCCAGCCGTTGCAGTGGAACATCGGCAGCGTGTGCATGTAGACGTCGCGCTCCCACACACGGGTGTGCAGCCCGAAGGTCAGACCGTTGACCCAGATGTTGCGGTGGGTCAGCTGCACGCCCTTGGGACGGGCGGTGGTGCCCGACGTGTAGTTGATCGTCGCGGTGGCGTCCTCGTCCGGGTTCGACCACGGGCGCGGCTCGACGCCGAAGCACATCAGCTCACTGTCCGTCTGCTCACCGAGGACGAACCGATGGCGGACCTTGATCCCGGAGAGCATCTCGTCGAGCTCCGGGTCGACGAGCAGGACCGAGGCCCCGCTCTGCTGCAGCACGTAGTCGATTTCTTCGGGCTTGAGACGGAAGTTGACCGGCACACAGATCCGACCGCTCATCGGCACCGCGAACAACAGCTCAAGCATCCGCGCCGAGTTGTGGCTGACCACCGCCACCCGCTCGCCCTCACCGACGCCGAGCCGGTCGAAGCCCGCCTGCCAGGCCCGAACCCGCTCACCCAGCCGCCCGTACGTCGACACGGGCACCGGCGGCCCGGGCTGATCCGGCTCGTCGACCACGCCGGCGCTGGAGGAGAACCCCAGCTCGGCCCGGTCGAGGAAGTCCGCGACGGTCATCGGAATCCGCATTGCTCTCTCCTGGTATCGGGACAACTGCATGGAGCGGCGCCGACGGCGTGATCCGTAACGGCACGCCGTGACGGCACGCCGTGACATCGGCGGTCACGCGGTCAGCTGCAATGGAGAACGAATGACACCTGATCTCGGTGCCTCGAAGACGTCGTCGGAGCGCCCGACGCGGTGAGGTACCCGTCGGCGTCGCGCGCGGCCGGGAACGGGGCGGTGGCGCCGTTCGGCGCACTGCCGGGCCGCGCGCTTTCGGCCCGTACACTCCTGGCCCGCGCACTTTCGGCCCGCGCACTTTCGGTCGTCATGCCAGGCATCGTGCCGCGTGCGGCGTCCGCACCACCAGAGCGGCGTCAGCCGTGGATTGACGCGAAGCGTACGGAGACCTTCGCGGGGGCCTCGGATCCTGCGCTCATGGCGCTGACCATCAGCTCTGCCTCGGCGGCGATCTCCTCCCTCCGCGCCGGGGAGGCCTTCCCGAACAGCTCCACGGTGACCTCGCTCCCCTCCTGCTTCCAGAGGCCGGCGAGGAAGCCGTCGACGAGCAGGGTGCAGTGGGCCTGGTTCCCCGTCCAGGTACGTCCCTTGATCTCGGGGGCGACGACGCGGGAGCGGTCGGCGTGGGAGAGGAGGAGGTTGTCGAATTCGGGGAGGAAGCGGGGCGGCGCCGGGGTGTCGGCGTCGGGCCGGGGCGCGTCGGGCAGGTCGAAGAGCTCGACGCCGTTCCCGTCGCGGAAGACGGCCAGGCCGGGGCGCAACCGCTCGAAGGCCTCCCGCAGCCGGGTGAGCCCGGCCCAGATCTGCATGTCCTTGACGGAGGCGGGTCCGAAGGCGGCCAGGTAGCGCAGTACGACGTCGTCCACGGGCTGCGCCTCCCCGGCGGGCCGCCCGAGCCAGTTCTCCACGGTGGTGAGGCGGACCCCGCCGCTGCGCCCCCACACGCCGCGGGGCGTGACCTGGACCAGCGGGAGCCGGCACCGGGCGGCGACGGACAGGGACTGCGGGTCGGCCCCGGGCCACTCCCCCAGCAGTTCCTCGCGGATCTCTCCCATGGTGCGCGGCTCGCTCTCGACGAAGGCACGGGCGAGCTCGGCGAGCCGTTCGAGGTCCACCCCGACGAGCCCCTTGCGGAAGTAGTTCACCTCGCGGTCCCGGGCCGGCTGGACGAGGGGCCTGAGGGTCAGGGCGTCGTGGGCGGTGTGGGTGTGGATGGTGGATCGCATGGTGACCATCCGGACGGCCTCCCGGGACTCCATCAGGCCGGCCAGCTCGGCGGGCCTGAAGTCGGCGAGGCGGGCGTGGAGCTGGAAGTAGGGAGGCTTCACGTTCTGCGCCTGGAGTCCGAGAAGGTGCGCGACCGCGTCCCGCGCGGACATCTCGGCGCGGCTCAGCAACAACTGGCGGGCGAGCGTGGCACGGTTCAGTGCGCGGGTGTCGAGCACGGGATGCGTTGTCCTGGAGGCCATGGCAGCAACCTAACTCCCCTTGCGGACAACCACTGTCCGCAAGTCGGCGGCGATGAGGCAGCCGTCGATCAGGTGGCGCCGGAGTTGGATCGCGCGCAACTCACATAACTCGCGTAACTCGTGTACCGAATGCCGTGTGGGCCATCGCTCTGCGGATCCCGTGCACGGTGGCCCCGGGCTCCACGTCCGTGAGGACGCTCGCCACGGCGGGCACCTCCCGCACGGCCGCCAAGGGGCGCGGCCGCCTCGGCCGGCTGGTTCAGCTCACGACCGGGGGACAGGCCGTCGGCACGAACGCCTCGGGTCGTCGGCAGTGAGCCGACGACCCGGGGTCGCGTGTGGTCAGTAGCCGCTGCTTTCGTAGATCCGCTGGCCGTCGTACTTGCCGCCCTCGCAGTACCAGTAACCGTTGCTGTGCTTCACCTGGTAACCGCCGCCGTACTTGCAGTCCGCCAAGGACACCTGGGGTGCGGCCGCCTCGGCCGCGAAGGACCCGGTGACGCTCATTCCTGCGAAGGCCAGGGTTGCGAGGGCCAGGCCGAGCAGTCGTCGAACGCGCATGGCTTGCTCCTCTCGGGGTTTAGCCCGTTTGGGTCTTCCCAGGATGACTGGGCGGCATGTCCGTGGCATGCACAAGTACTCCCATCGGATGCCCCTGGGGGCGGCAGGGTGCGGGCGAGCCGGATCGGTCGTTGGTGTGCCGTAGGCCGTTTCGGAAGGGTCGGGCGGACCGGGGGTGGCCCGGCAGCAGCGGCGGCGGGCTGAGCGCACGCGATTCGGTGCGGGCCATGGCAGCTCCCTTTGCGGACACCTGCTGTCCACAAGTCGGCGGCGCGTCCCACGGGGCGACGGCCGCAGAAGTCCCGGACACGAGGTCCGGCGCCCTTTTCTCCCGTATATCCTGCCTCTTGCCCGTAAACAGACGTTCGACCGTTCTACCGGGAGCAGACCTGCGATGTCGGAGCGCCCAGACCGCCGCCCCTCTCCCTCCGTCGGCAAGCGCGCGGGCTGGCGTCGCCCCGCCTCCCCGTCCGACACGCCCCCGGCGGGACCTCCGGCCGCCCCGCAGCCCGCCCCGTCGGACCCAGCCGCCCCGAACCACCGCAGCGTGATCGACTCGGCCGTCTACCGCGACGGCCGCCGCATCGCCTCCCCCACGACCCTGGCGGACACCTTCCGGCTGCTGCGCGAGGAACCGGAAGGCATGGCCTGGATCGGCCTGCACCGCCCCACCGAGCCCGAACTGCACTCTCTGGCAGGCGAGTTCAACCTCCACGAGCTCGCCGTCGAGGACGCCCTGGAGGCCCATCAGCGCCCCAAGCTGGAACGCTACGGCGATACCCTGTTCGTCGTACTGCGCGCCGCCCGCTACCTGGACGCGCAGGAGGAGGTGGAGTTCGGCGAGCTCCACATCTTCGTCGGCCCGGACTTCCTGATCACGGTCCGCCACGGCGGCGCCCCGGACCTCTCGTCGGTCCGCCGCCGCATGGAGGAGACCCCGGAGCTCCTCTCCCTCGGCCCCGAGGCCGCCCTGTACGCCATCCTCGACGCGGTGGTCGACGGCTACGCCCCGGTCGTCGAGGGCGTCCAGACCGACATCGACGAGATCGAGACGGAGGTCTTCCGCGGCGACCCGGCGGTTTCCCGCCGCATCTACGAACTCTCCCGCGAAATGGTCGAGTTCCAGCGCGCCACCCGCCCCCTGGTCGGAATGATCCACGGCCTGATGGCGGGCTTCGCCAAGTACGGCACGGACGAGGAACTCCAGCGCTACCTCCGCGACGTGGCCGACCACGTCACCCACACCAGCGAGCGCGTCGACGGCTTCCGCCAGGCCCTCACGGAAATCCTGACGGTGAACGCCACCCTGGTCTCCCAGCAACAGAACGCCGAAATGCGCGCCCTGGCCGAAGCCGGCTTCGAACAGAACGAGGAGATCAAGAAGATCTCCTCGTGGGCCGCCATCTTGTTTGCACCCACACTCGTGGGAACCATCTACGGCATGAACTTCGAGACCATGCCGGAGTTGAAGTGGGCGGGCGGCTACCCCTTCGCGATCCTCCTGATGGCAGTGGTCTGCGTCAGCCTGTACGTCATCTTCAAGAAGCGCGACTGGCTCTAGCCCGCACATCACTACGGTTGATCCACTTAGCTAGCGCGAACGTCGAGAAGTAGACCGCTGGGCCTCCTGGGGAGAATCTGGGGAGAATGCCCTCGGCAGTGCGAGCCACGGGCGGTACCGCTGTCGGAGGCGGGGGCTAGGGTCGGCGGCGTACGACCACCAGCAGCGGGAGACCCCATGCCGTCAGGGCACATACAGCAGGACACCGAGGAGGCTCGGCCGACCGGGCCGCGGCCGCTGGCGCCGATCCCCTTCGAGGTCGAGTCGGTCTTTCCGGAGCTGGCCGGTACGGCCCGCGAGGTCACCCTCCTCTACGCCCGGGCCGGGCAACCGGGCCCCGGCGACAGTTCCATCGGCGGGCCCCTGCTGTGGCCGGCCGGCGAGCCCTGGCCGATGTGCGCCGAACCGGACCACTACAAGCCGCTCGACGCGCCCGTCGGGCCCGAGCCGGTCGCGATGGTCCCGGTGGTCCAGCTGTACGCACGGGATGTGCCCGGCCTCGTCTTCCCCACCGGCACCGACCTGTTGCAGATCCTGTGGTGCCCGCTCGTGCACGAGGACGAGCAGTACGCGGCCAACCCCCGGCTCCACTGGCGCAACACGGCACTGACGGCCACTAACGCCGCGGACGAGCAACCGCCCAGCCCGCACACCGCGGAGGAGGACTACCTGCCCCGCCCGTGCACGGTGTCCCCCACACCAGCCGTGGAATACCCGAACTGGGACCTGCCGGACGGACTCAGCGAGCAGCTCGGCGATCGCTTCGAGGCCCTACAAGAGGAACGCGGCTTCGACTACTTCGACGTGGCCACCACCCAGCAGAGCAAGGTCGGCGGCTACCCGAGCTGGACCCAGCCGCCAAACTGGCCTGACTGCACGGGCTGCGGCACGCGCATGGAGCACCTGCTCAGCGTCACCGCGACCGAGGCGGGCATGGGTCGTTGGCTCCCCTTGGACGAGCGGGACCCCAGCCAGGACCAGACCACGACCCCGTCCTGGCTCGCCAAGGCGGACCCCACCGCCCTCGACACATTCGGGCACGACATGGGCCTGGGCGACCTCGGCGGCATGTACTTCTTCGTCTGCCGCACCTGCCCGGACACCCCGTACACCCACCGCTACGACTGCTAAACCCGGTTCTGACCGCGCTTCCGGAACCTGTAGTTGGCCAGTCTGGACAGATAGACGCTCAGCAAAGCGCCGGGTGGGGCGCCATCCCTGGAACGTTCAGCGCAGCAGCTCGGTGGTGACTAGCTTTCGGGCAGGGGCCGGCCATCGATGACGTTCTTCATGACGAGTGTGGACGTCAGCCGCTGGACCCCGG
This sequence comes from Streptomyces sp. NBC_00190, assembly GCF_036203305.1. Taxonomy (GTDB): domain Bacteria; phylum Actinomycetota; class Actinomycetes; order Streptomycetales; family Streptomycetaceae; genus Streptomyces. The sequence continues at coordinate 6,537,433 of NZ_CP108131.1, read as the reverse complement.
GCAGGCGTGCGAGCTGCTGGTCGTACAGCTCCTGGAACGCTGCCAGGTCGGTGGTGGCGACCCGCAGGAGGTAGTCGGGCTCGCCGAACAGGCGCTGCGCCTGAAGCACGTGCGGGACGGCGGCCACGGCCTCTTCGAAGGCAGTGACGGTGTCGGGGCTCTCCCAGCGCAGGGTGGCGAAGACGAGCGCCTCGAAGTTCAGGCCGACGGCGGCCGGGTCGACGATGGCGCGGTAGCCGCGGAGCGCGCCCTCGCGTTCAAGGTCGCGCAGCCGCCGGTGGCAGGGCGAGACGCTGAGCTTCACGCGAGCGGCCAGTTCGGTGATGGTCAGGCGGCCGTCGATCTGTAGCTCGGTAAGAATCTTCCGGTCCAGGGCATCCACGGGGAAGATTCTCCCTCACATCTCGCGATCATGGGGTAAGAACACAAACATCTTCGGGCAAATCCGGCCTAGCCTTCCCTCCAGGGCGCGAAATGCGAGAGGGAACGATCGATGGATACGACGACGCTGGCGGCCTTCCTGGCGGTGGACCTGCTCCTGGTGTTCACCCCCGGCGCGGACTGGGCCTTCGCGATCTCCGCCGGACTTCGGGAACGCTCGGTCGTCCCGGCCGTAACAGGCTTGATCGCCGGACACGCGGCCTACGCCCTGGTGGCCGTCGCGGGCCTGGCAGTGATCGTGGCGAGCTCCCCGGCGCTGCTCACCGCCCTGACCATGGTGGGCGCCGGCTACCTGCTGTGGCTGGGCTGGGGCGTTCTGAGGCAGCCGGCCGTACCGGCGGCCGCTGGGGAGAGCTCGGACGCCTCCCGCGTACAGGTCATGCTCAAGGGGGCTGGGATCAGCGGCCTGAACCCGAAGGCGCTACTGCTGTACTTCGCGCTGTTCCCTCAGTTCATAGACTCCACCGACGGCTGGCCGGTCGCCGCGCAGGCCGGGCTGCTCAGCATGCTGCACCTGACCGCGTGCGCTGCGGTCTACCTCGCCGTCGGCGTCCTGGCCCGGACGGTCCTGAAGTCCCGGCCCTCGGCCGCCCGTGTCGTCACGCGCATCAGCGGTGCCATGATGATCGCCATCGGCGCCTTCCTGTTGGTGGAACGCCTGGCTGGATGAGGAACCCGTCGCGCTCCACCCGGCACTGGTCCGCAGGAGAGCATGTACGTGGAAGACCCCGTCGCTCTGGCGCAGTCGTCACGGAAGCACGGTCAGAATCCTGAACCCGATCCGAACCGCTGATGAGGCCGCCGCGTGGTGTGCCGAGGCAATCATGGTCAGTTGCGGTTAGGCCTGGAGCAGCCTCCAGCCGTTCCCGCTTCTCACCAACGTCTCCAGCCCTGTTCTGTTGGCAGCGCTGCCAACACCCACTGGCATTCGGCAGCCAGCCACCCGTTGATCACGCCGCGATCAGGCCCTCAGGCACATATTCGGGCACCGTGCCGAGCAGCGCGTCGATGGCCGCGCGGCCCTTGCCGCCGGCCTCCGGCATGAAGTGGGCGTAGTGGTCGAGGGTGATGGTCGGACTTGAGTGACCGAGCCACCGGGCCAGCGTGACGATGGACTCGCCCGCTTCGAGGAGCACCGAGGCGTAGGTGTGCCGGAGCACGTGGAAGCCGTCCTTACGGGAGGCCTTCCACCGAGCCCCCTCCTCCCGCACTGGAATGACTCCGGCCGCGGCGAGGGCCGGCTTCCAGGCCTCGTCGTTGAAGATGTTGGCGCGGATGGCGTTGCCGTACGTCGTCGTGAGGACGAGCGGGAAGCTCTGCTTCTCCCGGTCGGGTTCCGGTCCGCCCCAGGGGAGCTCGACGTCGACCGCCGGATGGTCGAGGAAGTACGCGGCCAATTCCGTGGCCACCGACCGGGGCATGTCGACGATGCGCGTCTTGCCACCCTTGGGCAGGGCGAAGTAGAGGCGCCCAGAGAGGAGTTGCACCTGCCTGCGCACCCGGACGACACCGCGTTCGAAGTCGATGTCCCTCGGCGACAGCCCGAACACCTCTCCCTGGCGCAGCCCACACCCCACCGCGACGACGACCGCGATCCGGTAGCGAGGATTGATCACGTCCCGCACCCGCTGCGCCGTTGCCAGCGGCCACGCGTCACGATCCTCGTCGGGGGCCTTCGGCCAACGCACCGTCTTGGCCCGCATCGGGTTACGGACGAGGCGCTTGTCGTCGATCGCGGTCTCGAAGATGTTCGACAGCGAGGCGAGGATCTGCCGGGCGTACCGCGGAGAGCACTCGCCTTCGAGCGTGGCTATGTAGCCGCGCAGGACGGTCGCCGACACGTCGCGCAGCGCCACCGCACCGAGGTGCGGAAGGATGTGGAGTCGTACACGCTCGTCAACTCGTTTGACCGTGCCGGGCGCGCCACGAACGCCGACGCGCCAGTGGCGCGTGACGAAGTCCGTCAAGGTGATGGAGCCGTCGCGCGGGTCGACGAACTCGCCTCGTTCGCTGTCGGTGCCGGACCGCCGGAGCCACCCCTTGGCGTCCTCCAGTACGTCGAACGACATGTCCCGGACGCCCGGGATTCCAGCGACACGATATCGGGACCCCTTGCCGTAACGGGTCGTACGCTCACGCTTCCCGGTGACGGGGTCCTTCTTCTTTTTGATCCAACGGTCTTCGATATAGCCAGCCAAAGAATTCCTCGGGGTAAGGGGTGGACGTAGGGCGGGCGGTAAGGCCGGGCGGTCAGGCTGTGGCCGGATACCCGGCGCGGCACTGCGGGGCGACATTCACCGGACTTAGGGAGGTATTACTGCGGGAGTCCGCCTGCTCCTGTTCCCGGATCCACTCATCAAGCGTTTCGATCCGGTACATCACACGTCCGCTCCGCCCCATCCGAAAACTCGGCGGACCTTGGCGACGGTGCCGCCACACGTAAAGGGTGCAGGGCGACAGCCCCAGGTATTCGGCAGCTTCACGCACCTTCAGAAAGCCCCTCCCTAGCGGCGACACACGGGGAGACATAGGGGCATTCGCCAGCGATTCACTGTCACAAGCAACACTTCGCACGTATCGAACCTTCGGGGTCTTCCGTCGACAACCTGCGGCGACGGACATCGGGCATGACGAGCCCGCCCCCGCTTGCTGTCAGGCAGGTGGAGCGGACTACTTCTATGTTCTGGAGAATCCCCGGTTTGGCTGACCGGGGATCGTCGGGTATAAGCCGGGGCGGCGTCACCGCGTACCCACCCCGGACCCCTACGTCGCGGGCTGGAGCAAGGCGAGTGGGGAGACACCGAGGGCGGCCGCAATGGCGACGAGGTCATCCATGTCGCAGCGCCGGCGGGTGCGTTCGATGCGGGACAGCATGGTGTTGGTCATGGGGTGGCCGAGCTCGGTGACACGGGCAGCGAGCTCGCGCTGGGCGAACCCGCGCGAGGTGCGCAGGCGCTCGATGGCACCGGCGGTCCGTTCTCCGGCGGGACCGATTTCCGTAGCTCTTCGGGGCATGCGTCTGTTGTAGCTCGGGTTCCCGGGTTCACGTAATCGCGGAAGCCCAGACATGGGACTTTGGGGCCCGTTTCGCGGAGAACGAACTGGCGATTCCCGCATAGGCAGCCATTGCGGAACTACGACACATCTCGAACCACAGAGGTACGCACACCATCAGCGGCTCCCGGCGGCGGAAACATAGATCGCCTCACCTACCCCGGTCAACGGCTTTCGGGGTGCGATCTTCGCCGCTCTCCCTACGCCGTCGACTTTTTGGTCAACCGGGGATTCGCCCTTACTGTGAAGACGTTCGCGATCAGCGATGCGCTCTGACGCTTTTCCAGTGCTGATTCGCTGGACTTGCGCGGGCTGGGTGTGGCTGTCTTGGCTAAGCACCCCTGACAAAGGAATCGGCTCCCGGCGTTGCAGCGCCGAGAGCCGAGGGGAGCCCCTTGTCCAAACCGCCCACTCCTGAACGGATCTGAGGAACGTCTATGCCCCACAGTACGGCCGAAGCAGCCGTCCGCACACCCGCGCCCACCCCGGCGTCGCCGTCCCAGCAGCAGGCGAAGGCGGGGCGATAGGCATGGCACGCATCCGCACCATCAAGCCGGAAGCCTTCAGCTCCGAATCGCTGGCCGCTGTCAGCATCACCGCGGAGCGGACGTTCTTCGGCCTGCTCACCCAGGCCGACGACCACGGCCGGTTCCGTGACCAGTCCGCCGTCATCGCGGGCCTCTTGTGGTCCCTGCGCCCCGAACACGGCCCGATCGAGGTCGAGGACGACCTCACCCAGCTCGCCGGCAATGAACTCATCTGCCGGTACGAGGGCGAGGACGGCAAGCGGTACCTGCACATCGTGACCTTCTCCAAGCACCAGAAGGTCAACCGCCCCAGCGGTGTCCGGCACCCGAACTGCCCCTACCACGACGGCGGCCGGGTACCCCTGACTTCACCGCTGGCGCAGGGAGGGCTCCGTGAGGCATCCGTGCACCATCAGGCGCCCGTCCCGGAACTCGCACCCGCACCTCCTGCCACGTCACTGATCCCCGTATCCGCAGGTCAGGATGGATTCAGTGAGCCCTCCGTGCAGCATCAGGGGGAGGTGCGGGAGCCTGCGCCGAGTCCTCACGGTCCGGATCTAGGACCTAGGATCATGGATCTAGGATCTCCGTTGGGAGGCGCGAGCACCCCCGCCACACCCCAGACCGCAACGGCCCAGCAACTGGTCGCCGAGTACGCCGCCGCGTGCGGGAAGCGCCCTCCGGAGAAAGTCCTGGGCCACGTCGGCCGGGAGATCAGCAAGCTGCTGCACGAAGGCATCGACCCGGACCACATCCGAGCCGGAGTCGACCGCATGCGCCTGAAGAGCCTCTACCCGAGCCTGCTGCCCAGCCTGGTCAACGAGGCCATGAACCCGCCCCAGGCCACTGCTGGCGCCCGCAGAGCCCCTCAGCCATACACCAACCCCGTTGACGCCGAGGCCGCTTACGGAGGCCAGCTGTGACCACCGCGACCCGCGAACCCCAGCGTGCTGGCACCCTGGCAGCCCGTCTCCAGGCCATTCTCGCTGCCAAGGGCATCGACCCCGACACCGCACCCGCCGGGCCCACGGTGGAGCCGGTGACCGCCCTGGAACTCGCCGACCGCCGCATCCCGCCCCGCTACCGCGAGGCACTCGCCACCCAACCCGAAGTCCTGGGCTGGGTGGAGGCGGTCACCCGCGCCGGGCGAAACGGGCCGGCCGGTACCCGGGGCATCGCCTACGGCCCCTCGCTGCTGATCGCCGGAACCACCGGCATCGGCAAGACACATCAGGCCTACGGAGCCGTCCGCTCGCTGCTGGCCGTCGGAGTACGCCTGCGCTGGCAGGCGGTCACCTCCGCCGACCTCTACGCCCAGCTCCGGCCCCGGCCCAACCACGACCCCGAGCGGGAGATCCAAGAGCTCGGCCGGTGCCCGCTGCTGATCCTGGACGACCTCGGCGCGGCCAAGCAGTCCGAGTGGACCGAGGAGCTGACGTACCGGCTGATCAACCGCCGCTACACCGAGATGCTCCCGACCCTGATCACCACCAACCTGCCGATCGCGGAACTCCGCAACGCAGTCGGGGACCGCGTCGCCTCCCGCCTGGCAGAGATGACCACCCGCGTCATCCTCACCGGCCCGGACCGCCGACGCGCCCAGCCATCGGGCTCCTGACCACCTCGGTCCCCACCCAGGTCGGTCCCCATCATCGTGGGGCCCGAACCACTGACCTGAGCCGTTCGGGGACCCGTCCCCATCCCCGTCCCCGTCCCCATCCCCGTCCCCGTCCCCATCCCCGTCCCCATCCCCGTCCCCGTCCCCATCCCCGTCCCCGTCCCCATCCCCGTCCCCATCCCCGTCCCCGGTCCCGTCCCCGTCCCGGTCGCGGTCCCCAACCCGGTCCCGGTCCCCGCCTGACAGCGGCCTCCCCCCAGGAGGGGACCGACAGCAGTCGATCGGGGACCGTCCCTGATTGCGCTGCGCGCGCCGGGCACCACGGGGACCGGTCCCCAACTCTGTTTCCGCAGGTCACCCCCGCCTGACATCCCCCGACTCAGTGGGGACCGTCCCCACGGTCCCCACCATCCGGGACCGCCCTGCGGCGGTTCGGGGACCGCCAGGTCACCACGTCGGGGACCGTCCCCACCCACCACTACGGGGACTGAGACGGGACCGGTCCCCCACGCCCCTGCCGCTGGGGACCGAGCGCCTCCCCGAAACGGGGACCGTCCCCACCCGGTCCCCGGACAGCACCGGCAGCGTCTCGCGTCACGAGCGAGCGGTCCCCAACCGGTCAACCCCGCCCAACAGCCCCTTCACACGACCAGCCTCTACCGCTTCAAGGACACGCATGCAGAACCCACCGCACGACCGTCCCAGCCACGACGAGCACATGCCCTCGCTTCCAGCCTCAGGAGGAGCAAGTTGCACCCAGAGCATTGCTCCCGTCGGGAGCAATGCTCTGGGCTCCCCCGCCCCAGGGGTGGCGGGAGCGGACCGGCACCAGGGGGTGCCGGCCCTTCGGGACGCGGCCGGACCGCACCACGAATCGGAGGGACAGCACACCTGCCACACCCCCCGCTGCACGCACACCGCCCCAACGACATCGCACGTGCGCCAGCGTGAACGCCTGCTCGCCGAGAAGAAGCGCGTGCACCAGCCCAGCTGCCGCATGAACGACGATGAATTCCAGCTCCTCACCCACGCCGCGTCTGCCTGCCACATGAGCATCGCCGGCTTCCTCGCCCACTGTGCGCTAAAGGCCGCACGCCACCTCGAACACACCGAAGCCGAGATCGCCACCCATCGGGAGATGGCCAGAGAGCTGTTCGCGCTGCGCAGGGCCCTCGGCCAGATCGGCAACAACCTCAACCAGGTCGCCACCGTCCTGAACTCCGGCGCCGACGCTCCGCACGCCAAGGCGGTCCTCGACGCCGTCCAGCGGACCGCCGAGCGCGTGGAGGACTTCACCCAGCGCTACTTGGAGACGGAGACTCCCGCCGGATGATCCCCCGCGTCCACAAGATGGGCACCCGTACCATCGGCCTGATCCGCTACCTCTACGGCCCCGGCACCCACGAGGAACACACCGACCCGCACCTCGTGGCGGCCTGGGACAGCCTCGTCCCCGACCCCGGACGCAACCCGAAAGCCACTTACGCGGACCTGCAAAGGCTCCTCGACCAGCCCGTCGAAGCCCTTCCCAAGTCACGGCGCCCCACCGAGCACGTGTGGCACCTGTCCGTACGTGCCGCGCCCGAGGACCCGATCCTCACCGACGAACAGTGGGGCGACATCGCCCGCCGCATGGTCGCCGCCACCGGCATAGCCCCCGAGAGAGCGACACCGCCGCCTGCCGCTGGGCAGCCGTCCGCCACGCCGACGACCACATCCACATCATCGCCACCACCGTCCGCGAAGACGGCCGCCGGCCCCGCCGCCACAACGAAGCCAAACGCTCCCAGGCCGAAGCCCGTCTCATCGAGGCCTACTACGGCCTGCGCCGCCTCAACACCGGTGACGGAACCGCAGCCCAGCGCCCCACCAGCGCCGAACGCCACAAAGCCGACCGCCACCAGCGGGAACGCACCCCGAGGGAGGAACTGCGCGAGAGCGTCCGACGCGCAGCGGCCGGTGCCCGGAGCGAGGAGGAGTTCTTCGACCGTCTCACCCATGCCGGTCTCCTCGTAAAGCGGCGCGTGGCACCGTCCGGGGACCTCCTCGGCTACACCGTGGCCCTGCCCGACGACCGCAACAAGAACGGCGAACCCATCTTCTACTCGGGATCCAAGCTCGCCCCCGACCTCTCCCTGCCCCGCATCCGCGAACGCTGGACCCAACCGGCAGAGCCCTCCTCGGACGAGGGCGTCTCACCGGAGCAGCCCATTCTCCCGCCGGTGACCGGCCCGGCGTACGCCCGCCGCCGCGCCACCGCAGCTACCTGGCAGTCACTGCTGCTCATCGATCACGGCGACGACGGCACGGCAGCAGCCAAGATCGCCGCTGCCGGCGAGGTCCTCGACGCGCTCGCCGACACCTCCGCCGCCCACACCCGACGCGAACTCCGGGATGCAGCCTTCGCGTTCGAGCGGGCCTCGCGCTCCCACGTCCGCGCCGTACGCGGGCACGACCACGCCCTGCGCCAGGCCGCGCACGACCTCGCCCACAGCGGACCAGCCCTCGGCCGCGGAGAGGACGGCGCCACCACCGCCATGCTCATCGACACCGCGTTCTTCCTCGTCACCGCGGCGGCGAAGTGGCACGCCAAGAAGCACCACGCCCAGCAAGCCGAGGCCGCCCACCAAGCCGCCGAACACCTGCGCGCCGCCTACGAGATCGCGGCCGCCCAGCCGATGTCCGTGCTCCACCAGCGAGGCCGCTCCCTGCCACTGCAGCGACGACAGGCAGTCGTCCTACGCCAGGCGCTGCCCGAGATTGCCGAACAAGTTCTGGCCGAGCCGGGCTGGCCCGCCCTGGCGGCCACACTCGCCGATACCCAGGCCGCAGGCCACAACCCAGCCCACCTCCTCGCAGAAGCCACGCGGCACCGGGAGCTGGACAGCGCCACCTCCGTCAGCGACGTCCTCGTCTGGCGTCTCCGCCGTCTCGCGCACCTGCCTGCCGATCCTGCAGCATCACTCCCCCGGCACGCGGCGACCACACAACCAGCTCTGAAGGCCGCGAACAACGCCTCCCGCCGGCGCTGACGCCAGGACGTGTCCGTCCCTACATAGCCGACGATCCCCAGTCAGCCAAACCGGGGTTTCTCCGGAGCATTGAAAACATCACCACCGACCCCACCCCGTAAGGAACCCCCGCATGCCCGAAACCGAACTGCGCATCGAAATCATCGCCCTGCTGTTGGACGCGGACTTCAAGCTCCGACCCGACACCAACACCTGGTCCCACAGTGACGGGCGCCCCTTCACACGGGCCGAACAGGCCACCGCCTTCCAGGCCACGCGCGCCGAACTCGAAGCCATGGCAGCACTGAGCACCCGCAACGCCGCGGCCGTCCTCGAACAGGACAACGCCGTGGAGGCCCTCACCGAGCTCGTGCTCTCGTACTTCGCCCGGCACCCCGAAGCCCGCATGGTCATGCACGTACTCCCGCACATGACCGAGGAAGACCGCGCCGAGTACGAACGCCTGTGCGCCATAGCCGCTCCGGACGGCCGCAGGGACCTCCCCTACGAGGACTGACAGGCCCCGGAACAGCACCCTGCGCCCGGGCGCCCCCGGCCGCCGGGCAGCAGCATTCCCCGCGTGAGAATCCGCCAAGCTCTACCCCACCGGGAGTCGCAAGATCAGTGGCGGGCGTCGCCTGCCGCGAGCAACGGAGCCAGGAGGTCGACAGCTTCCTCCCAGCAGAAGCGGTCGGCGCCGCCACCGGACTTCGGGCGGTGAGGCTCGTAGCTGCCGACCAGAACACCCATCTCGCGCAGCTCTGCAAGGCTCCGCTGGTACGCGCGATGGGCCGCGAGGGCGGTGTTCACGTAGGGCAGGACAGCGGTGGGGATGCCCATGCCCGGAGATTCGCAGAGGATGCCGAGGGCGAGGTTGTCCGCGAAGCCGGCCGCCCACTTGTTGACCGTGTTGAAGGTGGCCGGGGCTACAGCGACCGCATCGGCGGGTGGGAAGGACCGTGCGTCGCCGGGCGCGCGCCAGGCGGAGCGGACGGGGTAACCGGTCCGCTCCTCGATCGCGGCGACGTCGAGGAAGGGAAGCCCCTGCGGGGTGGCGACGACGCCGATGTCCCAGCTCCGCTCGTGCGCGGCGTCAATCAGCTTCCCGACGTCGCCCGCGATCCCGGCCGCACAGACGACGACGTACAGGAAGGGCTTGCGCTGCGGATCGGTCACGCGGGTACTCCCAGTCGGCGGCTGAAGTGGTGGAGCACTGGCAGCGTACGCCGACGGTCGCGCGCTGCCATGTCGGCGACCAGGTCCCGGACGGCGGGCCGCCGTACATCCTGGGCGGCGCAGGTCTCGGCGATCCGCAGGGCCAGGTAGCCGGAGGCGAGGCGGCCCTGCTGTGCCTAGGCGCGGGCGGCTTCGACCCACAGGGCGGCTCGGCTTTCGGGTACCGGGATGTGGCGAAGCGTGAGCGGGCGTGCGGTGTCGCTGCGTTGCCCAGGCCGCCAGCCACGACTCGGCCATCCTCCTCGCCGAAGCCACCCAGCATCGGGAGCTGGACAGCACCACGTCCATCAGCGATGTACCAGTCTGGCCTCGCCCGGCACCCCGAAGCCCGCATGGTCATGGACGTACTCCCGCCCATGACCGAGGAAGACCGCGCCGAGTACGAGCGCCTGTGTGCCATACGCTCCGGATGGCGGCATTCATCTCGCCTACGAGGACTGACAGGCCCCACTGAGCAACACCGTGCGACCGGTGGCCAGGAACCCTCCCGGCCACCGATCCTTTCCGGTGCTTGCGGCTGCCGCCAAGGCCAGGAAAAACTGCTTGGCGACCGGGCGACCGGAGCCGCACAGGACCACCCCGTTCAACCACATCTTCCGCTTCCTCTCTGCCTCTGGTCAGCAGATGGTCCGCGAGCACGCCACTGTCTTGAGGCGGCCGCCGCTCAGCGAGCAGGCTGTTCCCGCAAATGGGACAAGACCTCTGCGACCGACAGGTCGTAGTGGTCCTTGTCTCCTTCCCAGCGGGCCATGACCGCGACCGCCGCTTCGGCCATATCTACAGGCAACCCGGCGGTGCGGAGCGTTTCGGCGATGTCCTCCATCTCCGGAGCCCAGCGCCAGGCGCGTGCGGCCACGCTGGGAAGGTATCCAGGGTCGGAGAGGATGTTGGACGCCATCACCTGCGCCTCGGCCGTGAGCTCGTCGCCGACGCCATGAGCGTCGGCCAGCGCGTGGGCCACGCCGGCGAGAGTTCGGGCGGCCTTCTGGTAGCTGGCGAATGCCATCTTCAGCGCGGAGGCTGAGCCGACGCTGCCGCTCGTGCGGCGGACGTGCAATGCGGTGTCCTTGAACACGGGCTGCACCGTGTCCACAGCCTGGGCTTCGCCGGCGAGGTAGAGGCGAGCAGCCCGCTGGCCACCGGGCGGCGGGCCGAAGATCGCACCGTCCAGGACCATGGCGCCCGGCCTGATCTCCTCCGCGATTCGCTGCATTCGCTTGGGGTTGATCGCGTTGGCGTCCACGTACACCCCGGCGAAGGCGTGGCCGGCGACCGTGGTCGCCACGTCTTCGGCGGCCTGCGGAGGACAGATCGACAGGACGATCTCACTCCGTTCCAGCGCTTCGTCGAGCGAGTCACACGCGGTGGCGCCGACTTCCTTCGCGCGTCGGTGCGTCGCGTCGCTGCGGCCTTCCGGCACCCACAGCACCTCGTGACCTGCCTTGACGGCCTGGGCGGCGACGGCCGCGCCCATGGCGCCGGGGTGCAAGAGGGTCACGGTCGTCACTGGCTGCCTCCTGGCGGGAGCTGAGCGGGCATGCGTTCCTGATGAGCAATGATCACCTCACGAAGGCCGATCGCGGCAGGTGATCCGGCCCCGGGGTGCAGCGCGAGCTGACGACTGAACTGGCCGATCCGGCGGTCGACGCTCTCGGTGCGGCGCCGGGCGCTGACCCCGAGGACGGCGTGGATCTGGGTCGCCGCCCCGTCGATGTCTCCTCGGCCCAGCCGAGCCATGGCCAGGTCCATGCGGGCCAGGGACATCTCGCCGAGTCTCTGCTGCTCCGGCGGCGCTGACTGGAACATCTCCACAGCTTCGTCGGCGCGAGCCTCGGCATCGCTGAGGTGTTGGGTGCCTGCCAGCCAGAGGTGCGTGCTGCTGGAGTAGAAGAGTTGCTTCTCGACGGGGAAGGCCATCATCCCGCCTGGCAGTTCGTCCCCCTCGGCGAGACGCTCTCGCAGGTGGTCGGCGGCGCTGAGGGCCGCCAGGGCATCGCTGCCCCTGCTGAGCTGGCCGTAGGCGCGTGCCTTGATGCTCTCCAGCCGGATCTGCGCCGTGCCGGACTCCGGGGTGAACGCGCTTCCGGAGTCCGCAAGGCGTACAGCGTCTACGGGGCGACCGTCCCAGTACGCGATCAGGGCCTGGAGTCCGCGTACCCAGGAGCGCAGTCCGTTGTGCCCCGCGAGTTCGCCGAACAGGAAGGCGGTACGGGCTTGTGTCTCGGCCGCGTCGTAGCGGCCCAGGTCGAAACTGGCGTTCGCCAGAACGCCGCACAGGACGCCGGCGCCCACGTAGAGGTCGGAGGTGTACCGCGGTGGCTGACGTCCTTCGAGAAGTTCGAAGGCGCGGTCTCGGAGGGCACGGACCTCGCGGAACAGGGGCCCGACGGGCCGGTTGGGGTACGTCATGACGAGGCGGCGGATGTCAGCTTCCAGCTGCTCCAGCGTGTGCGGTCCCACGTTGCTGCTCTCTGCCTTGGCCGCGAACTGCGCCGACTCATTCGCCGCCGCCATGACCACGTCTTCAAGGCCGTACTCGGATGGATCCACTGCATCTCGGTCGTCAGCCGCTGGGTAATGTGGGGAGGGGCCCGGCTTGGACTCCGCAGGCCCGAGGAGTCGGGTGGCCGGGATGCCCGAAAACATGAACTCCAGGACGCGGCGGGCGACGGTCTGCGGGGTCCGGACCTCGCCATGCGCGTATCGGAAGAACTGCCGCTTCTCGATCGTCGCGGTCGAGATCGAGAGCGGTCCCTCCAACTCCGCTAATTGCTTGGCCGCCTGCTCGTAGCGCCGCTTGAAGACCTGGTAGTCCTGCCAGCCCCGCTGGTTGATCAGAGTCTGGAAGAGGGTCGGTCCTGATGGCTCCACAGCCGCTCCCTCATGCCGGGGTTCCTTGTCCGACATCCACGCTAGACATCAACAGCCCCCGATCGAAGATCTGTTGTCCAGAAAATCCAGGTGGACGGTGAATAGACATCGGTTAGGCATGAAAGGGCCGCGTTCGGCGTCGTTCAGGGCCTCGTTCAGGCGGGAGCCGCCGGGAACACTTCGTCTTCGCCCCGGCAAGACAGCGCCCTGCGAGGCCGAGTCACCGCCGTGGTTACGCAAGTCAGGTAGCCCAGGAGGCCCACTCATGGCAGCGCACCACCAGCTCGCGTTCACCGTCGCCCGAACGGCAGCCGCCGCCCAGCAGGCACGACACCGCGTCGTGGCCGGCATTCACTCCTGGGGCATAGGGATCGACGGGGAGGCCCTAGACGGAATCGAGCTGGCGGCTGGTGAGCTGATCACCAACGCTGTGCGTCACACCGCGTCGGGTCCGGTCACCGTCAGCGTTAGTCAGGAGGGGCCGGTGCTTGTGGTCGAAGTGCACGACGCGGCGAAGGTGCTGCCGCACCCGGAACCCTTGAGCGGGAGCGCCGAGTCTGGGCGCGGTCTGTATCTCGTATCCGTGCTCGCCGACCGCCACGGTGCCGATCTGACGGCGACGGGCAAGCGTTGCTGGGCGGAGTTCGATCTGCCCAGCAGCGCGGGTGATCGACCGACAGATCAGGACAGCCGTCGTGATCGGCGTCTGCTCCACGACCATACCGGCGACGTGGCTGATCGGGCGGTGACGAGGGTTCGTACACCGGCAGCTGGAGCGCCATCGCACACCCGAACGGGGGCCTGGCGCCGGACTGCAGCCCCGACAGCATGGCGGCCCTTTACGGGCCAGTCCATCGACTGAATAGCGCTGATTTGACAGCAAGTTGGGGGCCTAGACTCGTGGGCTTCCCCGGGACACCGACTATCGCAGTCGACCACGGGACAAGCAGTCCCCGGCCCTCTACCGGGCCGGCCCACGAATCAGCTCCTGTACCAAGTGGAGGTTGTTGCTATGCCCGAGAAGGTCACGAAGGAAAAGGTCCTCGTCTACGTCGTGCGCGACGGGCGCCTGCTGGTGTTCCGCCACACCGACTACTCCTACGAGGAGGTTGGCATCCAGGTGCCCGCAGGCAGCATCCGTCCCGGTGAGACCCCGGAGGCCGCCGCTCTGCGCGAGGCCCGCGAGGAGACCGGCCTGTCGGACTTCAAGATCGTCCGCAAGCTCGGCGAGACCGAGTACGACATCAGCCCGTACCGATTCGAGATCCAGCACCGGCACGTCTTCTACCTGGAGCTCACCGAGCCGACCCCGGAGCGGTGGATGAGCCAAGAGGACCACGACGGCGAGCAGGAGCCGACTCACTTCGAGTGCTTCTGGATGCCGCTGGAGGCCGCACACATTCTCCAGTCCGGCCAGGGCGCCCTGCTGGGGCGTCTGTCCGACTAGCCAGGCATCCGGTCACGGCAGCATAGGAGGGGGCAGCCGATGAACCACAGCACAGAACAGCGCCACACGATCAACAGGCTCTACCGGAACCTGGACGCCGATGACACCGGCACCGCGGTGTCGGTCATCGTCAAGACGCGCGGCGAGACGTGCGACATCGACTGCCTCTACTGCTACGAGAAGCGCAAGGAGGCGCCTGGGGGCGCCAGGGTCAGCGCCGACCAGATCAGGCGCCTGGCCGACATCTTCAAGGGCCGCAAGCTCGCCGTCGAACTCCACGGCGGCGAGCCCCTGACTGCGGGACGGGAGCACATCGGCGAGATCCTCGCGGAGCTCGCCGACCTGCCGCAGGTCGTCCGTGTCAGCCTGCAGACCAACGGTGTCCTGCTCGACGGCGGGTGGCTCGACATGTTCGACACTCTCTGCCCTGGCCTCCGAATCGGTATCTCCCTCGACGGGGACGCCCAGGGCAACGCCTGGCGTGTTGGCTACGACGGCAAGCCCGTGTATCCGCGCGTCGCCGCCGCCCTGAACCTTCTCGCGGAGCAGGGCCGGAGCGTCGGTGTGATCGCCGCGGTGACCCCGGCGGTGCTGGACCGCGCCGAAGAGGTGCTGGACCACCTCGCCGGCTTCGGTTCGGTCAACGCGATCAGCTTCGTACCCTGCTTCGACTCCACGATCCGCCGCTCCACGGCCCTGCCGAGCAGGCGCAAGTCAGCCAGCCGACTGCTTCAGCAGGCTGCCGTGAACGCAGCCGATGGCCCGGCCTGGGCGATCCATCCTGACGAATACGCCCAGTTCGTCATTGCCGCCACCGCCTACTGGATCACCGCCGGACACTGCGCCCGTATCAAGCTGGAACCGGCCGTCTCCACGATCCGGCGATTACGGGGTCTGACGACAGGCTTCTGCCACTTCTCCGACCTCAAGTGCGACCACGTCTTCACCCTCTACCCCGATGGCCGCCTCGGGAGCTGCGACGAACTTCCCTGGCCCCAGGCCCGCCTCACCCAGCTGGAGTCCACGGCCGACGAGCACGAGGTGGTCCGCGCCCAGCAGGACTCCCTCCTCCTGGATCAGGGCAAAGCCCTGATGGACAGGTGCACGACCTGCGACTACCGCACCACCTGCGGCGGAGGGTGCATCGCCACCCGCTGGCGCCAGGACCCGACCAACGATCACGACGCGTACTGCGACTACCGCATGCGCATGATCGACGGCGTCGCCGCCCTGCTGGCCCAGCCGGCGCACCCCGCCGGCGCCTGGTGCCAGAGCCTGCGCTGGCGCCCGCGCACCCCGAACAGCATGCACGACGTGAACGCCTTCCTGAACCGCTGGGACACTCCCGACCTCGTCGGCAACGAAGTCAGGCTGCACACCAGTGAGCACGGCAATATCAACACTGTCGGCCTCGCCGGTATCCACGAGGCCGACGACCTGACCCCAGCCCACCCGATGTGGCGGGCCGCCATCGAACCCGGCGTCTGGCCGTTGGTCGACACGGTCACCCGAGCCTGGGGGCTCGTGACGTACGACAGCTGCCAGGGCCACCAGTACACCGGCACGGACCTGGCCCCAACGGGTCTACGCATCGGGCTCCTCCCCCGCGACCGCCAGGAGTACGCCCGCGCTGCTGCGGCCCTGTGCCGCGCTGCCACCTTCGCAACCGCCCTCTTCCCCGAGGGCATCGAGGTCAACGTCGGACGCTCGGAGCTCACCTGTGAGAACACGGGCACCACCACCCCGGTCCTCGACCTGAGCCTGGACCCCGGCTCCGGTCAGGGGTGGGACGGCTACTTTGCCCGCCTGGACGAGGCCACCGCTGTGTTGGCCGCAGCCCTCGATGCCGAGCGCCCCGAGGCCGAATCCGCGTGCGCCTGCCCGCTACCGGCGTCGCCGCAAGCCCCCGAGGGGGTGCTGCGATGAAGCCCGGCGACGCGGTCACCATTCACCAGCTCCTCGGACGCATCGCCTACTTCCACACCCTGTTCATCGAACCCGCCCTCACCTCCAGCGAGCAGCCCGGAGCGGGCGAGCCTTGCTGCAACCAAAAGGACACCGCGGGATCCGGACAGCCAGACGTCGGAACCGTGCTGGCGAGGACCGCTTGGGCAGTCCTCGACGAGATCGCAACCACCCTCGGCGAGCACCTCCGCCCATGCCCGGACTCCGACCACCGATGCTGCGCGGCCTGCCGCATCGCAGCCTCCGGCGCCGCCATCGCCCAGGCATGGGCAGTCACCGAACACCGCTCATACGGACTGCCACTGCCCCCGGACCCCCTCGTGTGGGCCTGCCGCACCACGGCCGCAACCCGTCTCGCCCTCGTCTTCACCCAGCAGCACGGGACCTCGTGCCGCACCCTGGCCCAGGCCGAGACACCTGCTGCTGACCTGCTGCCCGACAGCAGCGCCCTGCCGTTGACCGGAGAGCTCCTCGCCCTGTGGCGGGACCCGCTGGCTGCCACCCGTAGGCCGGTCGTCAGCTGGCTCAACCACTGCACGGACCTGAACGACATCCACCGCGTGCTCCAGCAAGGGGGAACCACGAAGTGATCCACATAGCCGAGACCGTCGGCGTCGGAAGCATCGAGAACTTCCTCAGCAACGCCGAGCGGACCCACCTCGCCAATCTGATGAACGACGTCCTGACCAACGGCGGCACCAGCCGCTTCGGTGACGAGCGCCGCACCTCCATCCACGAGATCCCCGGCCACAGCCCCGAACAAGCCATGGCCGTCTACGAGCCGGCCGGACGCGTCGAGATCCCCTCGATCCCCCAGGCCGCCGAGAAGCTCCTGGGCGACGCCTTCGAACGCGCTCGCCCGGAGCTCTCCCGCGTCATGCCCTCGATCACCATCTGCCGCCCGTGGACGTACGTCGAGTACGGCGTGGGCCAGCACATCACCTGCCACCTCGACGGCATCGCCCCCGACCCGCTCGCCTGGCCCCGCCAGATCGCCGGCATCAGCGTCGTGATCACCCAGGCCGACGCCGGGGGCGACTTCTACGTCGAGACCTCCTCCAGCGACCGGCTGTGGAACGGCAAGGCCCCCGATGCCGCATCGAACGGCTACGCGGAGGGCATGTGGCTGGCCCACGACGGCGCGGACAACTCCGCGACCTGGTTCCAGCAGATGCCCCGAACCCGCTGGAGCGTCGCCCCGGCGCCCGGTACCGCCCTGCTGTACGGCTCCCAGCTCGCGCACGGAACCCTCCCGGTCACCGCTGGCCGGGTCGCCAAGTTCATCAGCTGGCTCATCGCCGAGCCCACCGCGGCCGGGTGAGCGCGTGCTCCTGGCTTTGGAAGGCATAGCGGGCGCCGGAAAAAGCACCCTCCGCGACCAACTCCTGGCCACTGCCCACGCCGAGGGCATCCCCCTCAGCCACATCGGCCAGTGCTCCTGGCTCTCCCACTCGGCCACCCGCACCCTGATCCGCCTGCGGGCCGGCCACGGAGGGGACGAGCAGGAGGCCATCGAGGCCGCCACACAGGACTTGGCCCTGCACTCCCGCTTCAACATCGCCGTCGCCCTCACCGAGGGCCCGGTCCTCGCCGACCGGTTCACCCTCTCCACCGCCTGCCTGCTCGCCCTGCTCCACCAGCAGCCCGTCGACGCGTACGTCGAGCGCCTCGCCGAGCAAACCCAGGCCCGTCCGCAGCTGACCGTCCTGCTGACCACCGAGCCCGACATCTGCCACACCCGCATCACTCGACGCGCGACAGAACGCCGCTTCACCGAACACCCCGAGGCCGCCGCCCGGCTGGCCGACCTCTACAACGAGGCCGCCGACGCCTGGACCAAGGCCACTGGCCTTCCCGTGCTGAAGCACCCCTGCATGACCCATGCCGATCTCGAAGCCCTGGTCGACGCCTGCATGGAGGACCTCCGCTCGGCCGGCAGCCCCAAGAACAGGAAGCGAGCCGATGAACCTGCACCCGATGCATCCCGCAGCCTGGGTCCTTGATCAGCTCCGCACGGACGGGTGGCACATCAGCGACCTCCTCGCGTTCACGCGGGCCAGCACCCTGGTCAGAGCGAGCCGCCCCGGCAAGCAGGACGTCGTACTGAAGGCGGGCTTCGGCAGCAACCACGTCCTCGCCGACCTCGACCCCAGCCAGAAGCCGGCCGCGTACGGTTTCTATTGGTACGCGCAGATGACCGAGACCGAACGTGCCCTCACCCGTGAAGACTTTCACCATGAGGCGGAGCTGACCGCTGCCGCCGGAGGAACCGATCACGTCGTCCCGCTGCTGGAACAGGGCAGCTCGGAGCGGTTCGACTGGTACACCATGCCGCACTGCGACGGCAGGAACTTCCGGGCCTTCATGGCCTCGTCGAAAGACACCGGGAAGGGTCTCAGCATCCTCGCCGACGTCGCCGACGGCTTGGACAACCTGCACCAGCGTGGAATCGTCCACCGCGACGTCTACCAGGAGAACATCCTCATCGACCAGGGCCGGGGCCTGATCACCGACCTCGGAGCCGCCCGCCGCCTGTCCACCCCGCGCGGGCCTGAACACCGCGGCCCCGAGGTCCACTGGCCGCCGGAGTACCTCACTGGCTACCACGAGGCCACCCCGGCAGCCGACGTGTTCAGCCTCGCCGTCCTCATCTACCGCTACCTGTGCGCGGACATCCCCCGCCTCGCCGGCCGTACGAAACTCCCCCTCATCCTCGAGCCGCTGCGCAGCGTCGTCACCGGCGCTCTCTCCGACGCCGCGGGCGACCGCCCCGCCATGGACGACCTACACACCGCGCTCCGCACAGCGGCCGACCTCCACCAACGCTGATCGACGCGAGGGAGCCCCTCATGCCCAGGGCGAGAGCACCGCCGCGTACCGGGCGCCACAACACAGCAAGCGGAACAAGCCGAAGCCAACGAGACCGAAAGGCGGAACACCTCATGAACCAGGACCGCATCGCCGAATTCCTCGCCAACGTCGAGGACCTGCGCGGCGAGGACGAGACCGTCCGTACCACCGCCCACACCTCCAGCGTCTCGGCCGAGGGCTGGCCGGCGGCCAAGGCGGCGACCACCACCGCCTGAACCACAGCCGCCCGGCACGCTGAGCGCCGCCGGTGAACACACCTGGGGCCGGGCCGCCACCTGCGGCCCGGCCCCAGGCCCGCCACCGAACAGGAGAGCCGCCTCATGCACACCCTCGCCGACCTCTTCGACCTCCCGCCGATCGGCCGTCTCCACCTCGAGCGGACGCAGCGCATCCACGCGGTCATCCGCCCCGGAGTCCGGGCGCCTCAGCCCGGCGCCAGTGCGGCGGCCGACTACTGCCTGGCTCACCACGCCCTCGAAGGAGCCGAAGCAGCCGCCCGCGCCGGCGATGCCGCGACCTTCGACTGGTACGTCGCCCACCCCGACGCGGGGGCCACCACCGACTCCATTCCCACCGCGGTCGGCGTCCGCGTGGTCGTCACGCCCACACTCGCCGACCTGCCCCGATCCGCGATCTCAGAGACCCCCTATTACGTCCTCGGCCCCGGTACCGAGCCCGCCCAGCCCCACCTGCGCAGCCTCGCGGCCGACGCTTACGCCAGCGCCGCACGAGCGGGCTTCGGTGATCTGCTTGCCGCGCACGCCGTCGTCCTGTGCCTGCTGCGGACGAAGAACCTCGGCGAGACCCTCGACAGCTGGACCATCAGCCGCCTGCCGGGCACGGTCTTCATGGACCACGTCGACGACCCGGTAGTCCTGGCCCGCGACCTGATCCACGAGGCCGGGCACAACTGGCTGAACGACGCTCTCGCGGCAACGGGATGCAAGATCAGCGACGCTGCGCACTTCCACTCCCCGTGGAAGCAGACGATGCGGCCAGCGTTCGGCTTCCTCCACGCCTGCTGGGCGTTCCCGCTCACCATGCTGTTCACCGCCCACGCACTGAACAGCGCCACGGGAGACTTGCACCGGTTCCTGACTGCCTACCTCGACCAGCAGCGAAGCCTCCTCGCCGGAACCGCGCCCGATCATGCCCGCGCGCTGGAGCTGATCAGCAACGACGATCTCCGCGATCGCCTCGCTGCCGCCCACCACCAGGCCCTCGCCCTGTGAACGCGGCCCGCGACGAGGAGCCCGGCCTGTCCCTGCTGGTCCACCAGCCGGGCGAAGAGCCCGCTCTTCTACACACCGGTCTGGCCAGCCTCGAACACGGACTGCCCATCGGACCGGACACCATCTTCAACGTCGGTTCCGTCGCGAAGCAGATCACCGCCCACCTGATCCTGCTCTCCGCGAGTGACAACCTGCTGCAGCTGGGCCAGCGGGCCGCTGACCTGCTGCCCCGACTCAAGATCAGCGATGTCACCGTCGCGGACCTGGTCACCCACCGGTCGGGCATACGCGACGCCGAGTCCCTGCTCTCCCTCGCCGGCTTCCGGGACCTCGACCACTACACGGCCGACGACTTGCGAACCCTCGCCTACCGGCAGGATCAGCGCGCCGTCCCCAAAGACCGCTTCCTCTACAGCAACACCAACTACCTCCTCCTGGCAGAGATCCTCGAAACGGTCCACCGAACCACACTGCCCGACCTCGTCCGGCACCGCGTTCTCGGCCCGCTCGGCATGCACTCCACCCGCTTCAAGACGGACCCCCGCCAGGTCATCCCCGGAGCCGCATCCGCCTACCAGGCCACCCAACACGGGTGGCAGCACACGGAAACGCCGGTCACCCTGCCCGGACCCGGCACCCTATGGACCACAGTCGGCGACCTCGACCGCTGGCTCACCCACCTCCACCAGCACTGGCAGCACCCCCACCAGCTCCCCTGGCAGGAAGCTGTCGACTACGAGCCCAGCGACCACGAGCCCTATCTCTACGGCCCCGGGCTCTACGCCGACGCCCGCCCCGGCCGCACTGCCGTCTTCCACTACGGCCACGAACAGGGGTTCTCCGCCGCTGCCCACGTGGAAGCATCAGGGCTACGCGTGATCGCCCTGTCCAACAACGCCGGGCTCTCAACCGACCGCGTCACCGCCGCCATCCTCCGGGACCTCCACGAGCAGCCGATGCTGCCCCCCAAGGAAGTCCTCCTCCGCGCCGCGACCCTGGAGCGAATCCCGGGCACTGTCGTACGAACCCAGCCCATACTCGACGACCGCGACCGGCACACAGAGATCGGCACCTTCACATGCGACCAAGCCCTCGGCAGCCTGCAGCTCACCAGCAGCGCCGGCGCCCTCCACCTGTGGCGCCGAGGGACAAGGGACCAGCTCACCCCGACAGGACCGGGCGTCCACGTCGGCAATGGCTACACCCTCACCATCCCCAGCAGCATGGATCAGGTTGACCGCTTCACCCTCGACCTCGACCGTGCCCCAGGGCTCGCGTACATCCGCCAGTAGCCATCCGCCACGAGACCGCTTCCCGTCCTCGCCTCACCGGCTAGCAGAAGATCGAACTGGACAGACTCCCGATGTTTGACCGCATGGTGATTCCTGGGATGGCCTCGTTCGCCAGCAACGGTCTGCCCGCGCCCGCCCAGACCGATGACGGGAACCCATGGATCGACGGCTTCTGTTGGCTGTACTGCGGGCAACGCTGGACCCGCGTCTTATGGATAGGACCGGTGAGCGTGGCAGGCATACAGGCCCCGATGTTCGCGCGCAGCCCCTGCATCACCGAACTCCACGAGCGCGTGTGGCAATCGGTGCTCTGCGCAGATAGACCACCCGAAGCTGAGCCTGATCGGCTGAACCACGCCGATGCGACATCACGACGGCGTCGTGGTCGCCACCGCGGCCGCAACGAAGCCCTGCAGTCGTAACCGACCACCGAGAGCCTGGACTCTCGATCTGGCTCACACCGCTACTGCCGCCCCCGACGTCACACTGGCGTGGCGTCGGGGCGACAGCCCAGTTACCTCTTCTTCAGCCGTCTACTCACTTGGCAACATTTCGCCGACGGGCCGAAAGTCGCCGTCTTGCGGAACTGTCGAGGGCGGAAGGGTAGTGACCAACAATTCATCTGCAGCACCACGCCCTTGACGGGCTGAAGCCGTGTACCGGAGAGAGACAAGCCTCTTTGAGATCCTCCACTCTTTGACACCCAGGACCTCCTTCTCCGTCGCGCCGGGAGTCATCCTGTCGCCAGCATATAGCCAGGGGTTCGAGAGGAGCTGCGGCTTGGCGTCATAAGAAAGAACCCAGCGAAATTGCATCCTATTTCGCAGATATTCAGCCAGGCGGTAATGAGGGAAACGGTCCGACCAGTTCAAATCATCCACAGGTGACATCGAATTATTCACCTGCGAATAAAATGACCTCTGATAGAGCTTTTCGGATTTCTCGATATACGGAGGATCCAGATACGCAACCACCTGATCAGGAATCAGGTCGGCATACCATTCTGGTACGTCAGCCAGCGTATCTTTCCAGTCCTTGCACCAGACATCCACGAGGCGGTTCGTGTCGTACAAGTGACCTACGTAACGAATGCGCTCAGACAGAGGCTCTACATTAAATCGGCAACCTATCCCGTACTGGGATTCTTGCTTCCGTCCGCCAATCGGGCCGGCACTGCCATGGAGGATACCCGAGAAGGTAGTCCGATTGAGAAAGAGGCACTTAACTGCGGTTTCGAAACGCGCGGTCGATTCCGACATTCCAGCAGCAGGCGTCCAGGCCCGCCAGTAATCCCAGCGATCGAGTGCAGTCGATCCACCAGGGCTGATATATAGAGCGTGCTCTTCTGCCATCCGGCCGACGAAGTTCTCTGTATCCGCAGCAGCCACTTGCCAAAACGCAGCGACCAAGGGGTCCGCATCTGCTAGCAAAATTCGATTGACGATCCCGGCTCCGACCAGTCGCAGGGATGTGGAGGCACCCCCGGCGAATGGCTCAACAAGAAGGTCAACTTTTCGAATCTGAGATGAAGTCTTCGCCGATTCGATGAGATTACCAATCAGGCTAGAAAGGCCTGTCTTTGCGCCAGGGTACCTGAGCGGGGTCTGATACCTCCCCTGCGCCAAAGGGTGATCTACATCTTCAACCCGCAATCCAGCCCTCATTGGATTCCCAATGCTCCGTGGAGCATTGGGAATAGCTGCTAGGCGGCTGGGGACGTGCGGGGGCTGGACATGCCTCGTCGACCAGGCAGTAACCACTCCTGGCAAACTGTCCGAACTCATCCAGCCCTCCCGCTATATCCCACTGACCTGCGTCCCCCGAGTAGATGCCCCAAGGCCCAGTTTATGTTCCGCAACCAGCCGGAGTACATCTGTGCCGACACCGATGGGGAACGCCGCCTTGCCATGTGCCACTGCGACAGGGATGATGCCATCCTTGTACATGGATGATCCGGTTCGGTCGATCACGTCAAGGATCGCCGGCAAGGTCGGATACCCCTGCGGGCCGGCCTGGCCACCTCGAGCATCGTACGCAGCACCTGTCACTGGCATAACAGTCGGCACAACAATGCGCCCATCTTTGGCTCGGTAGATAAACTTACGCCCCCAGTAGGTCTCCTTGCCGTATGAGGATGCATTTGCGGTGTTAGTCACCACTTTAACGACCTCCTCGTCACAGACAAGGAGGTCGCCGGGCTGTAGGACCTCATGGCGCGCCAACTGCTGAGCATAGTCGACCATTGCTCCGGTCTTTTCCAAGCCGCACAGGTACGGCCCGTCACCGGGGGTGGTTGCAGCCATCGCCTGGAAGTACTCCTGGGCTCGACCACGAAGCTTGGCCGGCGGGCCATACATAGCCAGCGGACCATCCACAATGAATAGAGTGGAACACAGAAGGTCGTCTCGTGATTGCTCCCAGAGCAGGCTGGTGAGTCCCACTAGCACGAGGAGTTCAACGACAGACATCAGGCGACCGAGGGCGGATTCGTTCGTTCCCTCCTCCATCACCTCCTCGTGGATGCGCAGGACATCCGTGGGGTACAGCACCTGCTCGCAAATTGGGCAGACGCCGCCTTGCGTCGAGATCAGCACGTCCTGAGCGTCGCAGTCGTCGGCCGGGCAATTGACCGGGACGCCCCTAGCAGGTCGACCAGGGGTGCCATGGACGAGCATGAGTAGGTCTAAGAGGGTCTGATCGAGCCTATTCACCTCGACTTTTTTCGTCCGAAATATCCGATCGAGGTTCTCGCGCCAAGAGGTGGCTATTCCGATGCTAGGCCGCGTGTACGCCCCAGCAACGGGTAGATCGAGCGAAACCAGTGCGGTGTTTACCGCCGACTCGATAGCTACCGGGTCGACGAACCTTTCAGCCCTCTGAAATTCCATGGCGCCTAGATCCACGTACGCCGCAGCCGCCTGAGCGTAGCCATACACTACCGAAGGTAGACCATCTCGGATGCGCTCGCTCATACGCGAGCCGTCGATTGCTATGGCCGACGAGAGATGCCCACCCTTAGCAGCTCCGGAGAACTGCTCGACCCTCTTGATTTTGGGCTTCAGCCATTCCAAGTCCCCGATGCTCTCGGCAGGGACGTAGAAGTTCGAATTGTCAGCCAAAGCTCGCATTGCAGCATTGCTGTGCCCAACTCGGGAAGCCCGCTCAAAAGACCCATTAACCGTCTCGTATGGCATGCGACCCTTACGCCTTCCGAGGAGAGGGGATGAGGGCGGGATCGCCGGCAGCGGCCCTGGCTTCGTTCACGAGATCGAGGTCGTACCTATCGATCTGCACGGGCACGATGAAAGGCGACGAGAGCGTCTTTAGGCGCACGTACCCTCTATCCTCAGCCGTGATGATCGCCGAAGCGAAGGCCGCGAAGTCGTAGAACCTTGAGAGTTCCTGCACTTCTTTGGTGTTGTTGAGGTGCGCGACCACCCAGTTCGCCGTATTTGCCTTCACCTGGTGAGCGACCCCTGACACTTCTTGGGTGGCGTAGGTCATTCCAATATTGAGCTTGGCCGCTTCCTTTGCCAGCTTTACCCAGATGTCGCCGTCATCTTTATACTTGTCCGAGGAGAAGAGGTTATGGGCCTCCTCGAGCATCACCTGAATGGAGGGAGGTTCCTCTCCTGAAGTGAAAACTAGCGTCTGCTTGGCGAGTAGACGCCGAGTGATGCTCTCGGAGAGGGCCTTAATGATGGGCGGCGATCCGACATGAAGGTCGACAATTACAATGCGACCATCAGTCAAGTGGCGATAGATTTCCTCCGACGGATCTTGGTCCGTCGCCTCATTGTGGAATTCCTTGAGGTCGAGAAGATTACGCCATCCGCGCACATTTCCGGACTGTCCAGTTTGGCCGGTATAGATTGGTTCGGTAGATGTCCAGCGCACGTCATCGCAGAACTTCTGGGCCTCGACGTTGCCCGCATTCCGCAGTTCGATGATTGCATCCACGAGCGGACGAATATCCTGCCCCTTGACCGCAAAAGCTCGACCAGCTGGGGCAAAGAGGTTCCTCCGCACCTTCTCCGTAACCGCGGCGCGCAGCTCTTCTTTGATTGCAAGCTTCACGGAGAACGCCTGAGATGTACCTGCGTTATGGCTTGGGAGGGCGAAGCCTGCACGATCCAGAGATGCATAGAGGATCAGGCGGCCTCGCTGTGCCCGCGTCGTCTCGCTGTAATCATTAGGGATGTCTGTGAAGCGAGTTACAGCGAAGTCATTGATATACCCAGCAGATCCATCTGAACGGAGCTTATCCGCGATGAGCCCCTGCACCGCTTCAACCTGGGCAGGGTCAAAGAAGTTGATGCCCAATGGCCGCACATGAGGCTCAGTGCTCCCAGCACCGAACTTGAAGATGCGCACATGCTGTTCGCCGATTGCGGCAATCTCGGTGCCATCCTGCGTGTTCGGATTTGCATATTCGCCCTGAGGGTCAAAGATTAGCTGACCAATCGGCGTTCCGCCCGCGGCGCGACGTCGTTCGGAAACGGCAAACGTTCGCGCAATGATGATCTTTGCTGTATTGGACTTGCCCATCCGTGTCATGCCGAGTAGACCGGTCTTGGTGCCGATGAAGTCATGAATATTGATCATGACGGCAGAGTCATCCTGCTTGGCCGCTTTAGCACGACGTCGCGTTGCAGAATATCGAACCGATCCGATGCGTACCCTCTCAACCTCCCTATCAGACGGCTTAAGGTAAGAGGCAATCTCAGACAGACCTTCACCAACAGGCTTCAAAACTCGGTATGTAGACGTAGCGTAGAAGTTGTCAACGTCCGCACCAAAGTCGAGACGCTTCTTTCCGTCCACGTCATCTTCGTAGAAGGTTCCGAGAATCCGGCACCTGAGTCCAGTGAAGGACACTCGATTCTTGGTGAACGGATCGAGATTAACGTCGAGCACTACTGAGGGGGACGGGTCACCGTTGCTCGACAGGGCCGCCCGCAGGGCCTCCTCTCGGACGGCGTGCAGATCTGACT
Source organism: Streptomyces sp. NBC_00190 (assembly GCF_036203305.1). Lineage (GTDB taxonomy): Bacteria > Actinomycetota > Actinomycetes > Streptomycetales > Streptomycetaceae > Streptomyces. The sequence continues at coordinate 6,510,874 of NZ_CP108131.1, read as the reverse complement.
CCATGGCAAGGGGTGCGGTGCCATCAACTCGGAGCAGCAGAACCTCGTCATCGTCGCGAGAGTCTCCGTCGATCTCGCGAGCTGTGGCGAGCAGGAACGCGTATTGCGGGATGCCCCCTGCGTCGAACTTCCACTTGTCGTGAGTCAGGACGATTGCTTCGTTGTAGTCAAGGCGGTGGATGGCACCGATGCGCATCGACCGGTCCTGCGCAAGCAGGGTCGACTCCAGGAGCGCACCGGCTCCGACGCCAGGGAACAACGTTACAGACACTCTTCCTCCCCTGAAGATATGCGGATTGCAGTCTGACACACCCTGACTGACCAGCTGAGGGAGTCTCAGAAAATGCGCTCGCTAGTCATCTCGGCCGTACCTCCAGGCGTGCTTCGAGGTGGCTGATTTTCAACCGTGGAGACTCATCTGAGTCCACAGTTCTTGGCCACTGGATGCGCAAGAAAGCGCCACCGTCGGGTCGACGGTGGAGCCGGGGCTCGTACACGCGGGGATCAGGACGTGAGCCACTTGGTCGCTAGCGCTGGAGCGCTGCCTCCCCGATCGAGTCCATGCCGATCCTGACCATCAGGATCCAGCCGAGGCCGGCGCCAAGCCACCGCGGGGCGGGCAGCCGAACCGGAAGGTGATGGTCCTGCATCGGCTCGATGTTCGTGCCCTCCTCTTCAGCGTGCTTGAGCAGCAGGCCGAAGCGGTGCTCACGCTGGGCTCCGGTGGTGTTCTCCAGGCCCTTGCAGAGCAAGGCGAAGTTGAGCGTCAGGTCCGGCCGGCCTGCCGGACGCATCAGGGAGAAGGGCCGGACAGGGGCCTCGGTAGCGCGTACACAACAGCCCGAAGGATCTCCTGGGCCTCGGCCATCGTGGTCCTTGGAAACGGGGCGTCCTGACGAAGCCCAATGGGGTTGCCTCCTTGGCGGCGGCACCCCCATCCTCCCCTCCTCCCAGGCAGTTACTCCTTTGTCGACGTTGTCGGATCAGCAGAGCCCGGCTCGGCAGTCGGCTTCTCTTCCGGGGGCGCCGTGCGCCGGTACTGCGGGTGGTCGAGGTCCATCTGCTTGGCGGCGTGGAGCGGCACGGGGAAGCGTGCCCGATCGGACGAGAAGAGTGTTTGGTGGCACAGCTTGGCCGTCGCGACAGCGAGGGCTTCCTCGGAGTCGCCTTCGGAACAGGTGATCGGATAGATCTCGGGGCCCGTCATGGAGTACCAGTTCTCGGGCAACTCGCCTTTGCAGCACTCCTCTTTCTTCTCCGAGTGGACGGAGCGCTTGGCATCCCACCGGGTGCACTTGGAACCCAGTCGGCCGGCGCCGTCGCCGTCGTAGCCACGTGGCACATTGCATCAGGATCCACGCCGGCAGGCCGAAGTCCGTGGTCACTTGGTAGAGCGTGCGGCTCGTTTCGACCGAGTCAAGCACCTGCACGGCCGCTCCCCCGGGACCCGCAGCCTGCTCATCATCTACACGGCCGCCCTCGCCTGCTCGCTGCACACCGTGCTCCCGATCGCCGACCTGACCGGCAGCGAGTACGACAGCCTGACCGGTCACCGCTCGTTGCTGCACGGGGCGAAGCCGGTGAACGAGGGGCACCTCACCGAACCGGCAGGGGCCGACGCCGTGTCCGGCGGGCGCCCGACCGGATGGCGGCAGGTGTGGCACGTCCAAGATCACAGTCTGCGCTGGTTTCAAGACGCCGACCTGGCCACTGAGCGGCGCCTGCCCTTCATTGCGTGCACTCGCGCGGGAAAGACACGTGTCGCACAACGGGCGGGCGAGTCGGACCACCGGACCGGTGGATGTGCTCAGCACCCTGGATCGATACACTGAAAACAAAGTCAAGCTACAGATTGCGTGCCGGGTCTCTTCGCTCATGCGGGACGGCTGCCGACACCTGGCGTTCCGGGAGGAGCGAGATGGCCCAACGTACGGATCAAGTGTCGGTAACCCTGGCGGCGATCGCCCGTCTCGCGGGGGTCGGCCGCGCGGCGGTGAGCAACTGGAGGCGCAGACACCCGGACTTTCCCGAACCGGTCGGCGGCACGGATGCAAGCCCGCAGTTCGCCCTGGAGGCGGTCGAGGAATGGCTGAAGCGGAACGACAAGATCGCCCCAACGGCGGGTCCGCTGGAACGGCTGTGGCCGCGGGTCGCGGACCTGGGCGACCGAGACAGGATGGGCCGAGTCGTCGCCGGTCTCGGCAAACAACTCGCCGACGCGTCGGTGGCCGATGAGGATGCGGCTGCTGACCGTGCGGACCAAGGCGTACCGCTAGATTCGGCGGAGCAGGCGCTAGTGGACGAGGCCGTGCGCATGGCCGGTGTCGAGGGTGGAGCCGAGACCTTCCGGTTCCTGCTCGACCGGTGGCTGGGCACGCACGTCCGGCAGATCGCCACCACGCCGGCCCCGCTCGCCACCCTGATGGCTGCCATCGCGGCTGAGGTGCGCGGCGCGGACCCGGTGCGGACGGTGGCCGATCCCGCCTGCGGCACCGGCACACTGCTGCTCGCCGCGGCCCGCCGATGGTCCGAACCAGAAGCGGGCGGGAGCGAGCCCCGCCCTCTTGGGCTTCTAGGGAACGATGCCGACCCGGTTCTATCCTCGGTCGCAGATGCCAGGCTGATCCTGGAAACCGGACAGCAGGCGTTGATCTCGGTCACCGCCACGGACACGCTGCGGAACACCATCGGCCCGCCGTCCGAACCGGTCGACGTCGTACTCTGCAATCCGCCTGCCAACGAACGCGACTGGGGCCACACGGAACTCGCCACGGACCAGCGCTGGACGTACGGACAACCACCCCGCACGGAATCGGAACTGGCCTGGGTCCAGCACATCGTCTCCATGCTGGATGAAGGCAAGGGCGCCAGCGTCACCGGCTATGGCGGTGTGGCCGTGGTCCTCCTGCCTCCGGGGGTGGCCGCCCGCCGGGCCGGGCGCCGCATCCGTGCAGGTCTGCTCCGGGCTGGTGTGATCCGCGCGGTGGTCGCTCTGCCTGCCGGGGCCGCGCCGCCCTACGGAATTGGACTCCACCTGTGGGTCCTCGCCGCACCCGCGCCGCGCTCCCCAGACTCGGTGGTCCTGGTGGACACGTCGGACTGCCGCCACACACCATCCACAGTCTCGGCCTCCCGCCTACCGGCCATCGACTGGGATGCGATAGGAGACCGGGTTCTCACCGCGCTTCAGGGCGGTGAGGGGCCTGGCAGCGTGTCCGTTCCAGTGACCGACCTGCTAGGCGAGGAAACCGACCTCACCCCGGCCCGGCACGCCGCGGCTGCTGGACCGACGAGGCCGGTGGACCTGCGGCGCCTGTGGACCCGGTACGAGAAGGGGCTGCTCGCCACCCAGGACGCGGGGAGGTCCCTGCGCGAACTCTCTGCGGTGCAGGACGCCGTCAGTCACGGAACCGTGAGCGTCGCCGAACTAGAACAGGCGAAGGCCCTCAGCATCCTCTCCGGCAGCGCCTTGCCGGAGGAAACGGTACGGCGGGGCGACGTCCCGGACGACGGGGTCGGACTGGTCACGGGCCTCCTCGCGATCGGCCCGGAAGAACAGCAGTGGCTCGACCGTACTGCCGCCGAACAAGCGGACCAGGACGGGCTGTTCCCGCTGACATCGTTCGGTGACGTGATCGTCGTCGCCACGGCACACGGCTTCGACGCATGGGTCGAGACGGCCGCTCCGCGAGCTCTCGGCCACCACGTGTACCGCCTCCGGGTCGATCCAGACCGCCTCGACCCGTGGTTCCTCGCTGCCTGCTTGCGGGAGAGGTCGAATGCCAGGCGAGCCGGCGCCCACGCTTCGAACGCCTCGCGGGTTGACGTCCGCCGACTCCACGCGCTGCGGCTGCCGCTGCAAGAACAGCAGGCGTACGGCGAAGTGCACAGGAAGCTGGTCGAGATGGAAAAGGCACTCGCGGAATTTGGGGGCGTCGGACGAGAGCTGAGCGACGGGCTGTCCGCGCTCTTGGCGACGGGGCGTCTGGAGTACCGCTGAGCGTGGCGGCTCAGCCCTGACCGGCGTCCGACAAGCCGTTCAGAACGACTTCGATCAGTTCCGGGGGACGACAGTCGGAGTGCGAGCAGTCCGTCTCCGGGCACTCGGCCATGAACGCAGCGAGCTCCCGGATGAGCGACAGCAGATGCTGCTGCCCTAGGAGTCCGTCTACAGGAGCGTGGCAGACCTGCGCCGCGCATTGCGCCCACTCGGCGAGAGCCTCGTCCCGTTGGCCGGGCAGGCCCATCTCCGATGCTCGGCACTCCACCAACCCCAGGCGGGCCGCGAGGAGCGCCGCGAAAGCCGACTCGCCGGGCTGAGCCACGCCCCTCAGGTCACGGACGACGTCCCGGTACCGCTTGTCCGCGCCGACTCCTTCATGGTGAATCCGCTCCCGGTCAGCGACAAGGACGCGCGCCGTGAGCACATCGGGATCGAACACTCCCCAGCGCCTCTGCGCCGGAGAAAGCAAGTCTGTCAGCCGGTTGGCCACCGGACCCGGCACTGAGCCAGCGCCGTGGATCTCGTCGTACGCAGTGGCGAGGGCATGCTGGAGGCCGTCCCGGTCGACGGCACCCCCGGGGCGCCGAATCCGGGAGCGGCCCCCCGAACGCGCGCCGCGCCTCGACTCGTGACGAGCCAAGGGTGCCGGGCGACGGAAGGGAAGAGTGAGGTCAGGGTAGACCGCCGGGACCGGCTCGGGGTCGTCGGGCTGGGGCAGGTACGGCCGCAACGCCTCGGCGGCGCTGCGCGCGGAAGGACGCCGAGCAGGGTCCTTGGCGAGCATCCAGTCGACCAGGTCGGCCAGCCGGGAAGGGAAGCCAGGCAGAACCCGGTCGAGACGGGGCGGTGGTTCATGCAAATGGGCCTGCGCCATCTGGATGTCACTGGCCGGGTGGACGAAGACCGGCCGGCCTGCCGCCAGTTCGAAGAACAGGCAGGCTACGGCATAGACATCCGCCGCACCCGTGGGGTTCTCCTCCCCGTCGAGGACCTCCGGGGCCTTGTACCCCATGGTGCCCGGGGTCTGCCCCTCGGTGTACCGGGTCGCGTCGTGATCGGTGAGCAGGGCGATGCCGAAGTCGCCCAGGTAGGCGCGACCGGTGGCATCCTCCAGGAGGATGTTGTGGGGCTTGACGTCACGGTGCACCGTGTCCGCTTCGTGCACTCGGGCCAGGGTCTCCAGGATCTGGAAAGCGACGGAGACCGCCACTCCGACGTGCCTGCAGTTCGTATTCAGGTATTTCCGCAGGTCAGTTCCCTCGATGTACTGCATAACCAGATAGGGGCGGACCCGGAAACGACCGTGGTGCACCAGGAACGGGACGCCTGCACCACCCAGACGCTCGTACAAAGCAATCTCTCGCTCGAAGCGCCGCAACTCTGTGAGCGTCGGCTCGACGCTCCAGGCGTCCAGGGCAGACCTTGCGGCGTCGGGAATGAGGAACTTGACGGCGACAACGGAATCGTCGGTCAGGTCGATCGCACGACATACCGCACCCATCCCGCCCACGGAGGGGGTTCCGTCGATCCGGAAACGTTCATCAATGATCTTGCCGCGCTCCACGTGAACGCCTCCCCGTTCCTGGGTGATCCAGACCGAGGCACAGAGTAGCGGAAACTGACGCACCTTCATGGCATCGCTTGACTTTGTTCACAACAGCGCGCCATGGTTCCTTTCAGAGTCGACCGAGGGATCATCCGACGACCAGCCACGAGGAGCGGCCCATGACCGCGTTCCGCAAGCCGCCACACTCCATCGGGGACAGCACCCTGCTGCGGATCGGCGCCTCGCTGGTGCGGCCCGACCCTGCCGGCTGCCCACTGGGCCGCGCACTGCGAGCCAGGGCCCTGGTCAAAGCCCCAGGACGTCTCCCTGCCAAGCCGGTCGAAGACTTCTCCTTCAAGCCGTTCTTCGCTCTCCTCGACGCTGTCGAACACGGCGGCCGGAGCCTCGTCGAGGCTGCGGCGGATCCGGCGAACTTGCGCAAGTGCACCCCAGTCCATGTGGCCTGGGCCCGCGAGGCCGCCCACCACTACCTGACCGCCAGGACCGACCGGGAAGCTGCGCAAGGCGCAGCAGGCCAGTCCCCCCTCCTGCCGGTCGCCCCTGCCTGGGTCGCCGGGAGCAAGAAGCTGGCGCAGCCGGATGCCCGCGGGGTGACGCAGTACGAACGCACCGTGTGGGGGCGAGGGTACGCCTCGCGGGACGGGCGCGTACGCGAGATCTGGATCCCTTCCCTGGGCACGGTGAAGCGGGACAGGCCGGCGGTGGAGATCGCCGCGGTCGCCCACGTCCTGCTGACCGGCGCCCCCTCCCTGACGCCGTTCGGCGCCCCATCCACTCCCCTCCCCGGACCTCACGTCCGGCCGGAGCGGATCCGTGTGATCGGAGTAGGGCTCGCCGACGGAGGTACGGAAATACTCGCCGACTGGACGGCTGAGGAGACCGAACATCGCTATCTGAGAGCCGAGGTCGCTGCCTCGATGGCCGACCTCGCCGACGCCACCGAGGCCCGCCCGAGCGCCGACTGCGTCCGCTGTGTGGGACTGCCCGACTGCGTGGCCGTCCCCCGGGTTCCGGGACTCCTCGGCGTGGCCGCCACTCCACGGAAACGCCGCAGTCTGTCCGTCAGCGACCTTCGGGCCTACGGGAACTGCGCCGAGCAGTACCACGCCACCCGCGTACTCAAGCTCCGCGACGGACGCACTGAGAGCGCTGCCATCCGCCGGGGACGGGCGGTTGACGCCTGGCTGAACGGGCGGCATGCAGATCCCGCCCGTGGATCCTGCCGTGCGGTGCCCCTCCCCGAGCATCTACCCGGTCTCACAGCCGACGAGCAGTACGAAGCCCTCGCCATGCTCCGCCAGCACCGGGCCCACTGCCCCTTCGACGGACTGGCCGATCACGAGACGGTCGAACCGCAACGGCGGATCGTCGCCTACGACCCACAGGCCGACGTGGTGCTCGTCGCGGACTGCGACCTGATCCACACCGACCGGGGCGGCGTGGTGGTCCGCGAGACCAAGACGACCACGAGCAGCTACACCCACGCCGGAGGGCTGATGCGGCAGTACCCGCAACTGGCCCTCGCCGTCCTCCTTGTCGAAGGAGGCGTCCTCGGCGGCGACGCCCTCCGCTCCCGCATCGAACTGGAGGTGCTGCGCCCCGACGGTGCCCGCCTCGAAGAGCTCGACCCCCACGACTCGCGTACCGTCGGCCGTGCCCGTGCGCTGCTCCGCGAGCTCGTTGCCGACTGGGCCGCCGACCGCGGCTATCAGGCCGCGCCCTCCTCCGGGACCGACTGCCGTGCATGCGACGTTCACGGCTGGTGCGCCACGGGCCGCGAACGCACCAAAACCGTGGACGGTGCGGCATGACCCGCCCGAGCGCCCCCATGAGCGACGACTTCCTGCCACTGCCCGCCGACGAGTGGGCCGCCCACGAGGGCGTGCCCTTGCTGAAGACGCTCGCCCAGGCGCTGCTCATCTTGGAGGACACCGCCGGCCTGGAGTCCTTCACCCTGCCCTATCCCGCCGAGGCCCAGCGTGCGCTGGACCGCACGGCTCTCGCCTGCCTCGTGCGCGGTGAGGAACCACCCGCGTCGCTCGCCGAGCTGATCGACCGCTGCCGCACCCTGCCCCTCGCCGAGTGGCCCCTCGACCTGCCCGCCGACGCGGCAGGTCCGCAGGACATGCTTCTCGACCCGGTGTCGGGGAGGCCCGGTGACCTGTGCCACGAGTGGGCCGAGCGCTGTCCCGACACCGCCGCCCGGTTCCGCGACCGCATGATCGTGCACACCGCGCTGAGGCTGTGCCGGGAGCACGGCGAGGAGGAGGCGTACACAGAGTTCAGGAGGCTCCTCGTGCGGCGCCCGGTGCTCACCGTCGCCGAACTGTCCGCTCTCGGTGGAGATCTGGTCCTCGAACCCGTCCACGAACTGATCATGCGAATCTACCAGGACGTGCCCGACAGCTACCTCCGCAACGACCACTACACCACCTGCGGGCGCTGCCTCACCCTGCTGGTTCCCGTACGCGACGGCTCATGGTGGTGCGAACGGGACCGCTGCCGCCGGACCGGGCCGGCGCCGCTGGGACGGCGACTGGAACGGGCGACGACCGGACGGCCCGTCCAACTCGAGCGCCCTCTGAGGCAGTTCGTCACCGGGCCGGGACGGGCCGAGGCCGATCTGGAGCGACAGCTGCTCGACCTGGGTCTCGATGTGCGGATGTGGCCCGGGTACGACGCCTACGACCTGCTGGTCACGTTCCCCGACGGGCACCGCTGGGCCATCGACGTCAAGGACTGGGCCCATCCCGTATTCCTAGGCCGCTCCGCCCGCCCGGTCCCCGCCGACCCGCCGTACGACGACGGGTTCTGGGTTGTTCCCCAGTACCGGGTTGCCGCCCGGCCCGGCTATCTGGCCGCCTTCGCCCGTGCCCGGCCGGCCCGCGCCCGCGGATTGCCTCTGCTCACCGACCGTGCCCTGGTCTCACGAGCCACAGCCCGGCTCCGCGAGATCGGGACCCCGCGCCCCCGCCCCCGGGCCGCAGGACTCACCACAACCCGCACGAACCGAACCACCCCCGACGGAGCCCGCCATGCGTGACCAGATCGAGTGGAACCGGTCCCTCGTCCAGGAACTGAAGAGGGTCTGGTCGGGTGAGCCCGGCCTCGAAGGCCTCAAACCGTCCCATCTCTGCCAGGTTGAACTGGCCCTGCACCTCCTCGAACTCATCGCCCCGGACCAGCCCGCCGAGAGCGCGTACGTCCTCCTTGGCGGCTACCCGTACGCCGAGGCCGCGGGCCTGGTCGCCAGTGAGGAGCATCGGACGGCCCTCATCGCCGCCCGGCATCTGCTGTGGACACTGCGCCGCAGCCACGCATGGCGTCAGGCCCTTTCCCGATACGAGCGCGTACCTGACCGGCTGCGGGCGTACCAGCTGCCGGAACCCGGTGCGCGGACCCCGCCCCGCCGCATCGTCCCCACCGTGGCGGCCGGCCGCCACGCGGTCTACGGCGAGGCGCTCTCGCGGGTACCTGACTTCGTGCGCCGCCCGCTGCCACTCGCGCCGGCAGGACGCAGCGAGTTCCAGGAGGGCAACCGGGCGGCGTCGGTGCGCTTTCCTGCCGACCTGATCGAGGACGGCCTCGAGGGGCACGAGCTCAGCGCCGGGCCTCCTGTCCGATCGGGCCCGATCGAGATCACCCGCGAACAACTCCTTGACACCGCACGGTGGATGGACGAGGTAGAGGAGGACGAGGGCGTCGAGCGGCCGGGCCGCTGGGAGCAACGACTCACCGAGGTGCGCATCGCCCCGCGTGACGCCGACGGCCGAGATTTCACCGAGCACGACCGCATCGTCTTGGACGGCACACTGCACTTGGTCGGCATGGTCGGGGCGGGCAAGAGCACCTTCATGGTCCTGGCCGCCGCCACCGCGGCCCGACGCGGTATGCGGACCACTCTCGTAGTGGGTGATGCGGCCGAACAGCTGAGGCTCTGCGAACTGTTCGAAACCGTCGGGCTGCCGGCGGTCCCCGTGCTCGGCGTCTCCACCCGCGAGACCCATGTACAGCGCCTCCACCGCAGACTCGCCTCCCGCGGTCACGACAACCTCCTCGACCACCACGCGCCCGCCTTCGACAATCTCAGCACCATCTGCATCGCCGACGCCCTGCGGGGCAACGAGGCGATCGAACCACTCGCCTACAGCGATGCGCCGTGCACTCGACTCCACCCGGAGAAGGAGACGCAGGAGGCCGGGACGACTACGGAAGCCGCATCGCTGCCCGCGCCATGGCGCCCTTCGGGCGTGCAGTCGACACCAGTCCGTCAACCCGCCAACCGGGGCCAGAACGGCACCGCCCTGGCGACTCCGCACGGCTGCCCCCTGTGGTCACGGTGCCCCCGGCACCGGGCCGCCCGCCACCAGGTCGACGGCCTCATCTGGGTCGCCAACCCGTCCAGCCTCGTCCAGAGCCCTGTGCCCGCGCACCTCAACGACGAACGGCTCCGCCAGCTGGAACTCGCCTGTCTGCGCAGTAACCTGGTCTTCGTCGACGAGGCCGACTCCGTCCAGATGCGCTTCGACGAACTCTTCGCTCCTTCAGCGACCCTGGTGAAGCCGGGCACCGAGTCCTGGCTCGACCAGCTGCACACGCACAAGATCGAGGAGTTGAGCAGGCGTGGCAGGCTACTGCTCGCCGACCGGGACGTGGAGCAGTGGAACGCGGCGCTCTCCGTGGTCGCCACAGCCGCCGATCGGATCTACCAGCGCCTCATCTCGGACACCACTCTCCGCGAGTGGGTGGACCAGGAGTACTTCAGCCCCTGGGCCTTGCAGGAGAAGCTGATCGCGGAATGGTTCGGGCTGCCACGCCATCCGGAGCGCCCCGAACCCGTCGAAGGGGCCGTCGAAGACGAGCGGAGCCTCTACGAAGGGTACGAGGACGACTCGGAGGGAGCGGAGGACTTCACAACTGCGGTGCCGGAGCCCGATCCTCGCCGTGCCGCACTCACCGCTGTACTCGACGACTTCCGGGACGATCCGCTTGGCGACGGGGACTTCGCGGACCCGCTCTCCACGACTCTGTCCGCCGTCGCGAAGGACCTGCTGTACACGCTGTCGCCGGTGGCTTCCCGTACCCGGGTCCAGTCCCTGCTCGACGCGCTCCTCGTAGGAACGCCAGTCCTCGACAGTTTGGCTCCGGAACACCGGGACGAGTGGCAGCGCATCACTCGCGACCGCCTGGAGTTCGTGCTCCTCCTCTCCGTTCTCCATCAGCGCCTCGACCGGCTGACCTATTTGTGGCCCATGGTGGAAGCCGCTCTCCGTCTCGACCGGCAGGGCAAGGAACTGGCCCGCCGCGCACCGCTCGACTACGCGCCGATCATCCCCGAAGCCCCCATGGGCAACGTTCTCGGCTATCAGTACCAGCCTCAGGAGGACACCTACGACGAGGTGGGGCGCACCAGCGGCACCCTGCGCTTCTTCCGCTGCACGGGGGTCGGCCGCGAGCTGCTGCTCTCCCTCACCGGTCTCGGCGAGGACCGCGCGATCGGCCGCCCTGGCCCCAACGTCGTCCTGATGTCAGGTACCAGCTGGGCTGGGGAATCCACCCGGGCCCACATCCTCGCTCCTGTCGGCGCCGTCCTGATGCCGTCGAAGAAGTCCCTCGAAGGTGTCGGGCAGACCCGGTTCGCCACCCACTTCCTCTACGACGCCGCAGGGGAGCCCATGCGGCTCTCCGGCACCGAGCTCGAAGCTCGGATCCCCCAGGCCCGTGCCATGGCCGACCGGCTCGCCCGGCCCGGCGCCGGAGGTGCCGGCAGCGTCCTCGACCAAGAGCTCGCCCGCATCGCCGACGACCACCGCCGGCGCGTCCTAGTCCTGGTCGGCAGTTATCGCGAAGCGTACGCCGTGGCCGAGACCATTGACGGACAACGCTCGGAACGGTGGAAGGGCCGGGTCCGCGTCCTCGTACCGGACGACGCCGACCTGGGTCACCTGCCCGGTGTGGATGGCCCGGCCCTGCTGGCAAGCCTCCGCCGGGGCGACCTCGCCACCTTCGCCGAGGACCGCACGGCCGAGATCCTGGTGGCCCCGCTGATGGCCGTGGAACGCGGCCACAACATTCTCAACGGCCAGGGCCGGGCAGCCTTCGGCACCGCCGTCTTCCTCGCCCGGCCGCATCCCCGGCCCGACGACCTGTCCCTGTCCGTGTACGCCCTCAACGACTGGATCAGCCGCTTCATCCGCGACCAATCACGCGACGACGACCGCGTGGGCCCTGCCACTTTCACCGATCTGGTCCGCAATGCGGAGAACCTGGACCAGGCAGGCCATGCGCTGCGCCAGGAAGCCCGCAAGGAATGGCGTCGGCTGCTCTCCCGCCGCTACGCCTACTCCGCCTTCCGTCCCTGGGAACAGCGCGCCTTCGCCTGGGACCAAATGGTCACCATGTGGCAGGTCATCGGCCGCCTGGTACGCGGCGGCGTACCCGCCCGGGTCCTCTTCGTGGACGCGGCCTTCGCCCCGGCCGCCGCGTGGGCTTCGGCCCCCGCGGTCAGGACCATCGGCGGCCGTCGGCCCGGCCCCGGCCTCCTCCACGCCGTGCGGTCCGTGCTCGCCCCGTACTTCGTCGGCACTTCGTCGCCCGGAGCCGAATCCGGAGCGGCGAACCCGGCCGACGCCGCAGTCGCCCGTCTGCTGTATGCCCCGCTCTACAGCGCCCTCGGTCGGATCGACCATCTCAACCGCACCACCTGAGAACAGCACTCACGGCTCCTTCCCACACCGGACGGCAGACTCCCCGACGTCGTGCGTCCCGACCTCACAGGAAGACCCTGACATGCCCGTGAACTACCGCCACGTGCGCACCACGGCCTGGCTCCCTGACCGCCAGGACATCTCCGTCATCGGCCGATACCGGGCCCTGCCCTTCCCCGAGGAGTGGCGCGACAGCATCCTCGAACTCTGCAACGCCGGCCGCGACAAGGATTCCGAGCCTTGGCGCACGGCCCCCACCCGAGCCCTGGAACAGGCGATCCAGGCTTACGCCCCCGATGTCCTGGCCATGCCACGGCCTTTCGGCTCTCGCACCGAAGGTGACTCGGCACGTTGGCTGTACACGGACGCCGACCTTGCCGATCCGCTGCCCACCGAGGTCCTCGGTACTCTCATCGCCCACTGGCTCCGCGACATCCGTCCCGAACCCGAGCACCGCGGCCTGCTCCGTGAGGTGCGTGCCCAACTCGCCGCACACACTCCACAGTGGGAGTCCGTAGGACGTGAACTCGTCGCGTGTGGCCACACCGACGGGGGCACCGCCACCCCGGCCGGGCACCAGTTCACGCTCACCCCCGACTGGCTGGCCCGCCGCGTGCTCGATCTCGGCCCTTACCCGTTCGAAGGCGGTGCGCTCCGTTTCCGAGCCATGCCTCGCGGGCCCCGCGACAAGGGCGCCGAGCTCGTCTCTCAGCCGGTTCCGTACGAGCCGGGCGGCTCCAAGGGCACGTGGTGGTTCGCGATCGTCCTCAACATCACCCTGCACACCGTCCCCTTCGACCTCCTCCCCCGCTACCACCTGCACTGGAGCATCCGCCGCTGGGCGACGCGCGTGAGCGGAAAGAGCGGGCGCCTGCACCTTCCCTATGGCAGCCGCACGACCGTACTGCTGCGCCCCAGGGTTCCTGTCCTCCCCGGCGTGCCGCTGAGCGAACGCTTCGCCGTCGCTCAGCTGGAGCGGTACCGCGACCGCGAGACGGGCACCTTCTCGGAGCGCTGGTCACACGGAGGCCCCGCCAGGCTCCTCGGTGGAGTCGTCCTCGGTGACGAACTGCCCGGTGTCGACGACCTGCTCACCTCTCCTGAGAAGTGGCTCACCGACGGGATGCGTGCCAGCATCGTCTACCGCACGGCGATGGGCCGTCACGAGGTGGGACCCGGTCTGATGCCGGACCAGGTCTCCCGGCTCACGGAATGGGCGGAGCAGGCGGTGCCCGAAGGTCTCGGCGCCGCACATCCCCACTCCCGGTCCATCCTGTCTGGTAATCGCCCGGTCAATGCCCCTCCGACGAACGTGAAGCCCGAGGACAAGACTGCCGATGAGGCGCGCAGGACGGCCGAACGGCGGCGCGCTGCCGCCCTCGCGGTCTCTGCCTACAACGGCCCGTACGAAGACGACAGGCCGGTCCTCGAACTTCAGCTGGTGTGGCAGACCTCCGAGCTGCGGGAGACCACGATCTCGGCACTCGTGGAGCTGCTCGGTCTGCCCGAGGCAGCGCCCGAACCCGACGAGGCGACCCATCTCGACGCCCGTGCCGAAAGTCCCGTTGTCCTGGAATGGGTCACCTCTGAACTAGCCGTCCGGCTGAACTGCTTCCGGCCCGTCCACCGTCGAGCCGACGACAGCACGGTCTCGTTCACCGACGGCCTGGAACTCCCCGAAGGACCGCGGCGCCCGGAAGCCGTCGTGTCGGCCGCTCTGTACTCCCGTCAGGCAGAGACCGCCGACTGGCTCAACGGCGTCAAGGGACGCGCGCCGAAAGCGAGCTCGCCTCCCGCGCTCGCGCTGGTAGAAATCGACCGGGCCGACGACTTCGCGAGCACCGACCATGATCCGAAGTTCGCACTGCGACTCGGCTTCGCCGACGCAGGCTACGTCACCCAGTTCCTCGCCGTACCCAAGAAGGTCAAGGGTTACAACACGGTCGACAACCAGCACCACCGCGCCCGTATGGCCTGGGACGACGGGCTGCGCCAGCTCGGCGCACGGGTATACCCCGAACTCGGCATCGCCAGTGGTCTTCCCGGCGGCCTGCGCCATGCGGCTGTCTGGATGGTCCGCAGGAACCGCACCAGTAAGAACCGGTGGGCCACCGATGTACCAGTGGCGGTCCTGGTGACCCCCGAGGGCACGGGGCTGGCCCGGATCCAGGGGTGGGACCCGAATGCCGACGACGGCGCAGGGGCCTGGGTCCCGTACCCGACCATGCTGATCAGGCTGACCCGGCTCGCCGAGGTACGTCCTCTGCTGCCCGGGCCGCGCGGTGAGGAAGACGTCCCCAAGCGCCGAAGCTGGCACGCCGACCGCGCCGAACAGCGCCGTCGTGCCGAGGAATGGCTGCAGCGAATCCGCACCTCTCTCCGGCGCGAACCCACTCTGCTCCTGGTCGAGGCCCAGAACGCTCGCTCCCACTGGACCTGGCTCCAGGACGGCCGTACCGAACCCGACCGCATGCGGGACGGTGAGGCGGATTCCCGGCGCCTCGACCCCGATCTCCGTCTCGTGCGCGTCCGCACGGGGCGCGCCAGGGAGACCCCACAGTGGTGGGGCGTCCATCCAGCCGGCGGGGCGAACGGCATCGCAGCCGGCTTGTGGCTGCCCGCTGGTCACGGCCCCGATGGGCGGGTCTTTCACTCGGCCAACTCCAAGCCGGTGCAATTCAAGTCTTCCGCCGTCGAAGCGGACAAGCTCGCGCCACGCCCGATCCGGATGGGCAAGCGCAAGGGTGAGCCCACCATCGACACCGGAATGGTCGGATGGACTCCTGATTTCCTGGAGATCGCAGTCCTCGGCTGTCACCCCGAAGCCGGCGATGCCCCGGAGTCCTTCGCCTCTGCAGTCCACCTGCTCCGGCAGCCCCCGGACTACCCGGAGGCTCTGTCCCTGCCGCTCCCACTGCACTTGGCGGGTCTCGGCCAGGACTACGTGCTGCCGCATCGTGCGTCTCCTGAGATCGCTTCGGATGTCTCCGAGATCTCTGACCCGGTCAAAGACCCCGACCCCGCACAGGGGCAGGCACCGGGTCTCGAAGAGGAGGCGGACGTAGTCGAGGCAGCCGACCAGCTGGCGCTGTTCGACAGCTGACCACCCACGGCCAGCACCCGCATCGTGAAACCGACCGGGTGGGGTCCCCGCTCCGCGACGGCAGAGCAGGGAACTCTTTCGAGAAGATGCTGATCCGAAAGAGTCCGGGTTCTGGGTGGTTGGACGGCAATCCGTTGCCGTCTACTCAGGAGGCCCTGCAGTGCCGGGCATTGGCCGCGCTGGTGGCGGGGCGGGACCGTGAGGACGTAGCAACGCCGTTCGGGGGGGCTCAGCGCAGATAATGAGTGGTGGGCAAAGTAGCAGACCGCCGGCACCACCTCTGCCGCCTACTCCCGCCCCGCCACCACTACATCGCGTGACCCTTCCCGTCGCTCAGATCGTCGCCCGGCCAGCGGAAAGCCTTCATCCGAAGCAGCCTCCGCTGGGGAGAATCTGGGGAGAATGAGGCCCGTTGGGGAGCGGCTGGGGAGAATCGGCCGTACAAACGGGCAGCACGGTGAAAGGGTCGGAAAGGCCGATCGTCGCAGGTCGGACCGCCTGTTCGAGCAGTTTCCGCAGGCCAGCGGTGTGAGGGCGACGACTTCAAGAAGATCTCAAGTTGGGCGGCAATTCTGTTTGCACCCACACTCGTTGGAACTATCTATGGCATGAACTTCGAAGCCATGCCAGAACTGCGCTGGGCGCTCGGATACCCATTCACAGTTGCCCTGATGGCGGCAGTTTGCATCAGTCTGTACCTCATCTTCAAACGTCGGGACTGGCTCTAGACTGAGCAACTAACCGCATCGCTCGCCTATTGGATTTGCATCTGTACCGTCAAAAAATCGAGCGCGTGACGTGCCCTGGAGAGCGGCTGGGGAGAATAGACGTCCACAAACTTGTCTACCTAGTACTCCAGTCAGGAAGGCGTCGCGGGCATCGGTCTTGGCCTCGCCCGGATAGAGATCGGCGATCCGCCGCATCGTCAGCCCGGGGAGATAGGCGGCCGGGCAGCCCATGTCACGCGCGACAGCCAGCGGCGGGGCGCCGATGGAGGCCGGCTGATCAACCACGACGAGCACGGTTCCGTGCTTGGCCTGCAGTTTCCCGAACACCTCGCGGAGCTTGGGTTCACTGTTGGGCAGCCGCTTGTCGAATGCCTTCTTCCCGGCCGGGGTGACGGCGGTGGCGTGGTGTTCGCCCTTGCCGACGTCCAGGCCGAGGATGGCAACGGGCTCCAACCTAGCCCCGCCGGCCCGGAAAGCCCTCCGGACGGGCCTGTTCAGTTCGTGTAGTCGGGCCTTGCCGTCCCGAGATGCTCCGCCACCGTCCGGAGCCAGGCTTCGACCGAGAACGGGGCCGGCGGCTCGACCTCCATGCCGAGCTCAGCGACGCCGACGGCGTAGTCGTGCTCCTCCAGCCCCAGAGCCAGCAGTTCGTGGATCTCGCCGACCAGCCGGGCGGTCAGCTGGGGATCAACCGTTGCCCTGTAGTCGCGGACCGCCGCATCGTGGTCGCCGAACTCGTCGGGCATGTCCTGCGAGAACCAACCGCCGAGGAACTGTCCCAGCTCCCCGAAGCGGGCGTGCCACTCCCAGTGAGTCAGAGGCGCGGCCGGCGGAGGCACATCTCCGGACTCGATGCTGCGCTTGATGTGGTCGGCCATCTCGGACAGCCAGCTTTGAGTCCGGGACTCGGACAGCCCGATGTCGGGTACCGAATAGAACTCGCCGAGGCGCAGCCGCAAACTGCCCGGCGGATTCCGCGCGTACTCCCGAAGTTGTTGTTCGGCGACGGAGAGCGCCCAGGGCCGGGTGTGCCAGGTGTGCCGGAGGTACGCCTGAAGAGCCGGAGGCGCTGTGCCTGCTTCCGGACTGTCGGGTTCCTGTCCGACGAAGGCTGCGACGACGACGTCGAGTTCGCCGTACCGGCGGTCGAACTCAAGCGGCTTCATGGGCACTGCGGCACCTTCAGAGGTAGATCGGGTAAGTGGCGTGCACGACGAAGCCGTGCGGACTCGACGCATCACGCCTCAGCGTCACCCGCGCGGCCCGCACATCGACGGGCTCGCGACCGGCGAGCATCATCGCCTGCAGCAGCACGCGCCCGACGGCCTCCTCACGGGACGGCCAAGCGGCCTCGATGGTGAGCCTCGGTCGCGTGCCCTGGGCCAGCCAGCGATGTACGGCCTGCTCGTTGCGCGTGACGACCTGCTGGGTACACCACTGTGCGGTCGCGCGGTCGGGATAGGTGGCAGAACGGGTACGCACGGGAGATCCTCAGTCGATGGTGAAGCCCCAGAAGATGCCGACTTCCGTGGCGGAGACAGCGATTACACCACAATCCATTACGTGGCTGGTGAAGCCCTCATAGGCGCCCTCGCGACGGAACATATCGGCATGGGGATTCTCTCGCGCCGTCGCCGCATTGGTAAAAAATAGCGCGTCCTCTCCAAATCTTTCCAGGATCGTTCTCGCGTGCGAGGTCAGCTCGGCCTCTCGCGCATCGAAATCCGGAATGTCCTCTGTTTGGAACCACTCACCCTGGAGAGTGACCAGGATTTGTTCGGTGCCCCTCCTGGACACAGGGAAGGCCGTGCTGAAGTCTCCTGGCGTGACAGCACTGAACGGGCTGTCCGGGCCGGTGCCGTAATCGCCCCCTCCCGGTGCCGCGGCAACCTTCGACCAGCCACGCGGATCTTCCGTCCGCAGCTGCATGACCTCGAGGGCGTCCAGGCGCCAGTCATCGCGCCGCCGCGCCCCCACGGCCGCGAACATGCCCTCCCCGAAAAGGGCCCGCAGGGAACGGCTCCACGAGGTGGCGTCAATCCGAGTCATGGGCCTTACCTCAGTTCTCCACGTGCGCACTACGGGTGCTGGGTCTTGTCGGTGGGCATGGAAGTGAGAACGACGAACGGCGGGTGGCTCCCCGGGTTGGGTCTCAGAACGACCCATACATTGGTCACGTCACGCGCGGCGGTGTCGCCCCGGTCCCACGACCTTCCCACGACGTCGTTCGTCGTCAGGAGGAGTGAGCGTGACGAGTTGGGTCCAGGGTTACCCGCGAGCCAATTGTCGATCTTCCTCTGATTGTTCGGTTCATCCAGGGCCGCCTGAGTATACCGCTGCGCGTCTGTAAGGCTCCCGAACGCCGAAACGGCCTCGGGCCGGATGCCGGAAGGCCTGACGATCTGCTGGTCCCTCAGCCTTTGTTCCAGTTGCTCATCCGTCTTTCCCACATGCTTGTCCACCACATGGGACCCGAGAATGCCCTCCTGGTTCGCGAGGTCGATCGGGTATTTGTGATTGCTTTCGTCGTCCCCCGCCACCGTGTAGAGCGGATCGTTCTTGAAATCGGTCAGAGCTCGGGCGCCGAAGGACTCCGCCCGCGCCGACTCGGCCCGGAACGTGGGAGCACTGAGATATGCCTCATCCAGGGCTTCGTGCAGTTTGTTGAGCTCAGCGACCTGTCGGCGCACGCGGTTGTTGTACGCCTCGACCGCCGCGTTCATCGCCTCCTCGTCCACCTCAAGGGCGAAGCCGACCGCGAAACTCCTCCCCATCTTGAGGAGTCCCTTGCCGAAGCTCTTGACGTCCTTCATGTCCAGACCGTCGCTTCTGTCGATGTGCGGCAGAGCCTTCAGCACGGCTTCGTAGTAGAGCCTGCGAAGGTCGTCTCGCACATCCTTCGCGGCGGCCGCCCAGGCACGCAGAGCGTCGCTCATGACGTCACAGGTCTTGACCATCACGTCCATGACAGGGTGGCTGCTGGCCTGACCGGGCTGCGCGGAGTCATGTTTCCACTCGTAACCCTCGCGACTCTGGCCCCACGCGCTCGTACCCCAGACAGCGCTGCAGAATTGCCGCATCGCGGCGTTCCACTCGCCATTAGACCGATCGGTGTAGTTGTGCACAGCACTGCTGAGGTTTCCGTCAGTGGCGGTGACGGACGTGCTCGCGTACACCCAGGCGACGGACATGCTGTCCAAACCCACGTAATCGGGCAACGGCATGATCTCGGCCGCCTTGCCCATGCGGTAGGCGTCCTCCAGGAGGGGCCTGATGATCGCCAGGACTCCGGCCTCCAGCGCTTCCAGTGCCAACTGGAAGATGTCCTGGCTCTGGTCGATGTCCGCCCACTTAAGGTCCGTCACGGACCCGTAGTGCGGCGGTGTGTCGATCACGGTCGGCGGTGGCTGGGTCTGGGCCGGGGCGCCCGAGGGGTCCGTGGCGGCGTCCGCGGTCGCGTAGTTGTTCGCGGTCACGGCGAAGCCGACGGCAGCGCCTCCGACGCTCGCCACCGACTTGGCCCACACCTCGATGAAACGGTTGCCGACCTTCTTGTACGCGGTGGCGAACTCCCATGCGGCGGTTCCATAGCCCCCGCAGTCCGGATATCGGCCGAGCTCGTTGAGGAGCTGATTGGCCCCCTTGTGCAGTCCGTCCTGGAGATAGGCGACGTAGCCCGCGAGCGCGTGCAGCGCACTGGGGGTGACGTCGATGTCTCCGTTCTTCAAGGGGGGCGGAGGAGGAGGCATACTCATCAGGCAGCTCCCCATCCCCGCAGCACCGCGGCATGTGCCGCCGCGTAGTTGCTCTGACCGGTCGTCACAATGCTGTGAAGCCACGCCTGTGTCGCCTGAAGGTCCCGTGCGGACCGATCCCACTCGTCCAGCTTGTCGATGAACGCCTCGCGGGCCTCGCCCTCCCAGGTGAGAACGACCTTCGCGACGCGGTCGTGCATGGTCTGGACGTTCTCGTTGAGCTCCTTGAGGATCTCTTCCAGCTGGCCGGAGAGGAGCCGCAGAGTGGCGAAGTCGACCGCTATGTTGCCGTCGCTGTCAGTCATGCGTCCCCCTCGTCACAGATCCTGCAAGCGGCTCGTGCGCGGCGCGGGCGGGCTCCCGGTGTTGGGGGTCGAAAGCTCGGCCGCCTCCCTGTCCACGTCGACGGACATCTGGATGCGCCTGAAGGCGGCCAGAGTGTCGAGCTCCTGCTCGGTGAACCCGTCTCGGCTCAGGCGAACGGCCACTTCGATCAGTTTCATGAGCTCACGGATGCGTACCGCTTCCTTGGCGGCATCACGATGCCGCCGCCGGTAGGCCTTGGCCGCGGGCCCCTGCCAGCGGGCTTCGATCGTGTCGACGACCGTGTCCATGCGCTTGACCTGCCGGTCCAGGTAGCGCTGCATTTCGTCGAGGTCGTCGGCTAGCCTGGTCAAGTGCGTGCTGTTCACCAGCAAGTTGGGATCTGTCGCCACGTATCCGCCCCCCGTACCCCGATGACCGCTCAACTGCTCAGTTGCCCAGTTGCTCAACAAAGCGTTCAACACTTGCACTCTAGCAAGCAGGAACACAGGGGCAGCTTCCGCCACTTCGTACGCAGAAGTCGAAACGTGTAGCACCAGTCTTGTGGCCGCTGGGGGGAAGGCAGGCCAGACGGGCCATGGGTCCGGGGGCACCTGCGGCGGCGGCTCCAGCTGCCCACCGGCTCCGGACTCCCTGGTCCGGAGAACGGCGCCGGCCGCTATGTCGCCGCCCGTACCCCCGCTTCCTCCACGAGGACCGCGGCCGGCAGGCCCACGTACGCCGTGATGCCGGAGCCCTCCGTCGGGCGGAGCTCCACATGGGCGCCCAGGCGGCCGGTGAGCCGGCCGGCGACGTAGTGGCCGAGGTAGCGGGTAGGAGCGACCAGGAAGCTCTCGTGGCCCGAGAGGCGGGCGTTGGCGCGGGCCAGCTCCTCGGGGCTCATGCCGATGCCCCAGTCCACCACCGCCAGGCAGTACTCGTCGAGTTCCCGCCAGCCGTACACCTCGACCGGGAGCAGCACCCCCGAGTACACCAGCGCGTTCTCGATGAGCTCGGCCAGCAGGTGCGACAGGTCGGCGACGAAGTCGCCCCGGATGCGACAGGGTTCGATCTCGGTCGCGGCCACCCTGCGGTACTGCTCGACCTCCGAGACGGCCGACTGAACGACCTCCCATGCGGTGACCATGCCCGGCCAGGGCCTCTGCGGCTGCTACTCCCCCGCGAGGACGAGCAACGACTCGGCGTTGCGCCCACCGTTCGGAGATCACCGAGAAGAATCTGACGGCTGTGTGGGAGAACTTCACCATGCGCGGCTACCGCCGTCTGATCTACACGAACACTGCGAGTGTGCTGCCTGAGGCGACCGGCATGCTCGAGCGTGCCATGGGGGCGGAGGTGCGTATCACGCGGGTCTTGCTCACGGCTTCCGACGCCACCGCTCGCGGCTGGTCGGCCGGGAACTCGGCTCGGAATTGGAGCAGGAGTTGAAGGGCAGCGCACGCAAGGCACGGCTTCTGGACCAGCAGGCCTGGCGCAGGTACCGTGCGGGTGGTGACGGACGGACGGCCTGTCGTGGACACCGCGCCCGAGGTGGTGGCCGCCACCGGCTGGACCGGGCAGCCTGCCGTCCGCTGCTGATGATCGCGCTTGTGGGCTGGTCCGGGAACGGATGCGGACGCCGTTGATCATCGGTGTGTGAAGACAGAAGACCAGACGGTGGCCGCAGGGCACAGCATAGATCCTGGCCGCTGGAAGGAGACGTGCGAGGTCCTGATGGGCCGTATTGCGGGGCGGTTCGTCCGCGTGGAACCACGGTGCCGGGCAAGGGCGTTCATGTTCGGGTTGCTGTCGGAGCTGCCGCGCAAGAACTGCTGGGCGCTCACCGAACCAGTGATGCCCCTTGAGGTCGGTGAGTTCGGTGTGGGTGCGCGCGAGTTTGCCGGTGGGCCGCTTCCGCTACGTTGCGCGTTCACGCCGGCGCCCGAAATGACCCCCGACCAGCAGTGATTCGCCTTCAGAGTTGACCTCGGCTGGGGAGAATCCGGGGAGAACGAAGCCCCGTTGGGGAGTGACCGGGGAGGATCGGCCCCATAGCTGGGTAGCACGGCGAAATGGCTGGAAAGACGGATCACCGCAGGCCAGAGCGCCTCTCTAGTCAGTTTCCGCAGGTCAGCGGTGTGAGGGTGACGACTTCAAGAAGATCTCCGCCTGGGCGGCCATTCTGTTTGCGCCCACACTCGTGGGAACCATTTACGGCATGAACTTCGAGCAGATGCCTGAGTTGAGTTGGAGTCTCGGATACCCCTTCGCGGTCGGCTTGATGGGTGTGGTTTGCGTCAGTTTGTACGCAATTTTCAAGCGCCGGGACTGGCTCTAGAGTCGGCCGACTCTGCTCAAGCAGCTTGCATGGATTGCTCTTGCTCCTCTCGATCGGAGAGCCATACGGGGCGCTGGGGAGTGCCTGGGGAGAAGCGATGCGGGTGATCTCGTCTACCTGCCTCCAGCAAGGCCCTGACCAGGACTTTTGCCCTCCTGTAGGCGTTGGGGAGAATCCGGGGAGAGTCGACTGGCGATCCACGTCCTGTATCCGCGGCTTCGCCTCTTCGTGCTCAACATCTCGCGGCGCCCTTGCTGCACGCGCAACTGATCACAGAAAGTGACATCGGCACGGAGCCACACCTGGCTCACTTTGGGCGCAGGCCCGCGCATCACGGCCCGCATCGCTTCTGCGGCCGCCATAATGGAGGCATGTCCTCCAGCCCACAGCATCCTGCACCCGCGCCGAGGGAGCTCTCCGGCGCGGAAGCCGAGGACCTCGCGTTGTACCAGGAGAAGTTCCGGCGCCGTCTGCCGGAATCGCTGGACGAGCTGCACGGGCCGGCGCACGGTGTCGTAGAGCTGCCGCTGCACCTGGCCTGGTCCGGGATGACCTCGTACGACCTGGGCAAACCTCGCCAGCGCGTGGGCCTGTACCGCACCGTCCTGCACGAGGGCCTGCACGACGACCTGCCCCTCTACCTCAATCAGGATCTACTCCTCCAGCTGTGGCCCGT
This sequence comes from Streptomyces sp. NBC_00190, assembly GCF_036203305.1. GTDB lineage: Bacteria > Actinomycetota > Actinomycetes > Streptomycetales > Streptomycetaceae > Streptomyces. Next base: position 6,487,694 of record NZ_CP108131.1, on the reverse strand, counting down.
GCTGCGCACGCTCGTCGGTCGCACCGTGCGCACCGTGTGGGAGGACGCCTTTCCCCAGCTCGCCTCCCGCACCCGGGCAGCCGCGTGACGGACATGCCGGAGCTGCACACGCGGCTCCTGGCGATGTGATCGCCCTCGGCTCGCCGTATCCCTTGGTCCTCACCGGCGGGTATGCCGTGAGGGCGCACCGCCTCGTGAACCGTCCCAGCCAGGACCTCGATGTCGCCACCGAGAACCCGGCGCCCATGGCCGACATCGCGGCCGCAGTCTGTCGCGGCCTCGAGGCCCGGGGCTGGAGAGTGCAGGCGCTGGAAACTGCCCCGCTGTCCGCTCGCTTCACCGTGACCGACCCGGTCACCGGGCAGGACTGTGAAGTCGACATCCTGAAGGAAATCTTCTGGCGGCCCGTCTCCCAGAGCCCGTACGGGCCCGTCCTCGCGGAGGAGGACGTGATCGGGACCAAGGTTCGCGCCCTCGCCGACCGCGGAGCGCCCCGCGACCTGATCGACGTGTTCGCTGCCTCCCGCCGCTGGACGAACTCTGAACTCGAGGAGTTCGGCCGCCGCCACGCCCGTGGCCGCTTCGAGCGCGAGGACTTGCAGGCGAACCTCACGGGCGCCGAGTGGACTGACGACGAAGCCTTCGGGGCCTACGGCCTGGATGAGACCACCATCGCCGCTCTTCGTACCTGGGCCGTGGAGTGGGCCGATGACCTCGCGGCCCGACTCCTCGAAGAGTCCGGTGATCCGGACATCGACTGATCGAATCCGGACGAGACCGCATCTGCCTGCCGACAAGACCGACCAGCCCCAAGAACTTCAGACACCGGACGGGCTACGAAACCCGGCATCGCGCCGCGTCCGCACATGTCGAGGGCTGCGACAGCCGTGGCCGGTAGGGCCATGCGCTCCCGAGCGCCTGTGCCGCCCTGCGAAAGGTCGCGAGGGCAGAGGATGTCCGCATCGGGCGGCGTCGGGACCGTGTGTTCCCAGAAGGACGGTGGCCGCCGCAACCGGGTTTGAGCTCGGCACACCGGCAGCGCCATGATGGGGCCGTTCGAGTGGCACCGGTGCGGTAGGAGCAGCAGATGCGGCGAGACGGGAAGACGGCCCCGTCCGATCTCCAGCTGAAGATCGTGCTGCACGGCACAAGACCGCCCCTGTGGCGGCGCCTCGTGCTGCCGTCCGATGCTTCGCTCGGGACGCTGCACGACGCCATCCAGGTCGCCTTCGGATGGCAGGGTGGCCATCTGCATCTCTTCACCGACGAGTTCGGCCGGGGGTACGGCGAGGCGGCCCGACTCACCGGCATCGATCTCGGCTTCGGCCACGAGGTCGGCGACGAGGACGCCACCGCGCTCGGCGACGTGCTGGCCGAGGAGAAGGCACGGCTGCGCTACGTCTACGACTTCGGCGACGACTGGGAGCACGGGATCACGCTGGAGAAGACACTGCCGCGCCCGGTCGGCGCGGAGCGGGCGGTGCGCTGCGTCGGCGGGCGTCGCGCCGACGTACCGGCCGAGGACATCGGCGGCGTGTGGGGGCTGGCCGAGGTGCTGGAGTTCCTCGACACCCCTGGCGGGGCCGGGGATGGCCCGCACGGTGAGCTTGTCGCCGAGCTGCGGGCGGCCGGATACGATCCGGCGGCCTTCGACCGGGACGGGATCACCGCGCGGCTGGCCCGGCTGACGCCGGACACGGTGTCCGGCAAAGCGAAGCCGCCGACCGGTGATGGGGCCGGGCGCGGCGGTGTCCGTCGGCTGACCGCCGAGGACGTGGCGTTGTGTACCTGCGGGCAGTGCGGGGTGGGCGGTCCGGTCGATGCCGGAGTCGACGGACCGGCTGAGGATGTGCCTGTGCTGCGCCCGGTGACTCTGGCTCCGCGGGAGGACCTTTTCGCTGCCGTGCGGGGTGTTCCGCTCTTCGACGCTGCGCTGCGGCTCGCCGCCTGGTGCCGCGAGGGACGGCAGGTCACCGCCGGCCGGGTGCTTCGGCCCGCGCTCGCCCGTGCGGCCGTCGAGGAGGTCCAGCTGTGGAAGCTGGCCGGCGACGACTCGCCGTATGCCGATGCCGTCGCGCGGGCTCGTGCGTTGAAGTCGCTGCGCAGCGCCAAGGACGTGGCCGTTCTCGATGATCCGTGGTGGCTCGCCGTGGACGGCGGGTTGATCACGGTCAGCGGGGGCCGCGCGTGGGGTGGCGCGGCAACCGACTTCACCGGTGAGGGCCTCCTGGAGTTCTGGGCCGCCACGATGGGCGATCTGCTGGAGGAGATCGGTGAGACGGGGGTGCTGGACGGGTGGCACGGTGAGCTGGGCGAGCTGACGGCCGAGATCGCCGACGGACTGGTCGGCCTGCTGTACGACGCCCCGGACGACGCCTGGGTGGATGTCGACGGCCTGCGTGCGAAGGCCCGCGAGGTGGGCGAGAACGGGCCGGAGTTCGATCTCTTCCAGGCGCTGTTCGCGGCGTCCTTCCAGGGACTCGGCGAAGGGCTCGCCCTGCTGGGCGCGGTGGAGTACGAGCCCGGTGACGGCGTCGATTCGGCCGAGGAGAATCTGCGCACACTCCAGAACGCCCTGGTCGGACAGGAGCTGGGCGGCGGTTCGGGAACCTCGACGGCGGCGTCGGACCGGTCGTGGGACGACCAGCGCGGGCACCGCATGCGGCTCACCCCACTCGGCCGCTACGGGCTCCGCGCGTACCTGATGGAGTGCGGTGTGCCCGCGCCGCTGCTCGGTGAGTACGCCGAAGCGGACGCCGACGCTCTGCTCCAGGGGCTCCTGGGCTACTCCCCCGAGGAGATGCGCCGGGAGGTCGAAGGGTGGCTGGCACACCGTTCGGCGACGGATGCCGCGGTAGGGCTGCTCGACGCATGCGTGGGAGACGGCTGCGAGGCAGCGGCGAAGCGCGCCGTGGCCCAACTGGTGCTGGCCGACCTCGACGACCCGCGGGCACTGCGCGTGCTGCGCAAGGCAGCGGACTCCGACGCCGAGGGGTGCCGCCAGGTGGCCACCGCGACCCTGGGCGCACGCCTCGGGGCAGAAGCAGACGTGGACCCGGCGCGGGCGGAGCAGTCGGAACTGTGGCTGCTCATCGACGGACTGTCGATCCTCGCCGGTGCTCAGGAGAGGCAGGAGCTGACCCGGGGCTTCCTGGAGAACTGGAACACGGCGCCGGAGTCGCTCGAACAGCGGGTGGACGAGCTGTGGCGAGTGGAGCACCCAGCCACCGCCCAGGTGCTCGCCGAACTGGGCGAGGGCTTGCGCGGCGTCGACAAGCGGCTGGCCAAGCGCATGCGTACCGCGGCGGACAAGGCCCACTCCCGCCGGTGACGGCGGGGTCGGACCCTGCTGGTGGACGAAGACGCGGTGAAGACCGCCTGGACGACGGTGAGGCGAAAAGCGAGTGGCACGAGTCCTCGTACGGGAGCAGGGCACAGGCACGAGTAGCCTGCCGCCATTGGCCACACCGGAGTCGGCTGCCTGGGCCCGGAGCCTGCTCGACGACGGCTGGGCGGCGGTCTTCCTGCCCGGCGAGCCGTCCCGCCTCGGCCGGTTGCTGCTCTGGCAGCCCGCCGGGGCAGCCGCCGCCAAGGGCACGGCACCCGCGGGCATCGAGACCGAGGCGGCGGAGCTCGTCTTGCCGCACGGCCGCTCGGTCAGACGGCGCAAGGCGGAGGGTTACGCGCTGCCCGTCGCCCTCGCTGTCGCCGCGCTGTCCGGGGCACAGCCACCGCACCCGTCCGCCGCCGCCTGGCAGACCGCCGCCCGATTCGCGCTCCGGCTGCTCGCCGACGGCCGTCTTCACCCGGCCCTCACCCCCGCCGGCTACGACACCTGGCAGGCGGGCCCCCTCAACGCGGCCCAGCGTCGGACGCTGGACGCCCTCGCCGCCGCCTTCCCGCCCCACGGCCACTGCCTGCCGGAGCCAGGTCCTGCCCCGCTGCGGATCGCCGAACCGGCCGCGCTGGTGCGCCGGTTCTGCGACGCGGTCGCCGACGCCCTGGTCCGCACCCCCGCCGCTCCGCTCGCCATGGGAGCCCTGCCGTACGCCTGGCGCGAGACGCGTGCCGTGCCCACCCTGCACGAGTGGGCCGAGGAGACCGCTGCCGCGTTCACCGCCGACGTCCGAGTCTCGCTGCGGGTCGACGTACCCGAGGGACGCCGCCGGCACTTCCGGGCCGTCCTCCAGCTGCACACCGCTGCGGATCCGGCGCTCGTCGTGGAGGCCGCACAGCTGTGGAGCGAGCCGGCCGAGACCGAGCGCCTGCTCGGCCCGCGCGCCGAAACCGAGACGCTGCTCGCACTGCGCCGCGGCGCCCGCGTCTGGCCACCGCTCGACCGGCTGCTGAAGGACGCCGCTCCGGACCGGCTGCGGCTGACCGACGACGAAGCCTTCGACCTGCTGGGCGACGCCACCGACACCCTGCGCGCCGCCGGTGTCGACGTGCACTGGCCGCGCGAGCTCGTCAAGGCATTCACCGCGACCGCGGAGATCGGGCAACGCACCGCGCCCGGCTCCAGCGCGGGCGGCATGCTCGACGCCGGCACCCTGCTCGACTTCCGCTGGCAGCTCTCGCTCGGCGGAGACCCGCTCACCGAGGCCGAGATGGACGCCCTCGCGGAGACGCGCCGCCCCCTCGTCCGGCTGCGCGACCAGTGGGTGGTCGCCGACCCGAAGCTGGTGGCCCGCGCCAAGCGCCGCCGGATGGAACCGCTCACTCCCATGGAGGCGCTGGGCGCCGCGCTGACCGGCGAAGCGGAGCGGGACGGGGAGACCTTTCGCTGCACGGCGGTCGGTGCGCTCGGCGACCTCGTCGCCCGTATCCGCGACCCCGAATCCCGCACCCCCGCCCCGCAGCCCACCGCACTGAATGCCACGCTGCGCGACTACCAGAAACGGGGCCTCGCCTGGCTGGCCGAGATGTGCGAGCTCGGTCTCGGCGGCTGTCTCGCCGACGACATGGGCCTGGGCAAGACCATCACCCTGCTCGCTCTGCACCTGCACCGCCAGACCGACCCCGCCACCGCGGGCCCCACACTCGTCGTCTGCCCCGCCTCGCTGCTCGGCAACTGGCAGCGCGAGGCAGCCAGGTTCGCGCCTTCCACCCCCGTGCGCCGCTACCACGGCGGCGACCGCCACCTGAAGGACCTCGCCGACGACGAGATCGTCCTGGTCACCTACGGAGTCCTGCGCCGCGACCGGGAGACCCTCGCCGAGAACGCCTGGTCGCTGATCGCCGCGGACGAGGCCCAGCACGTCAAGAACCCGTACGCCGTCACCGCCCGCGAGCTGCGCGCCGTGCCCACCCGCGCCCGCGTCGCCCTCACCGGCACCCCCGTGGAGAACAACCTCTCCGAACTGTGGGCGCTCCTCGACTGGACCACCCCCGGACTCCTCGGACCACTCGCCGTGTTCCGCGACCGCCACGCCCGCGCGATCGAGTCGGGCGAGGACCCGCGGGCTGCTGAGCGTTTGTCTCGTCTCGTGCGGCCCTTCCTGCTGCGCCGCAGGAAGTCCGACCCGGGCATCGCGCCCGAACTGCCCGCCAAGACCGAGACCGACCGCGTCGTGCCGCTGACGGCCGAACAGGCAAGCCTGTACGAGGCTGTGGTCCGCGAAACCATGGCGAAGATCGCCGAAGCCGAGGGCATCGCCCGCCGCGGCCTGATCCTGAAGCTCCTCACCGCGCTGAAGCAGATCTGCAACCACCCCGCGCAGTACCTGCGCCAGTCCACACCGCTGCACGGCCGCTCCGGCAAACTGGCGTTGCTCGACGAACTGGTCGATACCATCACCGCCGAACGCGAGTCGGTGTTGGTCTTCACCCAGTACAGGCAGATGGCGAACCTGCTGGAGAAGCACCTCGCGGAACGAGGCGTCCCCACCCTCCTCCTGCACGGCGGCACCCCCGTCAACGCGCGCGAGGAGATGGTGGACCGCTTCCAGCGCGGCGAGGTGCCGGTATTCCTGCTCTCCCTGAAGGCCGCGGGCACCGGCCTGAACCTCACCCGTGCCACCCATGTCGTGCACTACGACCGCTGGTGGAACCCGGCGGTCGAGGACCAGGCCACCGACCGCGCCTACCGCATCGGCCAGGACAAGCCCGTACAGGTCCACAAACTCCTCGCGGAGGGGACCGTGGAGGACAAGGTGTCGAAGCTTCTCGAATCCAAGCGCGCGCTCGCCGACGCCGTGGTCGGCTCCGGTGAGGCCGCTCTGACCGAACTGTCCGACGCCGATCTCGCCGAACTCGTCGCCCTGGGGAGGCAGGAATGAGCCCTTCGATCCCCGGCCCGCGCCGCACGCCCGCCCGCGGCAGGCGTGCCTTCGCCGAGACCTGGTGGGGCCAGGCATGGGTGACGGCCCTGGAGGACTCCACCATGGACTCGGGGCGCCTGTCCCGCGGACGCACCTACGCCCGCCAGGGCATGGTGGGCCCGACCACCATCGCCCACGGCCAGGTCAAAGCCGCCGTCCAGGGCAGCAGGCCCCGCCCCTACCGCTCCACCGTCCACCTGCCCGTCCTCACCGACGCCCAGTGGGACACCCTCCTCGACACCATCGCAGCCCGGGCCGGGCATCTCGCCGCACTCCTCGACGGCGAGATGCCCGCCGAACTCGTCGACGACGCCCGCCACGCCGGTGTCCCCCTGCTCCCGCAGCCCACCGAACTCGACCCCGAATGCTCCTGCCCCGACTGGGGCTACCCCTGCAAACACGCCGCCGCACTCTGCTACGCCACCGCCTCCACCATCGACGCCGACCCCTTCGTGGTGTTCGCCCTGCGCGGCCGCGGACGCGAGGAGGTCCTCGCCCAGCTGCGCGCCCGCCGTACGGCCGCCCAAGCGACCTCCACCCCACCGGCGCCGGCCGGCCTCCCGGCCGTCGGCGCCTACGCGGCCTGGGCCGCCCTGGCCGAACACACTCCACCCCTTCCAGATCTCCCCGAACCGGCCCCCCACACCGCCGCACTGCCCGCCGCCCCGCCACCCGGCACCGGTCTGTCCACCACGGACCTCGAACGCCTCATGACGGACACCGCCGCACGCGCTGCCCGGCTGCTCACGGGCGACACCACCAGCCTGCACCTGACCCAGCGCGAGGACGCGGCACGGATCGCCGCGAGCAACTGCGGACCCGAGTGGTTCCACCACCTCATCCAGAACACCGGTGCCAGACCGACCGCGTTCGCCCGCCTCACCCGCGCCTGGCGGTATGGCGGCCCAACCGGCATCACCGTCGCCGAACAGCCCTACACCCCCGACCCGACGGCGATGACAGCCGCCCGCAGCGCCCTGACCGGGGCCCTCACCGAAATGACCACCGCCCGGGCCGCCCTCAGGGCCTGGCGCAACCGCCTCACTCTCACCGACCACGGCATCCAGCTGCGCCTGGGCCCTGACGCCCGCTGGTACCCCTACCTCCAGGATGACGACGGCGACTGGTGGCCGGCAGGACCGGCCGACAGCGACCCCGTTACGGCGCTCACCTCCGTCTGGCAGGAGGCCGAGAGGTGACACGTACGACAGCCCGTGAATCGCCTCCTCGGCCCACACGCCGCCGCCTCGACTGTGCGAAGCGGCTCAGCAAGCCCCAGGAGGGCCGTCTCACCAGCGGAAGCACCGTCGAGAACCCGCTGCGGCTGGGGAGAATCTGGGGAGAATGAAGCAGCGCTGGGGAGCGGCTGGGGAGAATCGACCGCACAACGAGATCCCCGACAGAGTCAAGCTAGCAGCGGGCCAGTGTGCCGCTCTCCCGGGTGAGGTGGGTGCTGGACATCCAGCCTTCGGTGTTCGTGCCCTCGGCGCGGGCGTAGACCCACTTGTTGCCATAGGCGTTGGTGATGTAGCAGTGGTAATAGACCTTCACGCCGGTCTTGACCACGGACACGTAGCTGCACTCCGCGTACGGCCCGGTGTAGAGGTGGGAGTTGTCGAGCAGGTAGCCGTAGCCGTTGCTGCGGTTCTCGTGACTCCAGCCGGTGCAGGCCGTCGACACCGGGGTGGGCTCCTTCACCGTGGAACTTGGCTTGGTCTCCGGAGAGGCGGACGGGCTCTCGGCCGGCTTGGCACCGTTGTTGCCGGGCGTCGTCGTGGGACCCGTCTTGTTCGCCGAGGGAGACGGCTTCGAGGAGGCGCCCGGAGCAACGGAGGACGACGGGCCGCTGCCCGCCGGGGAACTGACGGCGGGCGGCGTCGTCTGCGCACCGTTCGCGGTCGTGTCGCCCTCTTGGCCGGTCAGAGCATAGGTGATTCCGCCGCCTGCGGCGAGGAGTACGACGGCGGCCGCTGAGGCGATGAGGGTGCGGCTGCGGCCGCGTGCGCCACGGGCTGCGGTGCGGCTCGTTTCGGGAGTGGGGACTCCAGTGGGGCCCGCGACCGGCGCGCCGGGCTGCGGAAGCGTCGGCGGCAGGTTGGGCTGCGCGTAGCCAGTATGCGGAGGAGGAGGCTGCGGGGTGGGCTGGGGAAACATCGGGGGGCCGAACCCGGGGGGCGGTACGACGGCGGCCGCAGCCCCGGGAACCACCATGGGCGTGGGAGCCGGGCCCTCGGACACCGTCCGGCCCGAGGCGACGCGCTCCAGCATGCCGCGCGCCTGGTCTGCGGTGGGCCGGTCCTCCGGTTCCTTCGCCATCAGCGCCTGGAGCACCGGCGTGAGTCGTCCAGCCCGGCGGGGCTCCGGCAGTGGCTCGGTGACGATGGCCGACAACGTGGACCACGCGGACGTGCGGCGGAAAGGCGAAGTGCCCTCCACAGCCGCGTACAGCGTCATGCCGAGCGACCAGATGTCCGACGCGGGACCGGGCTCCCTGCCCTGCGCGCGCTCCGGTGGCAGGTAGTCGAGAGAGCCGATGATGTCACCGCTGCGGGTCAGCTTGGCCATGGCGTCGTCGTCGGAGGCTTCCATGGTGGCGATGCCGAAATCAGTGAGAACGACCCTCCCACCCTGCTCCATCAGCACGTTGGCGGGCTTGACGTCCCGGTGCAGTACGCCGACCCGGTGCGCGGCGTCCAGCGCTTCCATCAGCTTGGCGCCGATCGCCGCGGCCTCGCGCGGATCCAGCGGGCCGCGCTCCGTCAACACGTCGTCGAGCGAAGGCCCGTCGACTAATTCCATGACGATGACCGGCAGACCCTGCTCCTCGGTCACGTCGTGCACGTTGACCACACCGCTGTGCCGGATACGGGCGGCTGCCTGCGCCTCCCGCTGCATCCGGGTCCGCAGGTCGGCAAGTTCGGACGCGGAGGCGTCGGTGAAGGATCGCAGGACCTTGACTGCGACCTCTCGGTTCAGCAGTTCGTCCACCGCCCGGGCGACCACTCCCATACCGCCGCGCCCGACCACGGAGGTCACCCGGTAACGCCCCCCGAGTACCTTGCCTATCAGTTCTCCGTCATTCGCTTCCCCCGCCTTCACCGCACGTCCCGTTCCATCGCTTCCATCGCTGTTCGTCGTCCGTCAACCGGCGGCCTCAAGGGTAGAGGCAGGAGCGTGGGGGGATTGCAGCGGCCGGACTGCAGATCAAGCGATCCACCCTGCCGCCGGCCGCCTCCCAGTCGGCGGACATCGCACCTGCCATGGCAGAAGAGCGCTATGACACTGCTCTTCCGCTGCCTTCAGTTGGCCATGCCGGACTGCAGCCGCTCGGCTGGGGCTCCCGGACCCGCGAAGGCAGGCCTGGTGTCCCGCGCACGAACGATGCGCGGGACACCAGGCTCTCCTGCCTCAGTTCTTGTCGGTGGCCGAGGCCCCGGTCACCGGCCGCTCCGGGCCGGCAGTTGGCCACAGTCGCCGCCGGCGCACTTGCTCAGCCAGTCTGCGAAGTCGGCGTCGTACTTGGTGCCGATGGTGTCGCGGAGCAGGCTGTGGGCCGCGTCGTACTCGCCTGCGCGGTAGTGGCCGAGCAGGGTTGCCACGTCCGCGGGGTGCGACTGGAGCATGTAACGGACGCCCAGATAGCCCCACTGGTAGATACGGGTGGTGTCGGCGTTGTCGTAGGTGGTCCCGAAGAGCCGGCTGAGCTTGTAGGTGTTCTTGCCCGCCTCCTCGATCGCCCTGTCGTAGGTGATGCCGCGGTACGAGTAGGAGACGTACTCGGCGAAACCCTCGACCCACATCACGGTCGGGGTGGTCTGCCCGGCTGCGAAGTCGCCGTACATGTCGTGGCGGCCGTCGAGGTAGTGGGTGTACTCGTGGTTGAGGTTCCAGATCTGGAAGGCGCCGTCCTGGGCCGGCTGCTCGTAGGCGATGAAGCGCGGCTGGTTGCCCTCAGCGGCCGGGTCGCCTTCCAGGTACATGCCGCCGTTGTTGGTGTCGATGCCGAAGACGACACCGGCGTAGGTCTTGTAGTCGGTACTGGAGTTGAAGGCGACGATCTCGATGCTGGTGTTGTTGTCGTCCTTGACCGGGCCGTTGTCCTTGACGATGTTGTGGAAGACCGGGTCCTGCTTGAGGATGCTGTCGCATGTGGCCGAGAGTTCGGACGCGGTCAGCTCCTGCGCGAGGATCTTCGCGCTCGGACCGCATGCGTGCTTGACCGTCAGCACGGCGTCGCGCACGCGGTTCTGCAGGTCACAGGTTTCGTACTCGGCGCAGTTCCCCTTGTCGAACTCATCCGTCATCTCGGCGAGGCCGACCCAGAGCGGGGCAGTGCGTCCAGTGATTTCGCTGCGGCCGAGCAGCTCCTTGACCAACGGCTTGACGGTGTCCTTGAGGTCGGCGTGCCGCAGGAAGCGGCCGAGTTCGCGTCCGGCGTTGCTGGCCAGGTAGGACTTGTCGGTGCCGAGCAGATCGTCGTGGGCGACGGCGAAGTCACGCAGTCCGGTGAGGACGCTCGGGTCCGCCTTCACGGCTTCCACGAACTCCGGCAGCTGGTGGCCGCGGAAGAGCACGGTGTAGGTGTTGTTGACCGCCGCGAGCATCCCGTAGAACTGGTCGTACGACGAGTCGTAGTCCTTCTGCAGACGCTTGACCACGTCGAGGTGGCGGGCGTTCTCTCCGGAGCTGTCGATCAGGGTGACCGTCTCGCCCAGGGTTTCTCCGTTGGCCTCGGTGACGTCGAAGGCGTGGGACGAGCCGAAGAAGGCATCCAGGGCACCCTGAATGGCGCTCTTCAGAGTCGGGCCGTATTCACCGACGTTCTCAGGCTGGTTGTACTGGATGTAGTAGCCGGCGCGCAGGTACAGCACCACCTGGGTTGCGAAAGTGCTGTTGTCCCCCGGGTAGTTGGCCGCGACGTCCTTGAGTGCGTTCGCCACCGTGACCATCTGTTCCTCGCGGAAGAGGGCCTTGGAGTCTTCACCGGTCACGCCGAACAGCGTGTTGATGCAGGTGGTTTCCGATTTCTTGATCTGCTCGACCAGGGCAGCGCCGGTCTTCGCGGTGAAGTCGCTGACGTTGCAGTCCGCCGCGGCCTTCGCAGCAGAGCGGGCCTGCTTGCGCTCTGCGGCGTTCTGGGCCGCGGGGAGCGGAGGGCGTTGCGCGGGGTTCGAGGCCTTCGAGGCCTTCGAGGCCTTCGAGGCCGATCGGGCGGGGTCGGCGGTGTGTCCGGGTGCGAGATCGGCGGCAAGCACGGTGGCGGAGGCGGGCTGTGGGGCGGGGGCCGACCTCGGTGCGGACTTGGGTGCCCCAGTGCCGGCCGGGGTCGCCGCGCCATGGGGGGCGAGCACGGTGAGCCCCAGGCCGGCGACGGCCACGGTGGGTATCAGCAGTTGGGTGAGTTTCCTGAGAGTGGGGGGTTTGCGCATGGCGATGGCCTCCAGGCCGGTCGGCAGCCGTGCGTGGGGCACGGCGGTGGGGGGTGCGGACCGTGATGGCAACGGAAGTTGAGCACTCCCGGAGCCGGCATAGCCGCGGAAAGTGTGACCGTACAATTTCACAGTTCACATGGCAGTGAAAGAGGGTTGCAAGCATCAGGAAAAAGTGATGAGCCGTCAGAGGCGTGTCTTGTCAGGGAACTTGAGCGCACGGTCGACTTCGGCCATCTCCGGGACGGCAGGGTCGAGCAGTACCGCCATGAGGCCCAGGACCAGCACGACTCCCGGCCCACCGACCCTGGAACGCGAAGTGGCATGCCTCATCGACGGCTTCCTCCTAGCGGAAACGGTCGGCCCCACCGCCGGACTTCGGGCGGTGGGGCTCGTAGCTCCCGACCAGGAACCCAATCTCGAGGAGTTAGGCGAGGCTCCGCCGGTACGCGTGATGGGCAGCGAGGGCGGTGTTCACGTAGTGCAGGCGGTGGGGATGCCCATGCCCGGAGCCTCGCAGCGGATACCGAGGGCGAGGCTGTCCGCGAATCCGGCCTCCCACTTGTTGACCGTGGTGAAGCCGGCCGGGGCGACGGCGATCGCATCGGCGGTCGGGGGTGAGGCCGATGGGCCCGACGTCGTGTCGGGCCCATCGGTCGTTTCACGGAACGCCCCCGGGGTTCAACGGCACAGGGCGGTGTCCACGGCGCGTTCGAGACTCCTCCGGGCCGCCTCGTCGGTGAGCTGCATGGTGACCGCGACGTTGGTGGCACGGCCGTCGTCGGTGGCGCCGCCCCGGGTCTCGTACCCCGGGAAGCTGCCGCCGTGGCCCCAGGAGAGGCTGCCGCACGGCAGCGGCCTGCTGACGAGTCCAAGTCCGTAGCGGGCGCCGGGGCCGAAGGTCGCTTCGGCGGGGACGGTGGAGCGCATCTGGGCGAGCTGGGCCGAGGGCAGGAGATGGCCCGCCAGGAGTGCGCTGAAGAAGCGGTTGAGGTCGGAGCCGGTGGAGACCATCTGGCCTGCCGCCCAGCCCCAGGAGGGGTCGATCTCCGTGATGTCGCGCAGCGGCGCGTCCGCCGATTCCCTGTAGTAGCCGTGGGGGTGGGGCTCCCGGATGCTCGCGTCACCGGGGGCGGGGAAGTAGGTGTGGCGCAGCCCGATGCGCTTGATGATGCGCCGGTCGATCTCCTCGGCGAGGGGGCGGCCGGTGACCTTCTGGACGATCAGGCCGGCGAGCACGTAGTTGGTGTTGCTGTACTTCCAACTCGTCCCGGGGGCGAAGTCGGCCGGGTGCTGGAGGGCTGTGCCGAGCAGTTCGCGGGGGGCGTAGTACCGGACGTCGTCCCCGAGGTAGTTGCTGTAGTTGGGGAGTCCGCTGGTCTGCTGGAGGAGCTGGCGGACGGTGATGTGGCGGCCGTCGATCCCCTCCCCGCGGACGAGGCCGGGCAGGTAGGTGTCGATGGCGGCGTCCAGGTCCACCCGCCGCTCGGCGACCAGCTGGAGGACGACGACCGCGACGAAGGTCTTGGTGTTGCTGCCGATCCGTACCTGGCCGTCGGCGGGTACCGGTTCGCCGGTGGCCAGGTTGCCGACCCCCGCGGTGTAGGTGCGCGTACGGCCGCTGCGGTCCTGGACGCTCTCCAGCACGGCGGGCATACCGTCGTCGCGCACCAGCGCGTTCAGGGTCTGCTGGACGCCGTCCGGCCTGGCGGCAGAGGCGGTGGCGGTGGCGGGCGAGGTGAGGGCCCCCAGGGTCATGACGGCGATGGCCATCGCGGATGCGGCGGGCAGGGCTCGGCGCTGCCTGCCGCCCTGCTGGCGGGTTGAGGAACGAAGGCCCTGCCGGGTCTGCGCACGCATGAGTCAACTCCCGTGGAATCGTTTGGCTGTTGTTCGGGTCGCCCGGCCGCTGGCTGCCGAGTGCCTGATTCATCCGCACAAGGCCCTGTCCACGGCGTCCTTCACGTGCTGCGTGGCCGCCTCGTCCGTCGGGATGTTGGTGACCGCGACGCTGGCGGCGCGGCCGTCTTCGGTGACACCGCCCCGGGTCTCGTACCCCGCGATGTCGCCGCCGTGGCCCCAGTAGACGCCGCCGCACGACAGCGGCCTGCTCGTGAGCCCCAGCCCGTAGCGGAGGCCGGAGGTTCCGGCGGGTACGGTCGTGCGCATCTCGGCGAGCTGGGCCGCCGGGAGGAGGCGCCCGGCGAGGAGTGCCGCGAAGAAGCGGTTGAGGTCGGAGTTGGTGGAGATCAACTGGCCTGCCGCCCAGCCTACGGAGGGGTCCATCTCCGTGAAGTCGCGCAGCGGTCCGTCCGCCGGGTTGCGGTGGTAGCCCTGGGGGTGCGGCTCTCGGATGGTCATCTCACCGGGCGCGGGGAAGTAGGTGTGGCGCAGCCCGATGCGCTTGATGATGCGCCGGTCGATCTGTTCGGCCAGGGGGCGGCCGGTGACCTTCTGGACGATCAGACCGGCCAGGATGTAATTGGTGTTGCTGTACCCCCATGTTGTCCCCGGAGCCGCGTCGGCCTTGTAGCGGAGGGCGATGTCGAGCAGCTCACGCGGCTCGAAGTACCGGTTCCTGATCTCGTCGTCATCGACGTGGATGCCGTACTCGGGGAGTCCGCTGGTGTGCTGGAGGAGCTGGCGGACGGTGATGTGGCGGCCGTCGATCCCCTCCCCGCGGACGAGGCCGGGCAGGTAGGTGTCGACGGAGGTATCGAGGCCGATCTTCCCTTCCCCGACCAGTTGCAGGACCACGACCGCCGTGAACGCCTTGGTGTTGCTGCCGATCCGTACCTGGCCGTCCTTGGGGACCTTCGAGCCGGTGGCCAGGTCGCCGACTCCTGCGGTGTAGGTGCGCGTACGGCCGCTGCGGTCCTGGACGCTCGCCAGGACGGCGGGCATACCGTCGTCGCGCACCAGGGCGTTCAGGGTCTGCTGGACGGCGTCCGGCCTGGCGGCAGAGGCGGTGGCGGGCGAGGTGAGGGCGCCCAGGGTCATGACGGCGATGGCCATCGCGGATGCGGCGGGCAGGGCCCGTCGTCGCCTGCCACTCTGCTGGCGGGTCTGAGCACGCATGAGTCAACTCCTGGGGAATCGTTTGGTCGGGGTGTCGGAGCACGATCCTGGATTCCAGGACCCTTTGACCGCATCGCGGGAAGACGGGAGATATCGCTCCCCCGATCGGGGGAGGCTGCTGGTGGGCTGCCCGGCGATACTGGCGATCATGATCAGGGGAATCCGGCCGCTGCTGCGCGGCTCCACGTATTCGGGTGCGCTGTTCGCCTACTGCGGCGCGTTGGCGAGCCTTCCGCTGCTGCCTCTCGCCCTGTTGCCGGCGTTGTCGTGGCGATCCGCACCCGAGAGCGCCCAGATCGTCCTGGTCCTGCTCGTCTGGGCGGTACTGGTCGGCCTGGTCGGACTGGTGCGCCCCGTAAGGCGGGCGCTGGTCGCGTCCGCCCGGCGGATGCTGCGGGTGCCGCTGCCCGATCCGGTGGCCGGTCGGCGGAACTCCGGTTCCCTCGGCCTCGACCGCTGGCGGACCCCGCTCTGGCTGGTGCTGCACGTGGCCGCCGGGTGGACGGGGGCGCTGGCGAGCGGGGTGCTGTTCGTCATGGGCCTCTCCCTGCCGGGGAACTGGCTCGGCGGCGAGGCGCGGGTGAGTCTGTTTGGCACGTCCGTCCGGACGTCGGGCGGGTGGAGCTGGGTGGTGGCAGCCGTGTGCATCCTGCTGGCGGTGGCCGTCTGCGTACTGGTGTCGAAGGCCTTGCGATGGTCGGCGCCACGGCTGCTGGGGCCGTCGGCGGCCGAGCGGCTCGCGCTGGCGGCCGAACGGGAGCTGCTGCTGGCCGAACGCAACCGGCTGGCCCACGAGTTGCACGACTCGATCGGGCACACGCTGACGGCGGCCACCATCCAGGCGGCGGTGGCGGGCGAGGTGCTCTCCGCCGACCCGGCGGCGGCGCGGGCCGCCATGCGCAGCATCGAGGAGTCGACGCGGGCCGCGCTGGAGGACCTGGACTACGTACTCGGAGTGCTGCGCGAGGAACAGTCCGGGACGGCGCCGACCCGGACCCTGGCCGACCTCCCCGAGCTGCTGGACCGGCTGCGGCACGCGGGGGCGGTGGTGGAACCGGAGCTGTCGGGCGAGCTGGCGCAGGTCCAGGGGACGCTCTCCCGGGCGGCGTACCGGATCCTCCAGGAGGGGCTGACGAACGCGCTGCGGCACGGGGCTGGCGGTCCGATCGGGGTCCGGGTGGCGGCCGGGCCGGACGGACTGGATATCACGGTGGTCAACCGGACCGGGGCGGGGACGGGCACACGCGCCTTCCCTACCTCCGGCCACGGTCTGCCCGGACTGGCCGAGCGCGTCCGGCTGCTGCACGGTGAGTTCCAGGCCGGCCCGGACGGGACGCAGCACTGGCGGCTGGCCGTACGGCTGCCGGTGCAGGTGTCGGCGTGAGTGGATCCGACGCGGGCGAAGGCACGGCCCTACCCGCCGTCACGCTCCTCATCGCCGACGACGACGAGGTGACGCGCAGCGGCCTGCGCGTGCTGCTCGCCGCACAGCCGGGGATCACGGTGGTCGGCGAGGCCGCCGACGGCGTCGAGGCGGTCGAACGGGCGCAGCGCCTGCGGCCGGACGTGGTCCTGATGGACGTCCGGATGCCGCGTCTCAACGGGATCGAGGCCACCCGCCGGCTCCTTGCCGAAGCGGCCGAACCGCCGAAGGTCGTGGTGATCACCACCTTCGAGAACGACGGCTACGTCACCGCCGCCCTCAGTGCGGGCGCCAGCGGCTTCGTCCTCAAGCGCCTCCCGGTCCGCCAGATCGCCGAGGCGGTCCGGGTGGTGGCGGCGGGCGAAGCTGTACTCTTCCCGGCCGCACTGGGCCGCATGGTCGCCCCCCGCCCGCTGGGCTCCGCAGAGGCCCTGCCGCGGGCCGCCCTCACCGGCCGGGAGGAGGAGGTGCTGCGCCTGATGGCCACGGGGCTCTCCAATCCGGAGATCGCGGAGTCCCTCACGGTGAGCCTGGAGACGGTCAAGACGCACGTCGGGAATGTGCTGACCAAGCTCGGCGCGCAGAACCGGACCCATGCGGTGGTGATCGCCTACGAGTCCGGCCTGGTGGTCCCGGGCTTCGTCGGCTGACCGGCTTCAGTACGGGCCGCGACGTAGCTCCGCCCTGCTGTGTGTGACACCCTCGGGCCTCGTGCGCACCCCCACGCACCGTCGGCACCCTGGGGGAACGGGCCCGGCTCAGGGGCGTGTATCGGTGATCACCTCCGCCGCGGTCCTCGTCGAGGTGATCCACCCCCGGATCAACGACGCCGCCCTGAGGTGGACGCTGTCCCGGCTGCGGGTCGAACCGGTCACCCGGGCCATCGCCCAGTCCGCCCCTACCCTGCTGCGCACGGCCGGACTGCACGGCCATTGAGTACGCCATCGACGCGATGCTCTGCGCCACAGCCCTGGCTCAGCCGGGCCGCGTCACGATCCTGACGTCCGATGGAGAAGACATCGGAATGCTCACCGCCTCTCACAGCCGTGTGGCCATCGAGAAGGTCTGATCCACACCCTCACTTCAGACGCTCCACGGCCAGGTGGGTAGATCCTCCGTTTCGGGCCGGGCCCGGCCCGAGCGCGGGGTGGTACCCCGACCGGCCCGGACCCGCTCCTGTCGTCGCGGAGGCCGGTCGGTCAGCTCGTCGCCCGTACCGCGTCCCTGATCAGGTCGGCGACCCGTGTGGGCTCGGAGAGGACGACGGCGTGGGAGGCGTCCGGAAGTTCGACGACGACGGCGCCGGCCCGTGCGGCGCCGAAGCGCTGGACCTCGGGGCTGATCGTGCGGTCCGCCCCGGCCACCAGGGCCCAGGACGGTTTGGTCCGCCACGCCGCCGCGGACACGGTCTCGGTGAAGGCCGCCGTGGCGAGCGGGCGTTGGGCTGCTGCCAGGACGCCGGCGACGTCCTCGGGCACGTCCGCCGCGAACACGGAGGGAAAGGCCTTCTCCTCGATGGTGACCTCGACCCCGGAGTCGCCGTCGAGGAGCGGGTAGGTCCACTCCTTCAGGCTGCCCGTCAGCGGGGACTCGGGGAAGCTCCCTTGGAGCTGGCCGAGGCTCTCGCCCTCGTGGGGCACGTAGGCGGCCACGTAGACGAGCCCCACGACGTTCTCCGCGGCGCCGGCCACGGTGATCAGCGCACCGCCGTACGAGTGGCCGACGAGTACGGCCGGGCCGTCGACCTGGGCCAGGACGGAGGCGAGGTAGGCGGCGTCCGACGTCAGGCCCCGCAGCGGGTTCGACGGAGCGATCACCGGGATACCGCTGCTCCGCAGTTCCGAGATGACGCCTATCCAGCCTGTCGCGTCGGCGAAGGCACCGTGCACGAGGACGACGGTGGGGTTGGTCATGCGAGTTCTCTTCTCGGTGTCGGGCCACGGGTGGGGCGTCGTCACGACGGTCAGGGCGCGGCCCGGAATGCGGCAAGAGGTCCGTGCGACGGTTACTCACGGTAGGGCCGTGCTAGCGGTACCTCTTGTACGTGCGTGCATCCGCGCTGACACGACGGCGCACACGCGTCTCAGCGCCTTCGCTCGTCCTGGGCGCCGGCAGTCGTCGTCGCGAAGGCCGAGGTCGCCAGCGCCTGCCATTCGCTGGGGCTCATGCCGTAGGCCCCGCGGAACGTGCGGCTGAAGTGCGAGGGGCTGCTGAAGCCCCAGCGGTGTGCCACCGCGGCCATGGTGATCCTCCGGTTGGAGCGGCCCAGTTCGAGCCGGCAGAACTCGAGCCTGCGCCGCCGCACCCATTGGCTCACCGTGCTGCCGTCGTTCTGGAAGAGCTTCTGCAGGTACCGGACGGAGATGTGGTGGGCGCGTGCGATCGACTCCGGTGAGAGGTCCGGGTCCATCAGATGCTCTTCGATGTAGCCGTGGATACGGGACAGCATCTCGTTGACGGCCCCGGACGCGTCGTCGGCCTCGTCCGTCGTGTCCGCTTCGAGGAGCTCCATGACCAGGACGGAGAGGAGGTGTACGGCCGTCCGGGCACGCCGGTCCCCGATCGTGGACCGTCGGAACTCCGCCTCGGCGGCGAGCGCGGTCAGGAAGTCGGACGCCAGCGCCCCGATCCCCTCCCCGCCGCGTACGGGTACGCCGAGCACCTGGTTCAGTTCCGGCTCCGTGACGCCCAGATAGCAGCGGGGCACCCGGAAGAAGATCATCCGGCAGTCCTCGCCGAACCGCAGCAGGTGCTGTCGGGCCGGGTCGCAGAAGATCAGGTCGTTGGGTTCCAACAGGGTCTTGGCGCGCTCGTGGACGACGGTGACGGGCCCGCGGACATGGACGCCGAGGTAGACGTGGGTCGGGTCGTTCGTCTCCGGCATCTCGGAAAGCATCTGGACCAGCCACCCCGAGCGGGAGGAGGGCGGGGCCGGATCGGGCGCTTGCCGGGGCACCCGTTCGGGCGCACGGGACATCAGTGTGAGGGGCATGGGGACTCCTAGCCGTAGGTGCGGGCGGGCGGAGGGCGGATTCACACCTCGTTCGCCGGCTCCTCGGCCAGGAACTTCTCCACCACGGCGTTGAAGGCCGGCGGGTTCTCCAGGAAGGGGAAGTGCGAGCTCGCCACGTCGGAGGCGAAGACGTGCAGGCGTGCGCCGGGAATCCGCTCGGCGACGAAGCGCTGCGAATCGGGGTGCACATGACTTCCCTCACAGCCGATCACCAGGGTCGGCACATCGATCAGGGGAAGCACGTCGCGCCAGTCCTGCGCGCAGTGGTCGAACAGCAGCGGTACGCCCGCGTAGGCGGGTGTCGACCGGATCTCCTCGCCGACGAAGGCCAGTACCTCGGGGTCGGGCTCGCCGGAGAACATGCCGCGCACGAAGTCGGCGCGGACCGCGTCGCCCTCCGGCCCCGCGAGGGCCGCACCCAGGTACAACAGCCCCGACACATCGAAGATGGCACCGGAGTCCCGCTGTTCCCGCTCGGTCATCCAGGGCACGGCGGCGACTGCCGCGGGCTGGTCGACGGCGACGAAGCGCCGGATCCGTCCGGTCCCGTACTGGTCGATGAAGCTCCACCACACCGAGACACCCATGGACCAGCCCAGTGCGTCGAAACGGTCAAGACCGAGATGGTCGACGAGTTCGAGCACATCGCGGGAGAGCCGGGCGATGCGGTAGCCGTGACGCGGCTTGCCGGACTTCCCATGGCCGCGGAGGTCGACGGTGACGACGCGACGGCCGGGCGCCAACCCCTCGATCTGGTGGCGGAACATCGCCTGCGTCTGCCCCCAGCCGTGCAGCATCACCAGTGGGACGCCCTCGCCGCCGGTGTCCTGGTACGCGAGCCGCGCGCCGTCCGTCGTGATCAGTTCCTTCATGACCTCTCCCCTGGTCAGAGGCGGTACATCACTCCCGCCCGTCCCGAACATCATCGAATGGGGCCCGTCGCCCGCACCACCGCGAGCTGTAGGAATCGGGCCGTGGATCCTCCTCGCTTTGTCGAAGCGAGTCCGCGGTCAGACGGCCCCGTCGCCGCCCGGGGCGAGGAGTTCCTCGATCCTGAGGCCGAGGTGCAGAGTGAGCCGGTGGGCGCCGTCGTCGAGGTCGAGTCCGGTGATCTCCTGAATCTGGCGCAGGCGGTAGTAGAGCGAGGTGCGGTGGATTCCCAGCGTGTCCGCGGTCCGGGGAATCGATCCCGCGTGTTCGAGGAAACAGCGCAGGGTGTCCCGCAGGCGGTCGCCGCCATGAGTGTCGCTCAGGGCATGGAGCGGCTTCGGGACCAAAGACGCGTTCAGGGCGTGCTCGGGGAGCTGGAGCAGCACCGCGAGCTCCCCGAGCAGCTCCCAGTCACCGGCGCTGTTCAGGGTGGGCAGTCGGCGTGCCGCGCGTGCCGCCACGAGCGCCTGCTCGTACGACGTCCATGCGTCGTCCAGGCTGGGGTGCCGGCCGCCGACGCCGATCACGGGGCCCGCCGACGGGCCCAGGAAGGTGCCGAGTTCGTCCAGGATGCGAGCGGACTGTGCGGTGACCTCGTCCTGGCCGGGTGGGCGGTCGCGCAGCTGGAGCAGTGTCGCCCGCTCCTTGCCGATCGCGATGAGGCCCGTGGCCGAACGCGTCTGCCGGAACCCCTCCAGCGCCCCCCACAGGGCCGCCTCGGACTGCCGCACGAGCTCCGTCGCGCAGCTCAGCTGGACGACGGTGACCAGGACGTGCTCGGCTGCTCCGAGCAGTCCGAGTTCCTTGCCTCGCCGCCGTGCGGTGGTACGGGCGGCGACGTCGGTGCCGACGAGTTCGAGGACGAGGTCCCGCTCGTCGGCCTTCCGGGTGTCGGTGGCGATGTGCTCTCCGTGCATCTGGGCGGCCATGGCGTCCGCGGCCCGGGCGATGGCACGTGTTTCGTGCTCTGAGAGCGTCTTCTCGGGCACGACCACCAGGAGCAGTCCGTGGAGATGCCCGCGCTCGCGCAGGGGCACGACGTAACGGGGCAGCAGTCCGAGATCGTCACGGCCATCGATGAATCCGGCTCGGGACCACTGGGTCACGCCCTGGGCGAGGACGTAGCGGATGGTCGCGTTGTCGGCGCGGCCCTGCAACAGGGTGCCGATGCGGACCGGGTCCTCGTCGCCGAAGTGGCGGCTCGTGCAGACCATGCGGACCAGCGGGTCGTCGACGGCGACGGACCGGCCGAGCCGCTCCGCGAGCTCGTCGACGAGCGCCTGGAGCTCGGGGCTGCCGGGGCGGGCTCGCTGGAGCCTTACGGTCATGCGCTGTTCCTCTCTCGACCAACGGTTCCCCGCGGACTTCTCCATTCCGCGGCTCTTGATCATTCTGAGGAAGCGACGACGTCGGCACATCACACGAATCGTCCATTGCCATGACGCCCACGGGGGATACGAAGCGACTACTCTCCGCTGTCGCGATGCTTCACCAGCCGGGTCAGCTCCACGCGCGAGGTGATGTCCAGCTTGGTGAAGGCCCGGCGCAGGTGCGAACTCACCGTGTGCGGCGAGAGGGAGAGGTGCTCGGCCACCTGTTGGTTGGTCAGCCCTCGGGCCACGAGCCGTACCACCCGTATCTCCGCGGCCGTCAGCTCGGGCCATGCACCGGAGAGTCCGGCCGTCGAGGGCCGGCGGCGGACACCAGCGGCCCGCAGGCGCCGGCGGACGCGTGCGACGTCCCGCTCGGCGCCCGCTCGCGCGTAGAGCGCGAGGGCCGTGTCGAAGTACGGCACCGCTTCGGGCATGCGGGTGGCCGCCAGCTTGCGTCCGGCGTCCTCCAGTGCCGACGCCCGGGCCAACGGCCGAGGGCAGTCCTCGTACAGCCGGACGGCGCGTACGAGAGGGGCGAGGTCGTTGTCGAGGAGCCCCCGGGCGTGCGCGGCGGTGGCGGCGAGGAACGTGAGGTCGGGGTTGAGCACGGCAAGTCGCTCGGCGAGGGCCACTGCCTGCGCGGCCCGTTCGTGCGCGCCGGCACGCAGCGCCAGGCGGACGAGGAACGGGGCGTCCGCGGGGTCGACCAAGCCGGCGTAGGCCGGCCGGTCCGCGGCGGGCGACGTCATCACCTCGTCGAGTTCGGCCATGGCACGGTCGGGCCGACCTTCGAAGTCGGCCATCAGTGCCAGCATCCAGGAGCCGAAGTGCCGGACGACTGGTGCCCCGTCGCTCCGCATGCGCCTCGCCTCCGCCGCGTACGTTCGTGCGGTCTGCTGGTCGTTGGTGTGGAGGGCGACGCGCATCATCACGTACCGGAGCGTGACGTCGGCGAAGTTGCCCGGGCCGAGATCGTCGGTCGTCGCGGACGCGGCCTCGGCGTCGGCCCGGGCGTCCGTCAGCCGTCCGGCCTCCAGAAGGATGCGGGAGCGGGTCATGAGCCACATACGGGTGGCCGCCGTCCGGCCCTGCTCCCTGGTGATCCGGATGCCGTCCTCCGCGGCGGCGAGCGCCTCCGCTGAGCGTCCGGTGGTGTTCGACAGGAGAGCGTGCCACAAGGCCTCCGGAACCCACAGCGAGGTGCTGACGCCCAGGGCGTCGGCCAGCGCGGCGGCCCGCTCGGCCTGCCGGAACGCCTCGGTCAGGTCCATGCGGTGGAAACTCACGGCCGAGCGGACCGTCGTCAACGTGGCCTCGGCGGAGCGGTCCCCCGCTGCCGCTGCGGTCTCCCACGCCTCCGCGGCGACCTGCTCGGCCGCCGAGTGCTCGCCCGACATCGAGAGGCCGACAGCGAGCATGGCGAGCAGTCGCCCCCTCACGTCCACGGGGATCCCGGTCAGTGCCGCCCCGGCGCGGGCCTGCCGGACCGCCTCGGAGAAGTCGAACGGTGCGGCGAGGCGTGCCAGGGCAAGGCGTATGCGCGCCTCGTCCTCAGGTCCGAGACCGCCGGCCGCCAGGGCGGAGGCTCCCAGCTCACGCGCCTGGGCGGCCCGGCCCGTCTGCCAGAGCAGCGGGATCGTCTCGGCGATGACCCGCGGCCGCTCCGGAGCGTCCGCCGCGGTGAGTTCCAGGGCCTTGAGGCTGCGCTCCGCGGCGGGTCCGGGAGCGGTGGCCGCGAGTTCCGCCGCGGCGGAGCGCAGCCGGTCGGCCTCCGCCGCGTCTTCTGGTCCCGCTTTCCCTGCCTCCGCCGCACCCGCCGACGCCGCCCTCCCGGCCGAAGGCCCGAGACGCTCGGCGGGGGAGGCCGCGCTCCCCGGCGGCAGCTCGGCGACTTGACCACGCAGGGCCTGACGCAGGGGCAGGGGGAGGCCGGCCTCCACCGACTCGCGGATCAGGTCGTGGCGAAAGGCGAGACGATCCCCGCTTTCGGTGATCAGATCGGCGTCGAGGGATTCCCGTACCGCTGTGATGAGCGCCGCCGAGGACCTGCCGAGCAGTTCGGCCAGCAGCGCGACGGTGACCGGGCCGCCGACGGCGGCCGCCGTCTGCACCAGCTCCCGTGCCTCGTCGGACAGCTGGTCGAGGCGGCGCACGACAGAGGGAAGTTCCCGTGGGGCGGGGGGTCCGGCCGACAGCCTGGCCGTGCCGTTCTCGATCGTCACTGCCTCCCGCAGCGAGCCGAGCAGCTCGACCAGCAGCTGCGGGACTCCTTCGGCGCGGCGGGCGACGCGGAGGACGTCCGGGTCGGGAGCGGCGCCGAGGACGTCCTCGGTGATCCGTGTCGTCGCCTGGTCGTCCAGCGCTCCCAGCGCCAGCTCGTGTGCGCCTGCCCGCCGGATCCGGTCCAGGGTCGTGCGCACTCCCGACGGCACGCTGCCGCCGCGCACGGCGACCAGCCACAGGATGGCGTGCGACGAGAGTCCGGCCGCGAGGGTGTTGAAGGTGAGAAGGGTCAGGTCGTCGCACCACTGGAGGTCGTCGAGGACGACGAGCAGGGGGCCGTTTCGAGCCGTCTCCCGCAGGCGGTCCCCCAGTTCCTGGAGCAGCCAGAAGCGCTGGCCGGGTGTCGTGGCGAGGTCCCTGAGGCGGACGGCGCCCGACAGCGGTTCCTCGCCGGAGAGCAGACCGTCGAGGAGCGGGCCGAGCGGCACGAACTGTTCGTCGGGGTCCGCCGCTCCCTCGAACACCCTCGTCCCGCGCCGCCTCGCGGCTGCCGCGGACTCCGCGAGGATCCTGGACCTGCCGATGCCGACGGGGCCTTGGACGCGGATGATCCCGCCTTCGCCCCGGTCGAGCGCGTCGAGCCGCGCCTCGATGAACGCCAGTTCGGCGTCCCTGCCGCGGAGGGGCGTCCGTACACCCTCGAGTTCCTCGGGCACGGTCCTTGTCGTCACTCGGTTCACGCTCATACGGCGGAACAGTATGAACCATATGAACCACCCCGCCGTCGCCCGGCCCAGGGGCCCGTCTCAGTCGAAGCGCAGGTCGGCGAGTTGCCGTTCGAGGACGGTGACGTCGTCCTCGGGCTCTTCACCGACCGGGCGCGCCGCCATGAGCGCGGCGAGCTCGACGCCCGCCCGGCGGACGCGGCCGGGCAGGCCGTCGGTGTACTCGTCTCCCCCCGAGCCCCAGTCCTCGGAGGCCGCGAACACGGCGGTGGGGACGGCGACGGCGCGGAGGTAGGCGAAGAGCGGGCGTACGGCGTGCTCAAGGACCAGGGAGTGGCGGGCGGTACCGCCCGTCGCCGCGATCACGACCGGCTTCCCGGAGAGGGCGTCCGGATCGATCACGTCGAAGAAGGACTTGAAGAGACCGCTGTAGGAAGCCGCGAACACGGGAGTCACCACGATCAGGCCGTCAGCCGCCGTCGCCGCGTCGATCGCGGCGCTCAGTCGCGGCGGCGGAAAGCCGGTCACGAGGCGGCCCGCGATGTCGCCGGCCAGTTCCCGCAGCTCCACGACCTCGGTCGACGGCGCCTGCCCCCGGGCGGCGAGTTCGTCGCGGGCCGCCTCGGCCAGCCGGTCCGCGAGCAGGCGGGTGGAGGAGGGGGTGCTCAGCCCCGCGGAGACGACGATCAGCTTCATGCGGCGGACACCTCCCGGACGGCTCGAAGGGACGCGTGCGTGGGGGCCTCCGGCACGTCGGCCGGACGCCCCTTGGTGAATTCCCTCCGCAGCACGGGCACGACCTCTTCGCCGAGGATGTCGAGCTGTTCAAGGACGGTCTTCAGGGGCAGGCCCGCGTGGTCCATCAGGAACAGCTGGCGCTGGTAGTCGCCGACGGCCTCCCGGAACGACAGGGTCCGCTCGATGACCTGCTGGGGAGAGCCCACCGTCAGCGGGGTCTGCTCGGTGAAGTCCTCGAGCGACGGGCCGTGGCCGTACACGGGAGCGTTGTCGAAGTAGGGACGGAACTCCCTTACGGCGTCCTGGGAGTTCTTGCGCATGAAGACCTGTCCGCCCAGGCCGACGATGGCGTCCTCCGGCCGGCCGTGGCCGTGGTGCGCGAACCGGCGCCGGTAGAGCTGCACCATGCGCCTGGTGTGGTCGGCCGGCCAGAAGATGTTGTTGTGGAAGAAGCCGTCGCCGTAGAAGGCGGCCTGCTCCGCGATCTCGGGGGACCTGATGGAGCCGTGCCAGACGAAGGGCGGGACGCCGTCCAGGGGCCGCGGTGTCGAGGTGAAGGCCTGGAGCGGCGTCCGGAACGTGCCCTCCCAGTCCACGACGTCCTCGCGCCACAGCCGGCGCAGCAGCGTGTAGTTCTCCTTGGCGAGGTTGATGCCCTGTCGGATGTCCTGGCCGAACCACGGGTAGACCGGACCGGTGTTGCCGCGCCCCAGCATGAGGTCGACCCGGCCGTCGGCCAGGTGCTGGAGCATCGCGTAGTCCTCGGCGATCTTCACCGGGTCGTTCGTGGTGATCAGCGTCGTGGACGTGGACAGGATCAGCTTCTCGGTGCGGGCGGCGATGTAGCCGAGCATGGTGGTCGGCGACGACGGTACGAACGGCGGGTTGTGGTGCTCGCCGGTCGCGAAGACGTCCAGGCCGACCTCCTCGGCCTTGAGCGCGATGGCCACCATCGCCTTGATGCGCTCGCGTTCGGTCGGAGTGCGACCGTTGGTGGGGTCGGGGGTCACGTCCCCGACGGTGAAGATGCCGAACTGCATGGGGTGTCTGCTCTCCTGAGCTCGTCCGGTTCCCGCGCCGGGGAACCGGGGGCCGGGGTGACGCCGGGGGCTCCGGCGTCACCCGGCGGGTCAACGGTGCGGCGTCACTTCGCCAGGAAGGCGAGGAGGGCGGTGTTGACCTCCTCGGCGTGGGTCCACAGCAGACCGTGCGGGGCGCCCTCGATCTCGACGTAGTCGGCCGACGGGAGCGCCTTGTGGAACGGGCGTGCCGTGCCCTCGGCCGGCAGGATGCGGTCGGCGGTGCCGTGCAGGATCAGGGCCGGCACGTCGACGGACGGTATGTCGGCGCGGAAGTCGGTGTACCAGGTCGCCGGCGCGGCGGACGCGGCGAAGGAGCCGCCGCGGGCCGCAGTGTTCCAGCTGTTGCGGACGGCCTCCTCGCTGATGCGGGTGCCCAGGTTCTCGTCGAGGTTGTAGAAGTCGTTGAAGAAGGCCGTGTAGTAGGCGTAGCGGTCGGCCTTGACGGCGGCGACGACGCCGTCGAAGAACTCCTTCGGGGCGACGCCGTCCGGGTTGTCGTCGCTCTTCAGCAGGCAGGGCTCGAGCGAGGCCAGGAAGGCGACCTTGGCGACACGGCCGGAGCCGTACGTGGACACGTAGCGGGCGACCTCGCCGGTGCCCATGGAGAAACCGACCAGGACGGCGTCCTTCAGGTCGAGGGTCTCCATCACGGTGTTCAGGTCGGCCGCGAAGGTGTCGTAGTCGTAGCCGATGGTCGGCTGCGAGGACCGCCCGAAACCGCGGCGGTCGTACGTGATCACGCGGTAGCCGGCGTCGAGCAGCGCGGCGCTCTGGCGTTCCCAGGAGTGGCCGTCGAGCGGGAAGCCGTGGATGAGGACGACGGGCTGCCCGCCACCCTGGTCCTCGAAGTACAGCTCTATGGGGTTGGTGTTCTCCTGGCCCACGGTGATGTACGGCATGGGGATGCTTCCTCGATTCAGGTCGGCTGGTCCGCGCGTCGAAGCGGCGCGGTATGCCCGTCACGCTAGGACCGGTCCCGCACCTCCTGTTGCCGTACCGCGCACCACACCTTGCACGGGGGCGCAGAGGTCACTCAGCCGCCGGTGGCTGTTCCGGCGTCGCCCTCCGCAAGCGCGATCCGGGCCAGGTGGACCCGCGAGCGCACCGAGAGCTTGCGGAAGATCGACGCCAGATGGGTGTTGACCGTGTGCGGGGAGACGACGAGGGCCTCCGCGGCCGACCGGTTGGTGTGGCCCGCGGCGATCAGCCGGGCCACCTTGCGTTCCGAGGCCGTGAGCGCGTCCCAGCCCTGGGCGGGGCGCGGTCGGAGGCCTCCGGTGCGCCGGCCGGAGCGGCTGGTGGCCCGTTCCAGATCGGCCCGGACCCGGTCGGCCTCGACATCGGCTCCCGCCCGGGCGTAGATGTCGTGGGCCCTGGTCAGGGCGGGTGTCGCGGCGGGGTCGCCTGTTGTGAGGAGCGCGCGCCCGAGGTCGGCGGATGCGGCGGCGAGGGGCAGCGGCCGGGGGCCGGTGAGGAGGATGCGCACCGACCGCTCCAAGAGTCCGTGGTCGGCGTTCGCCAGGGCGGACGCGTGGGCGGCCGCCCCCTGGGCGGTCGGCACGCCGGGGTTGCGGGTGGCGTGTTCGACAGCCTGGGCCGCGAGGTCCTCGGCCAGGTTCCGGTCCCCGCCGCGCAGGGCGATCCGCACGGCCTGGACGACATGGGGGCGCAGGAGCCGCCATCGGAGGAAGGGGTGGTCACGCTGCACGGATCGGACCAGTTCGGCCGCTGCCGCGTGGTCGCCGTCGGCGTCGGCGACGACGGCCTCGAAGTACTGGTGCGTGGCGTGGTTGCCCGTGTTCGGCCGCTCGGCCACGGTCGCCCGCACGACGTCCAGGTGTTCCCGCGCGGCTTCGCGGTCGCCGCGCAGCATCGCGAGGAAGCCGCGGTTGACGCGGATGTTGACCAGGTTGCCGGGCACGTGGAGGTCCGCTTCGAGCCGCTCGGCGGTGACGAGGTCGGCGTCCGCGTCGTCGAGCCGGCCGAGCCCCATGTTCAGGGTTCCCTGGGCCCAGATCAGCATGGCGGGGCGCAGGGGAGCGTCGCCCGCCGTCCGGAGCAGTCGCCGTACGGTGTCGAAGTCGTCCATGTGGATCCGGGCGACGGCCTCCTCGGGCAGGAAGGCCGTGTCGAACACGCTCAGCGCCGTGTGGTGTTCGACGGCGGCGGCGCAGTCGCCCGCGTTGAGGGCGATCTCGCCGAGGCCCCACAGCGCGAGGACACGGGCCTCCCGGTCACCGGACCGCTCCGCCTCGGCGAGCGCCCGTTCGCCGGTCTCGCGAGCGGCCCCGAGGTCGCGCCCGCGGGACCGGGCGAGGGCCTGCCGGGCGATGAGCCGGGCGCGGATCGTCGGGTCGGTGACGGCTGCCAGTGCTGCCGTCGAGCGGCGGGTCAGCTCGTGGACGTCGTCGAGGTGCCACAGCGTGTCGCCGAGTACGGACTGCAGACGGGCGAAGACGTCCAGGGGCGGCTGCCGGGCGAGCAGCGTGTCGCCGGTATCCCGTGCCTGGGTGTACCGGCCCGCGCGGGTCAGCGCGACGATGGCCCGTTCTCCCACGTCGAACACCATGGGCGCATGGGGCGGTACGAGTTCCAGGGCGCGTACGGCCAGGTCGGCGGCGAGGTCGGGCATCACGGCGATCACGTCCGTGGCGGCCGTGCCGAGCAGCCCGATCGCCTCCTGGTCGCCGGGTTCGGCGCTCTTCAGCAGATGCGGGACCGCGTCGGTGGAGCTCCGGCCCGCCGCGACGAGTCGGCTCGCAGCCTCCCGGTGCAGCGCCCGGCGTACGGAGGGGGCGAGATCGGCGTACACCGCCTGGCGGAGCAGGTCGTGGCGGAACCGGAGGCGTTCGCCGTCGTCGTGGAGGAGGGCGGCGGCGATCGCCTCGTCCACTTCGGCGCTGAGTCCGGAGGCGGGCCGGCCGCACAGGGCGGCGGCGTCCGCGAGCGAGAACGCGCGGCCGAGGACCGAGCCGATCCGCAGGAAGTGGAGGGTGTCCGGCCGGAGGTCGGCCAGCCGGTCGCGTACACCGCGGACCAGCCGCTCCGGAGGCTCCGACGCGTCCGCGCCCGACGCCGCGATGCCCGTGAGCATCTCGGCCGCGAGGAAGGGGTTGCCTCCCGCCCCGTCGAGGAGTTCCGCGACCTGCGTCGGCACGTCCCCGCCGAGGACGTCCCGTGCCAGCTCGGCCAGGGCCGTGTCGGACAGCGGCCCGAGGGGGAGGGTCATCGTCCGCGGCCCCTGCCCGTACGGTTCCGGGTCGTTCCTGCCCGTGAGCAGCCAGAGGACCGGGCAGCTGAGGAGCCGTACCGGCATGACGCTCAGGGCGAACCGGCTCAGCGGGTCGGCCCATTGGACGTCGTCGACCGCGATCAGTACGGGCGTGCCCGCCGAGCGTTCCTCGATCAGCTGGGCCAGTCGTTCGACGAGCCAGACGCGCTGGTCGTGATGGCCCGCGAGGTCTGCGAAGTCCGTGCTGGACAGCAGCGGCGGGTCACCGTGCAGGAGGCCGGAGGCCAGTGAGGCGAGCGGTGCCAGCTCGTGCAGTTCCTCGGCGCGTCCATGGCTGATGACGAACCCGTGAGCCCGCGCGATCGAGACGGTCTCCTGCAGCAGTACGGTCTTCCCGATCCCGGGCTCGCCCAGGAGCAGCGCGATCGCTCCTCCCTCGCCGTCGCGCACCGCCTCGACCAGGGCGCGCAGCCGCTCCAGCTCGGCTTCGCGGCCCCGCAGCCCGGGCCGGCTCAGCCCCGCGCTCCCGGGCACCGCCATGCCTTCTCCCTCGGGCCGGTCGGGGCTCATCCTTTGACCGATCCGGCGAGCAGTCCCCGCGCGAAGTGCCGCCGGAGGGAGAAGAAGACGAGCAGCGGGACGAACGCCGACACGAAGGCTCCTGCGGTGAGCCGCTGCCACTCGTTGCCGTACGTCCCGGCCAGGCTCGCCAGTCTGACCGTCATCGGCGCGGTCTCGGCCGTCCCGCCCGACAGCGTCAGTGCCACGAGGAGGTCGTTCCACACCCAGATGAACTGGATGATGGCGAAGGAGACCAGGGCCGGGCGGGCCAGGGGCAGCACGATCCGGAACAGCAGCGTCCCGTGCGACGCGCCGTCGACGCGGGCGGCCTCGATCAGGTCCCGGGGCAGCCCTGCCAGGAAGTTGTGCAGGAGGAACACCGCGAACGGCAGCGCGAAGACCGTGTGGGCGAACCAGACCTGGCCGAAACGCGCGGGACCGGTGAGGTTCCACGCGGGCAGGAACAGCCAGCCCTGGGAGAACAGCTTCAGGAGGGGGACGAGCGCCATCTGGAGCGGCACGACCTGGAGCGCGAAGATGCCGACGACGAGCGCGTCCCGCCCCCTGAAGTCGATCCACGCCAGGGCGTACGCCGCGAAGAACGCCAGCACGAGCGGGAACAGCACCGAGGGGAGGGTGATGACGACGGAGTTGACGAAGTACTCCGCGAGCCGCCCCGACCCGTTCCCGCCGCCGGACAGCACCTCGCCGTAGTTGTCGAGCGTGAGGTGCGGCGTACCGAACACGGTCCACCAGCCCGTCGTCTTGATCTCCTCCTCGGGACGGAACGAGGAGAGCAGCAGACCGAGGGTCGGTGTCGTCCAGAGGACCGCGATCACCACGGCGATCGACGTGAAGGCGCGGGAGGCCAGATGCTCCCGGACGCCGTTCACGCTGTCCTCCGCTGTGCCCGGACCTGGTGGGCGACGAAGGGGGTGACGAGGACGAAGAGGAGCACGGCGAGCGCCGCACCGCGGCCCGTCTCGCCGTAGCGGAAGGCCTGGTCGTACATCTCGTGGGCGATGACGCCCGTGTCGAACTGTCCGCCGGTCATGGTCTTGACGATGTCGAAGGCCTTGAAGGTGCCGATCGTCTGGGCGAGGACCACGACGAGCAGAGTGGGCCTGATCGACGGCATGGTGATCCGCCAGAAGATCTGCCGGGGGGACGCGCCGTCGAGTCGGGCCGCCTCGGTCAGCTCTCCGGGAACGGCCCTGATCGCGCCGGCCAGCAGGACGGCCGCGAAGCCCGCCTGTGTCCACACCATCACCACGATGAGGAACAGGACGTTCCAGGGAGAGTCCACGAGCCATTGCCTCGGTTCGCCGCCGAACGCGACGACGAGCTGGTTCAGCAGCCCGATCTGCCCGGCCTCCGCGGGACGGTAGGCGTAGACGAACTTCCAGACGACACCCGCGCCGACGAAGGAGATCGCCATCGGCATCAGGACGAGGGACAGCGCGAACGCTCTGAACCGCGACCGTACGACGGCCGCCGCGTAGAGCAGACCGACCGAGGCTGCCAGCAACGGCACGAGCACCACCCACGCCAGGGTGTTGCGCAGCGCCATCAGCGCCCGGGGGTCGGTGACCATCCACACGTAGTTGTCGAAGCCGGCCCACGCGTCTCCCCCGCTGTCGGTGAACGACAGGACCAGGGTGCGCAGACCGGGCAGGAGAAGACCGACCGTGAGTAGCAGCAGCGCGGGGGCCAGCAGGATCAGGGCCGCGCCCCTCCTCCGTACCGGCCCCCGGTGCAGCGCCAGCAGGATCAGGGAGACCACCGCCGCGAAGGCGGCGACGCCCTGGAGCAGGTACAGCAGCTTGGGCTGCTGGGCGACGGCGTCGAACGACATCAGTGGCTCGGCCAGGCACGTTCGATGGAGTCGGCGACCTGCCGGGTGCTCGCGCCGCCGATCCAGTCGACGGATCCCTTCCAGAACGTCCCGGCACCGACCGAAGCGGGCATCAGGTCCGAACCGTCGAACCTGAACTGTGTCCTGGGGTCCTGGAGCAGCTGGATCGAGAGTCTGTCGACCGGGGTCGCGGCGTTCGCCGGATCCACGCCCTTGTTCGCCGAGACGAACGGGCCCTTCTTCATACGCGCGTTCGCGAAGTCCGCGGAGGCCAGATACTCCTGGAACGCCCGCACTTCGGGACGGTCGGCGAACGCCGCGGTGAACACCCCACCGCCCAGTACGGGGCGGCCGGCCGGGTCGGCCCCCGGCAGGAGGAAGGCGTAGACGTCCTTGTCCGGTCCGATCTCGGTGCCCTTCGGCCACATGTCGGCATAGAACGAGGCCTGGCGGTGCATCGCACAGTCGCCGGAGAGAATCGGTGTGCCGGCCTCCTGGAAGGAGATCGACGCCATCGAACGGGCCGGACCGAAACCGCCGTTGGCGTACCGGTCGTTCTTGAGGACGGACCCCACGGTGTCCATGGCCTTGATCACCCGCGGGTCGTTGAACGGGATCTTGTGGGTGACCCACTGGTCGTAGACGTCCGTGCCCTGCTGGCGCAGCAGGACGTCCTCGATCCAGTCCGTCACGGGCCAGCCGGTCGCCTCGGCGGACTCGATGCCCGCGCACCACGGCTTGACGCCCGACGCCGCGGCCTTCTCCGTCACGGCCATCAGCTCGGACCACGTACGGGGAACGCTCAGTCCCCTGTCGCGGAAGAACTTCGGCGAGTACCAGACGAACGACTTCACGTTCGCGACCAGCGGCGTGCCGTAGAGGGTGCCGTTCACGGTCGCGTAGCTGTTCCAGTCAGCCGACCAGCCCTGCTTCGCGAGGGCCACGACCCCGGCGCTCGCGGGCTTGAGCTTCCCCGCCCGCGCAAAGCGTTCCAGGAGCCCGGGCTGAGGGAAGAACGCCACATCCGGCACACTCCCGCCGTCGACCCGGAGCTGGATCTGGGCCTCGAACTCCCCGTCCCCCTCGTACTGGACGTCGATTCCCGTGCAGTCCGCGAAGTCCGCCCAGGTCTCTTCGAACAGGTCGGCTTCCCGGTCCCGGTTCTCCGCGTAGACGGTGACCTTGGTGCCGGGGTGCCTGCCGTACCTGGCGTACGGCCCACAGTCCACGGCGGTGTGCGACTGCGAACCACTGTCCTGCGGAACACCGCAGGCGGCGGCAAGGGCGGCGAGGGCGATGACGGCGAGCACGAGCCTCGCGCCGAACCTCATGGGTGTATCTCCTCCGATCGCCCGCCGAGGGGTCCTCGGGGGCGATCAGAAGCTACCAGCGCTCGAACATTATCGACTAATCGTTCGATCTTGAACGATCGGGTCAGTGGACGGTGGACCTGGCCGCGTCCTGGATCAGCTCCGCCACTGCCTTGGGCTGGGCGAGCATGACCAGATGGGAGGAGTCGACCTCGACGGTGGTCATGCCGGCGCGCTCGTACCCGTAGCGCTCCACATCGGGGTTGATCGTGCGGTCGGAGGAGGCGACCAGACCCCACGAGGGCTTGGTCTTCCACGCCGCGACAGGCGCCGCCTCCGAGAAGGCCCGTGCGGCCAGGGGGCGCTGGGAGACGGCGAGCACCGCGGCGAGGTCGGGGTCGACGTCCGCAGCGAAGAGGGCGGGGAACTTCTCGATCTCCACCGAGACGTCGGTGCCGGTCTCGGTGGAGCCGGCCACCGGGAACGGGGTGTAGACGAGCGCGTCGGCGAGACCGGAGTCGGGGAAGCGGCCCTGCAGCTCGCCCAGGCTCTCGCCCTCCTCCAGCGCGTATCCCGCGAGGTACACCAGTGCGCGGACGTTGTCCTCCGTGCCGGCGAGGGTGATGACGGCACCGCCGTAGGAGTGCCCGACCAGGATCACGGGGCCTTCGACGGCGCGGATCACCGAGGCGATGTACGCGGCGTCGTCGACGAGGCTGCGGTTGGGCACGGCCGGGGCCACCACTTCCATGCCGGCAGCGGCCAGTTCGGGGATGACGCGGGCGAAGCTGGAGGCGTCGGCGAAGGCGCCGTGGACCAGGACGACGGTGGGGCGGGCGTGTCGGGGCATGGGGGAACTCCTCGGTGCGTGAGGGGGGGATGGGGCAGGGGATGCGGGAGACGGGAGGCGGATGTGTGGTGTTCGTGTGGTGCTTCACAGGCCGAAGCGGGCGCGCCTCGCCTCGGGCACCAGGTCGGTGTACTCGGGGTGCTTGCCGATCCAGCCCCGGATGAAGGGGCAGTACGGCAGGACGCGCAGCCCTCGGGCCCGGGCGTCGTCGAGGACCCCGCGGGCGAGCAGCCCGCCCAGGCCCCGGCCGGCGGACCGGCTGTCGATCTCGGTGTGGATGAAGGCGATCTCGCCCTCCGAGAGGTGGTACTCGGCGAAGCCGGCGGTCTCGGCGCCGTCGTCGCCGGCGAGGATCTCATACCGGGACTTCTCGGGCCGGTCCGTCACCTGCGGTTCCATGGGTGCTCCTGTGCGGTCGTCGTGTGACGGGGTGGGTGGGTGCGGTCAGAGCGTGCGGCGTACGCCCGCCTGGCGTTCCAGGTTGCGGAGTTGGACGGACAGGTCGCCTTCCACGGCGAGGTGGGCGGGGCCGCTGCGGCCGATGGGCAGGACCTGCTCGCTGCGCATGTCCTCGAGCATCAGGGCGAACGCCGTGTACATCGCGACGAGCGCCACCACGAGGCCGAGCGCGCCGGACGTGCGCGTCAGCCATTCGGCGCCGGTGATGCCCGCGAGGCCGGTGGCCGCCCAGCGGGGCAGGGAGACCGCGAGGACGAGCCACAGCGCGCGCTTGGGCCGGGTCACGGCGGTCATCAGGGCCCCGAAGCAGAGGAGCGCCAGGTTGAACACGCCGAGGACCTGAAGGCCGTCGGCCGCGCCGCTGAGCATGATGAGCGAGTAGGGCAGCCAGCTGCCGGCGAACACCGCCATCAGCGTCGCCGCGATCACGTCACGGGCGCCGAAGGCCAGGAAGCTCACCAGAAGTTGCAGGGCGAAGGCCGGCAGTACGGTGAAGGCGACGGCGCTGCGGGCCGTCTGGTCGAAGATCCCGAGCTGCAGGCAGCCTGTCATCACGGAGGCGATGGCTATCGTGAAGAAGCCGAGCGGCATGGGTGAGGCGATGGGGCGCAGGTTGATCCGTGTCATCGACCGGAGGTCCGGCTCGAAACGGCGTCCGGGGGGAACGTCCGGCAGGGTTGCCGGCGTGTCGCCGCCGTCGGCGGCGGGGGAGGCTGCGGACATCGGGTGGATCTCACTTTCAGTGATCGAAGCAGGGATCGACGAAGGACGGCGTCGTATCGGGAACGGAGCCGCGTGCGACGCGCCAGCGGCGGTGCTGCTCGGACTCGGCGACGGCCTCGGCCACGGCCGATGCCTGGCGGGCACCGCTCTGGTACCCGCCGAAGTGGGCCACCGGGCTCCACTCGGGGGCCACCGGCGGGATGGCCTCGTCGAGCCCCTCGTACTCGGCGGTCGCGTAGACGATCCGGCCGCCGACGACAGTGAGGACGGACTCGATGTCGGGAATGACGTCCTCGGGCACGGTGAGGAAGTCGTCGGAGAGGATCGCGAGGTCGCCGTAAGTCCCCTCTCGCAGGGTTCCCTTGACGTCCTGCTCGCCGGTGAGCTGCGCTCCGCCCCGGGTGTAGAGGCCGAGGGCGGTCTCCCGGTCGATCAGGTTCCCGGCCGGGTAAAGGGCCGTCCCGCCGACGGTGCGCCCGGTGACCAGCCAGTGGAGGGCGACCCACGGGTTGTACGAGGAGACGCGGGTGGCATCGGTTCCTGCGGCGACGGTCAGGCCTCGGTCGAGCATGGCCCGGACCGGCGGGGTGTGGGCGGCGGCCCCGGCGCCGTAGCGGTCGAGGAACGCGGCGCCCTGGAAGGACATCCGGTTCTGGACCGAGACGGCGCCGCCGAGGGCGGCGATCCGGTCGAGGCTGTCGGCCGAGACCGTCTCCGCGTGGTCGAAGAGCCAGCGGTTGCCGCCGGGGAAGAGTCCTTCGGCCGCGAGCTTCTCGAAGACGGCCAGGTCGCGGCGGATCGTCTCGTCGTAGGTCGCGTGGAGCCGGAAGCCCCAGCCGTTCTCAAGGAGAAGCCGGACGGCGCTCTCGAATTCGGTCTCGTACCCTGCGGCAAGCTCGGGCCGGGGCTCGGAGAAGTTCTCGAAGTCGGCGGCGGCCCAGGTCAGATTCTCTCCCGCGCCGTTGAGGCGGAGCCACTCGTCCCCGTCCCCGGGCTGGACCATCCCGGTCCAGCGCTTCAGGTCGGCGAGCTCCTGCCCGGCCGTCTGCGGGAAGAGGTGGTAGGCGATCCGGAGGGTCAGCTCCCCCGACCTGGCGAGGTCGGCGACCGTCGCGTAGTTGTCGGGGAAGTTCTGGAACCCGCCGGCGGCGTCGACCGCGGACGTCAGTCCGAAGCGGTTCAGCTCGCGCAGGAAGTGGCGCGTCGACGTCCGCTTGTCGGCCTCGTCGAGGGCCGGCGCCTTGGCCAGGGTCGAGTACAGGATGAGGGCGCTCGGCGCCGCGAGGAGCACGCCATTGGGTTCGCCGTCCCGGCCGCGGACGATCTGCCCGCCGCGGGGATCCGGGGTGTCGCGGGTGAATCCGGCTGCCTGCACCGCGGCCCGGTTCATCAGCGCCGACTGGTACAGGTGCAGGACGAAGACCGGGGTGTCGGGGGCGGCGGCGTTCAGCTCCGCGACGGTCGGCATCCTGCGCTCGGCGAACTGCTCGGCGGTCCAGCCGCCCACCACCCGGATCCACTGCCCCTTCGGGGTGCGGCCGGCCTGCTCGCGCAGCATCGCGAGGGCGTGTCGGAGGCTTCGTACGCCGTCCCAGCGCAGCTCCAGGACGTAGTTCAGGCCGCCCCGGATGACATGCAGGTGCGAGTCGTTGAGGCCGGGGATCACCCGGCGGCCGAGGGCGTCGACGACCTTCGTTCCCGGCCCGACGAGGTGGGCGAGGTCGTGGTCGTCGCCGAGGGCCGCGACCCGGCCGTCGCGGAGGGCGACGGCACGGGCCTCGGGGCGGTCGGGGTCACCGGTGAACACCTTGGCGTTGCGGACGAGGAGGTCGGCGTGCTCGTGTTCCCGACGCGGGGCGGGGACGAGGCCCGCCACCGGCATGCTCGTCGACGGCCCGGTCATGCGAGGGCCTTGCGCAGGGTGTCGGTGGCGAGACCGATGGCGAGTTCCGCGGCCTGCGTCTCGCGCAGTGCGTTCAGCATCACGAAGTCGTGGATGACGCCCTGGACGCGCAGGGCGGTGACGGGGACGCCGGCGGCGCGGAGCCTCGCCGCGTACGCCTCGCCCTCGTCGCGCAGGACGTCGGCCTCGGCGGTGATGACCAGGGCGGGCGGCAGGCCCGTGAGCTGCTCGGTGGTGGCGCGCAGCGGGGAGGCGGTGATCTGGGCGCGCTCGGCCTCGGCGGTCGTGTACTGGTCCCAGAACCACTTCATGGCGTCGCGGCGCAGGAAGTAGCCCTCGGCGAAGGCGTGGTACGAGCCGGTGTCGAAGCTCGCGTCCGTGACCGGGTAGAAGAGGACCTGCTGGACGAGCGTGACGTCGCCGCGCTGCTTGGCCATGAGGGTGAGGGCGGCGCTCATGTTGCCGCCCACAGAGTCGCCCGCGACGGCGATCCGCGTGCCGTCGAGGTCCTTGTGGTGGCCCTCGCGGGCGACCCACTGGGCGACGCTGTAGTTCTGCTCGATCGCGACGGGGTAGCGCGCCTCGGGCGAGAGGTCGTACTCGGGAAACACCACGGCCGCCCGGGTGCCGACGGCGAGTTCGCGGACGAGACGGTCGTGGGTGTGGGCGTTGCCGAAGACCCAGCCCGCGCCGTGGATGTAGAGGATGACGGGAAGCGGGCCGGTGGCGCCGCGGGGGCGGACGATCCGGGCGCGGACGTCGCCGGTCGGGCCGCCGTGGACGGTGATCCACTCCTCGTCGACCTCGGGCAGGGGGACGCCCTCACCGCTCTGGACGCCGTCCACGGCCTTACGGCCTTCGGCGACGGGGATCTGGTAGAGGTACGGCGGCTGGGCGGTGGCGTCGGCGAAGGCCTGGGCGGCGGGTTCGAGGACCGGACGGTTCTTCACAAGGGGTTCTCCTTCTGGGGATGTACGAGAGGGCGCAGGCCGGGGGCTCAGCGGGTCGCCCGTACGGCGTCGAGGATCACGTCGGCGACCACGGCCGGACGGGAGACGGCCACGGCGTGCGACGCGTCCACTTCGGTGATGTGCGAGCCGGCGCGCCGGGCCATCCACCGTTCGGCGGCGGGCGGGATGTTCTTGTCGGCGGTGACGATCAGCGCCCAGGAAGGGATCGTCTTCCAGGCCGCTTCCCCGGCCTTCTCCTCCAGCGCGGCGGTGGCGACCGGGCGCTGGGTCGCGGCCATGACGGCCGCGTCGGCGGCGGGGACGTCGGCGGCGAACTGCCGGTGGAACTTGGCCCGTTCGATGACGAGTTCGGTGCCGGTGCCACCGCCGGGCAGCGGGTACGACCGCGGGTTCACGGTGTCGCCGAGGGTGGAGCCGGGGAACTTGGCGGCGAGCTCGGCCGCGCTCTCGCCCTTGTCCGGGGTGAACGCGGCGATGTAGACGAGGGCCTTCACACGGCTATCGCCCAGCGCGGCGCCACTGATGACGGCGCCGCCGTAGGAGTGGCCGACCAGGACGACGGGGCCCTCGACGGCGGCCAGCACGCTGCGCAGGTAGGCGGTGTCCGCGGCGAGACCGCGCAGCGGGTTGGCGGGGGCCAGGACGGGGTAGCCGGCGCGCTGCAGCCGCCTGATCGTGCCGCTCCAGCTGGAGGCGTCGGCGAACGCCCCGTGGACCAGGACGATCGTGGGCTTGGGTCCGTGCCGGTCGGCGCCGACGGCGGCCGGGCCGCTCGCGGGTGCGGCGGGTGCGGCGCCCATCAGGGCGGCCAGGGTGGCCGGCAGGGCGAGGGCGAGGGTGCGCCTCTTGGGATGCATGGGTGTTTCCTTGTCGGGTGGTGAAGCATTCGGGTGCGCTCGGGCGGGCGGGGGTGCGCCGGTCGGGCAGGAGGGTGCGCCGATTGGGCCGAGCGGGTGCGGCGGTCGGGCGGGGGCCTCGCCTCAGAGGCCGTACGCCTCTAGGAGCCGGAGCCAGACCTCGCTCACCGTCGGGAAGGCGGGCACGGCGTGCCACAGGCGCTCCAGGGGGACCTCGCCCAC
Source organism: Streptomyces sp. NBC_00190 (assembly GCF_036203305.1). Lineage (GTDB taxonomy): Bacteria > Actinomycetota > Actinomycetes > Streptomycetales > Streptomycetaceae > Streptomyces. The sequence goes on along the minus strand of NZ_CP108131.1, from coordinate 6,448,417 downwards.
GATGGCCACGGTTGCGGTGTGGACGAGTTCGGTCGCCAGGGGGCCGGTGAGCGTGCAGCCGACGACGACTCCTCGGGTCTCGTCGACGACGAGCTTGGCGAGGCCGCGGTAGTCGTCCGCGTGGAGCGCGGCGCCGGCGACGTCGTCGATGCGGTACTCCACCGTGCGTACCGCGAGACCCGCTTCGCGTGCCGCGCGTTCCGTGAGACCGACGCTCGCGACCTCGGGACGGGTGAAGACGGCCTGCGGGACGGCGATGTGGTCGGCTTCCGCGCTCCACGGCTGCCAGCCTCCGGTGACGGCCGGGCGCCCCGCGGCTCGCTCGGCGATCGCCGCCGCGCAGGCGCGGGCCTGGTACTTGGCCATGTGGGTCAGCGGCGCACGGTGGTTCACGTCGCCGACGGCGTAGAGCCAGTCGCCCTCGACTGCCGTGACGCGGCAGGTGTCGTCGACCGGGAGCCAGTCGCGTGCCGCCAGTCCGACGGAGTCCAGGCCGAGGTCTGCGGTGCGCGGGCGCCGGCCGACGGCGGCGAGGACCTCGTCGCAGACGAGGGCGGTGCCGTCGTCGGTGTCCACGGTCACCGCGCGGGTGTCCTCGTCACGGGCGACCCGGACGGCCGACACCCCGAAGCGGATCGTGACGCCCAGATCGCTCAGACCCCGGGCGACCTCTTCGCCGGCGCACGGCTCCCAGCCGGTCAGCAGGGCCTGGTCGCGGACCAGCAGGGTGACGGAGGAGCCGAGCGAGCGCCACGCGGTGGCCATCTCGCAGGCCACCACTCCCCCGCCGATGACGACGAGCCGCTCGGGCACCGCGTCGGCCGTGGTGGCCTGCCGGCTGGTCCACACACCGATCCGGTCGAGCCCTTCGACCGGCGGAAGGGCGGGCTCCGTGCCGGTGCAGACCACGACCGCGCGCCGGGCCCGCAGGGTACGGACCGTGCCGTCGGCCCCCGTCACCTCCACCCGGCGCTCACCGGCGAGCCGTCCGTGCCCCCGTACGAGCGCGATGCCCGCACCGTCGAGCCAGTGGGCCTGGCCGGTGTCGTCGCCCCGCCCGGTGAAACGGTCACGGCGGGCCAGGACGCGCGCCGGGTCGAGTGCCGCCGTGACCGCCTGCCGGGCCCCGTCGACCGAGCGGGCCTCCGCCCGGGCGGCGCCGGGTCGCAGCAGGGCCTTGCTCGGGACGCAGGCACGGTAGGAGCACTCGCCGCCGACGGCGTCGGCCTCGACGACGACGGCGGTCAGCCCCGACCGGACGACCCGGTCTGCGGCGACCTCGCCGCCCGGCCCGCCGCCGACCACGACGACGTCGTACGTGTCCTCCATCAGCCGTGCACCAGTGGGGTGTCCACCAGGTGTTCGGCCAGGAACCACACCTGCGCCTCGCCGGTGCGGATGACATCGGAGACGAGCAGGTCGGCGCTGCCCTCGTCGCCCTCCCCGGAGAGCCGGGCGGCGGCGTCCCGGGCGTCGATCAGGATCCGCTCGTGCGCGTCGAGGAGCCGCGACAGCATGACGGGCACCGGCTCGACGCCGTCCGGCGGCCGGGGGATCGACGTCAGCTCCGCGACGTGACGCGGGTCTCCGACGGCGACGCCGCCGAGGCTCTGGACCCGCTCGGCCAGCGCGTCCACGATGGCCAGTTGGGCCTCCGCGTGCTTGTCCAGCATCAGGTGGAGCGAGTAGAAGGTCGCCCCGCGCATGAGCCAGTGGTGCTTCTTGTAGAGGGAGTAGAGGATCTGCGTGTCGGCGAGGACGCGGTTCAGCCGCTGGCAGGCGTACATGCGGGTGTCGTGGCCGAGGCCGATCGGCAACTGCTTGAGCGTGCCGAACGCCTGGGTCTCGGCGCCCTTCTGGTGCAGCAGCGGCTGGCCGCCGCCGTGCGGGGTCGTGAGGGTGTCCATCGAGTGCTCCTGTTCGGGAGAGAAGGTGGGAAGGGCCCGGCCGCCCGGTCGGGGGGTACGCGGACGGCCGGACCCGGTCTGTGCGGCTCGCGCTCAGCGCTCGGCGATCGCCGGGGCGGCAGTCCGGTGCAGGACGAGCCGAGTGAGGAGCCCGCTGCCGAGACCGGCCACGAGCGCGAGGGCCGCCCACCACAGCGGGTACGGCGTGAGGCCGAGGGCCGCGTCGAGGGACCAGGCGCCGGGGCCGGTGGCGGCGAGGGCGGCGGCGGTGCCGATGAGGACGAGCGGGTACTCATATCCGTCGTTCTGCACCCAGAGCCCGTGGCGCCATTTCACGGTGAGCGCGACCGTCATGACCCCGATGGCGCCGGTCGCGGCGAGCGGGGTCAGGAGGCCGGCCGCGAGCAGCAGACCCGACCCGATCTGGCCGCCGCCCGCCGCCAGGGCGGTGAGGGCACCGCCGCGGAAGCCGTCGGCGCGGAACTCCTCGGTACCGCCCTCAAGTCCCTTGCCGCCCAGGTGCGAGCTGATCTTCTGCACACCGTGGCCGGCCACGAGCAGTCCCACCAGCAGACGCAGGATCAGAATGCCGGTGTCCACAGGGGTCAGCCGGCGGCGTGCGCGCCGATGACGCTCTGCGCGTACACGACGCCCAGGCCGTAAGCGCCCGCGTGGGCCTTGACGATCTCCATGACCGCGCCGTACGACTCCTGGCGCGCCCAGTCGCGCTGCAGCTCCAGGAGCACCTGTACCCAGGTCACCGGCACCGCGCCGGCGGCGATCATCCGCTGCAGCGCGTGCTCGTGGGCGGCCGGGCTGACGCCACCGGAGGCGTCGGAGACCACGTACACCTCGTATCCCTGCTCAAGCGCGGACAGCGCGGGCAGCACCAGGCAGACCTCGGTCCACAGGCCGGACAGGATGATCTTCTTGCGCCCGGTCGCCTTGACCGCCGCGACGAGCGCCTCGTCCTCCCAGGCGTTCATGGTCGTACGGTCGATCACCTCGTGCTTGGGAAACACCTCGGCGAGCTGGGGCAGCAGCGGCCCGGAGAACGACTCGGCGGCGACCGTGGTCAGGACGGCCGGCACATCGAAGGCCTGAGCCGCCTTGGCGAGACCCACGGTGCTGTTGATGATCGCGGCGCGGTCGCCGCTCCCGGTGCCGAAGAACATCTGCGGCTGGTGGTCCACGAAGAGCATGACCGAGTTGTCGGGCGTGAGCAGATCCTTGCTCGGGGCGGCCTGCACCTTGGTGATGTCGAACATGAGGGGTCCTCTCGAAGCAATCGGTATCGTGCCTGCCGCCTCCGCGGCTCGGCACTTCTTCAAGCTACGAACGACCCGACCGACCGCGTTGACCTCCTGCGCCCAGGAGTTGGCACGACAGCGCACAACCGGTCAAGGACCAGAGCCGCGCAGTGTCACGGGCGCGAACGCGCAAGGTCGCGACGCCGGCACACTCGCCCCAAGCCTCCTCCGAAACGGTGCGTAACCACACCCCAACCCAACGAAGGGCCGCCTCACCAACGGAAACACCGCCAGGAACGGGCCGCGGCCGGGGAGAATCCGGGGAGAATGAAGCCGCCTCGGGGAGCGGCTGGGGAGAGTCGACCGCGTAGGACGGCGTCACGGTGAAAGCCCCGGAAACGAGCAAATTCGCAGGGGCAGGGCGAAGCACGGCAGTTGGAGGACGGTGGCCTCGATGACGCCGCCCCGGCTGTACGCACCGGCCCTCCTGGGGTCGGGAGGTGCCCCAGAGCACCAGGCCGCCGGGGGCCCGGCTCCGGGTCGTTCCCCCGCTGCGAGGTCCACATCTCGCCCGCGGTCACCAGGCCCAGCTGAAACTGCTCGGGGTCGCTGCGCCGGGTGAGAGCGGCCGTACGCCGGGACCGCAGCGGCGAGTACGAGAATCGTTTGGCGCACCCTCCCCTTGGCCGGCCCCGACCCAGGCTAGCTTTTTGCTTCAGGCGATGGGTTTGCCGTCGTGCTTGCCGCCGATGCAGACCCACGAACCGTCGGAGGACTCATACTCCACAGTCCCCTTGCCTTCCTCGCATGCCTTCGGGTCGACGCTGGGCGTCGCAGTCTGTGCAACCACGGCAGCGTGCGCAGCAGGGGCAATGGGGCCAGGAGCGGCCAGTATCACGGCGGCGGTGAACCCGAGAAGTCGTGTACGCATCGGGACCTCCGACAAGGACGAGCGACACGGTCGTCACCAGCTTCCCCCCGCACGGTGTCGAGGTGTGCACCCTGTTACTCCATTCGGGTGACGGCTGGGGCCCCGTTACCGCACGGGAGGCGCTCCCGGGAGGCGCGGTCAAGGGGCGTTCGCCCAGGTGCGGCGGCAGGCTGGTGCCATGAAGAACGCCCCTGCGGTAGCCGTGGGACCACCCGAGGACAGCGGCCTGCGGAAGGTTTTGATCAACGGCAAGCCCGTCGGCGAGGCGCGCTCCCCCGAAGAACTGCAGAAAGTCCTGTGTCAGGCTGGTCTGACATTCGAGGATGACATCCATTGGCTCGGCGGAGACAACACTGTCTGGCCGGGTCGCTCGCCGCTTCGACACATAACTGGCATCGCCGTGGCAGCCGGCCTCCTGGGGACTGCATGCGTGCTTGCCGGGATCGGCATAAAGGACGCCGCTGATGCCCTCAGCTTCGCCGGGAGAATGGCAGGGTTTCTTTTGCTCACCTTGGCCCTGGTGGAATTGTTGGGCCTGTTGGCCGCAATCGCCTATTGGGGCCGGTGGAGGATGGCTAAATCGGGGCCGGTCGTGCTGCTCGGAGTCTCGGTCGCCTTTGCCGTCAGTTCGGGGCTGCTCTTGATGCACATCCACTACCGGTGGCATCCGTGGTACATGATGATCTGGATAGCCCTCGCGCTCTGGTCTTTCTGGGCCCTGTGGGTGCTTGCGTGGCGCGACCGGGTGTGGAAGGGGCTTCGCTATCCTGGGCGAATTGCGATCGGGGCGATCGTCTCCTCTCTCCTTGTCGTCATCAACTTGGGATATGGGCTGGTCTACGCACCTTCTGTGGCGCAGCCGCTGGTGCAGAGTACGGCTGAATTTGGGACACCAAGTTTGGACAAGAGCGGGGAGATGTACCTGCGGGTCCGCCTGCACATCAAAAACGCCGGCCAGGTCCCGGTCTATGTGCTCGGCAGCATCTACTGGATCAAGGTCAGGATCGCGAAGGATCCGAAGGACGAATACCGGGTCATCAAACCTGGCGAATTCATCGAGCCTCCGGGGCGGACGTTGGTTCCGGGGGAGGAATATTCTATTGATGTGGTCGCCGAGATCCTCCACCCCGACAAGCTTAACCATGAAGCAGTGAGAGTCGAGACCCAGACGTATGTGATCAGGAAAGACAGATTGACGATGACCGCCGATTACGAGGCGTCCGAAAAGGGGAGGGAAGAACTCAAAAAGGAAGGCAAGGACAAAGATCCTCCCGGGCCCGCCGATCCCTACATCAGATATCAGTCCGGCATCTCCAGCAGTACTCAGCTCCTGAACGTGACTCGAGGTTGGGAGCGCGTGACGGTCTGGTGGGTGTATGCAAAGGGCGCTCCGGATCTCTTTGTGGATGTGTCGCGGCGGGGCGAAAAGAAGATCTTTAAGCCCGACCTGAAGCATGGTGAGGACTGGTACGGTCTCGCATTCGTGCGTGGCTCGATTGCGGAGACACCGTTCGCGGAACTCATGAGGAAGGCTCAGGCTCAGCGCCCGCTCCCCTGAACCCGACCGCGTTCCCCGCCCCGACCAGGGCTGTTGCTAAGTCAGCAGCCACGGCGGCCGGCCACCGCGTTGACCTGCGGACCCTGGTGGCCGCCCTGCCTCCGAGACGTTCTCCGCGGGCGGGGTCGCGTTGACGGGCCTGGGGAAGCGGGGCCCGGCCAGGGCGACCCTGATGGCGGACGGCAGCATCATCTGCTTTGCGTCGGCGTGAACGGCTCCTTACAGGGACGCCACCCCGGCGGCAGGCGGCGCGCGGGGTCAGCCGCTGAGTTGGCGGCGGACCAGTTCGTGGAACAGGCCCGTGGTGTCGGCGAGGAGTTCGGCGGGAGGGCCCTGCTGGACGACGCGGCCGTCCGACATGGCGATCACCCGGTCGGCGTCCATGATCGTGGAGAGCCGGTGGGCGATCACGATGCGGGTGGCCTTCAGGGTGCGGGTCGATTCGATGACCACGCGCTGGGCCTCGTTGTCCAGCGCGCTGGTGGCCTCGTCGAAGAACAGGACGCGCGGCTTGCGGATGAGGGCCTGGGCGATCATCAGGCGCTGGCGCTGGCCGCCCGAGACGGTGCCGCCGCCGTCGGACAGCATGGTGTGCATGCCCATCGGCATGGCCTTGATGTCCTCGGCCAGGCCCGCCATCGCGGCGGCTTCCCAGGCTTCCTCCAGCGAGAACGTCCCGGCGCCGCGGATGCAGTCGAGGATCGGGCCGGTGAAGGGCTGGGCGTTCTGCAGGACGACGCCGCACTGGCGGCGCACGGCCGCCTGGTCCAGCGCCGCCAGGTCCTGGCCGTCGTACAGGACGCTGCCGGAGGCCGGCTTGTCGAAGCCGATGAGCAGCCGGAGCAGGGTGGATTTGCCGCATCCGCTGGCCCCGACGATCGCGACGAACTCACCTGCTCCGATCGCGACGTTGACGTCATCGAGTATCAGAGGGCCGTCGTCCGTGTAGCGGAAGGACAGGGCCATGGCCTCGACGGCGCCGGTCAGCTCGCCCGGCCGGGTACTGGTGCGGCCCGCCTCGGGCAGCTCCCTCAGGACCGGCTTGACCTGCTCGAACATCGGCAGCACCGCGGCCGCCGAGATGAGCGCGCCGGTCACCTGGGTGACCGAGGACATCAGCATCGTCAGGGCGGTGCTGAAGGTGAGGAACTCGCTGGCGGACATGACGCCGCGGGCCGGCCCGGCCAGCAGGACGAACATCACCAGCGTGCACAGCGGCAGGTACACCGCGCCCAGCACCGTGATGACGTTCTGGATCCGGCCGATGCGCTGCTGCAGCTCGCGGGTACGGGCGAACTCCCGGGCCCAGGCGGCGTAGGCGAAGCTCTCGGCCGCGGCGACGCGTAGTTTGGGCAGCCCGCGCAGGGTCTGGAAAGCCTGGTTGTTGAGCTTGTTGTTGAGCGTGATCAGCCGGCGCTGGTAGCGCAGCTGCCACAGGCCCAGGCCCAGGAAGAGCGCCGCGATGACGACCAGCATGCCGACCGCCGCCAGCGCCAGCGGCACGCTGTGGAAGAGCAGCAGCCCGAGGTTCATCGCGCCGACCGTGCCCGCCTGTACGCAGACCGGTCCGACACCGGACAGCGCGCTGCGGATCGCGCTGATGCCCATGGCCGCGCCGGCCAGTTCGCCCGTGGAGCGGCCGGCGAAGAACTTCGCCGGCAGCCTCAGCAGCCGGTCCCACACCGCCGGTTGCAAGGTGGCCTCGATGCGGCCCTCCATGCGCAGGATGGAGATGTTCTGCAGGAGCATGAAGGCGGCCGAGACGACGCCGGTGGCGATGAGGGCCAGCGCGGTCTGCACGATGAGGCCGTTCTCGGCGTTGGGCACGTACCGGCCGAGCACCTGGCCGGTGGCGATGGGCACCAGTGCGCCCAGGACCACCGCGACCAGCCCGCCCAGGAGCAGGCTGCGCAGCTCCGGCAGGGTGCCGCGAAGACTGAAGCGCAGCAGCGCCGGCAGGCCCACCCGCCCGTCGGGCAGCGGTCGGTAGAACATGACGGCGCGTGGTTCGAAGTCGGCCTCGTCAGCCCTGCCGATGCGCCGGCGCGTGCCGGTGGCGGGGTCGACCGCCTCGTATCCGCCACGCCGCCACAGCAGGGCGACCGGGGCTCCGTCCTTCTCGCGCCGGCCCACCAGCGGACCACTGTTCTCCCGCCACCACTGCCCGCCGAGTCCGACCGCGCGGGTGCGTATCCGCGAGGCGAGCGCGATGCGTTCGACGGGGTCGGTCCGCTCGGAGGCGGCGTCGGCCTCGCCCGGTTCGGACAGGGTGATGCGGGCCTCGTCGGCCACGAGGCAGCACACGGCGAAGGTGGCGTCGACGCTCGCGCCCCAGTGGCGCGAGCGGCCGCCGGAGCGGTCGATGGAGGCCAGCAGCGTCCGGTCCGCCTGGGTACGGGCCGCCTGCCCGGCCTCGATCCCGGCCGCCATGCGGTCCTCGTGGGCGCGCCCGAGCTGCTCGATCGAGCGGTCCAGGGCGTACAGCAGCCGGTACTGCTGATCGACCATGCCCTGCCACATCGCCGCGTCGACGAGGAGGGTGCCGGCCGTGCCCTCCTCGTACACGGCGCCGTACTGCACGCTGCCGGGGGTGATCTGCATCCACAGGATGTCGTCGTCGGCCCGGCCCCGCTCGGTGGTCGCGCGGCCGTCCAACGGTGCCTGGTACAGCACCCGCAGCCCTCGTCCGAGCCCGCGCGCGAACGCGTCCTCCAGCGGGCTCGGCCGGTCCGCGGGGGCGCCGTACCCCGTGTGGTCGGCCCACTGCTGCTGGAAGGCGACGCCGTGCCCGGGGCCGGGCAGTTCCCGCAGCTCGATACGGCGCAGCAGGCAGCCCTGCACGGGCCGGCCGACCAGGGTGTGCTCGGGGCCGTCGGCCGGGCCCAGCAGCAGGGTGCCCGCCCCCAGCCGGCCCAGGAAGTGCCAGTGCCCGGCCTGCGCGGCGTCGACGGCGAAGAGGTCCAGCTCGCCCCGCACGACGAGCCACAGCACGTGCGGGCCCTCTAGCGACAGGCTGCGCACGCCCGTGCAGTCGACCGGCGAGCCGAGGGCGCCCAGGGCGGCGACGACCGGGTCGGCGTCCTGGCCCGGGGCCCAGCCGTGCGGCGTCCGGTACGGGGCCTGGTCGGGGGCCGGGTACGGGGCCTGGCCCGGGGCTGAGTACGGGGTCTGGTCCGGGTACGTCACCTCAGTGCTCCTTGACCAGTTCGGCGTACGGGCCCTGCGCGGCGGCCAGGTACTCGTGCCGCCCCCGCTCCACGACCGTGCCCCGGTCGAGCACGACGATCTCGTCGCTGTCGCGCACCGTGCTCAGCCGGTGGGCGATGACCACGCAGGCGCAGCCGCGGCGCCGCAGGTTGTCGATGACGGTCTGCTCGGTCACCGCGTCCAGGGCGCTGGTCACTTCGTCGAGGACCATGACGCTGGGGCGCCTGACCAGCGCCCGGGCGATTTCCAGACGCTGGCGCTGGCCGCCGGAGAAGTTCCGGCCGTCCTGCTCGACCCTGCTGTGGATGCCGCCGGGGCGGCGGGCGACCACGTCGTGGACGGCGGCGTCCTGGAGCGCTGCGACGACGGCCTCGTCCGGAATCGAGGGATCCCAGAGCGTCACGTTGTCGCGGACGGTGCCCTCGAAGAGGAAGACGTCCTGGTCGACGAAGGACACGGAGGCTGCCAGCGCGCTGCGGGGGATGTCCTCCAGCCGCATCCCGTCGATGCGGATCGCCCCCTGCCACGGCGTGTGGAGGCCCGACAGCAGCCGTGAGACGGTGGACTTGCCGCTGCCGGAGCCGCCGACGAGCGCGACCTGCTGCCCCGGGCCGACCGACAGCGAGAAGTCCTTGAGCAGCGGGGCGTCCAGCGGGCTGTAGCCGAAGGTGACGTTGTCCAGCTCCACGTGGCCGGTGAGGCGGCGGGTGTGGGCGGCGGGCTCGCGGCGCGAGAAGACCGGATCGACGGGGAAGTTCTCCACGTCCTTGAGGCGGGCCACGTCGGCCGCGAAGTCCTGGATGCGTCCGGCGACGCCGCCCAGCCGGGAGATCGGCGCGGTGAAGCTGGTCACCAGGGCCTGGAAGGCGACGAGCAGACCGACGGTGAGATGCCCTTCCACCGCCCGCAGTCCGCCGATCATCAGGATCAACGCGCTGTTGAGCGCCGCCAGCGTGGGTGCGACGATCGCGAGCCACGCGCTGGGCACGCCGAGCCGCTGCTGCACGTCGAGGGTGACCGCGTGCTGTCCCGCCCAGCGGCGGAAGAAGCCGTTCTCGCCTCCGGTGGCCTTCATCGTCTCGATGAGCTGGAGGCCGCTGTAGGACGTGTTCGTCAGCCGGGCGCTCTCGGCGCGCAGTTTCTGGGTACCGGTGGCCCGCAGGTGCATCACGGTCCGGATGGCCACCACGTTGAGCAGCGCGATCATCACGCCGACGACGGTGAGCTGCGGATCGTACGTCCACAGCAGCACGGCGTAGAGCACGACCACGACGGTGTCCACGGCCGCGGCGGCCAGGTCCCGCGCGAGGGTCTCGGCGACGGCGTCGTTGGACTGCAGGCGCTGGACCAGGTCGGCCGGGTTGCGCTGGGAGTAGAAGGCGACCGGAAGCCTGAGCAGGTGCCGCAGGAAGCGGGCACTGCCCAGGGTGGAGGAGATGATGCGCCCGCGCAGCAGATTGGCCTGCTGGAGCCCCGTGAGCGTCCCGGTGAGCACCAGGGTGACCGCCATCGACGCGAACAGCACGCCCAGCAGGGACGTCTGCTCCCCGATGAGGAACATGTCGATGTACGTGCGGCTCAGGGCGGGCCCCGCCGCGCCGACGGCCACCAGCAGGAGGCTGGAGACGACGGCGGCGGCCATGGTGCCCGAGGTGCCGCGCAGACGGGCCGGCATGGCACCCAGGACGCTCGGCCTGCGGCCGCCGCGGCGAAAGCCCTCGCCGGGTTCGAAGGTGAGCACGACACCGGTGAAGCTGGTGTCGAACTCCTCCATGGGGACGAACCGGCGGCCCTTGCCGGGGTCGTTGATGTACACGCCCCGGCGGCCGAGGCGGCGGCCCATGCCGTCGTAGACGACGTAGTGGTTGAACTCCCAGAAGAGGATGGCCGGGGCGCTCACCTCGGCGAGGGCGGCCAGGTCCATCTGCATGCCCTTGGCCTGCAGCCCGTAACCGCGGGCGGCCTTGAGGAGGTTGCTGGCGCGGGAGCCGTCGCGGGAGACACCGCATCCGATGCGCAGCTCCTCCAGGGGGACGAAGCGGCCGTAGTGGCCCAGCACCATGGCCAGGGCGGCGGCTCCGCACTCCACGGCTTCCATCTGCAGCACGGTGGGCGTGCGGACGGGGCGGGGCGTCCTGCCCCTGGGGGCGGGCGCGGACTTGCGGCGGGTGCCGCCCTTGGGCTCGGAGCCGCGCCGCCGGTGTCCGACGGGCGGGAGCTGGGGTGCCCGGGGAGGTGTCCCGGTCTGCGACGCGGTCATGGCAGCAGCCAGTCCACGGGGCGCTGCGCGGCGAGGTGGACGGTGGCGGTGAGCGGGGTCGTGGAGTCGAGGGCGTACGGGGGGCCGTCCGCGGAGGACCACTTGTAGCCGGACCTGGTGGCGGTGGAGCGCTCCAGTTGTACGAGCACCGCGACCGGGTTGCCCTGCCTGGCGAACTGCTCGGCGAGTCCTCTGTCGCCGAGGAAGCCGCTGATCTGCGCCACCGTCTGAGGCGCGCGGCCGACCGTCTTGACGCGGCCGCGCAGCATGCCGAAGCGGTTCCGGGGGGCCGACTGGACGTCGAGGTCGACCGAGGCGCCCACGGCGATCGTCGAGCCGCTGCCGCCCGGCACGTACACGACGGCCATCAGGGGGTCGTCCGCGTTCTTCACGTGTTCGACGATCGCCACGTCCGCGCCGGTCGCGACCACCGAACCCACGGTGGCGGACAGTGTCGTGAGCCGGCCGCCCGTCACCGCGCGCACCGGCCGGTCGCCCTGCTCCGTACGGACGTTGAGCAGGGGTGCGCCGGGGGGCAGGAGCGCGCCCTCCTCGGCGAGGACCGCCGTCACCTGTCCGGCGACCGGGCTCTGCAGTACGTAGGCCCCCTCGGCGTGGGTGAGGACGCCGGGTGCGCTCAGCTTGGCGGACACGGTGCCGGTGAGGGCCCAGAAGGTCGCGGCGGCCATGACGACGACCGTGACGGCCAGTACGAGCCGCCCTTGCGGGCGTGCGAAGCGCACGGGCAAATCGAGTTCTTCGGGCGATTGCAGCTTGGAAAGAGCCTTTTGACGAAACTGCACGGACTATTCCTTCAACTGCATTCGTATAGGTCGGGCGCGCGGGCAGGCATGAACCCCGGAGCCGTGGGGGACGCTCCGGGGTTCATGCGATATCCGCTCAGAGACCGGCGCGACCGGTGTTCACCGAAACGCCGGTGATGCCCGAGACCAGGCCGGGGACGTGGGAGACCAGGCCGGTCGCGGCCTGGACGGTGTCGAGGGAGCCCACGACACCGACGACGCTGCTGACGTCGCTGGTCACGGCGCCGGCCAGGCCACCGTGGATGCTGACGATGCCACCGGAGACGGCGTCCAGCTCGGAGTCGGCCATCTCACGGGTCTCAAGGTCGTTACGCATTACGCGCACCTTTCATTGGGGGGAAATGCGCGGCCGTCATTTCTCGACTGCCGCGGTGCGCAAGATGAAAGCACGCGAACGGGCGAGCAGGCCAATCCTGTTGACGCCTCCTCATGGGGCGGGCGGCCACCTCCGACTGCCGTCGTGCAACTTCATTCACCGAATAGTGACAACTTCTCCGCGAGATCGAGTAACAGATATGCGCCGTCCGCCACCCGCCCGGGATCAAACGGGACGAACACCCGCCAAGCGCTGGGCTGGTGACCTGCCTGCGGGTGAACTGTGAAAACGGGCGGGAGCGGTCACACACACGATGTGCAGGTTTTCCGAAGGCATGTGGGGTGACCGGCTCGTCACACCGGGTGTACGCCGGAGTCCCGCCACGAGCCGCCTCGGCGCCCCTGCTCCTCGCACCCTGCCCCGTAGATCGTTCATACCTCTGAGTGAGGCCGGCTGCCTTCGAGGGGGCTAGTCCCGCGGAGTTCCCTACTGTGAGTCCCGAGGTGGCGGGCAGCCGCCCGACCGGTACGTCGTCTCATGCTCGGGAGCTTTCGTGACGCAGGATCACACGACGTCCCTCCGGCTGCGGCTGCGGTACCGGTTCGACCATCTGGTCGCGGGCGGGACCACCGCGCTCATCGGCTGGCTCGCCCTGGCCTGCCTCGCGGTCGTCATCCCGGCGAGCACGGTCCTCGTCTGGTCCGACCGGACCGCCCCGGGCACCCTCTCCGGCCGACTCACGGCGGTGTGGGTCAGCGTCGGCCAGACGCTGAAGATCGGGGGTGCGGTCGGCTCCCCGCTCTACGTCCTGGCTTCCGTGTCCCTCGCCCTGGTCGCCCTGCTGTTCGTGTCGACCCTGGTCAGCCTGATCACCACGGGCATCAACCGGCGCATCATGTCGCTGCGCCGCGGCCACTCCACCGTGCTGGAGGCACGGCACACCGTCCTGCTGGGCTGGTCGGACCAGGTGTTCCCGGTGATCGGGGAGTTGGTCGCCGCCCACGCGAACCAGCGCCGGTCGGTCATCGCGGTGCTCGCCCCGAAGGACAAGGTGGAAATGGAGGACGACATCTGCGCCCACGTCACCGGCCGTGGCAGGACGCGGATCATCTGCCGCAGCGGCAGCACCACCGATCCCACCGAGCTGCGCCGGGTGAGCCCGCGGACCGCGAAGGCGGTTCTCGTCCTGCCTCCCGCCGGGGACGGCGGTGACGCCCATGTCGTGAAGACCCTGCTCGCCCTCGACGCGGCCGTCCCCGGGGCGGGTGACGTGGTGGTGGTCGCCGCGGTCCGTGACACCCGCAACCACATGACCGCAAGGCTGGCCGCAGGGCCGACGGGGCACGTCCTGTGCGTCGACGACATCGTCGCCCGGCTCCTCGTGCAGACCGCGCGCCAGCCCGGCCTCTCGCTCGTCTACCAGGAACTGCTGGACTTCGAGGGCGACGAGTTCTACACCACCCCCGCCGAGGGGCTCGCGGGACGCACCTTCGGCGAGGCCCTGCTGTCGTTCGCCACGTCCGCCGTGGTCGGCCTGCTGCGGGCCGACGGCGGCGTCGCCCTCAATCCGGACCCCGCCACGGCGATCGGCGCGGGCGACCGGATCATCGTCATCTCCCAGGACGACGACACGGCCGTACAGCTGGACGTGGCCTCCTGCGTCGACGAGGAGGCGATCGTCACGGCGGAGAGCAGGGTCCCCGTGGCCGAACGCCTGCTCCTGCTCGGCTGGAACCGCCGGGCTCCGCTCATCGTGGACCAGCTCGACCAGTACGTGAGCCCCGGAACCACCCTGGATGTCGTGGCGCTCGGCGAGTCGGCGGCGACGGGCGGCGCCGGTGACATCGCGGCGGCCCTGAACCATCTCGAAGTGACCTTCCACAGCGGGGACGTCACCGACCCGCTCGTCCTGGCCAAGCTGGACGTACCGGCGTACGACAGCGTGATCGTGATCGGTGAAACGGACCCGGTGGCCGCGGGTGCGCCGTCCCTGACAGCCCGGACGGCGACGGGGCCGACGACCGCGACGTCGCCGGCGACGGCGACGGACATGGACACGGAGGCGCTGGCCGACGACCGGACGCTGGTCACGCTGCTGCACCTGCGGGCCATCGGGGCGGCCGCACGCCGGGAACTCGCGCTCACCACCGAGATGTCCGACGACGGCAACCGGCTCCTCGCCCCCGCCCGCGTGGGAGCCGACTTCATCGTGAGCGGCAGGCTCATCAGTCTCCTGATGACCCAGATCTCGGAGAGCAGCTACCTCGCCGACGTGTTCCAGGAGCTGTTCGACGCCGAGGGGCACGAGTTCTACCTCAAACCGGTCTCGGACTACGTCCGGGCTGGTCGCGAGGTCTCCTTCGCCACGGTCGTCGAGTCCGCACGCCGCCGCCGCGAGTGCGCGGTCGGCTACCGGCTGCGCGGACAGATGTCCACGGGCCCGGCCTACGGGGTGAGCATCAACCCCGACAAGCGGCAGCGGATCCGGTTCGCCGAGGGCGACTGGCTGATCGTGCTCGCCGAGAGCTGACGTACCGCCGCGGCCGCGCCGGCCGACGCCCTGGCTTCGGGCGGCGGCCGGCGCGGCCCTCAGCCGCTCACTGCGCCGAGTGGACTTCCAGCGCGGCCCGTACCGCGGATTCCAGGGCTCCTTCGATCCACGCGGGCTTGATGGAGGTGTGGCACCCGGCGAAGTGCAGGTCGCCCTCGGCCTTGCGGACATGGGGGAAGAGCTCGGTGTGCTGGCCGGGCAGCAGCACGGACGCCTCACCGTAGGCGTACGGATCGCGCATCCAGGACTGGGTGCGGCCGACTCCGGTGTAGAACACCTCGATCCGCTGCCCGAACACCTCCTGGACGCCCGCCAGGGCGCGCGGGTACCGCTCGTCGTCGTCCAGGGAATCCCACTTCAGGGCGTCGTCCGACCAGCTGTAGGACGCGAGGACCACCCCGCCGGCGCTGCCTTCGACCGGGTAGGACGGCTGGAACATGAAGCGGTTGGGATTGTCGGTCGCCGAGCCTCCGCCGATGACGCCGGCCGCTTCGGGCTGGTCGCGGGTGACCGCGCGGCAGGCGGCGTAGTGGGCGCGCTGGGCATCGGAGATGTGGCCCTTGGGCACGGAGGGGTGGGCGCCCAGCAGCCCCCCGGCCTCCGGGGTCTGCGCGAGCTGATACCTCCGGTACAGGCCGGGCTTCACGGCCTCCAGCTCCCGCTTCCAGTCGGCTTCGTCGAACTCCCACCAGCGGCGGCTGAATTCGAGCAGCACCTTCGTGGCGGCGTCGTAGTGCAGTTCGGTGACCGCGCGCCGCTTGCCGTAGGAGAGCGCGGGGGTGACCGGGATGTGGCGCAGTCCGGAGAAGGGGACTGTGATGATCGCGGTGTCGGCGGTGAAGGTCTCGCGCTGTACGGGGCTGCCGCCGCGGCCCTCGGACACGGTGTCGACGGTGACCTTGCCCTCGCCATGGGTGATCCGGGTGGCGCGCCGGTCGAGCCGTACCAGGTCCTTGACCCGGGCGTAGAGCGCGTCCGCCAACGTGGCCGTGCCGCCGGGCAGTTCGAAGAAGGCGGTGTCGGGGCTGATCAGCGAAGCCCCGATGAAGCTGTGCACGAACGCGAGGTGCAGGCGGGAGGTGAGGTTCTCGACCGTTCCGATCAGGTCGATGGTCCGCTCGTCGAGCTCCGCCACCTCCGTCAGGTACCGGTACATCGACATGTGGCCGTAGTGCTGGATGACGCGGGCCCAGCCCTCGACGAGTTCCTTGTCCTTCTTGCCCTCGATCTCCTTGCGTACGGGAGCGAAGGCGTCCCGGACGATCTGGGCGGCGGGCACGGACTCGTAGGCCTTCGGCACTCCGAAGGAACGGTTGACCGCCTGCGGGCCGCGCGCGTAGTCGGCCCGGCGGGTACGGATGCCGTTGACGTAGATCCATGTCCGGTACGCGGGGCGACCGGCCCCGTCGACATCGACCAGGTGGAAACGCCGGCGCTTCAGGCCGAGGCCGTCCATCAGCCCGGTGACGAGCGGGTGGCTGTCGGGGATGCGCATGGCCCCGGCCTCGGCGTACTGCTTCGGGTCGGCGAAGGGCGCGGCGGACTTCTCGTGGCCGCCGGCACGGAAGGTCTTGATCCGGCCGCCGACCCGGTTCGCGTTGGCCTCGATGACGGTGACCTGGTGCCCGGCCTCGCGCAGCAGGTGGGCGGCGGTGAGCCCGGCGGGCCCGGCGCCGACGATCAGCACCTTCCTGCGGGCCCGGGACCGGGGCAGTCCGTTCTTCAGGAGGATGTCCGCGTAGCGCGGCACCAGGGGCTGGTCCTGCTCGTCCCGTACGAGGATGGCCCGGGCGATGGTGAGGCAGGTGTCCCAGTCGGCGTGTGCCGCGCCGGGCGCGGCTTTCGGCGTCTCGGCGGAAGCGGCGGCGACCGTCAGGGCGCCGCCTCCCGCGACCGCGGCCGCGCCGGCGATGACGGTACGGCGGGAAGGCCTGCGGGAAGGCTCGGGTGCGGGCCCGTCCGAGGGTGCGGGGGTGGCAAGGGGATCAGTGATCATGGGGCAACTCTTGCCGCCCGCCCGGGCCCGGACGATCAAAAAACGGTGGGCGGGCGAACAACCACCCGGACGTGGGTCGCGGACCGCCCTGCGCTGACGAACTGGGTTTCGTACGGCTGGCGGCGGGCCGCGGGAGCACGCCGTCAGAGGGGGTCCACGTCCAGGAAGGCCGAGAGGTCGGGTTCCGCGCCGTCGGAGGAACCGGGCAGTGCCTGCTCCGCCCAGATGACCTTGCCGTCGGGCGTGTATCTGACGCCCCAGTGCTCGCTGAGCTGCGCCACCAGGAACAGTCCGCGCCCTCCCTCGTCCGTGGTGGCGGCGTACCGCAGGTGCGGGGCGGTGCTGGTGCCGTCCCACACCTCGCAGGTCAGGGCGTGGTCGTGCAGCATCCGCACCCGTACCGGAGCGCTGCCGTGCCGCACGGCGTTGGTGACCAGTTCGCTGAGGATCAGCTCGGTGGCGAAGACGAGTTCCGTCAGGCCCCACTCTTCGAGCTTCTCCGCCGCCGCCTTCCGTACCGCGCCGACCGCGCTCGGCTCGTACGGCACGTCCCACTGCGCGACGCGGTCCTCACCGAGGGTGCGCGTCCTCGCGATGAGCAGCGCCACGTCGTCGGCCGGCCGGGTCGGCAGCAGGAGGTCGAGCACGGCCCGGCAGCTTTCCTGCGGGTCCCGGTCGGGATGGCTCAGCGCCCCGCGCAGCAGCTCCAGCCCCTCTCCGATGTCCCGGGTCCGCTCCTCGACCAGCCCGTCGGTGTAGAGGACGAGCTGGCTCCCTTCGGTCAGGTGGAACTCCGCGGTTTCGAACGGCATGCCGCCCAGCCCCAGCGGGGGTCCGGCCGGCAGTTCCATGATCTCCGTCGTGCCGTCGGGAGCGACCAGCAGGGGCGGCAGGTGGCCCGCCCGCGCCACGGTGCAGCGCTGGGACACCGGGTCGTAGATGGCGTACAGGCAGGTCGCGCCCAGTACGCCGCCGGTCACGCCGTCGCTGACCGCGTCGTGGTCGATGCGCTGTACGAGGTCGTCGAGGCGGGCGAGGATCTCGTCGGGCGGCAGGTCGAGCGAGGAGAAGTTGTGGACCGCGGTACGGAGCCGCCCCATGGTGGCCGCGGCGTGCAGGCCGTGCCCGACGACGTCTCCGACGACCAGCGCGACCCGGCTGCCGGGCAGCGGGATCACGTCGAACCAGTCGCCGCCCACTCCGGACTGCGCGGGCAGGTAGAAGTGCGCCACGTCCACGGCGCTCTGTTCGGGCAGGGCGCGCGGCAGCAGGCTGCGCTGGAGCGTTTCCGCGAGGGCGTGCTCGCGGGTGTAGCGGCGGGCGTTGTCCATGCTGACCGCCGCGCGGGCGACGAGTTCCTCGGCCAGCGACAGCTCGTCCTCGTCGAAGGGCTCCGGTTTCTCCGACCGCCAGAAGTTGACCACGCCGAGCACGACGCCCCGGGCCCTGAGCGGCGCCGCGATGAGCGAGTGGATCCCGTAGTCGAGGATGGCCCGGGCGCGCGGCGGGTCCTGGGCGACCCAGCCCGGCGCGTCGGACAGGTCGGGGACCAGTTCCGCCTGTCCGGTGCCGTAACCGCGTGCCTGCGGGGTGGACGGCAGGAAGTCGATCAGCCGGCCGAGGGGGTAGAGCGGGTGGTCGGAGCGGATGCCGCTGACCGCCGTGCGCCGCATGTCGGTGACCTGGCCGGGTTCGTCGCCACCGAGCACCGGGTCGGCCAGGTCGACGGTGCAGAAGTCCGCGAAGCGGGGGACGGCGACGGAGGCGAGTTCCTCGGCCGTCTGCACCACGTCGAGGGAGGTGCCGATGTCGCCACCCGCGTCGTACAGGAGCTTGAGGCGTCTGCGGGCCGTCTCGGCCCGGCTGGTGAGGACCTGCATCTCGGTGGAGTCGCGGATGGTGACCGCGCAGCCCTCCGGACGGCCGCCGGGGTGGGTGGACCGCTGGTTGACCACGAGCAGCCGGTCTCCGCTCTCCAGCACCTCGTCGGTGGCCTCCCTGCCGGACAGCAGCAGGTCGGCCATGGGGCGGTCCAGGCCCGGTACGTCCCCGATGCGGCGTCCCTCGGCGTCCTCCGGCAGGCCGAGCAGCCGTTTGGCCTCGTCGTTCGCCAGCAGCAGCCGCCCTTCACCGTCGGTGATCAGCACCCCTTCGCGGACGGCGTGGAGCACCGCGTCGTGGTGCTCGTACATGCGGGTCATCTCCTGCGTGCCCAGCCCGTGGGTCTGGCGGCGCAGCCGTCTGCTGATCAGTGCCGTGCCGGCGGTGGCCAGGGCCACGCCGGCCGCGATGGCCAGCAGGATGACGGGGAGCTGGCGGTCGACGACACCGGTCACGTTCTTCACCGTCAGGCCCGCCGACACCAGGCCGACGACCTTGCCGTCGGGCGCGGTGACCGGCACGACCGCCTGGATCTCCTTGCCGAGCGGGCCGTCCACGCTCTCGGTGTAGGTGTGTCCGGCCAGGGAGGGCTCGATGGTGCCGACGAACCGCTGTCCGATGCGCTCCGGCTGGGGATGGCTGTACCGGATGCCGTGGGTGTCCATCACCACGATGAAGTCCACGCCGGCGGCCTTGCGCGTCGTCTCGGCGAGTGGCTGCAGGACGGAGGACGGGTTGGGCGTCTTCAGCGCGTCCTGCAGACCGAGCTGGTGGGCGAAGGTCTGCGCGACGGAGACCGACCGGTTGCGTGCCTCCCGGTCGATGTCGTGCCGCGACTGGAGCACCAGGGCCAGGAGGGCGCTGGCGGCGAGCAACACCACGATCGCCACCTGGAGGACGAAGACCTGTCCGGCGACGCTCCTGAACTTGCTGCCTAGGAGTGACCGCACCGACGTGCCCGGCACGGGTGGCGAGGAATGGTCACGAACCCATTTGTAGCACTTCCGGGCTCCCAAAGCTCCCGTTCGGCACACTTCGCACCCGGACGGTCACCCGTCGGCTCACACCTTCACGCCCGTCCGGCCGGTCTGCGGGGTCTCCCCGGCCTTCGGGGCTTCTCCGGTCTTGGGGGTCTGCGCGCCCTCCGGGGTGCAGGTGACCTCGTCGCGCGGCGTGTAGTGGGTCTTGAACTCCTCACGCTTGACCTCCCGGCCGCCCTGGACGAAGACACGGCCGACGGACACGTCGAAGCCTTCGAGCGGGGTCTGGACCTCGCACGTCGGTCCGCTGCCCGTCCGCTTGCCGGGCGGCGTGATGTTGGTGCGCGGCCCCTTGGTCGCCTTGACCTCGTCGTACTTCTTCGTGCCGAGGAGGGTGATGGTCAGCGACGTGTCGGTGGACTCGGCCTGGATGTAGAGGGGGTGCCCGGAGTCGTTGATCCAGCGCAGGTCGAGGGTGCCCCACGCGACGGTGGCCTCGCGGCCTTCGGGGTAGCGCTCGATGTAGAAGGAATGGGCTCCGTGCTCGACGGGCTTCAGGCCGGCGAAGAACATGGCGTTGTACATGGTGGTGGCGACGGCAGAGACCCCTCCGCCGGGCGATTTCACGTACTGGCCGTCATTGATCATGATGCCGTCGACGAAGCCGTTCTCCGGGGTGCGCTCGCCGACCGTCCGGTTGAAGCTCCACTCCTGCCCCGGAAGGACCACGGAGCCGTTGATGAGCTGCACGGCGCGGCCGATGTTGGTGGTGCGGTACGGAGCGGCCGGGAAGGCGACGGTGAAGGAGGAGACCTTCTCCTTGATGCCGAGCCGCCGGGCCTCGGCGCTCGTGAGATCCGGCTGGACCGCCACGGTGGCGACCTCGGCGCTGCGGGACGCGCCCGTGCGGGTCAGCAGCGGCAGCACGGCCCGGCCGAGCGCCGCGTCCGTGACCTGGCGTCCCGTACGGCCGTGGTCCCCGAGGACCACGCGGCCGTCCGCGGCGAGGCCGAGCGCGGCGTCGCGCGGGGCCTGGGTGGCGTCCTCGACCGGGCGGGCCACCGCGGGGTCGGTGAGCAGGCCCTTGGAGTCGAGGGACGGCACGAGGCGGCCCTGGTCGTCGGAGTTCATCGCCAGGTGCTTGCCGAGGACGGCGGGGCTTATGGATATCCGCCTGTCGGCGACGGTGAGCGTGACGGGCCCCGACATCGCCGGCTCCGCGAACTGCCGCATGGCCCGTCCGGTCTCCTCGGCGCCCACGCGCGGCTGGGTCTGCTCGACCGGCATCACGACGGGGCCGGCGCCCGCCCGCAGGTACGCGTCACGGAGGGTGTCGACGGCGCGGTCCCCGACGAGGGAGACGCCGGACAGCGGGGCGACGGCCTTCGCCGTGCCCTTCTCGAACGCGATCGATCCGTCGCGGACCTGCTGCCCGGCGGCCCGGCCGATCCGGTCGACCGCGGCGCGGCCGGTCGCCTCGTCCACGCGGACCACGGGCTCGATGTCCCTGCTGCCGGAGGCGAAGAGACCGCCGATGACGGTGACGGGGCCGTAGCCCTTGCGTGCGGCGCGGTCGACGGTCGCGGCGGTGTCGAGGGACAGCCCGAGCTCGGCCGGATCGGCCTTCTCGACGCGTTCGCCGATCTTCATCGCGACCGGCGCCGCGGCGGTGGGGCCGAGCTCCCGGGTCAGCGCCTGACGTGCCTGCGCCCTGCTCATCCCGCCGATGTCCACCCCATGGACCCGGGTGCCGGCCTCGATGTCGCCACCGGCCACGAGACCGGTGACGTAGAGGCCGCCCAGTCCGAGTACGACGGCTCCGCCTGCCACCGGCAGAGCGATCCGCCAGTCACTCATCCAGCTGCCCGCGCGTCCCATGTCTCTCCCGGCCTGTATACGACGATTCCGGGAAATAATGATTCATCGAAAGTGGGGCATTCGGGGGCGGATGTAACTCTTGTCACGAAGTGGACCAAGATCAGCCGAGGCGGGACGGGGAGGATGCCCCCGGTGCCAGCAGGTGGGGCGTGCCGCTGCCGTCGGCGGGGACCGTCCACAGGTCCGTGGTGTCGGGGGCTCCCTCGGCCGGGAGGCCGTAGGCGAGGGTCCGGTCGTCCAGCCAGACGGCCTGGTCGTCCACGCTGTGCTTCTCCGCGAGCGGGTGCTCGCGGAGCGTGGCCAGGTCCATGACGTGTTCGCGCCACAGCGACGCGCCGCGCTGCACCCGCTTCTTGTACGCGATCCGGGTCTCGTCCGGGGACAGGGACGGGCACTCGACGTTCTGCGCGAGGGTGGTGACCGTACGCCGGGATATCGAGCCCTTGACCAGGTGGGTCTGTCCCGCGGTGGCCAGGGTGGCGTAGAAGGTGTCGTCGTCCTTGGAGAAGGTGACACCCCAGTAGTTCACGTCCCCGGATTTGTACTCCCGGCCGTCCATGAGGATGGTGAACTTCTCCAGGTCGGGTTCGAGGGCTCCGCTGCGGATGTCCGCGATCGCCGTACGGGTGGAGAAGAAGGCGGCGCCGTACGACTCTCCGGCGACGAAGACGGTCCAGGCGGCGAACCGGCCGCTGGGCGAGACGCGGGCCCGGCTGGGCGCGCCGGCGAGGGGGAAGCTGCGCAGCGTGCGCAGGTCGGCGTCGACGATCAGGGCCCGGTTGTCCTGGGCGAGCGCGCCCGGCGTGGAGCGCAGGCACACACCGGTGCCCGCGGCGGCGTAGAAGCGTTGGCAGGTGAGGTCGGAGACGGTGCGCGCGGCCTGCGGGGTCCCGGCCGGGACCGAGGCGAGGGCGCCGCGGTGCGGGCCCGGCGCGCTGCCCAGGAAGGCCAGCCGGTCCTGCGGGCCGAGGGTGACGCTGCCCGCCGCGACGGCCGGGCCGCCCGGCCGCGGAGCCTCGCCGCGCGCGGCGGCACGCAGTACCAGTGCGGCGGCGAGACCCCCGAGGAGCAGCACGGCCGCGGTGAGTACGAGCAGGCGGCGTGACAGCGTCATCGGGTTCCTCGCGGGCGTGGGATCGGGTCGGTCGGGTCCGTCGGGTCCTTCGGGCCGGTCGGGCCGGCCGGGCCGGGGGCGGTGCCGTCCGGGTCGGGTCGGTCGGGTCGCAGTACGAAGCCGGCGACGGCCGCGCAGCAGAGCAGGCCCGCCGCGGCGAGGGACAGGGCCGGCGCGGCGCCCCAGAGCGTCCACACGCCGCCGAAGGCCAGCGAGCAGCCGAAGCGGGCCAGCGCCTGGCCGGTGCCGACCAGGGCGAGGCCGGTGGCCCGCAGCTGCCGGGGCACGATGGCGGCGACGGCCGCCGGCAGCACTCCGTCGGTGGCGGCGTAGAACATGCCGTGCAGCGCGAGGACGAGGTAGGGCAGGGCCGACCAGTCGGGGGCCCACAGCAGCAGTCCGTACCCGGCCAGCAGGAGGGCGTGCCCGGTGAGGAACACGGTGCGCCGCCCGATCCGGTCGGCGAGGGCTCCCGCCGGGACGGCCAGCAGCAGGAATACAGCGGCGGTGCCCAGCGGCAGCAGCGGGAACCAGCGCTCGCCGATGCCGGCGCGCTCCTGCAGCAGCAGGTAGACGAAGGCGTCGCTGACGGTGGTGAGGCCCAGCAGGGCGGCGCAGACCGCCAGGGCGCGCAGCCGGGGCAGGCGCAGCAGGGCCAGTGCCTCGCGCGGGCCCGCGGGGGCCGGTTCCGCCCCGGCGCCGCCCTTTTTCGGCCGGGGCCGGGGGGCGTCGCCGCCACCGGACGGTACGAAGAGCACGAGCACCACGACGCCGAGTACGGCGACGCACGCGCTGACGCCGAAGACCGCGTCGTAGCCGTCGATCGCCGCGCTCAGGATGAGGAAGGCGGCGAGCGGGCCGAGCAGGGCCCCGGTGGTGTCCATGGCCCGGTGCACACCGAAGGCGCGCCCCTGTAACTCGGCCGGGGTGGACAGGGAGATCAGCGCGTCGCGCGGCGCGGTGCGCAGGCCCTTGCCGGTGCGTTCCAGGGCGAGGACCACACCCACCGGGCCCAGGCTGTGGGCGAGCAGCAGCAGCGGCTTGCACAGGGCGGACAGGCCGTAGCCGATGCCGGCGATCAGCTTGTGGTTGCGGACCCGGTCGGCGAGGTGCCCGCCGGTCAGCTGCACCAGGGCGCTGACCCCGTTGTAGACGCCGTCGAGCGCGCCGAAGCCGAGGGGGCTCAGGCCCAGACCCGCGACCAGGTACAGGGGCAGCACGGCGGTGACCATCTCCGAGGAGATGTCGGTGATCATGCTGACCGTACCCAGCGCGAGGACGGCGGAGGCGACCGCGGGGGTCCGTCCAGGCTTGGGGACGCTGTCGCGGTCCGGCGCGGTCTTCGACCCGTCGGGGGCGGAGCGGTCCGCGAGGTACATGCTCAGGCGCTCCCGGTGGCGACGGTCTCGGACACTCGAACGTGCGAGTGGAAACATAGTGGTCGTACGGGCCAACGGTGGTGGGTTCGCGGCGATCCGGCCGATCACCGGCTCAGTTCTGCCGGCTGCTCTCGTCCCGCAGCCAGGTGGAGAAGTCCTGATCGCGGATGGCCTTGCGGGAACCCCTGCGGGCGGCGAGTGCCGCCACGACGAAGACCACCGCCCCCGGGAGCAGCCCCGGTTGGGCCCGCAGCAGGGCGCGCAGATCGGCCGTGCCGGTGCGGGCGGACGGCGCGGACGGGGCGGACGGGGCGGACGGCGACGCCGGGGCGTCGGCCCGTCGCGAGGCCTGGAAGCGCTCGTACTCGGCGGAGGAGGTCGCCGCGCGGATCCGCCGCCGGACGAGGTCGGACCAGGTGCGCGGCGGATGGACGACGACCCGGGCGGCCTCGACCACGAGGCGCTCCCCCGGCCCGAAGGCGAGCGACGCGGCCAGGTCGTCGGCCATCAGCGGGGGCAGCGCGGCGAGCCGTTCGTGCCCCGGCTCGGTCACGGCGATGACCCCCCGGCCGAACAGGCCCTCGCGGACGGCCGGCAAGCGCTGCCACACCCGGTAGTACGCCCGGACCGGCCATGCGCAGCCGGTCAGCGGGATGTCCCGGCCGGGGGCGGCGGCGAGCAGGTCCGGGCTCCCGGCGAGCGCACCGGTCAGGGCCCGTACGTCGGCGGCCCCGACGACGACGTCGGCGTCGACGTAGAGGCGGGGGTAGCCCCGCGCGTGCTCGTCCCCGACCCGGAGCGCCGTGTGCTTGGAGGGGGTCGGGATCTCGACCACCCGTACACGGGGGCCGCGCGCGGCCGCCACCTCGGCGGTGTCGTCCGTACAGCCGTTGCACACGACGACGATGTCGGGCCCGGGCGCGGAGGCGTCGGCCAGGAGCGCGTCGAGGAGGCGGCCGATGACCCGGCCCTCGTTGTGGGCCGGTATCACGATGCTGGTCACCCGGGCAGTATGCACGCTCGAACACCGGCGCCGGGCGATTCCGTCAACTCTCCCCGGGGGTACGCCCGGTGGACTAGATTGACCGTCGTTACGGGTTCGGCTGCTTGGGGGAACACGCAGCCGGCCGGGGGGCTGAAGTACGCGCATTACGCAGAGCATCGGTTGTGGGGGGCCATCACCGTTGAGCGGGTCACGCATGGGACGCGGGGGCGTCCCGCCCGCCGTCGACGGCGTTCCCCTCCATCACACGCGCCCCGGCCATGAGTTGTCGACACGCCAGTCGGCGTGTTTCGCGGAGCGAAGGGGAACGCTGTGAAGGACACTGCGAAGGACGTCGCCGGCCGGGGGGCCACCGAGGCATTGGGCGTCGCCGTGGTCGGCGCGGGCTACTGGGGCCCCAATCTCGTCCGCAACTTCCAGTCCACGCCGGAGTTCCGGCTCCGCTGGCTCTGCGACCTGAACGAGGACCGGGCCCGGCAGGTGCTCGGCGGGTACTCGACGGTCCGGGCGACCTCGGACTACGCGGAGGTGCTCGCCGACCCGGACGTCGACGCGGTCGCCGTGGCCACCCCCGCCGGTACGCATCTGGACGTGGCGCTGGCCGCCCTGCGCGCCGGAAAGCACGTCCTCGTGGAGAAGCCGCTGGCCGCCACGTACGAGGACGGGCTGCGGCTGGTGACCGAGGCCGAGGAGCGCGGTCTCACGCTGATGTGCGACCACACGTACTGCTACACCCCGGCCGTGGGCCGCATCCGGGAGATGGTCCGCTCCGGCGAACTCGGCGACATCCAGTTCTTCGACTCGGTCCGGATCAACCTCGGGCTCGTCCAGAAGGACATCGACGTCCTGTGGGACCTGGCCCCGCACGACCTCTCGGTCCTCGACTTCATCCTCCCGGACCACGTCCGGCCGGTCGCGGTGGCCGCGCACGGAGCCGACCCGATCGGGGCCGGGCAGTCCTGCGTGGCCTACCTGACGCTCCAGCTCAACACCGGCGCCATCGCGCACGTGCACGTCAACTGGCTGTCCCCGACGAAGGTACGGACCACCATGGTCGGCGGGTCCAAGCGCACCCTGGTGTGGGACGACCTCAACCCGGCCCAGCGCGTGGCGGTGTTCGACCGCGGGGTGGACCTGACCGCCCCGCAGGAGATCGGCGCCGACGAGCGCCGCGACATGCTCGTCTCCTACCGGAGCGGCGACATGGTGGCGCCCGCGCTCGGCGAGAAGGAGGCCCTGCGCAGCATGGTCGAGGAGTTCGCCGCCGCGATCAGGACGGGGCGGCCGGCGCTGACCGACGGCCGGGCCGGACTGCAGGTGCTGGACATCCTCGAAGCGGCCTCCCGGAGCCTGGAGTTCCGCGGTGCGGTCGTCGGACTGCGCACCGGGCGCTGACCGTTCACGGACGGGCGCGGCCCGCCGGCAAGGCGATCGCCGGCCGATCGCACGCAAGACCATGACCGACTCAGTGGGGGCAGGGCGTTGAGCAGCGTACGAGGCAAGAAGATTCTGGTCACCGGCGGAGCGGGCACCATCGGCTCGCACGTGGTGGACCTCCTGGTGGACAACGGGGCGCGCGAGATCGTGGTGCTCGACAACTTCGTGCGGGGGCGGGCCGCCAACCTGGCCCGCGCCCTGCCGAGCGGCGTGGTGGAGGTCGTCGAGGGCGACATCCGCGACGTGGCCGCGGTGCGCAAGGCGACGGAGGGCGCCGACCTGGTGTTCCACCTCGCCGCGATCCGCATCACCCAGTGCGCGGAGGAGCCCCGGCTGGCGAACGAGGTGCTGGTGGACGGCACGTTCAACGTGCTGGAGTCGGCGGCGGCCGCGGGAGTGGGCAAGGTGATCGCCTCGTCCTCGGCCTCGGTCTACGGGCTCGCCGATTCGTTCCCGACCACCGAGCGCCACCACCCGTACAACAACGACACCTTCTACGGGGCGGCGAAGGCCTTCAACGAGGGCGTGCTGCGCAGCTTCCACGCCATGTACGGGCTGGACTACGTCGCGCTGCGCTACTTCAACGTGTACGGGCCCCGGATGGACATCCACGGCCTGTACACCGAGGTGCTGATCCGCTGGATGGAGCGGATCTCCGCGGGTGAGCCGCCGCTGATCCTCGGTGACGGCATGCAGACCATGGACTTCGTGGACGTCAGGGACATCGCGAGGGCCAATCTGCTGGCCGCGGAGTCGGATCTGACCGACGAGGTGTTCAACATCGCCAGCGCGACCGAGACCAGCCTGCTCGACCTGGCGCTCGGGCTGCTGGAGGCGATGGGGGCGCAGGGGCTGGCGCCGGTGCACGGGCCGGCCCGCGCCGTGAACGGGGTGACCCGCCGTCTCGCGGACATCTCGCTGGCCACGAGCCGGCTCGGCTTCACCGCTGAGATCGACATGCGCCGGGGTCTGCGGGACCTGGTGGACTGGTGGCGGGCCGAGCGCGCCGCCGACGCCGCCGCGGCCGCCGCCGAGAAGGCCGGTCGATGAGCGGCGCGGACGCCGCCGCGGCCCGTGTCCCGGTCATGGTGCCGTGGCTGGGCGAGGAGGAGGCGAAGGCCGCCGCCGACGCGGTGCTCTCCGGCTGGGTCGCGCAGGGCCCCCGGGTCGCCGAGTTCGAGCGGGCCTTCGCGGAGCGGGTGGGCGCCGAGCACGGCATCGCGGTGAGTTCGTGCACCACCGCCCTGCACCTGGCCCTCATCGCGCTGGACCTGGGGCCGGGCGACGAGGTGATCGTCCCCTCCCTGTCGTTCATCGCCACGGCCAACGCGGTGCGGTACGTGGGCGCGCGGCCGGTGTTCGCCGACGTCGAGCAGGCCACCGGCAATCTGACCCCGGCCACCGTGGACGCGGTCCGCACGCCCCGGACGAAGGCGGTGCTCGCCGTCCACCAGGGCGGGGTGCCCGCCGACGTGCACGCGCTGCGCGCGGCGTGCGCGGAGTGGGACGTCGCCCTGGTGGAGGACGCCGCCTGCGGCATCGGCGCGACGGTGGGCGGCAAGTCCGTCGGCCACGGCGCGCTGCTCGCCGCCTGGTCGTTCCACCCCCGCAAGGTGATCACCACCGGCGAGGGCGGCATGCTGACCACGGACGACGCGCAGTGGGCGCAGCGGCTGCGGCGGCTGCGCGAACACGGCATGAACGTGTCCGCCGCGCAGCGGCACGCGAGCGCCAAGCCGATCGTCGAGAGCTACCTGGAGGTCGGCTACAACTACCGGATGACCGACATCCAGGCCGCGGTCGGCCTGGTGCAGCTGGGCAAGCTGGACGCGATCGTGGCCCGCCGGCGGGCGCTGGCCGCCCGGTACGCGGAGCTGCTGGGCGCGGTACCGGGCCTCACCCCGGTCACGGACCCCGGTCACGGTCAGGGCAACTTCCAGTCGTACTGGGTGCTGCTGGCCGAGGGCTTCCCGGTCGGCCGCGACGAGCTGCTCGCCGTGCTCTCCGCGGCCGGGATCTCGGCCCGGCGCGGGATCATGGCCTCGCACCTGGAGCCGGCGTACGCGGGACACGGCGCGGCGCCGCTGCCGGTGACCGAGCGGATCAGCCGCGACTCGCTGATCCTGCCGCTGTTCCACACCATGACCGAGGCCGAGCAGGACCGGGTGGTGGCGGTGCTCCGCGAACAGGCCGGCGGATGAGCGGGCCGTGGAACCGGGCCGACGATCTGCTGATCGTCGGCGCGGGCGGGTTCGCGCGGGAGACCGCCCAGGCGGTCCGGGACGCGTGCGCCGCGGACGCGGCGCACGGGCGCGCCCCGCGGTGGCGGCTCGCCGGGCACCTCGACGACGATCCGGCCCTGCACGGCCGCGAGGTCGACGGTGTGCCGGTGCTGGGCGGCTGCGACCTCGTGCACGACCTGGCGGCCGCCCAAGTCGTGGTCTGCGTGGGCAGTCCGCGCGACTACGCCGTACGGGCCCGCCTGGTACGGCGGCTGGGGCTGCCGACGAGCCGGTACGCGACGGTGGTCCACCCCACGGCGGCGGTGTCGGCGTCCTCGGTCCTCGGCGCGGGCTCGGTGCTGCTCGCGCACTGCGTGCTGACCGCCGCGGTCCGGGTCGGGTCCCACGTGGCGGTGATGCCGCAGGTGGTCCTCACCCACGACGACCGCGTCGGGGACTTCGCCACGCTCGCCTCGGGGGTCCGTCTCGGCGGCGGGGTGCGGCTCGGGCGCGGCGCCTATGTGGGTGCGGGATCGCTGGTCCGCGAGTACAGACAGGTCGGCGCCTGGTCGCTGACCGGCATGGGAAGCACGGTCCTGGCCGATGTGCCGCCCGGCGAGGTCTGGGCCGGCAGCCCCGCCCGCCGGCTGCGGGCGGCGGACGGCCCGGCCCTCGACGAACTGCGGGCCGATGACGAACTGCGGGCCGATGGGGAGGGGACCGGCCGGTGGCCGGAGACACGGATGGGGAGTCACGTCGCATGAACCAGATACCGCTCGTCGACCTGAAGGCGGCGCACGCCGAGGTCGCCGATGAAGTACGCGCCGGATTCGACCGGGTGCTGGCCGGCACCGCCTTCATCGGCGGTGAGGAGGTCGCCGCCTTCGAGCGCGAGTACGCCGAGTTCGCCGGGGTCCGGCACTGCGTGGGCGTCGCCAACGGCACCGACGCCCTGGAACTGGCCCTGCGCGCCGGCGGGGTCGGGGTCGGCGACGAGGTGGTGCTGCCCGCCAACACCTTCATCGCCACCGCGGGCGCCACCGCCCGGATCGGGGCCCGCCCGGTGCTGGTCGACTGCCTCCCCGACAGTCTCCTGATGGATCCGCAGGCCGCGCTGGACGCGGTCGGGAAGGCCACCCGCGCGGTGGTCCCCGTCCACCTGTACGGACAGTGCGCCGACACCGCCGCCCTGGCCGCGCAGCTGCCGGCGCACGTCCGTGTCGTCGAGGACGCCGCGCAGAGCCAGGGCGCGACCCGCGAGGGCCGCTCCCCCGGCAGCGACGGGATCGCCGCGACCAGCTTCTACCCGGGCAAGAACCTGGGCGCCTACGGCGACGCGGGCGCGGTGGTGACCGACGACGAGGGGACGGCCGCCCTGGTGCGGGCGCTGGCCAACCACGGCGGCGTCGCCAAGTACCGGCACGACGTGGCCGGGTTCAACAGCCGGCTGGACGGTCTGCAGGCCGTGGTCCTGCGGGCGAAGCTGGCCCGGCTGGCCGACGGGAACGCGGCCCGCCGGGCCGCCGCCGACCGGTACGACGCCCTGCTGGCCGAACTCGCTGCGGCCGGCCGGGTCACCCTGCCGGTCACGGCGGCGGGCAACGTCCACGTGTGGCACCTGTACGTCGTACGGGTCGCCGGGGCGGACCGGGACGCCGTGGTCGGCAAGCTCAACGCGGAGGGCATCGGGGCGGGCGTGCACTATCCGGCCCCGGTCCACCTGACCCCCGCTTTCCGTCACCTCGGCCACGGTCGCGGCGACTTCCCCCACGCCGAGCGGGCCGCGGACGGGATGCTCTCCCTTCCGCTGTTCCCACAGATCACCGCTGCCCAACAGCAGCGGGTCGTCGACGCGCTCGCCAACGCCCTGCGCTGACGCAAGAAGAGGTACAGATGAACAGACGGAGAAGGCTCCTCCGGTACGGTCTCTTCACCGTGGTCGCCGCTCTCATGGCCACGGTCCTGCCGCCTTCCGTGGTGGCGAGTGCGGCCGACCCGTGCGGCCCGGGGACCAATGCGATCGTGTGCGAGAACTCCAAGCCGGGCACTCCCATGTCCGACTGGTTCGCGCCCAGCGCCTACGGCGACATCAAGGGGTTCCCGGCCCAGACCAGCGTCCAGGCCGGCGAGAACGTGCAGTTCAAGATCCAGTCGCCGACCGCGTACCACGTCTCGGTCTACCGGCTCGGCCACTACGGGGGCGACGGGGCCCGCCTGATGTCGACCGCGGCCCAGGCGGCGCAGACGTACCCGGCGAACTTCGCGCAGGGCGGCAATCCCAAGAACTGTACGACCAAGGCCTCGACGGGTCTGGTCGACTGCGGGAACTGGCCGGTCACCGCGACGTGGACCGTCCCCGCCGACGCCGTCTCCGGCCTGTACATCGCCAACTTCGACCAGGCGGACGGCAACGGGGTGATGCCCTACCCGTTCGTCGTCCGCAACGACTCCAGCCACTCCGACATCGTCGTGCAGACCAGCGACCAGACCTGGCAGGCGTACAACAACTACGGCGGCCAGGACCTGTACGACGGCACCGGCCCCGCCCCGGACGGGCGTGCGTACGAGGTCAGTTACAACCGGCCGATGGACATCGGAGGGGAGAACGGGATCTACGGTTCCGAGTACCAGATGGTCGCGTGGCTGGAGCGCAACGGGTACGACGTGAGCTACATGTCCGGGATCGACATGTCGACCCGGGGTGCCACGCAGCTGCAGAACCACAAGGTCTTCATGTCCTCGGGGCACGACGAGTACTGGACCCAGGACCAGTTCACCAACGCGCTGAACGCGCGCCGCGCCGGGGTCAACCAGACCTACTTCAGCGGCAACGAGGTCTTCTGGAAGACCCGCCTCGCCCCGAGCATCGACGGCGCGAACACCGCCAACCGGACGCTGGTCTGCTACAAGGAGACCAAGCTGTCCTTCCCGGTGCCGAACGGCGTGCCCGACCCGAGCGGGATCTGGACGGGTACCTTCATGGACCCGGCCAGCGGAACCAACGGGCGGACCTACCGGCCGCAGAACCAGCTGACCGGCTCGCTGTTCAGCGTGAACGGCTACCGCGCCGACGCGATCACCGTGCCGGGCTCCTTCGCGAAGATGCGGCTGTGGCGGGGCACCACCGTCGCGGCCCTGACCCCCTCCCAGACCGCCACGTTCCCGGTCGGCACCCTCGGCTACGAATGGGACAGCGACGTGGAGGACGGCTACCGGCCGCCCGGGCAGATCGCGATGTCGTCGACCACGGTGGACATCACCGACGGCAAGCTGCGGCTCGACTACGGAAACACCTACGGCAACGGCACCGCGACGCACAGCCTGCTCGCCTTCCGCGACCAGACCTCCCACGCCCTGGTGTTCGGGGCGGGCACGGTGCAGTGGTCCTGGGGTCTGACGAACATGCCCACCGGCAATCCGGACGACGCAGTGGTCACCGAGGACAAGCGGATGCAGCAGGCCACGGTGAACGTGTTCGCCGACATGGGCGTCCAGCCGAAGTCCCTGCAGAGCAACCTGGTCGCCGCGACGGCCTCGACGGACGCCGTCGGCCCCGCCGTCACCGTGACCAGCCCGGCGGCGAACGCCACCGTGCCGGCCCTGAAGCCCGTGACCATCAAGGGAACGGCGACGGACACCGGCGGCGGGGTGGTGGCCCGCGTGGAGGTCTCCACCGACGGCGGGACCACCTGGAAGGCGACCACGGGCCTCGGCTCGTGGACGTACACGTGGACGCCCACCGCCCCGGGCGCGGCCCAGATCAAGGTGCGCGCGGTGGACGACAGCGTGAACATGGGCGCCACCACCACGGTGGCGCTGACCGTCGGTCCCCAGCAGTGCCCGTGCACCGTCTGGCCGGCGGCGACCGTGCCGGGCACGGTCAACGGCGGTGACGGCGGCGCGGTCGAGCTCGGCGTGAAGATCCGCTCGTCGGTGCCCGGTTCCATCACCGGCGTCCGCTTCTACAAGTCCCCCGCCAACACCGGCACCCACACCGGCAGCCTGTGGAGCAGCACCGGCCAGCGTCTGGCCACCGGCACCTTCACCAACGAGACGGCGTCCGGCTGGCAGCAGCTGAACTTCTCCTCCCCGGTGCCGATCAAGCCCAACACCACCTACATCGCCTCCTACTTCGCACCCCACGGCGGCTACTCCTACGACACCACCTTCGCCTCGTCCGACGCCGGTCTGGCCCCCCTCACCGCACTGAAGAGCGGCACCGACGGCGGCAACGGCGTCTACCGTTACAGCGCCACGGGCGGCTTCCCGAACAACGCGTCCTCGGGCAGCAACTACTGGGTGGACGCCGTCCTGGACACCGCCACGGCCAGCACGACGCCGCCCACGGTCACCGGCATCTCTCCGCAGTCCGCGGCGACCGGGACGGCGATCACGGCTTCGGCGACGGCGACCTTCAGCGGGGCCATCGACGCGGACACACTGGTGTTCACGGTGAAGGACTCCGGGGGCAACTCCGTACCGGGCGCCAAGGTGCTCGGGGCGTCGAACAGCGCCACCTTCACCCCGGCCGGCGAGCTCGCGCTGAGCACCACGTACACGGCGTCCGTGCAGGCCTCCGACCTGTGGGGCAACGCCATGGCCGCGCCGGTGACGTGGAACTTCACCACCAGTACGACACCGCCGACGGTCAACTGCCCCTGCACGCTGTGGACCGGCACGACGACCCCCAGCACCGCCAACGTGGGTGACGACACCAATTCGGTGGAGCTGGGCACCCGCTTCCAGTCGGCGGTGAACGGCTACATCACCGGCATCACCTTCTACAAGGGGCCGAACAACACCGGTACCCACACCGGCAGCCTCTGGGCCGCCGACGGCACCCTCCTGGCCACCGGCACCTTCGGCAGCGAAACGCTGACCGGCTGGCAGCAGCTCACGTTCGCCGCCCCCGTGCCGATCACCGCGGGAACCTCCTACGTGGCCTCCTACCACGCGCCGAACGGCAACTACTCGGTGGACGGCGGCTACTTCACGGCGGCGCACCGCTCCTACCCGCTGGTCGCCCCGGCCGACGGCGCGGGCGGGGCCAACGGCCTGTACAAGTACGGCGCGTCCGCCGCCTTCCCCACCCACACGTTCGGCTCGGTGAACTACTGGGTCGGCCCGATCTTCACCACCAGCCCGCCCGCGCTCACCGAGTCGGCCACCGCCTCGGAGGTGGCCGGCCAGTGAGCACGGTCAGCGTGGTGATCCCCTGCTACAAGTACGGCCACTTCCTGGCCGACTGCGTCAAGAGCGTCCTGGACGAGCAGGAGGGCGTCGACGTCCGGGTCCTGATCATCGACGACGCCTCGCCCGACGACTCCGCGGACGTGGCACGGGCCCTGGCGGCGAAGGACCCGCGCATCGAGGTACGGATCCACGAGCAGAACCAGGGCCACATCGCCACCTACAACGAGGGCCTCCTGGAATGGGCCGACGGGGACTACGTCGCCCTGCTCTCGGCGGACGACCGGCTCGTCCCCGGGGCCCTGGTGCGCGCCGCCGCCGTGCTCGACGCGCATCCGGAGGCGGGCTTCGCCTACGGCAGGCCGCTTCGCTTCCAGCACGGCGGGCCGCTGCCCGCGGCCCGTACGGAAGGCACCGGGTCGGTCGTCTACCCCGGGCACTGGTGGCTGGAGCGCCGGTTCCGGGAGGGGACGGGGTGCATCACCTCGCCCGAGGTGGTGGTGCGTACGAGTCTCCAGCGCAAGGTCGGGGGCTACGATCCGCAGCTCCCGCACGCCGGCGACATCGAGATGTGGATGCGGCTCGCGGCGCACGCCGACGTGGGCTACGTCCGCGGGGCCGACCAGGCCTTCTACCGCGTCCACGGCGACAACATGTCCACCACGGACTTCGGCGGGCAGCTGGACGACCTGCGCCAGCGCCTCGTCGCCTTCGACTCCGTGCTGGAGAAGTGCGGCGGGCTGCTCCCGGAGGCCGACCGGCTGTCGGTGGCGGCGCGCACCCGGCTCGCCCGGTACGCGCTGCGGCGCGCCTACCGGGCCTACGACCGGGGGCGCACCGGGGTCGTTCCGGTCGACGAGCTCGTGGAGTTCGCCGCCGAGTGCCTGCCCGGCGGCTACACCGGGCTCGGCGAGTACCGGGCGCTGCGCCTGCGCCGGCGGATCGGGGCACGGGTGATGCCGTACCTCCAGCCGCTGGTGCTGTCGGCCGTCGCCGACCGGGGGCGCGAGTGGCTGTGGTGGCGGTCCTGGAAGCGCCGAGGGATCTGATGAACCGTCTGTTTCATTCAGCTGCTCGCCCGTCGGGACCGACGGGCGAGCAGCTGGTCGGTCCACAGGGCCGCCGGCACTCCGGCCACCAGGGCCAGCAGCGCCAGCCCGGCCAGTCCACGGCTCTTGGTGCCGGTCTGCGCCACGGAGTTCGGCGGCACCAGGAGGGTGATGCTCATCCGCGCCGCCTCCGGTATGCCCTGCTGCGTCTGCAGATCCGTCAAGTGCTTCGTGTAGACCTCGATGATCTTCTGCACGGTGGCGTCGGCGGCGGCCGGCCCGGGCTGCTCGGCCTGGATCTGCAGGGAGGGGATCAGGTAGCGCGGGGTCACGCTGGTGCCGCTGTTGCGCGGGATCAGCCGGTAGGTGCCCTCGACCCCCGCGGCGCGCAGCTCGTCGGCTCCGGCGGGCGACTCCAGCTGGCGTACGGCCGCGTAGGAGACTGCGGCGAGCGGCGGCTGGAGATTGGCGAGCTGGTTCGGCTGGGTACCGGTCACCGGGGGTTTGAGCACGACGATCGCCGAGCTCAGGTACGTGGGGCTGGGGCGCAGCACCTGCTGGGCTCCGGGCACCGCCAGCGCCATCGCCACGACCAGGACGTACCAGCGCCGGCGCAGAGCACGGACCAACTCACCAGGCGACACACGATTCCTTCCGTTCCCCACGTCGTGAGCGATCCTGTCAGGACACGTGTCGGCGCGCCATCAAATCCGGTACCTCTCGGGGGCGTTCGTGACCATCGGTGAAATACTCGCGGTGCTGCGGCGCCGCTGGTACGTGATGGTGCCGATGGTGCTGATCGGGGTGCTCGCGGCCGGCCACCTGTACCGGTCGGTGCCGGTGTCGTACCAGTCGCAGAGTTCGGTGGCGCTGATCGATTCCAAGGCGGTGGCCGAGCTGGCCCCCGCGTTCGGCAATCCCATCGCCAACGCGGGCGGGACGCTGGTCGTGACCGCGGACGTGCTGATCAGGACCCTGTCGGGGGCGGACGCGGCACGCGACCTGCACGGCCTCGGGGTGACGGACCCCTACACGGTCTCCTTCGCCGCGAACGCGTCGGGCCCGACGCTCACGCTGACCGTCACGGGCACCGACCGGGAGAAGGTCCTGCGGGAGACCAACATCCTCACCGGTTTCGCCGGGGAGCAGCTGGGCGCACTGCAGGCGGCGGCCAAGGTCGAGCCCGCGTACTTCGTGCAGACCACGCCCGTGGTGCTGCCGCAGATCCCGCGGCCCCAGCTCAAGACCCGCTACCAGCAGGTGCTGAGCGTCCTCATCCTCTGCACCACGGCCGGGTTCGCGCTGTCCTTCGTGACCGAGACGCTGGTGGTGGCGGTGCGCCGCAGGCGCGCGGACGGAACCGCCGACCGGGTGCGCGGGTGGCGTGCCCGCAGGCGGGCCCTGGGGCGTCAGCTGGACGCGGTCACGCTGCTCACCGGCTATCTGGCGCTGGCCTTCTTCATCCCGTCGAACCTGACGCTGCCGGGGATGGGCGGTGTGGGGACGCCGGCCAACGTGTTCGCGCTGCTGGGCCTGTTCTGGTACCTGGCGGCGTGGATCACGAGCCGGATCAGGCCCGCCCCGGGCACCCGGCTGCCCCGGGTGGTGATGTGCCTGCTGGCGGTCGCGGTGCTGGCCTCGTACCTGGCGAACGCGACCCGGGGCGCCTCCCGCAAGGAGGTCCTCGGGGCGGACCGGGGACTGATCGGGCTGCTGGTGTGGGTGTCCCTGGTGGTGCTGGTCTCCGCGGCCGTCCAGGACCGGGCCCGGCTCGACGTGCTGCTGCGCCGGGCCGTGGTGATGGCGTCGGTGGTGGCCGCCATCGGCTACTACGACTTCTTCGCCGCCACGAACATCGCCGACCAGATCAGCATCCCCGGGCTCTCGTCGAGCGTCCCCCAGCTCGCCGCCATGGACCGGGGCGCCTTCACCCGGCCCCGCTCCACCACGGCGCACCCCCTGGAGTTCGGCGGGATGCTCGCCCTGCTGCTGCCGTTCGCCATCCAGCAGGCCTTCGATCCGGTGCGGGCGCACCTGAAGTGGTGGCGCCGCTGGGCGCCGGTGGTGCTGGTGGGCGGCTCGCTGCCGCTGACGGTGTCGCGGACGTCGATCATCGGGGCGCTGATCGTGGTGCTGGTGATGGTGCCGCGGTGGAAGCCGCAGCGGCGGTGGACCGCGATCGGTCTGCTGCTGGGTTCGGTGGCCTGCTTCAAGGTGATCGTCCCCGGGCTGATCGGGACCATCACCACCCTGTTCGGGTCCTTCTTCGCCAACTCGGACAGCAGCACCCAGGCCCGCACGGTCAAGTACAGCGCGATCGTCCCCTATCTGGAGGGGCGGCCCCTGTTCGGGCAGGGGCTGGGGACCTTCATCCCCGAGCTCTACTTCTTCACCGACAACCAGTACATGCTGACGCTGGCGGAGATGGGCCTGCTCGGGCTGGTCGCCCTCCTGGCCCTCTTCCTGACCGGGATCCACCAGGGCGGCGCCATCCGCCGGCTGGCCCTCGACGAGTCCGACCGGGAGCTCGGGCAGGCGTTCTTCGCCTCCGCCCTCGTCGCCCTGGTCAGCAGCGCCACCTTCGACGCCCTCAGCTTCCCGATGTTCGCGGGGATGTTCTTCCTGACGATCGCCGCCGGAGGCAGTTACCTCGGCTTCATCCGGCGCGCGGCGCCGCAGCAACCCACCCTGGAGTCCTCATGCGGTTCGACAGCCCAGTCCCCCGCCCCCCGGCCGGCGGTACCGGTCCCGTAGCCGTCGTCGTCGTCACCTGGAACAGCGCCGCGGTGCTCCCGGGGTTCCTCTCCTCCCTGCCGGAGGCCATGACGGGGCTCGACTGGCGGCTCGTGGTCGCCGACAACGATTCGGCCGACGACACCGTGGAGGTGATCCGCTCGCTGGCCCCGGACGCGACGATCGTCCAGACCGGCCGCAACGCCGGGTACGCGGCCGGGGTGAACGCGGCCCTCGCGGCCGCCGCCGGCTGGGAGGGCGGGCCCCGGGCGGCTCTCGTCTGCAACCCGGACATCCGGATGCGGCGGGGCTGCGCCAAGCTGCTCGTGGACGGGCTCGGCACGCCCCTGGGCGACGGCGACCGTGTCGGGATCAGCGTGCCGCTGCTGTACGAGGAGGACGGCCGCACCCTCGTGCACTCGCTGCGCCGGGAGTCGAGCGTGACGCGCGCCCTCGGCGAGGCCGTCATCGGCAACCGCCGGGCCGGGCGCTTCCCCCACCTGAGCGAGCTGGTCACCGACTCCGCCGCGTACGAGCGGCCCACGTACGCGGACTGGGCGACCGGAGCCCTGATGGCCCTGTCGGCGGACTGCCTCGCCGCCTGCGGCCCGTGGGACGAATCCTTCTTCCTCTACTCGGAGGAGACGGAGTACTGCCTGCGGGCCCGGGACCGCGGCTTCGCGACCCGCCTGGAGCCGGCGGCCTCGGCCACCCATCTCGGCGGGGACTCGCGGGTCTCGCCGCGCCTGTGGACCCTGCTGACGCTGAACCGCGTACGGCTCTACGAGCGCCGGCACGGCCC
This sequence comes from Streptomyces sp. NBC_00190, assembly GCF_036203305.1. Lineage (GTDB taxonomy): Bacteria > Actinomycetota > Actinomycetes > Streptomycetales > Streptomycetaceae > Streptomyces. Next base: position 6,409,949 of record NZ_CP108131.1, on the reverse strand, counting down.
GGTGGCGACGGCGGCCTTCCGGGCCGCCGTCCTGCTCCGGGAGACCTCGCGGGGCGCGCTCGGCCGCCCGGCCAGCCGTGCGGCCGCGGCCGCACTCGCCAGGCCGGGCGCCCTGCGCGGCACGCCGGGGCCCTGACCGCTAGCTTTCGCCGCGGGGGCGGCAGACCATGGCGACGAAGTCGTGCCCCACTTCCGGAAGTGCCGCGTCCTCCGCGGCGAAGCACTCCTCCAGCAGGGCCAGCGTCTCCGGCTCCTGGTCCCGGAAGTTGTGCGCGATCCCGGAGAACGCGATGTGCAGCACCGTGCCCCCGTACGGCCGTTCCTCGACGACCTCGAAATGGCGTCGCAGGCCCGGCAGCAGCGAAGCCGCGTCGACCGCCTCCGAGGGGTCGTCCAGCACCATCGACAGCTTGCTGGGCCGTACGACGCGGCGCTTGATCCGGCCGTCCGCCAGGCGCCGCCGCTCCTCGGGGAGCCGGGCCAGCAGCGCGTTCGCCGCCTCCAGCTGGCCGTCGGTCCACTGGAAGCGGGTGGGGCCGACGAACTCGTCGATCACGAACGTCCCGCCGGGCTCGATCAGCTGCGACAGCCTCGGCAGGGTTTCGCCGAGGTTGTCGAAGTGGTGCAGTGACTGCAGGCCCAGCAGCACGTCGAAGCGTTCCCCGTCGCTGGTCATCCGGTTGACGTCGGTGACCCGGAAGCGCAGCACGTCGGCGAGGCCCTCGTCGACGGCGGACCGGGTGGCGAAGTCGATGCGCTGCTGCGCCACGTCCACGCCCTCCAGGAGGCCGAACGCGCCGGTCTTCGCCCAGAGCAGTTCGTTGCCGCCGGTGCCGCACCCGAGGGAGAGGCCGCGCAGGTCGGTGCGCGGCGCGAAGTGCTCGGCGGCCACGTACTGGGGATAGGAGGTCTCGGCGTCGCCGGTCATCAGCAGGTTCCAGCGCTTGATGACGCCCGGGATCGCCCACCACTCGGTCAGCGACGGGTCGACCTGGGACCAGTGCTGCACCACGCGCGCACCGCCGCGCACCCGCAGCTTGGCCAGCACCGGGTCGAGTTCCAGCTTCCGCACCTTGCGCAGCAGCCGGTCCGCGTCGTGTCGGTTGATCAGGTTGTTCAGCATGCGCGCTCCGTTCGTACGGCTGTCAGCGACTTCGTGACACCGAGCACCCGCTCGCTGAGGAGCACCGACCCGGGGAACAGGTAGCTCATTTCGGCGCGGCTCAGCAGCTCGATGTTGACCACGGCGTTCATCGCCGACTCCGGGCTGTCGGGACGGCTGTGGACGAGCGGCCAGTGCCGTACCAGACGTGTCCTGGCGGCGAGCGGCAGGAACTGGAAGCCGGGTGCGACGAAGTGCGGCTCGACCGGGAAGTAGCGGTACGGCGTCTGGATCCAGTGCAGCGGCGCCAGTTGCTCGACGGCGGCGACGAACCGCCGGCGCTGGCTGTGGCCGCCCACGTGCTCGATGGTCGAGTTGGAGAAGACCAGGTCGTAGCCGCCGTGGTCGCTCAGTTCGGCGGCGACCGCCGGGTCGGTGACGTCGGCGATCTCCGCGGTGATCCAGTCGGGCAGTTCGGCGGGGTGCTCCTCCAGGTTGATCAGGTGGACGTGCTTGGCGCGCACGGGTGCGCGCAGCCACATCTCGGCCGTCCCGCCCAGGTCCACGACGCGCATGTTCTCGATGCCGGGGAAGCAGCGCTGGAAACGCTCCCAGCGGGCGATGCGCAGTCGTTCGCCCAGTGAGCCGGGTGCGTCGACGAACTTGTTTCGGAGGGCCCGGGATCGGGGCATCGGATCAACCACCTGTGGTCGGAGCGGAAGAGAGGCGGGCTTCAACTGGACTGTTGCCATTGCGTGTAGAAGCTCGCCGGGTTCATGAGGTATCGGACGGTGGGGTGCGGCACGTGGCGCACCCGGTACCGGCGGCCGTACCGGCGGATCAGCTCCCAGTCCTCGCGGGGCAGCACCTCCGGTGTCCGGCGCAGACGGCTGAAGTGCAGGGAGCGGTTGCGGCGGGCGACGAAGGCGTTGGTGTCCAGGAAGGCCTCGCGGGCGGCGCGGCGCCGGTCGTAGGGCACCGACAGGACGTCCTGCTCGCTGCCGTCGGGCAGGACGCGGCGCAGCGCCGTGTAGACGGCGTCGGGCCCGTCGGCAGGCTCCAGGACCGCCAGCGTCCGTTCCAGGTGGTCGGGTTCCCACAGGTTGTCGTCGTCCAGGAACGCCACGTACCGCGAGCGGGTGAGGCGGATGCCCACGTTGCGCACGACGCCCGCCACACCGGTGTTGTGCGCCAGCGACACGGCGAACAGCCGTGGGTCCTCGGGGAGCGCCGACAGTCCGGCGCCGTCGTCGACCACGATCACGACCTGGTCCCGGACGGTCTGGTCCAGGGCCGAACGCACCGCGGCACGCAGCTCCTCGGGGCGCCGGTGGGTGGCGATGACCGTGGCGACCAGCGCCGAGGGCGGCGACGCCAGGACGCGGGCCAGCCGCCGGGTCTCGGCGTCCTCGGTCCGGCGCAGCCGCACCGCGGTGGGGGCCAGCAGGACCTTGTTCCTGGCCTCGAAGAGCACCAGCCAGCCGAACAGGGCCTTGAGCAGGGTCCATGGTGCCCGCGCGACTGCCCGCGCGACACCGCGCACGAGGCCGCTCACGGGGCCGGCTCGGGTTCGATCGGGCGGCCGTCGGACATCCGGTTGTTCCGCCACACGTTTCCGGGGCCGCTGTGGTTCCAGTGGGCGACCACGCCGTATCCGCCGGCGGCGGGGTGGTACTCCGTCGAGAAGACGTTGTCGGTGACCTTGATCCCGGTGGCGCCGGTGCTGCCGCCGTAGAGGGCGTACGCGCCGCCGGCCACCCAGTTGTTGTCCACGGTGACGTTGCGGACCACTCCGGTGTCCGCGAACAGGCCGATGCTCCCCGAGGCGCCCTCCTTGAGGCCGGTCGGGTTCAGCAGGGTGTTGTGGCGGATGATCAGCTCCCCGGTGTTGCCGCCGCCGCTGATCACCGTGTTGGTGTGCTGCCACTCGCCGCCCAGGTTCACGAACGGGACGATGTCGTGCACGTAGTTGTCGTGCAGGTTGCCCTGCCCCATGGACAGCGCGTCGCCGAACACCGAGACGTCGCACCAGCCGACCTCGATGGAGCTGCCCCCCATGTTCGACACCGCGTAGTCCACGCCGCCGTTGTCCGGTCCCTTGCCGGGCACCGCCGTGATGGTGGAGTGCAGGACCCGCAGGCCGCTGAAACCGGGGCGCAGGTTGATGCCCCACCAGCTGTCCGAGGTGATCTTGCTGTCGATGACGGTGACGTCGTTCGCGTAGATGTCGAGCGAGCCGGTGATGTCCCAGCCCCGGATGACGAGCCCGTTCTCACGGACGGCCATGTACCCGGTGTTGTGGGGCGTGAGGGGGATCCGCGGACCGGTGGTGGAGGCGTCGGGGAAGCCGCAGGCGCTGAAGGAGGCGCAGGCGGCCTTGGCGGCGGGTGTGCCGGACGGACTGCCGGCACCCGCCGTCGCGGTGGGCTTCGCCGTCGGGGACGCGGAGGCGGCGGGGCTGCCCGTCGCCCGGCCGTCCGCGGTCGGCGGACCGGCGCTCGGTGACGTCGCCGGGGACCCGCTCGCGGGGCAGGTCCGCGCGGCGTCCGGGCAGTCCGGCAGCGCGGACCGGTCGCGTCCCGAGCAGGCCACGCCCATGACCGCCAGGAGGGCCAAGAGCAGCAGCCCCGCGAGCGGGTTTCGGCTGATGCGCCGTGACATCGGGTTCACCTCGTGTCCTGTCGGGTGGGCCGGGCCGGTTCGGGCGACCGGCGCCGGCCGCGGTGGGGCCGTTCGCCGCGGTCGACGCCGCGCAGGAAGCCGCGGCTGGGCAGTACGCACACCGTGTAGCCGGCCAGGGCTGTCGCGGCGGTGGCCAGGAGCGCGGGCAGGCCGTCGCCGAACCGGCGCTCCAGGCCCAGGATGACCGCGGCCATCACGGCCCCGCCGAGGAAGGGCCACGCGCAGGCCCTGGCGATCCGGCCGACACCGATGCCGCCGCGGCTGAGGGCGTACAGGAACACGGGCACCACCAGGCCGCCGGCGACCAGGACGTGGGCCTGTGAGGCTCCGACGATGCCGTTCAGGCGGGCGCCGGCGAGGAGCACCGGGATCAGGGCTGCCAGCCACAGGCCCTGCACCAGGAAGAGCGACCGGCGCTGTCCGATCGCGACGAGGCAGTCGTAGGCGAGTTCACTGCCGATGCGGATCAGGCCGAGGGCCATCAGCCAGGGCAGGGCCGCGGCGGCGGGAGCCCACCGGCTCCCGTAGATCAGCTCGATGGCCGGCCCCGCGAAGCCGGCCAGCAGCACGCACAGCGGGACGGTGCCGGTGATCACCACGCCCAGGGCGCGGCTGAAGCCCTGGGCCAGCGCCTGCGGCGAGTCGGCCAGACGGGAGAAGCCGGCGAAGGCGACCCTGCGGGCGGCCTCGGAGATGATCCTCACGGGCCAGCCGGAGATGTTGAAGGCGAGTACGTAGAAGCCCAGGGCCACGTTGCCCAGCGTCGCGCCGACCACCATGGTGTCGACGTTGACCACCGCGAGGGCCAGCATGCTCGCCCCTGCGAGCGGAAGCCCGAACCCGAGCAGCGCCCGGGCCTGCGCGGGGTCCCAGCCGAATTTCAGGGTGCCCGGTGCGGCCATCCGGCAGCCGATCAGCGTCACGACGTTCCCCGCCACGGCTCCCCAGGCGAAGCTCATCGCGCCCCAGCCCTCGAAGGCCAGCAGCAGCGTCACCGAGGTGCTGAGCACGAAGTTGAGTCCGTCGATGATCATCCGCTTGCCCTGGGCGAACTCCCGGGTGAGGAAGCCCCCGGGCACCTGTGCCACCCCGTCGATCACCACGCACAGACACATCACCCGCAGGACTCCGGAAGCCTCGGGTGAGCCCAGGACACCGGCGACGGCCGGGGCGGCCGCGAACAGGGCCGTGTACAGCAGGCAGCTGGACAGCACGCTGAGCGTGAGGACGGTCGGGGCGAAGCGGCGCGGATCTCCCTCCCAGCGCACGATCGCGAGCGACACGCCGAGTTCGTTGGCGGAGAGCAGGACGAGCAGGACCGTCTGGGCGATCCCGTACACGCCCCAGGCCTCCGGCCCGAGGAAGAAGCGGGCGAGGATGATCCCGGTGGCGAAGTTGCCGAGGCGCATCACGACCGTGTTGACCAGGCTCCACCTGGCCGCGACGCCGACCTTGCGCCCCAGCGCGGGGGGCGCGGGGGCGGTGTGCTCGTCCGTGACGGAGCCGGTCGCTCCGGAGCCCGTCACTTCGGTCCGGCCGGGGCGTCGGCCGCCGGCTGGTGGACCTGATGGACCTTCATGTGCAGGGTGTCCGACGGGTCGCGGGTGTCGTCCGCGGCCGGTCCGGCCTCCCCGCCGTGGCCGCCTTCGCCGGGCCCGTCGCCCTTGTCCTCACCGGGTTCGGGCCGATGCCGGCCGGGGCCCCGCCTTGTGCGGGCCTCCACGAAGAAGGTGGCGACCAGGCTGAGTACGAAGCCCAGCGCGCCCGCCATGACGATGAACTGGATCCGGGACTTGGTCTGGGCCTCCGGCTCCTGGGGCGGCACGATCGTGGCCATCCTGATCATCGCCTCGGGCCGCACCGACTGCTGGGTCTGGAACTCGTCCAGCCTCTTCTGCGCGTAGGCGGTGAGGATCTCGTCCGACTTGAGGACGGCCGCCCGGTCGGTTCCGGTCACGGTCAGCCACATGAAGGGGCCCAGGGCGTTGTCGGCGATCTTCGCTTCGTGCGTACCGGTGAGGCCCAGGGCCTTGAGGTCGGCGACGGCCCCGTCGGAGTTCAGGTTGCGGGCGAGGCCGTCGGCCATCCCGGTGAGGGAGGTCTGGGTGCTCAGGAAGGGGTTGCCGTCGAAGGCCTCCGTGGCCTTCTTCGAGTTCAGGAGGGTCACCGTGCTCTGCGACTGGTACTGCACCGGGACGAGGAAGTGCACGGCGGCGGCCAGCGCCGCCGTGATCACCAGCCCGGGTATCAGCACGTACCAGCGCCTGCGCATGACCCGCCAGATTTCGGCGAGATCCAAGGTCTTCCCCTTCTCTGAACTACCTGTTTACTGCGGGACGAGGTCGGTGGGCCGGGGCCGGGTGTGCCTGCTCCCGCCGTCCAGCAGAACCTCGGCGATGCGCTCGCTCGCCCGGCCGTCCCAGAGCTCGGGGCAGCGGGCGGCGGGCGGGTCGTCGAGCACCCGGTTCACCGTGGCCACGATGCGCTCCGGATCCGTGCCCGCCAGTACGTTCGTGCCCTCCGACACGGTGACGGGCCGCTCGGTGTTCTCCCGCAGCGTCACGCAGGGCACGCCCAGCGCGGTGGTCTCCTCCTGGATGCCGCCGGAGTCGGTGAGCACCAGGCGGGCGGAGTCCTGCAGGGCGATGAAGTCGAGGTATCCGGCGGCCGGAACCAGCCGGATACCGCCCGGCACGCCGAGTTCGGCCAGTCGCTCGGCTGCCCGCGGGTGCACGGGCAGCAGCAGGGGGCAGCGGACGGCGATCTCTCCGAGGGCCTTCAGCAGGCCGCCGAGGGCCGCGGGGTCGTCCACGTTGGCCGGGCGGTGCAGGGTGACCAGGCCGTATCCGCCCCGGGTCAGCCCGTACCGGTCCAGGACGTCGGACTGCCTGGCGCGGTCCAGGTTGGCGAGGAGGGTGTCGATCATGACGTTGCCGACGACGTGGATCTGGTCGTCCCGGTAGCCCTCCGCCCGCAGGTTCGCGGCGGCGTCGGGCGAGGGCGCCAGCAGGTAGTCGCTGACCCGGTCGGTGGCGACGCGGTTGACCTCCTCCGGCATGCTCCAGTCACGGCTGCGCAGGCCCGCCTCCACGTGGGCCAGCAGCGGGCCGGCCTTCGCGGTCACCAGGGCGCAGGCGAGCGTGGAGTTGATGTCGCCGACCACCACCACCACGTCCGGGGCCACCTCGTCGAGCAGCGGCTCGAAGGCGGCCATCACCCGCCCGGTCTGCTGGGCGTGGGTGCCGGAACCGGCGCCCAGGTAGCGGTCGGGGGTGCGGATGCCCAGATCGCGGAAGAACACGTCGTTCATGGACTCGTCGTAGTGCTGGCCGGTGTGGACGAGGATCACCTCGGCGCCGCGGCGCTCCAGTGCGTCCATCACCGGCTTGATCTTCATGTAGTTGGGCCGCGCTCCGGCGACGCACACGATCTTCGCCACGGTCATGGCTCAGAGCACCTCCACGGTCGGTCCGGACAACCGGTTGCGGCAGTCGAGGACGAAGGAGGCGTGCTCGGTGATCATCCCGTAGTCGAAGGAGTCGTGGTCGGTGAGCAGGACGACCACGTCGGCCGCCGCCAGTTCCTTGCGGGTCGGTTCGACCCGCACGAGACGGGCGTCGACCTTGATGCTCTCCACCACGTGGGGGTCGGCCGCGCGCACCTTGGCCCCCATGTCGAGGAGCAGCTGCGAGACGCGCACGGCGGGCGACTCCCGGGCGTCGCCGGTGTTCTTCTTGTACGCGAGCCCCAGCAGCAGGACCTTGGAGCCGTTGACCGAGCGGCGTTTGGCGTTGAGCGCGTCGATCACGCGGCGCGTCACGTACTCGGGCATGTGGTTGTTGATGTCGTTGGCGAGTTCGACGAAGCGGAAGTTCTGGCCGAGTTCGCGCTGCACCCGCCAGTTCAGGTACGAGGGGTCGATCGGCAGGCAGTGGCCGCCGACGCCCGGGCCCGGGGTGAACTTCATGAAGCCGAAGGGCTTGCTGGACGCGGCCTCGATGGACTGCCAGACGTCGATGTCGAGGTGGCGGGCGAACATGGCGATCTCGTTGACGAGCGCGATGTTCACGTGCCGGAAGGTGTTCTCCAGCAGTTTCGCCAGCTCGGCCTCCTTGGGCGAGCGCACCGGCACGGTGGTGTCGACGAGTTGCCCGTAGAAGGCCTCGACGGCCTTCAGGGAACGCGCGTCGACGCCGGAGACCACCTTGGGGGTCTGCTGGAAGCCCCAGACGGTGTTGCCCGGGTCGATGCGCTCGGGGCTGTAGCCGAGGTGGAAGTCCTCGCCCGCGGTGAGCCCGGAGCCGTCCTCCAGGATCGGCGCGAACAGCTCCTCGGTGGTGCCCGGGTAGGTGGTGGACTCCAGGACCACGGTCGCGCCCGGGCGCAAGAAGCGGGCCAGCGTGTGCGCCGACTCCTCGATGTAGCGCAGGTCGGGCGCCCCGTCCTGCAAGGGGGTCGGGACGGTGACGACGGCGACGTCGAAGCCGCCGCAGTCCCGGGCGAGTTCACTGGGCCGGTAGCTGCCGTTCTCCAGCGCCCGGGCCAGCCGTTCGGAGGAGACGTCCTCCACGTACGACTCACCGGCGGCGAGGCTCTTGACCCGCCGCGCGTCCACGTCGTACCCGATCACCTGGTGGCCGACCTCGGCGGCCCTGATGGCCAGTGGCAGGCCGACGTATCCCTGTCCCACGACGACTACGCGCATCAGTGACTCCTGTTCGCGGAAAGGGCGGGTGACGGTGTGCGGCGCATGAGTTCCCGGGCCGTCATGAGGAGGAAGGCGGCATTGGTGGTGAGGTAGCGCTTGCCGAGGCGGCGCGGCTCCTGGAGGGTGCGGTAGAACCATTCGAGTCCCATCCGCTGCCAGACCAGCGGTGCCCGCTTGGTGATGCCGGCGAGGATGTCGAAGGAGCCGCCGACCCCGTGCACGACGTGGGCGCCGGTGCGCTTGCCGTAGCCGGCGGTGAAGATCTCCTTCTTGGGCGAGGTCATGCCGAGGAACAGCAGCTGGGCGCCGCTGTCGGATATGGCGTCGGCGATCGTCTCCTGGTCGGAGTCGTCGAAGTAGCCGTTCCGGCTGCCCGCCACCCGCAGTCCCGGGAAGCGTGCGGAGATCTCCCGGAGCATCATCTCCAGGACGCGCCGTTCGGCGCCGAGCAGGTAGACGGGAATGTCCGCGGTCTCGGCGGCGGCGAGCAGGCGCATGAACAGGTCGATGCCCGCGACGCGTTCCGGCAGCCGGACGCCGAGCAGGCGCCCGGCCCAGACGACTGCCTGGCCGTCGGCCAGAACCAGGTCGCAGCCCGCGACCGCCTCGGCGAGGCGGGGGTCGCGCTTCATGTTGACCAGCTTCGCGGCGTTGACCATGCCGATCTCGATCTGCTCGCCGCGCCGTACCGCCTCCAGGCAGCGCTGCACGGTCTCGTCCATGGTCAGGGCGTCGAGTGCGAACCCGAAGAGGGAAGGCCTTTGGGTCCGGTTCATCTCGGCAGCCCCCCGAGCCAGGCGAACAGCATCCAGCCGAACTCGTACGGGCGGCACTCGCGGTCCACCGAGGCGGGGCGGAAGAGCCGGTCCAGGGGTGCGAGCCGGGCGTGCGGCGCCACCCGGGTGGTGAGTCCGCGGGCGGCGCGGACGGCCTTCTTCGGGTCGCCGCGGTAGATCTTGCGCCACGTGACGTCGAAGTCCTCGCGGATCATGGGTTCGCGCGGGGTCCCGGTGGGCCCGGCGAGCTCGGGCACCTCGGTCATCCAGCGCAGGCCGCGGCGGATCTCGGCCCCGAAGTCGGTGCCGCCCGCTTCGGCCAGGTCGAACAGGGCGGTCGGGGCCATGGCGTGCTGGTGGACGCTGTAGACGGGGTAGCCCTCGACCACTCCGCCGTGGCGGGCGTCGTAGTGCCACCACCACTGCCCGCCGTCCCCCTGGAGGGCGCAGATGCGGGCGGCGCACGCGTCGGCGGCCGCGAGGGCCTCGGAGTCGCCGCCGCTCGCGTGCAGCCGGGCCAGTGCCTGGAGCGGATAGGTCTGGTCGGCGAAGCAGGCCACGTGGGACCGGTATCCGGGCACCAGCCCGGGCCCGGTGGCGTGCGGGAACAGCGGGCTGCCGGCGGTCTTCGCCGCCAGCAGCCGGTCGCGGGCGGCCGCGAGGCGGTCCTCCACGTCCACCGCGTCGCGGGCCGCCACGAGGGCGGACAGCACCCAGGCGGCCTCGACGGTGTACTGCGGCCGCCCGGGTGCGTCGAGTGCGGCGACCCGTTCGAGGGCGTCGGGCAGCTTGGGGTGGCCGGTCTCGGCGGCGGCCCAGGCGATGAGCGCCGCGTCACCGAGGTTCGTCACCCCGGGGAGCCGTTCCACCAGCAGCCCCGCGAACTGCTCGGCGGTGAGCCCGCCGAACAGGGCGCGCTGCCGGTCCTCGGGCAGGAACCGCGCGCCCAGCGCGGTGATGGCCGCGTACCGGGTGCTGGTCCCCCGCGGCTCCAGGCGGCGGGTGCCGTCGGGTGCCGCGGTCCCCACCAGCGTGAACACGAAGTTCTCGGCGCCCGGCAGGTACATCGCGGGCAGCCCCGCCTCGGCCAGCGCGAGCAGCCGCTCGGCGAGGGCGTGCGCCGACAGGTCCTCGCGGGCCAGTGCCTCTAATCGTGCTGCGGTCATCGGGTCCCCACCCCGACTCCCCGGGTGCTGCGCGCACCCCGTATGTCCGAGCTCTTCGGCTCCAACACACCTACCCCCTCTGATCGCTCCTCGGACGGACCTGGCGGTCGTCACTCCGCGGAGGGGAATCGCGCATGACGGCGCACGTGCCGCCGGTGAACCCCCACCGATGGCACGAACCGTCCGACGGCTGCGTCTGGACCCCCCAGCGATGCCGTCGGACTGGGGCGCGCGCGTGAACGGCAGCCGCCGCAGGCGCGGTGGAACCGCGCCGCCGGCGCACTGCCCGCGGTGCCCTCGTCGTGTACAACCCCCCACTGAGCCAGGCCTGTTGCCTGCTCAGATCCCGTGTGCAGGGACACGGTATGCCGACCGGTTGTTCGTTGTTTGTGGTTTTGACGAAATGCCGAAGCGCTAAATTGCCGACATTCCGTCAGATGCGCTCGACGAGCGCGCCGTCCTTCTCGTCGTGCAGCGCTCCGGTCCGCGGGCACTCCCACACGCCCGGCTCGTCCTCGCGCTCCACCAGGCGGACCCCGGCCCGGCCCACCCAGCCGATCCGCCGGGCCGGCACCCCCGCCACGAGCGCGAAGTCCGGTACGTCCCGGGACACCACCGCGCCGGCCGCGACCAGCGCCCAGCGTCCGACGCGCACCCCGGCCACGCACACCGAGCGGGCTCCCAGCGAGGCGCCCTCTGCCACCACGACCCCGGCGGCCTCCCAGTCACCGCCGCGCTTGAGGCGGCCGTCGGGCTCGACCGCGCGCGGGTAGAAGTCATTGGTGAGCACCACCGCCGGGCCGATGAACACCCCGTCGCCGAGCTCGGCGGGCTCGTACACGAGCGCGTGGTTCTGGAGCTTGACGTTGTCCCCGATCCGTACGCCGGGCCCGACGTACGCCCCGCGCCCCACGATGCAGCCGCGCCCGAGCCGGGCCTCCTCCCGTATCTGCGCCAGATCCCAGACGGTGGTCCCCTCACCGAGTTCGGCGGTCTCGTCGACCTGGGAGGAGGGTTGAATGCGGACACTCACGGGGCGGTCCCCTTACGGCTCGCGAGGCGTTCGGACGCGCGTGCGTACGGACGTCCGTGCGTGCATGCGTCCGTACGAGCGGTCCGAGCATATGCCGCCGCGGGGTGACTCATGGGTGTATCAACCGACTGTTCAGCAAACGGACTTGGCACCCAGGCGTCCTGCCGGTCAGTCCGGCACACTGGGAGCCACCGCTCGGGCGAAGTCGGCGGCGATCTCGCATACGTGCCGCGTCAGCTCTCCGTCGCCCCGCTGGGCCATGACGATCACCTCCCCGTACGACGCGGGCCACAGGATCACGCAGCCCTTGTCGTTGCCGCTGACCATCGCGGACGGTATCCCGGCAACCGACGTGGGCTTCGGCTTCGGTTCCATGGGGAGTTCCTTGGTGTACATGACGGACAACGTGGCGGTCGTCGAGTTCCCGGCGCCGAGCCACGTCCAGCTGCACACCCTCATCGGGACCTGGTCGCGCCTGTCGGGCTCGGGCGAATACAGCTTCCACTGCCTGGCCGTGGCGCTGTCGACCGCCTCGCACGGGTCGGCCAGGACACCGGGCGTGGACCGCGCCGTGGACGCGGGCCGCGTGGTCTGCGGTGGACCCGACCGGGTGGCGCCGGGGAGGGTGACGCCCGGCAAGGCGTGCGAGAGGTCCGGGGGGTCGTCGCCGTCGCCCCGCACCGCCGCCCAGATCCCGGCCCCGGCCGCCACGGAGAGCAGGGCCCCGGCGATCACCACGATGGCCACGCGCCGGGACCTCTCTCCCGGTGGCGGCCCGTCCGGGGTCTCCGGCTCCACCCAGGCCTGATTGTCCTCGTCCCATTCGGTCATGCCGGCCACCCCTGGCTCCCCAGGAGTTGCGTGATCTGCTGTACGACCGCCGCCGCCGAGGCGAGCCCGGCCGCGGCCGTGGAGCCGAGATCGAGGCGCTCGCGCAGCCACTGGAGACGATCGCACCGCACCTGCCCCGTGGCGCCGGCCTCCTCCTCGGCCTCGGCGAGCCGGGCGTCGAGCTCGGACGTCTCGTCGCTGGGGCTGAGCAGACTCAACTGCTCACGCAGGGTGCGCATGGCCGTACGGAGTTCGGGAGGCACACCCACCGACTGCTCGGAGGCGTCCAGGGCCTTGGCGTTCGGGCCCGCGGCCACCGCGCCTGCGGTCATGGCTCCGATGGCGATGCCTCCGGGGTTCGCCCGGGGCACCTCGGGCGGGGCGGCCGGCGGCTCCGGCCTGCCGGAGCGCCGTGAGCGGTCCTCGGCGCTCGCGCCCTCCCCGGCTGCCACCGCCCCGCCGGTCAGCACGCCGATGCTGATTCCTCCCGGAGACGGGGCGACCGGCTCGCCGGCCCGCTCCTCGCCCTCCTGCGGCTCCTGCTCCCCCGAGGTCACGACCGCCCGCCCCCCTTCACGGCCGCCGCGTCCCCGTGCTTCGCCGAGGCGCGCTCACCCGTCGCGACCGCTCCGCCGCTCATCGACCCGATGAACACCCCGCCCCCGCTCACGCTGACGACGTACTGCTCGAACTCACCCGTCTCGTAGCCCTTCGTGCGCAGCGCCTCCTGCACACCGCTCGCGATGCGGTCCTGCAGCGTCCGCACGTACCGGCTGATGTCCATCTCCTGGAACAGCGAGACCTCCTTCACGCTCCCCAGTTCCCGCACCGAGGTCACCGGTCCGTCGGGAAGGGCGTGCTGCGGGAGGGTGAGCCATGTGCGGAAGACGGACAGAGCGGTACTGACCAAGGAGCTTCCCGCTGCGACTCCCGCCGCCGGACTGGTGAGCACGGCGATGACGGCGTCACGCAGCCCGCTCCCCTCGCCGCGGGCGGCGACCACGTCCACCGACCTGAACTCCGGGCGGACCGGGCTGAGTACGTGCGGTACGACCTCCAGGACCAGCATCCCGCCCTGGGTGTGGACGCGTACCAGGAGGGAGATACCCACCTGTTCGTCCCACGCCCCGAGCCGGACGCGCAGGAAGTGCCGACGCCCTTCGGCGCCCTCGCCGACCGCGTCGTCGAGGTGCTCCTGGATCCGGGCGGGCTCGTACCTGACGCGGCCTCGCGCCACCCCGACGGGCAGATAGACCACTTCGTCGACCTCGAGGAAGCGCAGCCGGTCGCGGCTGGTCTCCGCGGCCGACGCGCGCAGGGCCTCCAGGCGCGGCTTGATGAGTTCGACGACCTCGCGTCCCGTGAGCAGAGAGGCGCCCACCGGGCCGGCGGCCGGCCGTGCCGGGTCCACCGGCTTCGGCGCCGCCCCCCACGCCTTCCTCCCCTTCAGTTCCGCGACCACCGACCACGGCTGGTACGGCTCGCCGGCACCGACGAACGGCCTGAAGGGGTCGTAGATCGTCAGGCTCGCGTGCTGCTCGCGGTCGATGGCCGCGCCGATGCGCCTGTACTGGGGGGTGTCCGGGAGTCGCTCACGCGGCATTTCGGCGTAGGCGCCGCGGCGCAGCTTCTCGCGCATGACCGCCACGACATGCGTCCGGTGCGCCCACACGGGCAGCACCATCAGGACCGGAAACACCACGGCCGCCGCGACGTTGGCGCCTGCGAACAGCGAGACGGCCACGGCCACCCAGTAGGCGGTCGTCACGGCGAACGGCACGACCGGCAGCACCGCCTTGAGCCTGCCCCGAGTGGCCTCCTTGAGCACCCCGCGGCCGAGGCCGAAGACGGCGCCCCTGCTCCCGCGCAGGGTCCAGCAGACGAAGCAGACCATCCCGTAGGCCACGAACCAGGGAACGGGCAGCACGGTCTGGGAGCCCACGTCGGCCAGTCCGAGCCCGATGAAGAGCACCCACAGGGCCAGCAGCGCGGCCCCGGTCTCCGCCTCCCGGCGCCGGGCCTGGAGCGCGTGCGCGAGTACCGGCAGGGCGTCGATGCCGAGCGACGGGGCGATCGGGCGCTCCTCGTGCTCGACCAGCTGCTCGATGACGCGGCGGCGGAATTCACTGTCGAACCAGACGCCCGCGCACAGCAGCCGGGTGGCCTCGCTGCGGCTGTGCTGTGGCACGGCGTCCGTGGCTAACGCGGCAGACGGTACCGATGCGGACATGCATCCCCCGATGCTCGAACTCCCGTTATGTAAGGAGCAATTAAGCGAGTTGCGGATGTGCATTATGGCTGCCGTGACCTGTGATCGGAAGGGTGTCCGTGGCCACCGTTCGGCAGGCGCCGCACGTTCAGAGGAGGCGTTCGGGGACCGTGCCCGAGGGGACCGTGCGGGTGTGGAGGCGGCCGTCCGGCGTACGGAACTCCACCTCGCCCAGGGGGTCGGCGGTGACCTCGCCGACCACGGCCGCGTGGCGGCCGTAGGGGTGGGCGCGCAGCGCGGTCAGGACCCGGGGGGTGCGTTCCGGGGCAACGAACAGGCACAGGCACCCGGCGCAGGCCGCGTCCAGGGGGGCGAGGCCGCGGGCGCCGAGGGCCACGCGGGCCTCGTACCGTACGGGCAGGGCGGCTTCCTCGACCCGCAGGGTCAGGCCGCGGCCCGCGGCGCACCGGCGCAGGACCTCCGCCAGGCCGCCCGCGACCACCGTCCGGGCGTGGCGGATGTCGGGGGCCACCGCGCGCAGCAGGCCTCCCAGGGGGGCGCAGTCGCTGGGTACGTGGTGCTCGTAGCCGAGCCCGTCGCGCAGCGAGACCAGGTGGGCGGCGTGGCTGCCCAGGCGCCCGGTCACCACGATGCGGTCGCCGGGCCGGACCGAGCCGAGGTCCAGGGGCGGGCCGCCGGGCACGCCGAAGGCGGTGGCGGTGACGAAGACCCGGTCGGCCTCGCCCGCGCGGACGACCTGGGTGTCCACCGCGGCGATGGCGACCTGGGCCTCGGCGGCCGCGCCGCGCACGGAGGCGGTGAGCCTGCGCACCAGGTCCAGCGGCAGCCCGGCCTCCAGCACGATGCCGAGGGCGATGTGGCGGACATCGGCTCCGGTGGCGGCCAGTTCGTTGACGGCTCCGCAGACGGCGACGCGGCCGATGTCCCCGTTGCCGAAGAAGGGCGGGTCGACGACGTACGTACCGGACCGGACGACGACGGCGGGGTCGGGGACGGCGCCCTGGGAAGCGGCGCGGTCGGCGACGGGGCCGGGGACGAGCGATTCCTCGATCATGGCCCGTACCTCCGGGCCGAAGCCCACCTGGCCGGTGTCCCACTCCTGTGTGTACGTCACGAAAGCATCCCCCGAAGCCCGCGAGTCATGATCGTCCCATCATCCTGCGCGGACGGTGCCCCGCATACCCGTGTCGTCGCACTGCGGCTGATGAGGGGTCACTAGGGGCGGTCCGGCCGGTCGTAGCCGCGCAGCAGGAGGACGGCCAGCGCCGTGGCCAGGGCCGGGAGCAGCGCGAAGCCGGCCAGCATGCCGAGTGCGGCGGTCGGGGTCTGCTCGGCGGCCCGGCCCGTGCCGGAAGAGACGTAGCCGCAGAGCTGGAGCACCAGGCCGTAGAGGAAGGGGCC
This sequence comes from Streptomyces sp. NBC_00190, assembly GCF_036203305.1. Classification (GTDB taxonomy): domain Bacteria; phylum Actinomycetota; class Actinomycetes; order Streptomycetales; family Streptomycetaceae; genus Streptomyces. The sequence continues at coordinate 6,394,020 of NZ_CP108131.1, read as the reverse complement.
GAGGGCGACACCGAGTCCCTCGCCGGTGCTGAACAGGCCGGACAGGACGCCCGCCCGTCGGCGTTCGGTACGGGCGGTGTCCTTGGCGATGCAGTCCGGCAGCATCGCGTACAGGAAGAGCAGCTGGCCCGCGTGGCCGGTGCCGGCCAGCGCCATGGTGAGCAGTACGGCGCCTTCGGGCAGTACGGGGGCGGCGAGGAAGAGCAGGCATCCGGCGGCGAACAGGGCGGAGGCGACGGTGTATCCGTGGCGACCGGCGCGCAGCCGCGACCACAGCGGCATGGTCAAGAGGTTGGGCGCGACGAACGCGGCGACGAGCGCGCCGACCCCGGAGGAGTCGCGCAGGACGTGCTCGGCGAAGTACGGCGCGCCCGCGAGCAGGACGCCGGTCGCGACGGACTGGACGACCACGCACCGCAGCAGCGCCATGAAGGGCGGGTTTCCGCGGGCGGCGGCGAACTGGCGGCGCAGGCTCGGCTCGCTCTCCAGGGCGCGGGGGCCGACGGGGCGGCCCCGGCCCGCGCCGGAGGTTCCGGCGAAGACCCAGACCGCTCCGAGGGCGATGACCAGCCCGCCGAACACGCCCACCCACCGGTGTCCGGCGAGCCCGCCGCCCCCGGCGTCGATGAGGGCGGGCCCGGCCGCGCCGGTGACCAGCGCGGCCACTCCGATGACGGCAACCCGTCCGCCGACCAGGCGCATGCGGTCCTGGTGCCGGTCGCTGAGCTCGGCGGGCATGGCGACGTACGGCACCAGGAAGAAGGCGAACGCGGTCGCGGTGAGCAGGTATCCGCCCGCGGTGAGCCAGGCGCCGCCGGTGCCCGGCAGCAGGCCGGCGAAGGTCAGCGCGAAGGCCAGGGCCATCACGAGCCCGCCGCACAGGACGTACGGGCGGCGCGCGCCCCAGCGGGTGCGCGTGCGGTCGCTGGCGCGGCCGACCAGCGGGTTGAGGAAGGCGTCCCAGGCCTTGGGCACGAACACGATCGCGCCGGCCAGCGCGGCGCCCACCCCCAGGGTGTCCGTGAGGTACGGGAGCAGCAGCAGGCCGGGGAGGGTGGTGAACGTGCCCGTGACGAGCGATCCCGAGGCGTAGCCGAAGCGGAGCCGGGCCGGCAGGCCCGCAGGGCCGGCCCCGTCCGCGGAATCCGCGGACTCCGCCGACTCCGACGACCGCACGGTGTCGGTACCTGTGGTGGTCATCGGGGGCTCCCTTCCGGGATCGGTCGAGTGGGCGCGGAGCAAGGCCCCGCCCGGGGGGTGGGGGACATCCCGGGGGCGGGGCTCTCGTAGTGCAGGGTCCGCCGTCCCCCTTGGACGTGACTAAAGCGCACAACCACGGACGGGGGCGGATGCGGAACGCATGAGTTCCTGCCATGCACTTTCCTGCCAACGGCACCGGCTGGCTGGCCGCTCGACCGCCGCTCCACCATGACGCGAGAGTTAGGAGAGGGACATGACAGTCGACAACAGCACGACCTCGCCCCCCGCCGTCCACGGCCACGCGAGGGCCGCGGCGGCCCAGCACCTGATCCACCGTCCGCCCTCGCGGGCCCACTACGGTCTCGACGTCCCCAGCCTCGGCGAGGAGAACTTCACCCTCGTCGGAGCGACCCCCGCCGCCCATCCGCTCTTCAACGACGGCCCGGGCCACTTCCACGATCTGCAGATCGCGACCGAGACCATGCGCGAGATCGGCGAGTTCGTCGGCCACCGCTACTTCGGCGTGCCGGAGGACCGTCCCGGTCTCTTCTACCGTTTCACTCTCGACCTCACCGACCTGTCCGCCTGGCGTACGGACGGGGCCCCCGCCGGCCCCGTACCCATGGAGACCCACATCAGGGCCCGCCCGGCGAACGTGGTCGACGAGGTGCCGCGCGGACTCGACTTCCACCTGCAGGTGGTGATCGACGGCCGCCCGTGCGCGACGGGCGCCGCCGGTCTGGTCTTCCTCATGCCGAAGCTCTACCGCAGGCACCTGGAGCACTCCCGGCAGGCGCTGCGGGCCGCGCCCGAGCTCGACGACGCGCCGGACGGCCCGCTGCGGCCGGCCGACTCCGCCGAGACGGGCCGCTACGCCCCCGAGAACACCGTGATCAGCGAACCGACCGACGTGGCGCGCGGCCGGATCAGCACCTGGCTGCTCTCCCGGCAGATCAGCCCCGTGTTCGCGGGCGAGGACGGGCAGCTCTCCGGACTGCACCTGATGGAGGCACTGCGCCAGACCTCGCTGCTCGCCGCGGGACGGGCGCACGGGCTGAACCCGGCCCGCAGCGCGATCGGTGCCTGCCAGGTGCACTTCCGCGGGCAGGCGGACCTCGATCTGCCGCTGCGCTGCGTGGCGGTGGCCGGGCCGCTGGGGCGCGACGCCGCGGGGCGGCCCTCCGTACCGGTCACGCTCACCCTGACGCAGCGCCGCCGCGCGGTGGCCGAGGCCCGCACGTCCGTCGTCCAGGACTACTGAGGACGATGCGTTTCGGAATTCTGGGCCCGCTGGAGGTCACGGGCGGCGGAACGGGCGGCGGTACGGATGATGCCGCGGACGGCGGCCCGGTGGTCTCGTACGCTCCGCAGGCCGCCAAACTGCGGGTCGTCCTCGGGACACTGCTGGTCCGCGCGAACGAGGTCGTGTCGTCGGAGAGCCTCATCGACGAGCTCTGGCCGGAGGCGCCGCCGCGTACGGCGACGACGACGCTCCAGGTCTACGTGTCGCACCTGCGCAAGACGCTGGGCAGCGCCGATCCGCGCGGCGGCCGGGAGTCGCTGGTCACCCGGCGCCCGGGCTATCTGCTGCGCGTCGGCGCGGACGCGCTCGACACCGCGGTCTTCGAGGACCTGGCCCGCCGCGGCCACCAGGCCCTGCGGGACGCGGACTTCGGCGCGGCGGCGGACCTGATGCGGCGGGCGCTCACGCTGTGGCGGGGGCCGGTGCTGTCGGACACCCCGCACGGGCCGCTGCTGGACGGCGCGGCCGTGCGCCTGGGCGAGGTGCGCTCCACCGTGCTCGACGAGCGCATCCGGGCCGAGCTGCACCTCGGACTGCACCGCGAACTGGTGGCGGAGCTCCAGGAACTGGTCGCCGAGCACCGGATGCACGAGGAGTTCCACGCCCATCTGATGGTGGCGCTGTTCCGGTGCGGGCGGCAGGCGGAGGCGCTGCGCGTGTTCGCGATGCTGCGGCGGACCCTCGTGGAGGAGCTCGGGATAGAGCCGGGCCCTTCGTCACGGCGGCTCCAGCGGCGCATTCTGGAAGGGGATCCGGCGCTGTCGATGCCCGGAGCCCGAACCGGCAGCGGCATCGGTGCCGGCAGCGGCTCGGCCGTACGGTCCGGGGCCGCCGGACCGGGTGCCACGGACGCCGCCCCGGCCGACGGCACGCAGGGCTGGTCGCCGGCGCTCGGCGCCCTGCCGCCCGCCGACCCCCGCTTCGCGGGCCGGTCTGCCGAACTCGCCGAGCTGGAGCAGCTGTTGCGGGCCGCGCCCGCGGGCGGCTGTGTCGCGGTGACGGGTCTGCCGGGCACCGGCAAGACGGCGCTCGCGGTGGAGAGCGCGCACCGCGTGGCGGACGCCTTCCCCGACGGGCAGGTCTTCCTGGACCTGCGCCGCGCCTCCGGCCCGCCGCCGACCGGCGCGGAGATCCTCGACCGGCTGGAGCGGGCGCCCCTGACGGGCCGCCGGGTGCTGATCGTGCTGGACCACGTCACCTCCGAGACCCAGGTGAGGCCGCTGCTGCCCCTCGCCCCGGGCTCCGCGCTGCTGCTCACCGCGGGCCGGGTGCCCGCCGGGCTCCCGGGGCTCCGTCCGGTGGTCCTCGGACCGTGGCGTCCCGAGGAGTCGCGGCGGCTCGCCGGGCTCTTCACCGAGCATGGCGGCCCCGCGCCCGGACCCGGCGCGGTCGACGAGATCGCCGGGCTGTGCGGGGGGCTCCCGCTGGCCGTGCGGGCCGCCGCCGCCCAGCTCGCGGCCCGGCCGCACTGGACCCCCGCCACGCTGGCGGACCGGCTGCGGGACGAGGGCGGGCGGCTGGACGCGCTGCGGGCCGGCGATGTCGACGTACGGGCCCGCCTCCTGGAGGCCTATGCGGCGGCTCCCGGGGCCGAGCGGCGGACCTTCCGCCTGCTGTCGCTGCTGCCGCCCGGCCGGTTCGGCGCCCGGCAGGCGGCCGCCGCGCTGGACCTGGCCGAGCCGCGGGCCGCGGCGGCCCTGGACGCCCTGGCCGACGAGCGGCTGCTGGCGGTGGACCGCGACGGCTGCCACCTGCCGGAGCTGCTGCGGCTGCTGGCGGTGGAGCGGCTGGAGCTGGAGGAGGCACCCGAGGTGCGGCGCGCGGCGGCGGAGCGGGTGTGCCGGGCGTACGCGGCCGCCGCCGCGCAGCCGGGCCGACTGGCGGACGCCGACGCGCGGGGGCTCGTACGGCTGGCGCGGACCGCCCACGAGGCCGGGCTGTGGGCGCTGGCGGTACGGCTGACGGACGCCACGGGCGGGTGGGTGGAGGAGGATGCCGAGGCCGCCTACACCCTGGCGCTGGACGCGGCCGTGCGGTGCGCGGACCGGTCGGCCCAGGCCCGGATGGAGCGCTCGCTCGGCGACCTGGCCTGGCAGTACCGGCGCGCGGAACGGGCGCACGAGCTGTATGCGGGGGCGCTGGCGCACGCCCGGGAGGCGGGCGACGAGGAGGAGGCGGGCCGCGCCCTGGTGGGCCTGGCCGAGCTGCGGCTGGACGCCGGTTCGGCGGCGGAGGCCGCCGCCCTGCTGGAGCCCGCCCTCGCCGCCCTGTCGGTGCCCGGCCGTACGCGCGGCCACTACGAGGCGAGCCGGGCCCGGGCGCTGCTGGCGCTGGCCCAGGACGGGCCGGAGGGGGCGGAGACGGCCCGGGCCTGGTTCGGCGAGTGCCTGCGGCTGGCGGGGGCCCTGCGCGACCACCGGCTGGAGGTGTACGCCAGACGTTCGCTGCGGGCGCTGTCCGCTACCGCCGGCGGTGGCGGCGCCGCGCGGCGGGCCGTGGAGATCCGCCCGGGGCTCTGGCGGATCCAGCCGGCCGGTGTGCGCTCCTGACCGGCACGATGCCCCGGCCCCCGGCGCCACCCGGCCCCTGACCCATTCGATCGCCCTCTACGCAACGTACGGAGAACCATGTCGGTAGCGCTCAGCCCGGTGACGGAGCTCGTCGGGCGGGAACTCGAAGCCGCCGCCCTGCGGGAGCGGCTGCGCGACCCCTCGGTCCGGCTGCTGACGGTGACCGGCCGGGCCGGGGTGGGCAAGACCCGGCTGGCCGCGGAGGCCGTGCGGGAGGCCGGCCCGGAGTTCGCCCGGGTGGAGGTGGTCGACGCGGCGGCGCGGTGGGCCGCCGGGGACGAACCGCTGCCCTGCTGGGGGCCCGAGGAGTCCGGCCGGATCCTGTTGCTGCTCGACGGCTGTGACCACGAGGCGCGCCCGGCGGCCGCCGGGGCGGTCGCGGCGCTCGCCGGTGATCCGCGCGTGGTGGTGCTGGCCACCGCCGTGGAGCCGCTCGGGGTGTACGGGGAACAGCTGCTGCCCCTGGCGCCGCTGCCCGTACCGGTGCCCGCGCAGGGCGCCGCCGACCCGCACGAGGTGCGCGAGGCGGCGTCGGTCGCGCTGTTCGTACGCCGGGCCCGGGACGCCGACCCGGCCTTCGCGCTCACCCTGGAGAACGCGGCGGCCGTCGCCGAGATCTGCACGCTCCTCGACGGCCTGCCGCTCGCCATCGAACTCGCCGCGCGCAGGCTGCGGCTGTTCCCTCCCCACCTGCTGCCGTCCCGGCTGCGCGGCCGTACGACCGTCCTGGCGGGCGGGCCCGCGCACGCGCCCGAGCGGCACCGGTCGCTCGCGGCCCTGGCCGAGTGGAGCTGCCGCGGGCTCGACGCCCCGGTCCGCGCCCTGCTGGAGCGGCTCTCGGTGTACGAGCCCGGCTTCGGCCTGTCGGCGGCTGGCGTGTCGGCGGAGGCGGGCGTCGAGACCCTGCTGGACCGCGGTCTGCTGGCCGTGGTGGGTGAGGAGCAGGGGGAGCTGCGGCTGGCCGTGACCGAGCCCGTACGGTCCCACTGCCGCGCGGTACTCGCGGAGTCGGGTCGCGACGGCGCGGCGCTGGACGCGCACGCGGAGCGCTACCTTCAGCTGGTGACCGCCTCGCTGCCCCGCCTGAACGGGACCGACCAGGAGCGGATGCTGCGGGAGTTGGCCGCCGAGGGCGCGAACGTGACGACCTCGCTGCGGCGGCTGCGCGAGCGCGGTGACGGCGAGGCGGCGGCCGCCCTGGTGCTCGGCTGCCGGCTGCCCTGGCTGACGCAGGGGCGGCTGCGGGAGGGGCTGGAGTGGTGCGACGGCGCGGCCGAGGTGGCGGGGCCCCCGCTGCTGGAGGCCGTACGGGCCCGGCTGGCCGACATGTCCGGGCTGTTCGCGCTCGCCCTGGGTGATCCGCAGGAGGCCGTACGCCGCCACCGTCGGGCGCTCGCGCTGGGGAAGGCCGTCGGTGACCGGCGGCAGAACGCGCTCGCCTCCGCCCACCTCGGTACGGCGCTGCTGAAGGCCGGTGATCCGCCGGGGGCGCGGGCCGTGCTGGTGACCGCGCTGAACGCGCTGGAGTCGATGGGCGTCACCGGGGGCGCGGCCGGGGCGGCGGCGGCGCTCGCGGCCGTGCTGCGCGCCGACGGCGACCGGCGCAAGGCGCAGGAGCTGCTGGACCGGGCCGAGGAGGCCTTCCGGCGGATCCGGGACGGGCGGGGCCTGGCGGGCGCGCTGCGGACCTCGGCGGCGCTGGCTCTGGAGGGCGAGGATCCGGACCGGGCCGACCGGGCGCTGCGGGAGGCCCTGCGGCTGTACGGGGCGATCGGCGAGCGGACCGAACTGCCGGACCTGCTGGAGGAGTTCGCGCTGCTCCAGCTGCGCACGGCGCCCGCGCAGCGGCCGCGCACGGTGCGGCTGCTGGCGGCGGCCGACACCCTGCGGGCCGGGACGGGAGCCGAGGTGCCCGACGAGTGGCGCTCCGAAGCCGAGCGGGCGCGTACGGAGCTGAGCGCGCGGCTGGACTGGTCCGACTTCGCCACGGCGTGGGCCGAGGGGGTGCGGATGGGGGCGCCCGCCGCGGTGGCGGAGGCCCTCTCGGCTCCCGCCCCCTCGCGCCGCCCGGTGACGGGGGCGGTGGCCGAGGCACCGTCGCTCACCCCGCGGCAGGTCCAGGTGGCACTGCTGGTGTCGGAAGGGCTGACGAATCGCCATATCGCTGCGAGGCTGGACATTTCGGAGTGGACCGTGGTCAACCACGTCCGCCAGGTGATGCGCAGGCTCGGGTGCACCTCGCGGGTGCAGGTGGCCGGGGCGGTGGGCCGGTGGGCCTGACCGACTGCCCCTCGTACCCCGCGGCGGAACACCTCGGCGCCGCGCACGGCCGGCCCCTGGACCTCGGCGCGCCGGCCGGGGTCGCGGCGCGGTTCCGGGCCGCCGGATGGTGGCGCCCGGAGACCTTCCTCGACGACCTGTACCGTACGGCCGCCGCCGCGCCCGGGCGCCCGGCGATCGTCTCGGAGCGGGCCCACCGGCCGGCCGGCCGACGCCTGATCACCCTCACGTACAGCCAACTGGCCCTGTACGTCGACCGGTTCGCTGCCGCCCTGACCTCCCTCGGGGTGGCCCCCGGGGACCCCGTCGCCTACCAGCTGCCGAGCTGGTGGGAGACCGCGGCGCTGACCCTGGCCTGCTGGCGGGCCGGGGCGGTCGCGGTGCCGGTCCTGCCGACCGTACGGGCCCACGGGCTGCACCGGATCCTGGAGAGCACCCGGGCCCGGGTCTGCGTGGTGCCCGACGTGTGGGAGGGCCACGCGCACGCCGAAGTCCTCGCGGACCTCGCGCCGCGCCTGCCGTGGCTGCGCCACCGGGTCGTCGTGGGGGACGCGGCGGCGACCGGGGCGGTCGACTTCGCGGCGCACTTCCGGCGCACCGCGCACGAGCGCACCGGAGCGGGCAGGCGGAGCAGGCCGCGGAGCGGGCAGGCCGACCGGCCCTCCCTGCTGATCAGCGTGATGGGCCTGCGGGACGCCTACACCTCTGTGCTGCACTCCCCCAACACGCTGTACGCCAACATCGCGTCCCAGCACGAGGGCGACGGCCCGGGCCGACGGCCGCGCGAGGTCTTCCTCAGCACGCTGCCGCTCACCTCGCTGGCCTCGCTGCTGTACACCGTGTGCTGGCCGCTGGCGGTCGGCGGGACGGGGGTCCACCAGGACGTGTGGGATCCGGGCCGGTGCCTGGACCTGATGGCGGCGGCCGGGGTGGACCAGGTCTACGCGGAGCCCGCCTACTTCTCCGAGCTGCTCACCACGCAGCAGCGCCGCCCCCGGGACCTGGACCGGCTGCGGCTGGTGCTGTCCGGCGGCCGCACCAGCACCCCCGCGCCGCTGGCCGCCGGACTCCGCGCGGTGTTCGGCGTACCGGTGCTCTCCGTGTGGGGGGCCCCGGAACTCGGCATGGGCGCCCTCACCGGGGACACTCCCGACGAGGGCGACGCCTTCCACGCGCTGCGCGGGCTGGAGGTGTCCGCCGGGCACGGGACGCCGGCGCTCATGGTGCGCGGGCCGTCGGTCTGCCTGGCCACGTGGGGGCAGGGAGCCCCGGCACCGGTGCCCACCTGGGAGCGGGCCGACGGCTGGCTCGACACGGGAGACCTGGCGCAGCCCGGCCCGCACGGCGGGATCCGGGTCCTGGCCAGGGCCGGGATGCGGACCGGCGCGATCTTCATGGTGCCGGTGGCCGAGGTGGAGGAGCAGTTGCTGACCCACCCCCGGGTCAGCGAGGCCGCGGTCGTCGCCTACACCGATCCCGAGCACGGGGAGCTGCCCTGCGCCGTCGTGGTCCCGACCGCGCAGGACCGGCCGCCGGGCCCGGCCGAGCTGCGCGAGCACCTCACCGCCCGGGGCGTCGCGGAGGCCTTTCTGCCGACACGGCTGGAGATCGTCGGCGCACTGCCGCGCGACGACCTCGGCCGGGTCCGCCGCGGCGCGCTGCGCAGCTGGCTGACGCGCCTGCGGCCCGGCGGGCCCCGGCCGGCCCCCGACTGAGTCCCGTCCCGGGGCTCACGCTCCGGGCTTGGGCCCGCCCGTCACTGGCCCACCCGTCCGTCGACGCGCTCGCGCAACAGGTCGGCGTGCCCGCAGTGACGGGCGTACTCCTCGATCCTGTGGACCAGCAGCTCCCGGACCGCGATCTTGTCCTTCCCCAACCGCTCGCCCAGATCCGGGTGCGCGGCCAGCGCGGCGTCGGTCGCGGCCTGCTCGCGCTCCAGATCGGCGTACGCGGCGTCGACCACGGCCTGCTCGGCGACAGCTCCGTGGAAGTCCGCGTCGCGCTTGCCGTACAGCTTCGGCAGCGGGTCACCGTCGGTGATCCAGTTGCGCCAGTCCCGTTCCACCTCGGCGAGGTGCCGGACCAGGCCGAGCAGCGACATCGTCGACGGCGGGACCGACCGGCGGGCCAGTTGCTCCGCGTCCAGGCCCTCGCACTTCATCCGCAGGGTGATGCGGTAGTTCGTCAGGAAGTCCTGCAGCGTCGGGAGCTCGCCGTCCGGACTGACTTGCTCGCTGTTGCGGGGGTCGTCGTCCGGATCGGTCCACATGTCGGGGTAGACGGTCGCCTGGGTCCATCGCTCGGGTTGGTCGCTCATGCGCCCCATGATCGACCGAGGGGCCATGCCCCGCTACCGAGTTACCGCGTTGACGTGGCGTCACCGCCGGGGTCACTCGCAGCCGGCCACCCGGCGTGCGAAGGCCGCCAGTTCGGTGCGCCACACGGGGTCGACGGGGGCTGCGGCGACGGCCTCGTCCGCGCGCGCCAGGAGCCCGGCGATGGTCTCCTCGGCCCCGTCCCGGGCCCGCGCGTCGAAGAACACGTCGCGCAGGAACTGGGCGTCGCCGTCGAACCCCGGGCCTCCGCGCAGGAATCCGCGGATCCGCCAGGCCGCGTGCAGGGCCCGCGCGTACTCCTCGTACGTCTCGCGCAGGTCGTCCCGCCCCGCCAGCGCGGCGCCGATCAGCAGCGCGTGGCGCAGCCCGTACCAGCCCGCGCCGCAGCCGCTGCCGCAGCCCTCCAGGCACTGCCCCGGCCAGGCGTCGTCGAGGTACTCGGTCGCGGCGGCGGCCTCGGTGTGCGCGCCGATCGCCCGCTCGGTCCGCAGGTCGTCCCACAGCTCCCGGACCTCGTGGGGGAGCCGGACCGCCAGCCGGTCACCGTAGGCGAGGGCGAGATCGCCGGCGAGCACGGCGGTCCCCTCTCCGAACCGGCGGGACTCGCCGCGCCAGCCGTTGCGCTCGTGCTCGGCGGCGTGGCTGATGTGCAGGGTCGGGATGCCGCGGCGCAGCGGCGCGTTGTCCCGGACGTCCTCACGGATCATCAGGCAGGTGTCGAGGAGTTCGAGCGCGGCAGCCGCGGCCACGGCGTCCTCGCTGTCCGGATCGCCGCCCGCGGCGAGGTATCCGGTGAGGCAGATGACCGGGTGGGCCCGCTCGGCCCCGGCCTGGACGAGTTCGGCGACGCCGGCCACCAGGACGGCGCTGCGCGGGTCGGGCGTACGGCGGTTGCGGTGCTCCTCGGCGAGCAGTCGGGCGAGGCGTTCCTCGACCCGGTCGAGCATGGCGTCGCGCACCTGTCCCGGTGCGGCCGTGCGCCACGGCTGGTCGTGCGTGGGTGTGGTCATGGTGCCCTCCCTGGTGGGCTGCGGCTCATGACCGAACCGTCGCGCACGTGGCTCGCGAGGGGCCAGCGGGGAGGGCTCACCTGAGCGGAACCGGGGGGAGGAGGGGGTCAAGTGCGCCAGTTGTCTGCCAGGGGTGGGCCGGGAGCGGGCGGGCTTGCCATGACCTTGCTATCCCGCTCCCGCTCCCGGCCTGGCCCTGGCCGGGACCGGGCCCGGACCCCGACCCGAGTCCGGGCCCCGACCCGGGCCCGGACTCAGACGAACTCGGCGACGCCCAGGTGGAAGTCGACCGGGAGCGCCTGCCGGCCGGGGATCTCCAGCTTGCGGTAGACCCGGGTCAGGTGCTGTTCCACCGTGCTCACGGTGATGTAGAGCTTCTGGGCGATCTCACGGTTGGTGTGGCCGTGCACCGCGAGCAGGGCGACCCGCTTCTCCGACTCGCTGAGACTCGCGACGAGGTCGGCGTGCGGGGTCTCGGCCGTCTCGCCCGCCTCGACGCCGTCACCGGTGTGGCCGGGGAGGATCTTCACGCACAGGGACTCGGCTCCGCACTCCCTGGCCACGTGCCACGCGCGGCGGTTGACCATGGCGGCGCGTGCCGGTTCGCCGAGCTCCCGCAGCACCTGGCCGAAGTCGCTCATGGCACGGGCCAGTTCGTACTGGTCCCCCGAGCGGTGCAGATCGTCCACCGCCTTGGCGAGCATCGCCTGGCGCTCCTTCGGCTCCCGCAGGGAGGCCCGCAGCCGCAGGGACATGCCGCGCACCCACGGGTCCGCGGCGTCCCGGCCGCTGAGCTGGTCCGCGAGGAACCGTTCGGCCTGGCGTGCCTCGCCGAGCCTCAGCAGGGCCTCCGCCGCGTCGGTGCGCCAGGGCAGGAGCCGCGGCCGGTCCAGGCCCCACCGCTTCATGTGGCGGCCGACGTCCAGGAAGTCGCCGAGCGCCGCGTGGAACCGGCTGGTCGCGAGGGCGTACTGGCCCCGCGCGCGGAGGTATCCGAGAGCGTGGATGCTCCCGGTCAGCTCGGCGGGGACGGGCCGGCTCAGTACGGCCGCCGCCTCCTCGGGCCGGCCCATGGCCGTGCAGGCCCGGACCAGGGTGCCGGCGACCGCGCTCAGCAGGACGCTGCCGCCGCGTGCGGGTACGGTCCGCAGGACGCCTTCCGCGGTCTGGGCCGCGCCCCGGAGGTCTCCCTGCCGCATCCGGGCCTCGGCGAGCAGGCCGCCGAACACGGCCTGCCAGCCGGTGGCCCCGCGCTGGGTCGCCTGGAGCAGGAAGGACTCGCACCAGGGCAGCGCCCGCCCGGCGCCGTCCAGGTACAGGAGGGTGCGCAGGGCCTGCACCACCGGCTCCACGGTGCCTTCGGCGAGGGTGGCGCCCCGGAGGAAGAGTTCGGCGGCATGGGCGGCGGCGCCCTCCTCCGTCTCCACCGGGAGCGCCCACAGGGCCGCCGGGTGGACGGGGGTCCTGGCCGTACGGCCGGCCGGGGGCGGTCCGGCCTCGGCCGGTGTGCAGCGGCGGGTGGAGGCCGCCCACTGGGGGAAGGCGGAGAGTCCGTCCAGCGGGTCGTCCCCGGGGATGTCCCCCTGCCTGCGCTCCGCACCCGGGTGCCGCCCGCTGCCGGCCGCCAGCCGTTCCAGTACGTCGGCCGACTCGTCGATCCGGCCCTGGGCGGCCAGCACCCTGGCCAGCGGGCCCATGGTGTGCGCTGCCAGCTTTCCGGCGGCCAGGGCGGAGAGGGGTTCGCGGAGGTGGCGTTCGGCTGCCGCGGGGTCGGTGCGGCCGGCCACGACGCTGAGTTTGACGGCGAGTTCGGCGCGCCGCGCGTCATCGGGGCTGGCTTCCCGGGCGAGTTGCAGGACGGCCGCGGCCTGTTCGAGGGCTCCGTCGGCGACGTACTGGTCCGCGGCGGAGCGCAGCACGGGCAGGGCCCATTCCTCGCAGGTGTGCCGTGCGCCGAGGAGTTGGTCGGCGACCGCCATGTCGGGCGCGCCCGAGGCCCGGGCCAGCAGGGCGGCCTCCCGGTGCAGGGCCTGGCGGGCGGCCGGGTCCATCCGGTCGAGTACGGCGGCCCGCGCAGCCGGGTGACGGAACCCGTGCCCGCCGTCGTCGGCGAGCAGGCCCGCGGCGTCGAGCGCGGCCAGGGCCCGGGCGGCGGCGGCTTCGGGGGTGCCCGTCAGCCGTGCGAGGTGCGCGGCGCCGGCGAGGCCGTCGAGCACGGCGATCGCCTCGGCCAGTTCGGTGGTGGCGGGCCCGCAGCGGTGCAGGCAGGCGAGCACGGCCTGGGCGTAGGCGTCGCCCGGACGGCCCTGGGGGTCCTGGAGTAGGGACCGCAGCAGCAGCGGGTTTCCGCCGCTGGCCCGGTGCAGCCGCTCGGTCTCCGCCTCGGTGCGGTCCGGCAGCATGGCGCGGACGGCCTCGGCGGTGAACCGTTCGAGCCGCAGCCGTACGAAGTGGGGCAGCCGGAGCAGTTCGGTGCGCAGCAGCGGGTCGTCGCCGCGTTCGTGCACGGACTCGGCGAACACCAGGAGGACCCTGGCCTGCCGGGTGCCGCGCGCCAGGTGCAGCAGGTAGCGGCTGGAGAGCTCGTCGACGTGGTGCAGGTCGTCGACGCAGATCACCACGGGTGCGGCGGCGCTCAGTTCACGGACGGCGGCGGCGAACACCTGCATGGCCTCGACCCGCCCCGCCTCGTCCGGAGGCGGCGGGAGGGCGCCGGTCGGCGCGTCGGCGGCCAGCTGGCGCAGGACGCCCAGCGGATGGCCCCGTTCGGCCGCGGTGCCGATGGCGCGCAGGACCGTCGCGCCGCGGGCTTCGGCATGGGCGGCGACGGTCTCCAGGAATTCACTCTTCCCGCAGCCGACCGCGCCTTCGAGCAATAGTAATCCGGCATTCCCTTCGGCACAGCCGTCGAGCAATGCGTTTGACAGAGATAGTTCCTCGGCACGCCGGAACAACACCATAGGGTCCCCCAGTGTCCCTTTTCCGTGCGTTCCGGGAAGGACCGCGAAAATCGGAAAGAGGGATGGTCGAGCATTGCTTGAGCGGGAATTCAAGATCAGTATAGGCTCGAAATCCCGCCCCCACGGTGTCCGGAAGTTGCCAGACATCAATCCCCGGCCGTACCGCCGGGGAAGATCCGGCGCGGTACGTCGCGCGGGTGGCCCGGCCTGCGCCATTCCCGCGGGTAACCCACGGACACCTCCTCGAAGCGCACGCCGTCGTACCAGGTGGTGCGGGGGATGTGGAGGTGGCCGTAGACGACGGCCGCCGCCCGGAACCGGGTGTGCCAGTCGGCGGTGAGCTCGGTGCCGCACCACTGGGCGAACTCGGGGTGCCTCAGGATCTGCGTCGGGTTCCTGACCAGCGGAAAGTGATTGACGAGCACCATGCGCAGGTCCGGGTCGCAGGCGGCGAGGCGCTGTTCGGTGACCGCGACCCGGGCCCGGCACCAAGCCTCACGGGACGGGTACGGGTCGGGGTGCAGCATGAACTCGTCGGTGCACACCACTCCGGCCTCGTAGGCCTGCTCCAGCGCCTGCTCCTGGGTGGCCGCCCCGGGAGTGCGGAAGGTGTAGTCGTACAGGAGGAAGAGGGGGGCGACGACGAGCGGTCCGCCCGCCCCCGACCAGACGGGGTAAGGATCCTCCGGAGTGTGCACGCCGAAGGAGCGGCAGATCTCGACGAGGTGCCGGTAGCGCGCCTCTCCGCGCAATGGCACCGGATCGTCCCGCAGGGTCCAAAGATCATGATTTCCCGGCGCCCACACCACGGTGGCGTAGCGGCTGGTGAGCAGGCCGAGCACCCATCGAAGATCATCGGGAGACTCGCCCACGTCACCGGCCACGATCAGCCAGTCGTGGGGACTGTCCGGATTCAGCTCCTCGACGATCCGGCGATTCTCCCGGAATGAGACGTGGAGGTCGCTGATGCCCATGAGGTTTCCGTGCGGCATTCCGTGAGGATGGGCGACGGACCTCGCGGTGAACACCCCTGCCCATCCCCTCAACCGCCGGTGGAGGCACGGACCCCGGCGCATGACAGGCGGATGGCAATGCCGGCGGGGGCGGTGCCAGCCTCCCGGCAGGAGGCGGCCGGCGGGGGCGGCGGATGGCAGTGGCCTGGGAGGAAACCGGGTGCGCGGCGGCCGATCCGGGCGGGCCGGGCCTTCGTCCCTGGCCCGGGCAGGGGCGGCGGCGGCAGCGTGGGAGCTGTCAGACCGACACATCGACCCCGAGGGAATGCCGTGCTCACGAAGCTCCTGCCATCGGATGTCGCCACCGCCGAGTCCACCGTCGACCCCGACGAGGTGTTCCTCTTCCCGGAGGAGGAACGCCTGATCAGCAACGCCGTTCCGAAGCGGCGGGCGGAGTTCGGGACCGTGCGGTGGTGCGCCCGACGCGCGATGGGGACCCTCGGGGTGCCCGCGGCGCCCGTGGTGCCGGGGCGGCGCGGGGTCCCGCAGTGGGACGCCTCGCTGGTGGGGTCCATGACGCACTGCGCGGGCTACCGGGGCGTGGCCCTGGCCCGCGCCTCGGAGTTCACCGCGGTGGGCATCGACGCGGAGCCGAACGCTCCGCTGCCGGACGGGGTGCTGGAGTCGATCGCACTGCCCCAGGAGCTGCGCCGCACGCGGGAGCTGGCCCGGGCGGTGCCGGAGGTCGCGTGGGACCGGCTGCTCTTCAGCATGAAGGAGGCGGTCTACAAGACGTGGTTCCCGCTCACGGGTCAGGAGCTGGACTTCACCGACGCCCTGGTCACCGTGGACGCGGGGCTGGAAACGTTCCGCGCCCGGCTGCTGCCGGACCCCGGGTGGCTCTCGCCGGACGGGCCCGCCGCGTTCAGCGGCCGCTGGTCGGCGGACGACGGCGTACTGCTCAGCGCCATCGCCGTGCCGGCCGCGCGGCCGGCGGGCGCCGGGGCCCGGACAGCGCGAAGCGCTCCCCCCATCCACCATGCGGGGAGCGCTTGCTGAACCGGATCACGCGCGGGGTTCCCTCATCCCCACCGGTCGTCCTCCGGTGCTGCGGTGAACCCCTGGCCGGCCCCGTCGGGCCCGCTGACTCCGACGGACAGAGCGGATGTGCTCGGCAGAACCGGGCCCGACATGAACTGCACCCCCAAAACAGACATGACCATACCCGTCAGTAAGGTCAAGTAAACCGAAGAGAATTTACCGGAAATTACCCTCACGACTCCCCCAGTCGAAGATCGAGATTAACTCCGTCAGCACGCCTTCGCCCGATTTTTCCGGCTTTGGCGTCCCTGGTGATGCGAATAGAGTGCTTGATATCGATCATTCGCGCCAAGGGCCTCACGCTGGCGTAAAGTTACGTGGCAGCAATTACACCGATCAGTGGGGGCTGGCATGTTCGCAGGGGAGGGCCCGGATTCGGGGTTCGCCGAGCTTGATGACCTCAGCGCAGCGGCGTACGGTCTCGCGGTCGAGTGCGGGCGCTTCGTACGCGAGAAGATCGCCGAGGAGCTGTCGCTGACACCCGCGGAGATCGCGCGGGTGGAGCAGGTGCTGTGCGGGGTACGCCTGCTGCAGTCCATGCCGGGGCATCCGTCCGAACTGACCCCTGTCACACCCGATGTGGCGGCCGCGTCCCTGGTGGCTCCCGCGGAGCGGCACATCAGGGAACTGCAGCAGGCGGTGACCGACGTCCGGGCGAAGCTGCTGTCCCTGACGCCGCTCTACTTCGAGGGGCGCCGGCTGCGCAACCGCCTGGAGGCCTTCGACATCATCACCGATGTCAACCGGATCCAGGCGATGCTCAACCACCTGAGCCAGAACTGCAAGAGCGAGCTGCTCACCGTCCAGCCCGGCGGCGCACGCCCCGCGGAACTGCTGGAAGAGGCGCGGGAGTCGGCACTGTCCACCCTGGCGCGCGGCGTCCGGATCCGGACCATCTACCAGCACACCGCGCGCAACGACCTGCCCACCCGCTCGTACGTCCGCGACGTGAGCCTCCAGGGCGCGGAGATCCGCACCGCCGACGAGGTCATCGACAGACTGATCATCTACGACCGGGAGGTGGCCTTCCTGCCGGAACGATCCTCCCGGGACCGCGCGCCCGGGGCGGCGATCGTGCGCGAGCCCACGCTCGTGGCGTTCCTGTGCTCCGTCTTCGAGTACCTGTGGGACGGCGCGTCCCCGTACGTCGTGGAGTCCCAACGGTCCCCCGCCTCCTCCGACGAGCTCAAGTGGTCGATCATCCGGCTGATGACCAAGGGCTACAAGGACGAGATGGTCGCCCGGCGGCTCGGCATGTCGGTGCGCACCTGCCGCCGCCACATCGCCGAGATCACCGAGGAGCTGGAAGCCACCAGCCGCTTCCAGGCCGGCTACAACGCCGCGCGTCAGGAGATACTCTCCGGCGGTACGGCGGCGTCCTCCTTAACCTGACGTTCCGTGGTGTCCGGCTCCCCAGGCGCTTGAACCCGGCGGCGGTCATCGCCCCGGGTCCTCCTCCAGCGCCTCCGTGATCGCGTCCACGCAGTCCTGGTCCAGCATCGTCGTGACATGGGCGTCCTGGAGCCGGCCGAAGCCCGCGTCGTAGACCGCGGCGCTGACGACGTAGCCCCCGTCCAGCGGGAAGGTCCGGAAGATCCACTCGTCCCCGGTGCCCGCCGTCCCGTCCGGCCGCTGGACCCGTACGGGCCTGCCGTCGGGACCGAAGCCGAACTCGGTGAAGCGGAACTGCATGCCCTGGCCGATGGCCTTGCTGTAGGCCTCCTTGAGGGTCCACAGCCGCACGAGCGCGCCGTTGCGCTCCTCCTCCGGCATCCCGGACAGCAGCACCAGCTCGTAGGGCGTGCAGATGTGGCGGCCCAGACCGCTGCCGTACATCTCGCGGTCGGCGCGCTCCGCGTCCACCCCGATCAGGCCGCAGGTCGTCAGCCCCACGAGGAGCAGGTCCTCGGTGTGGCTGAGGCTGATGTCGATCTGGTCGCAGCCGCGCAGGTACGGGCGGCCGGTCGGCCCGTAGGCCAGTTCCAGGTCGGCGGGTTCGCTGGCGAGCACCGCACCGGCCGCGTACTTCAGCAGCATCCGGGAGGCGATGTACCGGTTGCGCACGTCGGCGTGCGTCAGGTCGAGGTACCGCGTCCAGTCGCGGCCGAGCAGTTCGCGCAGGCCGTCGCCGGACGGCAGGACGGGCTCCAGGTCCTTCAGCCACGCGTAGGCCAGCGCCGTCCCGTGGGTGGCGAGGTCGTCCCTGACCCGGTCCCACGAGTCCCCTCCCGGGACCACGGCGACGGGCGCACCGAGCGGCGGGCCGAGCGTGGGGCTGCCCGGGGCGGTCATCCGTACTCCTTCACCAGCGTGTGGATGTCCCGGAGGCTGTGCGCCTCCAGCAGACGGTGCACCGGCACCCGGTGGCCCGACTCCTCCAGGAGGGCCAGCAGCCGGAGCAGGTTGAGTGAGTCCCAGCCGGGCAGGTTCACCAGAGCGGTGTCCGCGCCCGCGGGGATGTCGAGTTCCAGGCCGAGGTCGTCGCGGACCGTCCGCAGGAACGTGTCGACGCTATCGAGGTTCATCCGCCGGCCTTCCCCCAAAGGATTCGGTGATGTGTACGTGGCCGGGGACGTCGGGCACCCGCGCCAGATCGTGGTGGAACTCCACCGCCCCGTCCCCGGCCGCACGGGACCGGGCCCGCGTGAAGCCGCAGGACGGATAGAGGTCACGGACGCGGTGGTTGCGCGCCGTGGGTACGTACCGGGCCGTCACCGCGGACAGCCCGAGGTCGCGGGCCCGGCCCAGCAGCACGGCGAGGCAGGCCTGTTCGACGCCGCGGGCGAGCACACGGCAGCTCAGCCACATGTTGTCCAGGTGCAGCGCCCCGTCGGCGAAGGTCCCCAGCACCGCTCCGACCAAGCCGTTGTCGCCGAACCGGTCCGCGGTGCGGGCGGCCAGCAGCAGGTGCCGGTCCGGGTCGGCGGCGAGCGACACCAGCTCGGACTCCTGGTGTCCCCCGCCGGTGAGGTTGAACTGGTTGGTGCGCAGGGTCAGCTGGGACAGTCTGGCGAACTCGTGGGGCCGGGGCGGGCCGAGGTCCACCCTGACCCCGAGGGCCCGCAGGAACTCCTCGTGCGAGCCCGAGCTCTCGTGCAGGTCCCGGCGTTCGCGCTGCCTGTGGTACTCGCCGGTCCTGGCCCGGTCCTCGTCGGTCAGCCGCAGGGTGTCGAACCAGCCGTCCGCGAGAAGCCGGGTCACGTGCAGCGCGGGCTCCTCGTCGAGCGGTACGACGGCCACCTCGGGCGCGCCGAAGCGCACCTGGGCGCGCTCGGCGGGCGAGTCGTCGGCGAAGACGAGGGCGTCGGTGGCGATGTCCAGCCGGTCCGCGATGTCGGCGAGATTGCCGTCCTTTGGCTCCCAGTTGGCGTTGATCCGTACGAAGTCCTCCTCGCGCAGCACGAGGTCGGGATGGCCGCGCAGTGCCGCGAGGACCGGGCCCTCGTCGTTCTTGCTGCTCACCGCGAGGAGCACGCCTTGGGATCCGAGCTGTTTGACGCACTTCTGGAATGCTCCGAAGGCCTCTCCCCGCAAGGTGCCGGCCGCCGCGACGCCGTCGGGTCCCCGCTCGCCGAGCACCCCGTCCCACAGGGTGTTGTCGAGGTCGAGCACCAGGCACTTGCGGGTCATTCCGCGCAGGGCGCGCGCCAGGTGCGCGACCTCGCGGGCGTACGCGGCGAGGAGTTCAGCGCCGAGCTGCACCTTGGCGTAGCGCGCCAGGCGCTGGTCGGTGACCGGCCCGCCCTCGCCGACCAGCGGTTCGAGGTCGATCACCACGAGGCGGGTGGCGGACCCGGTGAGGCGCAGCAGGCGGGCGTTGAACTCGCGCCACACGGCGCCGAGCAGGGCCCGGGAGCGGTGGTCGAGGAGCTGGTGGCTGTAGGCGCGCGGCAGCGGGACGGTGTTGAGCACGAGGGTGCCGGGGGCGCGGTCCGCGAGAGCGGCGCACCGGCGCAGCACCTCCTCGCCCGCCGCTTCGACGTCCTCGGCCCGCCACACCGCGGGGACCTCGCTGAACACGGTCTCCGCGTCGAGCAGGCACAGCGTCAGATCCGGTGCTGCCTCCCGCAGGTCACCGCCGGGCCCGGTCAGGTCGCGCAGATAGGTGCCGTGCTCGCCGAGGACGGGACGCAACAGCAGTCCGTGGCGGGCCAGTTCACCCGTGAGGGGATCGACGACGTGCCCGACCGTGGACTGGCCTGTGACGGCCACCGTCACGACCGGTGTCCGCGGATGGTGGGCCAGCACGGCGTCGGGGTCGAGCCCGGCGAGCAGCCGCCCGGCCGCGGCCCCGGCGGCGGCGCCCGCGGGCGTGCCCGCGCCGCCCGGTCCGCTCTCGTCGGCGAGCAGCGCCGGCACCTGGTCGTACTCCTTCTCCAGCAGGCCCCGCGTGCGCAGGTCGCGCAGCCGGTCCAGTCCCGTCGTCATCGACGCCTCACACCTTCTCCAGGGCGAACCCGGCTCTGATCCACCTGCTGGACTCCACGCACAGCGCGAGTGCGCGCTCTCCGGTGGCGAACGTCGGCAGCAGCCGGTCGAGTTGCAGGAACGGCAGGGCGTTTCCCGTGTTGCCGGTCTCCGAGACGCAGGAGATCTCCCGCGCGGAGGTGACCGGCAGCCGCTCCAGGATCCGGGCGGTCATCCGCCGGGACAGCTGGGGCGGCAGCAGGTAGCCGATGTCGTCCAGGCTCCAGCCGAGTCCGCCGAGCAGCTCCCAGAGGATCTCCACGGAGATCGACGGCACGTGCTCCTCGATCGCCTTGTAGTCCTCGGCGAGCATCCGCCGCTCCGAGTGGCGGTCAGTGGTCCCGTACCAGTCGAGCACCTGGCCGGGCGGACGGCCCTGCCCGGTCCAGGAGTTCAGCACCGCCCGTACGGCCACCCGCTCGCCCTCGGGCTCGTCGGTGAGGACCGCGGCTCCGGCGCCGTCGCCGAACAGGACGTAGTTGACCAGTTCCTCGGTGGGCATCCGGGCGGTGTCCCCCCGCGGCGACAGGAAGCGGTGCGTGACGTCCCCGCCGAGGATCAGGCCGGCCCGGCGGCCGCCGGTGATCAGCGTGCGGCCGAGGTCGAGGGCCTGGATCGCGCCGGAACAGCCCGACTGGAGCTGGAAGACGGGCAGATGGCCCAGGCCCAGCCGGTCGGCGACCTCGCTCGCGGTGGTCGGCAGCAGCAGGTCGGGGGTCGCGGTCGCGAGTACCAGGAACTCCATGTCGGCGGGGTCGAGCCCGGAGGCGTCGATGGCCTGCGCTCCGGCCTCGGCGCACAGGTCGGCCAGCGAGCCGCGGACCTCCCCGGTCTCCGGGTCCCAGCCGAAGTGCCGGGTCCGGGTGCCGACGAAGACGTCGATCCACTCTTCGCTCACGCCCAGCAGCCGGCCGAGCGCGGTGTTGTCCACCGGGTCGCCGGGCAGCGCCGTACCGGTGGCCGCGAGGTAGACGGCGGGGCCCGTCATGCCGACCTCGCCGTGATCAGGTCGCCGAGGAACTCGGACAGCGAGCCGACGGAGTTCAGCGCGGGCAGCATCTGCTGGACGGACACCTCGCCGACGCGTGGCAGCCGGGCCTCCACCCGGTTCTTGAGCTGCATGATCATCACGGAGTCGAAGCCGAGGTCCTCGTGGAACCGGGCCTCGCGCACCACGCGCTCCGGCGGGTATCCGCCGACCTCGGTGACCGCCTCGACCACCGCGAGCAGCACCGGGTCGCCGGCGTCGCGGGCGGTGGCGTCGCGGGCGGTGGCGGGCGCGGCCTCGGAGGACCGCCGCTCAGGCGCGCCCTCCGGCCGACGCTCCTCGGCCGGAGCCGGGAGCGGGGCGGCGGGCGGCGGCGTCCGCCGGTCCCAGTAGCGCTGGGCCGAGGAGAAGACGTACGGGCTCAGCGGCTCGACGACGCGGTGCTCTGGGGCGTACAGCTCCTCCCAGAGCGGGTCGAGTCCGCAGCGGTGCAGCGCGGCGACCGTCTCGGCCAGGTCCCGGCCGGTCGCCTCGGGGCCCGGGGCGGGGTGCAGGAACTCGGCCCCCGGCGCCCGCCCGCCCCGGGCGGCGATCTGCAGCAGCTGGGTGCGCGGACCGATCTCGATCAGATGGGTGGGGGCGATGTCCGAGGCGAGCGCTCCCAGCGCGGTGTCCATGAGCACGGGCTCCTCGATCTGGTCGGCCCAATAGCCGGCGTCCATGGGCTCGTGGTGCAGCATCCGGCCGTACCGGGTCGAGGCCACGGGCAGCGCGGGCGTCGCGCACCGCACCTCGGCGGTACGCAGCCCGGCTGCGGCCGGGGCCATCAGGACCGAGTGGAAGGCGTGGGAGACGGGCAGCTCCCTGACCCGTACGCCGCGCCCGGTCAGCTCCTTGCCGATCCTCGCCAGGACGTCCAGGGGCCCGGAGACCACGGTGTCCGCGGGGCCGTTCAGCACGGCCACGACGGCCTCCGGCTCCGTCGCCAGGATCCCGGCGAGCTCCTCGGGTCCGGTGGCGGCGGCGATCATGCCGCCGCCCCGGGGCAGTTCGCCGATCAGCGCGCCGCGCCGGACGACCAGGCGGGCGGCCTCCTCCAGGCCGAGGGCGCCCGCGGTCACGGCCGCCGCGTACTCGCCCAGGCTGTGGCCGAGCACGGCGGCCGGGGCGATACCGAGCGAGGTGAGGGTGCGGGCCAGGGCGTAGCCGACGGCGAACAGGGCGGGCTGCGCGAACTCCGGCCGGTGCACCCGCTCGTCGCCGCCGAGGATCAGTTCGCGCACCGAGGTGCCCAGGGGTCCGGCGAGGGCCTCGTCGGCCTCGGCGAGATGACGGCGGTAGGCCTGCGACTCGTGGTGGAGCTGCGCCGTCATGCCGGGGTACTCGGTGCCCTGTCCGGTGAAGAGGAAGGCCACGACCGGTCGCCCCCACGGGCGGCCGGCGTTCCCGGCGCCGTCCTGGGCGGCGGCCCGGCGCAGTTCGTCGACCAGCTCGTCGGTGTCGCGCACGGTGAGCGCGAACCGGTGCGGCAGGCCGGTCTTGACGCGGTTGCTGCTCCAGCACAGGGCCGCGGCGCCGCCGCGCGGCCGCCTGGCGACCGCGTCGGCCTGGGCGGCGAGGTTGCGGCGCAGCGCCTCGGGGGTGTCGCCGCTGACGGTGAACACGCCGACCGGCCCGCGGGCGCTGCCCGTACGGGCCCGGGCGGCGGCAGCGGTCCGGCGGAGCCGGGGCGCCGTGCCCAGGATCGCGTGGGCGTTGGTACCGCCCATGCCGAAGCTGCTCACCCCGGCGAGGCTCTCGCCGCGCGGCAGCCGCATCGGGGACTTCAGCAGCCGCAGGCCCCGGTCGGCGAGCCGCAGCTGCGGGTTCTCCCGGTCGGCGAAGAGGCTGGCGGGGACGATGCGGTGGTGCAGGGCCAGCGCGGTCTTGATGAGTCCGGCGATGCCCGCCGCGCCCTCGGTGTGGCCGAGGTTGCCCTTGACGGAGCCGAGCGCGCACGGGGTGTCGCGGGGGACCCCGTGCACCGCGCCGAGCGCCGCGCACTCGATGGCGTCGCCGAGTACGGTCCCGGTGCCGTGCCCCTCCACGAACGCGACGTGGTCCGGGGTGACACCGGCCCGCCGGTACGCGGAGTTCAGCACCCGTTGCTGCGACCAGCGGTTGGGGGCGATGACCCCGTTGCTGCGGCCGTCCTGGTTGACGGCGCTGCCGCGCAGCACGGCGTAGATCCGCTGCCCGTCGGCAACTGCGTCGTCGAGCCTGCGCAGCACGACCAGGCCGACGCCGTCGCTGCGGCCGATGCCGTCGGCGTCGGCGCTGAAGGGCTTGCAGCGGCCGTCGGCGGCGGCCAGGCCGAGCTGTCCGTAGACCATGCCCAGGGAGGGCGACAGCACGATGTTGACGCCGCCGGCGAGGGCGGTGTCGCACTCCCCGGCCAGCAGGGAGGTGGCGGCGAGGTGCACGGCGACGAGCGAGGAGGAGCAGGCGGTGTCGACGGCGAGGCTCGGCCCTGTGAAGTTGAAGTGGTACGAGATCCGGTTGGCTGCCATCCCGGCGCTGCTGCCGGCGCCGAGGAGCGGGGTGACGCGCGCGAGGTCGCTCATGGTGAGGCGGCCCCACTCGCCGCCCATCATCCCGACGAACACGCCGGTCTCGGTGCCGGCGAGTTCGCCGGGGGCGCGGCCGGAGTCCTCCAGGGCGCGCCAGGCGCAGGGCAGCAGCAGCCGCTGGTGCGGGTCCATCGCGGCGGCCTCGCGCGGGGTGACGGAGAAGAAGTCGCTGTCGAAGACATCGACGTCGCCGAGGAAGCCGCCGCTGCCGCTGACAGCGGGGAAGTCCTCCGCTTCCCAGCGCTGTCCGGGGACGGGGCCGATCGCGGCCCCGCCCCGCAGCAGCAGGTCCCAGTACGCCTGCACGCCCGCCGCCCCGGGGAACGCGCAGTCGATGCCGACGATGGCGATGTCCCCCATCAGCGCTGGTCCCGCGCGGACGGATCGGTGGCGGCGAGGACGGCCGACAGGTGACGGACCAGGCTCTCCACGGTCGGGTGGTCCCACAGCAGCGTCGGCTCCACCTCCAGGCCGAACTCGTCCTCCAGGTCTCCGCACAGGCTCAGCGCGGCCACCGAGTCCATGCCGTACTCGGCGAGCGGCACGGTCGGGTCGATGGTCTCGGGAGCCCGGCGCAGGTACAGCGAGAGCCGGGCCGACAGCCAGGCGTGCGGCGGTACGCCGACCGCGGTCGCCGTGGTCGCGGTGTGCCGGCTGGTGGGAACGGTCATCGTGGGACTCCTTCGGTGCGTACGGCCCAGGGCCCGGTCAGCCCGGGATGGGGGTGGAGTAGAGGTCGTAGCTGATCTGGGTGCTGAAGCGGAGCTGCACCTCGTGCCGGATCCGGGTCTCGCACTCCGGTGGCAGGTCGGCCACGCGCGTGCCCAGCCGGCGGGCGATGCGGTGCAGTGCGGCCGCCGCCCAGCACGGGTCGGCGAGGAACGGGTCGGGCCCGTACCGGCCCTGGTCCCACAGGCCCAGGACGGCGGCCGCGGCCAGCAGCAGCGCGTAACGGTCCATGAGCGCGAACCGCGCGGGCTGCGCGGAGGCCGCCGAACCGGCCGCCTCCAGCCTGAGCACGCGGCCGCGTACGTCCCGGAACTCCTCGACGAGCTGGCCGGCGAGCGTGCGCAGGGCGCGCTCGACGGGACCGCCGCCGTCGATGCCCGCGCTGACGGCGAGCATCGTCGCGGTGAGGGAGTCCCGCCCGCACGCGAGGCTGAGCCGGTCGGTGCGCAGCGGTGGCAGGTCGCCGCGCAGCCGGAACAGGCCCGCGGGGGCCTCGTCCTCCAGGAACCACGAGGTCTGGGCCAGGCGCGGCATCTGGGGGATGACGGTGGCCTGGCAGGCGACCGTGCCGGCGTGACCGAGGCTGAGCACCGGTACGTCCCTGACGTGCTTCTGGAAGATGCCGAGGCTGCCCTCGCGGGTGTAGAAGCCGGAGCCGAGGACGATGGACAGGTCGTACATGGTCTCGGTGAGCACCCGGGGCAGCAGGTACTTGAGCGCCGCCGAGTAGACGCTGGTCTCGGCGGGCAGCAGGTGCAGGGCCCTGGTGGCGACGACGGCGAGGCTGTCGTAGAGCAGCAGGTTGACGAAGGCGCTGGTCAGTGCCGCGCCGGTGCGGCTCCCGTCGATGCCTCGGGCCTGCCAGCCGCCGGAGTGCTCGCGGTCGAAGCGGACGGCCGTGCGCAGGCTGGTGTCGAGCGCGGCGACGGCCGACGCGGCGATCACCGTACGGCTGATCTGGAAGGAGCGCAGGGCGGTCTCGATGCCGCTGCCCTCCGGGCCGAGCAGGGCGGAGCCGGGCACCGGGCAGTCGTCGAACTCCACTCCGGCGAACCGGCAGCCGCGCAGGCCCACCGGAGTGCGGCGGGCCGTCACCGCGGCGCGTGCGTCGGTGAGCTGCTCGGGTTCCAGCAGCATCACCGAGTGGCTGCGGCTGCCGGGCGCGGGGTCGGTACGGCAGAACAGCACCAGCGCGCCGGCCCGCTCCAGGTTGTTGACGAGGGGCTTTCCCCCGCTGATCAGATAGCCGTGCGGGCCGCGCCGGGCGGTGACCTGGCTGCGGACGTAGTCGTTGCTGTGGGCGGTCTCGTGCTGGGCGATGGCCGCCTTGCCGCCGTCGCGCAGCAGCCGGGCCAGCCAGTGCCGCTGCCGGGAGCTGCCGGCGGTCCAGACGTCGGAGGCGGCCATGAAGGTGGTCATGCCGTGGCCCATGGCCAGGCCCACGTCCCGGCGGAAGACCGGGCGCATGATCCTGACCAGGGTGTCCATCCCGTCGAGCCGGCCGCCGAGGGCCTGGGGGATGTACTCGTCGGTGATCCCGAAGTCGTCGAGCAGCGCCTCGCCGGCTGCGAAGGGCACGGCGGCCCGGTCCGCCTCCAGCAGCGCCGTGTAGCCGACCGGGTTGGCGGGGTCCGAGGGGTCGCCGAGCAGCGACTCCAAGGCGGCGACCCGGGTCCGCACGACGCTCTCGCGCCGGTGCGCCACGGCCTGGTCGCCGAGGAGGGCTGTCACCACCTTCTTCCTCCGTCGGCTCCTTCCGGCCGCAGCAGGTCTTCGCCGAACAGCACGTCCTCGGAGCGGGCCAGCGCCCACACGTCCGGGGTGAGGACCTCGTACTCGCCGCGGACCACGCCGTCGAGGAAGAGCTTGCGCATCAGGGTGCGCTGGACCTTGCCGCTGCTGGTGCGGCGCACGGCGCCGGGACGGACCAGCAGGATGTTGCCCGCCGGGATCTCGAACTCCTTGCCGATCAGGGCCTGGATCTTCTGGGCGACGGTCCGCAGTTCCTCGCTGCCCGCTCCGCGTACCTCCTGGACGAGGACGAGGTGCTCCCGTCCGGCGTCCACGGAGAACGCGGCGCCCACGCCGAAGGTCAGGGCGGGGCTCACGGTCCGCGCCGCCCATTCGATGTCCTGCGGGTACACGTTGCGGCCGTTGATGATCACGACTTCCTTGAGCCGCCCGGTGACGAACAGCTCGCCGTTGTCGAGCATCCCGAGGTCGCCGGTGCGCAGGAAGTTGCTCTCCTCGTCGTTGAGGCTGGCCCGGAAGGTCCGTACGGTCTCGGTGGGCCGCTGCCAGTAGCCGCGGGCGACGCTGTAGCCGCGCAGCCAGATCTCGCCGACCGCACCGGGCGGGAGTTCGTGGTGGGTCAGCGGGTCGACGATGCGTACTTCGACGTCGACGGGGGCGCCGCAGCCGACGAGGGTCTGGACGCGCTCGGTGCCGGTGGCGGCGGGCCCGGCGCCGATCACCCGGTCGCGTTCCAGGGCGGTCTTGTTGAAGTCCTTGCGGACGTGCGGGGTGCCGGGGACGCCGCCGGAGACGACGAGGGTCGCCTCTGCCAGTCCGTAGCAGGGACGCAGGGCCTCGGGGCGGAATCCGGCCGGGGCGAACTTCTCGGCGAACTCGTCCAGGCTCTCGGGGCGCACCGGTTCGGCGCCGTTGAGGGCGAGGCGCCAGCGGGACAGGTCCAGGCCGGCGACCTGATCGTCCTTCACCCGCCGCACGCACAGGTCGTAGCAGAAGTTGGGGCCGCCGCCGACGGTGACGCCGTACTCGTCGATGGCCTGGAGCCAGCGCAGGGGGCGCTTGACGAAGGACAGCGGGGTGACCTGGACGCTGTGGCTGCCGAGCCACACCGGGTGCAGCAGGTGGGCGACGAGGCCCATGTCGTGGAAGTACGGCAGCCAGCTGCCGAAACGGTCCTCGCGGGTGGTGTGCAGCACCTTCTGCAGGGCGGCCTGGTTGGCCAGGAGGTTGCGGTGCGAGACGGTCACACCGCGCGGTTCGGAGACCGAGCCGGAGGTGTACTGGAGGAACACCAGGTCGTCGGGGCGCGCCGTGACGGGCCGCCAGGCGTCGGGGTCGCCGATGCCGGGGACGTCGGTGACCACGCAGGCCGCGTCCGGGCGGGAGTTGCGGGCGAGCCAGAGCGCGACGTCGGGCGCCGCGGACGTCTCGGTGAGGACCACCTTGGCGCCGGTGTCCTTCAGGACGGCGGTGGTGCGGTTGAGCCGCTTGTCGCGGCCGGCTTCGCCCGGCATCGGTACGGGGACCGCGACGGCGCCCGCGTAGAGGCAGCCGGCGAAGGCCTTGAGGAACTCGGCGGTCGAGGAGTAGACGAGCAGCACGGGCTGCTCGGTCACTCCGTACTCCTGGAGGCAGGCCGCGATGCGTCTCGCCTCCCGGTCCAGCTCCCCGTACGTGAGGTGCTCGGCCTGCGCTCCGCCGACCGTGTCGCGGAGGAAGATGTGCACATCCTCGTCGGCGAGTTCAGCCGTCCGAACGCGGAGCAGTTCGGTGAAGGTGGCGAAGCGTGACTCTGACATCCGCGGCATCCCCTCGCGTCTGCGGGCCCGTGGATCTGCGGACCTCGTTTACCGGCGATCCTCCGCGCGCATCCTTAAGGGGCGCTTGCGCGAGGGCTGTCGGGGCGCCTCCGGACAGGTCCTTAGGGGGCGGCAGGGGTGCTCGGCGTGCGGACGCGCGGGCGACCCTCGGTCCATGGACATCGACACCGACACCGACACCGGGACGCCGCGGGAAGCGGCGATCGTCTTCCCCGGTATGCAACCGACCGCCTTCTCCGAGGTCGCCAGGTTCATGCTGGTCAACCCGTACGCGCGGGAGCTGCACGCGATCGCCGACGACGTGCTGGGCTTCTCGCTGGCCGACCGGTACCAGCAGGCCGACGGCGACTACTCGCTCTACGGGCAGATCTCGTTCGTGGTGAACTGCCTCGCGCTGGCACGGTGGGCGACGGACCGGCTGGAGATCGCGCCCGCGTACGTGACGGGGCCGAGCTTCGGCGCCCGGGCCGCCGCCGTGTACAGCGGAGTGCTCGATTTCGCCGATGCCGTACGGATGACGGCGCGGCTCGCCGACACGATGGAGGACTACTTCGCGCGGGAGCACCCCGCCCTGGTGACCCAGTCGATCGCGCGCGTGCCGCAGGACAAGGTCGCGCTGATGCGCCAGGAGCTCGACGAGCGCGGCGAGTGGAACGACGTGTCCTGCGTCGTCGACCACGACTTCACGATGCTGACGGTGCACGAGTCGGTACTCGACTGGCTGCAGCGGCGGATCCGCTCGCTGGGCGGCATGTCGATGTACACGATGAAGCCGCCCATGCACTCGTACCTCTTCGGCGGGCTGCGTGACCGGGTGGACGCCGAGATCTTCGACGGACTGGCCTGGTCCGAGCCGCGGCTGCCGGTCGTCGCGGACCAGGACGGCCGGGTGGTGACCACCGGCGAAGAGGTGCGCGGGATGCTGCTGGACGGTTTCGTCCGTACGGTGCGGTGGCCGGACGTGGTGGCCTCGTTGGAGCGGGCCGGTGTCGGCCGGCTGTACGTGTCCGGGCAGGACGGGCTGTTCACCCGTGTCGCGTGCACCACGCGCGCCTTCGAGGTGGTTCCGGTGACGCCCAGGTCGGCGATGCGGCCGGTGCGCCGGCGGCTGCCTGCGGCTGCCTGACGCCCGGTCGGCCGCCCGGCCCGCCGGACATGTGGCGCACGGACGACGGGAGGGGCCGGTACCCAGTGGGTACCGGCCCCTCTCACGTGTCCTGTCCGGTCACTTGCCGTCCACCGTGAAGGCGTAGAAGGTGCCCTCGGTGAGGCTGCCGGTGGTTCCGCCGCCGTTGGCGAAGCGGGCGTAGCCGTTGCCCCAGTAGACGGTGCCGTCGACGACCGCGGGGCCCGCGTTGGACGAGTACGGTGCGGTGAAGTCCCACAGGTAGGCACCGGTCGCCGCGTCGAGCGCGTACATGCGGCCGCTGGTGGAGCCGCCGAAGACGACGCCGTTGGCGGCGGTCAGGGCGCCCCAGGCGAAGCCGTCGCTGCGGTCCGCGACCTGCCACAGGATCTTTCCGGTCTGCGGGTCGAGCGCCGCGAACGAGCTGCGGGTCGTCGTGGAGCCGTCGGCCAGCTGGTAGGGCAGCTTGTTGAAGTTGGCCTCGGCGACGTAGATCCGCTTGTCGTCGTTGGCGGTACCCCATTCGATGCCGCCGATGTGGCCGCCGGGGCCGGCCGCCGCGCTCCAGACCACGGCGCCGGTGGCCGCGTCCATCAGCCAGTACTCGCCGCTCTTCTCGCCCGCGCCGATCACCTTGCGGGGGCAGCCGTTCGGGCCCTTGATGGTGAACAGGTGGGCGCCGTCGCCGAAGTCGTAGTCGTAGCCGGGGTTCGGCGGGCAGTTGTTGGGCGGGAATCCGGGGATGCAGCCGGTGTTCCAGGCGTCGAAGCGCTTGGCCCCGGTGTTCCACTTGACGCGGCCGGTCGTCATGTCGAGGGCCAGGACCGTGTCCACGTAGTTGTCCGGTGCGTAGCACTCGGCCGGGGTGTGGCCGGCCGTCTGGCAGTCGCTGACGGACTGCGGGACGGTGTAGTTGTTGCCGGTGGTGAAGTACACCGTGTTGGTCGACGGGTCCAGCGCCGGGGTGCCCCAGACGGCCACGCCGCTGTAGCCGCCGGCCTTGCCGCCGTTGTCGGGGGTCGTGTACTGGCGCCACAGGAGGTTGCCGGTGGCGGCGTCGATGGCGTTCACGCTGCCGCGGAACGTGCAGCAGGGGTAGGCCGGGTCGAGGGCGCCCTCGGACTCGCGGGAGGAGACCCCCTGGTAGATCACGCCTTCGTGCACGACGGGCGACTGGGTCAGCACCGCCTTGTACTGGGTGTCGATCTCCCGCTTCCACACCAGGTTGCCGTTGGAGGCGTCGACCGACATCAGGACGGCCTTGTTCCAGTCGGCGATGTAGAGCTTGCCGCCGACGACGGTCGGGCTGGTCCGGGAGACGGAGGCCGGGTCACCGGTGTAGTCGGAGACCTTGCGCGACCAGATCGGACGGCCGGTCTTGGCCTCCACCTTGTGCAGGTAGCCGCCCCAGTCGGGGAAGTACACGGCTCCGCCGACCACGGCCGGGGTGGCCGAGACGTCGCCGTGGGTGGCGTACGTCCACTTGGCCTTGAGGCGGCCGACGTTGGCCTTGGAGATCGTCGTTTCCTGCGGGTTGGTGCGGCTGTTGCGGAGGTCGTGGCCGCCGGTCGGCCAGGAGGACGGGGGCGAGGACGCGTTGGTGGCCGGCGCGGTGAACAGCGTGGCGGTCAGTGCGGCTACGGCGAGCAGCGCGAATCGGCGGACCACTCCCTGCCGGGACCGGGGTCTTGTGCGCATGGGACTTCCTCTTCCGTGCTGTGATGGGGTTCGTCGATCAGCCGGCGGTCACCGGGACGCGGTTGCCGTGCAGTGCGGCAGCGCGTGCGGTGAGCTCCAGCCGGTCGGTCTTCTTGTTGGTGTTCAGGGGAAACTCGTCCAGCCGGTGGTAGTGGCGCGGGATCAGCTGCGCGGGCAGCAGACCGGCCAGGTCGCGGTGGAACTCCTGCGGCGTGCGCTGCCCGCCGAGGTAGAAGGCGACCAGTTCGGTGCTGTTGGCCACGGGGACGCCGACGACCACCGCGTCGGTCACCGGGGTCCCGGCGCGCAGTGCGTGTTCCACCTCGGCCAGTTCGACCCGGTAGCCCTGCACCTGCACCTGGGAGTCCGTACGGCCCAGGTAGACCAGTTCGCCTCCGGCGAGGCGGCGGACCCGGTCGCCGGTGCGGTACCACAGGACGCCGTCGCGCTCCAGGTACTTGCCCGCTCCGTCCTCGGGGTCCAGGTAGCCGGCCGACAACTGCGGCCCGGACAGCCACAGTTCGCCTTCGTCCACCGCCGGGGCGCCCGCTTCGTCCAGGAGCAGTTCCGCGTGGCCGTCGTGGAGCAGGCCGAGCGGTACCACGCCGTTGACGCCGAGCCGGGTCGACTCCTGCGGGGACCAGCGGTGGCGGTGGGTGGTGATGGTCATCTCGGTCGGGCCGTAGACGTTGATCACCGCGGAGTGGGGGGCGGCCTGCTGCCAGGCGTCGGTGTCCTGGAACTGGAGCGCCTCGCCGCCGAAGTAGGTCCAGCGCAGCGAGGGCATGCTGCCCGGCACCAGGCGGCCGGTGCGGCGGGACAGCGAGATCACGCTGGGGGCCGAGAACCAGACGGTGATGCCGTGCTCGGCGACGAAGGCGGGGAGGTCGCGGTAGGCGTGGGGGGAGACCGAGACCAGCGGGGCGCCCACCGCCCAGGCGCACCACAGGTCCGAGACCGCGGAGTCCCAGTTGAGGTTGGCGGCCTGGGAGAAGACGTCGTCGGACGTGAAGTCGTACCAGGCGTCCATCAGCGCGAAGTAGTGCGCCGTGTTGCCGTGCGTGAGCCGTACGCCCTTGGGCCGGCCGGTGGAGCCGGACGTGAACAGGATGTAGGCCACGTCGTCGGGAGCGGCGGACCGCGGCTGTGCCAGCGCGGTCTCCCGGGCGGCGAACAGCGGCAGCGCTCCGCCGGCGGCCAGCGCCTCGGCCTGCTCGCGGCCGAGGTCCGGTGCGAGCACCGGGAGGCCCCCGAGCCCCGTCGCGAGATCCGTGGCGAGGCCGTCGGGGTCCCGGAGCAGGGCCGCGCCCTCCTCGTCGACGACGAGGGCGGAGACCTCCGCCGACGCGAGCATCGAGGCGATCTTGCCGGGCGGGAAGTCGGCCAGTACCGGCACCGCGGGGAGTCCCGCGTACAGGCTCGCCAGGACGGCGACGTACGAGGTCACGCTGCGGCCCGCCAGGATGCCGACGGCCTTCGGCGGCCCGCCGGGGGCGGCGAGCAGGGCCCCCGCCCAGGACAGGGCCAGTTCGTGGACCGTCGTGTAGTCGACGGTCTCCTTCCCGACGCGCACCGCCACCCCGCGCGGTGAGCGTTCCAGACCGCGCAGAAAACGTGCGTGCAGCGCGGTCCGCGCCAATGGTTCCATTTCTGCTCCTCCTCGCCAGAATTACCGGCAAGCTCTTTTCCGGACGCTTTCCGGGCGCATTTCCGGGATGCATTGACAGCCGTTGGCGGCCGCCCCCATCATTCCCGTATGCCAGAACTCACGAATCACACCTGGGACGGCGCTTTCGAAGCCGTCATTCGCCCGTTCCTGCCCTACCTCTCCCCCGACGAGAAACTGACCGGGGACACACAACTCCGTGACCTGGGGCTTGACTCCATGGGAACGGTCGAACTGCTCGCCGCCCTGGAAGGCGCCTACGACGTCCGCTTCCTGGACGACGCGCTGAAACTGGAGAATTTCGCGAGCCCGGACGTCCTCTGGAAAACCCTGATAACCGAAACCGAATCCGCCGCGTGAGAAAATCGGTCCACCGACCGGCCCGACGAGGATTTCACATCCAAGTCGGGCCGCTTCTCTTTTCGCGGCAGAAGACGGTCAGGGGATCAGCCGCTGAAAACTCTCCTCGATCCTGTCGAGATTCGAGCGGACGTGCGGCAGGGCGAGCGGGTCCCGCGCCTCGAGCGAGAGCTGCTGCTGCTCCGCCGTCTCGCCGTACAGCATGCTGGTGGCGCACTTGAACCTCAGGGCGTCCCCCTCGTCGCCTAGCAGGTGTCCGGCGAGCACCACGATCCCGAGGTCGAGCATCCGCCGGGCCAGCGTCGGCGAGTCGGTCACCTCGTACTTCGCCAGCTCCTCGCGGACCGGCTCGAAGTCGGGGTAGACGTAGAAGGCCCCGGTGGGCGGTCGGCAGCGGGCGCCCGCCTCCACGGTGATGCGGTGGACCTCGCGCGCGACGATCCCGTGCAGCCGGGCGCTGGCCCGGAGCCTGTCGCGGACGTCCTGCGGCTCGCTGAAGGCGTACTCGGCCACCGCCTGCATGGGCCCCGCCAGCGTCGACCAGACCTCGCTGGCCACAGAGACCACTCCGGTGCGGATCCACTCGCCCCAGGGGCCCTGCGGGAAGCGGGCCACACCGATGCGCCAGCCGCCCAGGGCGAGGCTCTTGCTCAGGCCGGTGGCGATGACCGTGCACTCGGGGGCCACTTCGGCGGGGCTGAGGTACTCGGTGGCCGGGTCGTGCACCACGTCCCGGTAGATCTCGTCCGAGACGATCAGCAGCCCCTCCTCCTCGGCGATCGCGCACAGTTCGCGGATGAGCGGGGGCGACGCCAGGGTGCCGGTCGGGTTGTCCGGCAGGGTCAGCACCATGATGCGCGGGTCGCGGCCGAGCACGCGCGCCGCGGTGATGCACTCGCGCAGGGCGTCCGGGTCCGGTACCCCGCCGCACTCCTCGGGGATCGGGACGGCGATCGGGTGCTTGCCGGCCAGCCGGGCCTGCGGGGCGTACGTGTTCCACGCGGGGCGGGGCAACAGCACGTCGCCGGGGACGGCCAGGTTGAGGGCCATCAGCAGCGGTTTGCTGCCCGGGGCGACCACGATCTGGTCGGCGTCGGTGGGGATGCGGCGGCGGTTGAAGTACCCCGCGGCGGCGCCCCGGACCGCGGGCGAGCCGGCCACCGGCCCGTAGGCGTTGCGGGTCGCCCCGGCGGCGAGCCGTTCCACCAGCGGCGCGAACGCGGGGAGTCTGGACTCCCCGAAGCCGAGGTGGATCAGCGGCTCGCCGGCCGCCTGGCGCTGTGCCACCAGCTGGTTGAGGGCCAGGTTCGGTGACATCCGCATGTCGCTCATGCCGGGCTCCCCACCGGTGCGGCCGCCTTGGTCCCGAAGAGCTCCTTCTCGCCCTGCCACGCCGGTCCGGCGAGCGCACGCGCGATGTCGGCCGGTACGGTGCGGTCGAGCCGCAGTTCGTCCAGCCAGGCGGCCTCGGGGTCGAAGTGCGCCAGGAAGGGCCGGCCGACCAGGGAGGGATCACGGGCCTGGACCATCTGCAGCTGGAAGAACCGGCCCTCGGCGTTCTCGACGACGCCGTCCACGGCCACCTTGCCGGGAGTCGCGGACATCACCGGGCCGCGGACCGTACGGGCCAGGCCCGGGAGGGTGCGGTAGGCCGACTGGAAGATCTCGGCAGCCCGGGCGAGCGGCACCCGGAAGTAGTCGTACGGGCCGGTGTCGCGCTCCACGAACATGTAGTACGGGACCGAACCGGCGGCGAGTTCGGCCCGCCACATCCGGCTCCAGACGTCCGGGTCGTCGTTGACGCGGGCGATCAGCGGCGCCTGGCAGTAGACGAGGGCGCCGGTGGACCTGATCCGGGCGATCGCGCGACGCGCCAGGTCGGTGCCGAGCTCCCGGGGGTGGCTGAAGTGCGCCATGACGGCGAGGTTGCGGCCGGAGGCCACGACCTTCTCGAAGAGACGCAGCACGTCGTCGGCGTCCGGGTCGGTGACGAACCGCTGCGGCCAGTACGCGACGGACTTCGTACCGATCCTGATGGTCCGTACGGTGTCCACGGAGAGCAGCGGCTCCAGGTGGGAGCGCAGCCGCTCAGTAGACATCACCATCGGGTCGCCACCGGTCACCAGCACGTCGGTGACGTCGGGGTGGGAGCCGAGGTAGGAGATGAGGCCGCTCGGGTCGGGCGCCGCGAAGCGCAGGTCCGCGTCCCCGACGAACTGGGCCCAGCGGAAGCAGTAGGTGCAGTACGAGTGGCAGGTCTGGCCCTGGCTCGGGAAGTACAGGACCGTCTCGCGGTACTTGTGCTGGAGCCCGGCGATCTCGGCGCCCTCCCGGGTGGGGACGTTGAGCTCCTTCTGGCCGGACGGGTGCGGGTTGAGCCGGCCGCGGATCTGCTGGACGAGGGTCCGCAGGGCGATCTTCGAAGCGGGGTCCGCGGACAGGGTGGCCAGGTCCCGCTCGTTCTGCTCGGTGAGCATCCCCTTCTGGGGGAAGACCAGTTGGAACATCGGGTCGTCCGGGATGCGGTCCCAGTCGATCAGCTGCGACAGGACGTACTCGTTGACCCGGAAGGGCAGGACCATCGACACGAGCCGGACGGTCTCCCGTATGTCGGCGGGCAGGCCGTGGCGGTCGGCGATCTCGTCGAGCTGCCGCGGCCCGTATGCGCGGAACCGTGCCGTCTCGACAGAATCGGTTGCCAGCAGGGACATGCGGATATTCCTCCAGCCTGGTGCCTGGCAGTTCCGAGCGTCTGCTCGAATGCGGTTCGATGCTAGGGAGAGGAATCGGCCACCGGACCCCAGATCGGACCCCAGCCCTACCCTTACGGCGGCCCCTGGCGCCCGGCGGCCGGGAAGGGGTTCGGGACGGTCCCCGGGCATGGCGAAGCCGCCCAGGACCGGCGGGGGTTCAGGTCCTGGGCGGCTGTCGGTGGGCCCTGTGGCAGGGCCTGTGGGGGGTGTGGGGCGGCTGCGCGTCAGGCCGTGCCGGTGCCCGGCTGGCCGGCCCGCTCCACCGGGGCGGCCTGGGCGGCCAGTTCGGCGGCCCGCTGGTTGTCGGTCTGGACGGCGCGCAGCCCGATCAGGGCGAACACGGCGGCGCCCGCCATGACGACCGCGCCGGCCACCGAGGCGGCGTGCACCTCGGTCGTGAACGCGGCGCGGGCCGCCTCGATCAGGTTGGCCGAGGCCTCGCCCGAGAGCTTGCCGGCGGCGGCCAGGGCTCCGCCGATGGTCTCGCGGGCCTGGTCCAGCGCGTCGGCGGGCACCCCGGCCGGGGCGTCCAGCTCGGAGCTGTTGCGGTACACGGCGGCGCCGATGCTGCCGAGGACGGCGACGCCGAGGGCGCCGCCGAGCTCCTGGCCGGTCTGGAGCAGGGCGGAGGCGGTACCGGCGCGCTCCGGCGGCACCTGGCCGACGACGAGCTCGGTGACCAGGGTGAGGACCGGGGTGAGCCCGACGGCGAGCGCGATGATGCCGATCAGGATCAGGACCAGGCCGTCCTCGGCGGGCACCTGGGTGAGCATCAGGAGCGCCAGGGTGGCGATGGTGAACCCGGCGCCGATGATGTGGGCGGGCTTGACGGTGCGCACGAGCACGGTGGCGACGGGCACGACGGCGCCCACGGCGAGGGTGCCGGGGATCGTCCACAGCGCGGACTTCAGCGCGGTCATGCCGAGGACCGACTGCATGTACTGGGTGCTGAAGAGCGAGTAGCCGACCAGGGTGAAGCAGGCCAGCATGTTGACGGTCACCGAGGCGCCGAACGCGCGGTTGCGGAACAGCGAGATGTCGATCATCGGGTCGGAGCTGGTGCGCTGGCGCCGCAGGAACAGCGGGACGATGGCCAGGCCGACCGCGATGGCGACGACGTGGGTGACGGCGAAGCCGTCCACGGCGATCTTCTTGAAGCCGTAGATGACCGGCAGCACGATGGCGAGCGAGAGCGCGGCGCTTACAGGATCGAACTTTCCGGCCGCGGCGTCCTTGAACTCCGGCAGCAGGAACGGCGCCGTCACCAGCAGGAGCAGCATCACGGGGACGTTGATGAGGAAGACCGAACCCCACCAGAAGCCGGTGAGGAGCGCGCCGCTGACCACGGGGCCCAGCGCCGCGCCGGCGGCCATGCCGGTGGACCACACCGCGACGGCGGTGCGCCGCTGGGTCTGGTCGCGGAACAGGTTGCGGATCAGCGCCAGGGTGGAGGGCATGAGGGTCGCGCCGCCGATGCCCTGCAGGGCCCGGGCGATGATGATCATCTCGGGGTTGGATGCGTAGGCGGCGAGCAGGGAGCCGCCGCCGAAGACCACGGCACCGATCAGCAGGAGGCGGCGGCGGCCGATGCGGTCGCCGAGCGCACCCATGGTGAGCAGGACTCCGGACAGGACGAAGCCGTAGATGTCGATCATCCACAGCTGCTCGCTGCCGGACGGCTTCAGGTCCTCGCTGATGGAGGGGATCGCGAAGTAGAGGACCGTCAGGTCCATGGAGACGAGCAGCACGGGCAGGAGCAGAACGCCGAGGGCGATCCATTCCTTACGGCCCGCTTTAACCTCCGGTCCGGTGTTGTCGTTCTCGCTCAGGGAGCTGGTCATGGGGGCTGTCCAATGCTGTCGGGACGGGGCGTACGTATCAGTGAACGGAAAGCGGGGATGCGGGGGGAGCGTCCGGACGCGAACAGGGGTCAGGACAGGGGTCGGAACAGGGGTCGGAGCAGGGGTCTGTACCGGGGGGCGGGGCCGGGCCGGGGGTCAGCCCTCCTCCGCGGCGCGCGCCGCCAGGGCCCTGCGGTCGGTCTTGCCGTTGGGGGTGAGCGGCAGGCCGGGGATCAGGCCGACCTTCCGCGGAACCATGTACTCGGGCAGTGTCTGCTTGCAGAACGCGCTGATCACGAGGGGGTCGGCGGTGAACCCGCGGGCCGGGACGACGTACGCGTACAGCTCGGGGTCGTCGCCCTGCCGCGGGCGCACCACCGCCGCGGCCGCTTCGACGCCCGGGAACTCCAGGAGCCGGCGCTCGATCTCCCCCAGCTCCACCCGGTTGCCGCGAATCTTGACCTGGAGGTCGGACCGGCCGACGAAGTACAGCTCACCACTCTCGCCCCGGTATGCCAAGTCATTTGACTTGTAGACCAGTTGGCCGGACCTCGGGTTGAGCGGATCGGGCACCAGGACGGCGCGCGTGGCCTCCGGGTCGTCCCAGTAGCCGGTGAAGAGCGACGGTCCGCGCAGGTGGATCTCGCCCACCGCTCCCGGCTCCTCGACGGGCCTGCCGTCCTCGTCGATCAGCAGCATCTCGGCGCCGGGGTAGGCGAATCCGATGGACAGCTTGTCGGCGCCCTCGGGCAGCGGGTTCGGCACGTCGGTGAGGGAGAAGGCCATCGCCTCGGTGGGGCCGAAGCAGTTCACGACGCGGGTCCGCGGCAACAGGCTCTGCAACTGCCGCAGTTCAGGCAGCGGGAAGGCCTCGCCGGAGAAGAGCACCCCGCGCAGCTGGCCGGCCAGCGCGGCCAGCCCCTTGGCCTCGTGGCGCAGTACCGGCCGCCAGATGGACGGCACGCCGTCCACCTGCGTGGCGCCCGTCTCGGTGAGGAAGCGCAGCAGCCTGCGCGGCCAGTGCATCAGCTCGCGCGGTACGGGGATCAGCTGCGCGCCCGAGCCGAGCGCGAGCCCGATGTCCAGCAGCGCGAAGTCGAACTGGAGCGGCGAGGTGGTGGCGAGCCGGTCCTCGGCCGTGACGATGGAGTGCTGGAGCATGCCCCGGTAGAAGGAGAGCACTCCGCGGTGGCTCATGACCACGCCCTTGGGGCGCCCGGTGGTTCCCGAGGTGAAGATCATGTACGCGGCGTCCGTGCCGACCGCCTCGCGCCGGTGCCGGGTACGGGGCG
Source organism: Streptomyces sp. NBC_00190 (assembly GCF_036203305.1). Classification (GTDB taxonomy): domain Bacteria; phylum Actinomycetota; class Actinomycetes; order Streptomycetales; family Streptomycetaceae; genus Streptomyces. Next base: position 6,355,206 of record NZ_CP108131.1, on the reverse strand, counting down.
CGGGAGCCCGCTCCACGGTGATCCCGTCCGGGCCGAACCGGGCCGTGCCGATGGACTGTGGAACCTCCTCGCGCTTGCCGTCCACCGTCTGCAGGTGCAGGGCGGGCTCGGCGGTGGCGGCGATGGCCAGCAGCCGCGGGGTGGGGACCTCCGGGCTCACCGGGATGAAGGTGAGCCCGAGCATCGAGCAGGCGAGGAGAACGGCCACGGCGGCGGCGGAGTTGTCCGACTCCAGGATCACCCGGTCGCCGATGTCGAGGCCGAGCGAGTCCAGGGTGACCGCGTAGTCGTGGGCCCTGCGCTCCAGCTGCCGGTAGGTCAGCACGCGTGCGGAGCCGTCCGGGCCGGCCTCCCAGGCGGCCGGGCTGTCCGGTGCGGTCCTGGCCGCCGCCAGCATGAACTCGTGGATGCGTGTCGCCGGTTCGTGGACCGCCGCCGGTCCGGCCGCCGGGCGTACCGTGCTCAGGCTCACCGTCGTGCCACCTCTCCTCGTCTCGGTCGGTTCGGCCGTCTCGTTCGGTTCGGTCGGTTCGGTCGTCGTCGTCCGGCTCATCAGGAGATCCGCTCCTTGAGGTCCGTCAGCCAGCGGTCGATGACCGGGGCCGTCGTGTCGACGTGCTGCTCGACGATGGTGAAGTGCGTGCCGGGCACGGTCGCCACGGTGTCCGCGCCGTCCCAGTCGGCCTGCCAGTCGGCGTCGGGCGCGATCTCCGCGTCCTCCCCCATCTCGAAGAGGTCCCCGGCCCGTACGAAGAGCACCGGCGCCTCGATGGCGTCCTGCCGGAACTGCGGCAGGAGCTCCACGTACCGCCCCATCGCGGAGAGTTCGGCGCTGCTGAAGTTGCCGAGCGTGGCCGCCTTGCCGGGGACGGCGAAGGCCATCTGGTCGAAGATCGCGTCGTTGGTCTCGCCCATGTAGTAGGTGTCCAGCAGGACCAGCCCGGCGGGCCGTACCCCGTGCACCCGCTCCAGGCGGGCCACGGTGGCGTGGGCGAGCAGGCCGCCCGAGGAGAAGCCGAGCAGGGCGAACGGCTCCCCGCCCGCGGTGCGCAGCACGGCTTCGGCGAGTACGTCCACCGCCGCCTCGAACGACTCCGGCAGTGCCTCCCCGCGCCCGAATCCGGGGGTGGGGATACCGGACACGGGCATCGAGAGCCGGGCCGCGAGCCGCGCGTGCTGGTGCACGCCGCCCGCCACGGTCGGCGTGCTGAGGCAGATCAGCCGGGGCGCCTTCGCGTCCTCGCCCTGCGGCCGGGTGCGTGCCCCGTAGGACACCGCCGCGGGCAGGTCCGCCAGGTCGGCCGCCGAGCCGAAGGCGGGCCGCAGCGCGGCCACGGACCGCAGCATCGCCAGGCCGGGCTGGAGGTTCCCCGACATGATCGCGTCGAGGAACAGCCCGTACAGCGTGTCGTCGAGCCGGTCGTCGGCGTGCGCCGACGGCGCGTCGGCCCGCCCGGGCTCCCCGGGGGCGGCGCCCAGCCGCTCGGCGACCTGCCGGGCCAGAGCCAGCGGGTTCTTGCTGTCGAAGACCACCATGGCCGGCAGGGAGAGGCCGGAGGCCGCGTTCAGCCGGTTGCGCAGTTCGACCGCGGTCAGCGAGTCGAATCCGGCTTCCAGGAAGCCCGCTTCGGGGTCGACCGCGCTCGCGTCGGCGTGTCCGAGGACCTCGGCGGCGTGGGTAAGCACCGCTTCGAGTACGGCCTTCTCGCGCTCGGCGGCGCCGAGCGCGCGGACCTTCTCGCGCAGCGCGCCGGCCTCGGCGGCTCCGGCCGCGGCGCCGGCCCGGCGCCGCGCGGTGGGTGCCAGGCCCCGCAGCAGCGCGGGCACCTCGTCGGTACGGGCCCGCAGGGCTCCCAGGTCCACCCGCAGCGGTACGAGGGCGGGGGCGTCGGCCGCGACCGCCGCGTCGAAGAGCCACAGGCCCTCCTCCTCGGACAGGGCGGGCGTTCCGCTGCGCCGCATCCGCTGGAGGTCGGCCTCACCGAGCCACTGGCTCAGCCCGGTCTCGGTGTCCCACAGGCCGAAGGCCATCGAGGTGGCCGCGAGCCCCTGCGAGCGGCGGTGGGCCGCGAGCGCGTCGAGGAAGACGTTCGCCGCCGCGTAGTTGCCCTGTCCGGCGGCCATGACCAGGCCGCCGGCCGAGGAGAACAGCGCGAACGCGGACAGTTTGTGACCAGCCGTCAGTTCGTGCAGGTGCCAGGCCGCGTCGGCCTTGGCGGACAGTACGGTGTCCACCTGCTCCGGGGTGAGCGCCCCGACCAGGCCGTTGTGCGCCACACCGGCGGCGTGGACGATCCCGCGCAGCGGATGCGCCGGGTCGATGCCGTCGATCAGGGCGGCCACGGCGGCCCGGTCGGACACGTCGCAGGCGGCGATGTCCACCTGGGCCCCGAGCGCGGCCAGTTCCTCGCGCAGCCCGGCCGCGCCCGGCGCGCCCGCTCCCCGGCGGCTGGTCAGCAGCAGGTGCCGCACTCCGTGCGTGGTCACGAGGTGCTTGGCGACGAGCGCCCCCAGGCCTCCCGTACCGCCGGTGATCAGGACGGTCCCCTCGGCGTCCCACGGCGTGTCGCCGCCTGCCGCCGCGGACCGGGTGAGGCGAGGCGCGAGGACCTTGCCCTGCCGGACCGCGAGCTCCGGCTCGCCCGAGGCGAGCGCGGCGGCCAGCGCCTTCGGGGACACCTCGGCCTCCTCCAGGTCGAGCAGTACGAACCGGCCGGGATTCTCCGCCTGCGCGGCCCGCACCAGCCCCCAGACGGGGGCCTGCCGTACGTCGACCGGGTCGCCGTCGGCGACGGCCGCCGCGGCCCGCGTGACCAGGACCAGCCGCGACTGCGCGAACGCGGGCTCGGCCAGCCAGTGCTGTACGGCGGCGAGCGCCGTACCGACCGCGGTCCGCACTCCGGCGGGGACGTCCTCCTCACGGCCCGCGCCGGGCCCGGTCGCGAGGACCGGCAGCAGCACGGTGTCGGGCACGTCGGCGCCCTCGGCGCCCAGCGCGTCGAGTCCGGGGGCCACGGGAACGCCGGCGATCTCCAGGCCGGGACCCGCGACCGTCCACGCTCCGCGCGGTCCGGAGCCGCCGCCGACCGGCTGCCAGTCGACGGCCAGGAGCGCGTCGCGGAAGCCGCCGGTGGCCAGCTGCGCGGCGGCTACCGGACGCAGCTGCAGAGCGGCCACCGAGGCCACCGGCGCTCCGGCCGGGTCGGCGAGGTCTATGCGTACGGCGTTGCGCTGCCCCTCGACGGGAGCGAGACGGACCCGTACGGCGGTCGCGGACGCGGCGTGCAGGGTGACGCCCTCCCACGAGAAGGGGAGCAGCGCGACCCCCTCGTCCTCCTCGGCACCGAGCCCGCCGAAGCCGAGGGCGTGCATCGAGGCGTCGAGCAGCGCCGGGTGGAGTCCGAACCGTCCGGCGTCGGCGTGCGCCTGCTCGGGCAGCTCGATCTCGGCGTACAGGGCGTCGTCCAGCCGCCAGGCGGCGGTCAGGCCCTGGAAGACCGGGCCGTAGCCGAACCCGCGCTCTTGGAGCCGGTCGTACAGTTCGGCGGCGTCCAGCTGGGCCGCGCCGGTGGGCGGCCACGCGGTGAGGCCGTCGCCGGGCCCGGTGGCGCCGGGGGCGAGGAAGCCGTCGGCGTGCCGGGTCCACGGCTCGTCGGGCCTGTTCTCCGGGCGCGAGTAGACCTGCACGGTGCGCCGGGCCCGGGCGTCGGGTTCGCCCACGACGACCTGGACGGCGACGCCTCCGCGCTCCGGCAGCACGAGCGGGGCCTGGAGGGTGAGTTCTTCCAGGAGTTCGCAGCCGACGTGGTCGCCGGCCTGCAGCGCGAGCTCCACGAAGCCCGTGCCGGGGAGCAGGACGCTGCCGTGCACGGTGTGGTCGGCCACCCACGGCTGGGCGTCCAGCGAGATCCTGGCCGTGAAGGTCACCGCGTCGGCGTCGGGGGACGACAGGACGGCCGCGAGCAGCGGGTGGTCCAGGGCGTCCTGGCCGACGGCGACGGCATCGGTGGCGGGCTTGGCGGCGTCGACCCAGTAGCGGGTGCGCTGGAAGGGGTAGGTGGGCAGGTCGACGCGCTGGGCGCCGGTGCCGGCGTAGTACGCCTCCCAGTCGACGCGTACGCCGGCCACGTGCAGCTGCGCGAGGGCGGTGACGAGCGACTCGGGCTCCGCGCGGTCCTTGCGGAGAGCGGCCGCCGAGACGGACTGCTCGGCGTCGAGTACCTGCTGGGCGAGTCCGGTGAGGACACCGCCGGGCCCGATCTCCAGGAACCGGGTGACGCCTTCCTGCTCCAGCGTGCGCACGGCGTCGGCGAAGCGGACGGCTTCACGGACCTGGCCGACCCAGTACTCGGGCGACCCCCAGTCCGCACCGGACCGGTCACCCGTCACGGTCGAGACGGCCGCGACCCGCGGCTCCCCGTACGCCAGCTCCCCGGCGACGGCCCGGAACTCGTCGAGCATCGGATCCATCAGCGAGGAATGGAACGCGTGCGAGACGGACAGCCTGCTGGTCTTGCGACCCGCCGCCTCGACATGCCCGCCGAGCGCCAGGACCGCAGCCTCCACACCCGAAACCACCACGGATTCCGGCCCGTTGACCGCCGCGATAGCGACACCGTCGCCCAGCAGCGGCAGCACCTCGTCCTCGGTTGCCTGCACGGCCAGCATCGCACCACCCGCGGGCAGTGCCTGCATCAGACGGCCACGTGCCACGACCAGCCGGGCCGCGTCAGCGAGCGACAGCACCCCGACCGCGTGGGCGGCGGCCAGCTCACCGATCGAATGCCCGGCGACCACGTCGGGCTTCACGCCCCACGCCTCGACCAGCCGGAACAACGCCACCTCAAGCGCGAACAACGCCGACTGCGTGATCGCCGTCGCGTTCAGCGCCTCCGCGTCCTCACCCCACACCACCTCACGCAACGACCGCCCCAGATGCGGGTCGACCTCCGCACACACCGCGTCGAAAGCCTCGGCGAACACCGGGAAGGACGCGTACAACTCCCGCCCCATACCGAGGCGTTGTGCACCCTGCCCCGTGAACAGGAACGCGGTCTTTCCGGAGCGGCGCGCCAGGTCCCGGACCACCGCGGGTGCGTTGCGGCCCTGGGCCAGGGCGGTCAGCCCGTGCAGCAGCTCCGAACGCTCCGTTCCCACGACCACCGCCCGGTGGGCGAACGCCGTGCGCGAGGAGACCAGTGAGAGGCCGATGTCCGTCGCGTCGCTCTCCGGCCGGTCCGTGACCTGCTCCAGCAGGCGTTCGGCCTGGGCTGCGAGGGCCTGCGGGGTCTTGGCCGACAGCACCCAGGGCAGGGCCGGGAGTCCGGCCCGTTCGGCCTGCGCCTCCGCACCTTCGGGGGCCTCCTCGACGATGACGTGGGCGTTCGTCCCGCTGATGCCGAAGGAGGAGACGGCGGCCCGGCGGGGCCGGTCCGTGGTCTGCCATTCCCGGGCCTCGGTGAGCAGTTCCACGCTCCCCGCCGCCCAGTCCACCTGGTCGGACGGCGCGTCCACGTGCAGGGTCTTCGGCAGCGTCCCGTGGCGCATGGCCATGACCATCTTGATGATGCCCGCGACGCCCGCGGATGCCTGGGTGTGGCCCATGTTGGACTTGATGGAGCCCAGGTAGAGGGGCCGGCCCTCGGGGCGGTCCTGCCCGTACGTCGCCAGCAGTGCCTGCGCCTCGATCGGGTCGCCCAGGGTCGTACCGGTGCCATGTGCCTCCACCGCGTCGACCTCGACCGCCGACAGACCGGCGTTGGCCAGCGCCTGGCGGATCACCCGCTGCTGCGAGGGCCCGTTCGGCGCGGTCAGACCGTTCGACGCACCGTCCTGGTTCAGGGCGGACCCGCGGACGACGGCGACCACCGGGTGGCCGGCCCGCCGCGCGTCGGAGAGCCGCTCCAGGAGCAGGACGCCCGCGCCCTCGCCCCAGGCGACACCGTCGGCCGAGGCGGCGAAGGACTTGGACCGGCCGTCGGGGGCGAGCCCGCGCTGCCGGCTGAACTCCACGAACATGCCCGGTGTGCCCATGACGGCGACACCGCCGGCCAGGGCGAGGGAGCACTCCCCCGACCTCAGCGCCTGCACCGCCATGTGCAGTGCGACCAGCGAGGACGAGCAGGCCGTGTCCACGGTGACCGAGGGGCCTTCGAGCCCGAGCGTGTACGACGTACGGCCGGAGACGAGGCTGCCGCCGCTGCTGGCCGCGGCCTCCACGCCGAGGGCGTAGTCGTGGTACATCACACCGGCGAACACGCCGGTCGAACTGCCCTTGAGGGCCGCCGGGTCGATACCGGCCCTCTCGATCGCCTCCCAGGACACCTCCAGCAGCAGCCGCTGCTGCGGGTCCATCATCAGCGCCTCGTTCGGGCTGATCCCGAAGAACACCGGGTCGAACTCGGCCGCGTCGTAGAGGAATCCGCCTTCGCGGGCGTACGTCCGGCCGGGCGTGCCCGGCTCCGGGTCGTAGACCTCCGGGTCCCAGCCCCGGTCGGCCGGGAACCCGCCGATGGCGTCGACGCCTCCGGCCACGAGGTCCCACAGCTCGTCCGGCGTGGTCACCCCGCCCGGGTAGCGGCAGCCCATCCCCACGATCACGATCGGGTCGTCCACGTCCGGTCCGCCGGAGGCGGCCGGCACGGCGCGGGCGGGTACGGGTGCGATGTGGCTCCGGCCGGCCACCTCGGCGCCGATGTGTGCGGCCACGGACTGCGCGGTCGGGTAGTCGAAGATCAGCGTGGCGGGCAGCCGCAGCCCGGTCGCCGAGCCGAGCCGGTTGCGCAGCTCCACGGCGGCGAGCGAGTCGAAGCCCAGCTCGCTGAAGGCCCGCTCGGGCTCGATCGCGTCCGGCGAGGCGTGGCCGAGGACACCGGCGACCTGGCCGCGTACGAGGTCGAGGAGCGCCGCGGCCTGCCCGTCGGCGTCCAGCCCGGCCAGCCGTGCGAGCAGCCCGTCGCCGCCGTCCGCGGACTGCGCGGCCCGGCGCACCGGGACGCGTACGAGGCCACGGAGGAGGGCGGGAAGCTCTTCGGCCCGGCCGCGCAGGACGTTGGTGTCGATCCGCAGGGGGACGAGGGCGGGCTGTCCCGAGCGCAGGGAGAGGCTGAACAGCGCCAGGCCCTCGGCCTGGGAGAGGGCGGGCAGGCCCTGGGCCGCCATGCGCTCCTCGGCCAGGTCCAGCATGGTGGTCATGCCGGTGTTGACGCCCCAGAGGCCGAAGGCCATCGCGGTGGCCGCCAGCCCCTCCGCGCGGCGGTGAGCCGCGAGCGCGTCGAGGAAGACGTTGGCGGCCGCGTAATTGCCCTGACCGGCCGCCAGCACCAGACCGCCCGCCGACGAGAACATGACGAACGCCGACAGGTCCAGGCCCCGGGTCAGCTCGTGCAGATGCCAGGCCGCGTCCGCCTTCGGACGCAGCACGGCGTCCATGCGCTCGGGAGTGAGGGCTCCGATGACGCCGTTGTCGGCGACTCCGGCCACGTGGACCACGCCCGTCAGGGGGTGCGCCGGATCCACACCGTCCAGGACCGCCTTCAGCGCGTCCCGGTCCGCCACGTCGCACGCGGCGACGGCGACCGAGGCACCCGATTCCGTGAGATCCGCGAGCAGTCCGTCGACGCCGGGCGTGTCCGCGCCCCGCCTGCCCAGGAGCAGCAGGTGCCGTATCCCGTGCTCGGCCACCAGGTGGCGGGCCACCAGGGCGCCCAGGCCGCCCGTACCGCCCGTGATCACGACGGTTCCGGCCGCGTCCCACACCGGCTCCGCGCCGTCGTCCGCCGACACCCGGGCCAGCCGCGGCACCGACACCTCACCGGCGCGTACGGCCGACTCGGGCTCGCCCAGGGCCAGTACCCGCGCCAGGTCCACCGAGTCGTCGGTGTCGATCAGCGCGAACCGGCCCGGGTTCTCCGCCTGCGCCGACCGCACCAGACCCCACACCGGAGCCTGCCGCACATCGACGGCCTCACCGTCGCCGACGGCCACCGCACCCCGCGTGACCACCGCCAGCACCGCGCCCTCGGGACGCTCCTCGGCCAGCCAGTCCTGGACCGCCGCCAAGGCCCGGTTGGCCAGGTCGTGCACGGCGGCCGGGACGTCCGTGTCCGCCGGGTCGCACTCGAAGACGACCGTGCCTTCGGGCAGGCTCTGGGAGCCCGCCGAGGCCGGCACGGGCAGCGGGTTCCAGGCGATGCGGAAGAGCGAATCGGTTCCGCCCGCGTCGAGCTGCTCCGTGGAGACGGGCCGGCCGACGACCGCGCCGACGGTGGCGACGGGGGCGCCGGTGGCATCGGCCACCTGCAGCGAGAGGCTCTCCGGCGTGGGCTGGGTGATCCTCACCCGTACGGCGGAGGCTCCCGCCGCGTGCAGCGTGATGTCCTTCCAGACGAAGGGCAGTACGGTCTCGTCGCCGCCGGTGCCGTTCACCAGTGCCGCGTGCATGGCGGCGTCCAGGAGCGCGGGGTGGAGTCCGAACTCCGCGGCCTCGGCGTGCGACTGCTCCGGCAGCGCGACCTCGGCGTAGAGCACGTCGCCCCGCCGCCAGGCCGCCTTGAGGCCCTGGAACGTCGGACCGTAGCCGAAGCCGCGCTCGCGCAGGCCCTCGTACGCGCCGTCCAGGGGCAGTTCGTCCGCTCCCGCGGGCGGCCACGCGGCCAGGTCGAAGCCGGGGGCTCCGGCGCGCGTGGCGAGCACGCCGTCGGCGTGCAGGGTCCACGGCAGGTCCGGCCGGTCCTCGGCGCGCGAGTAGACGCTCACCGACCGCCGCCCGGAGGCGTCGGCCGCGCCGACGACCATCTGTACGGTCAGCGCGCCGCGCTCGGGGAGGATCAGCGGTGCCTGGAGTGCCAGCTCCTCCAATACGTCGCAGCCCACCTGGTCACCGGCGCGTACCGCCAGCTCCACGAAGCCGGTACCCGGCAGCAGGACGTTCCCCAGGACCTCGTGATCGGCGATCCAGGCGTGGGTGCTCGCGGACAGCCGGCCGGTGAAGGTGACCAGGTCGGTGTCCGGGGAGGGCAGGACCGCGCCGAGCAGCGGGTGCCCGGCATCGGTCAGGCCTGCGGTCGCCATGCTGCCGCTGCCGGAGCCGATCCACGAGTTGGCGAGGTACTCCTCGGTGCCGATCCAGTAGCGGGTGCGTTGGAAGGCGTAGGTGGGCAGGTCGACGCGGCGGGCGCCGGTACCGGCGTGGAACGCCTCCCAGTCGACGGCCACGCCGTGGACGTGGAGCTGGGCCACGGCGGCGACCAGGGTCTCCGGCTCGGAGCGGTTCTTGCGCACGGCCGCGACGAGCACGGCGTCGTCCAGGCTCTGCGCGGCGAGGCCGGTCAGGATCCCGTCCGGGCCGATCTCCAGGAACCGGGTCACACCCTGCTGCTCCAGCGTGCGGACGGCGTCGGCGAAGCGGACGGCCTCACGGACCTGCCCGACCCAGTACTCGGGCGACTGCCACGCCTCCGACAGCTCACCCGAGACCGTGGAGACGACCTGCACGCGAGGAGCGTTGAAGGTCAAGGCCTCGGCAACGGTCCGGAACTCGTCCAGCATCGGGTCCATCAGAGCCGAGTGGAACGCGTGCGACACCGACAGACGGCTGGTCTTGCGACCCGCCGCCGAGAAGTGCTCACCCACGGCCAGGACCCCGGCCTCGACACCCGAGACCACCACCGACTGCGGACCGTTCACCGCCGCGACACCGACACCATCGGACAGCAGCGGCAGCACCTCCGCCTCCGTGGCCTGCACGGCCAGCATCGCACCACCCGCAGGCAGCGCCTGCATCAGACGGCCACGCGCCACCACAAGTTGAGCCGCATCCGCCAACGACAACACACCGGCGACATGCGCCGCCGCCAGCTCACCGATCGAATGACCGGCCACCACATCGGGCTTCACACCCCACGCCTCGACCAGCCGGAACAACGCCACCTCAAGCGCGAACAGGGCGGGCTGGGTGATCGCGGTCGCGTTCAACGCCTCCGCATCCTCACCCCACACCACCTCACGCAACGAGCACCCCAGATGCCCGTCGACCTCCGCACACACCGCGTCGAACGCCTCGGCGAACACCGGGAAGGACACGTACAACTCCCGCCCCATACCCAGCCGCTGCGCACCCTGCCCCGTGAACAGGAACGCCGTCCGGCCACCGGACTGTGTCTGTCCGGCGACCACCGCGGGGTGGGTCTCGCCCGCCGCGAGGGCCGCGAGCGCGCTCTCGCGCTCACCCACCACCACGGCCCGGTGCTCCATCGTGCTGCGCGCCGAGGCCAGGGTGTGCCCGATGTCCTCGGGGCGGTACGCGTCCGCCACCGCGAGCAGCCGCTCGGCCTGGCCGGCCAGCGCCTTCGCGGACTTCGCCGACAACACCCAGGGAGCCACGGACGGTTCGCCACCGGCCTCGGCCTCCGCTTCGGCGGGCCGCGGGGCGGCGGGAACCTCTTCGACGATCACGTGGGCGTTGGTCCCGCTGATGCCGAAGGAGGAGATGCCGGCCCGGCGCGGACGGCCGTCGGCCTGCCATTCCCGGGCCTCGGTGAGTAGTTCCACCTCGCCCGCCGACCAGTCGATCTGGTCCGAGCGCTCCTCGGCGTGGAGGGTCGGCGGCAGCACACCGTGCCGCATCGCCATGACCATCTTGATGATGCCCGCGACGCCCGCCGCGGCCTGCGTGTGGCCCATGTTGGACTTGATGGAGCCCAGCCACAGCGGCTGGCCCTCGGGCCGGTCCTGTCCGTACGTGGCCAGCAGCGCCTGCGCTTCGATCGGGTCGCCCAGGGTCGTACCGGTGCCGTGTGCCTCCACCGCGTCGACCTCGAACGCCGACAGACCGGCGTTGGCCAGCGCCTGGCGGATCACCCGCTGCTGCGCGGGACCGTTCGGCGCGGTCAGACCGTTCGACGCACCGTCCTGGTTCAGCGCCGAACCCCGCACCGTCGCCAGGACCGGGTGCCCGTTGCGCCGCGCGTCCGAAAGCCGCTCCAGCAGCAGCATTCCGGCGCCCTCGCCCCAGCCCGTGCCGTTCGCGTTCACACCGAACGACTTGCACCGGCCGTCGGGGGCGAGGCCGCGCTGCCGGCTGAACTCGACGAAGACCTCGGGGGTGGCCATGACGGCGACGCCGCCGGCCAGGGCGAGGGAGCACTCCCCCGACCTCAGCGCCTGCGCCGCCATGTGCAGCGCGACCAGCGAGGACGAGCACGCCGTGTCCACGGTGACGGCCGGCCCCTCGAGGCCGAACACGTACGAGACGCGCCCGGAGGCGATGGCTCCGGTGCTGTTGTTGGCGGCGTAGTCGTGGTACATCATCCCGGCGTAGCAGCCGGTCATGCTGCCGCGCAGGGTCTCCGGGTCGATCCCGGCCCGCTCGAACACCTCCCAGGCCGTCTCCAGCAGCAGGAACTGCTGCGGGTCCATGACAGCCGCCTCGTTGGGGCTGATCCCGAAGAAGGCCGGGTCGAACTCGCCCGCCTCGTGCAGGAAGCCGCCCTCGCGGGCGTAGCTGGTGTGGGGCCGCTCGGCGGTCGGGTCGTAGATGCGGTCGAGGTCCCATCCGCGGTTGGCGGGGAAGCCGGAGACGGCGTCGACGCCGTCGGCGACCAGCTGCCACAGGTCCTCGGGGGTGCGTACGCCGCCGGGGTAGCGGCAGGCCATGGCGACGATCACGATCGGGTCGTCGTCGACGGCTCCGCCGGACCGGACCGCGGTGGCCGCTGGGCCCGACTGCCCGGTGGATCCGTCGAGTTCGTCGAGGAGGTGGCGGGCCAGCGCGCGCGGGTTGGGGTAGTCGAAGGCGAGGGTGGCGGGCAGCCGGACGTCGGCGGCGGCGCTGACGGCGTTGCGGAACTCGACCGCGGTGAGCGAGTCGAAGCCGAGCTCGCTGAACGCCCGCGTCTCGTCGACCGCGTGCGCCCCCGGGTATCCGAGGGTGACGGCGACCTGCGTACGGACCAGGTCGAGCAGGACGGCCGTGCGCTCCTCCCGGTCCAGTCCGGCCAGTCGGCCCCGCAGGGCGCCGGCCGCCTCGGGGGCCGACACCGCGCTCCTGCGCGCCCGTACGCGGACCAGGCCGCGGAAGAGCGGCGGCAGGGCCTCGCCCGCCTCGGCGAGCGTGCGCACGTCGAGGCGGATCGGGACGACGAGCGGGTTGTCGACCGTCAGGGCCCGGTCGAAGAGGTCCACCCCGTATGCAACGGTGAGCGCGCCGATGCCGGTGCGGCTCATCCGCTGGAGGTCGGCGTCGGTCAGGGAGCCGGACATGCCGCTCGCCCACAGGCCCCAGGCGAGGGACTGGGCGGGCAGGCCGTGGGCGCGCCGGTGGGTGGCGAGAGCGTCGAGCAGGGCGTTCGCCGCACCGTAGTTGCCCTGTCCGGGCACGCCCAGGACGCCGGTCGCGGAGGAGAACAGCACGAAGGCCGACAGCTCCAGGCCGCGGGTCAGTTCGTGCAGGTGGAGCGCCGCGTCGGCCTTGGCGGCGAGTACGGTGTCCAGGCTCTGCGGGGTCAGCGAGGCGATGAGCGCGTCGTCGAGCACGCCGGCGAGGTGGACCACGCCGGTGAGCGGCACGCCGGTGATGAGCGCGGCGAGGGCGTCGCGGTCTCCCGCGTCGCAGGCGGCGACGGTGGCCTCGGCGCCGAGTCCGCGCAGTTCGGCGCGGAGTTCGACGGCTCCCGGGGCGTCCGCACCGCGCCGCGAGACCAGCAGGAGGCTGCGTACGCCGTGGGCCTCGACCAGCTGCCGGGCCACCAGGCGGCCGAGGGCGCCGGTCGCGCCGGTGACCAGGACGGTGCCGTTGCCGAAGTCGGGCCGGACGCGTCGCTCGGGGTCGTCGGTGAGGCGGGCGAGGCGCGCGCCGTGCACGGTCGTGCCGCGTACGAGGGTCTGGGGCTCGTCGGCGGCCACCGCGGCGGCGGCCTCCCCCGCGTCGGCGAGGTCGGAGAGGTCCGTGAGGAGGAACCGGTCCGGGTTCTCGGCCTGTGCGGAACGCACCAGGCCCCACACGGCCGCGCCGGCCAGGTCGGTGACGTCCTCGCCGGGCCGGGCCACGGCCCCGGAGGTCGCGACGAGCAGCCGCGAGGCGGCGTACCGCTCGTCGGCGAGCCAGCTCTGCAGGACGGCGAGCACCCTGGCGGTGGCGGCGCGCACCGACGCCGGGTCCGACCCGGGCAGCGAGCGCAGGACGACGGTCTGCGGTACGGGCCCGTCGGCGGGCAGGGTGTCCCAGTCGGCCGGTGCGGCCGCCGGGGCCGCGGGGGCGGGCAGCGCGGTCCAGTCGAGGGCGAAGAGGGATTCGTGGGCGACCGTGCGGGCGGCGGCGAGCTGCTCGGCGGAGACCTCGCGCAGGACCAGGGAGTCCACGGACAGCACCGGTCGGCCCGTCTCGTCGCCGACGGACAGGGCGATGGCGCCCGCGCCGTCGGGTGCGATCCGGACCCGCAGCCGGTTGGCGCCGGAGGCGTGCAGCCGCACTCCCGTCCAGACGAACGGCAGGACCGGGCCCTGGGCCCCGGCGAACAGGCCGGTGAAGACGGAACCGTGCAGCGAGGCGTCCAGCAGCGCCGGGTGCAGGCCGAACGCGGCTGCGTCGGCGTGGGCCCGCTCCGGCAGGGCGACCTCGGCGTACACCTCGGTCCCTGCGGCCCAGGCGGCCGAGAGCCCGCGGAAGGCCGGGCCGTACGGGAGGCCGGCCTCGGCCAGCGCCTCGTACACGCCGTCCGTCTCGATCGGGGTGGCGGCGGCGGGCGGCCAGGTGTCCAGGCCGAGGGAGTCGAGAGCGGAGTCCGCGGCGGTGGCCAGGACGCCGGCCGCGTGCAGGGTCCACGGCTGGTCGGGCTGGTCGTCCCGGCGGGAGTGGACGCTGACCGGTCGCCGCCCGGAGGCGTCCGCGGCGCCGACCTCGACCTGGAGGGCGACCGCGCCGCGCTCGGGCAGGACCAGGGGAGCCTGGAGCATCAGCTCTTCGAGCAGTTCGCAGCCGACCTGGTCGCCCGCACGCACGGCGAGCTCCACGAAGCCGGTGCCGGGGAAGACCACGGAGTCGCCGACGACGTGGTCGGCGAGCCAGGGCTGGGCCGATACGGAGACCCTGCCGGTCAGGACCACGCCGCCGGAGTCGGCGAGGGAGACCACGGCGCCGAGCAGCGGGTGCCCGGCGGCGGCCAGGCCGGCTGCCGAGAGGTCGCCGAGGGCGCCGGTGCCCTCGACCCAGTAGCGGGTGCGCTGGAAGGCGTAGGTGGGCAGGTCGACGCGGCGGGCGCCGGTACCGGCGTAGAAGGCCTCCCAGTCGACGGCCGTGCCGGAGGCGTAGAGCTGGGCCACGGCGGTGACCAGGGCCTCGGGCTCGGGGCGGCTGCGGCGCAGGGCCGGTACGAGGACCGCCTGCTCGGAGGCGGCGCTCTGCTGGGCGAGTCCGGTGAGGATGCCGTCGGGGCCGATCTCCAGGAAGCGGGTGACGCCCTCCTGTTCCAGGGCGCGGACGGCGTCGGCGAACCGGACGGCCTCCCGGACCTGGGAGACCCAGTAGTCCGGGGACTGCCAGCGGGCGCCGGGGCGGTCGCCGGTCACCGTGGACACGGCCGCGATGCGCGGCTCCTCGTACGTCAGCTCCTGCGCGACGGCCCGGAAGGCGTCGAGCATCGGCTCCATGAGGGGCGAGTGGAAGGCGTGCGAGACGGCGAGACGGCTGGTCTTTCGTCCGGCCGCGGTGAAGTGTTCGCCGATCGCGAGGACGGCGTCCCCGGTTCCCGAGACGACCACGGATTCGGGGCCGTTGACGGCGGCGATGTCCACGCCGTCGGTGAGCAGCGGGAGGACTTCCTGCTCGGTGGCCTGGACGGCGAGCATCGCGCCGCCGTCGGGCAGTTCCTGCATCAGGCGCCCGCGGGCGACCACCAGGCGGGCCGCGTCGGCGAGCGACAGCACGCCCACGGCGTGGGCGGCGGCCAGCTCGCCGATCGAGTGCCCGGCGACCGCGTCGGGGGTGATGCCCCAGGCTTCCACGAGCCGGAACAGGGCGACTTCGAGGGCGAACAGGGCGGGCTGGGTGATCGCGGTCGCGTTCAGCGCCTCCGCGTCCTCACCCCACACCACCTCACGCAACGACCGGCCCAGGTGCGGGTCGATCTCCGCGCACACCGCGTCGAAGGCCTCGGCGAACACCGGGAAGGACGCGTACAACTCCCGCCCCATCCCGAGGCGTTGCGCGCCCTGGCCGGTGAACAGGAACGCGGTCCGGCCCTTCGCCACCACCCCGCTCACCACACCCGGGTGCGGCTGCCCCTCGGCCAGCGCGGCGAGACCGGCGAGCGCGGCGTCCCGGCCGTCCGCCAGGACGACGGCACGGTGGTCGAGCGCCGCGCGGCTCGTGGCCAGCGAGTAGGCCAGGTCCGCGGATCCGGGCTCCGGTGCGGCCGTGACGTGGGCGCGCACCCGGCCCGCCTGGGCGGCCAGCGCCTGGGCGTCGCGGCCGGAGACCGGCCAGGGCAGGAGGGCGGGCAGCGGTACGACGGCGGCGGCGGACGGCTCCTGCGGCGCGTCGGCGGACTCGGCGGGCTCGGCCGGCTCCTCGGCGGGGGCTTCCTCCAGGATGACGTGGGCGTTGGTGCCGCTGACTCCGAACGCGGAGACGCCGGCCCGTCGCGGCCGGTCCTCGGCGCGCTCCCACTCACGGGATTCGGCCAGCAGCCGGACCTGGCCCGCGGTCCAGTCGACGTGGCTCGACGGTTCGTCGACGTGCAGGGTCTGCGGCAGCACTCCGTTGCGCAGGGCCATGACCATCTTGATGACGCTGCCGACACCGGCGGCGGCCTGCGCGTGCCCGAGGTTGGACTTGATGGAGCCCAGCCACAGCGGCTGCCCCTCGGGGCGGTCCTGCCCGTAGGTGGCCAGCAGCGCCTGCGCCTCGATGGGGTCGCCCAGGGTCGTACCGGTGCCGTGCCCCTCGACGACGTCCACCTGCGTGGCCGGGATCCGGGCGTTGGCGAGCGCCTGGCGGATGACCCGCTGCTGGGCCCGGCCGTTGGGGGCGGTCAGACCGTTGCTGGCGCCGTCCTGGTTGACGGCGCTGCCGCGTACGACGGCCAGCACGGGGTGGCCGTTGCGGCGCGCATCCGCCAGCCGTTCGAGTACGAGCATGCCCGCGCCCTCGGACCAGCCGGTGCCGTCGGCCGCCTCGGCGAAGGCCTTGCAGCGGCCGTCGGGGGCGAGGCCGCGCTGCCGGCTGAACGCGATGAACGGCGAGGGGGTGGACATCACCATGACGCCGCCGGCGAGGGCCAGCGAGCATTCCCGCTGGCGGAGCGCCTGGGCGGCCAGGTGGAGGGAGACGAGGGAGGAGGAGCACGCCGTGTCGACGGTGACCGCGGGGCCTTCCAGCCCCAGGGTGTAGGAGATCCGGCCGGATATGACGGCGGCCGCGTTGGCCGTGGTCATGTAGGCCTCGGCGACCTCGCCCGCCGCGCCGATCAGGTACTCGTAGTCCTGGATCCCGGAGCCGGCGAACACGCCGACCGGCTTGCCGCGCAGCGACACCGGGTCGATGCCGGCCCGCTCGATCGCCTCCCAGGACACCTCCAGCAGCAGCCGCTGCTGCGGGTCCATGGTCAGCGCCTCGTTGGGACTGATCCCGAAGAACCCCGCGTCGAAGCCGGCGACGTCCTGGACGAAGCCGCCCTCGTGGACGTAGCTGCTGCCGGACTCGGTGCTCTCCTGCTCATCGCCGCGGAGCCCGTCGAGGTCCCAGCCCCGGTCGGTGGGGAAGGTGGTGATGGCGTCCCGGCCGTCGGCCACGAGCCGCCACAGGTCGTCCGGGGTGCTGATGCCTCCGGGGTAGCGGCAGCTCATCGCCACGATGGCGATGGGCTCGTGGTCCTGGTTCTCGACCTCCTGAAGCCTGCGGCGGGTCTGGTGCAGATCCGCCGTGACCCGCTTGAGGTAGTCGAGAAGCCTTGCGTCGTCATTGGACATCTTGGTCCCACCGAGTCCTTGTTCATGCCGTGAGGTCGAGTCGGGTCGCAGTTCGCGGGTCGCGTGTCGGGCCGCGGATCGGGCCGCGCGGTCGGTCAGGTGAGGCCGAGTTCGTTGTCGATGAAGGCGAAGACGTCGTCGGCCGAGGCGGATTCCAGCTGTTCGCCGATGCCGTGCGCGCCGTCGGCCGTCGCGTCGAGGGTTCCGGTCAGCCGGGCCAGCAGGCTCTGCAGCCGGGCGGTGATGCGGGTGGCCTCGATCTCCTCCGCGGCGAGCGCCGCGGCGGCCTCTTCGAGGCGGTCCAGCTGCACCAGTACCGGCAGTTCGCCGGCGGTGTCGTCCTGGCAGAGCTCGGACCACAGGTGGGCCGCGAGCGCCCCGGGGCTGGGGTGGTCGTAGATCATGCTGGTGGGCAGGGGGCGGCCGGTGGCCGCGACGAGCCTCGTGCGCAGGTCAACGGCGGCGACCGAGTCGAAGCCGAGGTCGGTGAAGCCGCGGTCGGAGGGGACCTCGGCCGGGTCCTCGTAGCCGAGCAGCGCCGCCACGTGCGTACGGACCAGGTCGAGCAGGGCCGCCCGCTGTTCGGGCTGGGACAGGTCGGCCAGCCGGCCGCCGAGGTCCGTGCCGTCCCCGCCGCCGGACTGTGCCGGATCGGGGGCGAGGGCGGCGCGTGCCTCGGGCAGCGCGTCGAGGAGGGGGCGCGGGCGGGCGAGTACGTAGGTGGGGGCGAAGCGCTCCCAGTCGAACTCGGCGACCACGGCGTGCGAGGTCCCGCCGGCCAGGATGCGGCGCAGGGCGCCGACGGCCAGTTCGGGCCGCATCGCGGGCGCTCCGATGCGCCGCATGACGGCGGCCAGTTCGGCGTCGACCATGCCGCCGTCCCAGGAGCCCCAGGCCACGGAGGTGGCGGCGAGGCCGCGGGCGCGGCGCCGGTGGGCGAGGCCGTCGAGGTAGGCGTTGGCGCTGCCGTAGGCGGACTGCCCGGCGCTGCCCCACACGGCTGCGCCGGAGGAGAAGAGGACGAAGGCGTCCAGCGGGGTGTCCGCGAGGAGTTCGTCGAGGTGGCGGGCGCCGAGGACCTTGGCCGCGGCCACGTCGGCGAGGTCCGCGAGGGTCAGTTCGCCCAGGGGCGCGATGCGCTGGGGAAGTCCGGCCGCGTGGATGACCGCGGTGAGGCCGGGGAGTCCGGCGAGGAGGGTGCGTACGGCTTCGCGGTCGGCGATGTCGCACGCCTCGACGGATACCCGTACCCCCGACTCCCGCAGCTCCTCGGCCAGTTCCGCGGCTCCCGGGGCGTCCGGGCCGCGCCGGCCGACGAGGACGACGTGTTCGGCGCCGTCGGCCGCGAGCATGCGGGCGACGTGCGCGCCGAGCCCTCCGGTGCCGCCGGTGACCAGGACCGTGCCGCGGGGCCGCCACGGCCCGGCCGGGTCGGGCTGCGCGGGGCGCACGAGGCGGCGGGCGTAGGTGCCTTGGAGCCGGACGGCGACCTGGTCCTCGCCGGTGGCTCCGGAGAGGGTGTCGCAGACCCGCAGCGCGATCCGTTCGGCTTCCGCGCCGGCCGGGTCGATGCCGACGGGGTCGGTGCCGGCCGGGAGGTCGACGAGGCCGCCCCATGTCCCGGGGCTCTCCAGGGCGAAGGCCGCGCCGAGGCCCCAGACGGCCGCCTGCGCGGGGTGTACGGGCCGGGCCGCCGCGTCGGCGTCGTCCGTGGCCACGGCCCCCCGGGTCACACACCACACGGGGGCGGTGACGTCGCGGGCGGCCAGCTCCTGGAGCAGGGCGACGGTGTCCGCGAGGCCCTGGGAGAGCTCGGGGTGGCCGGGGTGCGGGGTGTCGTCGAGCGCGAGCAGGCTCAGTACCCCGGCCGGGGGCGCGGGGAGCTGCTCCGGGAGGACGGGGCCCTCGGTACCGCCGGTCTCCCGCAGTACGGGCGCCGCGCCGCGCGAGGTGAGCGCGTCCGCGAGCAGGGCGGCGAGGGGGCCCTGCGCGGGTGCGTGGAGTACGAGCCATTCGCCGTCGAGCGGCGCTGCCGGCGCGGGGTCGGCGACCGGCGCCCAGGCCACGCGGTAGCGCAGCGCGTCGACGGCGGAGGCTTCGCGGCGGCCGGCCCGCCAGGTGGTGAGCGCGGGCAGTACGGGGGCGAGGGCTGCGGGGTCGAGGCCGAGCCGTTCGGCGAGTCCCGCGGTGTCCTCGCGCTCCACGGCCTCCCAGAACCGGGACTCTCCCGGGTCGGTGCCGGGCCCGGTGGCGGCGGCCGCGCCGGGCTGCGCCTGCGCCCAGAAGTTCCGTCGCTGGAAGGCGTAGGTGGGCAGGTCCACGCGGCGGGGGCGGGATCCGGTGGCCGCGGTGAAGTAGGCGGCCCAGTCGACGTGGACGCCGCGGGTGTGGGCCAGGGCGAGGGCTCCGGCCAGTTCGCGCTCCTCGCCGCGGCCGCGGCGCAAGGCGGCGGCGAACACCGGCCGGTCCTCCCCGTCCCCGTCCCCGTCCTGGTCTTCGGTCCGGGCGGCGGCCAGGCAGTCGGGGCCGAGCGGGGTGAGCGCGGCGTCGGGGCCGAGTTCCAGGAAGGTGTGGACGCCCTTGTCCGCGAGGAGCCGTACGGCGTCGCAGAACCGGACCGTCGCGCGGACGTGGCGTACCCAGTAGTCGGCGGAGGCCAGGTCGTCCGCTCCGGCCAGTTCTCCGGTGACGGTGGAGACGATCGGCACGCGGGCGGTCCCGTACGGGACGCTCTCGGCGACGGCGCGGAACTCGGCGAGCATCGGCTCCATCAGCGGCGAGTGGAAGGCGTGCGACACCGCCAGGCGCTTGGTCTTGCGTCCCAGGGCGGCGAAGTGCCCGGCGACGGCGAGGACTTCCGCCTCCTCGCCCGAGACGACCACGGAGCGGGGACCGTTGAGTGCGGCGATGCCGGTGACGGCGGTGAGGAGCGGGTCCACCTCGTCCTCGGTGGCCTCGATCGCGACCATCGCGCCGCCCTGCGGGAGCTCGCGCATGAGCCGGCCGCGGGCCGCGACGAGGCGGGCGGCGTCGGGCAGCGTGAGCACGCCGCTGACGTGGGCGGCGGCCAGTTCGCCGATCGAGTGGCCGGCGAGGAAGTCGGGCCGCACTCCCCAGGACTCGATGAGCCGGTAGAGGGCCACCTCGCAGGCGAACAGGGCGGGCTGGGCACGGCCGGTGTCGGCGAGCAGCTCGCCGTCCTCGCCCCACACGGTGTCGCGCAGGGGGGTGTCGAGGTGCTCGTCGAGGGCGGCGACCGCCTCGTCGAAGGCGCGCGCGAACACCGGGTGGGCCGCGTGCAGTTCGCGCCCCATGCCGAGCCGCTGGGCGCCCTGCCCGGTGAACAGGACGGCGGACAGCGCGTCGGGCCGGGCGATGCCGGTGACCGTGCCGGGTGCGGGGAGTGCCGGGTCGGCGGCCAGGCCGCGCAGGGAGCGGGCCAGCTCGTCGTGGGTGTCGGCGACGACCACGGCGCGGTGTTCGAGCGCGCCCCGGGTGGTGGCCAGGGACCAGGCCGTGTCGGCGAGGGGGTGGAGCGGGTGGGCGTCCACGTGACCGGCGAGGCGGGTGGCCTGGGCGGCGAGGGCTTCGCGGCGCCGTGCGGAGACGAGGAACGGCAGGGGGCGGGGGGTGTCCTGGACGGCGCCGACGTCGGTCCCGGCGCCGACGGTCCCGGCGCCGACGGTCCCGGCGCCGACGGCCTCCGGCTCGGACCCTGCCTCGGGGGCCGGGGCCTCCTCCACGATGACGTGGACGTTCGTGCCGCTCAGGCCGAAGGACGACACCCCGGCGCGCTTGGCGTGGCCGCGGTCCGGCCAGGCGATCGGCTCGGTCAGCAGACGTACGCTGCCGGCGCTCCAGTCGACGTTGGGACTCGGCTCGTCCACGTGCAGGGTGCGCGGCAGCACGCCGTGGCGCATGGCCTGCACCATCTTGATGACGCCGCCGACACCGGCGGCGGCCTGCGAGTGGCCGATGTTCGACTTGAACGATCCCAGCCACAGCGGCTGGTCGGCGGGCCGCTCCCGGCCGTACGCGGCGAGCAGGGCCTGCGCTTCGATCGGGTCGCCCAGGGTGGTTCCGGTGCCGTGCGCCTCGACGGCGTCGACGTCGGCGGGGGTCAGCCGCCCGGAGGCGAGCGCCTGCTGGATGACCCGCTGCTGGGACGGCCCGTTGGGGGCGGTGAGGCCGTTGGAGGCGCCGTCGGAGTTCATCGCCGAACCGCGGACGACGGCGAGGACCGGGTGCCCGTTGCGCCGCGCGTCGGACAGCCGCTCGACGAGGACCATGCCCGCGCCCTCGGACCAGGTGGTGCCGTCCGCGGCCGCCGCGAAGGACTTGCAGCGGCCGTCGGGGGCCAGGCCGCGGTCCTGGCTGAAGCCGACGAACGAGTCCGGGCTCGCCATCACGGTCACTCCGCCGGCGAGCGCCATCGTGCACTCTCCGGTCCGCACCGACTGGACGGCGAGGTGGAGGGCGACGAGGGAGGAGGAGCAGGCGGTGTCCACGGTGACCGCGGGACCTTCCAGGCCCAGCGAGTACGCCACGCGCCCGGAGGCCACGCTGGCGAGCCCGCCGGTACCGCCGCCGCCCGGGTAGTCGTGGTACACCACACCGGCGAACACGCCGGTGCGGCTGCCCTTGAGGGAGGTGGGGTCGATCCCGGCCCGTTCGATCGCCTCCCAGGACACCTCCAGCAGCAGGCGCTGCTGCGGGTCGGTGTCGCGGGCCTCACGCGGGCTGATCTTGAAGAAATCGGCGTCGAACTCGCCCGCGTCGTGGAGGAATCCGCCTTCCCGGCAGTACGTCTTGCCGGGCGTCGCCGGCTCCGGGTCGTACAGGGCGTCCATGTCCCAGCCGCGGCCGTCCGGGAAGAGCGAGACCGCGTCCCGCCCCGCGTCCACCAGGTCCCACAGCTCCTCGGGCGAGGTGATGCCGCCCGGGAAACGGCAACCCATCGCGACGATGGCCACGGGCTCGTGGTGCTGCTCCTCGGCCTCCCGCAACTGGCGCCTGGTGCGCTGGAGTTCCGTGGTGGCGCGCTTGAGATAGTCCCGGAGCTTCTCGTCGTTGCTCATCGAACCTCAACCAATCTAGAGCTGATCGCTGGCTAGGAGATGCCGAATTCGCTGTCGAGCACGTCGAACAGCTCCTCGTCGGTGACCGTTTCGAAGTCGGGGCCGTCGTCGGCGGGTCCGGCGCCCCGGGCGTCGCGCCAGCGGCGTACGACGGCCTCCAGCCGGGCGGTGATCGCGTCGGCGCGGGCGCCGATGACCTCGGTGTCCCCGCCGGTTGCGGGGAATCCGGTGAGCACGGCCTCGATGCGGTCGAGTTCGGCCAGCGCGGCGGCGGCCGGATCACCGCCCACGGGCTGGGCCTCCATCCGCTCGCCGAGGTGGGCGGCGGCGGCCCGGGGGGTCGGGTAGTCGAAGATCAGGGTGGCGGGCAGGTCGCATCCGCTCGCCGCGGTGAGCCGCTTGCGCAGTTCCACGGCGGCCAGCGAGTCGAAGCCCATGTCACGGAAGGCGAGGTCGGCCTCCACGGTGGTGGCGGACGTGTAGCCGAGGACGGCCGCGACATGCGTACGCACCAGCGCCAGCAGGATCCGGCCGCTCTCGGCGGCGTCGGCCCCGTCGAGCTTGGCCCGCAGGGCCTCGGCGGCCTCCCGGGACTCCTCGGCCGAGGGGACGTCGTGGGCGGGCGGGGCGACGGGGGCGGCTGTGGAACCCGCGGCGTCGACCCAGTAGCGGGTGCGCTGGAAGGGGTAGGTGGGCAGGTCGACGCGCTGGGCGCCGGTGCCGGCGTAGTACGCCTCCCAGTCGACGCGTACGCCGTCCACGTGCAGTTGCGCGAGGGCCGTGACCAGGGTCTCCGGCTCGGGACGGTTCCTGCGCAGGACGGGTACGAGGACGGCGCGGGCGCTGTCGTCGCCGTCGAGGCTCTGGCTGGCGAGTCCGGTGAGGATCCCGTCGGGCCCGATCTCCAGGAACCGGGTGACGCCTTCCTGCTCCAGCGTGCGCACGGCGTCGGCGAAGCGGACGGCTTCGCGGACCTGGCCGACCCAGTACTCGGGCGACTCCCAGTCCGCACCGGACCGGTCACCCGTCACGGTCGAGACGGCCGCGACCCGCGGCTCCCCGTACGCCAGCTCCCCGGCGACGGCCCGGAACTCGTCGAGCATCGGATCCATCAGCGAGGAATGGAACGCGTGCGAGACGGACAGCCTGCTGGTCTTGCGACCCGCCGCCTCGACATGCCCGCCGAGCGCCAGGACCGCAGCCTCCACACCCGAAACCACCACGGATTCCGGCCCGTTGACCGCCGCGATCCCGACACCGTCGCCCAGCAGCGGCAGCACCTCGCCCTCGGTGGCCTGCACGGCCAGCATCGCGCCACCCGCAGGCAGTGCCTGCATCAGACGGCCACGCGCCACGACCAGCCGGGCCGCGTCAGCGAGCGACAGCACCCCCACCGCGTGGGCGGCGGCCAGCTCACCGATCGAATGACCGGCCACCACATCGGGCTTCACACCCCACGCCTCGACCAGCCGGAACAACGCCACCTCAAGCGCGAACAACGCCGGCTGGGTGATCGCCGTCGCGTTCAACGCCTCCGGATCCTCACCCCACACCACCTCACGCAACGACCGCCCCAGATGCGGGTCGACCTCCGCACACACCGCGTCGAACGCCTCGGCGAACACCGGGAAGGACGCGTACAGTTCGCGGCCCATCCCCAGCCGCTGGGCGCCCTGTCCCGTGAACAGGAACGCCGTACGGCCACCTCGCCGGATCTGCCCGGTCACCACGCCGGGCGACTCCTCGCCCGACGCGAGCGCGGCGAGCCCGCTGCCGCGGTCACCCACCACCACCGCCCGGTGGGCGAAGGCGGTGCGCGAGGCGGCCAGGGAGAGTCCGACGTCGACCGCTCCGGCCTCGTCGACGTCCGCTCCCCGCAGGCGCTCGGCCTGCGCGGCCAGCGCCTGCGGGGTCTTCGCCGACATCACCCACGGCGCGACGGGGACTGCGGCCCGCACAGCCGGCTCCCCGGCGCCTGCGGGCGCCTCCTCGACGATCACGTGGGCGTTCGTCCCGCTGATGCCGAACGACGAGATCCCCGCCCGCCGCACACCGGCCCCGGCCTCCCACTTCCGGGCCTCGGTGAGCAGTTCCACGCTGCCCGCCGACCAGTCGACCTGGTCCGAGGGCTCGTCCACGTGCAGGGTCGGCGGCAGAACGCCGTGGCGCAGGGCCATCACCATCTTGATGACGCCCGCGACACCCGCCGCCGCCTGGCTGTGCCCCATGTTCGACTTGATGGACCCCAGCCACAGCGGCCGGTCCTCGGGCCGGTTCTGCCCGTACGTCTCCAGCAGGGCCTGCGCTTCGATCGGGTCACCGAGGGTCGTGCCCGTGCCGTGTGCCTCGACCGCGTCGACCTCGGCCGCCGACAGCCCGGCATCCGCCAGTGCGCGGCGGATCACCCGCTGCTGCGCCGGGCCGTTCGGGGCGGTCAGACCGTTGGACGCGCCGTCCTGGTTCAGCGCCGAACCCCGGACCACGGCCAGCACGTTGTGTCCGTTGCGCCGCGCGTCCGAGAGCCGCTCCAGCAGCAGCACCCCGGCGCCTTCCGAGCAGGCGACGCCGTCCGCCGAGGCGGCGAACGACTTGGACCGGCCGTCGGCGGCCAGGCCCTGCTGGGTGCTGAAGTAGACGAACATGTCCGGCGTGGACATGACGGTGACCCCGCCGGCCAGGGCGAGATCGCACTCGCCCGACCGCAGCGCCTGGGCCGCCATGTGCAGGGCGACGAGGGACGACGAGCACGCCGTGTCCACGCTCACCGCCGGGCCTTCCAGACCCAGCGTGTAGGCGACCCGCCCCGAGACCACGCTGCCCGCGGTGGTGCTGCCGGGCTCCCGGCCCAGGGCGTAGTCGTGGTACATCACACCGGCGAACACGCCGGTCGAACTGCCCTTGAGGGTGGTGGGGTCGATGCCGGCCCGCTCGATGGCCTCCCAGGACACCTCCAGCAGCAGCCGCTGCTGCGGGTCCGTCATCAGTGCCTCGTTCGGGCTGATCCCGAAGAACACCGGGTCGAACTCTGCGGCGTCGTAAAGGAATCCGCCTTCACGGGCGTACGTCTTGCCCGGCGTGCCCGGCTCCGGGTCGTAGACCTCCGGGTCCCAGCCGCGGTCCTCCGGGAACCCGCCGATGGCGTCGACGCCTCCGGAGACGAGCTGCCACAGCTCCTCCGGGGTGGTCACCCCGCCCGGGTAGCGGCAGCCCATCCCCACGATGACGATCGGGTCGCCGTGGTGGGAAGGGCGGCGGCTCTCGGCCTCGGCGAGGCGGCGACGGGCGTCACGCAGGTCGGACGTGGCCCGCTTCAGATACTCGAGAAGCCGCTCCTCGTTGCTCACCGAGACCTACTCCCTCTGGTCGGACATACCGTGGCGACTCATGTGTCGTACCTGGCCGTTCAGTTGATCGGTTGGAACGCTACTGAGCTGCCGGAAGGGCGGCCTACCCTTAACCCACCCCTGCCGCGGGAGCCCGCGGACGAGGGGGAGAACGCGTGAAAGGCCGGGGTGCGTGACGGCTGTCGTGCAGCTGTCACGCACCCCGGCCCGGGGTGACGCCGATCCGCCTCGGGTCAGGCGGTCAGGGGGTCGCGGGGGTGCCGAGCTCGTTGTCGAGGATGTCGAACAGCTCGTCCGCGGTGACCTCGTTCAGGTCCTCCTGGCCACGGTCCGGGATCTCCGGCGTGGCATACCCCTGGGCGTCCATCAACGGTCCGTCGAGCCGGCCGGCCAGCTCCCGCAGCCGCTCGGCCAGCCGCGCCCTGCCGGGGCCGGCGGGCGGGGCGGCGGTCATCAGGAGGGACTCCAGCCTTTCCAGGTCGGACTCCACCCCCGATGCGGGTACGGCGGGCACGAGGCGCTCGGCGATGTAGGCGGCGACCTCCGCCGCACTCGGATAGTCGAAGATCAGCGTGGCGGGCAGCCGCAGCCCACTGGCCGCGTTCAGCTGATTGCGCAGCTCGACCGAGCCGAGCGAGTCGAAGCCCAACTCGCCGAAGGCACGGTCGGGTTCGATGGCGTCGCCGGAAGCGTGACCGAGTACGGCCGCCGCGTGGCCCCGTACGACGTCCAGGATGATCCGATTCCGCTCCTCCTCGTCGTGCCCTGCGATGCGGTCGGCCAGCGGGGCGCCGCCCGTGGACGCCGGCCCCGCCGCGGCCCGCTTGCGCGTGGCCGGGACCAACCCCCGGAGCAAGGCGGGCAGTTCGTCACTCCGGGTACGCAACGCGGCCGTGTCCACCTGGAGCGGGACGGTCACCGGCCTGCCCGACGCCAGTGAGGCGTCGAACAGGGCGAGCGCTTCCTCCTCCGACAGGGCGGGCGTGCCGGCGCGGCGCATGCGCTCCAGGTCCGCTTCGGTGAGGTGGGCGGCCATGCCGGTGCTGACGTCCCAGAGGCCGAAGGCCATCGCGGTGGCCGCCAGCCCCTCCGCGCGGCGGTGAGCCGCGAGCGCGTCGAGGAAGACGTTGGCGGCCGCGTAATTGCCCTGACCGGCCGCCAGCACCAGACCGCCCGCCGACGAGAACATGACGAACGCCGACAGGTCCAGGCCCCGGGTCAGCTCGTGCAGATGCCAGGCCGCGTCCGCCTTCGGACGCAGCACGGCGTCCATGCGCTCGGGAGTGAGCGCACCGACCACACCGTTGTCCGCGACACCCGCGACATGCACCACACCCGACAGCGGAGCCGCCGGATCCACACCGTCCAGGAGGGCGGCGAGCGCCTCCCGGTCCGCGACATCGCAGGCCGCGACCGCGACCCGCGCACCCGCCCCCGTCAGGTCGGCGACGAGTTCGCCGACGCCGGGCGCGTCCGCGCCCCGCCTGCCGGCCAGCAGCAGATGACGCACCCCGTGCTCGGCGACGAGGTGGCGGGCCACCAGGGCGCCCAGGCCGCCGGTACCGCCGGTGATCAGAACCGTCCCCGTGCTGTCCCACGCGGGCCCGGTGTCATCCGCGTCGGCCGTCAACCGCGACAGCCGCGGAACCAGCAGTCCACCGGCGCGTACGGCCGACTCCGGCTCGCCCTGGGACAGGGCCGCGCCGAGATCGACCGACCCGTCGGTGTCCACCAGCACGAACCGGCCCGGGTTCTCCGCCTGCGCCGCGCGCACCAGACCCCACACCGGAGCCTGCCGCACATCGACGGCTTCTCCGTCGCCGACGGCCACCGCACCCCGCGTGACCACCGCCAGCACCGCGCCCTCGGCGCGGTCGTCCGCCAGCCACTCCTGCACCGCTGTCAGGACCCGCTGCGCGTGGGTCCGTACGTCCGCCAGCACGTCGGCGGTGGCCGGCACCTCGGCGCAGTCCAGGACCACGGCCTCGGGCGCGGCGGCCGGAGCGGGCGGCGGCGCGGGCTGCCACTCCACGTGGAGCAGCGCGTTTCCGGTGCCGGCGGTCAGCTGTTCCGGCGACACGGGCCGGGAGAGCAGGGACTCGACCGACAGCACGGGATTGCCGTGCTCGTCGGCGACGGTGAGCGAGAGGCCGTCCTGCTGGGCGACGGGGGTGATCCGCACCCGCAGGGCCTTGGCTCCCGGGGCATGCAGTGCGACACCGTTCCAGGCGAAGGGCAGCAGGGTCTGTCCGCCGCCTTCGCGGCCCGGAATGCCGAGCAGGCCGACGTGCATGGCCGCGTCGAGCAGGGCGGGGTGGAGCCCGAACCGGGCGGCGTCCTCGTGGGCCCGCTCCGGCAGGGCGACCTCGGCGTAGAGGGCGTCGCCCAGCCGCCAGGCCGCCTTGAGGCCTTGGAACGTCGGCCCGTAGTGATAGCCGACGGCGGCGAGGTCCGGGTAGGCGGCGGACACGGGAAGCGCCTCGGCTCCCGTCGGCGGCCAGTTGGTGAGCGCCTCCCCGGCATCGGCGGGCGGCGAGGACAGCACGCCTTCGGCGTGGCGGGTCCACGGCAGGTCCGGCTGGTCGTCGGCGCGCGAGTGGACCGCAACGGTCCGGCGCCCCGTCCCGTCGGCCGGGCCGACGACGACCTGGACGGCGATGCCGCCCCGGTCGGGCAGGATCAGCGGAGCCTGCAGGGTGAGTTCTTCGAGCAGTCCGCAGCCCACCTGGTCGCCGGCGCGTACCGCCAGCTCCACGAAGCCGGTACCCGGCAGCAGGACGCTTCCCAGGACCTCGTGATCGGCGATCCAGCCGTGGCTGCTCGCGGACAGCCGGCCGGTGAGTACCGCTCCCCCGTCGTCGGGCAGCTCGACGGCGGCGCGCAGCACGGGGTGGTCGATCGCGACCTGCCCGGCGTCGGCAGTTCCGCCGGCCGCCGAAGGGGCCGTCATCCAGTAGCGGGTGCGCTGGAAGGCGTAGGTGGGCAGGTCGACGCGGCGGGCGCCGGTACCGGCGTGGAACGCCTCCCAGTCGACGGCCACGCCGTGGACGTGGAGCTGGGCCACGGCGGCGACCAGGGTCTCCGGCTCGGAGCGGTTCTTGCGCACGGCCGCGACGAGCACGGCGTCGTCCAGGCTCTGCGCGGCGAGGCCGGTCAGGATCCCGTCCGGGCCGATCTCCAGGAACCGGGTCACACCCTGCTGCTCCAGCGCGAGCACCGCGTCGGCGAAACGGACGGCCTCACGGACCTGCCCGACCCAGTACTCGGGCGACTGCCACGCCTCCGACAGCTCACCCGAGA
The DNA here is from genome assembly GCF_036203305.1 of Streptomyces sp. NBC_00190. Classification (GTDB taxonomy): domain Bacteria; phylum Actinomycetota; class Actinomycetes; order Streptomycetales; family Streptomycetaceae; genus Streptomyces. The sequence continues at coordinate 6,326,519 of NZ_CP108131.1, read as the reverse complement.
CCGTGGAGACCACCGGGATACGGGGCTCCGCGAAACTCAACCCATCGGCTACGGAACGGAATTCGTCCAGCATCGGGTCCATCAGAGCCGAGTGGAACGCGTGCGACACCGACAGACGGCTGGTCTTGCGACCCGCCGCCGAGAAGTGCTCACCCACGGCCAGCACCCCGGCCTCGACACCCGAGACCACCACCGACTGCGGACCGTTCACCGCCGCGACACCGACACCATCGGACAGCAGCGGCAGCACCTCCGCCTCCGTGGCCTGCACGGCCAGCATCGCACCACCCGCAGGCAGCGCCTGCATCAGACGGCCACGCGCCACCACAAGTTGAGCCGCATCCGCCAACGACAACACACCGGCGACATGCGCCGCCGCCAGCTCACCGATCGAATGACCGGCCACCACATCGGGCTTCACACCCCACGCCTCGACCAGCCGGAACAACGCCACCTCAAGCGCGAACAACGCCGGCTGGGTGATCGCCGTCGCGTTCAACGCCTCCGCGTCCCCACCCCACACCACCTCACGCAACGAGCACCCCAGATGCCCGTCGACCTCCGCACACACCGCGTCGAAAGCCTCGGCGAACACCGGGAAGGACACGTACAACTCCCGCCCCATCCCCAGCCACTGCGCACCCTGCCCCGTGAACAGGAACGCCGTCCGGCCCTTCGCCACCGCCCCGCTGACCACCCCCGGGTACTGCTGCCCCGCGGCCAGCGCCGCCAGTGCACCCGGGCGGTCGTCGCCCACGATCACCGCCCGGTGCTCCATGGCACCGCGCGAGGTGGCGAGTGCGTGCCCGATGTCCTCGGGGCGGTACGCGTCCGCCACCGCGAGCAGCCGCTCGGCCTGGCCGGCCAGCGCCTTCGCGGACTTCGCCGACAACACCCACGGCACGACGGGCAGTCCGGCCCCCGGCTCGCCGGCGGCTTCGGCCACGGCTTCCCGCGGCGCCTCCTCGACGATCACGTGCGCGTTCGTCCCGCTCAGCCCGAACGAGGAGACGGCGGCCCGGCGCGGCCGGTCCGTAGCGTCCCACTCGCGCGCCTCGGTCAGCAGTTCCACGTCACCCGCCGACCAGTCGATCTGGTCCGAGCGCTCCTCGGCGTGGAGGGTCGGCGGCAGCACACCGTGCCGCATCGCCATCACCATCTTGATGATGCCCGCGACACCGGCGGCCGCCTGCGTGTGACCGAAGTTGGACTTGACGGAGCCCAGCCACAGCGGCTGCCCCTCGGCCCGCCCCTGGCCGTACGTCGCCAGCAGCGCCTGCGCCTCGATCGGGTCGCCCAGCCGGGTGCCCGTACCGTGCGCCTCCACCGCGTCCACCTCGGCCGCCGACAGACCGGCGTCCGCCAGGGCCTGGCGGATCACCCGCTGCTGCGCGGGCCCGTTCGGCGCGGTCAGACCGTTCGACGCACCGTCCTGGTTCAGCGCCGAACCCCGCACCGTCGCCAGGACCGGGTGCCCGTTGCGCCGAGCGTCCGAAAGCCGCTCCAGCAGCAGCATTCCGGCGCCCTCGCCCCAGCCGGTACCGTCCGCGCCCGCGCCGAAGGACTTGCACCGGCCGTCCATGGACAGGCCGCGCTGCTCGCTGAAGTACACGAGCATGTCGGGCGTGGACATCACGGTCACACCGCCCGCCAGGGCCAGGGAGCACTCGCCCGATCTCAGCGCCTGCGCCGCCATGTGCAGTGCGACCAGCGAGGACGAGCACGCCGTGTCCACGGTGACGGCGGGCCCCTCCAGCCCCAGGGTGTAGGCGACCCGGCCGGAGACGAGACTGCCCGCCGTGCCGCCCGCGTAGTCGTGGTACATCACACCGGCGTAGACACCCGTCCGGCTGCCCTTGAGTACGCCCGGGTCGACTCCCGCGCGCTCGATGGCCTCCCAAGAGATCTCCAGCAGCAGCCGCTGCTGCGGGTCCATGGTCAGCGCCTCGCGCGGGCTGATCCCGAAGAAGGCCGGGTCGAACTCGGCCGCGTCGTAGAGGAAGCCTCCGTCGCGGGCGTACGACTTGCCCGGCACGCCGGGTTCCGGGTCGTAGACGCCGGGGTCCCAGCCCCGGTCGTCGGGCAGGGGGGCGATCGCGTCCACGCCGTCGGCGACCAGCCGCCACAGGCCGTCCGGCGTGGTCACCCCGCCCGGGTAGCGGCAGGCCATGCCGACGATCACGATCGGGTCGTCGTCCGTGGCGCGGACGGCGACGGCCGCCCCCTGCGCGGAGCCCGCGTCCGGGGTGCCGTCCAGGAGTTCCCGCACGTACGTCGCGGCCGCTTCGGCCGTCGGGTAATCGAAGATCAGCGTGGCCGGAAGTCGCAGTCCGGTGGCCGAGTCGAGCCGGTTGCGCAGTTCGACGGCGGTCAGCGAGTCGAAGCCCAGCTCGTCGAAGGCGCGCCCGGGTTCGATGGCGTCGCCCGAGGCGTGTCCCAGGACCGTCGCGACCGTCGTACGGACCAGGTCGAGCACGGCAGCGGCGCGGTCCGCTCCGCTCAGACCGGCGAGCCTGCCGCGCAGTGCCGGGGAGCCGGACCCGGTACGGGTCGTCCGGCGTCCGGGGGTGCGTACGAGGCCGAGCAGCAGGGCGGGGATCCCGTCGGCGTGCGCGCGCAGCACGCCGAGGTCCAGGCGGACCGGCACGGTGGCGGCGGCGCCCGATCGCAGCGCGGCGTCGAAGAGGGCGAGGCCGCTGTCGGCTGGGATGGCGGGGGTGCCCGCCTGCCGCATCCGCTCCAGTTCGGCGGCGCCGAGCCGGGTGCCCATGCCGCCCGCGGTGTCCCACAGCCCGAAGGCCATGGAGACGGCGGCGAGTCCGCCGGAGCGGCGGTGGGCGGCCAGGGCATCGAGGAAGGCGTTGGCGGCCGCGTAGTTGCCCTGTCCCGTCGAGCCGAGGGTGCCGGCGATGGACGAGAAGAGGACGAACGCGGTGAGGCCGAGGCCTTCGGTCAGCTCGTGCAGGTGCCAGGCGGCATCCGCCTTGGGGGCGAGGACGCCGGTCACGCGTTCGGCGGTGAGCGAGGTGATCATCGCGTCGTCGAGTACGCCCGCCGCGTGGACGACTCCGCGCAGCGGGTGCGCGGGATCCACCCCGGCCAGGAGCGCCGCAAGGGCGTCCCGGTCGGACACGTCGCACGCGGCGACCGAGACGCTCGCGCCCAACTCCTCCAGTCCGGCGACGAGTTCGGTGACGCCCGGCGCGTCCGCGCCGCGCCGGCCGGCCAGCAGCAGGTGCCGGACCCCGCGCTCTGCCGCCAGGTGCCCGGCCACCAGGGCGCCCAGGCCGCCGGTGCCGCCGGTGATGAGGACCGTCCCGTCCGGGTCCCACACGGTCTCGGGTCCGGCCGCGGCCGCGACCCGGACCAGCCGGGGAACCAGTACCCGGCCGTCGCGCACGGCCGACTCCGGTTCGCCCTGGGCCCGCAGGAGGCCGGAGCCCTCGGCCCCGTCCTGCGTGTCCAGGAGCACGAACCGGCCGGGGTTCTCCGCCTGCGCCGCCCGCACCAGGCCCCATACCGGTGCCTGCCGCACGTCGACCGGATCGCCGTCACCGACCGCGACCGCACCGCGCGTGACGACCACGAGGGTCGACGCGGCGAACCTCTGGTCGGCCAGCCACGTCTGCAGCACCTCCAGGACCCGGCCGGTGAGGGCGTGGACGGCGGACGGCACGTCCTCGCCGGTCACCGCGCACTCCAGGACGACCGTGTCGCCTACCGGGCCCTCGGCGGGCACGTCCTCCCACCGCGTCCACTCCCCCGGCGAGGCGGCTTCGGCCGCAGGCTGCCATACGACGCGGTAGAGCGGGTCCGCGGCAGGGCCGCCGGTCCCGGACTCCTCCACGGCGCGGCCGACGACACCGCCGACCGCCGCGACCGGGGCGCCGCCCGCGTCCGCGATCTCCAGGGAGAGGCTCTGCGGGGTGGGCCGGGAAATCCGTACGCGGGCCGCCGAGGTGCCGGCCGCGAACAGCCGGACGTCCTTCCAGACGAACGGCAGGACCGTGGCGCCGTCGTCGCCGTCGGCGCCGTCCACCAGTGCGGCGTGCATCGAGGCGTCCAGCAGCGCCGGGTGCAGCCCGTACGCGTGCGCCTCCACGTCCTGGCCCAGCGTCACCTCGGCGTAGACGGCTCCGTCGAGCCGCCAGGCGGCGGTCAGGCCCTGGAAGGCCGGCCCGTAGGCGAGACCGCGCGCGCTCAGGGCCTCGTACGCGCCGTCGAGGGGGAGCGGAACCGCGCCCGGCGGGGGCCAGGCGGTGGCCAGGTCGAAGGCGGGCGTGTCCGCGCCTTCTGCCAGTACGCCTTCCGCGTGCAGGATCCAGTCGGAGTCCGGGAGGCTCTCGTCCCGCGCGTACACCCCGACCGTGCGGCGCCCGGTCCCGTCGGCCGCGCCGACGACCACCTGTACGGCGACGGCACCGCCCTCGGGGAGTACGAGGGGCGCGTGCAGAGCGAGCTCTTCGAGGACGTCGCAGCCCGCGTGGTCGCCCGCGCGGATCGCCAGTTCCACGAATCCCGAGCCGGGGAAGAGGATCGCGTCCCGCACCACGTGGTCGGCGAGCCACGGCTGCGCTGCGACGGCCAGCCGTCCGGTGAGGACGGCGCCGCCGGAGTCGGCCAGGGTCACCACCGCGCCGAGCAGCGGGTGCGCGTGGGCCGTCGCCGACCGCACCGCGTCGATCCAGAAGCGGGTGCGCTGGAAGGGGTAGGTGGGGAGGTCGACGCGCTGGGCGCCGGTGCCTGCGTAGTACGCCTGCCAGTCGACGCGTACGCCGTCCACGTGCAGCTGGGCGAGGGCTGCGACCAGCGCTTCGGGCTCGGGGCGGCTGCGGCGCAGGGCGGGTACGAGGACCGCCTTCTCGGAGGCGGCGCTCTGCTGGGCGAGTCCGGTGAGGATGCCGTCGGGGCCGATCTCCAGGAAGCGGGTCACGCCCTGTTGTTCCAGGGTGCGCACGGCGTCGGCGAAGCGGACGGCCTCGCGCACCTGCCCGACCCAGTACTCGGGCGACCGCCACGCCTGGCTCGGCTCACCCGTCACCGTGGACACGACCGCGATCCGCGGCTCGGCGTACGTCAACTGCCCTGCCACGGCCCGGAATTCGTCCAGCATCGGGCCCATCAGCGAGGAATGGAAAGCGTGCGACACCGACAGTCGGCTGGTCTTGCGTCCGGCCGCGGTGAAGTGCTCACCCACGGCCAGGACCGCAGCCTCCACACCCGAAACGACCACGGATTCCGGCCCGTTGACCGCCGCGATACCGACACCGTCGCCCAGCAGCGGCAGCACCTCGTCCTCGGTGGCCTGCACGGCGAGCATCGCGCCACCCGCGGGCAGTGCCTGCATCAGACGGCCACGCGCCACGACCAGCCGGGCCGCGTCAGCGAGCGACAGCACCCCCACCGCGTGGGCGGCGGCCAGCTCACCGATCGAATGCCCGGCGACCACGTCGGGCTTCACGCCCCACGCCTCGACCAGCCGGAACAACGCCACCTCAAGCGCGAACAACGCCGGCTGCGTGATCGCCGTCGCGTTCAACGCCTCCGGATCCTCACCCCACACCACCTCACACAACGACCGCCCCAGATGCGGGTCGACCTCCGCACACACCGCGTCGAACGCCTCGGCGAACACCGGGAAGGACGCGTACAACTCCCGCCCCATCCCCAGCCGCTGCGCACCCTGCCCCGTGAAGAGGAAGGCGGTCCGCCCGCCGGTCCGTGCCTCGCCGGTCACCACGCCGGGGTGTTCCTCGCCCGCCGCGAGGGCGGCGAGGCCGCGCTCGGGGTCGCCGACGACCACCGCCCGGTGTTCGAACAGGGTGCGGGAGGCCGCCAGGGAGTGGCCGACGTCCACCGGCCGGAGCCCTGCGTCGCCCACTCTCCCGAGGAGGCCGGTCGCCTGGTCCGCCAGGGCCTGCGCGGTCTTCGCCGACACCGGCCACGGCACCACCGGCGGCAGCGATCCCGCGGTCACCTCCTCGGACGCCGGCTCCGCGGCCGGCGCCTGCTCCACGATCACGTGCGCGTTGGTACCGCTCAGCCCGAACGAGGAGATCCCCGCGCGCCGCGGCCGGCCCCCGGCCTGCCATTCCCGGGCCTCGGTGAGCAGTTCCACGTTCCCCGCCGACCAGTCGACCTGGTCCGAGGGCGCGTCCACGTGCAGGGTCCGCGGCAGCACTGCGTGCCGCATCGCCATGACCATCTTGATGATGCCCGCGACACCCGCCGCGGCCTGCGTGTGACCGAAGTTGGACTTGACGGAGCCCAGCCACAACGGCCGCTCCGGAGAACGCCCCCGCCCGTACGTGGCCAGCAGCGCCTGCGCTTCGATGGGGTCGCCCAGCCGGGTTCCGGTGCCGTGGGCCTCGACCGCGTCGACCTCGGCCGCCGATATCCCGGCGTCCGCCAGGGCCTGGCGGATGACCCGCTGCTGCGCCGGACCGTTGGGGACGGTCATGGCGCTGGACGCGCCGTCCTGGTTGACGGCTGAGCCGCTGACCAGCGCGAGCACCGGGTGCCCGTTGCGCCGGGCGTCGGAGAGCCGCTCCAGCAGCAGGACGCCCGCGCCCTCGCCCCAGCCCGTGCCGTCCGCGGCCGCAGCGAACGGCTTGCAGCGGCCGTCGGGCGCGAGCCCCCGCTGCCCGCTGAAGTACACGAGCATGTCGGGCGTGGACATCACGGTCACACCGCCCGCCAGTGCCAGGGAGCACTCCCCCGACCTCAGCGCCTGCGCCGCCATGTGCAGGGCCACCAGGGAGGACGAGCACGCCGTGTCCACGGTGACCGCCGGACCTTCGAGGCCGAGCGTGTACGCGGTGCGGCCGGAGACGAAGCTGCCCGCGCTGCCGTCCGCGTAGTCGTGGTACATCACCCCGGCGTACACACCGGTCCGGCTGCCCTTCAGCGTGGCCGGGTCGACCCCGGCCCGCTCGATGGCCTCCCAGGAGATCTCCAGCAGCAGCCGCTGCTGGGGATCCATGGTCAGGGCCTCGCGCGGGCTGATCCCGAAGAACGCCGGGTCGAACTCGGCCGCCTCGTACAGGAACGCGCCGTCGCGGGCGTACGACTTGCCCGGCACCCCGGGCTCCGGGTCGTAGACGCCCGGATCCCAGCCCCGGTCGGCCGGGAAGCCGGACACCGCGTCCGTTCCGTCGGCGACGAGCCGCCACAGGTCCTCCGGCGTGCCGGCCCCGCCCGGGTAGCGGCAGGCCATGGCCACGATCGCGATCGGGTCGTTGCTCGCGGCGGTGAGCCGGGCGTTCTCCTCGCGCAGCCGCTCGTTGTCCGTGAGTGACTTGCGCAGCGCTGCTACGACCTGTTCCACCGATGTGCTCACGTCATCCTCATAATTCAGGTCGGGGTCAGCTGAGTTCGCCGCCGGCCAGGGCGGCTCGTACGAGGTCGTCCACGTCCATCTCCTCGATGGCCGCGCCCTGGTCGGCCGACGGGGCGCTCGGCCCCGCCGGAGCGTCCTGTGCCTGCGCCAGGCCGAGCAGCGCGTCGAGGAGGCCGGATTCGCGCAGGCGCGCCGCCGGGATCGACAGCAGGGCCCGCCTGATGCCGTCCTCGTCCAGGGGCTCCGCGGCCGCCGCGGCCGCCGGCTCGGGCTCCAGTTCCTCCAGCAGGAACCCGGCCAGGGCCGCCGAGTTGGGGTAGTCGAACATCAGCGTGGCGGGCAGCCGCAGCCCGGTCGCCTTCTGGAGCCGGTTGCGCAGTTCGATCGCCCCGAGGGAGTCCAGTCCGAGCTCGGTGAAGCCCCGGTCGGCCGCGACACCCGAGGGGTCGCCGTGGCCGAGCACGGCTGCCGCGTGGCCCCGTACCAGCTCCTCCAGGTAGCGGACCCGCTCCGGTCCGCCCTCCAGTCCGGCCAGCTTGCCCCGCACCAGGGATCCGCCGGTGTCCCCGGAGCCGGCGGACGGAACCGCGGCGGCCTTGACGGCCTTGCGGGCGGGCGGACCGGCCAGGGCCCGCAGCAGGGCCGGGATCTCGTCGGCCCGCTCGCGCAGCGCGGCACGGTCGAGCCGGACGGGTGCGAGCAGGGCCTCGTCCCGGCCCAGCGCGGCGTCGAACAGGGCGAGTCCGTCGCCGAAGGACAGTTCCAGGACTCCGGAGCGGCCCATCCGGCGCAGGTCGGCCTCGGTGAGCTCCGGGCCCTCGCCGACGGTGCCTTCCCACAGGCCCCAGGCCAGCGAGGTGGCGGCGAGTCCGGCAGCGCGGCGGTCGGCGGCGAGCGCGTCGAGGAAGACGTTCGCCGCCGCGTAGGTGGCCTGCCCGGCGGACAGGATCTGGCCGCCGGCCGAGGAGTAGAGGACGAAGGCGGTCAGGCCCAGGTCCTTCGTCAGCTCGTGCAGGTGCCAGGCCGCGTCCACCTTGGGCCGCAGCACCTTGCTCACCTGCTCCTTGGTGACCGCGCCGACCAGGGCGTTGTCCATGACTCCGGCCGCGTGCACGACGCCGGTCAGCGGGTGCCCGGCGGGGATCTCGTCCAGCAGGGCCGCGAGCGCGTAGCGGTCGGCCGCGTCGACCGCGACGATCCGTACGGTGGCGCCCGACGCGGCGAGCTCCTGCTGGAGTTCGGCGGCTCCGGGGGCGTCCGTACCGCGGCGGCTGGTCAGTACGAGGTGGCGTACGCCGGCCTCGGCGACGAGGTGCCTGGCGAGCACCGCGCCCAGCAGGCCGGTGCCGCCGGTGATCAGCACGGTGCCGTCCGGGTCCCACGCCAGGGGCTGCGCACCACCGGAGGTGGCGGCGTAGCGGGGTACGAGGACCTCGCCGCGGCGGACGGCGATCTCGGTCTCCGCCGAGACGACGGCGGCGGGCAGGGCCCGTACCGATTCCGGCGCCTCGTCGAGGTCGACGACGGTGAAGCGGCCCGGGTTCTCGGCCTGCGCCGCGCGCAGCACGCCCCACAGCGGGGCCTGCACGCAGTCGACGCCGTCGCCGTCCCCGGCCACCACCGCGTTCCGGGTGACGAGCACCAGACGGGAGTCGGTGAACCGCTCGTCGGCCAGCCACTGCCCGAGCCCGTCGAGGAGCCGGCCCACGGACGTCCGGACCTGCTCGGGCACCCCGCCGGTCGTACCGAAGACATCGGAGACGTCCGGTGCGGTCAGCACGACCGTGCCCGGAACCCGCTGCTCCGCCGCGAGGTCGGTGAGCGAGGACACCGACCGGAAACCGGCGAGGCCGGATCCGACCACCACCCAGTCGTCCAGGGGGACCGTGGCCTGGGCCGACGCCGGGGCGCCGGACGGCTGGTGGGCCTGCCAGTCGACACGGAACAGCTGCGCGCCGCGGCTGTCGCCGTTGCCCACCAGCTGCTCGGCGGACACCTCGCGCACCACCAGGGACTCCACCGTGGCCACGGGCTCGCCGGTCGGTGCGGTGATCCGCAGGGCGACGGCGTCGGGGCCGGGCTTGGTCAGCCGCACGCGGAGGGCGGCGGCTCCGGTGGCGTGCAGGGTGACGCCGTTCCAGACGAAGGGCAGGGCCGCCCGGACCGGACCCTCGTGATCCGCGTCGAAGATCCGCTCCGCGTGCAGGGCCGCGTCGAGCAGGGCGGGGTGCAGGGCGAACGCGGCGGCGTCGGTGCGGGCGTGGTCGGGCAGCGCGATCTCGGCGAAGAGCTCGTCGCCGCGCCGCCAGGCCGTCGTGAGGCCCTGGAAGACCGGGCCGTACCCGTATCCGAGTCCGGCGAGGTCCTCGTACATCCCGCTCACGTGCACCGGCTCGGCGCCGGCCGGGGGCCACGTCTCCAGGTCTGCGGCGGGGACCGCCGGCTCCGGAGCGAGGACACCGCGGGCGTTGCGGGTCCACGCGGCGTCCGCGGCCAGGTTCTCGGCGCGCGAGTACACGGTGACGTCCCGGCGCCCGGTCCCGTCGGCCTCGCCCACGACGACCTGCACGGCGACTCCGGTGTTGCCGGGCAGCAGCAGCGGGGTCTCCTGGGTCAGCTCCTCCAGCTGGGCGCAGCCCGCCTCGTGCCCGGCGCGCAGGGCCATCTCCACGTACGCGGTGCCCGGCAGCAGGACGTTGCCGTGTACGGCGTGGTCGGCGAGCCAGGGATGCGTGGGGACGGAGATCCGGCCGGTGAGGACCGGGGCTCCGGTCTCGGGCGAGACCACGACCGCGCTGAGCAGGGGGTGCCCGGCGGGGAGCTGGCCCAGTCCGGCCGCGTCACCGACGGCGGCGGGGGCGTCGAGCCAGTAGCGGGTGCGTTGGAAGGCGTAGGTGGGCAGGTCGACGCGGCGGGCGCCGGTACCGGCGTGGAACGCCTCCCAGTCGACGGCCACGCCGTGGACGTGGAGCTGGGCCACGGCGGCGACCAGGGTCTCCGGCTCGGAGCGGTTCTTGCGCACGGCCGCGACGAGCACGGCGTCGTCCAGGCTCTGCGCGGCGAGGCCGGTCAGGATCCCGTCCGGGCCGATCTCCAGGAACCGGGTCACACCCTGCTGCTCCAGCGCAAGCACCGCGTCGGCGAAACGGACGGCCTCACGGACCTGCCCGACCCAGTACTCCGGCGACTGCCACGCCTCCGACAGCTCACCCGAAACCGTGGAGACGACCTGCACGCGAGGAGCGTTGAAGGTCAAGGCCTCGGCAACGGTCCGGAACTCGTCCAGCATCGGGTCCATCAGAGCCGAGTGGAACGCGTGCGACACCGACAGACGGCTGGTCTTGCGACCCGCCGCCGAGAAGTGCTCACCCACGGCCAGCACCCCGGCCTCGACACCCGAGACCACCACCGACTGCGGACCGTTCACCGCCGCGACACCGACACCATCGGACAGCAGCGGCAGCACCTCCGCCTCCGTGGCCTGCACGGCCAGCATCGCACCACCCGCAGGCAGCGCCTGCATCAGACGGCCACGCGCCACGACCAGCCGGGCCGCGTCGGCGAGCGACAGCACACCGGCGACATGCGCCGCCGCCAGCTCACCGATCGAATGACCGGCCACCACATCGGGCTTCACACCCCACGCCTCGACCAGCCGGAACAACGCCACCTCAAGCGCGAACAACGCCGGCTGGGTGATCGCGGTCGCGTTCAACGCCTCCGCGTCCCCACCCCACACCACCTCACGCAACGAGCACCCCAGATGCCCGTCGACCTCCGCACACACCGCGTCGAACGCCTCGGCGAACACCGGGAAGGACACGTACAACTCCCGCCCCATACCCAGCCACTGCGCACCCTGCCCCGTGAACAGGAACGCCGTCCGCCCGGCCGCCCGAGCGGATCCGCGGACGCCGTCCCCGGCGAGGAAGGCGTCGAGCTCGCGCAGTGCGCTCGGGGTGTCCGCGGCCAGGACCGCCCCGCGGTGTTCCAGCGCCGCACGGCCGGTGGCCAGGGTGTAGGCGACGTCGCCGAGGTGCAGGTCCGGATCGGCGAGCAGCCGGGCGCGCAGGGCCTGTGCCTGGCGGGCCGGGCCGTCCTCGTCCGAGCCAGACAGCAGCAGCGGCCACGCCGCGGGCGCGTCGGCCGTCGCGGGCACCGAAGGAGCGGGTGCCACGGCCGGCTCCGGTGCCTCCTCGACGATCAGGTGGGCGTTGGTGCCGCTCAGCCCGAACGAGGAGACGGTGGCGCGGCGCGGCCGGTCGGCCCGCCGGGGCCACGGCCTGGCCTCGGTGAGCAGCCGTACGTTCCCGGCCTCCCAGTCGACCTCGGGCGAGGGCTCGTCCACGTGGAGGGTCTTGGGCATCAGGCCGTTGCGGAGGGCCATGACGGACTTGATGACACCGCTGACGCCTGCCGCGGCCTGGGCGTGTCCGATGTTGGACTTGATGGATCCCAGCCACACCGGGTCCTCGGCGGGCCGCCCCCGGCCGTACGTCGCGAGCAGCGCCTGGGCCTCGATCGGGTCGCCCAGCCGGGTGCCCGTGCCGTGGCCCTCGACGAGGTCCACGTCGGAGGTGGTGAGGCCGCAGGTGGCGAGCGCGCGCTGGATGACCCGCTGCTGCGAGGGACCGTTGGGGGCGGTCAGGCCGTTGCTGGCGCCGTCCTGGTTGATCGCCGAGCCGCGGATCACGGCGAGGACGTCGTGACCCAGGCGCTGGGCGTCGGAGAGCCGCTCGACGAGCAGCAGGCCGACTCCCTCCGCCCAGCCCGTGCCGTCCGCGCCGCCCGCGAAGGCCTTGCAGCGGCCGTCGGCGGACAGTCCGCGCTGCTGGGCGAACTCGACGTAGATCTCGGGCGTCGACATCACCGTGACACCGCCGGCCAGGGCCATCCCGACCTCGCCGCGGCGCAGTGCCTGGCAGGCCATGTGGAGGGCGACGAGGGAGGAGGAGCAGGCCGTGTCCACGCTGACCGCCGGGCCCTCGAGGCCGAGGGTGTAGGCGACGCGGCCGGTGAGGATGGACGCCGCGGTGCCGTTGCCGAGGTAGCCGGCGACGTCGTCGGGGATGTGCTGGAGGCGCGAACCGTAGTCGTGGTACATGACGCCCGCGTAGACACCGGTCTGGCTGCCGCGCATGGTCGTGGGGTCGATGCCGGCGCGTTCGAACGCCTCCCAGGCCGCCTGGAGCAGGAGCCGCTGCTGCGGGTCCATGGCGATGGCCTCGCGGGGGCTGATCCCGAAGAACGCCGGGTCGAACTCGGCGGCGTCGTAGAGGAAGCCGCCTTCCCGGGCGTACGTCTTGCCGTGCAGGCCGGGTTCCGGGTCGTAGATGCCGTCGGTGTCCCAGCCGCGGTCGGCGGGGAAGCCGGCGATGGCGTCGCGGCCCTCGGCGACGAGGTCCCACAGGTCCTCGGCGGAGCGTACGCCGCCGGGGAAGCGGCAGCTGATGCCGACGATCGCGATGGGTTCGTCGTCCGACAGGCCCACCGGGGCGGTCTGCTCGGGGGCGGTTTCCGGTTCCGTGCCGCCGAGTTCCGTGTCGAGGTACTCGGCGACGGCGCGGGTGGTCGGGTAGTCGAAGACGAGCGTGACGGGAAGCCTGAGGCCCGTCGCGGAGTTGAGGGCGTTGCGCAGTTCGACGGCTGCCAGGGAGTCGAAGCCCAGTTCCTTGAAGGCACGGTCCGCTCCGACGGTGTCCGCGGACTCATGGCCGAGGACGGCGGCGACCTGCGTGGCGACCATGTCGAGGAGGGCCCGGCGGCGTTCGGCGGCGCCGAGGGCGGCCAGCCTGCGGGCGAGGCTGTCGCCGACGGGCGCGGCGTTCGCCGCGCTGCGGCGGGTCGTGGGCCGGCCGGCGGCCGCGGCGGCGCGCAGCAGCGGCGGGACGTCGGCGCCCCGGGCGTGCAGGGCTGCCGGGTCGACGACGAGGGGGGCGAGCAGGGCGCGGCGGGTGCGCAGGGCCTGGTCGAAGAGTTCGAGGCCGTGCGCGGCGGGCAGGGCGGGCAGGCCGAGCCGGTTCATCTTCTCGATGTCGGCGTCGGTGAGCTCGCCGCCGAGGCCGGTGTTGACCGCCCACAGGCCGTACGCGAGGGAGGTCGCGGGGAGTCCGGCCGCGCGCCGGTGCGCTGCCAGTGCGTCCAGGAAGACGTTGGCGGCCGCGTAGTTGCCCTGACCGGCGGGCAGGACGAGTCCGCCCGCCGAGGAGAACAGCACGAACGCCGTCAGCGGGAGGTCCTGGGTCAGTTCGTGCAGGTGCCAGGCGGCGTCCGCCTTGGGGCGCAGGACGGTGTCCAGGCGTTCCGGGGTAAGGGTGCCGATGAGGCCGGGGTCCACCACGCCCGCCGCGTGGACGACGCCGGTGAGCGGGTGCTCGTGGGGGATGCCGGCGAGGGTGCCGGCCAGTGCGGCGCGGTCGGCCGCGTCGCAGGCGGCGATCCGGACGTCCAGGGCTCCGGCCTCGATGAGGCGCTCGCGCAGACCGGCGGCGCCAGGGGCGTCCGGGCCGCGGCGGCTGGTGAGCAGCAGGTGGCGTACGCCGTGCCGGGTGACGAGGTGGTGGGCGATGCGCGCGCCCAGGCCTCCGGTGCCGCCCGTGACGAGGACGGTGCCGTCGCCGTTCCAGGGGGAGTCCGCCTCGGGTACGGGCGTCGGCACCAGTCGCGGGATGAGGAATCGGCCGTCGCGCAGGGCGAGTTCCGGCTCGCCGTGGGCCAGGGCCGCGGCCGCGATGCCCGGGAACTCCACCGGGTCGACGTCCGGGTCGGTGTCGAGCAGGACGATCCTGCCCGGGTTCTCGGCCTGGGCCGCCCGGACGATGCCCCACACGGGGGCCTGGGTCAGGTCGGGGGCGGTGTCGCCGGTGGTGGCGACCGCGCCGCGGGTGACGACGAGCAGGGTGGTGAACTCGAACCGCTCGTCCGTCAGCCAGGACTGCAGCAGGCCCAGCACGTACGAGGTGACCGTGCGCGTGGCTTCGAGCAGGGGCCTGCGCACCGGGGTGGGGCAGCAGGCCAGCACGACGGCCGACGGGTCGCCGAGGATGGCCAGCCCGTACTCGTCGAGCACGACGGTGGAGGAGGAGTGGGCGGGTTCGGCCGGCTCGGGGAGCGGGGTCCACTCGATGTGCCGCAGGGCGTCGGAGAGGGTGCCGTCCGCCGGCTCCAGCTGTTCGGCGGAGACGGGCCGGCAGATCAGCGAGCCCACGGTCATCACGGGGCGGCCGGTCTCGTCGGCGACGACCATCGCCGACTCCTCCGCGCCGCGGATGCGGCGTACGTACACGCGCAGGGCTGCGGCTCCGGTGGCGTGCAGGGCGACCCCGCTCCAGGCGAAGGGCAGGAGCGCTTCGGTGCCGCCCTCGCCCTGGTCGACCAGGACGTCCACGTGCATGGCGGTGTCCAGGAGGGCCGGGTGCAGGCCGTAGTCGCCGGCCTCGCCGCGCACCGTGTCGGGCAGGGCGACCTCGGCGAACAGTTCGTCGCCGCGCCGCCAGGCCGCCTTCAGGCCCTGGAAGGCGGGCCCGTAGCCGTATCCGCGCTCGCGCAGGCTCTCGTACGCCCCGGTCACGTCCACGGTGGTGGCGCCGGGCGGCGGCCACTGGGTGAGGTCCGCTTCGACCCGCGGGGGTTCGCCGGTGGCGAGGAAGCCGGTGGCGTGGCGGGTCCAGGCGCCCTCGGGGGCGCCGTCCAGGCGGGAGTGGATGTGCAGGGGACGGCGGCCGGTCGCGTCGGGGGCGCCCGCGGCGACGCGCAGGGCGGCGCCGCCGGTCGCGGGCAGGACGAGCGGGGCCTCCAGGGTCATTTCTTCCAGGAGGTCGCAGCCGACCTGGTCGCCGAGGCGTACGGCGAGTTCGACGAACCCGGTGCCCGGGAGCAGTACGGCTCCGTGCACACCGTGGTCGGCGACCCAGGGGTGTCCGGCGGCGGAGAGCCTGCCGGTCAGGACGACGGACCCCGACTCGGGCGACAGGACGGCCGCGCCGAGAACGGGGTGGTCGACGGCGTCGAGGCCGACCGAGCCGACGTCTCCGGCCCTGGCCGGTACATCGAGCCAGTAGCGCCCCCGCTGGAAGGCGTAGGTGGGCAGGTCGACGAGGGTACCGGGGCGGCGGGCCGGGCCGCCGAGCACGGCGGTCCAGTCGACGGCGCTGCCGCGCGCCCAGGCCGCGCCGATGCCGGTGAGCGTCTCGCGGGCCTCGTCACGGTCGCGGCGCAGCAGGGGGACGAAGGCGGTGTCCTCACGGGTGGCGGAGCCCGCGCCGAGTGCGGTGAGGACCGCGTCGGGGCCGATCTCGACGAAGGTACGGGCGCCCAGTTCCTCGGCGCGGCGGACCGCGTCGGCGAAGCGGACGGGCTCGCGTACCTGGCCGGCCCAGTACTCCGGTGACTGCCACTGCGTGGAGGTGTCGCCGGTGACGGTGGAGACGACGGTGACGCGCGGCTCGTGGAACGTCAACCGCTCGGCCACCGTGCGCAGTTCGTCGAGCATGGGTTCCATGAGCGCCGAGTGGAAGGCGTGCGAGACCGACAGCCGGCTGGTCTTGCGGCCCGCGGCGGCGAAGTGCTCGCCCACGGCGAGCACCGCGGCCTCGGTGCCCGAGACGACGACGGACCGCGGGCCGTTGACCGCCGCGATGCCCGCCTCGTCGGTGAACAGCGGCAGGACTTCCGCCTCGGTGGCCTGGAGGGCGACCATAGCGCCGCCGACGGGCAGGGCCTGCATCAGTCGGCCGCGTGCGACGACGAGCCGGGCCGCGTCGGCCAGCGACAGCACCCCCGCGACGTGAGCGGCGGCGAGCTCGCCGATCGAGTGACCGGCGACCACGTCGGGCGTGAGGCCCCAGGCCTCCACGAGCCGGAACAGGGCGACTTCGAGGGCGAACAGGGCGGGCTGGGCGATGGCGGTCGCGTTCAGCGCCTCCGCGTCCTCACCCCACACCACCTCGCGCAGCGACCGGCCCAGGTGCGGGTCGGTCTCCGCGCACACCGCGTCGAAGGCCTCGGCGAACACGGGGAAGGACGCGTACAGTTCGCGGCCCATCCCCAGCCGCTGGGCGCCCTGCCCCGTGAAGAGGAAGGCCGTCTTGCCGTCCTGGGCCACGGCGGCGCCCGCGAGCAGCTCCAGCGAGCGGGAGAGCTCGGCGCGGTCGGCGCCGAGGGCCACGGCGCGGTGCTCCAGGGCCGCGCGTCCGGTGGCCAGTACGTCGGCGGCGGGGGCGAGTTCCTCGTCGGAGAGTTCCGCGAGGCGCTCGCGCAGGCGGTCGGCCTGGGCCCGCAGGGCCTCGGGGGTGGCGCCGGAGACCACCCAGGGAAGGGCGGGGAGCTCGGCGCCCGGCCCGGTCCCGGCCGCGGCGGCCGTCGCGACCCGCGCCTGCTGCTCGGGCGCCTGCTCGATGATCACGTGGGCGTTGGTGCCGCTGATCCCGAAGGAGGACACACCGGCCCTGCGCACCCCGCCGGACGCCACCCATGCGCGGGCCTCGGTGAGCAGTTCCACCTCACCGGCCGACCAGTCCACCTGGTCGGACGCCGTCTCGGCGTACAGGGTCCGCGGCAGCAGGCCGTGGTCCATCGCCTTGACCATCTTGATGATGCCCGCGACACCTGCGGCGGCCTGCGTGTGCCCCATGTTCGACTTGATGGAACCGAGCCACAGCGGCCGCCCCTCGGGGCGTTCCTGGCCGTACGTCTCCAGCAGGGCCTGCGCCTCGATCGGGTCGCCCAGCCGGGTACCCGTGCCGTGCGCCTCGACCACGTCGACCTCGGCCGCCGTCAGTCCGGCGTCCGCCAGTGCCTGGCGGATCACCCGCTGCTGCGCGGGGCCGTTCGGGGCGGTCAGGCCGTTGGAGGCGCCGTCCTGGTTGAGTGCCGAGCCGCGCACGACGGCCAGCACCCGGTGTCCGTTGCGCGTGGCGTCCGAGAGCCGTTCCAGGAGCAGGACGCCCGCGCCCTCGCCCCATCCCGTACCGTCCGCGCCCTCTCCGAAGGACTTGCAGCGGCCGTCGGCGGCGAGACCGCGCTGGCGGCTCATGTCGAGGAAGGTGTCCGGGGTGGACATGATCGTGACACCGCCGGCGAGGGCCAGCGAGCACTCGCCCGAGCGCAGCGAGCGCGCGGCCATGTGCAGGGCGACCAGCGAGGAGGAGCAGGCCGTGTCCACGCTGACCGCCGGGCCTTCGAGGCCCAGGGCGTAGGAGACCCGCCCGGAGACCACGCTCGCCAGGCTGCCGTTGCCGTGGTAGCCGGCCACGTCCTCGGGGAGCGGGCCGAGCCGCAGCCCCCAGTCGTGGTACATCACGCCGGCGAACACGCCGGTGCTGCTGCCCTTGACGGACCGGGGGTCGATCCCGGCGCGTTCGAAGGTCTCCCAGGCGACCTCCAGCAGCAGCCGCTGCTGCGGGTCCATGGCCTGCGCCTCACGCGGGCTGATCCCGAAGAACGCCGGGTCGAACTGGGCGGCGTCGTAGAGGAATCCGCCCTCGGTGGAGTACGTCTTGCCGGGCTTGCCGATCTCCGGGTCGTAGAGGTCGTCCGCCCAGCCCCGGTCGGTGGGGAAGGGGCCGATGGCGTCCGCGCCGTCCGCGACCAGCTGCCACAGCTCCTCGGGCGAGGTCACCCCGCCCGGGTAGCGGCAGGCCATGCCGACGATCACGATCGGGTCGGCGTCGGTGGCGGCCTGCCCGCCGGGCGCGGCCGGGGCGGGGGCCGCGGAGGGGGCGGCCGCGCCGACGAGCTTGGTGACGAGGTGCTCGGCCAGGGCTGTCGCGGTGGGGTAGTCGAAGGTCAGGGTGGCGCTGAGCCGCAGGCCGGTGGCCGCGCCGAGGCGGTTGCGCAGCTCCACCGCGGCCAGCGAGTCGAAGCCGGTCTCGGTGAACGCCCGGGTCGCGGTGACCTCTTCGGCGCTCTGGTAGCCGAGTACGGCCGCGGCCTCGGTACGGACCAGCCGCAGCACCGTGGCGAGGCGGTCGGCCGCCCCGATTTCCGCGAGCCGCGCGCCGAGCGGCACCTGGGCGTTCGGTACGGAGGCGGCGGACGCCCCGGCCGCCGGACGGCGGACGGCGCTGCGCACGAGGGCCCGCAGCAGGGTGGGCGTGCCGTCGGAACGGCCGCGTACGGCACGGTGGTTCACGCGTACGGGGACCACCGCCGGCTCGTGGCCGGCCAGGGCCTTGTCCAGCTGGGCGAGGTTCTCCTCGAAGGACAGCGAGTCGAGGCCGAGGCGCTCGATGCGGGTGAGGGCGGCCGCGTCGAGGGTCGCGCCCATGCCGCCGCCGCCGGCCCACAGGCCCCAGGCGAGGGAGGTGACGACCTGGCCGGCCGCCGCGCGGCGGGCGGCCAGCGCGTCGAGGAAGAGGTTGGCGGCGGCGTAGTTGCCCTGGCCCGCGCCGTCGAGGACGGTCGACGCGGACGAGAAGAGGACGAAGGCGGTGAGGCCGAGGTCCGCGGTCAGCTCGTGGAGGTTCCAGGCCGCGTCCACCTTGGGCCGCATCACGGTGTCGAGCCGCTGCGCGGTGAGGGAGCCGGTCAGGCCGTCGTCGATGACGCCGGCCGCGTGCACCACGGCGCGCAGCGGGTGCGCGGCCGGGATCGCGGCGAGCAGCACGGCCAGGGCGTCCCGGTCGGCGACGTCGGTGGCGGTGACGGTGGCCTCGGCGCCCAGGGCGGCGAGGTCGGCGACGAGTTCGCGCGCTCCGGGGGCGTCCGGGCCGCGCCTGCTGGTGAGCAGGAGGTGGCGGACGCCGTGCCGCCGCACCAGGTGGCGGGCGAGTTCGGCGCCGACGCCGCCGGTGCCGCCGGTGATCAGTACGGTGCCGGTTTCGTCCCAGGGGGCCGGGCGCTCCTCGGCGGGAGCGGGTACGGCGGCCAGCCTCGGCACGTACGACCCGGCTCCCCGCAGGGCCAGTTCGGGTTCGGTGCCGGCGAGCGCGCGGCCGAGCGAGGCGAGTCCGGCCTCGTCGGTGTCGACGAGGGTGAAGCGGCCGGGGTTCTCCGCCTCGGCCGACCGTACGAGACCCCAGACGGGTGCCTGCGCGAGGTCGACGTCGGTGCCGGGTACGGCCGCGCCGTCGCGGGTGACGACGACCAGGCGGGACTCGGCGTAGCGGTCGTTCTCCAGCCAGGTCCGCAGGGCGGCCAGCGCGTCGGCGGCCACCGTGCGGACGGCGGCGGGCAGGTCGCCGTCCGGGGTGGGGAGGGTGCGGTGGACGACGACGGGCGGCACCGGGCCGTCCGCCAGATCGGCGAGATCCGCGAACTCGGCGAACCCGACCGCGGTGGCGGGCAGTTCGAGGGGGTTCCACTGCACGCGCAGCAGCGGGTCGGGCCGGTCCCCGGCGAGCTGCGCCCCGGTGACGGCGCGCAGCAGCAGCGAGTCGACCCGGGCGACGGGGGAGCCGTCGGCGGCGGCGACGGTGACCGCGAGCTCCTCGCTCCCGCGCGCGGTGATCCGTACGCGCACGGCGGAGGCGCCGGACGTGTACAGCGTGACCCCGTTCCAGGAGAAGGGGATCCAGGTGCCCTCGGGCCGGCTGCCGCGGGCCGCCAGGGTGTGGTCGGCGGGGTGCAGCGCGGCGTCCAGCAGGGCGGGGTGCAGTCCGTAGGCCGCGGCGTCCGCGCGCGCCGGCTGCGGGGGCTCGACCTCGGCGAAGACCTCGCCGTCGCGGAGCCAGGCGGCCTGGACGCCGTGGAAGGCGGGCCCGTAGCCGTAGCCCTCGTCCGCCATGTCGCCGTACAGGGTGCTGACGTCCAGCGGGACGGCGCCGGCCGGGGGCCAGGGGCCGGAGAGGGCGGCGGCGTCCGCTTCCGGGGCGGCGGGCGCGAGGACGCCGGTGGCGTGGCGCACCCAGCCGTCCTCGGCCTCGTCGGCGCTGTCGGCGCCGTCGGGGCGCGAGTAGCACTCGACGGCGCGGCGGCCGGCCTCGTCGGGGGCGGCGACGACCACCTGGAGCGCCACTCCGCCCGATTCGGGCAGGACCAGCGGGGACTGGAGCGTCAGCTCCTCGACCAACGCGCAGCCGGTCTCCGCTCCGGCCCGCAGGGCGAGTTCCACGAAGGCGGTGCCGGGCAGCAGGGTGACCCCGGCGATGGTGTGGTCGGCGATCCACGGGTGGGTACGCAGCGACAGCCGGCCGGTCAGGACGGTGCCGCCGGCGCCCGCGAGGTCGACGACGGATCCCAGCAGCGGGTGCTGGGCGGCGAGCTGGCCCAGCCCCGAGGGGTCACCGCCGGCCCGCTCGGGGGCGAGCCAGTAGCGCCGCGTGCGGAAGGCGTAGGTGGGCAGGTCGACGCGGCGGGTGTCGCGTCCCGCGTACACGGCGGCCCAGTCGAGCAGGGCGCCGCGGGTGTGGGCGAGGGCGGCGGCGCCGAGCGCCTCGCGGACCTCGTCCTTGCCGGCGCGCAGCATGGGCGCGAAGACCGTGTCGGCCTCGCGCTCCTCGGGCAGGCAGTGCTGGCCCAGCGCGCTGAGGACCGCGTCGGGGCCGAGCTCCAGGAAGGTGCGTACGCCGCCCTGCCCGGAGAGCCAGTCCACGGCGTCGGCGAACCGGACGGCCTCGCGGACGTGGCCGGTCCAGTAGTCGGGCGAGCGCAGTTCCTCGGAGGTGGCGAGCCGTCCGGTGACGGTGGAGACGATCGGGATGCGCGGCGCGGCGTAGGTGAGGATGCCCGCGACCCGCCGGAACTCTTCCAGCATCGGCTCCATGAGCGGCGAGTGGAAGGCGTGGCTGACCTGGAGCCGCTTGGTCTTGCGCCCCTGGTCGGCGAACCGGTCGGCGAGCGCCCGTACGGCGCTCTCCTCGCCCGAGAGGACCACGGAGTCGGGGCCGTTGACGGCGGCGACGGCGACCTGCTCGCCGAGGTACGGGAGGACCTCCTCCTCGGCGGCCTGTACGGCGACCATGGCTCCGCCCGGGGGCAGCTCCTGCATCAGGCGGCCGCGGGCGGCGACGAGGGTGGCCGCGTCCTCCAGGTTGAGGACGCCCGCGGCGTGGGCGGCCGCGATCTCGCCGATCGAGTGGCCGGCGAGGAAGTCGGGGCGCACGCCCCAGGACTCGACGAGCCGGAAAAGGGCGGTCTCGACGGCGAACAGGGCGGTCTGGGCGTAGCGGGTCTCGTCGAGGAGGGCCGCGGCCTCGGAGCCGGGCTCGGCGAAGAGGACGTCCCACAGGGAGGTGTCGAGCTGGAGGTCGAGCCAGCCGATCGCGTCGGCGAGGGCGTCCGCGAACACGGGGTGGGTGTCGTACAGCTGCCGTCCCATGGCCAGGCGCTGGCTGCCCTGGCCGGTGAAGAGGAAGGCGAGGCGCCCGGCGGGGAGGGCCCCGGTGCGGGTTCCCGGGGTGCTCTGTCCGTCGGCGAGGGCGCGCAGCCCCTCCAGGAGTTCCTCCCGGTCGGCGGCCAGGACGGTGGCGCGGTGTTCGAGGGCGGCCCGGCCGGTGCCGAGCGAGTGCCCGACGTCGCCGGGGGTGAGCTCGGGCCGTTCGGCCAGGTACTGGGCGAGCCGCGCGGCCTGCGCGCGCAGGCCCTCGTCGGAGCGGCCTGCGACCGGTACGAGGGCGGGTACGGCGCCGGGCGTGAGGGCGTCGGCGCCGGTACCGGCGGGCGCGGGGGTGTCCGCCAGCGGCTCGCGGGGCGGCTCCTCCACGATGATGTGCGCGTTGGTGCCGCTGATGCCGAAGCCGGAGACGCCCGCCCGGCGCGGCCGGTCCTCGTCCGTCGGCCACGGCACGGGCTCGGTGAGCAGCCGTACGGTCCCGGCCGACCAGTCGACGTTCCCGCTGGGGGCGTCGACGTGCAGGGTCTGCGGGAGCACTCCGTGCCGCATCGCCATGATCATCTTCATCAGTCCGGCGACGCCGGCCGCGGCCTGGGTGTGCCCCAGGTTGGACTTGACCGAACCGAGCCACAGCGGCCGGTCCTCGGGGCGGTCCTTGCCGTAGGTGGCGATCAGCGCCCGGGCCTCGATCGGGTCGCCCAGCGTGGTGCCGGTGCCGTGCGCCTCGACCGCGTCGACCTCGTCGCCGGACAGCCCGGCGTCGGCGAGGGCCTGCAGGATGACGCGCTGCTGCGCCGTGCCGCTGGGGGCGGTGAGGCCGTTGCTGGCGCCGTCCTGGTTGACGGCCGATCCGCGGATGACGGCGAGCACCTGGTGTCCGTTGCGGCGGGCGTCGTCGAGGCGTTCCACGACGAGCAGGCCGACGCCCTCGGCGAAGGAGGTTCCGTCGGCGCCCGCGGCGAAGGCCTTGATCTGCCCGTCGGGGGCGAGCCCGCGCTGCCTGCTGAACTCGGTGAACAGGCCGGGCGTGCTCAGTACGGTGACACCGCCGGCCAGAGCCATGGAGCACTCGCCGCGGCGCAGCGACTGCACGGCCAGGTGCAGCGAGACCAGCGATCCCGAGCACGCCGTGTCGACGGTGAGCGCCGGGCCCTCCAGGCCCAGCGCGTAGGCGACGCGCCCCGAGGTGACGCTGAGCGCGCCGCCGGTGACGAGGTAGCCGGTCAGGCTCTCGGGGGCGTCCTGCACCCGCGGCCCGTACTCGGAGGGGCCAGCGCCGATGAAGACGCCGGTGCGGGTGCCGCGCAGCGAGGTCGGGTCGATGCCGGTCCGCTCCAGCGCCTCCCAGGCGGTCTCCAGCAGCAGCCGCTGCTGCGGGTCCATGGCCAACGCCTCGCGCGGGCTGATGCCGAAGAACTCGGCGTCGAACTCGGCGGCGTCGTGCAGGAACCCGCCGGTGCGGGTGTAGCAGGTGCCGGGTGTGGCCGGGTCGTCGTCGAACAGCGCGTCGAGGTCCCAGCCGCGGTTGTCGGGGAAGGGGCCGACGGCGGTGCCGCCCCGGGCGACCAGGTCCCACAGCTCCTCGGCCGAGCGGACTCCGCCGGGGAAGCGGCCGCCGATGCCGACGACGGCGATGGGCTCGCCGTCGAAGACCTCGGGGGCGGCCGCGGCCGGGGCGGGGTGCGCGGCCACCGGCTCGGCGGGTCCGCCCAGGAGTTCCGTACGGACGTACGCGGCCAGCAGCTCGGGGCTGGGGTGGTCGAACGCGGCGGTCACCGGCAGGCCCAGCCCGGTCGCGGCGTTGATCCGGGCGTGCAGGTCGACCAGGGCGATCGAGTCCAGGCCCAGTTCCTTGAAGGAGGTTCCGGTCGCGACCACCGGTTCGGTGTCGGGACGGGCCTTGCGGAGGATGTCGGCGGCCTGCGCACAGACCAGGTCGAGGAGAAGCCTGGACTGCTCGCTCCCGGGAAGTCCGGTCAGCCGGGCGGCCAGTTGGGCCCCCGGGCGGACCTCCGCGCCGGACAAGTCATCAGCGACAGGATCGAAGCCCGCGGACATCTGCACGCTCCCAGCTCGGTATCGATTGCCCCGGGTCAGTTCCGGCCACGGGGTGATCGCACGCTAGGTCGGCCCCGAAGGGGCGCGACACCCCTATCCCCCCAGGTGTTGACCCTGCCCGGCGCCCGCCCGGACCCCGCGCCGGACGCCGCGCGCCCGCCCCGCCCGTGGCGACGTGCCTGCTGGGCGGGGGTGCGGGCGGGTCACCGAGCGGTCAGGGGGGTGGTCGGTGTTCTCCGCGCCCGCCCCGGCCACCTTCAATGACACGCACTGCCCAGTGCGGCTCCGCTTCAGGCGGGCCCCGACGGCCGAAGAGACGGGTGGAGCATGTCAGTTGCCGATGTCAGTGTCCGAGTGGCCGAACTAGGAGCGATCAAGGAGTCCGTAGAGCTGGGGCCGTCCGCGAGCGCCTCCGAGGCGCAGCACGCCCGCGGCAAGCTGACCGTGCGCGAGCGGCTGGACCTGCTGTTCGATCCGGGTACGTTCCGCGAGATCGAGCAGCTGCGCCGGCACCGGGCCACGGGCTTCGGCCTGGAGGACCGCAGGCCGCACACCGACGGCGTGGTGACCGGCTGGGGCAAGGTCGACGGCCGGCGGGTGTTCGTGTACGCGCACGACTTCCGGATCTTCGGCGGCTCGCTCGGCGAGGCGCACGCGCAGAAGATCCACAAGGTGATGGACCTCGCGGTGGCGGCGGGCGCCCCGCTGGTGTCGCTCAGCGACGGCGCGGGGGCCCGTATCCAGGAGGGCGTCACCGCGCTCGCCGGGTACGGGGGCATCTTCCGCCGCAACGTGGCCGCGTCCGGGGTGATCCCGCAGATCAGCGTGATGCTCGGGCCGTGCGCCGGCGGGGCGACGTACTCCCCCGCCCTGACGGACTACGTGTTCATGGTGCGCGACATCGCGCAGATGTACATCACCGGCCCGGACGTGGTGCAGGCGGTGACCGGGGAGAAGATCAGCCACAACGACCTCGGCGGAGCCCAGGTCCACTCCTCGGTCTCCGGCGCGAGCGCGTTCCTGTACGACACGGAGGAGGAGTGCCTCGAAGAGGTACGGCACCTGCTGTCGCTGCTGCCGTCCAACAACCGTGAGCTGCCCCCCTTCGTGCCCGCCACCGACCCGGCCGACCGCCCGGGCGAGGCGCTGTCGGAGCTGGTGCCGGCCGACCCGAACCGCTCGTACGACATGCGCGCCGTGATCGAGGAGATCGTCGACGACGGCGATCTGTTCGAGGTCCACGCCAACTGGGCGACCAACATCATCTGTGGTCTGGCCCGGCTGGACGGGCACGTGGTGGGGATCGTCGCCAACCAGCCCGCCTCGCTCGCCGGGGTGCTGGACATCCATGCCGCGGAGAAGGCGGCCCGGTTCGTGCAGACCTGCGACGCGTTCAGCGTCCCGCTGGTGACCCTGGTGGACGTGCCGGGCTTCCTGCCGGGCAGCGACCAGGAGCACAGCGGAGTCATCCGGCACGGCGCGAAGCTGCTGTACGCGTACTGCGCGGCCACGGTGCCCCGGGTGCAGGTGATCCTGCGCAAGGCGTACGGCGGCGCGTACATCGTCATGGACTCCCGCTCGATCGGCGCGGACCTGTCGTTCGCGTGGCCCACGAACGAGATCGCGGTGATGGGCGCGGAGGGCGCCGCCAATGTCGTCTTCCGCCGGGAGATCGCCGCCGCGGACGACCCCGAGGCGGCGCGCGCACAGCGCGTCAAGCAGTACCGCCAGGAACTCATGCACCCCTACTACGCCGCCGAGCGGGGCCTCGTCGACGACGTCATCGACCCGGCCACGACCCGGCAGGTGCTGGTGGACGCGCTGGACGCGCTGCGTGCCAAGCACGTGCCGCTGCCCGAGCGCAAGCACGGCAACCCGCCGTTCTGACCGACACACCCCCCATGACTGAGGAGCACGCCCGATGAGCGAGCGGGCCGAACCACACATGACGATCGTGCGCGGCGCCCCGGACAGTACGGAACTCGCCGCCGTCCTCCTCGTCCTGCTCTCCGCCGCCCGGCGGCGGGGCGGGGCCGGGGAGGAGGCCGCGGCCCGGCCCCGGGCAGCCGACTGGGGCCCCGCGCGCGGCTGGCGCCCGCCGGGCACCTGGACCGCCCCGTGAGCGGGCCCGGTCCCCACCGAAAGGACACCCACCGAGGATGAACCACATCACGACAACCGCGACGCCCCCGACAACCGCGACGCCCCCGACGACCGCCACGCCCGCGACCCCGGCCGCGCCCAGCGCCTGGCTGCGCCGCTTCCACCCGGCCGGGGAGGCTCCCGTACGGCTGTTCTGCTTCCCGCACGCGGGCGGCTCGGCCAGCTACTACTTCCCCGTGTCCCGGGCCCTGTCCCCGCGGGCCGACGTGGTGGCCGTGCAGTACCCGGGACGCCAGGACCGCCGCCACGAACGGTGCGTGGACGACGTACGCGAGCTCGCGGACCAGGTGTTCGCGCAGCTGCTGCCGTGGTGCGACCGGCCGGTCGCGCTGTTCGGGCACAGCCTGGGCGCGACGCTGGGCTTCGAGGTCGCGCTGCGACTGGAGGCGGCCGGCGTCCGGCCCGCTGCCCTGTTCGCCTCGGGGCGGCGGGCCCCCTCGCACCACCGCGAGAACGAGCGGGTCCACCTCGCCCCCGACAACCAGCTGCTGGCCACGATCAAGCGGATGAGCGGGACGGACCCGGCGGTCCTGGCCGACGACGAGCTGCTGCGATCGGTGCTCCCGGCGATCCGCGGCGACTACAAGGCCGCGGAGACCTACCGCTACCACCCGGGCCCCGCCCTGACCTGCCCGGTCGTGGTCCTCAACGGGGAGAGCGACCCCGAGGTGACCCCCGAGGAGGCCCAGGGCTGGTCGGGCCACACCGACGGCCCGACGTCCTTCCACTGGTTCACCGGCGGCCACTTCTACCTCAACCAGCACGCCCCCCAGGTGATCGACCTGGTCCGGCAGCAGCTGGCGTAGCGCAGTGACCGAGCAGGTCCGGCAGGACGGTGTCTTGGCAGTTTGGGGCCTCCGCTGTGGGCAAAGGCAACCATCCTGCTGCACCGGCTCGGCTGATCCCCGCACGTGCCCGCGCATCGAGCAGTAGCACGTGGCGAGTCCGCGGATGCCGCGGCGGCGCCCTGGAACAGTGGTCACGGGTGAGGGGACAGCCCAGTTCCCGGGCACTGGACAGTCTTCGAGAATGAGGTGGGCAGGACGTGCGCCCCGTGAAGGGCCGCACTTGGTCCCGTCGCGGCCAGACCAGGCACGGGAGGTGACCGGGAGGGGCTCGGTCCGGGTGCTGATGGCCGACATGGTCTACGTCGGACCCGGCCGCCGGACGCGGTTGATCTACCGGACCCAGCCCTACCGTGGCCGAACGGGCGAGAAGAAGGCTTCAGAGCCCGAGAGTTCGCCGACCTGCTCGCCGCTGCCCACCAACGACTCGGCGCCCCGCGGATCGTGGTGTGGGGAAAACGCCTCCACGGACACGCCCACATCGGCGTCACCGCCACCGTGTACGCCCACGTCCGGCTCCGCCTCCAGCGCGACGCCATCGACCTCCTCGGCAACGCCCTTCTCGCCCCCGCCGAGCCAGCCACCCGGCCCGACGACGGCGGCGAACCGCCACTTTGCGCACGACCCGTCAGCTGACGTTGCCGTCAACTACTGCCGTCAAGACTCACGCTGTGGCACGGGTCATTGTGTAACACGGGGTCAGGCCTGCGAGACGAATCCCGTCCAGGCGCGGGGGGTGAAGGCGAGGTGGGGGAGGCGGGTGTCCTTGGAGTCGCGGACGTGGACGGTGGCGGGGGTGGTGGCCACCTCGACGCAGTCATTGATGTCGCCGCTGTCGCTGTAGCTGCTCTTGAACCACTCCAGCTCGGACTCGTGTGTCATGTCTCTCCCAGCACTTGCTCGATGAATGCGACGGACTCCCGTGGCGTGAGAGCCTGGGACCGGATCATGGCATGGCATTGCTCAAGGATCCTGACCTGCCTCGGGTCGGAGACGGGGCGGCCGTTGAACGCCCCATCGGAGCGCCCTACCGCCGATCCGTCCGCGAACTTCAGCACTTGGATCAACCCACCCATTCCGGCGTGCTCTTCGAGGTCGGTGGGCATGACCTGGATCGTTACGTGCCGCAGCTCGGCAACCTCCAGCAGGCGTTCGAGTTGCCCACGCATCACCATTGTCCCCCCGATGCGGCGCCGCAGGGTCACCTCTTCCTGGACGAAGCACAGAGCGGGCGCGGGACTGCGGTCGAAGATCGATCGGCGTGCCATCCGGGCGGCCA
Organism: Streptomyces sp. NBC_00190; assembly: GCF_036203305.1. Taxonomy (GTDB): domain Bacteria; phylum Actinomycetota; class Actinomycetes; order Streptomycetales; family Streptomycetaceae; genus Streptomyces. The sequence continues at coordinate 6,298,563 of NZ_CP108131.1, read as the reverse complement.
AGCCGCGTTCCACCTCCTCGGTGGTCTGCGGAGGCTGCCACATCTCGAACAGGGCCCGCGCGTAGCCTTCCGTCTGCAACAGGCCGTGGACGTTGTGGTTGCCGTACGCCGACAGTTCGACCGCCCGGCCTTCCATCTGCACCAGGTCCCGGACCTTCTTCGGGTATCGGACCTGCTCCATGTCCGCCTTCATCGCGACGATCTTCCCGCCCGCCCGCAGTACCTCGTCCGCCTTGGCCAGGTACTCGGGGCGGGGGATCCGCTTGCCCGCCTCGACCTTGCGGACCAGGTCCTCCCCGTACCCGACCGCCGTTCCGAAGTCGGCGGCCCGCATGCCCGCCTGCTCCCGCCATGCCCTGAGCTGGCGGCCCAGCGCGGCCAGTACCGCCACTCCCTGTTCGTCCTCAGGGTCGACGTCCCAGCCGGCGTCTTCCGTACCGTCACTGTCCACGCTCATGCGCACCCACCTCCGACGAGCCGATGTCCTCAGCGCTCAGTGCCCATACGTCATCCGGGACAGCCGGGACAGGGCAGGACAACGACCGGACAGAGGCCAGACCTACGGGCGCTGCCGCTTCTCACGGTACGCAGACCCCACCACGCTGAGTCACGTGAACGCTCAAATCTGTGACTCGGCACGCCGATGCGGCGAGCGACGGCGAAGGGTCCGGCCGCCTGGTGGCGGCCGGACCCTTCGTCGTACGGCCCCGGAGCTCGACGGCGTCAGAGATCGACGCGCGTCCCGTCCGGTGGGATCTCCGCTCCCGCCGCGCGCACCTCGCGGTGGGCCTCGGAGCGCGGATCCGCCATCGGGTTGGTGTTGTTGAGATGGGTGTACGCCCATCGGGTGCCCGGCCGCCCGGCGCGCAGCCGCCGGATGTGCGCCAGGCTCCCGTCCTCCCCGGTCACCGGCAGGTGTCCCATCGCGGCCTGCGCTCCGGTCGCCCCGGCCGAGCCGGTGGCCCCGCCGAACTCCCGCGTCGAGTGGAACGTACCGTCGAGCAGGACGTAACCGGCGCCGGCGGTGAACTCGTCGAAGCCGTCGGGCCACGTGGCCAGGCACGGCGCGTACACGAGGGCCCCGCCCGTGGCCGGGTCCTCGAAGCGGTACGCGACCACCCACGGCCCGTCCCCGGGCCCGTCCGCGGACAGCGAGCGCGCGTACTTGGGACGTTTGGCGCCGACCGCGAAGGCACTGACCCGCAGCCCGCCGACGTCCTGCTCCTTGTCGACGGACGTCTCGGACCACTCCCAGCCGCTGTAGCCGCCGAGGATCCCCCGCACCGGGAAGGCCTCGTCCAGCGCCCCGAGGACCGCCCGCGGCGCCCACACCCGCAGCCCGGCCCCCTCGCGGAGCATCATCAGGCCCAGCGTGTGGTCGATCTCGGCGTCCGTGAGCAGCACCCCCCGTACCGGCGTGTCGCGCGGCCCGGGGCCCGCGGCGAGCTCGGAGGTGGCGAGGATCTGCGCGCGGATGTCGGGCGAGGCGTTGACCAGGTACCACGACACGCCGTCGGCGCTGACCGCGAGCCCGTCCTGGCCCCGCGCGGGCGCACCCGACGTACAGACCGGGCAGGCGCAGTTCCACTGCGGGCAGCCGCCCCCGGCGGCGGTTCCGAGCAGGACGGCCCTCATCGGCGTCCCGCCACCGGTCCGCGCATCACGAGCTCGGGAGGGTTCGGCGAGATGCCCGCCAGCAGCAGGTCCACGGTGCCTCTCCGGTCCGAGCGCGAGCAGACCGGGTCGGTGGCCGCGGCGTCCCCGGCGAGCAGGAAGGCCTGGCAGCGGCAGCCCCCGTGGTCGACGGAGCGCCGGTCGCAGCCACGGCAGAGGTCGGGCATCCACTCCTCGCCGCGGTAGGCGTTGAAGGAGCCGGAGTCGTACCAGATCTCGGACAGCGGCTTCTCGGTGACGTTGTCGAGTTCCAGGGTGGTGATCGCGCCGGCCGCGGGGCAGGGCAGCACGCTGCCGTCGGGGGCGACCGTGAGCTGGATCGCGCCCCACCCGTGCATGCAGGGCTTGGGGTAGGGCTCGTAGTAGTCGGCGAGCACGTACACGATCTCCATCGTGCCCTTCAGCCGCTCCATGGCCGCGCGCACGACCGGCTCGGCCGCGGCCAGCTGCTCGCGGGTGGGCATCAGGGCCTCCCGGTTGCGCAGCGCCCAGCCGTAGTACTGGGTGTTGGCGAGCTCCAGCCGGTCCGCGCCCATGCTTGTCGCCAGGTCGATGAAGCCCGCCACCTGGTCGTGGTTGGCGCGGTGCAGTACGGCGTTGACGGTGAGCGGAAGTCCGTGCTTGCGGACCAGCGCGGCGGCGGCGATCTTGTGGTGGTGGGCCTTGGCCCCCGCGAGCCGGTCGCCGCGCGCGGCGTCGGCGCCCTGCACCGACAGCTGTACGTTGTCCAGCCCGCGCTCGACCAGGTCCGCGAGCCGCGCCTCGGTGAGGCCGAGGCCGCTGGTGACGAGGTTGACGTAGCAGCCGAGGCCGCTGACGTGCGAGACGATCTCGGGCAGGTCGGGGCGGGCCAGCGGCTCGCCACCGGACAGGTGCACCTGCAGGACGCCGATATCGCGCGCCTGGGTGAACACCTCCAGCCACTGGCCGGTGGTCAGCTCGCGTTCGCGTTCGATGAGTTCCAGCGGGTTGGAGCAGTACGCGCAGTGCAGCGGGCAGCGGTGGGTGAGCTCCGCGAGCAGCCCGAGCGGCGGGGCCGCGCCCGTGCTGCCCGCGGGGGGAGCGGTGGTCAGGTCCATCGCACGACGCCCTTCTCGGCGAGCCGCTCCAGGACGGTGCCGACCTCCGTCTCGCGGACGCCGGCGTACCGGGCGCCCAGCGCCGCGGTGATCTGCGGCACGGTCGTCGCGCCGTCGCAGAGTTCGAGTACCGAGACGGCCGTCCCGTTGGGCACGAGCACCCCTTCCGGGTGGAGCACGACATGGGTCTGCCGCGTGTTGTCGTAGATGAGCCGCACTCCGCGGCCGAGCACAGGCCGGTCCACGGCCACTCCTTCTGCAGGTCCGGTGGCTACTGGTCGGTGGCTGCGGCGCGTTCGACGGCGTCCAGCATCTGCCACAGCACGTCGCACTTGAACGCGAGCGCGGCGACGGCCGCGTCCTGCTGCTCGCGTGTCGTGCAGTGCCGGACGACGATGTCCAAGGTGCCCTTGCCCTCGCCGGACACGGCCTCGATGCGGTCCGTGAAGTAGGCCAGGTCGTCCGGGCGGATCCAGTCGTAGTGCGCGAGCATGTCCGCGACCCTGCGGGTCATCAGGTGCCCGGCGAACATCTCGGTGAGCCCGGAGGCGATGGCCTCGGCCCACGGCCGGGTCCGGGCGAAGTTCACGTACGCGTCGACCGCGAAGCGCACCCCGGGGACCACGTGCCGCTCGTCCAGGACCTCCTCGCGGGTCAGGCCCACGGCCTCGCACAGTCGCAGCCAGCGCGCGATGCCGCCCTCGTCGTCCGGAGTCCCGTCGTGGTAGGCCAGCCGGTCCACCCAGACTCGCCGGATCTCGGGGAGCGGGCAGTTGCTGATGATCGCCGCGTCCTTCTGCGGCAGCATCCGCTGGTAGTACCAGCGGTTGGCGGCCCACAGCCGCATGGCCCGCCGGTCGAGCTCGCCGCCGTGCAGCCGCCGGTGGAAGGGGTGGCCGCCCCAGTAGGAGGAGGACAGCGCGCGCAGCGCGCCGATGAACTCGGTCTCGTCCAGAATTGCCGTCATGGTGTTCTCCCGCCACGGCGGGAGCCGGTCGCCCGGACTCCCGCCCGCCGACAGTCGGTTCACTTCTCCAGACGCGCGGCGTACGCGGTGACCTCGAAGGCCGTCTCGTACGCGACGAAGTCCGGGGTGGTCCACGCCTCGGGGGTCTGCTTGACCTCGGCCATGGGGGTGCTCCTTCGCTCGGTGCCCATCGGTTTCCGCCAGGAACCTATGGCCTGGCCCGAGCGCCGCAGATCCCCTAGCCGCCCCTAACCCCGGACACTCCCCCCTGCGGCCCCGCCCTCCCGGCGGCCGGAGGCGCGGTCGTGCGCGCCGGGGTGAAACCCGAACGGATGTGGGGCGTTAGAAGGGCGGACCGCCATGCCCCGCCGGGTGTGGCCTGCGGCGATACGAGTACGAGGAGCAAGATGAGAGTCTCGATGCCGGCCCGGCGCGGCCGCGTGAAGCTGGCGGCCAGATGCCGGCTGGCCACGGAGGCCCCCGCCTTCGGGCTGGCCGTCTTCTGCGTGATCCTGCTCAACGCGGCGTTGATGGGGGTGGAGACCTACAGCGGGCTGGCCGCGGAATACCGGCAGGTGCTCGGGGCCGCGGAGGACGGCTGCCTCGTCCTGTTCACGCTGGAGATGCTGCTGCGCGTGGGCGCGCACGCGGACAAGCCGAAAGCATTCTTCCGCGACCCGTGGAACCTCTTCGACCTCGCGATCGTGGCCTCCGCCTTCGTCCCCGTGATCCGCGAGAACACCACCCTCCTGCGGATGCTGCGGCTGGCCCGCGTCCTGCGCACCGCGCGGTTCCTGCCGCACCTGCGCATCCTGCTGATCGCCGTCGGCCGCAGCCTGCCGGGCACCGCCAGCTTCCTGTTCGTCGGCGCGCTCGTGCTGTACGTGTACGCCATGGTCGGCTGGGTCTGCTTCGCCGACTCCGACCCCCAGCACTACGGCTCGGTGGGGCGCGCCGCCCTCACGCTGTTCCTGCTGACCACGCTCGACGGCCTCACCGACGCCGTCCGCGCGGGGCTGCAGATCTCCCGCCTCAGCATCATCTACTACGCCTCCTACGCCCTGCTGGCCTCCTTCGTGCTGGTGAACGTGCTCATCGGCGTCGTCCTCAACTCGCTCGACGAGGCACGTGAGATGGAGGCGGAAGCCGGCCGGGTCCCGGCGCCGGCCCCGGACCCCGACGCGGGCGGGCCGGACGTCAAGGAGCGGATCGCCACCGCCCGCCGCGCGCTGGACGAGATCGAGGCGAGCCTCGCCTCCGCGCACACCGGGCCGGCCCGGCGGCTGGAGGCCTCCCGCACCGGTTCCTGAGAGGCTCGCGGACGCGGCTCAGCCCCGGGGCACGACCGTCCCCAGGACCTGGGGCAGCGGGTACCAGTCGGCGGAGACGACGGACGCGTGGTGTCCGGCGAGGAGCGCGAGCCGGTCGCGTGCCTGCGCCTCGGTCGGGCGGGTGGAGTCGATGGCCGGGGCGACGTTGTGGGCGTCGGTGGCGATCAGCAGGTAGTGGTTGCGGTCGTACCAGCCTGTGTCGATGGAGCCCGACGCGTACGCGCTCGCGTCCCCGTCGAACACCACGAACCAGGGGCGCAGCGAGGCGTCGGCGTAGCGGACCCGGGGGTCGCCCGCCTCGGCCCGGTGCACCGCCGGGAACGCGGCGGCCTGGCCGAGCCGGCCCTGGGCCGCGAGGGAGCGCAGGTGGGTGGCGTACTCGCGGTCGGTCCACAGGGTGTCGGAGCTGTTGCCCTCCTCCAAGGTGCCGGGGATCAGCTCCACGATGAACTTCCCGGCGAGCGCGGCGCGGCTGGGCCAGGCCCCGGCGCGCGCGGCGGTGTCGAGGTCGGGGTGACCGGCGGCCAGCTGGCCGGGACGGTAGACGGCGTCGCCGAGCTTGCCGGTCAGCAGCGCGTCGAGCTCGGCCGGACCGCGCCCGAGGTTGGCGGCGAAGCCGTCCTTGAGTTCCAGCTTGAGGACGACCGGCCGGTGGCCGGGGTGGGCGTCGTGCCAGCTGCGGATGTCGGAGAGGCAGCCCGCCAGGTTCTGGTTGCGGGACTTGGTGCGCAGCTGGGCGGGCGAGGTGGCGTTCTCGCAGTTGCTGTCGTTGCCGAAAGGATTGTCGTGGGAGACCCGCCACGAACTGCCGAAGAAATTGGTCCACACGTCGAGTTCGAGCATGGCGGCGCCCGAGTCCAGCGCGTCGGCGAAGTACGGGTACTTGGCCTTCTCGTAGGCGTTGTGCACGCCGACTCCGGTCGATCCCGCGTACGGGAGGTCGTCGAAGGCGCCGGTACCGGCCGCGCCGGCCGGGGCCGCGCCCAGTACGAGGGCCACGGCCGCCACTGCGGCGGTCACCGCGCCCGCCATCCGGTTGCGCAATCTCATGCTTTCGGCTCCTGTCGGTCCGGTGCGGCTCAAGTCGCGTGGAGGCTAGGCGAGTTGTATGACACGCGGAAGACCGGGGAGTGACGTGCGGGCGGCCGGGAACCGCTGTGAGCACCGACACGTCCGGATTTCGGAACCCATCCCGCCCGTCTCCCCATCGAACGGAGCGTCGGACGCGTATGCGGGGCGGGGAGTGCCACATGTTCAGCAAGGTTCACGGGCGGGCCGTACGGGCCAGCGTGCTCGTCGGCGCCCTCGGCGCGCTGGCCTTCGTGGGCGCCGGGTACCTGTGGGAGCTGCGCGGCGTCGCCGCCCACCGTGCGGACGGGGATACCGCGCAGGGCGTCTACCAGCAGGATCCCGAGCGGGCCGACCGGACGGCGGCCGCCGTGCTGGACGGGATGGTCCACGAGGTCGCGGACCCGCCGACGGACGGCAAGGCCTTCGCCGACAGCGGCCCCAGGGCGCACTGGAGGTCCACCGGGTGGAAGCCTTCGGACCCCTTGGAGGCCCGGCCGGCGCCCGCCGAGCCCGCCGTCGGAGCGCTGTTCTCCCCCGGCGACGACGGCGACCCCGACCACCACTGCTCGGCCGTGGTGGTCCACTCCCCCGGCGGCGACCTCATCGCCACCGCCGCCCACTGCGTGTACACGGGCGGCTTCCGCACCAACCTCGCCTTCGTCCCCGGCTACTCGGACGGCGCGGCTCCGTACGGGGTCTGGGTTCCCACCCGGATCGACGTGGACCCCCGCTGGACCGAGGACCAGGACCCCGACCACGACGTCGCCTTCGTCCGGCTGCGCCGGCCCGGCTACCCCGGCCAGCGACTGGAGGACTTCACCAGGGCCGAGGAACTGGGCCTGCGGCCCGAACTGCCCGCGCCCGCACGGGTCGTGGGCTACCCGAACACCTCCGAGCAGCCGGTGGACTGCCGCAACACCGCCCGGGCCGCCGGGCCGACGCAGCTGCGCCTCGACTGCGCGGACGTGCCCAACGGCACGAGCGGCGGCCCGGTGCTGACCGACGGGCACACGCTGATCGGGGTGATCGGCGGCCTGGACGGCGGGGGCGACGACGAGACCTCGTACAGCAGCTACTTCGGCGACGGGGTCCGGGCCCTGTACGAACGCGCCACGAAGTCCTCGTAACGCCGGGAGCCGGGCCCTAGCGGGCGTACGAGCCGATGCCGACCAGGCAGTACACGTACTCGCTGATGACCCTGCCGTTGACGGTGTAGCGGTGGGAGAAGGCGTACTGGGTCCTGGGGTTGCCGTTGCAGCGGTCCAGTTCCGACGTGAAGGGGATGGACTCGATCACCCGGTAGTGCGCGTCGGACGCCGAGCAGGAGACCTCGTCGATGTCGTCGACCCGCTGGGCCGTCGTCGAGTCCGGCAGGCTCCCGTTGAGGCAGGTGCCGCGGTCGTACGGGGTGGGCTCCGGGCTGGGTAATTCCAGGCTGGGTACCGGGACTGCCGCTCGGCTGGACGGGGCGACGGGCTCGGCGCTCCAGGGACTCGGCGACGCGGTGGGCGCCCGGCTCGCAGGCTCGGTGGGCGCCCCCGAGGCGGAGACCCTGCTCGCGCCGTCGTCCCCGCCGCTCAGCACGGCGGCGATGCCGATGGCCAGCACCACCAGGACCGCGAGCGCCACCAGGCAGCCGCGGCCGCCCGCCGCGGGGGCCGCTCCGGGCCGGGGCGCACCCGCGGCCCCGGTGCCCGCTCCGGCTCCGGCTCCGGCTCCGGCTCCGGCCACCCGGATGCGCAGCAGCACCTCGGCGTCGCCGACGCGGGCCCGGACGAGGTCCCCGTCCCGGGTGTGCGGGATGCGGACACGCGTCGGGCCCGCCGGCAACTGGACGGTGAGGATCACACCGTGGGCAGCCTGCTGCGGGGTGAGCTGGATGGGGATCTCCTGCGACGACACCGGCTGCTCCAGGGGATGAGGGGGGCGGGTGCACACGGGTCCGGCTGACTGCCCAGTGTGGCGCGCCGGCCGATTTCATGGAGGGTCTTTCTAGAAAGATCTTCTAGTTCCAGGTCTTGCTAGGCTCTCTGCGCGCCACAGGTCACAGAAACACCGCGACGGACACCGACGGGATCCCACATGTCTCCTAAGCAACAACGCGGCGAGGCCACCGTCGACTTGATCCTGACCGCCGCACTGCGGGTGTTCGCCGAGTCCGGCCAGCAGGGGTTCACGGTGAACGCGGTCGTCGCGGCCGGCGGTGTGAGCCTCGGCAGCCTCTACCACCACTTCGGCAGCTTCGACGGCCTGGCCGCCGCCCTCTACATCCGCTGCATGGACCAGCTGTGCGACGAGATGGTGGCCGCACTGACCCGGTGCCGGACCGCGCGCACCGGTGTCCAGGCGTGGGTGGCGTCCTACCTGCGCTTCACCGAGGAACACCGGGACGTCGCACTGTTCCTGCACGCCTCGGCCTACTCGGGCTACCTCGTGGCCCACGCCGAGGAGATCGGCGCGGCCAAGACGGAGAAGTTCGCGGCCATCATGCAGTGGATGGGGGCGCGCATGGAGCGCGGCGAGGTCGCCCCCCTCCCGGCAGCCGTGATCGAGGTCATGGTCATGGGGCCGCTCACCGAAGTCGCGCGCCGCTGGTTGTCCAGCACCTACGAGATCGACCTGGCGGAGGCCGCGCGCTACCTCCCGGACCTCATCTGGCGCTCCCTGCGCCCCGATTAGACTGGGTGGTTGTCCGGAGTGTCGTCCATGCCACCGATTGTCCGGCCGCCGGGGCGCCGCGGTCAGGTCCCGTCCGGGGCGCCCTGAGGCGTCCGGGGGCGGACGGGGGCGCTCAGGAGCGGCTCCGCGCCCCCGGCGGGATCAGCGCGCCCGGCGGATGGGCACGCCCGGCCGATCAGCGCGGCAGGGACGCGTACGAGACTCCCGTGAGCTTCTCGGAGGCGGCCCAGAGCCGTTCGCCCGACGTGTCGTCGAAGGTCCGCTTCGCCCTCCAGGACCGTACGGGCGCCCCGCGCCAGCCGAACCGCGGCCCGATGAAGTCGTCGGGCCCGACCCCGGGCGCGGTGGCCGCGTAGAGCGTGGGCAGCGCACCCGAGGACGCGGGCTGCGCGACGAACGCGTTGCCGAACGCCGCCACGCGCGAGTTGAAGGTGGGGCCCTCCAGCTTCGAGGCTCCGGCGTGGAGGTTGGATGAGGCGTAGCCGGGGTGCGCGGCGGCGGCGACGAGGGTGGAGCCGGCGGCGGCGAAGCGCCGGGACAGCTCGTGCGTGAAGAGCAGATTGGCGGTCTTGGAGCGGCCGTAGGCGATCCAGCGCCGGTAGCCGTGCTCGCCGTCCAGGTCGTCGAGGTCGACGTCGGCCAGGGCGTGGAATCCGCTGGAGACGTTGACGATCCGGGCGCCCGGCGCGGCGGCCCGCAGCCTCGGCAACAGCAGCCCGGTGAGCGCGAAGTGCCCGAGGTGGTTGACCCCGAACTGGGTCTCGAACCCGTCGGCGGTCCGCCCGTACGGCAACGCCATCACGCCCGCGTTGTTGACCAGCAGGTCCAACGACTCCCGCCGCTGCCCGTAGTCCTTGGCGAACTCCCGTACGGAAGCCAGGTCGGCGAGGTCGAGCGGGGCGAACTCCACTTCGGCTCCCGGCACTTCGGAACGTATTCTGACCTCGGCGGCGCGCCCGCGCGCGGCGCTGCGGCAAGCCAGGACGACCGAGGCACCGCTCCGGGCGAGCTCGCGGGCGGTGATGTAGCCGATCCCGCTGTTGGCCCCCGTGACGACCGCGGTCCGGCCGCTCTGGTCGGGGATGTTCGTGGCGTTCCAGCCGGGCATGGCGGGCTCCCTCGCGATCGATGGGCTACCGACAGTAGACCGGCCGGGGCCGGGCGCCGGAGCGGGGGTGGTACGGACAGGCGTACGCGCAGGCCAGTAGGCTGCGGTCCGCCCGCCTTCCGCTCTCCTTCCCGTTCCGAGGTAACCGCGCAGTGAGCTCCGCACCGCCCCCCGCCCCCGTCACGGTCGTCGGCCTCGGCGCCGACGGCTGGGCCGGGATCAGCGCCGCCGCGCGCTCGGCGCTGTCCTGCGCCGAGGTGCTGATCGGCGGCCCGCGCCAGCTGGACCTGCTGCCGGCCGACCTGTGCCCCGGGCAGCGGGTGGCCTGGCCGAGCCCGCTGCGGCCGGCCGTGCCGAAGCTGATGGCCGAGCACGCGGGCCGCCGGATCGCGGTGCTGGCCAGCGGCGACCCCATGTTCTACGGGATCGGCCGGGCCCTCGCGCAGGAGCTGGGGCCCCGCGCCCTGCGGGTGTACCCGCACCCCTCCTCGGTCTCCTACGCCTGCGCCCGCCTGGGCTGGCCGGTCGAGGACACCGAGGTGGTCACGGTCGTCGGCCGCCCGGTGGCCCGGCTCGCGGCCGCGCTGTACGAGGGGCGGCGCGTGCTGGTGCTCAGCGCCGGAGCGGCGTCCCCGGGCGAGATCGCCGCCCTGCTCCGGGAGCGGGGCTTCGGCCCGAGCCGGATCCGGGTGCTGGAGCAGCTCGGCTCCGAGCGCGAGGAAGCGTACGAGGGCCTCGCCGACGGCTGGGACCACCCGCCGGGCGACCCCCTGAACGTGGTGGCCGTGGACTGCCGCCGTGACCCCTCTCACCCGGCGCCCCGGATCGGCGCGACGCCGGGCCTGCCGGACGCCGCGTACGAGCACGACGGACAGCTCACCAAGCGCCGGGTCCGGGCCGCGACCCTGTGCGCGCTGGCCCCGGCCCCCGGCGAGCTGCTGTGGGACATCGGCGGCGGCTCCGGCTCCATCGGCATCGAGTGGATGCGCACGCACCCCTCCTGCCGGGCGGTGGCCGTGGAGCGCGTCCCTGAACGGGCGGCGCGGATCACCCGTAACGCGGCGGCGCTCGGCGTGCCCGGCCTGCACGTCGTCGTCGGCGCCGCGCCGGACGCCCTCGCGGGCCTCCCCGCCCCCGACGCGGTGTTCATCGGCGGCGGGCTGACCGCGCCGGGGCTGCTCGACGCGGCCTGGGCAGCGCTCGCCCCCGGCGGCCGGCTGGTGGTCAACACGGTCACCCTGGAGTCGGAGGCGGTCCTCACCGACCGCTACCGGCGCCACGGCGGCGAACTGGTGAAGCTGTCGGTCGCGCACGCGGTGCCGGTCGGCGGTTTCACGGGCTGGCGCCAGGCCATGCCGGTCACCCAGTGGTCGGTGACGAAGTCGACGAACGAGAAGGATCTCTGACATGACCGTGTACTTCATCGGTGCGGGCCCCGGCGCCGCCGACCTGATCACGGTGCGCGGTGCCCGGACGCTGGCCGCCGCCCCGGTCTGCCTGTACGCGGGCAGCCTCGTCCCCCGCGAACTGCTCGCGGAATGCCCGGCGGACGCCCGGCTGGTGGACACCTCGCAGCTGAACCTGGACGAGATCGTCGCCGAGTGCGTACGGGCGCACGCGGCGGGCCAGGACGTGGCGCGGCTGCACTCCGGTGACCCGTCCATCTTCAGCGCCGTCGCGGAGCAGATGCGGCGGCTCGACGCGGCCGGCATCCCGTACGAAGTGGTCCCGGGCGTACCGGCCTTCGCCGCGGCGGCCGCGGCGCTGAAGCGGGAGCTGACCGTGCCCACCGTCGGCCAGACGGTGATCCTGACCCGGATCGCCCAGCAGGCCACCCCGATGCCGCCGGGCGAGGACCTGGCCACCTTGGGGCGCAGCGGCGCGCTGCTGGTGCTGCACCTGGCCACCCGCTACGTGGACCGGGTCGTCGACGAACTGCTGCCGCACTACGGGGCCCAGTGCCCGGTGGCGGTGGTGGCGATGGCCAGCCGCCCCGACGAGCTGATCCTGCGCGGCACCTTGGCCGACATCGCGGCCCAGGTGAAGGAGCACGGGCTGGTCCGCACCGCGGTCATCGTGGTGGGCCGTACGCTGGGCGCGGAGCAGTTCCGCGACAGCCACCTCTACTCCCCCGAACGCGACCGGCATGTCTGCTGAACCGGGGCCCCTCCCCGCCCACCACGTCCTGATCCTCGGCGGCACGACCGAGGCCCGCCGCCTCGCGGAGGCACTGGCATCCGACCCCTCGTGCCGGGTGACCACCTCGCTCGCGGGGCGGGTCGCCTCGCCCGTGCTCCCGCCGGGCGAGACCCTGATCGGCGGCTTCGGCGGAATCGCGGGCCTCGCCGCCTGGATCGTCGCCCACGACGTCACCCGCGTCATCGACGCCACCCATCCCTTCGCGGAGCGGATGAGTTTCCACGCGGCCGAGGCTCAGGCGCTCACGGGGGTACCCCTGCTGGCACTGCGGCGCCCCGGCTGGACTGCGCGGCCGGGCGACGACTGGACCTTCGTGGACTCCCTGGAAGAGGCAGCCGACCGGCTGCCCGGTCTCGGCTCCCGCGCGTTCCTGACCACCGGCCGGATGGGCCTGCACACCTTCGCACACCTCACCGACACCTGGTTCCTGGTGCGTTCGGTGGACCCCCCGGCGGCGCCGGTGCCGCCACGCCTGGAAGTCCTGCTCGCCCGGGGCCCGTTCACCCTGGACGACGAGCGGGAGCTGATCGCCCGGCACCGGATCGACGTACTGGTGACGAAGGACAGCGGCGGCTCGGCCACCGCCCCCAAACTCACCGCGGCCCGCGAGGCCGGCATCCCGGTCCTCGTGGTGCGCCGCCCAGCGGTACCGCAGGACGTACCGGAGGCGGACTCGGTGGCCGCGGCCCTGAACTGGCTGGGCAGCGCGCAGAGTTGGTAGGACGCACAAGGCCCGGCATCCGGGGCGGCGGATCGCCCGCCCCCGGATGCCGGGCCCTCTCGTTCACCTCACCCGGTCACGGGTAGCGGCGCGGCGTCCAGGTGATCCTCGATCCGTCGGCCCGCTCGGTGACCTGGGTCTGCGAGGACCCGATCAGCAGCAGGGTGCGCATGTCCACCTCGGACGGCTCCAGTTCGGCGAGCGTGACGATCCGCACCGACTGCTCCGGGCCGCCGACGTCGCGCGCGACGACCACCGGGGTCCCGGGCGAGCGCAGCTCCAGCAGCAGCTCGCGGGCCTGCGCCACCTGCCAGGTCCGGCTGCGCGAGCCGGGGTTGTACAGGGCGAGCACCAGGTCCGCCGAGGCGGCCGCGCGCAGCCGCTCCGCGATGACCTCCCAGGGCTTGAGCCGGTCGGACAGCGAGATGGTGGCGTAGTCGTGGCCGAGCGGCGCACCGGCCGCGGCGGCCGCCGCGTTGGCCGCCGTCAGCCCCGGCAGGACCCGTACGGGCACGTCCTTGTACTCGGCCTGCCCGGCGACCTCCAGGACCGCCGTGGCCATGGCGAAGACCCCGGGGTCGCCGCCGGAGACCACGGCCACCCGCTGTCCGCGCCGGGCCAGGTCGAGGGCGAACTCGGCGCGTTCGGACTCCACCTTGTTGTCGGAGCCGTGCCGGATCTGGCCCGGCCTGGCCGGGACCCGGTCCAGGTAGGTCGTGTAGCCGACCAGCACCTCGGCGTCGGCCAGCGCCCGCCGGGTCTCGGGGGTCAGCCACAGCGGGCCCGCCGGGCCGGTGCCGACGACCACGACCTCGCCGGGGCCGGACGGCACGCTGCCCGGGTTGCCGATCCGGCTGGGGACGACGGCGACGGCGAAGTACGGGACGGACCCGGGGTCGATGCCCGCGAGGACTCCGGTGCGCTCCCCGGCCATGGTGGCGCGCTCGACGTAGCGCGCCTCGGCGAGCCGGCCGCTCTTCTCCATCGCCCCGCGCACGGCGGGGAAGGTCCGGCCGAGCTTCATCACGACGGCCGAGTCGGTGGCGGCCAGGCGGGCGGCGAGCTCGTCCTCGGGCAGGGTGCCGGGGAGGATGGTCAGGACCTCCTCGCCCTCGACGAGCGGGGTGCCGAGCCGGGCGGCGGCGGCGCTCACCGAGGTGACCCCGGGGATCACCTCGGTCTCGTACCGGTCCGCGAGCCGCTTGTGCATGTGCATGTACGAGCTGTAGAAGAGCGGATCGCCCTCCGCGAGCACGGCGACGGTCCGGCCGGCGTCCAGGTGTGCGGCGAGGCGGGCGGCCGCGGACTCGTAGAACTCCTCCATCGCGCCCTGGTAGCCGCCGGGGTGGTCGGTGGTCTCGGTGGTGACCGGGTAGACCAGCGGCTCCTCGATGTGGTCGGCGCGCAGGTGCTTCGCGGCGATCGAGCGGGCGATGGACCGGCCGTGGCGGGCGCTGTGGTAGGCGACGACGTCGGCCCCGGCGATCACCTCGACCGCGCGCAGCGTCATCAGGGAGGGGTCGCCGGGCCCGAGCCCCACGCCGTAGAGGCGTCCGGCGCTCATTCGGCCACGCTCGCGATGGCGTTGACGGCGGCGGCGGCGATGGCGCTGCCGCCGCGGCGGCCGCGCACGATCAGGTGGTCGAGCCCCGACGGGTGCGCGGCGAGGGCGTCCTTGGACTCGGCGGCGCCGATGAAGCCGACGGGCACGCCGATGACGGCGGCCGGGCGCGGAGCGCCCTCCTCGATCATCTCCAGCAGCCGGAAGAGCGCGGTCGGCGCGTTGCCGACGGCGATCACGGAGCCCTCCAACAGGCCGCGGTCGCGCCAGACTTCGAGGGCGGCGGCGCTGCGCGTGGTGCCCATCTTCGCGGCCAGGTCCGGCACCGCCGGGTCGGAGAGGGTGCAGATCACCTCGTTGCCGGCGGGCAGCCGCTTGCGGGTGACCCCGCTGGCGACCATCTGCACGTCGCACAGGATCGGCGCGCCCGCCTCCAGGGCGGCACGGGCCCGCAGCACCACGTCGGGCGTGTACCCCAGGTCGCGGGGCAGGTCGGTCATCCCGCAGGCGTGAATCATGCGCACCGCGACCTGGGCGACCGAGGCGGGCAGCCCGGAGAGGTCCGCCTCGGCGCGGATCGTGGCAAAGGACTGGCGGTAGATCGCGGCGCCGTCCTTCTCGTACTCGAACACGGTGTACTCGCTCATTTCTTCACTGCGGCTTCGGACACTGGGCGTTGGTTGCGTGCGGCGGCGAGAGCCGCCGTGAGTTCGTGGGGCGCCACCGGGTCCGCGCCGAGCCGGTAGCCGTCGGGCGTGGCCACCACGTCCACCCAGGCGGCGGCGCGCGGGCGCCCGCAGCGGCGCTCGCACCCGGACCAGTGGACGGGCAGCGGCCCGCGCGTCCGCTCGGCGACGGCTCGCGCGTCGGCGCGTACGTCGGCCAGGGACTTGGCGCAGCCGGGCCGGCCGGTGCAGGCGGTGACGGACTCCCAGGCGCTGTCGGGCGTGGTGACGAGCCCGGCGGGGCGGGCGGCGGTGTCGGTGACGACGATGCTGCGCCACGGCGTGATCCGCAGGTCGCCGGGCAGTTCCCGCCACGGTGCGGTGCCGAGCCGGCCGAGGGGGACCAGTACGCAGAGCGCGCCCGCGTGCACCCCGGGAGCGGGCGGGTCCGCGTACGGGCGGGGCGCGTCGGGGACGTACCGCGCGCGCAAGCCCCTGCTCTCCAGCCGGGTGGTGAACTCCTGGGCGTCCAGGGCGTGTTCGGCGGGAAGTTCAGCGATCCGCCAGGCCCGGGTTCCGGCGGCGGCCGCGGCGTCGAGGAAGTGGAGGGCTGCCTCCAGCCCGGCCCGCGCGGCGTCGGCGGCGGCCACCTCGACGGCGTCGGGCGCCGCGCCGAGCCGGACCAGCACCCGGCCGCCGGGCCGGGCGAGCAGGGTCACGTCGGGGTCGAGGGCGGCCACGTCCCCGCGCCCGTCGTCGACGGCGAACAGGAACCGGCCGGACAGGGCGGCGGCCTTCGGTTCGGCGCAGAGCGCCGCGTCCAGGGCGCGGACCGGAGCGGGGTCGGCGAGGGGGGTGGCGACGATGTTGCGGATCCGCTCGTGGCCCGGCGCGGGCAGCAGCCCGGCCGTGTCGAGCAGTTCGGTCAGCCGGGCGCCGCAGCCGTCGGACAGCCCGCGCAGTTGCACGTTCCCGCGCGAGGTCAGCTCCAGGTGACCGTCGCCGAACCGGTCGGCGGCGTCCGCCAGCGCGGCGGCCTGCGCGGCGCCGAGCAGCCCGCCCGGGATCCGGACCCGCGCCAGGAACCCGTCGTCCGCCGGGTGCAGCCGCAGCGCGCCGGGGCAGGCGTCACCGCGCTCCCGTATGACGGGTTCGTCCCGCGGTGCCGCGGCAGGGGGCTGGGGGGGCATGGCGGCGAGCATACCTACGATTCCCCTCCCCCGACCTGTGTCCGTCACCACCCCGCCCCCTCCCACCGTCTCAACCGTCCCACCAGCACAGTCCAGCCAAATCCAGCCCCGCCGGCGTTTGAGGCGCGGGGTCCGGGGCAGATCCCCGGCGACGATGCCGCGGCGGACCACCCCCACTCCCGGCCAGGGCGAAGGCCCCCTAGGATGACCCCCGGCGGACCACTCGGCCCGCCATCGCCGAGGACGGCGACATGGGAGGAAGCCCGGTGCGATTCCGGCGCGGTCCCGCCACTGTGAACCCCGCGGAGCGATCCACGGGGTGAGTCAGGAACTCCCGCCGCCCTCACTGCCCGGGGCGCGGAAACCCCGAGGAAGGCCTGCCGCCGCATGATCCTGCTGCTGTCGACGTCCGACACCGATCTGCTCAGCGCCCGCGCCGCGGACGGCCCCGTCCCGTACCGGTTCGCGAACCCCTCCCGCCTTCCCCTCGACGACCTCCCCGGCCTCCTCGACGGCGTGGACCTGGTCGTCGTACGCCTCCTCGGGGGCCTGCGCGCCTGGCAGGACGGCCTCGACCTGCTGCTCGCCCCCGGCCAGACCCGCCCGGTCGTGGTCCTGACCGGAGAACAGGCCCCGGACGCCCAGCTGATGGAGGCCTCCACCGTCCCGATCGGCATCGCGGCCGAGGCCCACGGCTACCTCGCGCACGGCGGCCCCGCCAACCTCGGCCAGCTGGCCCGCTTCCTGTCCGACACGGTCCTCCTCACGGGCCACGGCTTCGAGCCGCCCGCCGCCGCCCCCACCTGGGGCCCCCTGGAGCGCACCGCGCGGCGGACGTCCGGCCCCCGGGTCGCCGTGCTCTACTACCGCGCCCACCAGATGAGCGGCAACACCGCCTTCGTGCACACCCTGTGCGAGGCCATCGAGGCCCAGGACGCGCAGGCACTCCCGCTCTACGTCTCGTCGCTGCGCACCCCGGAGCCCGAGCTGCTGGCCGAGCTGGAGGGGGCCGACGCCGTCATCACCACCGTCCTCGCGGCCGGCGGCACCCGCCCCGCCACCGCCTCGGCGGGCGGGGACGACGAGTCCTGGGACGCGGGCGCGCTCGCGGCGCTCGGCGTGCCGATCCTCCAGGCGCTGTGCCTGACGGGTTCGCGCAGCAACTGGGAGGAGAACGACGAGGGTCTGTCCCCCCTCGACGCCGCCACCCAGGTCGCCGTGCCCGAGTTCGACGGCCGTCTGATCACCGTCCCGTTCTCCTTCAAGGAGCTCGACGAGGACGGCCTGCCCGCGTATGTGGCCGATCCCGAGCGGGCCGCCCGGGTCGCGGGGATCGCCGTACGCCACGCCCGGCTCCGGCACATCGACCGCCGCGACAAGAAGGTCGCGCTGGTCCTCTCCGCCTACCCCACCAAGCACTCCCGTATCGGCAACGCGGTCGGCCTGGACACCCCGGCCAGCGCCGTGGAGCTGCTGCGCACCCTCATCGCCGGCGGCTACGACTTCGGCCCCGCCGACGAGATCCCCGGCCTGGTCTCGGGCGACGGCGACGAGCTGATCCGGGCCCTGATCGAGGCCGGCGGCCACGACCAGGACTGGCTCACCGAGGAGCAGCTGGCCCGCAACCCGGTCCGCATCCCGGCCGCCGACTACCGGCGCTGGTTCGCCGAGCTCCCCGCCGAGCTGCGCGAAAGCGTGGAGGAGCACTGGGGTCCGGCCCCGGGCGAGATGTTCGTCGACCGCTCGCGCAACCCCGAGGGCGACATCGTCCTCGCGGCCCTGCGCCGCGGCAACCTGCTGATCCTGATCCAGCCGCCGCGCGGTTTCGGCGAGAACCCGATCGCGATCTACCACGACCCCGATCTGCCCCCGTCGCACCACTACCTGGCCGCGTACCGCTGGATCCAGGCCCGCGCCGAGGACGGCGGCTTCGGCGCCGACGCGATGATCCACCTGGGCAAGCACGGCAACCTGGAGTGGCTGCCGGGCAAGAACGCCGGTCTGTCGGCGGCCTGCGCGCCCGACGCCGCCCTCGGCGACCTGCCGCTCATCTACCCGTTCCTGGTCAACGACCCGGGCGAGGGCACCCAGGCCAAGCGCCGCGTGCACGCCACCCTGGTCGACCACCTGGTGCCGCCGATGGCGCGCGCGGAGTCCTACGGGGACATCGCGCGCCTGGAGCAGCACCTGGACGAGTACGCCCAGATCTCGGCGATGGACCCGGCGAAGCTCCCGGCCATCCGCGCGCAGATCTGGACCCTGATCCAGGCGGCGAAGCTCGACCACGACCTGGGCCTCGAAGAGCGCCCGGACGACGAGGGCTTCGACGACTTCCTGCTGCACGTCGACGGCTGGCTGTGCGAGGTCAAGGACGCCCAGATCCGCGACGGTCTGCACGTACTGGGCGGCGCCCCGACCGGCGCGGCCCGGGTGAACCTGGTCCTCGCGATCCTGCGCGCCCGCCAGATCTGGGGCGGTACGACGGCGCTGCCGGGCCTGCGCGAGGCGCTGGGCCTGGACGAGTCCGCGGCCACCCGCACCTCGGCGGACGCCGTGGAGGAGCAGGCCCGCGCCCTGGTCCAGGCGATGGAGGACGCGAACTGGGACCCGTCGGCGGTGGCTTCGGCCGCCTCGGCGCATTCCGCGGACGTCGCGGCGGTGCTGGACTTCGCCGCCCGCGAGGTCGTCCCGCGCCTGGCCGGCACCACGGACGAGATCGCCCACGTGGTCGCCGCCCTGGACGGCCGGTTCATCCCCGCCGGCCCGTCCGGCTCCCCGCTCCGCGGCCTGGTCAACGTCCTGCCCACCGGCCGGAACTTCTACTCGGTGGACCCGAAGGCCGTCCCCTCCCGCCTCGCGTGGGAGACGGGCCAGGCCCTCGCCGAGTCCCTGCTGACCCGCTACCGCACGGACAACGGCGAGTGGCCCGCCTCCGTCGGCCTGTCCCTGTGGGGCACCAGCGCGATGCGCACCTCGGGCGACGACGTGGCGGAAGCCCTGTCCCTGCTGGGCGTCCGCCCGGTCTGGGACGAGGCCTCGCGCCGTGTGACGGGTCTGGAGGCGATCGCGCTCGCGGAACTGGGCCGTCCCCGCATCGATGTGACGCTGCGCATCTCGGGCTTCTTCCGCGACGCGTTCCCGCACGTCATCGGCCTCCTCGACGACGCGGTGCGGCTGGCCGCCTCGCTCGACGAGCCGGCCGACCAGAACTTCGTCCGGGCCCACGCCCAGGCGGACCTGGCCGAGCACGGTGACGAACGCCGCGCCACCACCCGTATCTTCGGCTCGCGCCCGGGCACGTACGGCGCGGGCATCCTCCAGCTGATCGACTCCCGCGACTGGCGTACGGACGCCGACCTCGCGGAGGTCTACACGGTGTGGGGCGGGTACGCGTACGGCCGCGGCCTGGAGGGCCGCCCCGCCCGCAGCGAGATGGAGACCGCGTACAAGCGGATCACCGTCGCCGCGAAGAACACGGACACCCGTGAGCACGACATCGCGGACTCGGACGACTACTTCCAGTACCACGGCGGCATGGTGGCCACCGTCCGCGCCCTGCGCGGAACGGCGCCGGAGGCGTACATCGGCGACTCCACCCGACCGGAGACGGTCAAGACCCGCACCCTGGTCGAGGAGACCTCGCGCGTCTTCCGCGCCCGCGTGGTCAACCCCAAGTGGATCGAGGCGATGCGCCGCCACGGCTACAAGGGCGCCTTCGAGCTCGCGGCGACGGTGGACTACCTGTTCGGCTACGACGCCACGACGGGCGTGGTAGCCGACTGGATGTACGACAAGCTGACCGAGACGTACGTCCTGGACCCGGAGAACCGCGCCTTCCTGGAGGAGGCCAACCCCTGGGCCCTGCACGGCATCGCGGAACGCCTGCTGGAGGCGGAGTCCCGCGGCATGTGGGAGAAGCCGGACCCGCAGGTCCTCGAAGCCCTGCGCCAGGTCTACCTGGACACGGAGGGCAACCTGGAGGGCGAGGCCGAGTAGCCGGTCCGGCCTCCGGTCCACGCGCGAAGGCCGTCCTCCTCACCCACGGGAAACCGCAAGGGTGAGGGGGACGGCCTTTTCGTCGGCCCGCCCGGACCGCGAGCCGTACGAGAGGGCCTACGCCTTGACGGTCTGGTTCAGGGCGACGAGCGCCTGCGCCCAGCGCACGTACTTCAGTTGCCCGAAGTCGGCGACGGTCTTGACGCCGAACGCCTGGTGCAGCAGTTCGCCGTCCTTGTCCGTGACGCCCTTGAGCGCCGCCACGGGGGCCGTGAGCACCTCGGAGAGCGGCTTGTCGGCCCACGCCTTGTCGAGCACCTTGTCCAGATCGATCGCCATCAGTGTCCCTCCCGGAACGCCGGAGTCATTAACGGGGCAAACCTAACCCAATCAGACAATCATTCTGTCTTCCGACACTCCGCGGCATTCCGCGGCATTCCTCGGCCGCCCCGCGACGAAGGGGACCGCCTCCTGCGCGCTCCGCGAGGTCACGCAATCCCTCGAAGGGGGTCATCCCCACCGCCGGGTGGTTCGAACGCCGCGTCACGACCCGGCCCCCGGCCGCCCCTTGGGTTCCCCGGCCGCACCGGAACTCTGTACGAACGTTCGCTCCCCGCGCCCCGTGACGTCGCTCTGAACAGCCACGTTCTTCCGGCTGTCAGTGCGCAGCCGCGGCACCTCGGGAGGAACCTTGCGATCCGTGCACGTTCGTGTGGCGTTCGACCCGGCAGCGGGCGGAGGTGGCCGCTCATGAGGCTCCTCAAGCGGCCCGCGCCCGCCGAGCCCGCCGTCTCCGAGAGTGAGCGCCGACTCTTCGGCGGGCCCCTGCGCTACGACGCCGGCTGGGCCAACCACGACTACGCCCGGCTGGAGAGCCGGCTCCTGACCACCCTGCGCTCCATGCCCCGCATGGCCGGCGGGACGCTCCGGCTCGCCTGGCAGACCGACCGGCGCGCCCTGCTCACCGTCGCCGTCACCGAGGCCGGCCAGGGGATCACCTCCGCCGTCGGGCTGCTCGTCCTCAGCGTGGTGCTCCGTTCGCTGCTCGGCGCGGGCAGTGCCGCCGAGCGGCTGCACGCCGCCCTGCCCTCCCTCGCCGCGGGCGCGCTGGTCACCGTACTGGGCGCCGTACTGGCCTCCCGGTCGACGGCGGCCGCCGGGCGGCTGGAGCCGAAGGTGGAGCGGGCCGCGCACGAGCAGTACCTGAAGGCCGCCGTCGAGGTGGAGCTCGAAGCCATCGAGGACGGGGACTTCCGGCGGCTGCTCGACAGCGCCCAGTGGGGCCCGCCCTCGGCCCGCCGGACCGTCGGGGCCTGTGTGACCACCCTCGGCGGGCTGTTCTCCCTCGTCGCCACCGCCGGGGTGCTCACCGTGCTGCACCCGCTGCTGCTGCCCATGCTGCTGCTGATCGCCGCCCCGCGCGGCTGGGGCACGATGCGGGTGGCCCAGCGCCGCTACCTCTCCACGATCACCTGGGTGGAACACGTCCGGGCCTCCCGGCTCATCGGCCAGCTGCTGATCTCCCGTACGTCGGCCCCCGAGGTGCGGGTCCACGGGGTCGGGCACTACCTCCTCGGCCACTACCGGCAGATGGCCGAGCACGCCGAGGGCGAGGCCACCCGCCTCGCCAAGGACAAGGCGGCCACCGAACTGCTGCCCGCCGCGCTGTCCGGTGTCGCGGCCCTCGTCACCTACGCGGCGATGGGCGCGCTCATCGTCTCCGGCCGGATGGACCTGGCGGTCGCCGGCACCGCCGTGATCGCGGTGCGGACCGGCTCGGCCAGCCTGGGCGCCCTCGTCGCCACCACCAACACCCTGCACGAGGAGTCCTTGTACGTACGGGACATGGAACGGTTCGTCGCCGAGGCGGGCCGCCGCGCCATCCCGCCCGGCGGGCTCCCGCTGGCCGAGCGGCTCGGGACGCTCCGGCTCGTCGACGTGGACTTCAGCTACCCGGACCGGGACGAGCCGGCCCTGACCGGCGTCTCCCTCACCATCGACGCGGGCAGCGTCGTCGCCCTGGTCGGCGAGAACGGCTCCGGCAAGAGCACGCTGGTCAAACTCCTCGCCGGTCTGCACCTGCCCGACTCCGGATCGCTGACCTGGGACGGGGTGGAGGTGCGGGACGCCGACCGGGAGCAGGTCTTCGACCGGGTCGCCCTGCTCACCCAGGACTTCGAGCGCTGGCCGGTGACCGCCCGTACCAACATCGCCATGGGCAGGCCCGCCGCCGAAGGACCGGACGGGTCGGTGGACCAGGCGGCGGAGGTGGTCGCGGCCGCCCGGTACGCGGGCGCCGACCGGGTCGTCGAGAAGCTTCCGCACGGCTACGAGACCCTGCTCGCCCGGGTGTTCAGGGGAGCCTCGGAGCTGTCCGGCGGGCAGTGGCAGAAGTTCGGCCTGGCCCGCACCCGGTTCCGCGACGCCCGTGTCCTCGTCGTGGACGAGCCCACCTCCGCCCTCGACCCGGAGGCGGAGATCGCCGCCTTCGACAGCATCCGCGGCCTGGCAGGTCCGCAGCGCGCGGTCGTCCTCGTCTCGCACCGGATGTCGGGTGTCCGGTTCGCCGACGTCATCTACGTGCTGCACGAGGGCCGGCTCGTCGAACAGGGCAGCCACGACGAGCTGTTGGCGCAGGGCGGCCGCTACGCATCCATGTTCCGGATCCAGGCCGACCAGTACGGCGACCGGCCCGGGCGGGGGGCCTCTATCCCGCACCAGGCCTCGGCGGCGCAGAACGACTCGTCCGTCACCTGAAGCGGTGAACTCCCCCTTATCCCAGGGGCACCAGGGGTAGGGCACTGCTGATCTCGTGCGGGGACCGGGCCACCGGCCCCCGCACCCATGGACGAAGGGCCGACCCCGCCGTGACGCAGCCGTTCCAACTGCCGGATTTCTATGTGCCTTATCCGGCGCGACTGAACCCCCACCTGGAGGACGCGCGGGTCCACACCAAGCAATGGGCCCGCGCGCTCGGGATGCTGGAAGGATCCGGCGTCTGGGAGGAGAGCGACCTCGACTCCCACGATTACGCGCTGCTGTGCTCGTACACGCACCCCGACTGCGACAGCGAGGCGCTGTCCCTGGTCACCGACTGGTACGTCTGGGTCTTCTTCTTCGACGACCACTTCCTGGAGATGTACAAGCGCTCGCAGGACCGCGACGGCGCCAAGGACTACCTCGACAAGCTCGCCGCCTTCATGCCGATGGACCTGGCCGACGGCTTCCCCGAGCCCACCAACCCGGTGGAGGCGGGGCTCGCGGACCTGTGGAAGCGGACCGTGCCGGCCATGTCGGCCAACTGGCGGGAACGATTCTCCGAGTCCACGAAGAACCTCCTCGACGAGTCGATGTGGGAACTGGCCAACATCAACATCGGGCGCGTGGCGAACCCTCTCGAATACATCGAGATGCGCCGCAAGGTGGGCGGCGCCCCCTGGTCGGCCGGCCTGATCGAGTACGTCTGTGCCGAGGTCCCGGCGCGCGTCGCGCACTCGCGTCCGCTCGGGGTGCTGCGCGACGCCTTCTCCGACGCCGTGCACATCAGGAACGACCTCTTCTCCTACGAGCGCGAGGTCGCCGACGAAGGCGAGCTCTCCAACGCCGTCCTGGTGCTGGAAACCTTCCTCGGCTGCACCACCCAGGAGGCCGCCGAAGCCTCCAACGACCTGCTCACCTCCCGCCTCCAGCAGTTCGAGCAGACCGCGCTCGCCGAGCTCCCCCAGCTCTTCGCCGACCAGGCCATGAACCCCGCGGAGATCGCGGCCGTCCTGGCCTACGCCAAGGGCCTCCAGGACTGGCAGTCCGGCGGCCACGAGTGGCACATGGTCTCCAGCCGCTACATGAACAAGGAGGCCCGGGCGACCGCCCCGCTCACCCTGCCCTTCCTCCCGTCCGGGCCCGGCACCGCCGCGCTCGACCTCCGGTCCGTCTTCACGCGGCGCTCGATGGAGATGCGCCGCCGGTCCTTCACCCACGTCCCGTTCGAGCGCACCGGCCCGTCCGTGATCCCGGACGTCTACATGCCGTTCACGCTCTCCCTCAGCCCGTACCTGGACCACGCGCGCGAGGGATCCGTCGCCTGGGCGCGGCGGATGGGCCTGCTGGACCCGCGGCCCGGCGATCCCGGGTCAGCCATCTGGGACGAACAGAAGCTGCGGGGCTACGACTTCGCGCTCTGCTCGGCCGGCATCGACCCCGACGCCACGCCCGAGGCACTGCTCCTGAACGCCTGCTGGCTGACCTGGGGGACGTACGGGGACGACTACTACCCGGTGGTGTTCGCCCAGGCCAAGAACCTGGCGGCCGCCAAGGCGACCACGGCGCGGCTGATCGGCATGATCCCGGTCGACCACGCCGAGCAGGGCGTACCGCTCACGGCGATGGAGCGTTCCCTCGCCGACCTGTGGGTACGGACCAGCCAGGGCATGGGCCCGGCCGTCCGCGCCGAATTCCGGGCCACCCTCGTACGCATGCTGGAGAGCTGGGTGTGGGAGGCGGAGAACCAGATCCTGAACCGCATCCCCGACCCGGTGGACTACGCGGAGATGCGCCGGCACACCTTCGGCTCGCAGCTCACGATGTACCTGTGCCGTCTGGGACAGGCGGGGCGGGGCATTCCCGAGAGGATCTACGCCTCCGGGACCATCCGGTCCCTGGAGAACGCGGCCGCCGACTCCGCCTGCCTGCTGAACGACATCTTCTCGTACCAGAAGGAGGTGGAGGTCGAAGGCGAGGTCCACAACTACGTGCTCGTCACCCGGAACTTCTTCGACATCGGATACGCGCAGGCGCTGCACATCTGCCATGCGCTGATGACGCAGCGCACCGAGGAGTTCGAGCACATCGTCGCCCGCCAGCTGCCGCTGCTCTACGACGACTGGAAGCTGGACGAGGAGGCCCGGGCCGGGCTCGACGCCTACGTGGGCGAGCTGGAGGACTGGCTCGCGGGCATCCTCAACTGGCACCGGAAGTGCCGCCGTTACCGCGAGGAGGACCTCCACGCACTGCCCGACGCGCTGTCCACCCGGGTCTGGGGCGCGGACTTCGGCATGTCCGCGGCCCGGATCTCGCTGCCCTCCTGACCCCAGCTCCGGGGCGGCGGGGGCGGTCCGCTCGCCCGCCCCCGCCGTCGCGGCCGTTCGGCTACCGTGCGGCGGGGCCGGTCCAGCCCGCCGGGACGCGGCCGAGACGGACCCGCTGCGGGTGGTCGCCGACGGGGACGGAGACCCGCTTGGCGCCGGTGGCGAAGTCGATGGCCGTGACCCGGTCGGCGCCGCTCTCGGAGATCACGCAGGCCGTGCCGTCGCCGTCGACGGTGGCCCAGTACGGCTTGTCGGCGGGTACGAGCGGCCCTTCGGCGAGGGTGGCCCGGTCCACGACGGTCGCGTAGTCGTCCATGGTGCCCGCGATGCAGAGCTTGGTCCCGTCCGGGCTCATGGACATGCCGTGGTGGCGGGAGTCGTTGACCCACTTGGTGCGGTCGGTGGTGGTGGCGGGGTTCTCGGGGAGGGTCTTGAGGCGGGTGATCCGGTCGGTGGCCACGTCGTACTCCAGGAATCCGTTGAAGAACGACACCTGGAAGTAGAGCTTCGACTCGTCGGGGCTGAAGGAGACGGGGCGTACCGCGTCCGACAGGTCCGGGCGGCCGAAGGCGTCCAGCCGCTCCCGCATGTCGATCACCCGGACCGTGCGGAAGGTCTGCGCGTCGACCACGGTGATCTTGCGGTCGCCCTTCGTCCAGTCCAGCCAGGGCGCGTCGAGGACGGAGGTCACGTCTCCGATGGAGCTGTTCCACAGGAAGCGGCCGTCGCGGCTGAAGCTGTTCTCATGGGGCTTGTCGCCGGTGCCGAAGGAGCCGACCTGCCGGCCGGTGGCGATGTCCAGGACGTGCACGGTGTTGGCGGTGGAGGCCGAGACCGCGACCCGGGTGCCGTCCGGCGAGACGGCCATGTGGTCGGCGCGGTAACCGGCGACGGGAAAGCGCCAGTTGATCCGCCCCGTCCGCACGTCGACCGAGACGACGTCGGCGAAGCTGGGCCGGGAGGCGACGACGGCCGAGCCGTCGGGCGTGGTGTACATGTCGTCCACGAACTGGTCGTGGCCCTCGCCCGCCGTGGCGCGGATCCCCAGGAAGAAGCCGAGCTTGACGGGGTTGAGGTAGATCTCCCGGAGCCGTTCCTCCTTGTCGGGGATCACGTTGATCCTGCCGACCTTGGCGAGATCGCCGGTGGAGGCGAGGACGTCGGCGGTCCCCTCCCAGTTGTTCCCGACGAAGAGCACCTCGCGGGTGCCCTCTCCGGGCGCGGCCGCGGCCGGCGCGAAGGAGGTCAGCAGGGTGGCCGCGGCCAGCGCGCCCAAGGTGCGCAGGGTACGTGACATCCGTTCAACTCCGCTGTGGGGAAGGGATGGAGAGGGTGCCCCCCGTTACCGGCGGTAACATAGACGGAACGATAAAAGGGCACAACCCCTACGGGGTGCGCCCTGTTCTCACGTTCCGGTTTCTCACGTTCCGGCGTCAGCTCTTCAAGCGACGGAGCCGATCCGGCCGATCACCGTGGTCGAGGTGGCCTGGAGATCGGGGTGGATCGGGATGTGCGCCCCGGTCAGGGCGGCGCCGGTGCCGCCGCGGCGGTTGGCGACGATCTCGGCGGCGATGGACAGCGCGGTCTCCTCCGGGGAGCGGGCGCCGAGGTCCAGGCCGATCGGGGAGCGCAGCCGGGCCAGTTCGAGCTCGGTCACGCCGACCTCGCGGAGCCGCTTGTTGCGGTCCTCGTGGGTGCGGCGGGAGCCCATGGCGCCGACGTAGGCGACGGGAAGCCGCAGGGCCAGTTCGAGCAGCGGCACGTCGAACTTGGCGTCGTGCGTGAGCACGCACAGGACGGTCCGGCCGTCGACCGCGGTGGTCTCCAGGTAGCGGTGCGGCCAGTCGACGACGATCTCGTCCGCCTCGGGGAAGCGGGTCTTCGTCGCGAACACCGGCCGCGCGTCGCACACCGTGACCCGGTAGCCGAGGAACTTGCCGATGCGCACCAGGGCGGAGGCGAAGTCGATGGCCCCGAAGACGATCATCCGCGGGGGCGGGACGCTGGACTCGACCAGCACCTTCAGCGGCTCTCCGCAGAGCCTGCCGTCGGCACCTATCTCCAGCACGCCAGTCCGGCCGGCGTCGAGCATGGCGCGGGCCTCTTCGGCGATGGTGCGGTCCAGCTCGGGGTGGCCTCCGAAGCCTCCCTGGAAGGGGCCCTCGGCGCGGACGAGCACCGCGCGGCCCATCAGCTCGGCCGGGCCCTCGGCTATCCGGGCGACCGCCGCCGCCTCCCCACGGGCGGCGGCGGCCAGACCGGCCGCGAACACGTCCCGCGCGGGAGAGCCCACGGGGACCGGGGTCACGAGGATGTCGATGATGCCGCCGCAGGTCAGGCCCACGGCGAAGGCATCGTCGTCGCTGTATCCGAAACGCTCCCGGACGCTCTCGCCGTCATCCAGGGCCTGCCGGCACAGCTCGTACACCGCGCCCTCCACGCATCCGCCGGACACCGAGCCGATGGCCGTGCCCTCGCTGTCCACGGCGAGGGCGGCCCCGGGCTGCCGGGGCGCGCTCCCGCCGACCGCCACGACCGTGGCGACGGCGAAGTCACGTCCCTGCTCGACCCACCGGTTCAGATCTTCGGCGATGTCCAGCATGTGCGGCCTCCTCGGAGACGTTCGGTTTCCAGTATCGGATGCGTGGAGGGTGGCTACGAATCGCCGCCCGGGCTACTTGACCCCGAGCCAGCCCTCGATCGGGTGCAGGGCGAAGAAGACCACGAAGATCACGGTCAGCGCCCACATGAAGGCACCGATCTCGCGGGCCTTGCCCTGCGCGACCTTGATCGCCACATAGGAGATCACACCGGCCGCGACACCAGCGGTGATCGAGTACGTGAAGGGCATGATCGCCACGGTCAGGAAGACCGGGATCGAGGTCGCGCTGTCGGCCCAGTCCACGTGGCGGGCGTTCTGCATCATCATCGCGCCGATGACGACCAGGGCCGCGGAGGCGACCTCACCCGGGACGATCTGGGTGATCGGGGTGAAGAAGAGGCAGGCGGCGAAGAAGAGACCGGTGACGACGGAGGCGAGGCCCGTGCGGGCTCCCTCGCCGACGCCGGTGGCGGACTCGACGAACACGGTCTGGCCGGAGCCGCCCGCGATGCCACCGATGGCGCCACCGGCACCGTCGATGAACAGGGCCTTGGACAGGCCCGGCATGCGGCCCTTGTCGTCGGCGAGCTTGGCCTCGGTGCCGACGCCGATGATGGTGGCCATCGCGTCGAAGAAGCCGGCGAGCACCAGGGTGAAGACGATCATGCCGACCGTCATGACACCGACGTCGCCCCAGCCGCCGAAGGAGACCTGGCCGAAGAGCGAGAAGTCCGGCATCGAGACCGCCGAGCCGGTGAGCTCGGGGGCACCGCTGCGCCAGGCCTTCGGGTCGACGTCCGCGACGATGTTGATGATCGCGGCGAGCACGGTGCCGCCGACGATGCCGATCAGGATCGCGCCGCGGACCTTGCGGGCCTGCAGCATGAAGATGGAGATCACGGTCACGCAGAAGATCAGAACGGGCCAGCCGGCGAGCTCACCCGCGGCACCGAGGGTCACGGGGGGAGCGAATTCCCCGCCGTTGCCGACGAAGCCGGCCTTCACGAGGCCGATGAGGGCGACGAACATGCCGATGCCCATGGTGATCGCGTGCTTGAGGGCGAGCGGGATCGCGTTCATGATCATCTCGCGGAGGCCGGTGACGACCAGGAGACAGATCACGACGCCGTACATCACGCACATGCCCATGGCCTGCGGCCAGGTCATCTGCGGGGCGACCTGCGAGGACAGCACGCCGGAGACGGAGAGTCCGGCGGCCAGGGCGAGCGGCACCTTGCCGACGAAGCCCATCAGGAGCGTCGTCAGGGCCGCGGCGAACGCCGTGGCCGTGATGACGGCCTTCTGGCTCATCGTGTCTCCGGCGACGTCCTTGCCGGAGAGGATCAGCGGGTTGAGCAGGAGGATGTACGCCATCGCCATGAAGGTCGTGATACCGCCACGAACCTCATTGCCGACGTTGGATCCTCTGTGGGTTATGTGAAAGTACCGATCGAGCCAAGAACGCCCGGCGGGATTGAGAGAGCCGTCGCCGGCCTCTTCCGCGGTGGTCTTGGGCTCTACAGACGACTGGGTCATGGTGCCTAACTCCCAAGGTTCAAAGGGGCACCCGCATAAAGATTGGAGACGCGGGATTTGGGAAACTCCGTTTGGCTGCACGACCCGGGGTGACGGCCCGAGGCGACGCGAATTCTCATTGCGTGTACTGCGGGTACTGCGGGGTTACCGCTGGTACTTCGGTACTGCTGGGGGTGTTCTCGCAGGATTACTGCCGGGTGAAGCGAACCGCGAGCGGTGCGGTACTTCATGTACTCCGGGCGGTGCGATGTGAAGTGTGACGTTCCCATGTCGCACCACCCGGAGAGTCTGAGGGGGTCCGGGGGCCTCGCGGCCCCCGGACCACGCCGTCCTAGAGGGTTCCCGTGAGGGCTTCCGGACGGATCGGCGTCTTGTTGAGCTCCAGACCGGTCGCCTGCCGGATCGCCGCGAGGACGGCCGGGGTGGACGAGAGGGTCGGAGCCTCGCCCATACCGCGAAGGCCGTACGGCGCGTTCGGGTCGGCGAGCTCCAGGACGTCGACCGGGATGGTCGGGGTGTCCAGGATGGTCGGGATCAGGTAGTCCGTGAAGGAGGGGTTGCGCACCTTCGCGGTCTTCGGGTCCACGATGATCTCTTCCATGATCGCCACGCCGAGGCCCTGGGTGGTACCACCCTGGATCTGGCCGACCACGGAGAGCATGTTCAGGGCCTTGCCGACGTCCTGGGCGGTCGCCAGCTCGACGACCTTGACCAGGCCGAGCTCGGTGTCCACCTCGACGACCGCGCGGTGCGCGGCGAAGGTGTACTGGACGTGGCCGTCGCCCTGGCCGGTCTTCAGGTCGAAGGCGACGGTCGGACGGTGACGGAACTCGAGCTCGAGGTCGATCGCGTCCTCGCCCTCCAGGATCTCCGCGATGTCCGCGAGGACCTCGCCGCCGTCGGTGACGACCTTGCCGCCTTCGAGGAGCAGCTCGGCGGTCGCCCACGCCGGGTGGTAGGACCCGTTCTTGCGGCGGCCGATCTCCAGGACGGCCTCGCGGACGGCCTCACAGGTGTTCTTCACCGCGCCGCCGGTCATGTACGTCTGCCGCGAGGCGGACGTGGAACCGGCGGAGCCGACCTGCGTGTCGGCCGGATGGATGGTCACCTGCGTGACACCCAGCTCCGTACGGGCGATCTGGGCGTGGACGGTGACACCGCCCTGGCCGACCTCCGCCATGGCCGTGTGGACCATCGCGACGGGCTCGCCGTTGATGACCTCGAGGCGCACGCGGGCGGTCGAGTAGTCGTCGAAGCCCTCGGAGAAGCCGACGTTCTTGATGCCGACCGCGTAGCCGACGCCGCGGACGACGCCCTCACCGTGGGTGGTGTTGGAGAGGCCACCCGGCAGCGCGCGGACGTCCGCGCCCTCGCCCGCGGTCTCCCACTGGCGCTCCGGCGGCAGCGGGCGGGACTTGACCCGGCGCAGCAGCTCGGCGACCGGGGCCGGGGAGTCCACGACCTGGCCGGTGGGCATGATCGTGCCCATCTCCATGGCGTTGAGCTGGCGGAATTCGACCGGGTCCATGCCCAGCTTCGCCGCGAGCTTGTCCATCTGGGCCTCGTACGCGAAGCAGGCCTGGACGGCGCCGAAGCCGCGCATCGCGCCGCAGGGCGGGTTGTTCGTGTAGAGCGCGATCGCCTCGATGTCGACGTCCTCGATGACGTACGGACCCACCGAGAGGGAGGAGGCGTTGCCCACGACCGCCGGGGAGGCCGACGCGTACGCGCCGCCGTCCAGGACGATCTTGCACTTCATGTGCGTGAGCTTGCCGTCCTTGGTGGCGCCGTGCTCGTAGTAGAGCTTCGCCGGGTGACGGTGCACGTGACCGAAGAAGGACTCGAACCGGTTGTAGACGATCTTGACCGGCTTGTTCGTGGCCAGCGCCAGGAGGCACGCGTGGATCTGCATCGAGATGTCCTCGCGACCGCCGAAGGCACCGCCGACGCCGGAGAGCGTCATGCGCACCTTCTCCTCGGGGAGACCGAGGACGGGGGCGATCTGCTTGAGGTCCGAGTGCAGCCACTGGGTGGCGACGTAGAGGTCGACACCGCCGTCCTCGGACGGCACGGCCAGGCCGGACTCCGGGCCGAGGAAGGCCTGGTCTTGCATGCCGAAGGTGTACTCGCCCTCGACGATGACGTCGGCGCGCTTGCGGGCCTCTTCCACGTTGCCGCGGATGATCGGCTGGCGGTGCACGATGTTCGGGTGCGGGACGTGACCGGAGTGGTGGTCGTCGCGGCCCTCGTGGATCAGCGGCGCGCCTTCGGCGAGCGCCGAGGCCTCGTCCGTGACGACCGGCAGCTCCCGGTAGTCGATCTTGATCTTGGCGGCCGCGCGGCGGGCGGTCTCCGGGTGGTCGGCGGCCACGAGGGCGACCGGCTCACCGTGGTGGCGTACCCGGCCGTTGGCGAGCACCGGGGTGTCCTGGATCTCCAGGCCGTAGTTCTTCATCTCGGCCGGCAGGTCGTCGTACGTCAGCACCGAGTAGACACCCGGCATGGCCAGGGCCTCGGAGATGTCGATGGACGCGATCTCGGCGTGGGCGACGGTGCTGCGCAGGGTCTGGCCCCACAGCATGTCCTCGTGCCACATGTCCGAGGAGTACGCGAACTCACCCGTGACCTTGAGGGTGCCGTCCGGGCGGAGCGTGGACTCGCCGATGCCGCCCTTGGTGTGCTTCTGCGTGACGTTGGTCGGCGTACCCGCCGGAACCGTGCGCGTGTTCTGGGCCATGGTCAGACCGCCTCAGACTGACGGGCGGCCGCGAGGCGGACCGCGTCGAGGATCTTCTCGTAGCCCGTGCAGCGGCACAGGTTGCCGGACAGGGCCTCACGGATGTCCTGGTCGGACGGGGAGGAGTTCTCCTCCAGCAGCGCGTCGGCCTGGACCAGGAGGCCCGGGGTGCAGAAACCGCACTGGACGGCGCCGGCGTCGATGAACGCCTGCTGGATGTTGGAGAGCGGGGCGCCCTCACCGGTCTGCGAGTCGCCGGGCTTGGCCCGCCACTGCTTGGCCGCGTCCAGGGAGACGCCGCCCTTGCTGCCGCAGCCGCCGCCGGTGCCGCAGGCACCGCCGTGGCCGTGCTCGTCGCGCTGCTTGGCGAAGTCCGCCAGGCCCTCGACGGTCACGACGTCGCGACCCTCGACCTGGCCGGCCGCGACCAGACACGAACAGACCGGCACGCCGTCGAGACGGACGGTGCAGGAACCGCACTCGCCCTGCTCACAGGCGTTCTTCGAACCCGGCAGGCCCAGGCGCTCGCGCAGGACGTAGAGAAGGGACTCGCCCTCCCACACGTCGTCGGCTTCCTGCTGACGGCCGTTGACAGTGAAATTGACGCGCATGATTACGCAGCCCCTTCAAGCGAGCGGCCGTTGCCGGTACCGCGGTACTGCTCCCAGGTCCAGACGAGCTGGCGGCGAGCCATGATGCCAACCGCGTGACGGCGGTACTTCGCCGTGCCGCGGACGTCGTCGATCGGGTTGGCCGCGCCGGAGGCGAGGTCACCGAACTGCTTGGCGATCGACGGGGTGATGACCTTGCCGGACTCCCAGAAGCCGCCCTCTTCGAGCGCGGCGTTCAGGAACTCCTCGGCGGCCTTCGCGCGGATCGGGGTCGGCGCGGCCGAACCGATGCCGGTGCGAACCGTGCGGGTCTCGGGGTGCAGTGCCAGGCCGAAGGCGCAGACGGCGATGACCATCGCGTTGCGGGAGCCGACCTTGGAGTACTGCTGGGGGCCGTCCGCCTTCTTGATGTGGACGGTCTTGATGAGCTCGTCGGCGGCGAGCGCGTTGCGCTTGACCCCGGTGTAGAACTCGTCGATCGGGATCAGGCGGGAGCCGCGTACGGACTCCACCTCGACCTCGGCGCCCGCCGCGAGGAGCGCGGGGTGGGAGTCACCGGCCGGCGAGGCGCAACCGAGGTTGCCGCCGACGCCGCCGCGGTTGCGGATCTGCGGGGACGCGACCGTGTGCGAGGCGAGCGCGAGTCCCGGAAGTTCCGTACGGAGGTTCTCCATGATCTGCGTGTACGGGACGGAGGCGCCCAGACGGACCACGTCCTCGCCGACCTCCCACTCCCGCAGCAGACCGATGCGGTTCAGGTCCAGGAGGTACTCCGGCCGACGGTGGTCGAAGTTGATCTCGACCATTACGTCGGTGCCACCCGCAATCGGCACAGCTGTGGGGAACTCGGCCTTAGCGGCGAGCGCCTCCTCCCAGCTGGCGGGGCGAAGGAAGTCCATGAGCGGCTCTCTTCTTCTTCATCGTGTCGTTGACTTCAAGCCAGGAGGCCTGAGGCCCTCGACTGGTCGTTCACGTGCTGTTAACGCGGTGTGGACTCAGTACACCGGCCGCCTGTCCCCCGGGTGCAGTCACCGAAACCATGAAGGAGTTGGCTGGCGGCCTCCCTCGTCTTGTAGATTCGTATGAAAGGCAGGATGCGACGACCTGCCCGATTTCCAACGGCAACATTCGAGACAGATCGGCGGCGACATCATGCGGCTGCGCGCACTGCTGGAAACCGAGGCGCTGGGGCTGCGGCTGCTGGGCGGCGAGGAAGAACTCGACCGGACGGTGCGCGGGGTCATGACGACCGACCTGCGCGATCCCAGCCGATACCTCACCGGGGGCGAACTCGTCCTCACCGGCCTGGCCTGGCGACGAAATTCAGCCGATTCAGAGCCGTTCGTACGAATCCTCGCGAGCGCCGGCGTCGCCGGGCTCGCCGCGGGCGAGGCAGAGCTGGGAGACATCCCGGAAGATCTTGTTTCAGCCTGTCGGCGCAACCGGCTGCCGCTGTTCGCCGTGAACGAGGACGTTGCATTCGCCACGATCACCGAGTACGTGGTGCGACAGGTTTCCGGCGAGCGCGCGGGGGACCTGGCGGCCGTCGTCGACCGCCATCGCCGCCTGATGACCTCGGGCCCGGCGGGCGGCGGACCCGATGTGGTGCTGGATCTGCTCACCACCGACCTCGATCTCCGGGCCTGGGTGCTCTCGCCCACGGGCCGGCAGATCGCCGGCGCCGGCGAGCCACTGACGCCGGGCATCTGCTCGACGCTGGCGAGTGAGCACCTCGCGGCGGTCCGGACAGGCCGCAGGGGGCCGCACCGGATCTCCATTCAGGGTATTACCTACTCCCTCTTCCCGATCAGGGGACACGGCCGCGGAGCAGCGGGCCCGGCCGTCCGGGACGTGCGCGAGAGCGTGCTCTCGGACTGGCTGCTGGCCGTCGAGGCGGACGCCGGCGACTGGCCCGCCGAGCGCCTGGACCTGCTCCAGGGCGTCACCCAGCTGATCGCCGTCGAGCGGGAGCGGCGCGACGCCGCCCGCACCGTGCGCCGCCGCCTCGCACAGGAAGTCCTCGAACTGGTCCAGACGGGCGCCCCGCCCGCCGAGATCGCCGCCCGCCTGCGGGTGGCGGCCCCGGTGCTGCTGCCCGGGCTGGGCTCGGCCCCGCACTGGCAGGTCGTCGTGGCCCGGGTCGACTGGGACGGCGGGGACATCCCCGGCGGCCCGGTGGCCCAGTCGCTGCTGGAGGAGATCCTCGTCGACCCGTCCGTCTCGGGGCCGGAGCCCTCGGACCGGATCGCCGTCGCCCACTCCGGCGACGAGGCCATCGCCCTCGTGCCGCTGCCGTCGCTCATCGGGGAGGGCGGGGAGGACAAGGGCCCCGACTCCGCCCTGCACGCCGACGAACTGCTCTCGGCCGTACGGGACCCCCTGCAGGCCGGCCTGGCCGACGACGGGCGCCTGACGCTCGGCGTCAGCGCGGCCGTGCACTCCGCCGAGGGGCTGCGCGGGGCGCTGGAGGAGGCCCGGCACGCCCGCCGGGTCGCCGCGGCCCGCCCGGGCCGGGTCTGCGCGGCGGGCCACCACGAGCTGGCCTCGCACGTGCTGCTGCTGCCGTTCGTGCCGGACGACGTGCGCCGCGCCTTCACGGCCCGGCTGCTGGACCCGCTGCGGGACTACGACCGGCGCCACCGCGCGGAGCTCATCCCGACGCTGGAGGCCTTCCTCGACTGCGACGGCTCCTGGACCCGCTGCGCGACGCGGCTGCACCTGCACGTCAACACGCTGCGCTACCGGGTCGGACGAATCGAGCAGTTGACGTCGCGGGACCTGTCCCGGCTGGAGGACAAGCTCGACTTCTTCCTGGCACTGCGCATGAGCTGAGAAGATCCGCCCCCGGCCGGCCGGGGGGTGGCTGATGATCCGTCCGGACTTTGTGAAAAGGTTCACCCGACCCCTTGGCCGGAGCCGTCGATCCGTGCTCTCATTTCGCCCCAGGGCTCAACGATGTGCTGCTTGATTGCTTTGGGGAGGGCAATGTGGCGGATACCGCCATGTCGAGTGCCGGATCCACCGGGGGAGACGACCCCCTCCAGCGGGCGATATGGCGGCTGCGCTCGCGCGGCTGTTGGACCGACGCGGCGGCGCTGCTGACACCACACGTCGGCAAGCCCGCCCACGCGGGGGCGGCCGTGCAGCGGACCGCGCTGCTGGTGGAGCGCTGCCTGTTCACGGGGCAGGGCTGGGCCGAGGCCGAGGACGCGCTGCGGATCGCCGAGGCGGGGGCGCGGGACGACGACGACCGCGGCGCGGCCGCCTGTGAGCGGGGTCAGCTGGCGTACGCGGCGACCGTGCTCGGCGTACGTGACCGGGCCGACGAGGCCCGCTCCGCGCTGGGCCGCGCGGCGGCCCTCCTCGCGCCCGGATCCCGGACCCGGCCGCTGCTGGACTTCCGGCGCGGGCTGGTCGCGGAGCACCTGGCGGACGACCCGCAGTCGGCGCGTCCGGCGTACCACCGGGCGCACGCGGGGGCCGTGGCCCACGGAGACACGCTGCTGCTGTCCTTCACCTGGCGGCACCTGGCGGCGCTGGCCCTGCGCGACGGCGAGGTGGCGGAGGCCCGCAAGGGGTTCATGGAGTCCCTGCGGATCCGGGAGGAGCTGGGCTTCCTGATCGGCACCGCCCCGGCGCTGGCCGCGCTGGCCGAGGCCGAGCCGGAGCCCGAGGCGGCCCGCCTCCGTGCGGAGGCCCGCCGCCTGTTCCACCTCCTGGGCGGCATCCCCACCTGGCTGGCGGACCAGCTCCAGCCGGCCCCTTCACCTGCGGCGTAGCCCCGGTAGGGGCCGGATCGCCTTGCGCGCGATCCGGCCCCGTCGGCGTTTGCGGCGCCGGGGGTGCCCCGGACGGAGTCTGGGGGAGGTCCGGGGACCCCCGGCGGCGCCGCGCCCGGTTCAGAGCGCCGGGCTCGCGAAGTGTTCGCGTACGAGGGACTCCACCACCGCGAGGTCACCGGCGATCAGCGCCTCCAGAAGCGCCGAGTGCTCCGCCGCGTCGGCGACGAGCTCCGCCCGCCGCACCCGCGCGGCGCCCGGCAGGGGCCACTGCGCCCGGCGGTGGAGCTCCTCGGCCACCTGGACCAACTGGTCGTTGCCGGCCAGCGCGAGCACCTCGCGGTGGAAGGCCCGGTCAGCCTCCGCGTAACCCGGCACGTCGCCCGCCGCCGCCGCCTCGGCCGTCGCGGCGGCCGCCGGCCGCAGGGCCTCCCACGTCGCCGTCGGCATCCCGCGGGCCAGCCTCAGCATCACGGGGACTTCGAGCAGGGCCCGTACCTCGGCCAGCTCGGCCAGCTCGCGCGCGGTGTGCGACAGGACGCGGAAGCCGCGGTTCGGGAGGCATTCCACCGCCCCCTCCAGCGCCAGCTGCTGCATCGCCTCGCGCACGGGGGTCGCGGAGACCCCGAAGCGCTCCCCCAGCGCGGGCCCCGAGTAGATCTCGCCGGGTACCAGCTCGCCGTCGACCAGCGCCGCGCGCAGGGCGTCGAGGACCTGCCCGCGCACCGAATGGCGTAGCACCTTCCGGGCGGTTTTCTGCGCCGGAATCAACGGCACGCGGTCCTCCTCCAGCTCTCGACCTGTTCTGAGGATACGACCTGATCGCAATCGGGTAAGGTAAGGCTAACCTGTTAACGATCGCGCGATTCGGTGGTCCTTCATGACCGTCACGGCCGTTCCCCCCGCCTCGGACGTCACGTCCGCCGCACCTTCCTCCGCGGTGGCGGACGCGTACGCCCGCCTGGCGGAGGCGTTCGGCGGGCTGCGGGTCGCGGAACGGGCCGCGCACGAAGACCTGCCCGGCGGTGCGGGCTGGGTCCGCGCGGAGGACCTCGCGGCGGGCGGACCGGCCCTGGACGCCTTCCTCGCCTGGGACGACGCCCAGGTGCTGCGGGACTACGGGCGCCAGGCCCGCCCCGACGTGGTCGCGAGCTTCGGGCTGCACCGGTACGCGTGGCCGGCCTGCCTGCTGATCACCGTCCCCTGGTTCCTGCACCGGCGGGTCCCCCGGCTCCCGGTCTCCGAGGTGGCCTTCCACCGGACGCTGGGCCGGATGACCGTGCGCGTCGACGGCTTCGCCTGCCTGCCGGACGACCCGGCGGCCGCTCTCCCCGGGGCTCGTGTCGTGCCCGACGAGGAGGCGCTGCGCGGCGAGGTGCGGGCGGCGGTGGCCCAGCACCTCGGCCCCGTGCTGGAAGGTTTCGGCCCGCGCATGAGACGCGGCCGCCGCGCCCTGTGGGGCATGGTCACCGACGAGGTCGTCGAGAGCCTCTGGTACATCGGCCACCTGCTCGGCGAGGAGCGGCGGGCCATGGCCGAGCTGGAGGCGCTCCTGCCCGGTTCGACCGCCCCCTACACCGGGGGCGCGGGCTTCCGTACCCTCTGCGGCCCGGACGGCACGGAGCTGCCCACCCGGGACCGGGCCAGCTGCTGCCTCTTCTACACGATCCGGCCCGACGACACCTGCGTCACCTGCCCCCGGACCGGCGACGCGGACCGCGTCGCCCGGCTCACCGCGGCCGCCACCGCCTGAACCCACCCGCAGGGGTGGCTGTAATCGAACCCAACCAAGCACGCACGAGCGTCAGTTCGAAGAACAACACCCTATCCGGCGGGCCCCGCCCCCCGATGGCGTCCTCTTGCCCCGAATCCCGCGTGCACAGCCGGCCACCTGCGCCACTATGGCGCCCGGAAGCCGCACAGCCGCAGACGCGAGGCAAGGAAATCCGCGTAACGGGATCCCTCTCCTGGAGGAGGGGGCCTTCAGCCGCTCTGGCTGAGGGCCGCCGTTACCAGCACCAGCCAACAACACATATTGGGAGGTGAACGAAGTTGGCTACGTTCCACGTAGGCGAGAAGACCCACCAGTCCGTGCTTCCTCAGCGGGCTGCTCTGGAATTCGAGTCAGCAGACACACCCCGGATCGGGGACGAAACGGGGCTCGAACACCGCACTCGTGCGGTAACCGGCGTGGAACATGTGCGAGGGGAGACCGCCGCTGCTTCACCTGGCATCGGCGGCGTCACCCCCAACCGCGAGGTTGGGGAGAAGGCGCCGCGCCGTCGTCCCCACCGGCAAGAATACCGGCACCCACACCGGCACCCACACCGGCCGCATCGCCGTCCGCGCCACCGGCAGCTTCAACATCAAAACCGCCCACGGCCTCATCCAAGGCATCGGCCACAAACGCTTCCGCCTCCTCCAACGAGCAGACAGATATGCCTACACCACCCGACCCGAAGGACCCACCACCCCTGCCTGACCGCCCCCGACAGCAACGAAGAGACCTCCGGCGCTCCGCACTTCCGAGCCAAGGATTCGTTTCCTCTCCCAGCTAAAGCAGGGAGTATCCACGAAAGAAGAAAGCGATGAGACTGACCGACATATCGCTGGACTGGCTGCTTCCCGGCAGCCTGCTGATCCTGGGCGTACTTGCGGCAGTTGCGGTACTGGCCCGGGGCAAGCGCGAGAGCGAGAAGGCCGCGACCGAGGACAGCTGGGAGCGCAGCGAGGAGCGCCGCAGGCGCAAGGAAGCCGTCTACGGGACCGCCTCGTACGTCCTGCTCTTCTGCTGCGCGGCGGTCGCCGCCGCGCTCTCCTTCCACGGACTCGTCGGCTTCGGCCGGCAAAACCTCAACCTTTCCGGGGGCTGGGAGTACCTGGTCCCCTTCGGCCTCGACGGCGCCGCCATGTTCTGCTCGGTGCTCGCCGTCCGCGAGGCCAGCCACGGAGACGCGGCCCTCGGCTCGCGCATGCTGGTCTGGCTGTTCGCGGGCGCGGCCGCATGGTTCAACTGGGTGCACGCGCCGCGCGGGATGGGCCACGACGGGGCTCCGCAGTTCTTCGCCGGCATGTCGCTCTCGGCGGCCGTCCTCTTCGACCGGGCCCTCAAGCAGACCCGCCGGGCGGCACTGCGCGAGCAGGGCCTGATCCCCCGGCCGCTGCCGCAGATCCGCATGGTCCGTTGGCTGCGGGCACCCCGGGAGACCTTCGGTGCCTGGTCGCTCATGCTGCTGGAAGGGGTGCGCACCCTCGACGAGGCCGTGGACGACGTGCGCGAGGACAAGAAGGAGAAGGAGAACGACCGGCACCGCCGGCGGGAGCAGCACCGCCTGGACCGCGCGCACATCAGGGCGCTCGGCCGGCAGAACAGGGCATTCGGGCGGGCTCGCGCCCGCGAGGGCGACATGCCGGGGCTGGCCCCCGGAACGGGCTCCGCGCCGGTCGGCGCGGAGCCGGCCATACCCGAACGGGACCAGCTGCCACCCCTGCGCCGAAGGCCCTCCCTGCAGGCCGTCAACACGACCGACTCCTTTGAGCTGACCGGCTCCCGGACGGTGGACCTCACCGCAGAGGACGACACCCAGGCGCTCCCCCGGCTCGACTCGCTGGAGCGCAAACTGAAGGACCTGGAGCAGCAGTTCGGCTGACCGCTCCCGCACCGGAACATCCGGTGGAACCCCGGAGGGCTCGCCTCTCTCAGGCGAGCCCTCCGTCCAGTTCGAACCAGACCACCTTGCCGCGTCCCGGTCCCGCCACCTCCACGCCCCACGCGTCGGCGAGGGCCTGCACCAGCATCAGCCCCCTGCCGTGCGTACCGTCGTCGGCGGTCGGTACGTACGGCAGGGGCCGGCGGGAGGCGTAGTCCCGGACCTCCACCCGTAACCGGGCGGCGGCGAGGCTCGCGGACACCTCCGCGCCCTGCTCGGTGTGGACGAGGGCGTTGGTGACGAGCTCGGTGATCAGGAGTTCAGCCACCTCCGCGCAGTCGGCCTGGCACCGGTGCCGCATCAACTCCCGTAATGCCCGCCGGATTTCACTCACGGCCTTCAGATCCGCCCGGCGCACGCTGCGGGTGATCTCCCCCCCGTCCACCGCTCCCCCGTCCTCGACCGACGGTTCGCGCGGTACAGGCCGGCCCCTCCTCCACGGCTTCCCCGTCTTCGCCCCCACCCGCACGGCGATGTCCCTCCCGTGTCCACTGCTCTCGAACAGGTCTACGGGATGCATGCCCCCCGGGCGGTTTCGCACTCCTGCGGGCTCATGGGCGCGGTACGTTGCGGAGGTTGGATCGAGCCATCTGGATCATCCGGCCCACTCCGCCGTCCAGCACGATCTTGCTGGCGGAAAGTGCGAATCCGGTCACCATCTCGGCGCTGATCCTCGGCGGAATCGACAGGGCGTTGGGGTCGGTCACCACATCCACCAGAGCGGGCCCCCGGTGCTTGAAGGCGTCCTTCAAAGCCCCTGTGAGCTGCTTGGGCTTCTCCACGCGGACCCCGTAGGCGCCCGCCGCGCGGGCGATCGCGGCGAAGTCGGGGTTCTTGTTCGTCGTCCCGTAGGAGGGCAGGCCGGAAACCAGCATTTCCAACTCGACCATACCGAGGGATGAGTTGTTGAAGAGGAGCACTTTGACGGGCAGGTCGTACTGCACCAGGGTGAGGAAATCTCCCATCAGCATCGAGAAACCGCCGTCACCCGACAGCGACACCACTTGACGGTTCCGGTCGGTGAACTGTGCGCCGATGGCCTGCGGGAGGGCGTTGGCCATCGAGCCGTGACTGAAGGAGCCGATGATGCGCCGCTTACCGTTCGGGGAAAGATAGCGCGCGGCCCACACATTGCACATGCCGGTGTCGACGGTGAACACGGCGTCGTCGTCGGCGAGTTCGTCCAGCACCGAGGCCACGTACTCAGGATGGATGGGCGTGTGCTTCTCCACCTTGCGCGTGTAGGCCTTGACCACGCCCTCCAGCGCATCCGCGTGCTTCTTCAGCATCCGGTCCAGGAAGCGGCGGTCCGTCTTGACCTTCACGCGGGTGTTCAGGGCGCGCAGGGTCTCCCGTACGTCTCCCCAGACCGCCAGGTCCAACTGTGAACGGCGGCCGAGGTGTTCGGGACGGATGTCCACCTGGACGATCTTCACGTCGTCGGGGAGGAAGGCGTTGTACGGGAAGTCCGTGCCGAGCAGGATCAGCAGATCGCACTCGTGGGTCGCCTCGTAGGCCGCGCCGTAGCCGAGGAGCCCGCTCATGCCGACGTCGTACGGGTTGTCGTACTGGATCCACTCCTTGCCGCGCAGGGCGTGCCCGATGGGTGCCTTGACCCGGCCGGCGAACTCCATCACCTCGGCGTGCGCTCCGGCGGTGCCGCTTCCGCAGAAGAGGGTGACCTTGTCCGCCTCGTCGACGAGGCGGACCAGCTTCTCGATCTCGCCGTCGCCTGGGCGTACCGAGGGCCGGGCGGTGACGAGGGCGTGCTCCACCGTCTTCTCGGGCGCGGGCTCGGCGGCGATGTCCCCGGGCAGCGCGACCACGCCGACGCCGCTGCGGCCGATGGCGTGCTGGATGGCGGTCTGCAGCACGCGGGGCATCTGCCGGGGGTTGGAGATCAGCTCGCTGTAGTGGCTGCACTCGGTGAACAGCCGGTCGGGATGGGTCTCCTGGAAGTAGCCGAGGCCGATCTCCGAGGAGGGGATGTGGGAGGCGAGCGCGAGCACCGGGGCCATCGAGCGGTGGGCGTCGTACAGGCCGTTGATCAGGTGCAGGTTCCCCGGGCCGCAGGAGCCCGCGCAGGCCGCGAGCCGACCGGTGATCTGCGCCTCCGCGCCGGCCGCGAAGGCCGCCGTCTCCTCGTGGCGGACCTGGATCCAGTCGATGTCACCCGACCGGCGGATCGCGTCCACCACGGGGTTGAGGCTGTCGCCGACGACCCCGTACATCCTGCGCACGCCGGCACGCACGAGGATGTCGACGAGTTGCTGCGCCACGTTCTGCTTGGCCATGGGGGAGGCACCCTTCCCGGTCTGCGGACCGGTCCCGTCCGCTTCTCCGTTGCGTGTGCCTCCCATCCAGCCATGTATGCGCCGGTTACGCCTCCCAGACGGCGGCGGCCGTGCGGTCGTCGGCGTAGCCCTTGACGCGGAGCTGGGTGTCCGCGAGGAAGGCGGCGAGACCGGGCGGCTGCGGGTCGGCCCAGCGCGCGGCGAGTTCGGCCGTGAGGAGCCCCTCCTCCCGCATCGGCTCGGCCAGGCCGCCGGAGCACAGCAGCAGGATGTCGCCGGGGCGGGCCACGGAGGCGCGGAACCGGAAGCCGCCGTCGACGGGTTCGGTGTCCTCGGGCCCCTCTCGGGTCCCGGTGGTCCCGGCCGGGTCGCCGGGAGGGCCGGCCGCCGGTTCCAGGTCCTGCCAGACACCGGACCGGAGCCGGAACAGCCCGCCCGGGCCGGAGCCGAAGCACACGCGGGTCCGGCACTCGGGGTCCACCGGGAGCAGCAGTCCGCGCACTCCGGCGGTGTACGCCTCCTCGGCGAGCCCCAGCTCGGCGGCGCGGGCCCGCAGCCGCCCGTACCCCCGGTCCGTGAGGCGCTGGAGGCCGGAACGCAGGGCGTCGCGGCGCCCGGCCCGGATGTCGTCGGCCAGCCGATCCTGGCTGCGCCCGACGGCGGCGGCGATGGTGCGGCAGAGCTCGGCGGCGGCCTCGGCGGCTCCGGGGGCGGCCCGGTCGCCGCCGGCGAGGGCCACCAGGACCAGGGCGTCGTCGCCGCCGCCGAACCGGGCGGTGAGCAGGAAGTCCCGGCGGGCCTCGCCGCGGAAGCGGGCGGAGTCCCCGCGCAGGGAGGCGGCGCGCAGGGTGTACGTGCCGTAGCGGGCGCCCTCCAGGACGGTGTCGGGGGTCAGCCCGCCGACGCCGCTGAGGGCGGCGGGGTCGGCGGGCGGGAGCGCGCCGGGCTCGGCGGCGTACGTGGGGGCCCGGTCGCCGAGGTGACGCACCTCGGGCCGCCGCTCCGGCTCCGCCGGACCCGGTGCGGGTACGGAAGCGGGTGCGGGCTGTGGGGCGTCCCGGTGCCTGGCCGGGAGCCCGGACGGCGCCACCGGCGGTACGTCCACGTCCCCGAGGGCGTATCCGGTGACACCCCCGGCGCGCGGATCCCGCGGGGGCGCGGGCGGTACGGGCGGTACGGGTGACTGCTGATCCGGAGCCGGCCGCGGCCCCGGTACCCCGGACGCCGTCGGCGGAGCCGGGCTCGGCGGCGGGACCGGCGGGGCCGGGGGGTCCGCGGGCGGCCAGCCCGGCGGGGGCGGGGGCGGGGAGCGGCGGGGTCCCGGGAGCAGCGGCTCAGCGGCAGGAGGGGCGGGTGGGGCCGACGGCGGAGGCTCCGGCGGCCGCGCGGGCACCGCCTCGGGTCCCGGCTCCGCCGGACCCGGTGCCGGTGCCGGTGCCTGCCCCGGGTCCGTCGTCAGGACCGACGCCGAACGGAAGCGGTTGTCCAGGGTGTCCCCCGGGTCGGCTTCCGGGACCGCGTCCGGGTCCTCGTAGAGCTTCTGCCACCAGTCGTCCGCGCCCGCGCCCTGCTGACTCATGTCCCCATTCTCGGCC
This sequence comes from Streptomyces sp. NBC_00190, assembly GCF_036203305.1. Classification (GTDB taxonomy): domain Bacteria; phylum Actinomycetota; class Actinomycetes; order Streptomycetales; family Streptomycetaceae; genus Streptomyces. Next base: position 6,254,374 of record NZ_CP108131.1, on the reverse strand, counting down.
TCCCGGACGGACGGAAAACGCCGAATGCGCGAAAAGGGGTCCATCGGGCCGCCGCCCGGTGGACCCCTTCCTCATGACCCGTAACGACTGGCGGACGTCGTACGCCCGCGCGACCGTCTGGGTCACGGATGTGCCGTTCGCGTCGGTCAGTTCGACCTTCAGCGAGACCGGCTTGCCCGCGGCTCCGGCGTGGTCCACGACCGCGGTGGCCGCCCCGAGTGCCGTACGCGATATCGGGCGCATCGCTCTCCCCAGGTGAATTCCGGCCAACTGCTGCATTGCACGGCAAAGCTGCCATGTAAGTGGCTTATGGCCAGCGGATGTTGGTGCTGCGGTGGCGTCACCTTGGCAGAGTGGCGGGAGGTGCGGCGATGATGTCCGCGGCGGGTTTGCGCCGTGGCCGCTTCCCGCCAGGCGGCGTGTGCTGAGAGGTGGGTGGACGGGTTGCTGGGTGCGATAGGCCTGGACGAGGGCCAGGAGTCGGCGTACCGGGCGCTGGTGGCGCTGGGGGCGGCGGAGGTGCCCGACCTCGCGCACCGGCTGACCCTGCCGGAGCCGCAGACCGAACGGGCGCTGCGGCACCTGGAACGGCAGGGGCTCGCGGCGCGGTCCTCCGCCCGGCCGGGACGCTGGGTGGCGGCCCCGCCTGGAGTCGCCCTCGGCGCGCTGCTCACCCAGCAGCGGCACGAGCTGGAGCAGGCGGAGCTGGCGGCGGCGCTGCTTGCCGAGGAGTTCCGGGCCGAGGCGGCCGAGCCGGCGGTGCACGATCTGGTGGAGGTGGTGCAGGGCGCGAGCGCGGTGGCACACCGCTTCCACCAGCTCCAGCTGGGCGCGGTGGAGGAGGTCTGCGCGCTGGTCACCGGCCGGCCCCAGGTGGTGACGGGCACGGGCAACGAGGCGGAGGACCGGGCCTCCGTACGCGGTGTCGACTACCGGGTGGTCATCGAGCGGGAGGTGCTGAGCACGCCGAGCGGCATCCGGGAGGCGTCGACGGCGCTGGCCCGGGGCGAGCGGGTCCGGGTGACGGGGGAGGTCCCGACGAAGCTGGTGATCGCGGACCGGACGCTCGCCATGGTCTCGCTGACGGCGCGCGGGGCGGAGCCCGCGGCGCTGGTGGTGCACGCGTCGGGGCTGCTGGAGTCGTTGACGGGCCTGTTCGAGGCGGTGTGGCGGGAGTCGCTGCCGCTACGGCTGGGCGCGTCGGGCTCGCCGGAGGAGTCCGGCGGCGGGCCGGACGCCACGGACCTGGAGATCCTGACCCTGCTGCTGGCGGGAATGACGGACGCGAGCGTGGCCAAGCACCTGGAGCTGGGTCTGCGGACGGTACAGCGGCGGGTGAAGGGGCTGATGGAGCTGTCCGGGGTCACGACACGGCTCCAGCTGGGCTGGCACGCGTACGAGCGGGGCTGGGTGGCCCGATAGCCGCTGATCGGTCACGCTGAGCAGATGGATCCGCCGCAGCTGCTCCTGGTGGGGCTGGTGCTGCTGCTCGGGCTGGTCGGGGTGCTGGTCCCCGGCGTGCCGGGCACCTGGCTGGTGTGGGCGGGTGTCATGTGGTGGGCGCTGCACGAACGGTCGGCGCCGGCCTGGTCCCTGCTGGTCGCGGCGACGGCCCTGCTGCTGGTGGTGCAGGTGGTGAAGTGGCTGCTCCCGCCGCGCCGGCTGCGGGGGGTGGCGGTGAGCCGCCGGATGGCGGTGTACGCGGGGGCCGGCGCGGTCCTGGGCTTCGTGCTGATCCCGGTGGTGGGGGCGGTCCCGGGTTTCGTGGGCGGCATCTACCTCTGCGAGCGGCTCCGCCTCGGGACGCACGGCGAGGCGTGGGCGTCGGTACGGGCGGTGATGCGCGCGGTGGGCACGAGCGTGCTGGTGGAGCTGTTCGCGTGCCTGATGGTGGTGGGGGCGTGGCTGGGCGCGGTGGTGGTGGGGGTCTGAGGGCCTAGGACCGCGGCCCGATGCGGGTGGCCACGGCCTCTGCGAGGCTTCCGGCATGAAGGACTTCGAGGGTTTCAGCGAGGCGGAACTGACGTATCTCCGCTCCCAGCGCCTGGGCCGCCTGGCCACGGTGGACGCGACCGGGCAGCCGCAGGCGAACCCGGTGGGCTTCTTCCCCCAGGAGGACGGGACGATCCTGGTGGGCGGGATGGCGATGGGCACGACGAAGAAGTGGCGCAACCTCCAGCGGAACCCGCGGCTGGCGCTGGTCGTGGACGACCTGGTGAACACCAACCCGTGGCGTGTGCGCGGCGTCGAGATCCGCGGCCACGCCACGCTGGAGGTGGGCCCGCACGAACTGGGCCCCCACTTCAGCCCGGAGGTCATCCGCATCCACCCGGACCACGTCCACGCGTGGGGCCTCTGACCGGCGGGAGGGCCCCTGCCTCAAAAACCCCGGCGGGGTTGGACGTTCCAGCCCCGCCGGGGTCTTTGAGGGGTCGCAGGACCGGCCGTGTCAGTTGATGGGTTCGTCGTCGTACTTGCCGCCGACACAGATCCACAGGCCGGTATCGGAGTCGTACTGCACCTTTCCGCCGGTCTTCGTACACGTTGGCTCGTCGACACCCGGCACGGCAGCCTGTGCGACGGAGCCCATGGTTCCAAGAGCGGCCATTATCACGGCAGCGGCGAACCCGAGAAGTCGTCTACGCATGGGGAGCTCCCGTCAGGACGAGTGATTCGTCATGCCCAGGTTCAGCCCGCATCACGTCAAGGCGCTCACCCTGTTAGCCCAATCGGGTGACAGGCGCACCCCTGCCATGACACGGATGGCGCACCCGAGGTGCGCCTCCGAGGGGCGGGCAACCGGCACAAGCGGCAGGCTGGTGCCATGGCCAACACGCCCGTGATATCCGTAGGGGCACCGGATGAGCTCGGCTTGCGGAAAGTCATCATCGACGGTAAGTCCGCAGGCAGAGTGTGGTCTCCCAGAGAGCTGCAACGACTCCTGATACGTGCTGGTGTGGCGTTCGGACACGACATCCAATGGATCGGCGGAGACAGCACTGTCTGGCCGGATCGCCCGTGGCCCCGGCGAATCATCGGCACCGTCATGGCAGTCGGCCTCCTCATGACTGCATGCGTGCTCGCCAAGATCGGCATAGCGGACACCCTGGATGCCCTCACTTACGGTGGACGAATCGCAGGATTCACCTTCCTCGTCCTGGCCCTGATCGAAGTGATTGCCGCACTGGCCACTCTCGACTATTGGCGTAAGCGGCAGATGAAGTACTCAGGGGTAATCGTTCTGTTCGGAGCCCTGATCTCCCTAGGCATAAGCTCGGTTCTCCTCATAGTGGAGATCAGCGGCCACGTATACAACCTTTACCTGCCGCTTTGGGTGACCCTCACGCTCTGGTCTTCGTGGGCTCTGTGGATACTCGTCCGCAGCCGGGCATGGGAGGGCATTCGCAATCCCGGGCGCATCGCGATCGGGGCACTCATTCCCGCTCTCCTCGCAGCCACCAACCTAACGTATTCACAATTCTATGTCCCCTACGTGACATCTCCGCTGGTGCAGAGTGGAGCCGAATTCAGAACACCAAGCCTGGACAAGGAAAAGAAGACGATGTACCTGCCGGTTCATCTTTACGCAAAGAACTCTGGACAGGTTCCCGTCTATATCCTCGGCAGCATTTTCTGGATCAAGGGCCTGCTCCCCAAGGGCAATTCCAAATACAATCAGATCGACTCCAGGGAGTTCGTCATACCGCCAGGGCGGGCATTGAATCCGGGAGAAGAACTTGCACAGGATGCGGTCATCGAGATCCACAATCCCGGCACGGCCAACTACGAAGCAGTCAGCGCGCAGACCGAACTTTACGTTATCAGGAAAGACAGGATGACAATGAGCGCCAATTATGAGCGCTCCAAGGCAAAAGTAAAGGATCTCAAGGCGAGTGGCCATGACTTCCCCAAGGGACCGCCGGGCGCAGAGTTCAGATATCAATCCGTGATCTCGAACAGCAATGAGCTCCTCAACGTGACCAGAGGCCGACAGTGTGTATCACTGTGGTGGGCACGGAACACGGATGGCTCGACATATATCCATGTGGATGTGACGCCGCCGGGGGAAAAAAGAACTTCCCTTAACCTCGGCAACGTCTACGCGAACAAAGCGACTATCAATCGGTACGGTCTCGCGAGAGTGCGCGGCTCAATGGCACAGGCACCCTTCGTGGAACTCCAGGAGAAGGCTCAGAACAATCGCTAGACCCCGGCGCCCCGGACACGGGCGGGTGCCGCACAGCGGCAGACCGGCCCGCGCCCAGGACCCCGACGAGCCCCGCCAGGGGTCAGACCCGGCCGCCGCGCTTCGCCGCGTAATTGGAGCGGCCCTCCGCCGACTTGAGGCGCCAGTCACGACGGATCTCCGAGCGGACCCTGGCGTCCGTCTTCGCCACGATCCGCTGGTTCTCCCTCAGCAGCTTGCGGTAGCTGTCCAGGCGGCGCTCGGCCAGCTCGCCCGAGGCCACCGCGGCCAGCACCGCGCACCCCGGCTCCGCCTCGTGGGCGCAGTCGTGGAAGCGGCACCGTGCCGCGTACTCCTCGATCTCCGAGAAGACCTGTCCGACCCCGGCCTCGGCGTCCCAGAGCCCGACGCCGCGCAGCCCCGGCGTGTCGATCAGGACGCCGCCGCCCGGCAGGGCGAGCAGGTTGCGCGTCGTCGTGGTGTGGCGGCCCTTGCCGTCGACCTCGCGGGTCTCCTGGACCTCCATGACCTCGGTGCCGAGCAGCGCGTTGGCCAGCGTGGACTTGCCGGCGCCCGAGATGCCGAGCAGCACACTGGTGCCGTCCGCGACGACGGCGGAGAGGACGTCCGTGCCCTCCCCGGTGAGGGAGGAGACGGTGAGGACCTGGACCCCCGGCGCGGTGGTCTCCACGTCCTGGACCAGGTGGCCGAGCGTGGCCGGGTCCGGGACGAGGTCCGCCTTGGTGAGGACGACCAGCGGCTGGGCTCCCGACTCCCACGCCAGGGCCAGGAAGCGCTCGATGCGCCCGAGGTCCAGTTCGACGGCGAGGGAGACCGCGATGATCGCGTGGTCGACGTTGGCGGCGAGGATCTGCCCCTCGGACCGCTGCGAGGAGGTGGAGCGTACGAAGGCGGTCCGGCGCGGCAGGTACGCCTTCACGTAGCGCGGGTTGCCGGCCGCCTCCACCGCCGCCCAGTCCCCGGTGCAGATGACCCGGAGCGGGTCGTGCGGGGTGACGAAGGCGGTGTCGGCGCGGACGATGCCGTCCTCGGTCATGACGTCGCACTGACCGCGGTCGACGCGTACGACCCGGCCGGGGACCAGACCCTGCGCGGCGTACGGAGCGAACTCCGCTTCCCAGCCCCCATCCCAGCCGTAGGCGGCGAGGACGTGCTGAGCATCAGAAGTGGAAGACGTGTTGAGCGAAGCGTTGAACAAGGGGAACCCTTCGAAGGGCGGCCCCGGCGGCGCGCTCTGCGCGCGTAAGTCGAGTGGGTGTCAGCCGGAGACCACAGGGGTGGAAACGATGAACTCCTGAATGCGGGCAGCGCCCGTCGCCATGACAGTCATCAATGTCCTCACCTCCTGCTTCTTCTCAACGAACCAACACCGCGCCTCGGCAACGACACACAGCCGCACCTTGGAACGAGTAGAACCTTAGCCCCACCCCGGGGCACGGCACCACCGATTAAATTCGGGGACTCCTGCACGACCCCGGCAGCCGGCGCTGTCGCCTGACCGATCGGCCATATAGGTAACTCAACTGTGTCGAAGCCGTCCGGCGATGTGGCCAGTGACATAGTGCAGTCGATGATCACTGTCCGTGATCGGACTCGCTGCTGATATGGAGGCACCGGTGTTCAGGCTCAGAGGCAGGGGAGGAAGACCGCGGCCCTCTACGGAATTCCGCGAGAGCGGGCTCCTGTGGGCCCGATGCACACGTTCGGCACGGGCGTGGGTGGCGTCTTTGGCCATGGTGGCCGGCGCCCTGCTGCCGGTCGCAGCCTCGTCACCGGCGTCCGCCGCGTCCGCTCCGCAACAGAACGCCTACGTCGCCAACTTCGGGTCCGCAACGGTCTCGGTCATCAACGCGGTCACCCAGTCCGTCACGGCCACCATCCCGGTCGGCAGCCACCCGGCCGGTGTGGCGGTCACCCCGAACGGCACACGCGCCTACGTCGCCAACTACAGCGACAACAATGTCTCGGTGATCGACACCAGCACCAACACCGTCACCACCACCATTCCGGTCGGCAACGGTCCCGTCGGCCTGGCGATCACCCCTGACGGTTCCCATCTGTACGTCGCCGACAGCGGGGATGCCGCAGTGGCGGTGATCGACACCGCGAGCAACACCGTCATCGCCACCGTCCCGGCCGGCGGCAACGATGTCAGCGTCGCGATCACCCCGAACGGCTCCCGCGCCTACGTCGTCAACAACGGCGGCAACACCGTCACAGTGATCGACACCAGCACCAACACCGTCACCGCCACCATCCCGGTCGGCAGGTCCCCGGACTGGGCGGCGATCACCCCGGACGGCGCACGCGTCTACGTCACCAACTCCGCTGACAGCACGGTCTCGGTGATCGACACCAGCGGCAACACGGTCACCACGACCATCCCGGTCGGCGCTGATCCCTTTGGCGCGGCAGTCACCCCCGACGGCTCACACGTCTACATCACCAACTTCATCGACTCCAGCGTGTCCGTGATCGCCACCGCCAGCAACACCGTCACCGCCACCATCACGGGCTTCACCGGACCAGGGCTCGTGGCCGTCAACGCTGACGGCTCGCAGGCCTATGTCGGCGACTTCAGCGACTCCACCGTGTCGGTGATCGACACCGCCAGCAACACGATCACCTCCGCCATCAGTGTCGGCAGCGCACCGTACGGCATCGCATTCGGCCCGGCGGCGGCCCGTGGGCCCAGCCTCACGATCACCAAGAGGCACCCCGGAAAGTTCACCCGGGGCGCCATCGGTACGTACCGAATCTCCGTGGGCAATGCCTCGGGGGCCGGCCCGACCGACGGAAGCACCGTCACCGTGCACGACACCCTCCCCGCCGGCCTCCTTGCCACCCGCATCGGCGGCCCCGGCTGGCAGTGCACCCTCGCCACGCTGACCTGTAGCCGTAACGGCGTCCTCGCCGCCGGAAGGCACTACCCGCCGATCATGCTGCAGGCCAGGATTTCCTGCACCGCCCCGAAGCAGGTCACGAACTCCGTGACCGTAACCGGAGGTGGCGATCCCCATACCCACACCGCCACCGACCCCACCCACGTCAAGGGTGATCCGCCCCGGCAGCACTGCCGCCCCTGACCGCGCGAGAAGGGACGCGCGCCACGGGGGAGCTCGCCGAACTGCGTGGCGCCGACCTCTCGTTCACCGGCGCGGACATCGAAGTGTGTTCGCGGGGGCTGGAGTCGTGCTCCTGCCGAAGCAGGTGACAGACCGGCTCGGCGTGCGGGGTGAACTCGGCCGCCCAGGCGTCGTCCCAGCCGAAGGGCTGAGCGCGTGCGAGAGCGAAAGAGCCTGCGGGAGAGAAGCCCTCACGCGCACACCAGTTCTTTATCCGCGAGCCGCACGGAGCACTACGGCCCGTCCGGGTACAGGGCCGCGGCGTGGCCCGAACCCGCCTCGATGTCCAGCGTGCGGGGCGAGCCGGGGTCGCGCAGGGCGTCCGGCACCTCGCACCGGCCCGCTTCCGCCTCGCAGCGGACCCGGAAGCGGGTGGCCGGGGGCACGGTGAGGGCCGTGTGGCCGGAGCCGACGCGGGCGGTCACCCGGTCGGGCGGGGCGATGAAGGAGGTGTCGGCGCTGCCGGAGCCGACCCGGATGTCGGCCCGGGCCGAGGTGAGCCCGGCGGCCCGCAGGTGCCCCGAGCCGATCTCCGCGCGCAGCTCGCCCCGCAGCCCGCTGATGTCGACCTGGCCGGAGTCGGCCCGCGCGTCGACGTCGCCGCCCAGGCCGCTGAGGGAGACCCGGCCGCCGCCGGCCGTCACCTTCACCGGGATGTCCACGGGCACGGTCACCCGCAGCCGGACCGTGCAGCCGGAGCCGCTCCCCCAGGAGCCCGCGCCGGGGCACTGCGGGGTCAGCCGCAGGTTGCCGCCGAGCCAGCTCTCCTCGATGGTGGGCGCCTTGAGCGACCAGCTGACCTCGGCGCGGTAGCCGACCTCCCGGTCCCCGCGGGGGGTGACGGTGACGTCGGAGTCACCGCCCACGATCTCCAGGGCGGTCACCGGGCGGCCGCCGCTGCCGCCCTGCAGGACGCGGCTCTGTGCGCTCCCGTACGACCATGCCTGCCAGGTGACCGGCGCGACGACGAGCAACGCGCTGAGCAGCGCGGCGACGGTCCACGCGAACCGCTGCCCGGGCCGGTCCGGTGACGGAGCCGGGACGGGAGCCGGGGCAGGGCCGGGAGCCGAGCCCGGAGCCGGAGCCGAGGTCCGGGCCGCGGTCACGGCGTACCGTCCAGGAAGCGCAGGACCGCGAGGACCCGGCGGTGGTCGCCGTCGGCCGGGGGCAGGTCGAGCTTGGCGAAGATGTTGTTGATGTGCTTGGCCACCGCGCTCTCGCTCACGACGAGTTCGGCCGCGATCCCGGCGTTGGAGCGGCCCTCCGCCATCAGGGCCAGCACCTCGCGCTCGCGCGGGGTGAGGCGCTCCAGCGGGTCCGGTCCGCCGCCCCGGCGCAGCAGGAGCTGGGCGACGACCTGCGGGTCGAGCGCCGTGCCGCCGGAGGCCACGCGCCGCAGCGCGTCGATGAACTCCTCGACGTCCGCGACCCGTTGCTTGAGCAGGTAGCCGATGCCGGAGCCGCTCTGGGCGGCCAGCAGGTCGGCGGCGTACCGCTCCTCCACGTACTGGGAGAGCAGCAGCACGGCGGTACCGGGGCTCTGCCGGCGGATCATCAGGGCGGCCCGGACTCCCTCGTCGGTGAAGCCGGGTGGCATCCGTACGTCGACGAGCGCGAGGTCCGGGCGGTGTTCGTCGACGGCGGCGAGCAGACCCTCGGCGTCGCCGGTCTCGGCGGCCACCTCGAATCCGGCCATTTCGAGGACTTTGACGAGTCCTATGCGCAGCAGGACGGAGTCCTCGGCGATCACAGCGCGCACGGCAGCTCCACGGTGATGACGGTCGGGCCCCCGAGGGGGCTGTCGATCATGATGGTTCCGTCGACCGACCCTACGCGTTTGCGCAGGCCGACCAGGCCGGTGCCGCCCGCCGGGTCGGCTCCGCCCACCCCGTCGTCGGTGACGGTGACGCGCAGCAGGTCCTCCCGGCGGCCGGCCCCGCCCGGCGCGGGGTCGCGTACGACCCGGACCGAACACCGGTCGGCCCGGGCATGCTTGGCCACGTTGGCCAGGGTCTCGGAGACCACGAAGTAGGCGACGGCCTCGATGGTTGCGCCCGGCCGGGTCCCGATGTCCACGGTCAGTTCGACATGGAAGGGGGCGCGGGCGGCGATCCCGGAGAGCGCCGCGTCGAGCCCGCGGTCCTCCAGCACGGCCGGATGCAGGCCCCGCACCAGGCTGCTGAGCTCCTCGATGGCCTCCTTCGCCTCGCGGTGGGCCTCGTCGATGACGGCCTTCGCCTCGGGCGGCAGGTCGGTGAGGGTGGCGCGGGCGATGCCCAGGTTCATGGCGAGGGCGACCAGCCGCTGCTGGGCGCCGTCGTGCAAGTCCCGCTCGATGCGGCGGCGTTCGAGGTCGGCCGCGTCCAGGACGCCGGCCCGGCTCTCCGCGAGGTCCTCGACCCGCCGCTCCAGTTCCCGGGACCGGTTCGGGCCGAGGAGGGCGGCCGCCGCGGATGCGTCCAGGCGGGCCACGAGGGCGGCCGCCCAGGGCGCGGAGAGCAGCAGCAGGACGCCGGCCACGGTGACGACGTCGTAGTCGCCGGTCCAGCCGGGGGTACGGGTGTCCGCCGGCAGGATCCAGCACCAGGCGTAGACGCACGCGCCGGCCGCGCCGCAGACCCAGGCGAGGACCACCAGCGCCCCGGCGGCGGCGGCGATCGGGCTGACCAGGAGGTGGTAGCCGTACTGCCGCCAGGTGGCCTCCGAGCGCAGTCGTTCGGCCAGCCCGCGCGGGGTCCACCAGCTCCGCTCCCGCACGACCTCCGGCACGTCGAGGCCGAGCAGCGCCCAGAAGCGGCTGCGTTGGAGCGTGGTGAGCAGCGGGCAGAGGACCAGTACCAGGAGCAGCGGGATGGGGCTCCGGCCGGGCGCGAGGGCCGCGTACGTGAGGCCGAGGAGGGCGGGCAGGGCCGGCGGGATCGCGGCCACCGTGAAGGTCGTGTTGCGCCGGGCCCACGCCGACCACGGCGCGTGCGCCGCGATCCAGGTGTAGGTACGCGTCGGCGCGCCGGGAGTTGCCATGTCCGTACGGTAATCGTCCTGGTCAGGAGCATGCCATCACGCTGGTGCCCGCCCGGGGGTGTACCTGGCACCACCCCGGCTTCGGACAGTGGTGTGAGTGATCTCCGCGGCCCGGCCGACGAGGGTGGTGGTGTGCCCGGGGGACGGACCGCCGGGCCGGAAGGAGACCCGCCGCCATGGCACTTGTCGCCCCGCAGGCCCGCGCCTGGCGCACCCCTCGTACGGCCGCCCTGTTCACCGGAGCGGGGGTGGCGCTGGTGCCGTGGATGCTGGTGCTGGCGAAGACCCTGCCGCAGACGGCCGAGGTCCCGAACTGGGCCACCGCGTGGATCGGCCTGGACGTGATGCTGGCCGCCGGGCTGACCGGGACCGGCGTGCTGCTGCGGCGGGGGGATCCCCGGGCGTCGGCGGTGGCGGCGGCGACCGCCGCGCTGCTGGCGATGGACGCCTGGTTCGACGTCACCACCTCGCTCGGGACCGGCCAGCAGGGCATCGCGCTGCTGCTCGCGGCGGGCGCCGAGCTGCCCCTCGCGCTGGCGTGCGCGGCAGTGGCCGTGCGGCGGCAGGGCTGAGGGCTGAGGGCCTAGCCTGCGCGTATGACTCGACTGACTCCACGACTCGACATGATCGGCCTGGTCGTCTCCGACATGGCCGCCTCGCTCGCCTTCTACCGGCGCCTCGGGCTGGACATCCCGGCCGGCGCCGATGACCAGCCGCACGTCGAAGCCGCCCTGCCCGGGGGGCTGCGGATGGGGTGGGACACGGAGGCGACCATCCGCTCCTTCAACCCGTCCTGGACCCGGCCCTCCGGCGACAGCCGCGCGGGGCTCGCCTTCCTGTGCGACTCCCCCGCCGGGGTGGACGCGGTGTACGCCGAGCTGACCGATGCGGGGTACACCGGGCATCTGAAGCCCTGGGACGCCTTCTGGGGCCAGCGCTACGCCGTGGTCCTCGACCCGGACGGCTGCGAGGTCTCGCTCTTCGCCCCGTCGGAGCCCGCGGCGTAGACCGTCTCCGCGTACGGCCCCGGGCTCCGCGTACGGCCCCGGGCGCACCCGGGGCCGCGGCTCCTCCCGCACCCCGCCGTGCGGGAGGGCCGTCAGTGCTTGCGCAGCCGCGACGAGTAGTCCTCCGGCGGCAGGAACTTCGACCACCGCTCCGGGAACTCGGACGGCATCCCCTCGTCCTCGTCGTCCTCCGACTCGCCCTCCGCCATCGCCCGCCAGGCCGCGGCCCGTGCGATCAGTTCGGCGGCCTGCGCCTCGCGCGCCCGCTCGTTCGCCTCGCGCGCCGCCGCCGTGGCCACCGAGGGCCAGACCCGGTCGATCGCCGCGTTGACGGCCGCGCCGACGAGGACCGCGAAGGCCGAGATGCCGATCCACAGCAGCACCGCCACCGGCGCCGCCAGTGATCCGTAGATCGTCGGCCCCTCCACGGTGTTGGTCAGGTAGATCCGCAGCAGGAACGAGCCGAGCACCCACATGGCCAGGGCGACCAGCGCGCCCGGCACGTCCTCGATCCAGGGCGAGCGCACCGGTACCGACACGTGGTAGAGCGTCGTCAGGAAGGCGATCGACAGCAGGGTCACCGTCGGCCAGTACAGGATGGCGATCACCTCGGTGCCCCAGGGCACCAGCCGGACCACCGCGTCGGGTCCGACCACCATCAGCGGCAGCACGATCGCGCCGATCAGCAGCGCGATGACGTACAGCAGGAAGGCCAGCAGCCTGGTCTTGACGATGCCTCGCTGTCCGTCGAGCCCGTACATCACGGTGATGGTGTCGATGAAGACGTTGACGGCGCGCGAGCCCGACCACAGGGCGAAGGCGAAGCCGAGCGAGATGAGGTCGGGACGGCCGCGTCCGGTGACGTCGTCGAGCAGCGGTCTGGCGATGTCGTTGACGCCCCGGTCGGACAGGACGGTGCCGACCGCCCGCAGGATGTTCTCCTCGATGCTCTCGACGGTGCGGGTGTCCGTCCAGCCGTCCACGTAGCCGAGGAGGCCGAGCAGGCCGAGGAAGAGCGGGGGCAGCGAGAGCAGCGTGAAGAAGGCCGCCTCGGCGGCGAGCCCGAGGATCCGGTACTCGATGCACGAGTTGACGGTGTCCTTCAGCAGCAGCCAGCCCATCTTCCGCTTCGAGACGTTGCGGTAGAGGGCGCGGGCCCGGTGGAGCCGTCCATGGCGTCCGAGGATCCGCTGGGGTGTTTCTTTTGCTGGCTGCACGTCCTTACGGTATCCGCATGGCAGCCACCACCCACACAGTCAGCAATCAGGCTCCGCCCCTCGTGGGCCACGATGTCTACGGGGGCGACCGGGCCCTCACCGAGGGCGTGGAGCGTCATCTGGCCTCCGCGGACCCCGGACTCCTCGGTGAGGTCCAGGAGGAGCTCACCCTCCTCGGGCGCTCGGCGGGCTCCGCGCAGGCCCAGGAATGGGGTGCGCAGGCGAACGAGAACCCGCCGAAGCTGCGGACGCACGACCGGTACGGGAACCGGATCGACGAGGTGGAGTTCCACCCGGCCTGGCACCGGCTGCTCGGGAAGGCGGTGACCTCCGGGCTCACCGACGCCTGGGGGCGCCCGGCCGGGCATCTGCGCCGCGCCGCCGGGTTCTTCGTGTGGTCGCAGGCCGAGGCGGGGCACGGCTGCCCGGTCTCGATGACGCACGCGGCCGTACCGGCGCTGCGGACCGATCCCTCGCTCGCCGCCGAGTGGGAGCCGCGGCTGACCTCGCACGTGTACGAGGAGGGGCTGCGGCCGGCCGCCGAGAAGGCCGGTGTGCTCTTCGGCATGGGGATGACGGAGAAGCAGGGCGGCAGCGACGTACGGGCGAACACGACGGCCGCGGTGCCGCTGGACGCGTCGGGCGAGTACCTGCTGACCGGGCACAAGTGGTTCTGTTCTGCGCCTATGTGCGACGGCTTCCTGGTGCTGGCGCAGGCGCCCGGAGGACTGACCTGCTTCCTGGTGCCCCGGGTGCTGCCGGACGGCACGCGCAACGTCTTCGCCATCCAGCGGCTCAAGGACAAGCTGGGGAACAGGTCGAACGCGTCGAGCGAGGTGGAGTTCGACGGGACGTGGGCGCGGCGGGTGGGCGAGGAGGGCCGGGGGGTGCGGACCATCATCGAGATGGTCGCGGCGACCCGGCTGGACTGTGTCATCGGATCGGCCTCGCTGATGCGGCAGGCGCTGACGCAGGCCGTGCACCACGCGGAGCACCGCTCTGCTTTCGGAGCGCCGCTCATCGACCAGCCTCTGATGCGCAACGTCCTCGCTGACCTGGCCCTGGAGTCGGAGGCGGCCACCACCCTGACCCTGCGGCTCGCGGCCGCCTACGACGCCGGGACCGAGCAGGAGCGGGCCTTCCTGCGCCTGGCCGTGCCGGCCGCCAAGTACTGGGTGACCAAGCGCTGTACGCCGATGGTGGCAGAGGCCCTGGAGTGTCTGGGCGGCAACGGCTACGTCGAGGAGTCCGGGCTGCCGAGACTGCTGCGCGAATCGCCGCTGAACTCCATCTGGGAGGGCTCGGGCAACGTCCAGGCCCTGGACGTGCTCCGCGCCCTCCAGCGGGAGCCGCAGGCGCTGAACGCGTTCCTCCAGGAAGTCGGGCTGGCGCGGGGTGCGGACCACCGGCTCGATTCGGCCATCAAGGACCTGCTGACGGACCTCGCCGACCTGGACGGCATCGAGGCCCGGGCCCGCCGCGTGGTGGAGCGCATGGCCCTGGTACTGCAGGGGTCGCTGCTGGTCCGGTGGGCCCCGCCCGAGGTGGCGGACGCGTTCTGCGCCTCGCGCCTGGGCGGCGACTGGGGTGCGGCCTTCGGCACGCTGCCGCACAGCCTGGACCTGCGGACGGTCGTGGAACGGGCGCGGATCGCGGGCTAGGGACGGGGGCCGCCGGGCACCCCTGCGGTCCCCAGACCGATCCCAGCCGGGATCCGGGCCCGTGACCGGGATCAGGGATGGCGCCGCGCCGACTCGGCACCACCCCTGACCCGAGAAGCCCCGAGGAGGAGCTGTCACGCCGCACAGCGACGTCCGGACAGTTTCGGTCGGGCGGCCGGGACTTGGCGAGGGTTGCATACCGTTGCAACCTTTGAGTCGGCAGCCGCCCGGCGGCTTCCGTCGTACGTCCTGTTCGCACGGGGAGGTTCCGATGGCCGACACCACCGGCAGTACGGTCGATGCGGCCCGCATCTCGGCCATGGACGCGCGGGAGGCCGCGCGTCTGCTCAAGGGCGTACGGGCGGCCGCGCTGGCCGGGGACCGCCCTCCGGCCGCGCCGCGGCCGGAGATCGCCGAGTCCTGGCGCCGGATGCTGGCGGGCGGGGTGCACCCGGACCGGGACGCGCGCTCGCGGATGCTGTCGGCCGCCGAGACGGAGGAGCGGCGGCACGAGTCGCCGCTGCGGGAGATCCTCCCGGTGCTGCGGGAGGGCCTGCTGCCCGCGCTGGACGGGGCCCTGCACATCATGGTCGTGGCCGACGCGGAGGGGCGGCTGCTGTGGCGGGAGGGCCACTCCTCCATCCTGCGCAAGGCGGACCGGCTCGGCTTCGGGGTGGGGGCCGACTGGGACGAGGCCGTGGTCGGCACGAACGGGGTGGGCACCGCGCTGGTGACCCGGCGGCCGGTCCAGGTGTTCTCCGCTGAGCACTTCGTCTCCAGCCACCACGACTGGACCTGCGCGGGGGCGCCCGTACGGGACCCGCGGGACGGCCGGCTGCTCGGCGTGGTCGACGTGAGCGGGCCGCTGGCCACCATGCACCCGGCGACCCTGGCCTGGGTGAGCTCGGTGGCCCGGCTCGCGGAGCGGGAGCTGCGCGTGCGGCACCTGGAGTCACTGGAGCGGCTGCGGGCGGTGGCGGCCCCGCTGCTGGCCCGGCTGCCGGGGCAGGCGCTCGCCGTGGACCCCAACGGCTGGACGGCGGCCGTGACGGGCCTGGCTCGCGTGGAGCGCATCCCGCTGCCGAAGGGCTTCGGCCCGGGGCGGGTGTGGGTGCCGCAGCTCGGCGACTGCGCGGTGGAGCCGCTGCCCGGCGGCTGGCTGCTGCAGGTCGCGCAGGAGCGTACGAGCACGGGCGTGACCCGGGTCGTCGTCGACCTCAGCCGGTCCGGCTCCTGGTCGGCGACGGTGTACGGGGCCGCCGGGAGCTGGTCGCAGGAGCTGAGCCCGCGCCACGCGGAGCTGCTGTTCCTGCTGGCGGAGAGCCCGCGGGGCCGCTCGGCGGCCGAGCTGTCCGGGGAGCTGTTCGGGGACCCGACGCGCACGGTGACGGTCCGCGCGGAGATGTCCCGCGTACGCCGCAACCTCGCCGGGGTGCTGACCCACCGGCCGTACCGCTTCGCGGACGACGTGGAGGTGGAGCTGATCCGCCCCGAGGACCCGGCCGCGCTGCTCCCCCACTCCACCGCCCCGGCGGTGATCCGGGGCCGCCGGGCGGGGGCGGGGCCCGGGGGACCCCCGAGCGGCGGCTGGGGGATGTGATTCCCTGGCAGGCATGAGCACCATCACCCTCACCACGTGGTCCCTGGAGATGACCTCCCCGGAGGACCTGATACCCGCGACCGGGCCCGGCCCGGAGGTCACCGTCGCCCGGGCGGAGGTCCCCTCCCCCGAGTTCAGCCGCTTCCTGTACGCCTCGGTGGGCGGTGACATCCACTGGACGGACCGGCTGTCCCTGACCCGGGCGCAGTGGGTGGAGCAGCTGGGACGGCCGGGCGTGGAGACGTGGGTGGCGTACGACCGGGGCACGCCGGCGGGCTACGTCGAGTTCGACCCGCAGGCCGACGGTGTGGTGGAGATCATCTACTTCGGGCTGCTGCCGGACTTCCGCGGCCGCCGCATCGGCGGGCACCTGCTGTCGGAGGGCATCGCCCGCGCTTGGGACCTCGCGGAGCGCTGGCCGGACCGCGAGCCGACCCGCCGGGTCTGGCTGCACACCTGCAGCCAGGACGGCCCGACGGCGATGGACAACTACCTCCGCCGCGGCTTCAAGGTCTTCATGACGGAGACGGAGACCAAGCAGGACACCCCGACCCCGGGCCCCTGGCCGGGCGCGTAGCCCCTCGGAGTCCGGCCCGGCGGGGTCCGGGGCGCTGCCCCGGACCCCGCGGCGCGGAGCCCCCGGCAGCGGCGGCGCCCGCCCCCCGGCAGGTGACCCCCGTCACGCCATCCCATGATTCGAGACGACTTCGTCCGGATCGTGGACAGTAGTGGACTCCTCCAAGAGGCACATGACACGCTTCCGCCATGAATGGAGCTGGAATTGCCTTGGTGAGTCGGCGGCACGTCGATCTCGGCCGCATGTCCAGCGCCATCTGTCCGGCGCGCTGACGGAACCAGCCACGCCGCACATCGTCGTCGTCCCCGCCGCCGCGGACGCGCCGATCACCCGTTAGCCCCCTGAGGCCGATGTACCGCCCTGCCCGCCGGCCACCCCGGCATGGGGGCGGGAATCAGCCACACCCGCTCAGAGTCCAGGGGTCACGCTACGCCGCCGCCTCCCCCTGCCCTTGCCTTGAGCCGCCGAAGAAGGACGTACCGCCATGGCCGCCACCCCCGAAACGCCCGCAGCCGCAGCTCCCGCAGCTGCCGCGCGCCGCAAGACCGGCCGTCACCGCGGTGAGGGCCAGTGGGCCGTCGGACACCACACGCCCCTCAACGGCAACGAGCAGTTCAAGAAGGACGACGACGGTCTCAACGTGCGGACACGCATTGAGACGATCTATTCCAAGCGGGGCTTCGACTCGATCGACCCCAACGACCTGCGCGGCCGCATGCGCTGGTGGGGGCTCTACACCCAGCGCAAGCCCGGGATCGACGGCGGCAAGACCGCGATCCTGGAGCCGGAGGAGCTGGACGACAAGTACTTCATGCTGCGCGTCCGCATCGACGGCGGCCGGCTGACCACCGAGCAGCTCCGCGTCATCGGCGAGATCTCGCAGGAGTTCGCGCGCGGCACCGCCGACCTCACCGACCGCCAGAACGTGCAGTACCACTGGATCCGGATCGAGGACGTCCCGGAGATCTGGCGCCGCCTGGAGGCCGTCGGCCTCTCGACCACCGAGGCATGCGGTGACACGCCCCGCGTCATCCTCGGTTCCCCCGTCGCCGGCATCGCCCAGGACGAGATCATCGACGGCACCCCCGCCATCGACGAGATCTACCGCCGCATCGTCGGCAACCCCGCCTTCTCCAACCTGCCCCGCAAGTTCAAGTCCGCGGTCTCCGGCTCGCCGCTGCTCGACGTGGCGCACGAGATCAACGACATCGCGTTCGTGGGCGTCAACCACCCCGAGCACGGCCCCGGCTTCGACGTCTGGGTCGGCGGCGGCCTCTCCACCAACCCCAAGCTCGGAGTGCGCCTGGGCACGTGGGTCTCGCTCGACGAGGTCCCGGACGTGTACGAGGGCGTCATCTCGATCTTCCGCGACTACGGCTACCGCCGGCTGCGCACCCGCGCCCGCCTGAAGTTCCTCGTCGCCGACTGGGGCCCGGCCAAGTTCCGCCAGGTCCTGGAGGACGAGTACCTGAAGCGGGCGCTCACCGACGGCCCCGCGCCCGAGCAGCCCAGCGGCCGGTGGCGCGACCACGTGGGCGTCCACCAGCAGCAGGACGGCCGCTTCTACGTGGGCTTCGCGCCCCGCGTGGGCCGCGTGGACGGTGCCACCCTGACCAAGATCGCGGACGTCGCGGCGCAGCACGGCTCCGGCCGCCTGCGCACCACCGCCGAGCAGAAGATGATCGTCCTCGACATCGAGGCCGACCAGGTCGACTCGCTGGTATCGGCCCTGGAGGCGCTCGACCTGCGGGTCAACCCGTCCCCGTTCCGCCGCGGCACGATGGCCTGCACCGGCATCGAGTTCTGCAAGCTGGCCATCGTCGAGACCAAGGCGCGCGGCGCCTCGCTGATCGACGAGCTGGAGCGCCGCCTGCCGGACTTCGCCGAGCCGATCACGATCAACATCAACGGCTGCCCGAACGCCTGCGCCCGTATCCAGGTGGCGGACATCGGTCTCAAGGGCCAGCTGGTCCTGGACGACGACGGCAACCAGGTGGAGGGCTACCAGGTCCACCTGGGCGGCGCCCTCGGCCTGGAGGCCGGCTTCGGCCGCAAGGTCCGCGGCCTCAAGGTCACCTCCGCCGGTCTGCCCGACTACGTCGAGCGCGTCGTCAAGAGCTACGAGGAGCAGCGCGAGGACGGCGAGCGCTTCGCGGCGTGGGTCGCCCGCGCGGACGAGAAGAGCCTCTCGTGAGCGAGCGCGCCGCACCTTTCCACTGCCCGTACTGCGGCGACGAGGACCTGTTTCCCCATGAGACGGGCCACGGCGCCTGGGAATGCAGGGCCTGCAACCGAGCCTTCCAGCTGAAGTACCTCGGGCTGCTGGCCCGGGGTGTTCAGTCCAACATCGCTGGAGGGGACGAGATATGACCACTGCTCAAGACGCCGGTCTCAAGGCGACGGCTCTCAAGGAGCTGGCCGAGCAGGCGGGCCGCGACCTGGAGGACGCCTCCGCCCTGGAGATCCTCACCTGGGCGGCCGAGACCTTCGGCAAGAAGTTCGCCGTGACCTCCTCCATGGAGGACGCGGTCGTCGCCCACCTGGCGTCGCGCGCCTTCCCCGGCGTGGACGTGGTCTTCCTCGACACGGGCTACCACTTCGAGGAGACCATCGGCACCCGTGACGCGGTCGAAGCGGTGATGGACGTCAACGTCATCACCCTCACCCCGCGCCAGACGGTCGCCGAGCAGGACGCGCAGTACGGTCCGAAGCTGCACGACCGCGACCCCGACCTGTGCTGCGCGCTGCGCAAGGTCAAGCCGCTCGAAGAGGGCCTGACCGCGTACGACGCGTGGGCGACGGGCCTGCGCCGCGACGAGTCCCCGACCCGGGCGAACACCCCGGTCGTCGGCTGGGACGAGAAGCGGCAGAAGGTCAAGATCTCGCCGATCGCCCGCTGGACCCAGGACGACGTGGACGCGTACGTCGCCGAGCACGGGGTGCTGACCAACCCGCTGCTGATGGACGGCTACGCCTCCGTCGGCTGCGCCCCCTGCACCCGCCGCGTGGCGGAGGGCGAGGACGCGCGGGCCGGGCGCTGGGCCGGGCGCGGCAAGACCGAGTGCGGACTGCACGGCTGATGACGACCAGCGAAGAACTTACGGAGACGGAGCAGATGAGCGTGAGCGACCAGGGCGCCACCGTGTGGCTGACCGGGCTGCCGAGCGCGGGCAAGACCACCATCGCCTACGCGCTAGCCGAGCGGCTGCGCACCGAGGGCCACCGTGTGGAGGTCCTCGACGGCGACGAGATCCGCGAGTTCCTCTCCGCCGGCCTCGGCTTCAGCCGCGAGGACCGGCACACCAACGTGCAGCGGATCGGCTTCGTCGCCGAACTCCTCGCGAGCAACGGCGTCAAGGCGCTGGTGCCGGTGATCGCGCCGTTCGCGGACAGCCGTGAGGCCGTTCGCAAGCGGCACGCCGCCGAGGGCACCTCCTACCTGGAGGTGCACGTGGCCACTCCGGTCGAGGTCTGCTCGGAGCGTGACGTGAAGGGCCTGTACGCCAAACAGGCGGCGGGCGAGATCTCCGGTCTGACCGGGGTCGACGACCCGTACGAGGCGCCGGAGTCCCCGGACCTCCGTATCGAGTCGCACACGCAGACCGTGCAGGAGTCGGCCTCGGCCCTGCACGCGCTGCTCACCGAGAGGGGTCTGGCATGACGACGACCGTCGCACACGTCCACGACGAGACCGACGCGCCGTACGCGCTGTCACACCTCGACGCTCTTGAGTCGGAGGCCGTGCACATCTTCCGTGAGGTGGCGGGTGAGTTCGAGAAGCCGGTGATCCTGTTCTCCGGCGGCAAGGACTCGATCGTCATGCTGCACCTGGCGCTGAAGGCGTTCGCGCCGGCGCCGGTGCCCTTCACGCTGCTGCACGTCGACACCGGCCACAACTTCCCCGAGGTCCTCGCCTACCGCGACGCGGCCGTGGCGAAGCACAACCTGCGGCTGCACGTGGCCTCCGTGCAGGAGTACATCGACGCCGGCAAGCTCCGCGAGCGCCCCGACGGCGTGCGCAACCCGCTGCAGACCGTCCCCCTCACCGAGGCGATCCAGCAGCTGGGGTTCGACGCCGTGTTCGGCGGCGGCCGCCGCGACGAGGAGAAGGCCCGCGCCAAGGAGCGGGTGTTCTCCCTGCGTGACGAGTTCTCCCAGTGGGACCCGCGCCGCCAGCGCCCCGAGCTGTGGCAGCTCTACAACGGCCGCCACGCCCCCGGCGAGCACGTCCGGGTCTTCCCGCTCTCCAACTGGACCGAGCTGGACGTCTGGCAGTACATCGACCGCGAGGACATCGAACTCCCCGAGATCTACTTCGCCCACGAACGGGACGTCTTCCAGCGGGCCGGCATGTGGCTGACCGCAGGCGAGTGGGGCGGCCCCAAGGACACCGAGCCGGTCGAGAAGCGGCTGGTCCGCTACCGCACCGTCGGTGACATGTCCTGCACCGGCGCCGTCGACTCCGACGCCACCACGCTGGACGCCGTCATCGCCGAGATCGCCGTGTCCCGGCTCACCGAGCGGGGTGCGACCCGCGCCGACGACAAGCTGTCCGAGGCCGCGATGGAAGACCGCAAGCGCGAAGGGTACTTCTAGACATGACGACCACCACCGAGCAGCTCAGCGCCACGACGCTGCTGCGCTTCGCCACCGCGGGTTCCGTCGACGACGGCAAGTCCACCCTGGTGGGCCGCCTGCTGCACGACTCGAAGTCGGTCCTGGAGGACCAGCTCGAGGCCGTGGAGCGGGTCTCCCAGGACCGCGGCCAGGACGCCCCGGACCTGGCCCTCCTCACCGACGGCCTGCGCGCCGAACGCGAGCAGGGCATCACCATCGACGTGGCCTACCGCTACTTCGCGACCGCCCGGCGCCGGTTCATCCTCGCCGACACCCCCGGACACGTGCAGTACACCCGGAACATGGTCACCGGCGCCTCCACCGCCGACCTGGCCGTGGTCCTGGTCGACGCCCGCAACGGCGTGATCGAGCAGACCCGCCGCCACGCCGCCGTCGCCGCCCTGCTGCGCGTCCCGCACGTCGTGCTGGCCGTCAACAAGATGGACCTCGTCGGCTACCAGGAGACGGTCTTCGCCTCGATCGCCGAGGAGTTCACCGCCTACGCCTCCGACCTCGGGGTCCCCGAGATCACCGCGATCCCGATCTCGGCGCTGGCCGGCGACAACGTGGTCGAGCCGTCCGCGAACATGGACTGGTACGGCGGCCCCACCGTCCTGGAGCACCTGGAGACCGTCCCGGTCAGCCACGACCTCACCGCCTGCCCGGCCCGCTTCCCCGTCCAGTACGTGATCCGCCCCCAGTCCGCCGAGCACCCCGACTACCGCGGCTACGCCGGCCAGATCGCCTCCGGGGTCCTGCGCGTCGGCGAGCCCGTCACCGTCCTGCCCTCCGGCCGCACCAGCACCATCGCCGGCATCGACACGCTCGGCCAGTCCGTGGACATCGCCTGGGCACCCCAGTCGGTGACCCTGCGGCTCGCGGACGACATCGACATCTCACGCGGCGACCTGATCGCACCCTCCGCGAGCGCCCCGGCCACCACCCAGGACGTCGAGGCCACGGTCTGCCACGTCGCCGACCAGCCCCTGGCCGTCGGCGCCCGCGTCCTGATCAAGCACACCACACGCACCGTCAAGGCCATCGTCAAGGAGATCCCCTCCCGGCTCACCCTCGACGACCTGTCCCAGCACCCCAGCCCCGGACAGCTCGTCGCCAACGACATCGGCCGCGTCGTCGTCCGCACCGCCGAGCCCCTCGCGCTCGACGCGTACGCCGACTCCCGCCGCACCGGATCCTTCCTCCTCATCGACCCGGCCGACGGCACCACCCTCGCGGCGGGCATGGCCGGCGAATCCTTCGCCTCCAAGGCCGAGACGGCAGTCCAGGCGGACGAAGAAGGGTGGGACTTCTAGATCATGCTTTCCGACATCTACTCCACCTTCGCGAAGGAGGGCGGCCGGGTAGGCAGCGGCGCCCTCGGCAGCGGCCAGGGAGGGGTGGCGCGATGTGCGCGATGACCGAATTGCCGTCGGCATCCCGCCTTCGCGCCCTCACCCCCCACGAGCCGTACCCGAGACCGCCCTTGCCCCACAGACGAAGACGTGCGTCATGAGATGACCACGTCACGAGAGGAAGTCCTCCCGTGCCTGCCACCGCCATCACCACCGGTGATACCCGTACCACCCGCTCCTCCCTGCGCCGCGGCGTCGTCGCCGCTGCCGCGCTGCCGCTGCTGATCGGCGCACTCGCCTCCTGCGGCTACGGCTCCCAGGCGCAGAAGACGGAGGACAAGACGGCCAACGCCGCCGCGACCGGCGGCAAGAAGCTGTCGGCTGCCGAGGTGCGTATCGGGTACTTCCCGAATCTGACGCACGCCACCGCGCTGGTCGGCCTCCAGGAGGGCCTGATCCAGAAGGAGCTGGGCGGCACCGCGATCAAGCCGCAGTCCTTCAACGCCGGTCCGTCCGAGATCGAGGCCCTCAACGGCGGCTCTCTCGACATCGGCTTCATCGGCCCCTCGCCGTCGATCAACGCCTACGTGAAGTCCAGGGGCACCAACCTGCGGATCATCTCCGGCTCCGCCTCCGGCGGCGTCAAGCTGGTCGTGAACCCGGACAAGATCAAGACCCTGGACGACCTCAGGGGCAAGAAGATCGCCACCCCGCAGAAGGGGAACACCCAGGACGTCGCGTTCCTCAACTGGATCTCCGAGAAGGGCTGGTCGGTCGACCCGGAGTCCGGCAAGGGTGACGTCTCCGTCGTCCGCACGGACAACAAGGTCACCCCGGACGCCTTCAAGCAGGGCTCGATCGACGGCGCCTGGGTGCCCGAGCCCACGGCCTCCAAGCTCGTCTCCGACGGCGGCTCCGTACTCCTCGACGAGACCGCCCTGTGGCCCGACAAGAAGTTCGTGATCACGAACGTCATCGTGTCGCAGAAGTTCCTCAAGGAGCACCCGGACGTCGTCGAGGCCGTCCTGGCGGGCACGGTGAAGACCAACGAGTGGATCAACGCGAACCCGGACAAGGCGAAGGCCTCCGCCAACGCGAAGCTGCAGGCGGAGAGCGGCAAGGCACTCGACGCCAAGGTCATCGACCCGGCGTGGCCGTCCATCCTGGTCACCGACGACCCGCTGGCGACGACGCTGAAGACCGAGTCCGAGTGGGCCGTCAAGGCCAAGCTCATCGAGCAGCCCGACCTGGCCGGGATCTACGACCTGACGCTGCTGAACAAGGTCCTCAAGGCCGCCGGCAAGCCCGAGGTCTCCGACGCCGGTCTCGGCGCCAAGTAACCCCGAAATCCAGCAACCCCAGGAGGTGACGACCATGGCCACCACGCTCGCCAAGGCTGCCGAGGGCATCGCAGCGGAGCACACGCACGCCGCGCGCATCGAGCACGTCTCGAAGTCCTTCTCCGGCCCGGCCGGATCGCAGCTCGTCCTGGACGACATCAGCCTCGATGTCGCTCCCGGCGAGTTCGTCACCATCCTGGGGGCCTCCGGATGCGGCAAGTCCACCCTGCTGAACCTGGTCGCCGGTCTCGACAAGCCCAGCGCGGGCACCATCGAAACCCCCGGCGGCCGTCCCGCCCTGATGTTCCAGGAGCACGCCCTGTTCCCGTGGCTGACCGCGGGCAAGAACATCGAACTCGCCCTGCGCCTGCGCGGGCTGCCCAAGACCGACCGCAAGCCCGAAGCCGAACGCCTCCTGGAGCTGGTCCGCCTCGGCGGCGCCTACGGCAAGCGCGTCCACGAACTGTCCGGCGGCATGCGCCAGCGCGTCGCCCTGGCCCGCGCGCTCGCCCAGGACAGCCAGCTCCTGCTGATGGACGAGCCGTTCGCCGCGCTCGACGCCATCACCCGGGACGTACTGCACGGCGAACTCACCCGCATCTGGGCCGAGACCTCGCTGTCCGTCCTGTTCGTCACCCACAACGTCCGCGAGGCCGTGCGCCTCGCCCAGCGGGTGGTCCTGCTCTCCTCGCGGCCCGGCCGGGTCGCCAAGGAATGGACCGTGGACATCGCCCAGCCGCGCCGCATCGAGGACGCGGACGTCGCGGAACTGTCCCTTGAGATCACTGAACACCTGCGTGGGGAGATCCGCCGCCATGGCCAGCACTGACACGAAGGCGAAGACGGACGACCTGGCGGGCCTGGAGGCCGGCCTCGACGCCCTGGACGCGGTCCAGACCCACCGCACCCCCGTCCGCGAACTCCTCGTCAAGAAGGTCCTGCCGCCGTTCCTGGCCGTCGGCCTCGTCCTGCTGGTCTGGCAGATCCTCGTCGCGGCCAAGGTCACCGAGGAGACCAAACTCCCCGCCCTGTCCGCCGTATGGGACAGCCTGTCCGGCATGTGGCTCAAGGGCACGCTCCTGGACATCATCTGGACCAGCGTCTCCCGCGGCCTGCTCGGCTTCCTCCTCGCCCTGGCCATCGGCACCCCGCTCGGCCTCCTCGTCGCCCGGGTGAAGTTCGTCCGCGCCGCGATCGGCCCGATCCTGCAGGGCCTGCAGTCCCTGCCCTCGGTCGCCTGGGTGCCACCGGCGGTACTCTGGTTCGGCCTCAACGACGCCATGATGTACACGGTGATCCTGCTGGGCGCCGTCCCGTCCATCGCCAACGGCCTCGTCTCCGGCATCGACCAGATCCCGCCCCTCTACCTGCGGGCCGGCCGCACCCTGGGCGCCACCGGGCTGAGCGGTGCCCGGCACGTGGTCATGCCGGCCGCACTGCCCGGCTACCTGGCCGGCCTCAAGCAGGGCTGGGCCTTCTCCTGGCGCTCCCTGATGGCCGCCGAGATCATCGCCAGCTCCCCCGACCTCGGCCTGGGCCTGGGCCAGCTGCTGGAGAACGGCCGCAACAACATCGACCTGCCCGGCGTCTTCCTCGCGATCATCCTCATCCTCGTCGTCGGCATCGCCATCGACCTGCTGATCTTCAGCCCGGTCGAGCGCTGGGTGCTGCGCAGCCGCGGCCTGCTGGTCAAGTGAGTCCCGTGTCCCCCGCGCCGGCACTCCTGGTCATAGCCCACGGCAGCCGCGACCCGCGGCACGCGGCGACCGTGCACGCCCTCACCGGGCGGGCCCGGGCGCTGCGGCCCGGGCTGCGGGTGGAGACGGCCTTCCTGGACTTCAACACCCCGTCCGTGGGGCAGGTTCTGTCCTCGCTGTACCTGTCGGGCGTACGGGACGTCGTGGCACTGCCGCTCCTGCTCACCCGGGCGTTCCACGCGAAGTCCGACATCCCGGCGGCGCTGGCCGAGTCGACGGCCCGGCTGCCGGGGCTGTCGGTCCGGGTGGCCGATGTCCTCGGCCCGTCCCCGCTCCTCGTCTCGGCCCTCGAACGCCGGCTGGCCGAGGCCGGACTCACCCCGGCGGACCGCGCCACCACCGCGGTGGTGCTCGCGTCCGCCGGTTCCACAGACCCGGAGGCGATCGCAGCGATCGCTGAAACCGCGCGGGAGTGGCGGCACACCGGTTGGTGCGCCGTGCGGCCTGCGTTCGCCTCCGCTGCCCTTCCCCGTACGGAAGACGCCGTACGGGCCCTGCGTGCCGAGGGCTTCGCCCGGGTGGCGGTGGCTCCCTACGTCATCGCCCCGGGGCGGCTCCCGGACCGCATCGCGGCGGGCGCCGAAGCCGCGGGCGCGGACGTGATCGCGCCGGTCCTCGGCGCGGCCCCGGAACTGGCCCGCCTGCTGCTGCGCCGCTACGACGCCGCCGCCTCGGCCCCGGCCCGCCTCCCCGCCCTGTCGGCGTAGCCGCGCCCCGCCGGGGTCAGGACCGGGCCGCGGCCTCGTCGGCCAGGGCGGTCAGGTCCTCGATGGACATCGCGCCCGGCGGCAGGCCCTCGCGGGCGAAGATGTTCGCCGCGTGCCGCAGCACGTCGTTCACCGGCGTCGGCACCCCGTGCAGCCGGCCCAGCAGAGAGATCTCCCCGTTGAGGTAGTCGGCCTCGACCGACCCCGTCCCCCGCGCCAGGCTCTGCCACGACGACCCGCCCCGAATCCCCGGCGGCTGGTTCACCTTGCCGTCGCGCGCTTCGGCCTGCTCGGCCTCCGAGGCGTACGCGATGCCCGCGGCCGCGAAGGCCGCCTTCGCCTCGCCGGCGGCCCGCCCCAGCAGCGCCGCCTTCGCGGCGTCCGGCTCGGGGCCCGTCGTGGCCTGGATCGCGTTGCCCAGGTTCCCCAGGAGCTTCGCGTACTTCCACCGCATCACGTCCTCGACCACCGGCGCCTCGAAGCCGGCCTTCCCGAGGTCCGCCGCGACAGCGCGGGACACGGCGTCCGTGCCGCCCGCCGCCAGGCCCACGTGCAGGATGCCGGTCAGCGGCGTGCACAGCGCCGAGACCACGCCCGGCTCCAGGAAGGTGGAGGGCAGCCATACGCACACCCCGTACACCCGCGCGAAGCGCCGTAGCGCCAGCCGCTCGCTCTCCACGCCGTTCTGCGCGCACAGCACCGGCAGCCGCTGCGCCGCAGTACCGCCGCCCGCGACCTCCGCGTCGCCCCACGCGTCGAGCGCGGCGACGGCGTCCTGGGTCTTCACCGTCAGCAACAGCACGTCGTCCGGCCGCAGTTCGCCCAGTTCGGCCGGTCCGGAGGCCACGGGCAGCCGGTGCACCCGCGTCCCGCCGGCCGTCGTGAGCCGCAGGCCGTCCGCCCGCAGGGCCTGCGCGTGAGCGCCGCGCGCGACGAGGACGACCTCGCCGCCCGCCTCCGCGAGCCGTCCGCCGATGGTGGCGCCCACCGCGCCCGCGCCGATGATGATGTAACGCATGCCCAGAGCCTGGCACATCCGGGGCCCCGCGTTACCGTCGGGGCATGGTGAACGAGGTATTCGCGCTCGGTGGGGACCTGCCCGTGCGGCGGCCCGGTTTCGGTACGGGCGGTCTGGTCGGCCCCGGCTACTGAGGCCCGCGCGGCGGGCGCGCCGAGGCCCGGGAGCTGCTGCGTACGGCGGTGGAGCGCGGAGTCGCCCTCATCGACACCGCCGACAACTACGGCCCCGACCTGGCCGAGGAGCTGATCGCCGACGCCCTGCGCCCGTACGGGGAGCAGCTCGTCGTCGCCACCAAGAGCGGGGTGGTGCGCATCGGTCCCGATCAGTGGCATGTGGCGGGGCGCCCCGAGCAGTTGCGGGCGATGTCCGAGGCGAGCCTGCGGCGGCTGCGCGTGGAGCGGATCGGCCTGTACCAGCTGCACCGCTTCGACCCCGCGGTGCCGATGGCGGAACATCTGGGCGCACTGGCCCAGTTGCGTGCGGAGGGCAAGATCCGGCACATCGGGCTGGACACGGTCACCGCCGGGCAGCTGCGCGCGGCGGGCGTGGCTGCTGCACCGTTCGCCCGTGCTGTGCCCCACTCCGGGTACGGGTTCGCCCGTACACCTGGCGGAGAACCTGGACGCGGCGACGATCCGGCTCACCGCACGGGAGCTGGAGCTGCTGGACGCGCTGACGACCGTCCGGTGATTCCCGGTGGCGCACGACGCCGACCGCGTCACCGACCTGTCCGGACAGCCCTTGAAGCCCGTGCCGCGTATGAAGATTTCATGAACGGCCCAACCTCGAACGCGATCTGATCATCTTCTCCGCCGAGCCCGTCACCGCCCCCGAGGTGACGGACTCGCGATCGAGGAGGTTGGCATCCCCCATGAGGCTGCCCCACAAACGCCGCGCGGATCGCATCGGAAGTCCGGACGACACGGAAAGCCCGGACCAGTCGGAAGGTCCGGAGCGCACACGGCGCCGCGCGGGCCGAGCGAAGAACCGTAGGAGAGCAGTCCGCAAGGCTCGTCGCCGCCCCATCGACTTCCCCAGGCACGGCCGGCGGGGCTGGCGGCGCTGGATGCCCTCCTGGAAACTGATCTCCGGCTTGTTCCTGCTCTTCGCCGGCGCCCTCACCGGCCTCTTGACCGCCGTCTACCTACAGGTCGAGATCCCGAACGCGCACGACTCCGCGCGCCGGCAGGCCACCGTCTACTACTGGGCGGACGGCAGCCGGATGGTGAGCGTCGGCGATGTGAACCGGCAGGACGTGAAGCTCTCCCAGGTGCCCGATTCCGTCCAGCGCGCCGTCATCGCGGCGGAGAACGCGGATTTCTACAGGGACTCGGGCGTCTCCGTGACGGGCATCGGCCGCGCTGCTGTCAACATCGTCAAGGGCGATGAGACCCAGGGCGGCTCGACGATCACGCAGCAGTACGTGAAGAACACCTATCTGAGCCAGGACCAAACCGTCGAGCGAAAGATCAAGGAACTCTTCCTCTCCTTGAAGGTCAGCAACCAGCGGCCCAAGACGGAGATCCTTGAGGGGTATCTCAACACTTCTTGGTTCGGCCGCGACGCGTACGGCGTCCAGGCAGCCTCGTACGCGTACTACGGCATCCCCGCCAAGGAGCTGAACCCCAGTCAGGGAGCTCTGCTGGCCGCTGTCCTCAAAGGCGCGGAAAGCTTTGACCCGTCCCTCAGCGCCGACAACCACGAACGCGCGGAGGACCGCTGGAGCTGGATCCTGGACCGTCAGGTCAGCACGGGCACGATGAGCGCCGAGGAACGCGCGAAGTACACGGAATTCCCCGAGCCGAAGCCTCCCGTCAAGCCGACCAGTCAGGCCGGGCAGATCGGCTACCTCGTCGACATCGCCAACAAGTACCTCAAGAGCCGCAGCGGGATCACGGGCAAGGAGCTGGCCAGTGGCGGCTACAGCGTTCACACCACCTTCGAGAAGGACAAGGTCCTCGCGCTGACCAAGGCCGTCGAGCAGGTACGTGCGGACCGACTGGACCCGAAGAACCGCGCGGACGACGAGTACGTGCAGGTCGGCGCCGCCTCGATACGCCCCGAGGACGGAGCGATCGTCGCGGTCTACGGCGGCTCGGATGCGATCGAACACTTCACCAACAACGCGGACACCTCAGGCGTCCCTGCTGCCTCGGCGTTCAAACCCTTCGTGTACGCCGCCGCGCTGGAGAAGGAGCTCGAAGGCAGGGAACGCTCCGCCGAGAGCGCTGATCCGGATCCTCTGAAACCCGCGCCGATACGGGCGCCCATGGCATCCATGGACCTCCACTCGGCCCTGGTGGACTCCTCCCACACGCCCTTCGTGGAGATCGGCAAGGAGATCGGGCTGAAGAAGGTCAAGGAGCTCGCGGTCGCGTCGGGACTGCGTGAGGAGAGCATGGCCAAGCTGGAGCCGACCTTCTCCATCGGTACCTCCACCCCCAGCGCCGTCCGGCTGGCCAGCGCCTATACGACCTTCGTCAACGAGGGCCGGGCCACCGAGCCCTACTCGGTGTCCAAGGTCGAGCGGAACGGCGTCGCGGTGGACGGCTTGGGCCGACCCAAACCGCGGCGGGCAATGAGCTCCGAGGCAGCCTCGATCGTGGGCGCGGCGCTCCGTCAGGTGAGCGGGAGCGCCGTCGGACCGCCGACGGGCCGGCCGGCCGCCCCGTCCTGGGCAGGCAAAACCGGTCCGAACGACCGTATGAACTCAGCCTGGTTCATCGGCGCGACGCCGGACCTGAGCACTTCGGTCGCGATGTTCCGTACGAAGCCCGACGTCCCGCAACTGCTGCCCATGCAGGGTGTGGGCGGCCCGGATGCCGAGCGGGGCAGCGCCTTCCCGCCGCTGATCTGGAAGGCTTACAACGAGGCGGCGGTGCCTGCGCCACCGTACCCGGCGGATGGTCCCCAGGACCGCCCGTGACGGTCTCGTAGCGCGGGACGCTCTCCGGTGTCGGTCCGGGGGCGCGATCGACCCGATCGTGCCCCCGGACCGACGGGACGGCGGACAGCGTCGGGGTCAGCCGGCCACCGAGGACCGGCTCACGGGCGAAACGACCTCTCAGGGGGTCGGGCACACCTGCCAGGCGAGGTGGTAGAGGGTGCTGACACTGGCGTCCGTGGAGTCCATGGCCATGAAGCTGGTGGACGTCTGCGGGTTGGAAGTGCCCGCATTCACGCGCAGTTCGGTATTGATGTTGAAGTTGCGCTTCTCTCCGCACGGCGCCCAGACGAGATCGGCGTACTCCGTCTTGTCACTCGATTGCCAGTTGTCGTTGAGCGGCCCGTTGAACTGATGGGTCCGCTGGGAAGTCTGGGGCATTCCCTGGAAGTAGTAGCTCGCCCGTTCCTGACCCCAGGCACCGGGCTGCAGAAACGCGAATCCGCGGTAGTCCGCCTGGACGATGGCGTAGGTGAAACCCGAAGGCACGTGCACGCGGAGATTGAGCTGGCAGTTCTTGCGGAATGCCGTGGGCGGGGCGCCGGGGCCGACCTGCGCGAGGTATTCACTGTAGGTGACGGTGAAGGCGGTGTTGTCCGGTGCGACGGCCACCTCGGCGGTGCCTTCGCGGCAGCCGGATCCGTTCACCGTGGCGAGCTCGATCACGATCTTGTCCGGGGGAGCCGTGATCAGCGGGCCGGGACCGGCCGCTCCGGCCGGCGTCGCCGTGGCGATCAGCGCGGCGGCCGCGCCGATGGTGAGCAGGGTACGAGACAGGGAATGAGACATCGTTGTCACTCCTGACCATGAGTCGGGTTCCTGCACTCACTCGGTGCCGGACTGCCGGCGTCAGACCGCGGTGCATTCCTTCCACTCGAAGTGATAGACCGTGCTGACGCTGCCGTCCGTCGAGTCCATGCTCATGAAGCTCAGGGCCTGCGGGTTCGACGTCCCCGCGTAGACGCGCAGTTCGGTGTTGACGTTGAGGTTGCGCTCCTCGCCGCACGGCGCCCAGACCAGGTCGGCGTACCCCGTCTGGTCGCTCGCCTGCCAGTTGTCCGTGTACGGGCCGTTGAACTGATGGGTCGTACGGGCCGTCTGGGCGGAGCCCTGGAAGTAGTAGTTCGCGCGCTCCTGGCCGAAGGCCCCGCGCTGGAGGTGCGCGAAGCCGCGGTAGTCGGCGCGGGCGATGGCGTAGGTGAACCCCTGGGGCACGTGGATCCGGAGGGCGAGCTGGCAGTTCTTGCGGAACTCGGTACCGCCCGCGTCGGCTCCGGCCTGGGCGAGGTAATTGCTGTACGTGACGGTGAAGGCGGTGTTGTCGGAGGCCGCTGCCACGTCCGCGGTCCCTTGCGGACACCCCGATCCGTTGGCTCCGACCACCTCGACCGTAATTCTCCCGGGCGGCGTGTACACGGAATCGGCCTGCGCGGGTACGGCAACGGCCACGGCCGATAACGCCGCCACGGCCGCGCCGGAAGTCAGTCTGCGGAGCAACATCTCGATTTCTCCATTCGTGCGGACCCGATGCGAATTGGCATGCACATGCCATCACGAACGGGTGAGACCGGGAAGGGCGTGATACGGCCAACGGCCCCGGCGGTATTTCCCTGGCCGATTCCACTCAGGGCCCCGCCCCCCTCCCCGCCCCCTCATCAGCCCGCTCCCCCGCCGCGAGCGGCTACCGCCGGTCGCGCAGGTCGGGAAAATGACCAGAACCACCCCGAGAGGCCCGGCCGCGCCTCCGCGTGGCGGACCGGAGCTCGCCCCCGCTCACCCCTGCGTGAGCTCCACGAGCTTCACGACGGTGTTCCAGTTGCGGCTGGTCGCGTCGACGCCCTTGAGGACGGACGGCCTCAGCAGGACCGGGGCCAGTTCGGAGCGGCCCAGGCCGCCCGGGGCGTAGAGGTAGATGACGCGGTCGCCGAGCCGGTACTCCTCCGGGAGGTACGCCGCCTTGTCGATCGCGGCGAACCGTTCGGCGCCGGGC
Source organism: Streptomyces sp. NBC_00190 (assembly GCF_036203305.1). Taxonomy (GTDB): domain Bacteria; phylum Actinomycetota; class Actinomycetes; order Streptomycetales; family Streptomycetaceae; genus Streptomyces. The sequence continues at coordinate 6,222,231 of NZ_CP108131.1, read as the reverse complement.
TGCTCGGAGAGGAAGGTGGCGTGCAGCTGCTTGCCCTCCAGCTCGGCCGCCGGGAAGGGGCAGGCCTCGACGACGGCCCGCAGGTACGCGCCGTCCCTCACCAGGCACGGCACCGGAAACCCGAAGTGGGCCTCGACGGCCGCCTCCAGCTCCCTGGCGAGCGCCGTCGGGTCCTTCTCGGCGCTGCTGAAGACGGCGTTCCCGCTCTGCAGGTACGTCTGTACCTCGCCGTGCCCGAGCCCCTCCAGCACGGAGCGCAGCTCCACCATCGGGACCTTCTTGCTCCCGCCGACATTGATGCCGCGCAACAGCGCCGCGTATTTCTTCGCCATGGGGGCACACTAAGCGGCCTCGGGGAAGTGGGGTGCGTTTCCGCGTCGTCCGGTGCGGTGCATCGCACGGCGCAGCAGTGCCCTTGTACTGGACGTACTCGTGAATTGCGACAACGCGGCGAGGTGCCGTGCCTGGGGGCACCTCCCAGCGGTAGCCGGGGGAACGGCGCGGGGACCTGCCCCACTTCTCCGAGGCCGCTGAGGCCCGCCCTAGGACAGTTCGGCCTCGATGAGGTCGGCGGCCTGGCGCGTGCCGCCCTCGGTGGCCATCTGCGCGCGGACGGCTTCGGCGCGCCGGGCGACCTCGGGGTCGGCGAGCAGTCCGAGTACCGCTTCCCGCAAGGTGGTGGCGTCCGCCCGGTCCATCGGGACGTGCCGGGCCACGCCGAGCGCGGCCAGCATGTCGGCGTTGGCGAACTGGTCGACGGCCTGCGGTACGGCGACCATCGGGGTGGCGGTGGCGAGGCCCTCCTGGCTGCCGCCGGCGCCCGCATGGGTGATGAAGGCGTCGGCCTGGCGCAGGATGTCGAGCTGGGGAACCCAGCGGTGGACCTCGACGTTGGCGGGGATCTCGCCGAGGTCCGCCTCGTCGGTGAACTTGCCGATCTGCAGGACGACGTGCCAGTCGGACAGGTCCCCGAAGGCGTCCATGCAGGCCCGGTAGAAGGCGGGCTGCTTGGTGAAGGCGGAGCCGAGCGAGACCAGCAGCACCTTCCTGCCGTCGGCCGGATCGGGGCGCTGCCAGCGCCCCTGGGTCGCCGCGCGGTCGCCCTGGCAGGCGCCGACGAAGGTGTGCACGGACTCGTCGACGCGGTCGGCGTTCGGCTGGAGGGCCCGGGGGATCAGGACGAGGCCGCGGCGCGGGGCGGCCTGGAAGCGGTCGACCTGGTCGCCGAGGCCGTTCTCGGTCAGCCAGGCGGCGAACCTGGCGTAGTAGGCCTGTCCGCGCTCCGACGCCTTCAGCTCGGCGAACATGGGCGCCGCCACCTCCTCCTCGTACCCCTCCCAGGCGACCATGTTCGGCGAGAGGGAGACGGCGGGCACGCCCCAGCGGTGGGCGAGCACGGGTGCCGGGTAGGCGGTGATGTCGTGGATGACGAGGTCCGGTTCGTCGCCCTCGAAGGCGGCCGCGAGCTGCGGGAGCGCCTGGACGGCGTCGTCCAGGAAGGGCTCCAGGTTGTCGATGAGCTCGGTTCCCCACGCCTCGGGATCGTCGTCGGTGGGGAGGGTGGAGGTCCAGATCACCGGCGTGGCGCCGGTCTCGGCGATCTTCTCGGCGAAGGCGGCGGGGATGGCGTAGCTGACGCGGTGGCCCCGGGCGACGAGTTCCCGGATCACTTCGATGCTCGGGTTCACGTGCCCGTGGGCGGCGATGGAGAACATGGCGATGTGTGCGGGCTTGGCTGAGGTCATGCCCACGACCCTAGCGAGACGATACGTCTCGTGCAACGTGAATTCATCTCTGGTAGCGCGCGAGCACCCTGCTCCCGCCCCCCACCAGGCGTTTCTCCAGTTCTCCTAGGTCGATGGCCCCGCTGTAGAACTCCTGGAGCGCCGGCGTGGCGACCTTGTCCTTCCATTCGGGATAGCCGCGCACCGACTGGGCGGGCGCCGGGCGCAGCCCGCCCGCCAGGGCCGTGCCGGTGGCCCAGCCGAGCTCGGGGGTGTGCAGGGCGGGGTCGGCCAGCGCCTGCGTGCCGGTCGGCAGCATCCAGTCGCCGCGGGCGAGGCGGACCATGTTGGCCGGGCTCAGCATGAAGTCGACGAAGGCCGCGGCCTCCTTCTTGTGCTGGCTGTCCCGTGCGATGGAGAGGGTCTGCGGGCTCACCCCCTGCATCGGCCCGCCGAGGCCGTCCGCCCCGGCCGGAGGCGGCAGCACCTGCCAGGCGAAGCCGGGCGGAGCCTGCCGCGCGATCTGCTGGCGGTACGAGAACCCGAGCGGCACCATCGCGTACCGGCCGCCGAAGAAGCCGGGCAGGGTGTCGGACCCGCCCATGGCGAGCGTGGCCCGGGAGGCGCTGCGGTCGGTCTCGATCTGGGCCCGGATGGTGGCGGGGACCACGGCGTCGCCCTCGGCCCAGCGGATGACGGCCCTTCCGTCGGTGTCGCGGTGGAAGAGCCTGCCGCCCGCGGACAGGCCGAGGTTGAGGGTGGCGGAGACCGGGTCCCTCAGCGGCCAGGCCACCCCGTACCGGCCCTCGCCGGTGAGCTGCCGGGCGGCCGTACGGAACTCCTCCCAGCTCCAGGGGGCTTCGGGGGTGGGGATGCGGACCCCCGAGGCGCGCAGGAGCCCGGTGTTGGCCATCAGGACCCTGGGTTCCTGGAGGAACGGGACCCCGTACACACCACCGTCGGCTCCAAAGGTCACGGACTCCCAGGAGGCGGCCGGGATGTCGGTCCTGAGCCGGTCGGAGAGGAGGGGCCGCAGGTCGGCGAGGTAGCCGCCGTGGGCGAAGTCGGCGAGGTCGTCGGAGGCGTCGTGGATGACGTCGGGCGCCTCGCCGCCCTCGAAGGAGGTCAGCAGCTGGTCGTGGACGCTGCTCCAGCTGCCCTGGACATAACGGACCTGGACCTCGGGGTGGGCGGCGTTCCACGCCGCGACCAGGGCCTTGTTCGCGTCGACGGACTCCTTCTGCCAGGCGAGCGACTGGAAGCTCAGCCGTACGGGCCCGTCACCGGCGCCGCCGCCCGGCGGGGAGCACCCGCCGAGCAGCCCGGCCACCAGTGCGAGCGCGCCCGCCCCGGCCCGCCACCCGCTGGTCCTCATCAGCTCTTCACCGCCCCGGCCAGCATGCCGCCGGTGATCCGCTTCTGGATGACCGCGAAGATCACCAGTGAGGGAAGGGTCGCGAGGAAGGCCGCGGCGGCGAGCGGGCCGAGGTCGGCGGCGCCCTCGGCGCCCAGGAAGTGGGTCAGAACGACCGGCAAGGTCTGCTTCTCCGGGGTCTTGAGGAGGACGAGGGCGAAGAAGAACTCGTTCCAGGCGGTGATGAAGGCGAACAGCGCGGTCGCCACGATCCCCGGCGCCAGCAGCGGCGCGACGACCGAGACGAGGGTGCGCAGCCGCCCGGCCCCGTCCATCGCGGCCGCCTCCTCCAGCTCCGGCGGGACGGCCCGGACGTAGCCGACCAGCATCCACAGGGCGAACGGCAGCGACCAGACGACGTAGACGAGGACCAGGCCCGGCACGGAGTTGACCAGGTGCAGGCTCTTCAGCACCAGGAACAGCGGGATGATCACCAGGACGAAGGGGAAGGCCTGGCTGACCACGACCCAGCCGGTGGCGGCCGCGGCCGCCCGCCCGGGCCGGCGGGCGAGGACGAAGGCCGTGGGGGTGGCGAGGACGACCGCGATCACGGCGGCGCACACCGCGGCGAGCAGGCTGTTCAGCGCGGCGTGCACCAGTGGCTGCTCGGCGAAGGCCCGGCGGAAGTTGCCGAGGGTCGGGTGATCGGGAATCCAGGTGGGGTGCAGGCTGCCGAGTTCGCGCGCGGGCTTGAATGCGGTGGAGACCAGCCACAGGAACGGGAAGGCGAGGAAGACCAGGTAGGCGGCGAGCGCCGCGTACTGGCCGGCCCGCGCGGCCCGGGAGGTCCGGGAGACCGGGGCGGCCCGGGAGGCCCGAACCCCGCGGCGCGGCCCCATCAGGCGTCCCCTTCCCTGAGCCGGCCGGCCAGGTACACGGCGAGCAGGACCGAGATCACCGCGACCATCACACACCCCATGGCCGCGGCGTAGCCGAACTGGCCGTAGCGGAAGGCCTCTTCATACGCGAAGAGCATGGGCAGCCGGGTGCGGCCGCCGGGCCCGCCGTTGGTCAGTACGTAGACCAGGGCGAAGGAGTTGAAGTTCCAGATGAGGTTGAGCGCGGAGACGGACAGCGCCACCGGCCGGATCGCGGGCCAGGTCACCGTCCGGAAGCGGCGCCAGGCCCCGGCACCGTCGAGGGCGGCGGCCTCGTGGAGCTCGTGCGGGGTGTTCTGCAGTCCGGCCAGCAACACGACCGTGGTCTGCGGCATGCCCGCCCAGATGCCGACCACGACGACGGCGGGCAGGGCGGTGGCGAGGCCGCTGAGCCAGTCGGTGTCCCCGGCGAGGCCGAGGCCGGAGAGGATCTCGCCCAGCACCCCCGCGTCGGGGTGGTACACGAGCCGCCACATGATGCCGACCACCACCTCGGGCATGGCCCACGGAATGATCGCGAGCGAGCGCGCCAGCCAGCGCAGCCGGAGGTTCTGGCTGAGCAGCAGGGCGAGGCCGAGTCCCAGCAGGAACTGCGGGACGGTGACCCCGGCCGCCCACACCAGGCCGATCCGGAACGACTCCCAGAACAGCCGGTCGTGGAGCAGGTCCTGGAAGCCCCGCAGCCCGACCCACCGGGTGGGCTCGGTACGCCCGGACTGGGCGTCCGTGAAGGCGAGGGCGAGGCCGTAGAGGAGCGGGCCCACGCTGAGCAGCAGGATGGGTACGAGGGCGGGCAGGACCAGGAACCAGGCTCCGGGGTCGGCCCGTCGGCCCGTGCGCACGGGGGCGGCGGCGGTCACCTTCACCCCCTCCCGGCGGATCGTCCGGATCGTCCGCATCGGGACGGCCGGGCTGCGGTCATCGTGCGCAGGGCCTGATGCCGCGTCAATGCATCGCACACCCGGATGGGAGACTTGGCGCATTCACGACGATCCGGATCCGGAGAACGACATGGACGAGGCGCGGGCCAGGGACGTACTGGCGCAGGCCGGCCTGGACGATGGCGCCGCGCTGCTGGCCCTGGGCGAGAACGCGGTCTTCGCGGCCGGGGACCTGGTCGTGAAGGTGGGCCGCGCGGACCCGGCGCTGCTCGGCCGGGCCGGGCGTGAACTGGCCGTCGCGCACTGGCTGGCGGAGGCCGGGATCCCGGCGGTCCGCGCCGCCGAACCGAAGGCACGGCTGGTGGCCGGGCACCCGGTGACGCTGTGGCACCGGCTCCCGGGCGCGGTGCGCCCCGCGGGCCCCGAGGACCTCGCCGTACTGCTGCGGCAGCTCCACGCCCTGCCCGCTCCGCCGTTCCCGCTGGCCGCGCGGGACCTGCTGGGCGGCGTCGAACGCTGGCTCCGGCTGGCCGCGGACGCCATCGATCCGGCGGACGCCGCGTACCTGCGAGCCCGTCGCGACGCCTACGCCGGTGAGGTCGCCGGGCTCGTGCCGCACCTGCCCCCGGGCCCGATCCACGGCGACGCCCTGCCCCGCAACGTGCACGTCGGCCCGGACGGCCCGGTCCTGGTCGACCTGGAGACCGTATCGGCCGACCTGCGCGAACACGACCTGGTGGTGATGGCCCTCTCCCGCGACCGGTACGGCCTGCCCGCCGAGTCCTACGACGCGTTCGTGACGGCGTACGGCTGGGACGTCCGCGACTGGGAGGGCTGCGCGGTGCTGCGCGGGGCCCGTGAGACGGCCAGCTGCGCCTGGGTCTCCCAGCACGCCCCCACCAATCCGAGGGCCCTGGCCGAATTCCGCCGCCGGGTCGCCTCCCTGCGCGAGGGCGACCGGGAAGCGCGCTGGAGCCTGTTCTGATGAAGCTGTCCCTGACCGTCCACCGGGCCCGCCTCGGCACGGAGGAGTTCCAGGTGATCCGCCCGGCCCGGCCGCCGCGGCGCGCGGTGCTCCTCGATGACTCCTGGTACCTGAACGCCTACGTCGACCAGGTGGCCGCCCGGCTCATGGCCGGGCTGTGGACCCTGGCCGCCTCCTCGCCGCGCTCGCTGATCCACCTGCCCCTGCGGGGCTCCCGCCCGGACGCCGCATCACGCGGGCTCGACCTCGTCCTGCTCCACCACTCGCTCCAGTTCGCCCCCTCGCGCTGGAAGGAGCTGCGGGGACGGCTCGGCCCGGGCCGGCCGCGCAGCGTCGAGCTGTCCGTCCCCGAGCCCGGCACCGGCCTCGCGGCCCTGCACCACGCGGAGAACCGTGACGTGCTGCGCCAGCACATCCACGCCGGGACCCTCTTCGTGACGGGCAGTGCGAAGGTGTTCCACGAGGCCGCCGACGTCTTGCGGCGGGTGGCCGAGGACGGCCCCGGCCACGTCCGCGACGGCTCCCGCCACGGGCACTGCTGCGCGCAGGTGCGCTGCGGCGACGCCCGCGCCCGGGACATCCACGTCGAGTACACCGACGAGTGGGCGGCGGCGTAGGCCCGGCCGCCGGATCCGGTCAGCCCGCCGAGCCCGCGGAGCCGACCGAGCCCGAGCCCGCCGAGCCCGCGGACCTTTCGGCGGCGTGCTCCTGCCACCCGCGTCCGATTCCCCGCAACAGCGCCGGATAGACCCCGAGGTACCGGAAGGGCTTGATGCCCGCCATGTACAGGGCGCCGAACAGTCCGTTGGACTTCACCAGGACGGCCATCTGGCCGCGGTAGCCGCCCGCCCCGTCCGGGACCCAGCCGATGTGCATCACCCCGTGCACGGTCCGGTTGCCCATCTCCGCCGCCCACTCGTCGTGCGTCTGGTAGACGGAGGTGAACGGAACCGCCGTCAGGTCCGGCCCCCTGGAACCCTCGCGGAGGTCCGCCGGAAGCCGGTCCCGCAGCGTGGACAGCCGGCCGCCGACGCCGTCTTCGGGCTTGTCCCAGCCGAACAGCGCCCCGAGCTTCCATCGGATCGCGAAGAGCGCGCGCCCCACCGGGGAGTCGATGGGCTCCCCCTTGCCCTGCGCGAACTGGTCCACGAGATGTGCGAGGTCGTCGGGACCGCCTGGTGTCGGCAGCGCCCACACGTCCTCGACCCGGAAGTCGCCTGCGATCTCGTGGATCCGCCAGGGACGGGAGGTGTGCGCGGTCTTCGGGAGTCTCATGAGCAAGCCCCTATCTATACGATGCCGTATAGAAGAAGGCTAGCACCCGCCTATACGGCACCGTATAGACGGGGGACACACGTGAGCGGAGACACATCATGGGTACGGCGCGCACGCCTCGCGGCACATGGATCGAGGAGGGGCTGCGGGCGCTGGCCGCCGGCGGCCCGGAGGCCGTCCGCATCGAGCCGCTCGCGCAGGCGCTCGGCGTCAGCAAGGGCGGCTTCTACGGGTACTTCCGCAACCGGGGCGCGCTGCTCACCGAGATGCTCGACACGTGGGAGCGCGAGGTCACCGAGGCCGTGATCGATCGGGTCGAGAGCGGCGGCGGGGACGCGCGGGCCAAGCTGGACCGGCTGTTCACGATCGTCGCCTCGTACGGGGACAAGCCGATGACGGGCGTGGCGGTCGACCTCGCGATCCGCGACTGGGCCCGGCGCGACGAGGCCGTCGCGCAGCGGCTCCGGCGCGCCGACAACCGGCGGATGGACTACCTGCGTTCGCTGTTCGGCGAGTTCTGCCCCGACGAGGACGACGTCGAGGTCCGCTCCATGCTCACCTTCTCCGTGCGGATCGGCAGCTACGTCGTCGCCGCCGACCACGGCGGCCGCAGCCGCGCGGAGGTCATGGAACTGACTCGCAACTGGCTCCTGCGGTAACCGCCGCGCACGGTCAGGCGCCCGCCGGAACCAGACCCCTCAGCGGCCAGGCCGTGTCGATCACCGCGTCCGGCCCCACCGTCCTTACGGCACGGTCGCCGGGATGATCCCGTACGGCACCTTTCCGTGGCCATGTTCGAGGGGTGCGCCGGGGCTTCACCCTCCGGATTCCGTGCGGAAGTCGCCGCCGAAGAGGCTCCGGCGCGCGGACCGACAACGAGTTCGCCCACGTGCAGACTGCTACGACCAGCCCGAGACGGCCCCGTGCCGAACCGCTGGGCACGGACCAGCCCATCCCCGGAACTGCCGCCCCGAGCGCTGCGGAAACCCGACCATCACCGCCCGACGTCGCCCAGGGCGGGAAGCGGCACGCGGCGACACCGAACGCGGCCTGGCCTTCGTGGGGCTCTCCGACCTCCAGCGCACGGCTCTGCGTCAGCACTTGGGTGGCATCACCAGTGTGGTCAAGGGAATCGACAATCCTCACACTGGAGAACCGGCGTCTCTCCAAGGCAGCCGACCGAAGCGATCGCGCCACTCACATCGATCGCCGCTGATCGATTCGACCTGATGCGGCACGGTATCCCGCTTGCAGAAGGTGATCTCGATGGCCATCCTCGAAGGCGGCGATGCGCCGGCCCGTCCCGCCCTGCGCTCCCGATCACGAGATCGGTCGGTGAGCGAGCATCGTCAACAACCACGGGGGAGCAACGTGACGTCTTTCGTCTACCGGATCACCAAGTACGACCCTGCCGACCGCGACGAGCACGGCAGCTACATAGGCGATGAGGACCCGACCAGCGACCACGGACCGGTCGAGGCCGCCTATCTGCAAGCGATTGCCGCCTTCGCCGAGGACACCGGCATCGACCATCTGGCCATACGTGAGCCGGGGATCCCCGGCCTTGCCCACTTCGGCCTGGAGCCGACGATCGACTGCCACGGTCTTGCCGGGCTCTTCCCACCCGACCTCAGCGGGTTCCACGACGGTGCCGAGGTGCCCCTCTCCCTCGGCCTGGAACTGGTCAGGGGCATGCTCCGCGACAGCGGTGCCTGGTGCCGTCTGAAGGTGGAGGACAAGTTCGCCGTGCAGGTCGGTTGGGACCAGTACGTCTACGTCAGCAGCGACGAGCCCTGCGAGCACGCCTTTGCCCATACCCGGGCTCTCGGTCTCTTCCCGGAGCGGCTGGACGCCTCGCCCTACGACGCGGACTTCGACGAGCCCGGCGTACAGCGGCCCGCGGACGAGGACTTCTGGGCCCGTCTGCGCTGGTCCGTCGCCGTGCGGCACGCAGCGATATTGGAGGAGGGGTACCTCCACAATGCCTCCCGCTGGCATCGTCTCACCGGGGGCACCCTCGATGAGGTCCGCGCCCGGCTCGCCCCTCGTGCCCGGTTGACCGTCTGGCCGGACCTGTCAGCCGATGTCGACGCGGTCCTCGCCTCGCTTCCCGACGAAGGGCCGGTGGAATTCGTGTGGGAGGACGAGAACGGGGTTGTCTCCAGCACGACGGCCGACGAGTCCGAGTACCGGGAACTGGCCGCCCGGGTGGCAGGCGCCCGTGCCGCTACTGCCCTGTCCTTGGCCCTCGACGAACGCCACCCGCTGTTCACCGGGGTCTTGCCCGACAGCGACGGTGTCCTCCGCGCGCGGTGGAGGACCGAGCCGACGCCGAGCGACCGGAACTGGGCCTTTATGAAGACTCTCCGCCGTGGGCAGATCTGCACCGGCACGGTGGTGGAGATCGCCAGCTTCGGTGGGACCTTTGTGGACATCGGCGGCGTCACCGCGATGATCAACATTCCCGAGCTGTCCTGGCGCCGTTTCGACCACCCCTCCGACGTCGTCTCCGTCGGCCAGGAAATCTCGGCCGAGATCCTCGACGTCGACCTGGTGCGCGAGCGTGTGTCGCTGTCCCTGAAGGCATTGCAAGAGGATCCGATGCCGCAGTTCGTACAACAGGTCGGCCAGATCACGAACGGAGTCGTGACCAAACTCGCGCCGTTCGGCGCCTTCGTCCGTGTCGAAGAGAGAGAGGACGGCTTCGAAGGCCTGGTACACCTCACCGAGCTGGCGGAAGGACACCTGGACCGGCCCGAGGATGTTGTTCAGGTCGGAGACAGCCTCACCGTGAAGATCGTGGGCGTCGACCTTCCACGGCGTCGGATCACCCTCTCCCACCTGCAGGCTTTCGCGCCCGGAGAGCCCTGACCAGCACGGTCATCGCCCCCGGGGAATGAGCGGCCAGGCCGGCTCGACGACTGCCGTCGGATCCGCGGTACGCCGCAGATAGGCCTGCAAAGAGACCGACTGTTCAGCCGCCGCGCGCACCTGGAGATCATGCAGATCCGCCAATGGCATCAGGCCGACGGGCTGGTGCTTCTCACCCAAGCGTCGGACCACGCGGGCGGCGGCCACGGCATCGGCCCTCGCGTCGTGCGCGTCATCGAGCGACACGCCGTAGTGAGCGCACAGCGCGTGGAGCGCCCGCTTGCCCTTCCGGTACTTGTCGACGTGCTTGTCGATCACCAGCGGATCGATGACGGGCGAAGGCACACTGCCCAGCCGGTCGCTGATCGACTCGACCTCGTAGCGCCGACACTCGCGGTCCAGCAACGACAGGTCGTAGCGTGCGTTCATCACCACCAGAGGCGTCCCCGAGCGCAGCCCTTCGGCGACGGCCTGCGCGATCTCCTCGATGGCGGAAGCAGCCGGTACCCCGTGCTCGCGGGCATGTTCCGTCGAGATGCCGTGGATCGCCGACGCCTGCTCGGGTATGGCTACCCCAGGATTCAGCAGCCAGGTCCGTTCAGCAGAGACGGCTCCGGCTGGATCCAGGCGCACGACCGCCGCCGTCACAATGCGGTCGGTCTCGACGTCGGTGCCCGTGGTCTCCAGGTCGAAGGCCACCAACGGCCCACTGATCCAGCTCATCACGCGCCCCCCATTCCGGCGTGGGCTACCGGCCGGCGCCCCGCTTCGCCTCGGGACACCTGAGCCTCCCGCACCGGGCGGCCTTCGGCGACCGCCCGCTCGGTGCTGATCCCGTGGATCGCCGCGGCCTCGTCCGGGATCGGTATCCCGGGATCCGCGAGCCAGCCGCGCCGTCCGCGCACCTCGCCGCCCCGTACCTCGACCACCGCCGCCGTCACGATCCGCGACTCCCCCGGCTCCGTGCCGGTCGTCTCCAGGTCGAACCCGATCAGCACACCGCCGTACCAGTCCCCCATCACGCGCCTTCCCCCCTACACCTTCGGTCAACGGCTTTCAGCCTGCCACGGGCCACTGACAAACCGTCCGCCGGGTCCGGGGGCCACGGCTCGGACACCCCCCGTCACGAAACCGGACGGGAGTCCTCCCACACCGATTCGAATTCCTCGCGGTACGTCGTGAACAGTCCGTGGTCGGCGTCCTTCGGGACGCCGCGGCCGCCGCCGCGCAGGACCAGGACCGGGGATTCCATGCCCCGTGCCCGGCGCAGGTAGGACTGGACGACCGCGATGCCCGAGGACTGGCCCTCCACCAGATAGGCCGTGAAGCGCGGGGTCTCGTCGAACACGTGGATCTCGAAGCGCGAGGGATCGCGCAGGCCCGCGCGGACCCGGCGGACGTGCAGGATGTTCATCTCCACCGAGCGGCTCAGCTCTCCCTTGCGCAGCCCCAGCTCCCGCTCGCGCCGCTTGACCGCGCTGCTCGCCGGGTTCAGGAACAGCAGCCGCACCCGGCAGCCGGCCTCCGTGAGCCGGACGAGTCTTCGGCCCGAGAAGTTCTGGACCAGCAGGTTGAGCCCTATGCCGATGGCGTCGAGCCGCCGCGCGCCCCCGAAGAGGTCCTCCGCCGGGAGCTGGCGCTGCAGCCGCACCCGGTCCGGATGGACCGAGATGACGTCCGCGTACCGGTCGCCCACCAGGTCCTCGACGGCGTCGATCGGCAGCCGGTCCGCCGACGGGCTGCCCGAGCCCCCGCCCAGTACCTCCAGCAGCCGCGCCGAGGCCCGCTCCGCCTGTTCCAGTACCGGCCGGGACAGCGCCCGGTTGCGGGAGACGACGTTGCGGGTGACCTCCAGCTCGTCCAGCGCGAGCTCGATCTCGCGCCGGTCGTCGAAATACGGTTCGAAGCAGGGCCAGTGCTGGACCATCAGCTCCCGCAGCTGGGGGAGCGTCAGGAAGCTCAGCACGTTGTCGTCGGCCGAGTCGAGCAGATAGCCCTTGCGCCGGCTGACCTCGCGCACGGCCACGGCCCGCTGCACCCACTCCTGCCCGGCGGGCCCGGCGGCGGCGACGACCCAGTCGTCCCCGCCGTGCACCGGCTCGTAGACCGGCCGCAGCACCGCGCCGACCACCGACCGCAGCCGCTGCTCGATGAGATTGAGCCAGATGTACGCACGACCCGCCCGCTGCGCCCGCGTGCGGACCTCGCTCCAGGTCTCCGCGCCCCAGTCCAGCTCGGCGCCGGCCCGTGCGCTCCCGGTCGCCTGCGGGGCCAGCGACACCGCCCCGGCCGGCACTCCTGCGGGTGTCGCACCTGCGGCGTCCGCCGGGCCGCCCTCGTGACCGTTGTCACCAGGGGGCAGCTCCAGACCTCCCGAGCTCACCCGTGCACCGCCTTCTGCGTCTGGACGCCCGTCTCCAGTGATCACGGAAGGGTACTCCGCGCGCGCGACCCGGTGCAGCCCGATGGCCCTTACAGCGACCGTCCGTTGACGCATTATCCGATCCCCACACAGTCCGCAGAGCCGCAAATCAGCCCTCCGGGTCACCCGGAGGGACCCACCCAAGTCCACGCGTGAGGACCCTCTTTCGGGGAAGATCTGGCAGGGACGTGGTCCAGCCGGATCAGCCGGGGCAGAATGGGAAGAGTCGTTATCTATGCAGGTCTGGCCGGGACAGGCGTATCCGCTCGGCGCCACTTACGACGGCGTCGGCACCAATTTCGCGGTCTACTCCGAGGCCGCCCGACGCATCGAGCTGTGCCTCCTCCACGACGACGGCTCGGAGACCGCGGTGGAGCTGCGCGAGACGGACGCCTTCGTCCGGCACGCGTACCTGCCCGGCATCATGCCGGGCCAGCGCTACGGGTTCCGCGTCCACGGCCCGTACGCGCCGGAGCGCGGCAAGCGCTGCAACGCGGCGAAGCTCCTGCTCGACCCGTACGCGCGGGCGATCAGCGGCAGCGTGGACTGGGGCGAGGCGGTGTACGGCTACCACTTCGGCCGGCCCGACTCCCGCAACGACCTGGACTCCGCCCCGCACACCATGAGCTCGGTCGTGGTGAACCCGTACTTCGACTGGGCCAATGACCGGCCGCCGCGCCACGAGTACCACCACACCGTGCTCTACGAGGCCCACGTCAAGGGCCTGACGATGAGGCATCCGGACCTGCCGGAGGAGCTGCGCGGCACGTACGGGGCGCTCGCGCACCCGGCGGTCATCGGGCACCTGGCCAAGCTCGGGGTGACGGCGCTGGAGCTGATGCCGGTGCACCAGTTCGTCAACGACCACCGGCTGGTCAACGACGGGCTGAGCAACTACTGGGGCTACAACACCATCGGCTTCTTCGCCCCGCACAACGGCTACGCCTCGGGTGACCGCGGCCAGCAGGTGCTGGAGTTCAAGTCGGCGGTCCGGGCGCTGCACGAGGCCGGGATCGAGGTGATCCTCGACGTGGTCTACAACCACACCGCCGAGGGGAACCACCTGGGCCCGACCCTGTCCTTCCGCGGGCTGGACAACGCCTCGTACTACCGGCTGGCGGACGATCCCCGGCACTACACGGACACCACCGGGACCGGGAACTCGCTCCTGATGCGTTCCCCGCACGTCCTCCAGCTGATCATGGACTCGCTGCGCTACTGGGTCACCGAGATGCACGTGGACGGCTTCCGCTTCGACCTGGCCGCGACGCTGGCGCGCCAGTTCCACGAGGTGGACCGGCTGTCCTCGTTCTTCGACCTGGTCCAGCAGGATCCGGTGGTCAGCCAGGTGAAGCTGATCGCCGAGCCCTGGGACCTGGGCGAGGGCGGCTACCAGGTGGGCAACTTCCCGCCGCTGTGGACCGAGTGGAACGGCAAGTACCGGGACACCGTACGGGACTTGTGGCGCGGGCAGCCGCGCACGCTGGCGGAGTTCGCGGGACGGCTGACCGGCTCCTCGGACCTCTACCAGGACGACGGGCGGCGACCGCTGGCCTCCATCAACTTCACCACCTGCCACGACGGCTTCACCCTGAACGACCTGGTCTCGTACAACGAGAAGCACAACGAGGCCAACCGGGAGGGCAACCGGGACGGCGAGACCCACAACCGGTCGTGGAACTGCGGGGTGGAGGGGCCGACCGAGGACCCGGAGGTCGTCGAGGTGCGCGAACGCCAGATGCGCAACTTCACGGCGACGCTCATGCTGTCGCAGGGCGTGCCGATGCTCAGCCATGGCGACGAGTTCGCGCGCTCGCAGGGCGGCAACAACAACGCGTACTGCCAGGACAACGAGTTGTCCTGGGTGCAGTGGCCCGAACCCGGCAAACCCGCCCCCGCGCTGCTGGAGTTCACCCGGCGGATGGTGTGGCTGCGCCGCGACCACCCGGTCTTCCGGCGGCGCCGGTTCTTCCACGGGCGGCCGGTGGAGGGCACGCACGACGAGCTCTCCGACATCGCCTGGTTCACCCCGCACGGCGAGGAGATGCGGGCCCGCGACTGGCAGGCGCAGCACGCGCGTGCGCTGACGGTGTTCCTGAACGGGGAGGCGATCTCCGAGCCGGGCAGCCGCGGGGAGCGGATCACCGACGACTCGTTCCTGCTGATGTTCAACGCGGGCGCCGATCCGCAGGACTTCACCATTCCGGCGGGGCACGGGGCGCAGTGGCGCCTGGTGGTGGACACCGCCCGCCCGGACGTACTGCCACCCGGCACCGGGCCGCAGTACGCGGCCGGGGACCGGGTGGCGCTGGCGGGACGGTGCCTGGTGCTGCTTCAGCGCCCGGCGTAGCTGCCGTTCCCGTCGACGGCGGGCTCCTCCCCGGTGTCCGCGCTCTCCCCGGTCTCCTTCTCGGCCGGGGAGACGGTCTGCTGCGCGGGGATGAACGCCTTGGCGCGGGTGCGGGCGGACGGCACGCGCGTGACGAGGGCGAGGGTCAGGGCCAGGGCGGCCGCCCCCACGGCGACGGAGAAGGCCCCGGCGGGCCCGTACCACTCGGCGAGCCGCCCGGAGACGGCGAGCGCGACGGCCTGGCCGGCAACCAGCGAGCTGGCGGCGAAGGCCATCGCCTCGGCGAGCCGGGCGGGTTCCACGACGCGCTCGGTGAGCGCGAAGGCGGTGATCAGGTGCGGTGCGTAGGCCGCGCCGAGCACGGTGACGACCGCGTACAGCGGCCACAGGGTGTCGGTGAACAGCAGCGGCACCGACAGGACCAGCGCGGCGCCCGTGGCGGCCCGCCAGCGCAGCCGCAGCCCGAAACGCGCGGGCAGCGCGCCGAGTGCCAGGCCCACGGCGGCGCTGACGACGCCCATGGCCGCGTAGACGATCCCGGCCTGGCCCGGGACGCCCAACTGGGCGGTGAGCGCGGCGATTCCGGCCTGACAGGCGCCGAACATGGCGCCCTGGAGGGCGAGCGAGCCGCGGACGGCGTGGACCACGCGCGGCTGCCGGGCCCGCTCCCCCTTCGTACGCGCCCGCGCGCCCCGCTCCCCCGGACCCCGTCCGGAGGTGCCCCCGGTGACGGCGGCGGTGGGGTGCAGTGCGTAGGCGGTGCCGAAGACGGCGACGAGTGCGGCCGCGCCGCCGAGGGCGACGGCCGGGTGCGCGACGAGCGCGGCGAGGCCGACGAGGGCGGGTCCGAAGACGAACGAGACCTCGTCCAGGGTGCCTTCGAGCGAGTGGACGGCGCCCACCACGCTCTCGTCGGACTCGGCGCGGTGCGCCAGGGCCACGGAGCGGGTCCGGGCGAGCGGTCCGATCAGCGGTACGGAGGCGCCGGTGACGGCGCCGATCGCGGCGAGCGGGACGGTGCCGAGGCCGCCCAGGGCCCCGGCGACGAGAGCGGCGGTCGCGACGGCGTTGACGGCCGCGGCGCCGAGTACGACGGGCCGCTGCCCGTGGCGGTCGGCGAGCCGGCCCAGGACGGGGCCGAAGACCACCTGCCCGGCGGAGAGGGTGCCTCCGACGATGCCGGCGGCGGCGAGGGATCCGCTGGTCTGGGCGACCAGCAGGACGCTTCCGAACTGGGACATCGCGACGGGCAGTCGGGCGAGGAATGAGACGAGCGGGAGTAGGGGCCCGGTCAGGGCGATGACTCTTCGATAGGTGTTGACGGTTCCAACCACTTGATCAACGTTAACCCGGCGCAGTCACCCGGATGCATTGGGTAATGGCACGGAATCCGGCAGGCTGGGTACGTACGTTCTCATGAGCCAGCCGCAGTCAAGCGTCCAATCGGAATCTGATGTTCCGACACCTGTCACTCCGGCGTCGACCTACCGTCTCCAGCTGCGCCCGGAGTTCCCCTTCGCGGCGGCCGAGGCAGCCGTACCGTACCTCGCCTCGCTCGGCGTGTCGCACCTGCACCTGTCCCCCGTGCTGGAGGCCGTGCCCGGCTCGGCGCACGGGTACGACGTCACCGACCACTCCCGGGTCCGCGAGGAGCTGGGCGGCGAGCCCGGGCTGCGCTCGCTCGGCGCGGCCGCCCGGGCGCACGGGCTGGGCCTGGTGCTCGACATCGTGCCGAACCACATGGCGGTGCCCGCGCCGCTGCGGCTGAACCGGCCGCTGTGGGAGGTCCTGCGGGACGGGCCGGACTCGCCGTTCGCGCGCTGGTTCGACATCGACTGGGAGGCGGGCGGCGGCCAGGTGCTGCTGCCGGTGCTCGCCGGGCCCGTGGAGTCCTGCGACCTGAGGGCCGACGGTGAGGTGCTGCGCTACGGGGAGCAGGAGTTCCCGCTGCGGGAGGGCACCGCGGGGCTGGGGCTGCCCGAGCTGCTGGCCGCGCAGTGGTACCGGCCCGCCTGGTGGCGGGAGGCCCGTACCGCCCTCAACTACCGGCGGTTCTTCACCATTTCGGAGCTGATCGGGGTCCGGGTGGAGGACCCGGAGGTCTTCACGGCCACCCACGCGAAGGTGCTGGAGCTGGTCCGGGACGGGGTGGCCGAGGGGCTGCGGATCGACCACGTGGACGGACTGGCCGACCCGGAGGGGTACTTGCGGCGGCTGCGGGCGGCGGCGGGGCCGCACTGCTGGGTGGTGGTGGAGAAGATCCTGGCCCCCCACGAGCGGCTGCCGCCCGCGTGGCCCGTGGCGGGGACCACCGGCTACGACGCGCTGTACCGGGTGGACGGGGTGTTCACCGACCCGGCGGGCGCCGCCGAACTGGCCGGGCGGTACGAGGAGTCGACGGCGTCCCCGGAGTGGGAGCCGACGGCGGAGGCATGCGCGCGGGAGGTGCTGACCGGTGACCTGGCCGCCGAGCTGGGCGCGCTGGAGCGCCAGGCCGGTCCGGAACTGGCGGACGCCGTGCGGGAGTTGCTGATCGCCTATCCGGTCTACCGGCCGTATCCCGGCGATGACGGGCCTGATCCGCGGGCCATGGAGCGGGCGGCCTCGGCGGCCGGTCCGGACGGTCCGGCCGCGGTGGCCGGCGTACGGGAGCTGCTGCTGCGCGATCCCGCCTTCGCCGCCCGCTTCGCCCAGACCTCGGCCGCGCTGCGCGCCAAGTCGCTGGAGGACCGGGCCTTCTACCGGTACGCGCCGCTGCTGTCGGCCACCGAGGTCGGCGGGGATCCGGGACGGCCGGCCGTGCCGGCCGCGGAGTTCCACGCGTACTGCGCCCGCCTGGACCGGGACTGGCCCGGGTCGGGAACGGTGCTGTCCACGCACGACACCAAGCGCAGCGCGGACGTCCGGGCCCGGATCTCGGTGCTGTCGCAGGCGCCGGGGCCGATGGGAGCGGTCACCGGCCCGGATCCCCGGCTGGCGTGGACGGCCCGGCAGACCGCGCTGGGCCTCGGTCAGGTCCCGCAGGCCGCGCCCCGGCTGGCCGAGGCACTGCTCAAGGGGGTCCGCGAGGCCGCCCTGCGCACCAGTTGGACCGACCGGGACGAGGACTACGAGGCGACCGTGGCCGGGTACGCCCCCGGCCCGCTCGACCTGCCCGCTGACCTCGCGGAGGCGGCCCGCGCCAATCTGCTCGGCATGACGCTGCTGCACCTGGCGATGCCCGGGGTCCCGGAGGTCTACCAGGGCGCCGAGACCGAGTACCGGGCCCTGGTGGACCCCGACAACCGGCGCCCGGTCCGCTTCCCGCGGGAGGCGCTGGCCCGGCTGGACGCGGGGACCGCCCCGGACGGCCCGGCCGAGGAGAAGCTGGCGCTGACGGCCGCCCTGCTGCGGCTGCGCCGGGCCCGGCCCGGGCTGTTCACCGGCTACGCCCCGCTCCCGGCCCGGGGCGCGGCGGCGGAGCACTGCCTGGCCTTCACCCGCTCGCCCGGCCTGGTGGCGGTGACCACCCGCCTCTCGCACCGGCTGGCGGAATCGGGAGGCTGGCGCGGGACCGCCCTGCCGCTGCCGCCGGGCCGGTGGACCCCGCTGCCGGGCCTGCCCGGCGGCCGGGGGGACGCGGACGGGAACACGGACGGGAACATGGACGGGAACTCGTCCGGCCTCGCCTACGAGGGCGAGGCGGACCTGGCGGACCTACTGGCCCTGTCACCCGTGCGGGTCCTGCTCCGCGACGACTAGGTCCGCGAAGGCCTCCGCCGCACCGGTCAGCCGGACCCGGGAGAAGACGGCCAGCGACCGGTGCCACGGGGGGTCGAGCGACAGCAGCACGCAGTCCTCGCCGACGGCGCCCCGGACCATGTGGGCCGGGGCCATGACCACGCCCACCCCGGCGGCCGCCATCCGTACGGCCGTCGAGGTGTGTTCCGTACGCAGCACCGTGCGCGGGGTGAAGCCCACCGTGCCGCACTCCCGGTCGAGGACGAGCCGGCCCTCGACGACCGGCTCCATGGCGCAGCGGATCCAGTCACGGTCGGCCAGCTCGCCCAGGCGCACGGCGGCCCGGCCGGCGAGGGGGTCGTCGAAGGGGACGACGATGACGAGTTCCTCCCGGCCGACCCGGAGCAGCGGTCCGGTCCACTCCTTGGGCTCCGGGCCGACCGCGACGTCGGCGACACCCCGTTCCAGCTGCTCCTCCAGGGCCTCGGTGGAGCCGTACTCGCGCAGCACCAGCGACACCCCCGGGTGCTCGGCGCGCCAGCGCGCGGCGATGCCCGGGAGCAGTCCGACGGCCACCGCGTGGACGGTCGCCACGTGCAGTTCGCCGCCGACCACGCCCGCGGCGGCGCGGGCGGCCCGCTCGGCCTGCCGGGCGCTGTGGACGGCGAGCTGCGCGTGCGGCAGGAAGGCGCGGCCCATGGCGGTGAGCCGGACGCCGCGCGGCATGCGCTCCAGCAGAGCGCCGCCGACGGTCCGCTCCAGGGCCTTGACCTGGTGGGACAGCGCGGGCTGGGTGACGTGGAGGGAGTCCGCGGCCCGGGTGAAGGAGGACTCCTCCACGACGGCGAGGAAGTACTCCATCTGGCGCAGAGTCATGACCGGGAAGCATAGAGAACGTGCATGGACTCCAGAAGATCATTTCCTTGGACCGCGGCGAACGGGCGGGCCAGGCTGGATACATGACCAACGACGACAGCACGGTGGACGTGATCGTGATCGGTGGCGGTACGGGCGGCTACAGCACCGCCCTGCGCGCCTCGGCCCTCGGCCTGAGCGTCCTGCTCGCGGAACGCGACAAGGTCGGCGGGACCTGCCTGCACCGCGGCTGCATCCCCAGCAAGGCCATGCTGCACGCGGCCGAACTCGTGGACGGCATAGCCGAGGCGCGCGAGCGGTGGGGGGTGCGGGCGCGCGTGGAGTCCGTGGACTGGGCGGCTCTGACCGCCACCCGCGACGACATCGTCTCCCGCAACCACAAGGGTGTGGAGGGGCACTTGGAACACGCGGGGGTGCGTGTGGTGCGCAGCGGCGCCCGGTTGACCGGCCCGCGGTCCATCCGGACCGCGGACGGGCGGGAGTTCACCGCCGCCCGGGGGATCGTGCTGGCCACCGGGTCCCGTCCGCGCACCCTGCCCGGTCTGGAGCCCGACGGGCGCACGGTGGTGACCAGCGACGACGCGCTGTTCGCTCCCGGGCTGCCCGCGTCGGTGGTGGTGCTGGGCGGCGGGGCGATCGGCGTGGAGTACGCCTCGTTCCACCGCTCGATGGGCGCGGAGGTGACGCTGGTCGAGGCCGCGGACCGACTGGTTCCGCTGGAGGACGCCGACGTGTCCCGGCATCTGGCGCGGGGCCTGAAGAAGCGCGGCATCGACGTGTGGACGGGGGCCCGGCTGGACGGGGCCGTGGTGGAGGACGGGATCGTACGGGCCACCGTGCGCACCGCGCGCGGGGAGCAGCGGGAGCTGACGGCCGAGCGGCTGCTCGTGGCCGTCGGCCGGGTCCCGGTCACCGACGGGCTGGACCTCGCGGCGGCCGGGCTGGCCACCGACGGGCGGGGTTTCGTGGAGCCGGCCGACTGGTCCCGGCTGGAGACGGCCGTTTCGGGGATCCACGTGGTGGGCGACCTGCTGCCGCCGCCGTCGCTGGGCCTGGCGCACGCCTCCTTCGCGGAGGGGCTGCTGGTGGCGGAGACCCTGGCGGGAGTCGCGACCGTTCCGGTGGACTACGCGGCGGTGCCGCGGGTGACGTACTCGGCGCCGCAGACCGCGGCCGTCGGCCTGACGGAGGAGCAGGCCCGGGCCTCGGCCTACGACGTGGTGGTGAACTCGATGCCGCTGACGGCGGTCGCCAAGGGGATGGTGCACGGGCAGGGCGGCACCGTGAAGGTGGTCGCGGAGCGGGGCGGACGGGTGCTCGGGGTGCACCTGGTGGGGCCGCACGTCTCGGAGATGATCGCGGAGAGCCAGCTGATCGTGGGCTGGGACGCCGAGCCGGGCGATGTGGCCCGGCACGTCCACGCCCACCCGACGCTGTCGGAGGCGGTGGGCGAGGCCTTCCTGACCCTGTCGGGCCGCGGCCTGCACCAGCAGTGACCCCGGGCCGGACCGTCCAGCGGTTCCGCACGCTTCACGCCCCGCCCGGGGCCCTCCCGGACGGAAGTACGGGAGCCGCGGAGCAGTAGGCGGCGGGCCCGGCGGGCATGGCATCCCTTGTGACCATCCTCCGTGACATGTGCTATCCCACACCGCGCGAACTCGCGCTGGCCGCCCGCGCACTCGCGGACGAACACCCCCGCGAGGTGCGGATCCGTCAGGTCGGCACCTCGCGGGCCGGGCAGCCCCTCTGGCTGCTCTCCGTCGACGCGGTCGGCCCTGCCGGGCCCGGGCAGAACGTCCTGGTCGTCGCCGGGGCCCACGCCAACGAGCCCGTCGGCGGCGCCACCGTCCTCTCCCTCGCCCGCCGCCTCCTGCGCGAGCCGGCCCCGCGGGCGGGCTGCGGCTGGCACTTCCTGCTCTGCGCCGACCCGGACGGCGCGGACCTGCACCGCACGCCCCGCCCGTACTCGCTCCTCGACTACCACCGGCACTTCTACCGGCCCCCCGGACCCGAACAGCCCGAGTGGGCGCCGTCTTTACTGGCCCCGGACCGGCTGCCGCCCGAGACCCTGGCCCTGACCGGCCTCATCGACGAACTCCGGCCCGTCCTCCAGGCCTCCCTGCACGCCACCGACCTCGGCGGCTCCTGGGTCCAGCTCACCCGGGACGTACCCGGCCTCGCCGAACCCTTCGGCAAATCGGCCGCCGAGCTGCGCATCCCGGTGGAGAACGGGGCCTCGGACGCCGCGGGCTGGCCCTCCCCCGGGCCCGGGATCTTCGTGATACCGCAGCCGGGGGGCGGGGCAGCCGGAGCCTTCCACCCCGAGGACACCCGGCTCAGCACCTGGTACCACCCCCACCGGTACGCCGGCACCACCGCGATCGTCGAAGTCCCCATGTGGGCCTCCGACCTGGTGGACGACCCGGCCCCGCACCCCGACCCGCGCCGCGCCCTGCGGATGCTGGCGGCGCGGCTCGACGGCGACTCCGCGCTCGTCGCCCGTGTCCGTGACGGGATCCCGCCCGGGCCGCCGCCGTACGCGGACCCGGCCGCGGCGGCCCTGCTGCGCGCGGTCGACTGGACGCTCGCGCTGATCCCCCGGATCACCGCGGAGTGGACCGGCCCCGCGGCTCCCACGGAGGCCACGGCGGCGTACATCGCCAGCATCGACGCCTTCGGGCGGCGCATGTCGCTGCGCGCCGCCGCGATGCTGCTGCGGGTGCTGCGCACGCAGGGCCACCCGGCAGCGCCCGGGCTGGACCGGCTGGTCACGGGGTGGTGCGAGGACTTCGCGGCCCGCTTCCAGGCCCGCTGGGTCCCGGTGGCCACCCAGGTGGAACACCAGTCCCGGACCGTCCTGGCCACGTACGAACGCCTCACGGCGACCGAGCGGGCCACCTAGGGCGACCTAGGACGACCTGGGACGGCCTAGTCCACGTCAAGTCCGTACCGGCGCTTGGGCAGGCCGGTGGCGCCGAGCCGGTCGTAGAACCGGATCGCGCCCTCGTTCCAGTCGGGGGTCTGCCACTGGACCTGGTCGAGGCCGAGCTCGCGGGCGAGGCCGCGCACGCCGTCCATCAGGGCGGCGCCGAGCCCGTGGCCGCGGGCCTCCTCGGCCAGGTAGAGGCAGTCCATGTGGAGGTAGTGCCGGGCGTCCCAGAAGGCGAACTCGGCCGAGCAGGCGGCGTATCCGGCGACCGCGCCGTCCGGGGTCTCGGCGAGCAGCACCCACTTTCCCCCGGCCACCGCTGGGGGTGCCTCCGAGGACCCTTCGGCGAACAGCTGCGGCCCGAGCCGCTCGGCGAGGTCCGGCGGCCGCGGGGCCGACTTCTCGTACGCGACGTGCTCGTGGATGAGTTCGACCAGGCGGGGCAGGTCCCCGACGCGTGCGCGGCGTACGACGGGCGTGTGTTCGGCGCTGTGTTCCATGCCCGCCATCCTGGGCCACGGCGCGGCACGGCGGGGGCCGCCCTCGGCCTCAGCTCGACGACAGCCGGAAGGTCATCTTCCCGAAGCTCACCTGGTCGCCGTCGCGGACCACCGCGGAGCCCGTCACGCGACGCCCGTTGACCGTGGTGCCGTTGGTGGAGCCGAGGTCCTTGAGCACCCACATCCCGCCCTGCAGGCTGAGCTCCGCGTGCGCGCGCGAGACGGTCTCGTGGCTGAGCCGCAGCCCGTTGCCGGGGTCGCGGCCGATCCGCAGGGCCGCCGCACTCGGGTGCGGCAGCAGCAGTTTGGGCAGCTTCTCGGCGGCCCAGGCACGCCGGACGCCGACCGAGACGGCGGAGACCCGCCCCACCCAGCCGAACAGCCGACGGGTCCACGGACTTGTCGCTTCCTCGCGTGTCTGGAGGTCTGCGGTCAGGACGGCCAGGTCCTCGGAGCGGCGGGCGACCAGGGCGAGTTCCATCCGGCGCATGAAGGTGTCATGGGACAGCTTGCCGAGGGCAGCGCCCTCTCTCAGCTGGCCCAGCGCCCGGTCGCGCTCGGCATCGGACAGCCGCGGCGCGGGGAAGGGTGGGAACTCAAAACTCGACGTCACAGGGTGATTGTCGGCCCGTCGGGGCCGGAGTGTCCAGAACTCCCCCGCCACGCCCGGAATGATGGGCAGGATACGCATGCTGGACACCGCCGGAGACGAGGGGAACGTCCGTGCAGTTCGAGGTGTGGGCACCGCTGACAGGTCACGTCGCCATGCGACTCGACGACGTGACGTACGACATGGCGCGCGATCCGGAGCGGGACGGCTGGTGGACCGCCCAGGCCCCGGCCTCCGACGGAAGCCGGTACGGGTTCCTGCTGGACGGCGACCGCGCCCCCCGCCCGGACCCGCGCGGCCGGCGGCTCCCGGACGGGCCGGGTGGCCTGTCGGCGGTGGTCGACTTCGAGGCCCTCCCCGCGCCGGGGGCCGGGCCGGTGCGCACCCCGCTCCAGGACGCCGTCCTGTACGAGCTGCACATCGGCACCTTCACCCCCGAGGGGACCTTCGACGCCGCCGCCGCCCGCCTCGGGCACCTCACCGCCCTCGGCGTCACGCACGTGGAGCTGATGCCCGTCTGCCCGTTCCCCGGCAGGCACGGATGGGGGTACGACGGGGTCGCCCCCTGGGCGGTGCACGAGCCGTACGGAGGCCCGGCCGGGCTGGCCCGCTTCACGGCGGCCGCGCACGCCGCCGGGCTGGGGGTGGTCCTCGACGTGGTCCACAACCACCTCGGCCCCTCCGGCAACCACCTGCCCTCCTACGGCCCGTACTTCACCGACACCCACCACACCCCGTGGGGCGCGGCGGTGAACCTGGACGCGCCCGGCTCGGACGAGGTGCGCGCCTACCTCCTGGGCAGCTCGCTGGCCTGGCTGCGCGACTACGGGATCGACGGGCTGCGGCTGGACGCCGTACACGCGCTGGCCGACGGGCGGGCCCTGACCTTCCTGGAGGAGCTGGCCGCGGCCGTGGACGAGCTGGCGGCCGAGACCGGCCGGCCGCTGTTCCTGATCGCCGAGTCCGACCGCTGCGACCCGCGCACCACCACCCCGCGCGCCGACGGGGGCCTGGGCCTGCACGCCCAGTGGAACGACGACTTCCACCACGCCCTGCACTGCGCGCTGACCGGCGAGTCCCAGGCCTACTACGCCGACTTCGCCCAAACCCCGCTGGCGGCCCTCGCCAAGACCCTGACCCGGGCCTTCTTCCACGACGGGACCTGGTCCTCCTTCCGCGGCCGAACCCACGGGCGGCCCGTGGACCGGCGCCGAACCCCGGCCCACCGCTTCCTCGGCTACACCCAGACCCACGACCAGATCGGCAACCGGGCGCTCGGTGACCGGCTCGCCGCCTCGCTCTCCCCCGGGCTGCTGGCGTGCGCCGCGACGCTGGCACTGACCGGGCCGTTCGTACCGATGCTGTTCATGGGCGAGGAGTGGGGCGCGGGCACCCCGTGGCAGTACTTCACGGACCACCCCGACCCGGAGCTGGCCGAGGCGGTACGGAGCGGCCGGCGCCGTGAGTTCGCGGCGCACGGCTGGAAGGCCGAAGAAGTCCCCGACCCGCAGGACCCGGCCACCCGGGACCGCTCCTGCCTGGACTGGGCGGAGCCCGAGCAGGCCGGCCACGCCCGCCTGCTGGACTGGTACCGCACCCTCGTGACGCTGCGCCGCGCCCACCCGGACCTGCGCGACCCGGACCTCGCGGCGGTCCGGGTCGCCTACGACGAGGAGCGCCGCTGGCTCACCTTCCGGCGGGGCGACGTACGGGTGGCCGTGAACCTCTCCCCGGAGCCGGCCACGATCGCGCTCGGCCGCAACGGGGTGCGGGTGCTGGCCGCCTGGGAGCCCCTCGAACACCCGGGCCCGGACGGGCGGATCCACCTGCCGGGCGAGTCGGCGGTCGTGCTCGGCCCGTGAGGACCGCTATTCGACGACGGCCAGCTCGCGCGGCGCGTGGTTGAAGCGCCGCGCGCCGTCCTCGGTGACGGTCACGATGTCCTCGATGCGCACCCCGAACCGGCCGGGCAGGTAGATGCCCGGCTCCACGGAGAAGCACATGCCGGGCACGAGGGGCTGCTCCTCGCCCTCGACCATGTACGGCGGCTCGTGGGTGGTGACGCCGATGCCGTGGCCGGTGCGGTGGATGAACCGGTCGCCGTAGCCGAACTCGGTGATCACCGCGCGGGCCGCGCGGTCGACCTCCTGACAGGAGACGCCCGGCCGGACCGCCGCCACGCCCGCCTGCTGGGCCTCGCGGACGATGTCGTGGACGCGCTGCTCCTCGGCACTCGGCTCGCCCACGTGCACGGTACGGGAGATGTCCGAGCCGTAGCCGTGGTGCAGCCCGCCGAAGTCGAGGACCACCATGTCGCCGTGCTGGATGACCCGTTCGCCCGCCTCGTGGTGCGGGTTGGCCCCGTTGGGTCCGGAGCCGACGACCGTGAAGTCGACCTGGGAGTGGCCGTGCACGCGTAGCAGGGAGGCCAGTTCGGCGGCGACATCGGTCTCCCGCCGTCCGGTGAAGGGGAGATGGAGGATCTGCGCGTAGGCGGCGTCGGCGGCCGCCCCCGCCGCGGCGAGGGCCTCCAGCTCCCGCGCGTCCTTCACGGCGCGCAGCATGGGCAGGGAGTCGGTGAGCGGGACGTAGGAGGTGGTGGGCAACTCCCGCTGCAGTCCCAGGAGATGCAGGGACCAGGTGTTGTCGCTCACCCCGAAGCGCCCGGCCGCGTCCAGCAGCGGGGCGGTCACCGCGTACGGGTTCTTCCCGTCGGTCCAGTCCCGCAGGGACAGCGCGGCGGCGCCGGGTGCCTTGGCCGCGTCCGGGGCCTCCAGGGCGGGCACGACGAGCACCGGCTCCTGCCCGGCGGCCAGCACGAGCAGGGTGAGCCGCTCGGTCTCGGCGGTGGGGCGGTAGCCGGTGAGGTGCGTGAGATCGGGCCCGGGGGCGATCAGCAGTCCGGCGAGGCCCGCGTCGGCGGCGGTCTCGGCGGCCGCGGCCATCCGGGCGGCGTAGTCGGCGGCGGTGAAGGGGGCGGGGCCCGCGGCGTTGTCCGTGTCATGGGTCATACGGGTGATCCTGCCGTGAGCCGCACGGCGAGGGCAGCGGCCGCGCCGGTCGGGGCGCCGGGCGAGAGCAGTTCCGTACGGTGCACCAGGCGGGGCGCGGACAGCGGTACGGCGACCCCCGCCGCGGCCGCTTCGGCGACGCGGCGCGGCAGCAGCACGAGGCCGTGCCCGGCGGCCGCGAGGGCGCACAGGGCGAGCACGTCGGTGCCGTCGTAGCGGGCGCCGGTGCGGGCGGCGGTCAGCGGCAGGCCGACACCGGGGGCATCGAGCCAGCGCGCGTCGGCGAGATCGTCGAGCCGGACGCCGGCCCGCCCGGCGAAGGGGTGCCCGTCGGGCAGCAGGACGGCCAGTTCCTCCTCGCCGACGCCCGTCACGGTGAGCGGGGCCACGTCGGGCAGCCGCAGCGGATCGCTGGGCGCGGCCGGGCCGTCCACGAGCCCGAGGTCGCAGCCCCCGGTGGCGACGGCGGCGGGCACCTCGACCGGGGGCAGCACCCGCAGGGTGACCCCGGTGGCGGGCAGGGCCGCGAGCAGCCGGGGGCCGACGGCGAGCGGGGACGCGGCGAGGGTGATCCGCCCGGGCGGAGCGGCGGCCAGCCGCAGGACGTCGGCCCGCGCGGCGTCGAGCCGCAGGAGCAGCGGTCCGGCGTGCTCCAGCAGGCGCGCCCCGGCCGGGGTGGGTGCCACGGGCCGGCGCGTGAACAGCTCGGTCCGCAGGTCCCCCTCCAGTGCGGCGATGTGCTGGGACACGGCGGACTGGGTGTAGCCGAGCTCGCGGGCGGCGGCGGAGAAGGAGGAGAGCCGGGCCACGGCGACGAAGGTGCGGAGCAGGTGCGGGTCCATGTGATCAGGGTGTCATCAGAACTGCTTATCGATCCAGCAGGAACAATCGTTGGCGCTGAAGTGGGGTCCGGGATCACCATGAACGGCATGACCACCGCACCGATCGCCCGGATCGCCCTCGTCGGCGACCGCTCCCCGCACGTGAAGTCCCACACCCGCATCCCGGTCCTCCTCGACGCCCTCGCCTCCCGGGACGGACTGGTCCTCGACGCCTACTGGATCCCCACCGGCGACGCCGGGGCCGAGGCCGCCGTCGGGACGCCGGCCCGCTTCGACGCGGTGTGGGTGCTGCCCGGCAGCCCGTACGCCAGCGAGGCCGGGGTGCTGGCCGCGATCCGGGTGGCCCGGGAGGAGGGCATCCCCTTCCTCGGGACCTGCGGCGGCTTCCAGCACGCCCTGCTGGAGTACGCCCGTACGGTCTGCGGGCAGGGCGACGCGGCGCACGCCGAGAACGACCCCGGGGCCGCCGACCCGGTGATCACGCCGCTGGCCTGCTCGCTCGTCGGGCACGAGGGCCTCGTACGGACCGAGCCGGGCTCGCTCGCCGAGGCCGCGCTGGGCGCGGAGCGGTCGATGGAGCGCTACCACTGCAACTACGGACCCTCGCCCCGGCACCTGCCGGCGCTCGCCGCGCACGGGCTGCGGCTCTCGGGCCACGACGAGGACGGGCAGGTGCGCATCGCCGAGCTGCCCGGCCACCCCTTCTTCCTCGCCACGCTCTTCCAGCCGGAGCTGCACGGGGACGGGACGCGGCCGCACCCGATCATCCGGGCCTTCGCCGCGGCCGCCGTCGCGCACGCCGCCCGCCGCACGGACAGCGTCTCCGGCCGGCTGGCCGCGACCCTCGCGGGCAGCCGGTCCGCCGGATAACGCGTCGCGGGACCACCCGTCTGATCGGCTATGCTGTGCTTGCACATCGAACGGGCGGTCCGCCGCCCTTCGTGGTGGGTGTAGCTCAGTTGGTAGAGCACCTGGTTGTGGTCCAGGTGGCCGCGGGTTCAAGTCCCGTCACTCACCCTTTCGGTCCCGTGGGGGTACGAGGTTTTCCTCGTACCCCCACGGGCTTTTGCATGTCCGCCCGGCCTACCATCACCCGGTGGAACCGACATCGCGCACAGAGCCGCTGATCATGGGTGGTTCGTTTCCCCGGGTCGACGGCGCCGTACACCCGCACCATCCCCGGTCGTACGAGATCGGCGACCCGGCGGAGGCCGCCGAGGTCCGAGCCCTGCAGCCGCCCCACCGCGAGGAAGGCGCCGACGAGTTCGAGTGCATGTGCTGGGAGGACTCGGGAAGGGTGGTCGTCACCCCCGAGTGGATCCGGCTGCTCGACCCGCTGTCCCCCGACGGCATCCCTGCCCGGCACCGGGCCCGCTGGGCGGCCGCGGCGCCCGCGGGGCTGCGGGCGTACGCAGAAGCCCTCGCCGCGGGCGAGGAGGAACCGGACCTGCCACGGGGAGTGCCACTGGGCGTGGTGTTCAGCTGGATGGGCGCCGTGAGGAAGGAGCCCCGGGACGCGGCCTGGCTGCTCGCCGAGCGGGGTCCGCAGCGGCTGCTGGCCGGTGCGGCCACGGACGAACTGGCGTGGGCGGTGCGGGAGACGGACCGGGCCGGGCTGGAGGGGGCCGTGCGGTTCTTCGTGAGCGAGGAGTTCACCACCCGCCACCCCAAGCGGCGCCGGGTCGGGGACACCTCCCGCGACCTGCTGCTCCGGCACGCCCGCAGCCACCGCCCCCAGGACCTGCCGGTCCTGGAACGGCGGCTGCTGCGCGCACCGGAGGACCGGGTCAGACGGTCTTGATCGCCGGGTCGGAGATGCCCGGGGCGCCCGTCTCCACGTGGCCGGCGAACCGCCGCAGGAAGGTGGCGTCCGCGTCGGAGACGACCGTGACGTCGTACCAGCGGCCCGCCGTGCGCAGGTCCACCGTGTGGGAGACCGTGGCACCGGGCGTGACCCTGAAGGTCTGGGCCCCGCCGCCGTAGGCGTTCGTCACCGTGAGGTTGACCGCGGCCGAGCCGGGGTTCGTCAGGGTGAGGGCCAGGTTGCCGGCGGCGTCCACGTGGCGGGCCGTGACCTCGGGACCGGCCTTCTTCGCCGGGCCCTTCCAGGTGCGCAGGAAGCCGTTCGGGCCCCACACCGTGAGGTTGATCTGGTTGCCGGTGGAGCTGCTGGTGCTCCAGGTGTCCGAGAGGGTCTTGCCCGCCTCGACCGTGTAGGGCCAGGGGCCGTCCGTACGGTTGCCCGAGGTGCTGTGGAAGTGGGCGCCGAGGGCGGAACCGCTGGCGAAGGTCAGGGTGAACTTGCCCGTGGAGACGGTGGCCTTGCCATCCACGTACGGGCTGTAGCCCAGGGCGCGGGTCGGCTTGGAGCCGGCCTCCTGCTTGGGCAGGGTGCCCGTGGCCGGCGGCACCGGGTGGTAGGACGGGTGGGCGTTGTGGTCCGGCGGGATGTAGCCCGCCGTGGAGGGCAGGGCGGCGGGGGTCGCGTCCGCCTGGCTGAAGTCGAAGGCCGAGGTCAGGTCTCCGCAGACGGCGCGGCGCCACGGCGAGATGTTGGGCTCCTGCACGCCGAAGCGCTTCTCCATGAAGCGGATCACCGAGGTGTGGTCGAAGGTCTCGGAGCAGACGTAGCCGCCCTTGCTCCACGGGGAGACCACGATCATCGGGACGCGCGGGCCCAGGCCGTACGGGCCGGCCGCGTAGCCGCCGCCCCCGGAGTACAGGTCCTTGGACACGTCCGCCGTGGACAGGCCCCAGGCCGAGGAGGCGGGCGGGTACGGCGGGACGACGTGGTCGAAGAAGCCGTCGTTCTCGTCGTAGGTGATGAACAGGGCGGTCTTCGCCCACACCGCCGGGTTCGCGGTCAGCGCGTCCAGGACCTGCGAGATGTACCAGGCGCCGAAGTTCACCGGCCAGTTCGGGTGCTCGCTGAAGGCCTCGGGGGCGGCGATCCAGGAGACCTGCGGCAGAGTGCCGTTCGTCACGTCGGCGCGCAGCCGGTCGAAGTAACCGTCGCCCGCCTTGACGTTGGTGCCCGTGCGGGCCTTCTCGTACAGGGCGCTGCCGGGCGCGGCGTTGCGGTAGTTGTTGAAGTACAGCAGCGAGTTGTCGCCGTAGTTGCCGCGGAAGGCGTCGCTGATCCAGCCCCACGAGCCGGCCGCGTTCAGGCCGTCGCCGATGTCCTGGTAGATCTTCCACGAGACCCCGGCCGACTCCAGGCGCTCGGGGTACGTCTTCCAGCCGTACCCGGCCTCCTGGTTGCCGAGGACCGGCCCGCCGCCCACTCCGTCGTTGCCCGTGCAGCCGGACCACATGTAGTAGCGGTTCGGGTCGGTGGCACCGATGAAGGAGCAGTGGTAGGCGTCGCACACGGTGAAGGCGTCGGCGAGGGCGTAGTGGAACGGGATGTCGTTCCGGGTCATGTACGACATGGTGGTGGCCGTCTTGGCCGGCACCCACTTGTCGTACTTGCCGTTGTTGTAGGCCTGGTGGCCGCCGGCCCAGTCGTGGTTGAGGCCCTCGACGAACTGCATCCCCAGGTCGCCCACCTGCGGGTTGAAGGGGAGGATGTCCTTTGTCCCGTTGGACTGGTAGAAAACGGGCTTTCCGTTGTCCTGGAGGACCGGCCGCGGGTCGCCGAAGCCCCGTACGCCCTTCATCGCGCCGAAGTACTGGTCGAAGGACCGGTTCTCCTGCATGAGGACGACGATGTGCTCGATGTCCTGGATCGTGCCGGTGCTTCCCTGGGCCGGGATGGCCGCGGCCCGCGCGATGCTCTCGTTCAGCATCGCGGCGGCGGCGGTGCCGCCTGCGATCTGCAGGAACCTGCGGCGATTGAGTTCTGCCATGGCGTGACGACCTCTGCGGGTAAGGGGGTGTCGAGGGGCGCCCCAAGGACAGCGGCCCGGGGGTACCGGACGGAGATCCCTGTCCGACGCCCGGCCGTACAGCCGGAGAACGGAAGGGTCACCGCCGGCGGCCCGCGCGTCTGGCGAAGACGGTAGGGGAACCGTTCGCAGCGCAACAGCCCCCGGAGTCACTGCACTTCGGGGGCAGAACGCCGGCCGGGGTACTCATTCCGGCCTGTGCGCCGATCTGAGCATCCGTACTCAGGCCCGGGAGAAGGCGGCTTGTCATCGTGTGGGCATGTCCTTTCAGCCAAGTGACCAAGGGCCGCGCGCCGGGATAACCGCCGTCGGCAGCCTGCTGCCCGAGGACGTCCTGTCCTCGGACTCCCTCCAGCGGGAGGTGGCCCGCCGCAGCGGCCTCACCCTGCCGCCGACTCTGCTGACGCAGGCCACCGGGATCCTCTCCCGCCGCGTCGCCGGTGAGGGGGTGTACGCCTCCACGCTCGCCGTGGGAGCTGCCCGCCGGGCCCTGGACACCGCCGGCCTGTGCCCCCTCGACATCGACCTGCTGGTCTTCGCCTCCGCCTCCCGCGACATGGTGGAGCCCGCCACCGCGCACATCGTGCAGGCGGAGCTGGGCTCGCGGGCCCATGCCGTGGACGTCACCAACGCCTGCAACAGCTTCGTGAACGGGATCGACCTCGCCCGGTCGATGGTCCTCTCCGGGCGGGCCCGGCGGGCCCTGGTGGTCACCGGGGAGACCCCGAGCCGGGCGGTGCGCAAGGACCCCGCCGACTTCGCCGAGTTCCGCAGCGGCTTCGCCGGCTACACCTTCGGCGACGCGGGGGCGGCGGTGGTCGTGGAGGCCGTGGCGCGGGGCGGGATCCTCGACGTGGACACCGAGACCCACTCGGAGCACTGGGAGGTGGGGGGCATCCCGGGCGGCGGCTCGCGGCACCCGCGCGGGGACGAGCACACCTACTTCCGCGGCGACGGGCACGAACTGCGCGGCGTCTTCGAGAAGGTGGGCACCGCCGTCATCGACCGGACGCTGCACCGGACGGGGATGGACTGGGACGGCTTCGCCAAGGTGCTGGTGCACCAGGTGACGGTGCCGTATCTGGAGCGGTTCGCGGAGCTGACCGGCGTGCCGACCGGGAAGCTGGTGGTGACGGTGCCCGAGCTCGGCAACATCGCGAGCGCGAGCATCGGGATCCAGCTGGACCGGGTCTTCACGGAACTCGACCCCGGGGACCGGGTGTTGTTCGTGGGCCTCGGCGGCGGGATCAGCATCATGACGATGGTCTGGGAGAAGTCGTGAGCAGCCCGATGTGGGTGGTCGTGCCCGCGCACGAGGAGGAGGCCCGCCTCGCGCAGACCCTGCGGGCCCTGGCCGCGCAGCGGGACCGGGACTTCACCCTGCTGGTCGTCGACAACGCCTCGGCGGACCGGACGGGCGCCATCGCCCGGGAGTTCGCGGCGGGCGCGCCGTTCCCGGTGGAGGTGATCGAGGAGCCGCAGAGGGGGGTCGGCTCCGCCGTGGACACCGGCTTCCGGTACGCGATCGGCCGCGGCGCGGCCCTGCTCGCCCGCACGGACGCCGACTGCCTGCCCCGCCCCGGCTGGACGCGCGCCGCGCGGGCCGCCCTCACCCGGAGCCCCGGGCTGGTGTGCGGGCGGATCACCGCCCGGCGCGACGAGCACGGCCCGCTGGGCCGGGCCGGTTTCGGCCTGCTCGTGGCGCTCGCCGCGCTGTTCGGGCGGCTGCGGCCCGGGCACGCGCGCCGCAACGGCTTCCGGGCCCCGTACCGCATGCACGCCGGGAACAACATGGCCATCACCGCCGAGCTGTACCTGGCGGTCGGCGGCATGCCCCGGCGCCCCTCGCCGACCGACCGGCTCTTCCTCAACGCCGTACGCCGCCACACCGACCGCATCGTCCACTGCCGGCAGATGGTCGTGGAGAACTCCACGCGGCGCCTGCGTGCCTACGGGATCGCGGGCACGGCCCGCTGGTACCTCGACCAGGGAAGCGGCAGCCACGGAACGGATCCCCGCTGATGCTCGACCGTCTCGACCACGCGCTGCGCAGCCGCCCCGAGCGGCCGGCCGTACTCTCCCCCACCCGTACGGGTACCTCCCGGGTCCGGGCCACCCGCGGCGAACTCGCCGAGCTGTCCGACGCGTTCGCCGCCGCCCTGCACGCGCGCGGACTGCGCGCCGGGGACACCGTGGGCGTCGCCGTCCGGCCCGGGCCGCGGGCCCTGGCCGTGCTGCTCGCCCTGTGGCGGCTGGGCCTCGCCGGGGCCGTGCTCGACCCCGGCGCGGGGCCCGACGTGCTGCGCGCCCGGCTCGCCCTGGCCCGGCCCTCGCTGGTACTGGCCGACGCCGCCGCGCAGGCAGTGTCGGGCTGGGCCCGGCCGCTGGCCCGCCGCGCGCGGCTCGCGCTGCCTGACCTCGCCGAGCTGGGTCCGGTCGCCACCGTCGGGCCCCGGCTGCCGGGTTGCGCGCCCGCGCTGGACCTGGCGGCGCCCCGTACGGGCGTGCCCGTCCACCGGGACCACGACGGCGACGCGGTGATCGTGTTCACCTCCGGGACCACGTCCCGGCCGCGCGCCGTGGTCCACACCCGGTCGAGCCTGGCCGCCGGGATGGCCACGGTCCACACCCTGTTCGACGCCGCCCCGGACCGGCCCGTCCTCGGCGGCACCTTCTTCGTCCTGGTCCCCTCCCTCACGCGCGGCGCCCCCGTCGCCCTCCCGGCCCGCGACCCCCGGGTACTGGCCCGCCAACTTCACCGGCTGCGGCCCCAGGACACCTATCTGACCCCGCCCGTGCTGCGCGACGCGCTGGGCGCGGGCGCCCGCTTCCACGGCCGGGTCTGGACGGGCTCGGCCCCGGCCGGGGCCGGGCTGCTGGAACGGGTGCGGGAGGCGGGCGCGGCGCAGGCCTGGGGGGTGTACGCGCTCACCGAGCTGTTCCCGGCCGCCGCGGTCGAAGCCCGGGAGAAGTCCGCCTTCGACGGCCCGGGCGACCTGGTCGGCGCCCCGCTGCCCGGAGTCACCGCCAAGCCCGACGCGGACGGGCAGCTGCTCCTGTCCGGGGCCGCGGCCCGCCACCGCTACCTGGGCGAGGAGCCCGACGCGTGGGTGCGTACGGGCGACCGGGCACGGCTGGACGGCGCGGGCCGGATCGTCCTCGCAGGCAGGGCCAAGGACATGGTCCTGCGCCGGGCGGAGAACATCTACCCGGGGCTGTACGAACCCGCCCTCCACGTACCGGGGGTGGAGCTGGCCCTGCTCGTCGGGATCCCGGCGGGCGAGGGGGACGAGCGGCTCGTCGCCGTCGTGCAGCCGGAACGCGGGGTACGTGAACCCGCGCTGCGCGCCGCGCTGTCGGGCCCGCTGCGGCGGATGGGCACCGCCCGTCCCGACGCGCTGGTGTTCGCCCGGATCCCGCTGTCGGGGCGCTCGCGCAAACCGGACCGGGCGGCGACGGCGGCCCTGGCGGCCCGACACTTGGGCGGGTCGGCATGAGGGGGCAGGCGCGGGCCCGCAGGCGCGACCGGCGGGTCTATCTGGGCGCGCATCCGCTGCTGTTCGCCCTGCTCGCCGCCACGCGCGGGCGGGCCGTGCGCCGGCTCGGGCGGACCCTGCTGGTGCACGACGCGGACGCCTACCGCCAGGCGCTGACCCGGCTCCCGCTCGACCGTACGGCGGCGGGGACGACGGGCGGTGCCGCGCGCTCCGCGCTGCGGGGCGGTGAGGGCGTGCTCTTCGACCAGGAGGGCGGGGAGCACCGGGCCGAGCGGCGCGCTCTCGCGGGCGGGCTCGGGGCGGAGGGGGTGGAGGACCTGCGGTCGATGTGGCGGCCGTTGCTCCTACGCCGCCTCGCGCCGCTGGCTCGCGGCGCCGAGGTGGACCTCGTCGGGCTGGCGCGGGAGCTGGCCGGGTCGGTGGTGTGCGCCCTGCTGGGCTCCGCCGCCGATCCGCGGGAGCTGGCGGAAGCGGCCGGCGAGGCCGCGGCCGCCTCCGTACGCAGTCACCTGCCCGGCCCGCGCCGCCCGGGCGCCGAGGCGGAGGCCGCCCGCTGCGCGGAGCGGCTGCGACGGCTGCTCGGTGCGGGTGACGGGGCCCTGTCCGCGATGGTGGCGGTCGCCGCCGTCAACACCACGGTCGCGGCGCTGCCCCGGGCCGTGGCGTGGTGCGCCGACGCGGACCTGTGGGACCAGGCCGCCGACGAGGCGCTGCGGCCGGTGCTGGCCGAGGAGCTGCTGCGGGTCACCGCGGCCTCGCCGCTGCTGCCCCGGGTGGCCGCGACGGACGGGACGGTCGGGGGCTGCCCGGTGCGCGGCGGCGACCGGCTGCTGCTGGTGGCCCGGCACGCCGCCCAGGCGCACCGGCGCGACCCGGACGCCGTGCGGCCGGCCGGTCCGGGCAGCGCCCGGCTGGTGTTCGGGGCCGGATCGCACGCCTGTCCCGGGGCCCGGCTTGCCCAGGTCCAGCTGGCCGACGTCCTCGGGGCGCTGGCCCCGTACCGCCCGGTGGTGGCCCGGGCCCGGGTGGACCGGCGGGCCGCCCTGCCCGGCTGGCGTTCCCTGACCGTACGGGCGGCGTCGTGATCGCCGTCACGGGCGCCAGCGGCTTCTGCGGCGGGCACGTCGCCCGCGCGGCCGCGGCGGGCGGGGAGCAGGTGGTGTGCCTGGGCCGCAGACCGGGCCCGGTGGGCGAGCACCGCTTCTGGGACGCCGCGTCGGGCGCACCGGATCTCTCGGGCGTGGAGGTCGTGGTGCACTGCGCGGCGGCCGTGGGAGATCCGGCGCCCGGCTCGCGGGCCGAGGCGTCGATGCGCGCGGTCAACGTGGACGGTACGGAGCGGCTGCTCGCGGCGGCGGGCGGGCGGCCGGTGGTGTGGATGAGCAGTGCCAGCGTCTACGACCCGCGCCACGACCGGAGCCTGGTCGCCGAGGACCATCCGCGCGGCGGGCAGCTCAACGCGTACGGGAGGACCAAGGCGGCGGGCGAGGCCCTGGCGCTGGCCGCGGGGGCGGTGGTGCTGCGGCCGCGGGCCGTCTACGGGCCCGGGGACACGCAGTTGCTGCCCCGGCTGCTGTCCCGGGTCCGGGCGGGGACCCTGTTGCTGCCGGGGCCGGACGTCCGGCTGAGCCTGACGGCGGTGGAGAACCTCGCCGACGCCGCTCTGGCGGCGGCGCTGTGGCCTCCGGGCGCCTACAACGTGGCGGACGCCGAGCCGTACGGCCGCGACGAGGCCGTACGGGAGGTCCTGCGGGCCCACGGCGTACGGGCCCGGATCCGGCACCTGCCGCTCGGGGTGGCCCGTACGGCGGCCCGGCTCGCGGAGGCCCTGGCGAGCACGGGCCTCGGCGCCGAACCGGCGCTGAGCCGCTACGCGGTGGACCAGCTCGCCCACTCGGTGGTCCTGGACACGGGCAGGGCCCGGTCCCGCGGCTGGACCCCGGGCCGGACCCTGGAGGACCACCTCCGCTCGGTGCGCAGGTGAGCCGCCGGGATTCGGCCGAGGTCACTGCGGACGGCGGTTCGCCGGGAGGACTTCCGGCAGGATCTCCCTGACCGACCCGAGGGACAGGGAGATTCACGACGTGATCAACCGGACAACTCTCAGCGTTCCGGAGCTTGAGGAAGCGGCACGCGATCGTCTGGACCGCGCCGCCTACGACTTCTATGCGGCGGGTTCCGGCGAGGAGATCAGCCTCGGCGAGGCCCATCGCGCCTGGCAGGAATACCGGCTGAAGCCGCGCATACTGCGCGATGTCTCCGAGCTGGACACGTCGGTCGCGATACTCGGCACGGAGCTGGCCTCGCCCGTGATCGCCGCCCCGACCGCCTTCCATTCGATGGCGGACCCGGAGGGCGAGGTGGCGACCGCCCGGGGCGTGGCCGGGGCCGGCTCGCTGCTGGTCCTCTCGTCCAGGGCCACGCGCGAGGTGGAGGACGTGGCGGCCGCTGCCGGACCGTGGTGGTTCCAGGTGTACGCCCTGCGCGACGGGAAGCTGACCCGGAGCCAGGTCGAGCGGGCCGCGGCGGCGGGCGCCCGGGCCCTGGTGCTGACCGTCGACGCCCCGTACGTGGCCGCCAAACCCCGGGTCCGGCGGCCGCTGCCGCTGTCCGCGCAGGACCGGCTCAGCCGCGACGTGGGCCTGGACACGCGCAGCAGTTCATGGGAACAGGACCCCTCGATCGGCCCGGAGACGATCGCCCGGCTCGCCCGGGAGTCCGGTCTCCCCGTGCTGGTCAAGGGCGTTCTGCGGCCGGACGACGCCGCGGCCTGCGTGGACGCGGGAGCGGCGGGCGTGATCGTGTCCAACCACGGCGGCCGCCAGCTGGACCGCTCCGTGTCCACGGCCGCGGCCCTGCCCGAGGTGGTCCGTGCGGTCGGCGACCGCGTCCCGGTCCTGGTCGACGGCGGGATCCACACCGGTACGGACGTACTGACGGCGCTGGCCCTCGGCGCGCGGGCCGTCCTGGTGGGGCGGCCCGTGCTCTGGGCCCTGGCGACCGGCGGGTCCGAGGGGGTCCGCTCGCTCTTCGAGTCCTACCGGGCCGGCCTCGCCGAGTCCATGGCCCTGGCGGGCGCCCCGTCGGTGCGCGCGATCACGTCCGACCTGGTGGTTCCCCCGCACCGGGCCGGGTGACCGCGGGCCCCGTCGTTCAGCCGGTTCGACCGCTTCAGACGGTCGCCACGGCCTCCGCGTTGGCGATGAGCTGGTCGAGGAGCGAGAGCAGGCAGGCGCGGACGTCCTGGCGGGAGCGGGCATCGAGCATGAGGACGGGCGTGTTCGGGTCGCGCAGGTGCAGGGCCGCTCCGATCTCCTCTGCGGTGTACGCCTGTTCGCCGTGGAAGCAGTTCGCGCCGACCACGAAGGGCAGTCCGCGGCTCTCGAAGAAGTCGACGGCCGGGAAGCTCCGGTCGAGGCGTCGCGTGTCGACCAGCACGATCGCCCCGAGCGCCCCGTTCAGCAGGTCGTCCCACATGAACCAGAAGCGTTCCTGGCCCGGCGTACCGAACAGGTAGAGGACGACTCCGGCGTCGGTGAGGGTGATCCGGCCGAAGTCCATCGCCACGGTGGTGACCGCCTTGGACTCGATTCCGTCGAGGTCGTCGACGCCGACACCCGCGGCCGTCAGCCGCTCCTCCGTACGCAGCGGCTCGATCTCGGAGATCGTCTCCACCAGGGTCGTCTTCCCGACCCCGAACCCACCGGCGATGAGGATCTTGACCGGAGCCGATTCCTGAGTGGCGGGGGTGTCATATCCGGGCAAGGTTGTCCCTGATTCTCATGAGCAGGTGGACGTTGGTGGTCTCGGCGCCCTCCAGGGGCGGCCGGTGGTGGATCAGCCCGCGGTCGGCCAGTTCGCCGAGGAGCAGCGTCATCGGGGTGAGACGGATGTGCATCCGCGCCGCGATCTCGGCGACCGCCAGGCCGCCGGGCTCCGCGCACATGGCCAGGACGGCCTGCCACTCGGTGGGCAGGCCGCCTCGGGCGTCCTCGGCGACCGCCGCCGTGATCGTGGTGTCCATGGTGAGGACGGTGTGCGGTGCGGCTGTACGGCCGTCGGTCAGGGCGTACAGCCGCGTCCGGCGGCGTCTTGCGGGCCGTGGCTCGTCTTCCGCCATTACGAGGTCGGGAGAGGGGCGCGCTCGGGGGTGCCCAGCCACTCGCCGAGCGCCTGGGCGGTCCGTACGGCCTCGCCGCCCAGCTCCCCGAGCCGCGCCTTGCGGGAGGTCACCACGATGAGGGTGCTGCCCTCCCCGCACCCGACTATGCAGAGGTACCGGTCGTCCATCTCCACCAGCTGGCGGATGACGCGGCCGCCGTCGACCTCCCGGGATATCGCCTTCATCGTGGCCGCGATGCCGGAGGCCGCGGCCGCCATGCGCTCGGCCTGGGGCTGGTCCAGCAGGTAGGCGCTCAGCCTGATGCCGTCGTTGGACAGGAGCACGGCTCCCTGGATGCCGGCGATCCTGCTCAGGTTGTTGTCCAGGACGCTGTAGATCGCGTCGTTGGATGTCGCAGTGTTTGTGGTCATGGCTGATCCCGTCGGAGCTCTTCTTCCACTGTCTGGGTCCCCTGTTCGTAGTCCGCCCAGGCGTCGGCCACCTCTTCGGGTGTCGCCGTGTCCTGCGGGACGGCTGTTTCCGGTGCGCGAGGGGCGCGCAGCTGCTCGGCGATGTGGGCCTGCGGGACGCGCTCGGGGAGGGCCGGCCGCGTGGGGCCGGCCGCCGGCGCCGGTGCGGGCGCGGCCGCGGCTGCGGCCACGGCCCCGGGCACCTTCGTACCGCGGCTCGGCAGCCCGGCGCCCGTGTGCAGGACCAGCTCGGGCTTGCGTTCCTCGGGACCGAGCGGTGCGGGGGCGGAGGGAGCGGCTGCGGGCGCCGCCTGGGCCGGGGCCGGGGCCGGGGCAGGGGCCGGGGCCGGCCTCGCGGGTTCGCGCGGCGCTTCCCCCTCGGTCGCCACCAGCAGCTCCCCGGGAAGGATCACCACGGCGGAGGTCCCTCCGAACACCGAGCGGCGGAGGGTGACCGTCGCCCGGAGCTGGTCGGCGAGGTGGCCGACCACGAAGAGCCCCAGCCGGTGCGCGTTCTGCGCCAGGACGGAGTACGGCGGGGCCTGGTGCAGGCGGCCGTTCATCTCCTCGTACCTCTCGGGAGTCACCCGCGGCCCACGGTCCTCGATCTCGACCGACAGCCCGTCCGCCACCAGTTCGGCGCGGATGACCACCTTCGACCGCGGCGGGGAGAACCGGGTGGCGTTGTCCAGCAGTTCCGCGAGCAGGTGGCTGATCTGGCTGATCACGCGCGGTTCCACGCTGGTCTCGTCCAGGGCCTGCCGCTCGATGCGGCGGAAGTCCTCGACCTCAGCGGCGGCTTCGCGCAGCAGGTCGGCGACGCGCATGGGCGCGGTGTGCGGGTCGGGGACCTCGCCGCCCGCCAGGATGAGGAGGTTCTCGATCTGCCGCCGCATGCCCACCGTCAGCTGGTCGGCCCGCATCAACTGTGCGAGCAGTGCTTCGTCGTGGCCGAAGGTGTCCTGGAGGTCCTCGGTGAGGCTCAGCTGGCGGCTGACCAGGTTTCCGGTGCGCGAGGCGATGCCCGCGGCGAACAGACCGAAGCCGTGACGCTCGGCCGCGAGCTGCCGGTGTCCGTCGACGGATACGGCGACGGCCCGGGCGAACGCGTCGCTGACGCGTCCGACCTCGTCCCGGTCGCCGCGCACCGCCGGCAGCGCCGCGGCGTCGACGGTCTCCCCGCGCTGGAGCCGGGCGACGACGTCGGGCAGGGTTTCCTCGGCGACGGTCACCGTGCGCTCGTGCAGGACGTGCAGGCGGCGGAGCACCGACCGCGTGGTGAGCACGACCACGAGCACGACGGCCAGCAGTCCGCCGCCGCTTCCGCCGATCAGCCAGGCGACCTCGGTCTGTAGCTCTTCGGCCTTGGCCTCGCCGCGCGTGAGCACCTGCCGCGCACGGTCGACGTTGAGCGTGGCCATCTGCACCGAGAAGTTCTCGTGCGCGGACCGCCAGTCGCCGACCTCGGCGGGCAGCTTGATGCCGTATTCGATGTCCTTGTGGTCGGAGACGATCGCGTTCTCGATACGGATCTTCGTCTGCCAGTCCGAGGAGGCGAGGATCCGCTCGTAGAACCGCCGG
The DNA here is from genome assembly GCF_036203305.1 of Streptomyces sp. NBC_00190. Taxonomy (GTDB): domain Bacteria; phylum Actinomycetota; class Actinomycetes; order Streptomycetales; family Streptomycetaceae; genus Streptomyces. The sequence continues at coordinate 6,181,406 of NZ_CP108131.1, read as the reverse complement.
TCACGCTCGGACAGATACGGCGCGATCCATGTCTCGTTGAGGTACCGCTGGGACCCCATGGCGCTGATGAACTGGTCGAAGGAGGCGGAGTTCAGCTCCCTGGACGGCCCGGCCAGGGCCAGGATCGAATCCTCGCGCGCCACCATCTCGGTGGCCGAGAGCATGGGCACCACGGGCCGGCTCTCCTGCGCGAGTTCAGCGTCTTCGGCGTGGCTGAACTCCTGCTGGTACACCTGGATGATCGCGCCGATCGCCCCGGTGTAGTAGGCGAGCATGCCGTCGGCTCCGCCGCTGCCGGCATCCGCACGCTGGCGGTTTGCGGCCAGGCCGTCGAGCCGATGGTTCACTCCCCCGAAGGCCGCGGCCGAATCGGCCGCCAGCCGACGGAACTCGGCCGCAGCCCGGTCCGTCGCCTCCCGCCGGTCCCGCAGCTCCTCCTCGGCGCCGGCGGCGCCCGCCCACCGCGCGGCGGTCACCGTCCGCTCGGCCTGCAGGTCGACCATGAGCGTGTACAGCGGTACGCCCAACCGCTCGGCGGCCGCGACATCGGCCCGCAGGCGCTCCGACTGGGCCAGCAAGCGTTGAGCGGTCACGGCCACTTGGGTGCCCATCGCCACGGTGGGGATCACCGCCAGCAGGATGAGCAGAGTACGCAGGCGTACGGTACGCCGCCGACGAGACGTCGACTGCCCTCGTGCGCCTTCGGGTTCTATGGGAGACATCGGTCCTCGGGGGCGGGGGGACGAGCTGCGGACATCGGGGGCAGCGGTGGCAGCGGTGGCAGCCCAGCATCCGAGACTTGCGCCGGCCTGGGGTGGGGACGGGCACAACCGGTGCGGCTGTGGCGGGATGTGAGGGTGCCGATCATAACCAGCCACACCGAAGAAGCGGATAGATGTCTTCCGCGGCAAAATCGTCGTATCTGCGGCAGAACCGCGCAGACCGGAGACCGGAGACCGGATCGCAATCCAACCGCGATGTCCCCGAGATCACGGGCCGCGCCCGGCAGGGCCCCGGAGCCCGGGCCGCGCGGCACCGCCTCGCCCTGCTCCGGCGCGGTGACCGCCGGCGGTGTCACGCGGAGCAGGGCGAGCGGACCGAAGGTGTCAGGCCTCGTCCGGGGTGAGCCGCAGGGAGATGGAGTTGATGCAGTACCGCTGGTCCGTCGGCGTCGGGTAGCCCTCGCCCTCGAAGACGTGGCCGAGGTGGGAGCCGCACGCCGCGCAGCGGACCTCGGTGCGGACCATGCCGTGCGAGGTGTCGGCGATCAGCTCGACGGCCTCGGTGTCCTTCGGGTCGAAGAAGGACGGCCAGCCGCAGTGCGACTCGAACTTCTCCGTGGAGCGGAACAGCTCCGCCCCGCAGCCGCGACAGGAGTAGACGCCTTCCGTCTTGGTGGACGTGTACTCACCGCGGAAGGCCGGCTCGGTGCCCGCGAGGCGCAGCACCTGGTACTCGGACGGGGTCAGCTCCGCCTGCCACTGCTCGTCCGTCTTCTCGACCTCGTACGCCATGACGTTCCCGCTCCCTCAGTTCGACAGGCGGGCGAGGATCTGAGGCCCCAGATCCGTGACGTCGCCCGCGCCCATGGTGAGAACGAGATCACCGGGCTTGGCCATTCCCGCGATGACGTCGGCGACGGCCTCCTTGGAGTGCTCGGCGGTGACGTCGGCGCCCGCGGCCCGGGCGGCGGCGATGATCAGCTCGCTGGTGATGCCGGGGATCGGGTCCTCGCGGGCCGGGTAGATGTCGAGGACCACCGAGGCGTCGGCCAGGGCCAGGGCCTGGCCCATCTCCTTGCCCAGCTCCTGGGTGCGGGAGAAGAGGTGGGGCTGGAAGACGACCAGGATGCGGGAGTCCCCGGCGGCGCCGCGGATGGCCTCCAGGTCGGCGGTCATCTCCGTGGGGTGGTGCGCGTAGGAGTCGATCACCTGGACGCCGGCCGCCTCGCCCTTGAGCTGGAGGCGGCGCTTGACCCCGGTGTACTTGCCGAGGGCGGAGGCGAGGTTGTGCGCCGGGATGCCGAGGGCCACGCCGGCGGCCAGCGCCGCGACGGCGTTGTGCGCGTAGTGGCGGCCGGGCACGGAGACGGTGAAGGTGAGCATCCGGCCGTCGAGGACGACCGTGACCTCGCTGGTCAGCCCGCGCGGGGTGATCTTCGTGATCCGGACGTCGGCCTCGGGCTCCTCGCCGTACGTGACGACGCTCAGGCCCTCCCGGCCGGCGACCCGGCGGGCGATCTCGGCCGCGCCCTCCTGGCCGTGGGCGACGACGAGCGTGCCGCCGGGCACGACCTTGGAGACGAAGGTCTCGAAGGACTCGTAGATCTCCTCGATCGACGCGTAGTTCGCGTGGTGGTCAAGCTCCGCGTTGAGGATGATCGCGACCTGCGGGCTGTACTTGTGGAAGGTGCGGTCGCTCTCGTCCGCCTCGGCGACGAAGATGTCGCCCTCGCCGTGGTGGGCGTTGGAGCCGGGGGCGTCCAGGTCGCCGCCGATGGCGTACGAGGGGTCCAGACCCAGCGCCGAGAGGGACACCGCCAGCATCGAGGTGGTGGTGGTCTTGCCGTGCGTACCGGCGACGGCGATCGGGCGCAGCCCGTCCATCAGCGCGGCCAGCGCGTCGGAGCGGTGCACCACGGGGATGCCGAGCTCGGCGGCGCGCGCCAGCTCGGGGTTGTCGGCGCGGATGGCGCTGGAGACGACCACGCAGGTGGAGTCGTCGGCGAGGTTGCCGGGGGCGTGGCCGCCGTGGACCGTGGCGCCGTGCGCCCGCAGCGCGTGGGCGGTGTCGGAGTCCCCCCGGCTGTCGCTGCCGGCCACCTGCGCGCCGCGCTGGGCCAGGATCTTCGCGATGCCGGACATGCCGGCGCCGCCGATGCCGATGAAGTGGGGCCGTTCCATGGCGGTCGGCAGGCCGGGCTTCATTCAGGTCGCTCCAGGATCGAGTGCTGTACGTGTGCGCGTGGGCTGTGCCCGCCCAGCCTATTCGTTGTGGGCGAAGAGCTTGAGCACCGGAACGCCGACCATGTGGCGGGCCCGGGAGGCCCAGTCCCGGTGGAAGAACTCCTCCACGAAGTGCGGGGCGGTCAGGACGATCACCTCGTCGGCCCCGGTCTCCTCCACGACGGTCTTCAGTTTGTCGAGCGGGTGGTCCCCGATGAGCTGCCCCGTGGCGCCCGCGCCCTTCTGGCGCAGGGCGTTCAGGGAGTGCGCGAGGGCGTGCGCCGCGGGGCCGCGGGCGGCATCGCCCTCGGGCTCGTCGCCCTCGCGGATGGCCTCGGGGAGCTCGCCGAGCGCTACGTCGTCGATGGCGCGCAGCAGTCGGTCCTGGTCTCCCCGGGGTTGCATGAGGACGACGAAGGAGACCTGGTCGTCTCCGTGCAGGGTGGTGACGAAGTCCACGTCCACCGAGGTCAGCGGCTGCTCGATCATCAATACGCTCGTGAACACGGACGCCCTCTCCTTCATGGGCCGAGGCCGGCTGGCCGGCCCCTGCGGAAACCATCCTGCCCCGCTGTCGCACGGGGCCTGCGCAGGTATATGTGCCCAGCGAAAGCTAAGCGGAACGACAAATTCCGCCCCTTGTCAGATCCGACGGTAGCTCGTGAAGAGGAACCCGGCCTCTTCCAGTACACACGCGGGCGCGAGCCGGTGCGGAACCGTGACGGAGGGGCCTCCGGAGATCCGCTGGGCGTCCCCGGCGGTGAGCATCGGCGAGATCGTCAGGCACAGCTCGTCCAGCGCGTCGGCGGCCACGAACTGGCCCAGCAGCCGTGGCCCGCCCTCGGTGAGCTGGCGGCGCAGCCCCCGCCCGGCGAGCTCCCGTACCGCGCGGGCCGGGTCCACGCCCGCCCCGTCGCCCGCCACCACGACCTCGGCGCCGGCCGCGCGGGCCGCGGCCACCCGGTCCGCGGGCGCGGCGGCCCCCGTGACGACCAGGGTCGGCACGAGCGGGGAGGTGAACAGGGGGAGCGTGAAGTCGAGGTCCAGGCTCGCGGTGACCACCGCGATGGCGGGGGCGGGGCCCTGTCCGGCGGCCGCGCGCCGGGCGGCGAAGGCCTCCCGCGCGCGGGCCGGGCGGTAGCCCTCCTGGCGAACCGTTTCCGCGCCGACGACCACCACATCGGCCAGCGCCCGCAGGGTGCCGAAGATCCGCATGTCGGTCTCGCCGGAGATGGGCTGCGAACGGCCGTCGTGCTGGGCCGCGCCGTCCAGGGTGGAGACCATGTTCGCCCGCAGCCAGTGGGCACCCTCGCCCAGAGCGGGGTACGCGTACGCATCCGCGAGCTCGTCCAGCGACCACTCCCGGTCGGCCGGGGCCTGGGACGGGGCTGGTGTCTGATCGGTCACAGGGAACAGGCGTCGCATCGGTGCAGTGTGCCACGCCCCGTAGAGTTAAGTGCTGTGTCAACATCACTCTCCACCTCCGGTGCCCCGTCCGGTCGTCCCCCGATAGCCGATGTGGGACCCCAGGCCCTGTGCGCCCGCGAGCCGCGGGTGCCCGCCGAACGACTGGTGGCCGAGATGGTGCCGCCGCCGCGTTTCGACTCGGTGCGCTTCGACACGTACAACCCGGACCCGTCCCAGCCGAGCCAGACCGAGGCCGTCACGGTGCTCAGCGGTTTCGCGGCGGGCCTCGGCGGCGCACACGCCACCGGCGCGGGCAAGCGCCGCTGGTTCGCCAGGACCGCGAAGAACACGCCCCCCACCGCCCCGCGCGGGGTCTACCTCGACGGCGGCTACGGCGTCGGCAAGACCCACCTGCTCGCCTCCCTGTGGCACGCCACCGCGGCCGAGCCCGCGCTCAAGGCCTTCGGCACCTTCGTGGAGCTGACCAACCTGGTCGGCGCCCTCGGCTTCCAGCAGACGGTGCAGACCCTGGGCGGGCACCGGCTGCTGTGCATCGACGAGTTCGAACTGGACGACCCGGGCGACACCGTCCTGGTGTCCTCGCTGCTCAGCCGCCTGGTCGAGCAGGGTGTGGCGCTGGCCGCCACCTCCAACACGCTGCCCGGCAAGCTCGGCGAGGGCCGCTTCGCCGCCGCCGACTTCCTGCGCGAGATCCAGGGGCTGTCGGCGCACTTCCGGCCGCTGCGGATCGACGGCCAGGACTACCGCCACCGCGGCCTGCCGGAGGCCCCGGCCCCCTTCTCCGACGAGCAGGTCACCAAGGCCGCGTACGCGACCGAGGGCGCGAGCCTGGACGACTTCCCCGGCCTGCTCGACCACCTGGCCCGGGTCCACCCGAGCCGCTACGGCGCGCTGACCGACGGGATATCCGCGGTCTGCCTGACCGACGTCGGCCCGGTGCCGGACCAGTCGACGGCCCTGCGGCTGGTGGTACTGGCCGACCGCCTGTACGACCGCGAGGTCCCCGTCCTGGCCTCCGGGGTCCCCTTCGACCGGCTCTTCAGTGACGAGATGCTGAACGGCGGGTACCGCAAGAAGTACTTCCGCGCCATCTCGCGGCTCACCGCGCTGGCACGCGACGCGAAGCCCCTGGTCTCGCAGTAGGTTTGGGCACGCCGGGCACCCTGGCGGGTGTCCGGTCGTTTCCACTTCTGCGAAGGGATCCACCATGGCCGCCACACGCAACGCACACGCCGTCTGGGAAGGCGACCTGCTCCAGGGCAAGGGCGTCGTCACCCTCGACTCGTCCGGCCTCGGCAACTACCCCGTCTCCTGGCCCGCGCGCACCGACGAGGCGGCGAACGGGCGGACCAGCCCGGAGGAGCTCATCGCCGCCGCGCACTCCAGCTGCTTCAACATGGCCTTCTCGAACGTACTGGCCAAGGCCGGCAACCCGCCGGCCAAGCTGACCACCTCGGCCGCGGTCACCTTCGTACCCGGCAAGGGCATCACCGGCATCCACCTCACCACCGAGGGCGAGGTCCCGGGCCTGGACAGCGACGCCTTCGTCGCCGCCGCCGAGGACGCGAAGAAGAACTGCCCGGTCAGCCAGGCCCTGACGGGCACGACGATCACCCTGAGCGCCAAGCTCGTCTGATCCGCCACGGCTCCGGCGGGGCACACCCCCGCCGGAGCGTGCCGCGTGGTACCACGGGCCAAGGGGGCACCCACCCCCAGCAGCAGCTGGGGGACATCTCCAGTTCTGCCACGGGGAGTTGCCCATGTCCGTGACCCGACGCAGCCTGCTCGCCGCGGGCGGGATCGCCTTCAGCGGGGCGCTCGGCGCCCTCTTCACCGGACGGGCCGGCGCCGCCCGGCCGACCCGGGGGTACGGGCCCCTCCTGCCCGATCCGCGCGGGCTGCTCGACCTGCCCGCGGGGTTCACCTACCGGGTGCTCTCCCGCGCGGGCGACCGGCTGCGCTCCGGCGAGGGCGCCGTCCCCGCCAACTGCGACGGCATGGCCGCCTTCGGCGCCGACGGCGGCGGCGTGCGGCTGGTCCGCAACCACGAGAACCGCACCACGGCCGCCTTGCGCGTCCCCGCCGTCGACGGGCTCACCTACGACCCGCACGCCCTCGGCGGCTGCACCGTCCTGGAGCTCGACCCGGCGGGTGCGGTGACCGGCGAGCGGGTCGCCCTCGCGGGTACGGCGGTCAACTGCGCGGGCGGCCGGACCCCTTGGAACACCTGGCTGAGCTGCGAGGAGACCGAGGACCGCGCGGGCACCTCGGGCTACGCCAAGGACCACGGCTACGTCTTCGAGGTGGACCCCGCGGACCCCCGCCGCAGCGGACCGGTCCCGCTCACCGCGATGGGCCGCTTCGCGCACGAAGCCGTCGCCGTGGACCCGTACCGCGGGGTCGTGTACGAGACCGAGGACGCCTTCGTCGAGCCGTTCGGGCTGTTCTACCGCTTCCTGCCCGCCCGCCCCCTCGGCGGAACCGGCTCGCTGCGGGCCGGCGGCGCCCTGGAGGCGCTGCGCGTGCCGGGGCTGACGGACCTGGCGGTGGTGGACGAGCCCGGGGCCGAGTTCCCGGTGGAGTGGGTCCCCGTACCGGACCCCTCGGCGGCCGGGACCGCGATCCGGTTCCAGGACTTCGGGCCGGGCGGGATCACCCACGCGCAGAAGCTGGAGGGCTGCTATTGGGGCGCCGCCGCGCAGCGGCCCGGCGTCCACTTCGTCTCCAGCTACGCCCGTACCCGCGAGGGCGCGGGCGCCGACCACCACGGGCAGGTGTGGTTCTACGACCCGCTGCGCGCCCGGCTCCGGCTGGACGTGCTCTTCGGTCCGGCCACCGACGTCCAGCTGCCCGGGGACTCCCCCGACAACATCTGCCTGGCCCCGGACGGCGGGCTGATGGTGTGTGAGGACGGCGGCGGGGCGCAGTACGTTTTCGGCGTGACGGTCGGCGGCGAGGTCTATCCGGTGGCCCGCAACGCCGAGGACATCGGGCGGCCGGGCGCCCCGGAGTGGGGGGAGTTCGCCGGGGTCACCTTCTCCCCCGACGGGCGGACGATGTACGTCAACGCCTACGCCCCGGGGACCACGTTCGCGGTGACCGGCCCGTGGCAGTGACCTGGCGACCGCTGAGGCATCCGATGCTCCGAAGGGTGACTTCGCCGTAGAGGAGCGCCGTGCACGACCACTTTCCAGATAGTCATATATTTTGCCTGTGTGACCAATTCTGTGCGCAAAGTGGCGGCCGTAGCCGTCCTCAGTGCCGCCCTCGCGGGTTGCGGGGGCGGCGCCGACACCCCGGACGCCGGCCGTGCCGCCCGTCTGGGCACCCCCGCGGCGACCTCACCCGGCTCCGCCACGCCGCCCGCGGCCGGTTCCGCTCCGTCCTCGTCCGCCGCCCCGCAGCCCGGCGCACCCGGCAAGGCCCCGACCCTGGCACCCGGCCCGGGCGGCCTGACCCCGGTGTTCGAACGGGCTAAGCAGAGCGGCGACAAGACCGTGGCGCTGACCTTCGACGCCGACATGACCGCCGATCAGGGGCCGCGCGCCGCGGACGGGGAGCACTTCGACAACCCCCAGCTGATCACGACGCTGCGCACCCTGAAGGTGCCGTCGACGATCTTCATGACGGGCCGCTGGGCCGAGGAGTACCCGGACCAGGCGAAGTCCATCGGCACGGACGCGAACTTCGAGATCGCGAACCACTCGTACAGCCACTACGCCTTCAAGTCCCCCTGCTACGGGCTGCCCGCGCTCGACGGCGCCGCCGCCCGCGCCGACGTGGACCGGGCCTTCGCCGCCTTCCACAAGGCGGGGGCGGTCAACACCGTCCCCTACTTCCGCTTCCCCGGTGGATGCTACGACGACCAGGCGCTGCGGTCCCTGTCCACGGCCAAGGTGACGGCCGTCCAGTGGGACGTGGTCAGCGGGGACGCCTTCGCGAAGGACCCGGCCGCGGTGGCCGAGCAGGTGCTCGCGGGCGTGAAGCCCGGCTCGGTGGTGGTCATGCACTGCACGCGCAGCGCGGCGCCGGTCACCGAGGAGGCCGTCCGGAAGGTCGTCCCGGAGCTGCGCAAGCGCGGCTACCGCTTCGTGAAGGTCTCCGAGCTGATCGGGAAGTAGCCGCCGGATTCAGCCGGAGCAGGCCGTGCGCTGCGCTTCCTGCCATTCGCACACGGGGCAGAGCACCACGCCCGGGGTCGCGACCCCGTACTCGGTGGGCCGGCCGCACTCCAGGCAGTCGGCGTACGGCGGCCCCGCCACGGCGGCGACCGGGGCCGCCGGGGCGGGGCAGTACGACGCGTCCTGTTCGGGCTGGTCCATGCCCACGAGCGTACTCAGCCCCGCCGCGCGGCGGCCCGGCAGGCCAGGGCGCCCGCCGCGCAGGCCAGCGCCAGCGCCCCGGCCAGGGCGCCCGCCGCCGGCTGCGCCGAGCCCGTGACCAGCCCCGTCACCGCCACGCGGGCCGGGGAGCCCGCGGTGACCACGGCCAGCAGGCAGCCGAGGCCGGCCGCCGGGACCGCGTAACCGGGAGCCCTCAGCAGCGGCCGGCTGCACAGCGCGCCCACGGCCACCCCGGTCAGGGCGCACACCAGTACGCCCGCGGCCCCGGCCAGGGCGGCCGCGGCCGGGCCCGCCCCGGGCTCCCTCCGGCCGATCAGCAGCACCGCAGCGGTGGCCGCCGCCCCTGCGAACAGCGCACCGCCCAGCGCGGTGAGCAGGGCCGCCGCGTGCACCCGCAGCGGACCGGCAGCGGCGGCGGCGCAGTCACGGGCGGCGTCGGGTTCGTTGGTCACGCAGACCCGCACCAGCCAGGCGGCCACCGGGACCAGCGCCGCGGCCGCGTACCCCAGCGAGTCGAGCACCGGGTCGCCCGGGCGCACCCCGACGGCCACGAAGGCGGCGTACAGCAGCACGGGCGCGAGCCAGCGCTGCGAGCGCAGCAGTAGGGCGCCCTGGTAGCGCAGCAGACCGGTCACGCCGACTCCCGGACATCGCGGATGTGCCAGGACGGGCGGGCGGTGAGCAGTTCGCGCAGCACCGCGTCGGACCGGGCGGCGGGCACGGTCAGCCGCACGCCGCCGCCGGGCGCGGGCTCGGCGGCCAGGCCGGGGGGCTGTTCGGCGCCGGGCGGTCCGACGGCCTCGATCCGTACGTACGGCCCCGCATGGACGGGTTCCCGTACGGGGACCAGCGCGACCCCCTCGATCCGGTGGTGCGCATCGGCCGCCCCGGCGAGCCGCGCGGGGTCGTGGTCGACGAAGACCACGGTGCCTCCGGCGGCGGTCCGCTCGGCGACGGCCCGGTCCAGCTCGGCGCGGGCCGGCGCGTCGAGCCCGGTCCACGCTCCCCCAGCTACCGCTGGGAGGTACCCCCACGTCGAGGACGAGCAGCCCGGGTTCGGCGAGCAGGGCCTGGGCGACGGCCACCTTCTGACTGCTCCCCTTGGAGAGTTCGGCCAGGGGAGTGTGCGCGTACGCGGCGGCCCCGAACCGCTCCAGCCACTCGGCAGCCCGGTCCGCCGCCGCGCGCGAGCCCGTGCACGCGGCCCATGTGAATCAGGTAGGCCGTCGCGGTCAGCGGCAGCGCCGCCGGGAAGCGCTCGGGCACGTACGCCGTGCGGGGCGGGCGCCCGGTGATCCGCCCCTCGGTCGGGGTGTCGATCCCGGCCACGAGTCGCAGCCAGGTGGACTTGCCGCCGCCGTTGCGGCCTTCGATGCGCACCAGGGCGCCGGGCGGCAGGTCCAGTGCGACCCCGCGCAGCACCCAGGGCCGCCGCAGTCCGTAGCGGCGGCCCACGGCGGTCAGCTTCAGTGTCCCGCCGCCACTTCGGTCACCTCGCTGGGCCGGACGATGACGAAGCCCTCGCCGCTCAGCTTCAGCTGGACGGCCTCGCCGGAGCCGCCGCGGATCATCGAGCCGACCGACTGGGAGCGGTGCAGGCCGGTCTCCAGCTTGGCGCTCCAGCCGACCACCGCGTCCGTGTCCACGTACACGGGGGCCTGCGGGGTCACCGGGATGATGATCGGGTTGCCGTCGCAGACCACGGCGAGCTTGCCGGTGCCGGTGAAGACGCTGTTGAAGAGTCCGCCGCCGGTCATGCCGGCGCCCTTCACCATCTTGATCTCGTAGGACAGGGTCGGGTCGAAGCAGAGCACGTTGCGGCCGTTGATGGTCAGCGCGTCGCCCGGCTCGAAGTCGATGATGAAGCAGTTGCCCGCCTCGTGGGCGAACCAGGCCTCGCCCTGGCCGCGTACGGACATCAGCGCCAGGCCCTCGCCCGTGACGGCGCGCTTGAGCATGCCGCCTATGCCCTGACCCTTGCGCTCGAACTGGAGGTTCCCGCGGAAGGCCACCATCGAGCCCTGGCGGGCCAGCATCTCGCCGTTGACGGCGTACTTCACGGACTTGGCGTTCTGCAGGGTCATCCCGGGGGCGACGGCTGCCTGGACGAGGTTCTCGGACGCGAAAAGATCACTCTTCATGGCCCCGATCCTCACCCGGAGCGCCCACCCGGGGCATCATCCTGAAGGCGGAGCCTGGCATCCTTGGCGGGATGAGCAGCCAGCACACCGACGACACCACCGGCGTACCCGCGGTCGGGGCGGACAGCCCCTTCCGGCAGGAGCACGTCCTGCGCGACGAGGCCCCGCAGTTCGTCCTGCCGCTGGTGGTGCGGATCGAGAAGGCCGAGCCGCCCGCCCGGACGGACGCGCTTCAGACGGCGGCCCGCGCGGTGCTGGTCCTGCTGACCGACGAGCGGTCGCGGGGCGAGGGCGAGTGGGCCGAGGCCGTCCGCGACTGGCAGGACGCGCGGATCCGCAAGGTGGTCCGCCGGGCGCGCGGGGCGGAGTGGCGCAAGGCGCAGACCCTGCCCGGCGTCACGGTGCACGGTGACACCTCGGAGGTACGGGTCTTCCCGCCGGTGCCCCTGGACGGCTGGCCCAAGGAGCTCGCCAAGCTCCAGGTGTCGGGCACCGACCTGGACGACCCGGAGCCGGTCACCGCGGCCACCGGGCCGGACCTGCCCGTGCTGTGGCTCAACCCCGATCTCGACATGTCGGCGGGCAAGGCGATGGCCCAGGCCGGGCACGCCGCGCAACTGGCGTGGTGGGAGCTGACGGACGCGGAGCGGGCCGCCTGGCAGGAGTCCGGTTTCGCACTGGCCGTACGGACGGCGCCGCGCGAGCGGTGGGCGGAGCTGAGCACCGGCGGGCTGCCGGTCGTCCGCGATGCCGGTTTCACCGAGATCGCTCCCGGCAGCGCGACGGTGGTCTCCGACCACCCGGCCCTGCGGGCCCGGCTCTGACGGACTTCCCGGTCGGACGGACTTTCTCCGGTCCGGCGGAACCTCAAATGTTGCTCTGAACGTCCCTCTTCGCGGTTGGCTCGACTCCGCCGGGGCCATCACTTCGGCACACGGCGCGATGAGATGCGCCGGGAGGGGGGCGAAAGACATGAAGCCCATGGCACACCTGGGGGTGGGCATCGGCTGGCGGCCGGAGATCGCGGACGCCGTCGAGCGGCTGCCCGGCCTGGACTGGGTCGAGGTGGTGGCCGAGAACATCTGCCCGGGCCACCTGCCCGAGGCTCTGCTGAGGCTGCGCGAGCGGGGCACCCGCGTCGTGCCGCACGGGGTCTCGCTGGGCCTCGGCGGCGCCGATCGCCCCGACCCGGCGAAGCTGACGGCGCTCGGGGAACGGGCGGTGGCGCTGGGGGCGCCGCTCGTCACCGAGCACATCGCCTTCGTCCGCACCTCCTCGCCCGCGCTGGAGGCCGGGCACCTGCTGCCGGTGCCGCGCACGCGCGACGCGCTGGACGTGCTGTGCGAGAACGTACGCATCGCGCAGGACGCGCTGCCCGTGCCGCTCGCGCTGGAGAACATCGCCGCGCTGATCTCGTGGCCGGGCGAGGAGCTGACGGAGGGGCAGTTCCTGACGGAGCTGGTCGAGCGGACCGGTGTGCGGCTGCTCATCGACGTGGCCAACCTGCACACCAACCGGGTCAACCGGGGCGAGGACCCGGCCGCCGTGCTGGACGCGATCCCGCTGGAGGCGCTGGCGTACGTACACGTGGCGGGCGGGGTCGAACGGGGCGGTGTCTGGCACGACACGCACGCCCACCCGGTGCCGCCGTTGGTCCTCGACGTGCTCGCCGAGCTCCGCTCCCGGGTGGACCCGCCGGGCGTCCTCCTGGAGCGGGACGACGACTTCCCGCCGGAGCCGGAGCTGGCGGGCGAGCTGGCGGCGATCCGCGCGGTACTGACGGCGGGCCCGGCGGCCACGGCACCCGCCGCCCCCGGCGTCCCCGTCGGCTCTGCCGCACCCGCCGCACCCGATGCACCCGCAGCACCCGACCGGCCCGTTGCCGCACCGGATCCCCGCCCCGCCGGGGACGACGGGGCCGCGCGTACCCGCGTAGGGCTCGGGCAGGCCGCGCTGCTGTCGGCGCTGGTGGCCGGAACGCCCGTGCCCGAGGGGTTCGACCGGCAGCGGATCCGGGTGCAGGCCCGGGCACTGGCCGCCAAGCGGGCCGACGTGGTGGCCAGGCTGGCTCCGGAGCTGCCCTCGATCCTGGGCGGTGACGAGCCGTACCGCACTGCCTTCCTCGCCTATGCCAAGGGCCGTCCCATGACCGGCGGATACCGCCGGGACGCGCTGGACTTCGCCGAGCACCTGCTGATCCAGGACCTGCCGGCCGACCCGGCCGCCCGGCGCCGGCTCACGGCGTGGTGGCGCGACCGGGCCGGGGCGCGGCCGCCCCGGCGGGTGGCGCGCTGGGCCCGGGCCCTCGTGGGGAGGGCCGCGTGAACCTCCTCGCCCTCGCCCTCTGGATCGCCGTCGCCGCCTCCAGCGGCCTGCTCTTCCTCGGCCTGCGCCGGGCCCGGCCGCGTCCGGCCGGACCGGCGCCGGTCCTCCACGACCTGTCCGAGGCCGCGTTCATGACGGGCGGCCCCGGCAACGTCGTGGACACCGCCCTCGTCTCGATGCTCGGGGACGGCCGGCTGATCATGGGCGGCCCCGGGATCGTCCACGTGAGCCCCGGGGCGCGGGCGGGCGACCCCGCCGAGCGCGCGGTCCTGCAGGCTCACCGCGGCGCGCCCTCGGGATGGCTCTACCAGCTGCGCTACGCCGCCATGCTCGACCCGGCCGTCCAGGAGACCGGGGACGCGCTGGCCGCCCGCGGGCTGCTCTCGCCGCCCGGATGGGGGCGGACATGGCGGCGCTGGGGCCTGACCCAGGCCGTGGTGTGCGGATTCCTCGTGCCGGTGTCGCTGCCGCTCACCTTCGTCGGGTTCGCCGTCGACCCCGGCACGCAGGTGCCGTTCATCGTCAAGGTGCTGCCCGTCCTGCTGCTCGGAATCGTGGCGGGCGGGATCTGCGCGGCGCGGGCCAGAGCGCGGATCACCCCGGCCGGGCAGCGGGCGCTGCGCGACATCCGCGCGCGCTACGTGAACGACCGGACCCCGCAGGCGCAGACCGCGTTGTCCGGCCTGCGGGGCCTGCGGGACCCGTACCTGCGCGGGCAGCTGGTGCCCGCCGCGCGCGGCACCCGGCTGGCCGCGGCCCAGTCGCGATCCCGTCCGCACCACTCGGACCCGGGCTCCTCGCACACGTCCTCCGCCGACGTCCTGCCGGTGGTCTGGTGCGCCGCGAGCGACGGCGGCGGGAGCGGAGGGGGCGGTTCGAGCTGTGGCTCGGGATCGGGCTGCGGGTCGTCCGGCAGCAGCTGCGGGGGAAGCGGCTCCAGCTGCTCCGGAAGCAGCAGCTCCAGTTGCTCGGGCAGCAGTTCCAGCTGTGGCGGCGGCAGCAGTTCGAGTTGCAGCAGTTCGTCCGGCTCCAGCTGTTCCAGCAGCTCCTGATCCCGGTACGGCTTGGAGGAGCGCTACGGCAACCGGGGGCGGATCGCGTGGCAAGGGGGGTACGGATCCCGACACACCCGGCGCCGGCTGTACAGGGAGGTGGCCCTGGAATCTCATCGGACGGACCGATGAGATGAAGGGGTCGCCATGTGGACGGCACTGGTACGCCACGGAGCCGCAGCGGCGGTCCTCTCCCTCACCGTGTGCGGCGCCACCCCCGCCGCCGCCGAGCCCCGCCCCGCCGCCGAGTCGGCCGGCGCCGGCCTCGCCGCCCGACGCGCCGCCGCCTCCGGCCTCCGCTTCGGGGCCTGCCCCGCGGCCGAGGGGCTGTCCGCGCCCGTGCGCTGCGCGACCCTGCGCGTACCGCTCGACTACGCCCGCCCCGACGGCCCGCAGATCTCCCTGACCGTCAGCCGGGTCCCGGCGAGCGGTGCCCGCGGCGCCGCCCGCCAGGGCGCGCTCGTCCACAACCCCGGCGGACCCGGCGCCTCCGGCATGTACTTCCCGCTCGTCGCCGGACTCCCCGGGTGGGAGCGGATCGCCGCCGCCTACGACCTCGTCGGCTACGCCCCGCGCGGCGTCGCCCGCTCCGCCCCGCTGTCCTGCCAGGACCCCGCCGCTCGCACCGGGGGCCCCACCCAGGTCCCGGCCCGTCCCTCCCCCGCGTACAAGGAGCGGCGCGCCGCCGAAGCCCGGGCGTACGGGCGCGGCTGCGCGCGGCGGGCCGGCGCCGCCCTGCCGTACTACACGACGCCGGACAACGCCCGCGATCTGCACGTACTGCGCGCCGCGCTCGGCGAGGAGAAGCTGACCTTCATGGGCGCCTCGTACGGGACCTACCTCGGCGCGGTGTACGCCACCCTGTACCCGGGCCACGTCCGCCGCATGGTCTTCGACTCGGCGGTCGATCCCGACCCGCGCCGCGTCTGGTACCGCAACAACCTCGACCAGGCACCCGGATTCGAGCGCCGCTGGTACGACTTCCGGGCCTGGGCGGCCCGCCACCACGCCACGTACGGCCTCGGCTCCACCCCGGAGGCCGTGCGGGCGAGCTACGAGCGCGTCCGGGACGCGGTGGCCCGCACCCCCGCCGGCGGCCGCGTCGGCACCGGCGAGCTCCAGGCCGCCTACCTCAAGGCCGCCTACTACGACGACGTGTGGCCGGACCGCGCGGCGGCCCTGGCGTCGTTCCTGCGCGGCGATCCGGCGGAGCTCGTACGGCAGGCGGCTCCCGACCCGGCGGCCGCGGCCGAGGCCGAGAACGCGACGGCCGTCTACACGGCGGTGCTGTGCAACGACGCCCCTTGGCCCGCGGACTGGGAGACCTGGGACCGCGACAACACCGGACTGGCCCGTACGGCTCCCTTCGAGACCTGGGCCAACGCCTTCCTGAACCTGCCGTGCGCCGACTGGCCGGTGCGCGCGCGGCGGCGGCCGGTGGACGTCGGGGCGCGGCCGGCCCGGCTGCCGCGCACGCTGATCGTCGCGGCGGAGCGGGACGGGGCGACCCCGTACCCAGGCGCGCTGGAGCTCCAGCGGCGGCTCGGCGCCGAGGCCGCGCTGGTCACGGAGAAAGGATCCGGCACCCACGGAGTGGTCGGCGGACGCAATGACTGCGTGGACCGTCACGTGGAGCGGTATCTGCTGACAGGTGACATCGCGGGACGGCGTGTCACGTGTCCGCCGCATCCGGAGCCCGCACCGGTGTCGCTGGACGACCGGGCAGCGAGCGCCCACAGGGCACCGCTGCCGCCAGTCGTCTGAACTTCCGGGCGGGATCTCCGGCTGCGTCGTTTCGGGGGCAGGGCCTCCCGATCCGCCGGAGGAATGAGTCAGTTCCTCCGGCCCTTCCCCCCAGGGGAGGTATCAGGCGAGCCCGGCCACCAGATCGGCGACGGACTTGCGGCGTCCGGTGTAGAAGGGCACCTCTTCACGGACGTGCATGCGGGCCTCGGAGGCACGCAGGTGACGCATGAGGTCGACGATGCGGTAGAGCTCGTCGGCCTCGAAGGCCAGCAGCCACTCGTAGTCGCCCAGGGAGAACGAGGCGACGGTGTTGGCGCGCACGTCCGGGTAGCCCCGGGCCATCTTGCCGTGGTCGGCGAGCATGCGGCGACGGTCCTCGTCGGGCAGCAGGTACCAGTCGTAGCTGCGCACGAAGGGGTACACGCTGACGTAGTCGCGGGCGACCTCGTCGGCCAGGAAGGCCGGGATGTGCGACTTGTTGAACTCGGCCGGGCGGTGCAGGGCCATGTTCGACCAGACCGGCTCCAGCGCGCGGCCCAGCTTGGTGCGGCGGAACAGGTTGTACGCGGTCTGCAGCTCGTCCGCGGTCTCCGCGTGCCACCAGATCATGATGTCCGCGTCGGCGCGCAGGCCGGAGACGTCATAGGTGCCGCGGACGGTGATGTCCTTGGCGGCCAGCTGGTCGAACAGCTCCTGGACCTCGTCGGCGAAACCGGAGCGGTCCTCCGGGAGTACGTCCTTCAGCTTGAAGACGGACCACAGGGTGTAGCGGATGACCTCGTTGAGGTCCTTCGCCTTCTTCCCCGCGTTGGGAATCTTCTCTGGAGCAGTCATGTGCCTATTGTCCCGTGTGCAGATCAGTGGTCTGTGCCAGGGGTACCGAACCCGCCCCCAGTGAGACGATCACCGCATCCGCGGCTTTCTCCGCGCTGGCGATGCACGCCGGGATGCCCACCCCGTCGTAGAGCGCGCCGCACACCGCGAGGCCGGGCAGGGCCGCGACGGCGGTGCGGATCCTGGCCACCCGGCCGAGGTGGCCGACCGGGTACTGGGGCAGCCCGCCGTCCCAGCGGGTGACCGTGGAGGCCACCGGCCGGGCCGCGAGGCCCACGGCTTCGCCCAGGTCGACGAGCGAGACCTCGACCAGCTCCCCGTCCTCCCGCTTCAGATCCGCCTCGTCGGCGTACCGGCCCACGGAGGTGCGCAGCAGGAAGAGCTCGGGATCGGCCCCGGCCCAGGCCCACTTGTTGCTGGAGAAGGTGGAGGCCTTGATGGTCCGGCCGTCGACGGGCGGTACGAGGAACCCGCTCGCGTCGCCCCCGGTGACGGAGGCCGGCAGGTCGGAGCGCCGGAAAGCCATGGTGACCAGGGCCATGGAGGCGTACTCGACCCCGCGCAGCTCGGCCGCGGCGGCCGGTGCGAGCCCGTCCAGCAGCCGGGCGGCGGGGCCGGCGGGGGTGGCCACGATCACGCCGTCGGCCTCGATGGCCTCGGAGCCCGCGACGACCCGCCAGCCTTCAGCCGTACGGAGGACCTCGCTCACGGGGGTACCGGTGGCGATCCGGGCTCCGGCGGACCGGCAGGCCTCGGCCACGGCGAGCGGGAGCCGTCCGATACCGCCGTCGATGCCGGCGAAGACCGGACCGGCCGACTGGGGCTGTGCCTGCGCCCGGTGCTGCAGTTCCCGTACGCCGTCGCCCAGCAGCGCGTGCGTCCGGGCGGCCTCGAAGAGCTGGGGCACCGCCGCCCGCATGGAGATGCGGTAGGCGTTGCCCGCGTAGACCCCGCCGAGCAGGGGTTCCACCAGCCGGTCGACGACCTCGCGGCCCAGGCGGGCGGCGACGTACTCGCCGACGGCGACGTCCTCGCCGATCTCGGCGGGCGGCAGCGTGCGTTCGGCCTCGGCCCGGGCCAGGCCCTCCGCGGAGAGCACCCCGGACGCGGCGAGCGGCGCCAGGTCGCCCGGGACGCCCATGACGTGCCCGCGCGGCATGGGCCGCAGCGCGCCGCGGGTCCACAGGTGGGCGGTGGCGGTGGCGGGCGGCTGCAGGGCGTCGCCCAGTCCCACGGCCCGGGCGAGGGCCACGGCTTCGGGGCGGCGGGCGAGCACGGATTCGGCGCCGAGGTCGACGGGGGCGCCGGCGAGCTCACCGGCGTACAGCTTGCCGCCGAGCCGCGGTCCGGCTTCCAGCAGCGTGACCCGCACGCCGTCGGCGAGCAGCCGGTGGGCCGCCGCGAGACCCGCGATGCCGCCGCCGATGACCACGACGTGCCGGGTCCGGCCGGGTCGATCCGTACGCATGTCCGCTTCGTGCATGGACACATCGTCTCAGACCCATCACCGACGCCGGACCGTGACCGCATCGGGACCGGCCCGGGACCGCGGAGGTGAAACCCGCGACGGGACCCTTTACGTCGAAACGGCAACACCAGCCGAACCTCGGGGGTTTGACACCATGCGCACTCCGCACAGACAGCGCTCCGCGACGGCCCTGGCCGCCCTGTCCCTGGCCGGAGCCCTCGCGCTCACGGGCTGCGGCGCCGACGGGAGCCGGGACGGCGCCGGCGACAAGGCGGCGGTCGCTCCCGCCCAGGGCGGCAAGGCCCAGGAGGGCGCGCAGGGAGCGGCGGCGGCTCCCCCCGCGTCGGCGCCCGAAGCGGCCGGCAAGAACGGGCAGCAGCAGCCCGCGGTCCGCCCCAACGTCATCCGTACGGCGACCCTCGGCATCGAGACGGCGGACGCCCAGAAGACCCTCGCGGCAGCCCGTTCGGCGGCCGACGGCGCGGGCGGCTACGTCGGCAACGAGTCGACCCGACGCGGCGCGGACGGCCGGATGACCTCCACGCTGACCCTCCGGGTGCCGGGCGAGCGCTACGACGCGGTGCTCAGCGCGATGGAAGGCAGCGGCAAGCTCCTGCACCGCAAGGTCGACGCGCAGGACGTCACCGAGAAGGTCGCCGACATCGGCAGCCGCGTCGCGTCCCAGCAGGCCAGCGTGGCCCGGGTGCGGGAGATGATGGGCAGGGCCTCGGCGCTGAGCGAGGTGGTGATGCTGGAGAGCGAGCTCAGCCGGCGCCAGTCCGATCTGGAGTCGCTGCTCGCGCAGCAGACGGCCCTGAAGGACCAGACCTCGATGGGGACGATCACCCTGGAGGTCTCGGAGCCGGCCCCGCCGCAGGCGGAGAAGGCGAAGAAGGAGGATCCCGGCCTCGGCGACGCCCTCAGCGGCGGCTGGAAGGTGTTCTCCACGCTCGTGCGGTACCTGGTGCTCGCCGCGGCCGCCGTGCTGCCGTTCGCACTGGCGGCGGGCCTGCTGGCGCTCGGGTTCCGGGTGTACCGCAAGCTGCGCCCGGCGAAGCCGAAGACGACGGCGGGGCCCGCCCCGGCCCGGGTGCCCCGCCAGTCCGTCCCGGCGGCGCCGTCCGCGGCGGACCGGAACGGGGCCGAAGGGGAGGACTGAGCGCACCCGCGCCCGTAGCGTGTCCCCGTAGACGACGGCGGCGGCTGAGGACGGTGCGGGCGATGGCGACGGAACGACTCGTGGTGGTCGGAGGTGACGCGGCGGGCATGTCCGCCGCGTCACAGGCCAGGCGGCTCAAGGGCCCGGCGGAGCTGGAGATCGTCGCCTTCGAGCGCGGGCACTTCACCTCGTACTCGGCGTGCGGGATCCCGTACTGGATCGGCGGCCTGGTCGGCGAGCGGGACGACCTGATCGCCCGTACCCCCGAGGAACACCGGGCGCGCGACATCGACGTGCGCACCCGGACCGAGGTGGTGGAGCTGGACCTCGCGGGCGGCCGGGTCCGCGCCCGCGATCTGGACGGCGGATCCGAATCCTGGACGGGCTACGACAAACTCGTCCTCGCGACGGGCGCCCGCCCGGTCCGTCCCCGGATCCCGGGCATCGGCGCGCACGGGGTCCACGGCATCCAGACCCTGGACGACGGCCGACGGCTGATGGACACGCTGCAGCGCACGGAGGGCCGCCGGGCGGTCGTCGTCGGCGCGGGCTACATCGGCGTGGAGATGGCGGAGGCCCTGGTCGGGCGGGGGTACGAGGTCACCGTCCTGCACCGCGGCGAGCAGCCGATGGCCACGCTGGACCCGGACATGGGCGGCCTGGTGCACAGCGCGATGAACGGCATGGGCATCCGTACGGTCTCCCGCGCCGAGGTCACGAAGGTCCTCACCGACGAGGAGGGCCGGGTCCGCGCGGTGGCCACGGCGACGGGGGACGAGTACCCGGCGGACGTGGTCGTGCTCGGCATCGGCGTGGAGCCGCGCACGGCCCTCGCGCGCGCCGCCGGCCTCCCGCTCGGCCCGTCGGGCGGCATCCTCACCGACCTCTCCATGCGGGTCCGCGGCCACGAGAACATCTGGTCGGGCGGTGACTGCGTGGAGGTCCTGGACCTGGTCGCGGGCCGCACCCGGCACATCCCGCTGGGCACGCACGCCAACAAGCACGGCCAGGTCATCGGCTCGGGCGTGGGCGGCGGGTACGCGACCTTCCCCGGGGTGGTCGGCACGGCGGTCAGCAAGGTCTGCGACCTGGAGATCGCCCGTACGGGGCTGCGCGAGAAGGACGCGCTGGAGGCGGGCCTGCGCTTCGTGACGGCCACGATCACCTCCACCAACACCGCGGGCTACTACCCGGGTGCGGTCGAGATGACGGTGAAGATGCTGGCGGAACGGCGCACGGGCCGCCTCCTCGGCGTCCAGATCGTCGGCGGCGCGGGCTCGGCGAAGCGGGTGGACATCGCGGCGGTCGCCCTCACGGCGGGCATGACGGTGGACCGGATGGTCACCCTGGACCTGGGCTACGCCCCGCCGTTCTCCCCGGTCTGGGACCCCGTCCTGGTGGCGGCCCGCAAGGCCGTCTCCGCGGTCCGCGCCGCGGGCGTGTAGCGCTCCGCCCGGAGTTCGGAGCGGACCAGTTCCAAGAGGCGGCCCGTCCAGTTCCGTCCGCCGCGGGGGCCCTCGTCACGCCAGAACGGTGCCTCGGAGATCCCGGTGTAGACGATCGGCGCCTCCCCCGTGGCCAGCAGGACCTGGGCGAGGCGGGGGTGCTGGTCGAACTTGGCCCGCAGCAGCCCGGCCATGACGGCGAGCCGTGCGCCGGACCAGTCCTCGCGCCGCGCCGCCCGTCCGCCCGTCTCCTGCGCCTCGCGCGCGGTGACGGCGGCGCGGACGCGGTCGTGGCCGTCCCGGCCGGCGGCGGAGCGGGCCCAGTACCCGTGGGCCACGGTGGGGTAGGTCTCCCCCTCGTACGTGAAGGGGGCGTCGTAGTCGTTGCGCAGCGCGAAGTCGCCGAGCTCGTCCGGCCAGCCCCTCGGGTAGGTGGTCTCGTAGAGGACGACCGGGGGCTGCGGGGCGCCGGCCGGGTCGTCCGCGTACCGGACGGCCTGCTGCTCCTCGGCCAGCGCGACGTCCCGGTCCCGGTCCGTGAAGTAGGCGCGCGCGTCGCGGTGCATCGCCTCCGTCACCACCGGACCGTCCCCGTCCACGGACTGGCCGAGGTCGGTCACCAGGATCCGCAGCGGCCGGTCCTGGCGGTCCATGTCGCCCAGGACGTAGACCCGCAGGTGAGCGGGGACGGCGAGGTACGCCGCCCGGAGCAGGGACCGGTTGGCCTCCGTCGTCTCCCGCTGGTAGCACCGGATGGCCTCCCAGAGCCGGTCGCCGGCCGACGGACGGCCCGCGAGCCGGGCGATCTCGTCGGCGACCTCCAGGAGGAAGCTCTCGTCCGTCCGCGGCTCGGGCGAGCGGGACTCCCACTTCGACGGCTCGGCGGGCCACTCGCGCGCGTCCGGCCGGTCCAGTGCGGTCTTCCCCGAGGCCAACTGCTCCGCCAGCCCGGCCAGGTCCGTCGCCGCGTACTGCCCGAGGGTGATCCTTCCGTCCGCGTAGACGAAGAGGTGCTCGGGGTAGTGCTCGTCCAGCAACTCGTGCCTGCGCCAGACGAGGCACCAGGCCCCGGCGATGGTCTGTCCGTCGGATATGCGAAACGTCGGCCTGCGCCATGTCATGCACGGCACAGTACCGACGTTTCGATCTTGCTCGGGTGCGGTTTCCGCTCAGCGGGCCGTCTTGGTGTGGACGTAGTCCACCAGGCGGGTCAGGGCGTCCGGGTCCGTCGTCGGGAGGACGCCGTGGCCCAGGTTGAAGACGTGGCCCTCCAGGCCGGCCGCGGCGGCGAGGACCTCGTCCGTCTTGGCCTCGACGGCCTCCGGGGTGGAGAAGAGCACGGCCGGGTCCAGGTTCCCCTGGAGCGCCTTGCCCGGGCCGACCCGGCGGACGGCCTCGTCGAGCGGGACCCGGTAGTCGACGCCCATGACGTCCGCGCCGGCCTCGCCCATGAGGCCGAGCAGCTCGCCCGTGCCCACGCCGAAGTGGATGCGCGGGACCCCGTAGGAGGCGACGGACTCCAGGACCTTCGCCGACGCCGGCATCACCGAGCGGCGGTAGTCCGCCGGGGCCAGCGCGCCGACCCAGGAGTCGAAGAGCTGCACCGCGGAGGCGCCGGCCTCGATCTGGACCTTCAGGAAGGCGGAGGTGATCTCCGCGAGGCGGTCCAGCAGGTCCGCCCACAGCTCCGGGTCCCCGTACATCAGGGCCTTGGTGTGCTCGTGGTTCTTCGAGGGACCGCCCTCGACCAGGTAGCTCGCAAGGGTGAAAGGCGCACCCGCGAAACCGATCAACGGCGTGGAGCCCAGTTCACCGGTGAGCATGCCGATCGCCTCGGTGACGTACGAGACGTCTTCAGGGGTGAGGTCGCGCAGCTGTGCGAGGTCCTCGCGGCGGCGGATCGGCTGGGCCACGACCGGGCCGATGCCCGGCTTGATGTCCAGATCGACGCCGATGGCCTTCAGCGGGACCACGATGTCGGAGAAGAAGATCGCCGCGTCCACCTTGTGGCGGCGCACCGGCTGCAGCGTGATCTCGGTGACCAGGTCGGGCCGCATGCACGACTCCAGCATCTGGGTCCCCTCGCGCACCTTGCGGTACTCGGGGAGCGAGCGCCCGGCCTGCCGCATGAACCACACCGGGGTGTGCGGCACCGGCTCCCGCCGGCACGCCTTCAGGAAGGCGGAATCGTACGTCTGACTCGGCTGGCCCTTGGGGCGTTCGTTGGCACTCACGACCCAAATCTTCGCACGTATGAAGAGTTGCCCGGCTCGGCGCGGGTGTCCCTGCGCCGCACGGGCGCTCGTTCCGCCTAGTCTTCCCCGCATGGCTGCGGCTCAGGGACGATTTTCAGATGGCGCTGACGGTATGGACAGCGCGAAGGAGAGCTCGGTCCCGCTCCCGTTCCGGCGGGCGGTCGACGGCTTGAAGAAGGCGAGACTGCGCCCGGGGATCGAGATCGACCCCACGAAGCCGCCGCAGAGACTGGCCCCGTACGCCTACGCGCTGGAAGCGGCGGTGGTGGACGGCGAGGACGATCTGGCCGACGGCCGCCTCATCCTGCTCCACGATCCGGCCGGGCACGACGCCTGGCACGGAACGTTTCGGCTCGTGACGCTGGTACGGGCGGAACTGGAGCCCGAGATGGCCACGGACCCCCTCCTCCCGGAGGTGTGCTGGTCCTGGCTGACGGGGGCGCTGGACGCGCGCGGGCTGGCGTACGGGGAGGCGAGCGGGACCGTGACCATGGCGGGCTCGCACTACTTCGGCGGGCTCGCGGAGCGGCGGCCGGCGACGCAGATCGAGATCAGAGCCTCCTGGACGCCGCGCGAGGGCGTGGGCGGGGTGCCGGACACCTCCGCGCACCTGTCCGCCTGGTGCGAGCTGCTGTGCCAGATCGCCGGGCTGCCGCCGGTCGGGCCGACGGACAGCGTCACGGGCGTGGTGTCCCTGCCACAGCGCCGCGGTCCGCACCACCCGTAGGACCGGGACCGCACGGGCGCGCGAGCCGACCCGAAAGAGCGCCCACGGCGGGGAACGCCCGAGCGAACTCCGTAACGGAGTGTCGGAACGGGGCGTCCATTGCGGGGTTCTGATCACCCTATGATCGATCGTGCGTCCGAATTGCCCGAATTGTTACTCACCAAATCGTGATCATTCCCTAAAGCCGGGTGGGTGACGTGCCGAAGGAGTCAGTGACCATCCGCACGGTTCGCACCGGCTTCCTTCCCCGAGCCGGCCGTCCCGCCACTCCCCCAGGAGGCCTAGGTGTCCGTTCTTCTCGAGCAGCCCGCAAGCCTGGTCGCCTACCGCCCGAACAAGCCGACGGCCATGGTCGTCGTGGCCGACCCGCGCGTGCGTTCCACCGTGACCCGCCATCTGTGGGCCCTCGGAGTACGTGACGTGATCGAGGCTTCGTCCATCGCGGAGGCCCGTCCCCGAGTCGGCAGCCCGCGCGACATCTGCGTGGCCGACGTCCACCTGCCCGACGGCTCCGGTCTCACCCTGCTCTCCGAGACCCGCGCCGCGGGCTGGCCGAACGGCCTGGCCCTGTCCGCCGCCGACGACATCGGCGCCGTACGCAACGCCCTCGCGGGCGGGGTGAAGGGCTACGTCGTCACCGGCACCCGGACCAACATCGGGCTCCCCAGCCGGCCCGGCGCCGCACCCATCGGCGCCGCCGCCGCCCGTATGCACCGCCGCCCCCCGGGTGCCCCGAGCCACCCGGGCGGCTACCGAGAGCTCTCCGGCCGCGAGGTCGAGGTCCTGCGCCTCGTCGCGGAGGGGCAGTCCAACAAGGCCATCGGTGTCTCGATGGGCCTGTCCGCCCTGACCGTCAAGTCCCACCTCGCCCGGATCGCCCGCAAGCTGGGCACCGGCGACCGGGCCGGGATGGTCGCCGTCGCTCTGCGGACCGGGATCATCCACTGACCCCGCCCCGAGGTTCCCGGGCGAATCCCCCGTGAACCCCGGACGAACCTCCGCCCTGCCACCCCGCGCCCGTCGACGGAACGTTCCGGCGACGGGCGCGTCACATCCACGGATACCCTTGACCGGTGACCGACGCCCAAGAGACCGCAGCAGACCTGCGCACCACCACCGGGGGCGGCCCCCCGGACGAAGTCGTCAGTTCGTCCGATGGGCCGCCGATTCCACTGCTGGAACCCCGTGAGGGGATCCCTCCGGTGGTCGCCGACGCCGACGCCCTCGCCGAAGTGGTCGCGGCCTTCGCCGCGGGCACCGGCCCCGTGGCCGTCGACGCCGAGCGCGCCTCCGGATACCGCTACGGCCAGCGCGCCTACCTGGTACAGCTGCGCCGCGAGGGCGCGGGGTCCGCGCTCATCGACCCGGTGGGCTGCCCCGACCTCTCCTCACTCGGCGAGGCCCTGACCGGCACCGAGTGGATCCTGCACGCCGCCACCCAGGACCTGCCGTGCCTGCGCGAAATAGGCATGGTGCCCACCTCCCTGTTCGACACCGAACTGGCCGGCCGCCTCGCCGGGTTCCCGCGGGTCGGACTGGGCGCGATGGTCGAGAGCGTGCTCGGCTACGCGCTGGAGAAGGGCCACTCCGCCGTCGACTGGTCGACCCGCCCGCTTCCGGAGCCGTGGCTGCGCTACGCCGCGCTCGACGTGGAGCTGCTGGTGGACCTGCGGGACGCGCTGGAGGAGGAGCTGGACCGGCAGGGCAAGCTGGAATGGGCCCACCAGGAGTTCGACGCCATCGCCGCCGCCCCGCCCGCGCCGCCGCGCAAGGACCCGTGGCGCCGTACGTCCGGTATGCACAAGGTGCGCCGCCGCCGGCAGATGGCGGTCGTGCGGGAGCTGTGGGAGTCGCGGGACCGGATCGCGCAGCGGCGCGACGTGTCGCCCGGCAAGGTGCTGGGCGACGCCGCGATCGTCGAGGCCGCCCTCGCCCTCCCGGCGAACGTACAGGCCCTGTCCGCCCTGCCCGGCTACGGGCAGCGGATGGGCCGGCGCCAGCTGGAGCAGTGGATGGCCGCCGTGGACCGGGCGAAGGCGCTGCCCGAGAACGAGCTGCCGCAGCCCGGGGCGACCCCGGCCGGTCCGCCCCCGCCGCGCTCCTGGGTCGACAAGGACCCGGCCGCCGCCGTACGGCTGTCGGCGGCCCGCGCGGCCGTCTCCGCACTGGCCGAGGGGCTGAACCTGCCCCAGGAGAACCTGATCACCCCGGACACGGTCCGCCGGCTGTGCTGGGAGCCGCCGCACCGGCTGGAGGCGGAAGCGGTGGCGCAGGCCCTCGCGGGCTACGGCGCCCGCCCGTGGCAGATCGAGCAGGTGACGGCGGCGCTGGTCACCGCCCTCGCCGCGCGCGCCTGACGCGGCGCCACATCACAGAGAGCCCCCGGCCGTTCCTTCGGCCGGGGGCTCTGCGCATCCCCGGAGGGCGTCCCGGTTCCGCAACAGCCCTGCGACATCGCTTTTGAACACGCTCAAACCCCGTTAACTTTTGAACATGCTCAATAATGGGTACGAGGGGTACGGGGCATGGGTACGCGACTTCGAGGCCGAGCGGGAGCGCCGCGCCGCGGTCGGGGACCCGGACTGGGGCCGGGGGGCCGCGCTCGATCCGGCGCTCGTCCGGAGCCTGCAGCGGTTCCAGGTCGGCGAGGACGGGGACGGACTGGCCCTGATCGGCAAGGCGGACCGGGCCGGGGACCCGGTGTACGCGGAGGCGGTACGGCTCTTCGAGGCCGAGGAGCACAACCACGCGCGGATGCTGGCGCTGCTGCTGGCGGCGGGCGGGGCCGGCACCCTGCCCGGACATTGGAGCGACGCGGAGCCGGTGTGACGTTCGCCGCTCCTTCGGGAGGGGGTGTCCACTCCGGTTACCGACAAGTAGCATGGCCGGGTGAGCGGGCGCTCAGTGACGTAAGCCGAGCATGCCCCCGCGCAGCAGTGCACACCCGCACCTGGAGGAGAGCCAACGTGCCTCGTACCGTCAGGGACGTCGTCTTCGTCGACGGCGTCCGCACCCCGTTCGGCAAGGCGGGCCCGAAGGGCATCTACAACGGGACCCGCGCCGACGACCTCGTCGTGAAGGCGATCCGGGAGCTGCTGCGCCGCAACCCGGACCTGGACCCCGCGAAGATCGACGAGGTCGCCATCGCCGCGACCACGCAGATCGGCGACCAGGGCCTGACGCTGGGCCGTACGGCCGGCATCCTCGCGGGCCTCCCGCAGTCCGTCCCGGGCTACTCCATCGACCGCATGTGCGCCGGCGCGCTGACCGCCGTGACCGCCGTCGCGGGCGGTGTGGCCTTCGGTGCGTACGACGTCGCCCTCGCCGGCGGTGTCGAGCACATGGGCCGCCACCCCATGGGCGAGGGCGTGGACCCGAACCCGCGCTTCGTCTCCGAGAAGCTGGTCGACGAGTCCGCCCTGTTCATGGGCATGACCGCCGAGAACCTGCACGACCGGTACCCGACGATCACCAAGCTCCGCGCCGACGAGTACGCCGTGCGCTCGCAGGAGAAGGCCGCCAAGGCGTACGCCGACGGCAAGATCCAGCAGGACCTGGTCCCGATCTCGGTGCGCAACACCAACGAGGCAGCGGGTGAGACGGGCTGGGGCCTGGTCACCTCCGACGAGCCGATGCGCCCGGGCACCACGCTGGAGAACCTGGCCGGCCTGAAGACCCCGTTCCGTACCCACGGCCGGGTCACCGCGGGCAACGCCGCCGGTCTCAACGACGGTGCCACCGCCGCGATCATCGCGTCCGAGGACTTCGCCCGGGAGAACAACCTCCCGGTCAAGATGCGCCTGGTCTCGTACTCCTTCGCGGGCGTCGAGCCCGAGGTCATGGGCTACGGCCCGATCCCGGCCACCGAGAAGGCCCTGGCCCAGGCCGGCCTGACGATCGACGACATCGGTCTCTTCGAGGTCAACGAGGCCTTCGCGGTCCAGGTCCTCGCGTTCCTGGAGCACTACGGCATCGCCGATGACGACGCCCGCGTGAACCAGTACGGCGGCGCCATCGCCTTCGGTCACCCGCTCGCCTCCTCGGGCGTGCGCCTGATGACGCAGCTGGCCCGTCAGTTCGAGGAGCAGCCGCACGTCCGCTACGGCCTGACCACCATGTGCGTCGGCTTCGGCATGGGCGCCACGGTCATCTGGGAGAACCCGAACTTCAACGCCGAGGGAGACTCCAAGTGAGCACCACCGCTGAGCTCCTGAAGGGCGCGGCCGAGCTGTTCCCGGACGAGGTCGTCACGTCCGCGCACGTCCGCCACCTGGACCTGCCGTTCGGCGCCGGGCGCTTCGCGCTCATCACGCTGGACAACGGCTTCGATCACACCAAGCCGACCACCTTCGGCCCGCAGTCCCTCGCCAACCTGAACGCGGCGATCGACCAGGTCGAGCAGGAGGCCCTCGCGGGCTCCATCGTCGGCGCCGGCATCACCGGCAAGCCGTTCATCTTCGCGGTCGGCGCCGACCTCAAGGGCGTCGAGCTGCTGAAGAAGCACGACGAGGCGCTCGCCATCGGCAAGGGCGGCCACGACGTCTTCAAGCGCCTTTCCGCGCTGGCGGTCCCGACCTTCGCGTACTACAACGGCGCGGCCATGGGCGGCGGCGTCGAGGTCGGTCTGCACTGCTCCTACCGCACCGTCTCGAAGGCGATCCCGGCCTTCTCGCTGCCCGAGGTCTTCCTCGGCCTGGTTCCCGGCTGGGGCGGCTGCGCCATCCTGCCGAACCTGATCGGCGCCGAGCGCGCGGTCTCGGTGATCATCGAGAACTCGCTCAACCAGAACAAGCAGCTGCGCGGCAAGCAGGTCTTCGACCTGGGCATCGCGGACGCGCTGTTCGAGGGTGCGGACTTCCTGGAGCAGTCGCTCCTGTGGACCGCGAACGTCCTGAACGGCACCACCGAGGTCGTCCGCGCCGAGATCGACCGCGGCGAGGCCTGGGACGCGGCCGTCGCCAAGGGCCGCTTCATCGCGGACTCCAAGGTGCACGGCGCCGCTCCGGCCGCCTACCGCGCGCTGGACATCATCGCCGCGGCCAAGTCGGGCGACCTCCAGGCCGGCTTCGACGCCGAGGACACGGCCCTGGCCGACCTCATCATGGGCGGCGAGCTGCGCTCGGGCATCTACGCCTTCAACCTGGTCCAGAAGCGCGCCAAGCGCCCGGCCGGTGCCCCGGACAAGTCCCTGGCCCGTCCGGTCACCAAGGTCGGCGTCGTCGGCGCGGGCCTGATGGCCTCGCAGCTGGCGCTGCTCTTCCTGCGCCGCCTGGAGGTGCCGGTGGTCCTCACCGACATCGACCAGGAGCGCGTGGACAAGGGTGTGGGCTACGTCCACGCCGAGATCCAGAAGCTGCTCGGCAAGGGCCGCATCAACCAGGACAAGGCCAACCGCCTGACCGCCCTGGTGACGGGTGTCCTGGACAAGGCCGAGGGCTTCGCGGACGCGGACTTCATCATCGAGGCCGTGTTCGAGGAGATGTCCGTCAAGCAGAAGGTGTTCGCGGAGGTCGAGGCGGTCGCCCCGGCGCACGCGATCCTCGCCACCAACACCTCCTCGCTGTCGGTCTCCGAGATGGCCTCGAAGCTCCAGCACCCGGAGCGCGTGGTCGGCTTCCACTTCTTCAACCCGGTCGCGATCCTCCCGCTGCTGGAGATCGTCCGCGGTGAGCAGACCGACGACGCCTCGCTGGCCACGGCCTTCGGTGTCGCCAAGAAGCTGAAGAAGACCGCGGTCCTCACCAAGGACGCCCCGGCGTTCGTCGTGAACCGCATCCTGACCCGCTTCATGGGCGAGATCCAGAACGTCATCGACGAGGGCACCCCGGTGGTCACGGCGGAGAAGGCCATCGAGCCGCTCGGCCTGCCGATGTCCCCGCTGGTGCTGCTGGAGCTCGTCGGCCCGGCCATCGGTCTGCACGTCTCCGAGACCCTGAACCGCGCCTTCCCGGAGCGCTTCACCGTCTCCCCGAACCTGGCGGCCGTGGTCAAGGCCGGCAAGCGCGGCTTCTACGTCTACTCCGCCGAGAACGGCTTCAAGCCGGAGCTGGACCCCGAGGTCGCCGCCCTCCTGGTGCAGGGCGATGTCGTCCTGACGGAGGAGCAGGTCCGCGACCGCGTCCTGGACGCGGTGGCGCAGGAGATCGGCCTGATGCTGGAGGAGGGTGTCGTGGCCGAGGCCCAGGACATCGACCTCTGCCTCATCACCGGTGCGGGCTGGCCCTTCCACCTGGGTGGCGTCACGCCGTACCTGGACCGTGAAGGCGTCTCGGAGCGCGTGAACGGCAAGAAGTTCCTCGCTCCCGGTCTGGCGAGCATCCCGGCCTAGTCCGGCTCGCAGACGGGTATCTGACGGCCTGGCCCGCCCCTTCCCGGGGGCGGGCTTCGGCCGTTCGAATATCTGTCTAAGATTCACCCCCATGACGGACACGCACGCGCGCCCCAGGCGCCGCCGACGCCGCGTTCTGCGGATCACCCTGTTGCTGGTCGCCGTGCTGATCCTGGGCGCCGCCGGAGCCGGCTGGTGGATGTACAGCCACCTCAACGGCAACATCGACAGCGTCGACCTGGACCAGGCCATCGGCGACAACCGGCCGCCGAAGGGGGCCGCGAACGCCCAGAACATCCTGGTGCTCGGCTCCGATTCGCGTGCCGGAGCCAACGCCGACCTCGACCACGGCGATGTCAGCGGCGCCCGCTCGGACACCGCGATGCTGGTGCACATACCCGAGGGCCGGGCCAAGGCCACCGCGGTGAGCATCCCCCGCGACACCCTGATCACCCGGCCCGAATGCAAGGACGGGGACGGCAAGACCGTGCCGTCCGCGAAGCGGGTCATGTTCAACTCGGTCTACTCGCTGGCCGGTCCGGCCTGTGTGGTCAACACCGTGGAGCAGATGTCCGGCGTCCGCGTGGACCACTTCGTCGAGGTCGACTTCGCCGGCTTCAAGGGCCTGGTGGACGCGCTCGGAGGGGTCACCGTCACCCTGGACAAGCCGATGAGCGGGGCCAAGGGCGGGCTGAAGCTGGACGCGGGCACGCACCGGCTGAACGGCACGGACTCGCTCAAGTTCGTCCGTACCCGCTACGGCTACGGGGACGGCAGCGACCTCGGACGCATAGGCCTGCAGCAGCAGTTCATGATGGCGATGCTGACCGAGGTCAAGAAGCAGGACGCGCTCGGCAACCCGGCGCGGCTCTACAAGCTCGCCGACGCCGGCACCAAGTCGCTGACCACCGACTCGGACCTCGCCTCCCTCACCGCGCTCTCCGACTTCGCCAAGAGCATGAAGGGCGTCGACCCGGACACGATGGAGACCATCATGCTGCCGGTCGCCTACGACAAGGTGGACCCGAACCGGGTGGTCGTGGCCGAGCCGCAGGCCACCCAGTTGTGGGAAGCCCTCCGCACGGACCAGAAGGTCCCGGCCTCCGCGAAGGACTCCCCCGCCAAGGGCTGACGGAGCCGGCACCGGCGAAGCCGGCCGTACGGGTGACGCGTACGGCCGGCTTCGCCGTTCCGTGCCCTGCTGCGCGTCTAGAACTTCGCGTCCTGGCCGAGCTTGCCGAGCCGGCTGTGGCTGCGGCCGTACAGGAAGTAGACGATGAAGCCGACGACCATCCAGATGCCGAACCGGATCCAGGTCTCGGCCGGCAGGTTGAGCATCAGCCAGAGCGAGGCCGCGATCGACACGATCGGGACGACCGGCACCCACGGGGTGCGGAAGGCCCGGTGCAGGTCGGGGCGGGTCCGGCGCAGGACGATCACGCCGAGGGCGACCACCACGAAGGCGAACAGGGTGCCGATGTTCACCAGTTCCGCGAGCTTCTCCAGGCTGGTGAAACCCGCGACGATGGCGATGATCCCGCCGAGCAGGAGGGTCGCCCGGTACGGCGTGCGGTACTTGGGGTGGGTGACGGAGAAGACGCGCGGCAGCAGTCCGTCACGGCTCATCGCGAAGAACACGCGGGTCTGGCCGAGCAGCAGGATCATGCACACGGTGATCAGGCCGACGGCCGCCCCGAGGCTGATGGCGCCGGAGAAGAACGGCTGGTTCACCGACTTGAAGGCTTCGGCGAGCGGGGCGGTGGGCGACATCTCCGTGTACTTCTGCATGCCGGTGACCACCAGCGTCACGGCGACGTAGAGCACCGTGCAGACCAGCAGCGAGCCGAGGATGCCGCGCGGCATGTCCCGCTGGGGATTCTTGGTCTCCTCGGCCGCGGTGGCCACGACGTCGAAGCCGATGAAGGCGAAGAAGATGAGGGAGGCCGCGGTGAAGATGCCCATGACACCGAAGTTGGTGGGCGCGTAGCCGAACATCAGCTGGACCAGTGGTGCGTGCAGGCCGCCGCCCGCTTCCTGGGGCTGCGCCGGGGGGATGAACGGCGAGTAGTTGTCGCCCTTGATGAAGAACAGGCCCGCGATGATGACCAGCAGGACCACGGTGACCTTGATGGCGACGACGACCGCGGTGATCCGGGCCGAGAGCTTCGTCCCGATGACCAGGATCGCGGTCAGCACCAGGACCAGCAGGAAGGCGAGCAGGTCGAAGGATCCTCCCGCGTCGGGCCCCGACAGCGCGGCGGGCATGTCCCAGCCGAGGTTCGTCGACATGAGGTGGCGCACGTACCCGGACCAGCCCACCGCCACGACGGCGGTGCCGAGCGCGAACTCGAGCACCAGGTCCCACCCGATGATCCAGGCGGGCAGCTCACCGATCGAGGCGTACGAGAAGGTGTACGCCGAACCGGCCACCGGCACGGTGGACGCGAACTCGGCGTAGCAGAGCGCTGCGAGGGCGCAGACGATGCCCGCTGCCACGAAGGAGAGGGAGGTGGCGGGTCCGGCGTTGTTCCGGGCCGCGATGCCCGTGAGGACGAAGATGCCGGTGCCGATGATGACGCCCACGCCGAAGACCGTCAGGTCCCAGGCGGAGAGCGACTTGCGGAGTGCGTGTTCCGGCTCCTCCGTGTCGCGGATGGACTGCTCCACCGTCTTGGTGCGGAAGGGGCTGTTCAGATCCTTACTCACCGACGCACCTCCGACAGGTGATGACGCACGCGAACGGGCCGGGAGGCCCACCCCTTCAAGGGTGATCTCCCGGCCCGTGGCGTGCAACCGCGCGGCGATCCGGCCTGCGCTGTCCGGCCTAGTCGACGGCGGCGGCCGGCTCGCTGTCGAAGCGCCCGTCCAGCTTGGCCACGAGGCCGGTGACCTGCCGGGCGATGTCCGGAGCGGTCAGCCCGATCTCGGCCATGACCTCCTTGCGGGAGGCGTGGTCCAGGAAGCGCTGCGGGATGCCGAAGTCGCGCAGCGGTACGTCGACCCCCGCGTCCCGGAGCGCCTGCGAGACGGCGGAGCCCACGCCGCCGGTACGGCCGTTGTCCTCGACGGTGACGACCACGCGGTGGCGGTCGGCGAGCGGGGCCAGGGCCTCGTCCACGGGCTTGACCCAGCGGGGGTCCACGACGGTGGTGGTGATGCCCTGCTTGTCGAGCAGGTTCGCGATCTCCAGGCACATCGGGGCCAGCGCGCCGACGGAGACCAGGAGTACGTCCGGCCTGGTGACTTCGGGAGCCGGGGTGCGCAGCACGTCCATGCCGCCGATCCGGCCGACGGCCGGGACGGCCGGGCCGACGACGCCCTTGGAGTAGCGCACGACGGTCGGCGCGTCCTTGACCAGGACGGCCTCGCGCAGCTGGGCGCGCAGCTGCTCGGCGTCGCGCGGGGCGGCGAGCCGCAGACCGGGTACGACCTGCATGATCGACATGTCCCACATGCCGTTGTGGGAGGCGCCGTCGGTGCCGGTGACACCGGCGCGGTCCAGGACGAAGGTGACCCCGCACTTGTGCAGGGCGACGTCCATCAGGACCTGGTCGAAGGCGCGGTTGAGGAAGGTGGCGTACACCGCGAAGACCGGGTGGGCGCCGCCGGTCGCCAGGCCCGCCGCCGAAGTGGCGCCGTGCTGCTCGGCGATGCCGACGTCGAAGATCCGGTCGGGGTAGGCGTCCGCGAACTTCTTCAGGCCGACCGGCTGGAGCATGGCCGCGGTGATGGCGACGATGTCCCCCCGCTCCTTGCCGAGCTTGACCATCTCGTCGGCGAAGACGGAGGTCCAGCTGGCGGCGTCGGTGCTGACCGGCAGGCCGGTGTCCGGGTGGATCACGCCGACCGCGTGGAAGCGGTCCGCCTCGTCCTGGACGGCCGGCTCGTAGCCCCGGCCCTTCTGGGTGAGGCAGTGCACGATGACCGGACCGCTGAAGCGCTTGGCGCGCTGCAGGGCGGACTCCAGGGCCTCGATGTCGTGGCCGTCGATGGGGCCGATGTACTTCAGGCCCAGGTCCTCGAACATGCCCTGCGGGGCGATGAAGTCCTTGAGGCCCTTCTTGGCGCCGTGCAGGGTCTCGTAGAGCGGCTTGCCCACGACGGGGGTGCGCTCCAGGAGGTCCTTGCCGCGGGCCAGGAAGCGCTCGTAGCCGTCCGTGGTGCGCAGGGTCGCCAGGTGGTTCGCGAGGCCGCCGATGGTGGGGCCGTACGAGCGCTCGTTGTCGTTGACGACGATGACCAGGGGGCGGTCCTTGGCGGCGGCGATGTTGTTCAGCGCCTCCCAGGCCATGCCGCCGGTCAGCGCGCCGTCGCCGATGACGGCGGCGACGTGGTGGTCCTCGCGGCCTAGCACCTCGTTGGCCTTGGCGATGCCGTCGGCCCAGCCGAGCACGGTGGAGGCGTGCGAGTTCTCGATCACGTCGTGGTCGGACTCGGCGCGCGAGGGGTAGCCGGAGAGGCCGCCCTTGGAGCGCAGGTTGCCGAAGTCCTGACGGCCGGTGAGCAGCTTGTGGACGTAGGCCTGGTGGCCGGTGTCGAAGAGGACCTTGTCCTTGGGCGAGTCGAAGACCCGGTGCAGGGCGATCGTCAGTTCGACCACCCCGAGGTTGGGGCCGAGGTGCCCGCCGGTCTTGGAGACGGCGTCGACGAGGAAGGACCTGATCTCGGCGGCGAGCTGGTTGAGCTCCTCCTGGCTGAGCAGGTCCAGATCGCGCGGTCCCTTGATGCGGGGCAGCAGCACCCGAGCCTCCTTGCAGTTGCTTGCTGGTCCGACGAGTCTAATGTTCCGCTCGCGGGTGCGGTCATCGGGCCGCCCCCGTGAGTCACACCTTTGTCATACATGAACACACCATCGCGTGGTCACACATCACAAACAGGCGTATACCCGCACAGGCGTACGCACATATGTACGCACGGATGCCCGGCACCACACGAAGTGGCGCCGGGCATTGTGACGGGTCTTACCGCTTAGGCACGTCCGGCCGTCTTCTGGGTCTTGCGCGTGACCGAGTCGATCACCACGGTGGCCAGCAGTACGGCACCCGTGATCATGTACTGGATCGGAGTCGCGATTCCCTCCAGGGCCAGACCGTACTGGATCGAGACGATGACCATGACGCCGAGGAGGGCGTTCCAGGTCCGGCCCCGGCCACCGAAGAGGCTGGTGCCGCCGATGACGGCCGCCGCGATCACGTTCATCAGCAGGTCGCCGGCGCCGGCGCTCTGGTTGGCCGCCGCGATCTTGGAGGCCCAGAACAGGCCGCCGATGGCCGCGAAGGTGCTGGAGATCGCGAAGACCGTGATCCGGATCCGGGTGACGTTGATGCCCGCGCGGCGGGAGGCCTCGACGCTGCCGCCCAGTGCGAAAACGTTTCGCCCGAAGGTCGTGCGGCGCAGCAGGAAGTCCGTGACGACCAGGGCCAGCAGGAAGAGCACCACCGCGAGCGGCAGGCCCTTGTACTGGTTGAACAGCACGGCGGGACCGAACGCGCACAGTGCGAGCAGGCCGGTGCGCAGCAGGATCTCGGTGAGCGGCCGGGACGGCATCCCGGCTGCCTCGCGGCGCCTCGCGTCGAGGAAGGCCGCGACGAAGTAGCCGGCCACCGCGAGCGCGGCCAGCCCGTAGGCGACGGCCACGTCCGAGAAGAAGTACGTGGTCAGCTGGCCGACCACGCCATCGGAGTCGATGTTGATCGTGCCGTTGCTGCCGAGGATCTGCAGCATCGCGCCGAGCCAGAAGAGCAGGCCCGACAGGGTGACGGCGAAGGCCGGGGCGCCGACCTTGGCGAAGAAGAAGCCGTGGATGCAGCCGATCAGGGCGCCGCCGACGATGGCCAGGAGGATGGCCAGCCATTCGTTCACGCCGTGGGTGACGGCGAGGACGGCGACGATCGCGCCCGAGACACCGCTGACCGAGCCGACCGAGAGGTCGATCTCGCCGAGCAGCAGCACGAAGATGATGCCGATGGCGATCATGCCGGTGCCGGTCATCGTGATCGCGATGTTGGTCAGGTTCTCCGGGGAGAGGAAGTTCGAGTTCAGCCCCTGGAAGATCGACCAGATGACGATCAGGCCGATGACGACCGGGAGGGAGCCCAGATCGCCGGCCTTCATCTTGCGCTTGAACTCGCCCACGTACCCGGCGAGGCCCTCTTCCCTGACGAGCAGGCGGGGGTCAACGGCCGGGATCGCGTCGTGCGCGGCCGCGGGGTTGACCGGGTCGATGTGCTCCTGCTGGTCGACGGGGCCTTTGCCCAGTGGACCGGTGGCAGGGTTCTTGGTGCTCACTTGCCGGCCTCCGAGGTGCGGGCCGCCCGGCGGGTCACGGCGTTGTCCGTGGCACCGGTGATGGCGGAGATGATCTCTTCCTGCGAGGTGTCGGCGACGTTGAAGACACCGTTGTTGCGGCCTAGCCGCAGGACCGCCACCTTGTCGGCGACGGCCTTCACATCGGCCATGTTGTGGCTGATGAGGATGACGGCGTGGCCGCGCTCGCGCAGCCGCTCCACCAGGTCGAGCACCTGTGCGGTCTGCTCGACGCCGAGGGCGGCGGTGGGCTCGTCGAGGATGACGAGCTGGGGCTCGCCCAGCATGGAGCGGGCGATCGCCACGGTCTGGCGCTGACCGCCCGAGAGCGAGGCGATGGGGATACGGACGCTGGGGATCCGGATGGACAGGGTGGTCAGGAGCTCGCGGGCGCGCCGCTCCATCTCCACCTCGTCGAGGACGCCGTGGCGCTTGAGCTCGCGGCCGAGGAAGAGGTTGCCGACGACATCGATGTTGTCGCACAGCGCCAGGTCCTGGTAGACCGTCGCGATGCCCAGGTTCTGGGCGTCATGGGGCTTGCCGATGGAGACCGGACGGCCCTCCCACTCGATGACGCCGTCATCGATGGGGTGCACGCCGGCGATCGTCTTGACCAGCGTGGACTTTCCGGCACCGTTGTCGCCGACCAGGGCGACCACTTCACCGGAGTGGATCTCGAGTTCTACGTCGGTCAGGGCCTGAACGGCGCCGAACCGCTTCGAGACCCCTCGCAACGCCAGCACGGGCGCAGCGGACACATGAACCATCTCCTTCGCCGCCTGACCGGCGGGGATGTCGTGCAAAAGAGCAGGAGCGGGGCGAATGGGGGAACGTTTCTGCCCGGCGCCCCGCCAGTGGCGGGGAATGGGGGCGGGGCGCCGGTCAGGCACGGGGGCCGCCTCGCGAGGAGGCGGCGGGGGCCGCTACTTCAGGCCGAGGGAGGCGCAGGCCGCCGCGTACTTGTCGGTGCAGATCTCGGCGACCGTGTAGACGCCGTCCTTGACGACGGTGTCCTTGATGTTGCCCTTGGTGAGCGAGACGACCGGGATCAGCACGGAGGCGACACCCTTGGCGGTCGGGCTGTCGACCGTGGAGGTGCCGCCGGCCTTCTCGCCCTTGGCGAGGGCGACGGCCATCTTCGCGGCGGCCTCGGCCTCGGGGGCGTACGGCTTGTAAACGCTCATGAACTGCTCGCCCGCGACGATGCGCTGGACACCGGCGAGTTCGGCGTCCTGGCCGGTGACCGGCGGCAGGGGGGAGACGCCGGCACCCTTGAGGGCCGTGATGATGCCGCCCGCCATGCCGTCGTTGGCGGAGTAGACGCCGACGACCTTGTCCTTGCCGAGCGCGGAGAGCGCGGCCGCCATGTTGGTGTTGGCGTTCTCCGGCTTCCACTCGACCGTGTCGTACTCCTTGCCGACGTTCACCTTGCCGTCGAGGACGGAGTGCGCACCGGACTTGAAGAGCTTGGCGTTCGGGTCGGTGACCGAGCCGTTCATCATGACGATCTGGCCGTCCTTGGCCTTGTCGCCCAGCGCCTCCAGCAGCGCCTTGCCCTGAACCTTGCCGACCTCTTCGTTGTCGAAGGAGGTGTAGGCGTCGATCGGGCCCTCGGCGAGACGGTCGTAGGCGACGACCGGGATGCCGGCCTCCTTCGCCTTCTTGACCGAGCCGGCAATGGCCTTGGAGTCCACCGCGTCGACGATCAGGACGTCCACCTTGTTGGTGATCATCGTGTCGACCTGCGAGTTCTGCGTGGTGGCGTCCTGCTTGGCGTTCGCGTAGACGACCTCGCCCTTGCCGCCGGTGAGCTCGGCGACCTTCTTCTCGATGAGCGGCTTGTCGAACTTCTCGTAGCGCGCAGTCTGGTTCTCCGGCAGGAGCAGGCCGACCTTGATCGCGTCGCCCTTGGCGGCGCCGGACTCCTTGGTCTTGTCGCCGGCCTCCTTGGCGCTGCCACAGGCGGCGAGGGAAACGGCCATGGCGCCGGCGGCAACGGCTACTGCGGTTCTGCGCATACGCGTGTTCATTACTTGAACCTCCCTGACGAGGCCGCAGCACTGCGGCCGAGGTGGATGTGAGTCAACCCCGGCCGCAAGTTTGCCGTCAAGGAGTGAATCCTTAACGAGATGACAACGGTGCCATCCGTTATCTAACTGAAGACATGGCGGCTGAAGCGCGCACTCCACTTCCATGATCCGACAAAAGTGTCGAATCGCCCATTTCACTGAGCACAAGAGCTAGTGCGCCGAGCACCTCGGCCCGCCCGCCCAGGGACCCGGTCAGCACCGACAACTGGCGGGCCGCGCTCGGGATCGCGTACCTCCCGACCGATTCGCGGATGGGCGCCAGGACGAGTTCGCCCGCCTCCGCGAGCGAGCCGCCCAGGACCACCCGGCTCGGGTTCAGGAGGTTGCACAGACTGGCCACGCCGCTGCCGACGTGGCGGCCCACGTCAGTGATGACGCGGCGGCAGCCCGGGTCCCCGTCGCGGGCCAGTTCGACCACCCGCTCCATCGTCAACTCCGGTCCGTGGCTGCCCTGGAGCAGCGGGAGCACGTACCGGGCCGCGGCGAAGGTCTCCAGGCAGCCGCGGTTACCGCAGCGGCACACCGGACCCGATTCGTCCAGGGTGATGTGCCCGATCTCGCCGGCCGTGCCGCCGGGGCCGCGGTAGATCTGGCCGTTGATCACCAGTCCCGCGCCGACGCCGCTGGCGACCTTGATGTAGGCGAGGTCCTTTACTCCCCGCCCGCTCCCCCAGACGAGTTCACCGAGGGCCCCGAGGTTCGCGTCGTTGTCCACGTACACGGGTACGCCGAGGCGCTGCGAGAGTTCCTGGCGGGGGTTGATGCCGGCCCAGCCCGGGAGGATCGCGGTCGACCCCAGGGTCCCGGACTCCACGTCGATCGGGCCGGGGACGCCGAGGCCGACGCCGATGGCCTTGTCCAGGCTCACCCCGATGCCCGCGATCAACCGTCCGACCAGCGCTTCCGCCCGGTCGAAGCCCTCCACCCAGGAGGCGTCCACGTCGAGCGGCTCAGCCTCCTCCGCCAGCACCTGGTGGGCCAGGTTCCCGACCGCCACCCGCAGGTGGGTATGGCCGAAGTCCACACCGATCACGATGCCCGCATCGCCGCTGAGCGACACGCTGCGGGCCCGCCGGCCGCCCGCCGAGGTGTCGGTGACCTCGACGGTCCCGCCGTCCTTGAGCTCGCGGACGATGTTGGAGACCGTGGCCGCCGACAGTCCGGTGGCGCGGGCGATCTCCGCCTGGGTCAGCGAACCCGCGAGCCGCACCGCCCGCACGACCCGTTCGAGATTCGCGCGATGTAGCGAAGACTGCGATCCGGGCGTCTGCACGACTCATCCACTCCTGCCCATAAGCGACGGCCAGCCGTCGCCCCCCGGCCGGGGAAACGTCGCAGAAGCTCTCGCTCCGAGACCCCGGCGTCTCTCCAACTTGTGAACCTTAAGTCGAGCCTTTGTCCCTCGACACGTCAAGAGGCTGACACGGCACGAACCGGCAACTACTGGCCATAAGGGGGAGAGAACGGTCGCCCGGATCGTGCTACGGTCGCTGAGGCGCCGGTCCTCTGCGGCCTTTCCGGCCGGACCGCGCCTGCAATGACAGTGCGATGCGAGGAGGTGTTCGGGATGAGTCCCGATCGAAGTCCTTGCCGCGCTCTCGCTCTCGTCGGCTGACCCGCTGACCGGTCGGCCTTTCCCTGAGCACGCACGGCTGCGGTCACCTGCTGTGTCCGTGCGCTTCCGCGTTTCCCTTTCCTTCCGCATGTCCTGACCCTTCTGTCAGGCATACGTCATCCATGCCCCCGGCGCATCCCGTGGCCCGTCCGCGGCACCCCGCGCCGTCCAATGATCACTCCACGTGACCGCCCGGCTTCGCGCTGCCCGGACACCGTGGAGGGAGGTATTCGTCATGACCATGCTCACCCCTCGTACCCCCGCGAAGCTCGCGCCGCCGGGCCGGTCCCGCCGCGAGCGGGCCGCCGCCGAGCTGGAGTCCCGTACCCGGATCGTCTCGGCGCCGACATCGACGCCTTCGACGACACGGCGCTGCGCGCGCTGGCCGCCCGTACGACCGTCTTCGCCAAGGTCAACCCGGTCCAGAAGGCCCGGATCGTACGGGCCCTGCAGGCCGAAGGCCACACCGTCGGGTTCCTCGGGGACGGCATCAACGACGCGGCCGCGCTGCGCGACGCCGACGTCGGCATCTCGGTCGACACCGCCGTGGACATCACCAAGGAGTCGGCGGACATCATCCTGCTGGAGAAGGACCTCACCGTCCTGGAGCAGGGCGTGATCCAGGGCCGGACCACCTTCGGCAACACGATCAAGTACATCAAGATGACGGCGTCGTCGAACTTCGGCAATGTCTTCTCGGTGCTGGTGGCGAGCGCCTTCATTCCCTTCCAGCCGATGCTGGCGATCATGCTGCTCGTGCAGAACCTGGTCTACGACATCTCCCAGCTGGCCACGCCGTGGGACCGGATGGACGAGGAGTACCTGCGCAAGCCGCGCAACTGGGACGCCAAGGGCATCTTCCGCTTCATGGTGACGATCGGCCCCGTCAGCTCCGTCTTCGACATCTCGATGTTCCTGATCATGTGGAACGTCTTCGCCGCCGACAGCGAGGCGAGCCAGTCCCTCTTCCAGTCCGGCTGGTTCATCGAGGGCCTGCTCTCGCAGACCCTGATCGTCCACATGATCCGTACCCGGAAGATCCCCTTCATCCAGTCCCGCGCCTCCTGGCCGGTGATGGTGATGACCGTCCTCGCGGTGCTGACCGGGCTGTACCTGCCGTTCTCCCCGCTGGCCGCCTCGCTGGGCTTCGTGGCCCTGCCGGCGAGCTACTTCCCGTGGCTGATCGGCGTGCTCCTCGCGTACTGCACGCTCACGCAGGTCGTGAAGACCTGGTACATCCGCAAGTTCAACACCTGGCTTTGACGCGATTCCCCGCGGCACGGCCCGGGATTCCCGCCACGGCTGACTGGCCGTCCGGGTGGCTTCCTGCTTCACCGCGCTGTGCCTGGGTCTTCACCTCGGCGCCCTCGGGTTCACCACCGGCCTGCTGCCCACGTACGAACCGCCGGCGATCGGTCCGGCGACCCTGCCCGGCGGCCAGGCCGACCGCCGGGCGGGACACCGACCTTCACCTGTGACGGCCGGGGCACGGCCTTGGACGTCGGCACGCACCCGCCCCGACGACCACCCCAGCGGCCCGTCGCGGCAGTGCACGGGCTCCGGCACCTGGTCGTAGGCGCCCGGCCGGGACGCCTGGCCCCATGGGGTCCGCGCCCCCATCCCGGGGTGCTTCTGGCCGGCGTGGAGCGTCGGCGGCACCGACCGGCAGCCCTGGATCCTCCAGAACGTCGGTCACCCGGGTTCCGGCAGCCGACGGCTCCTAACGCCGGGGCTACTTGAGGGTGGCGGAGGTCAGGCCGGCCTGGATCTGGCGCTGGAAGGAGAGGTAGACCGCCAGCATGGGGATGATGGCGATGGTGGCGCCGGCGAACAGCACCGGCAGGTCCGTCTCGTAGCCCATCTGGTACTGGAGCTGGATGAGCCCCTGCGTGAGCATGTAGCGCTCGGGCTCGCCGCTCGTCTGCGGCTGCATCAGCACGGCGGGCAGGATGTACTGGTTCCACTGGCCCAGGACGTTGAAGATCCCCACGCTGATCAGGCCGGGCTTGGCCATGGGCAGCATCACCTGGAAGAAGATCCGGGTGTCGGAGGCCCCGTCGATGACCGCCGCCTCGTGTATCGCCGTGGGCAGCGTCCGGAAGAAGGAGTGCATGAAGAAGACGGTGAACGGCATCGAGTAGGCGACGTACACCAGGATCAGGCCCTGGTAGGTGTTCAGCATGTCGAAGCGCTTGACCATGAAGAAGAGCGGTACGAGCGCCAGGAACACCGGGAACATCGCCCCGCTGACGAAGAAGTAGTAGATGACCCGGTTGCCCGTGAAGGGGTAGCGGGCGAGTACGTACGCGGCCATCGAGCCGAGCAGCATGGTCAGCGGGACCGAGAACACCAG
The DNA here is from genome assembly GCF_036203305.1 of Streptomyces sp. NBC_00190. Lineage (GTDB taxonomy): Bacteria > Actinomycetota > Actinomycetes > Streptomycetales > Streptomycetaceae > Streptomyces. The sequence goes on along the minus strand of NZ_CP108131.1, from coordinate 6,138,846 downwards.
CACGATGAGGGTGTTGGCGAAGTAGCCGCCGATGCCCTTCTCCCAGGCCCGGCCGAAGGCGTCGAAGTGCCAGTTCGAGGGCCAGCTCAGGGCCGAGCCGCCGATCTGCGCGTCCGTCTTGAAGGAGCCGAGCGCGAGCCAGATCAGGGGCAGCACGATCATTATCGCCCAGAGGACGAGGAAGCCGTGCGAGAAGACGTTGAGGACCATGCCCTCGGAGCGCCGCCCGTCCCGATCCCCCGTCCGGCCTGTCTTGCCCGACCGCTCCGCGGCAGCTTCGCCCGGAGCCTTGATCACTGTGGACTGTGCAGCCATCGTGGGACTCCGCTCAGAACTCGATGCGCTCGCGGCGGGTGGCGCGCAGCGTGATGATGGAGAGGATCATGGTCAGGGCGAGCATGACCACGCCCATGGCGCAGGCGTAGCCGCTCTTGCCGAAGTACAGGAAGTTGCGCATCAGCACCGTCGACATGACCTCGCTGTGGTGGTCGGGTCCGCCGCCGAACTGTTGCGAGGTCATGGTCGACACCAGGACGAACATGTCCATCGCGGCGATGCCCAGATAGACCGCGGAGGTCTGCACAGAATCCCACAGCAGCGGCAGGGTGACCCGGAAGAAGGTCTGGGCGCGCCCGGCGCCGTCGAGCAGCGCCGCCTCGTAGATGTCCTTGGGGACGGACTGCATGGCCGCGGAGAAGAGGACGAGGTAGAAGCCGACTCCGTGCCAGACGACGACGAACAGCAGGCACCAGAGGACGAGGTCGGGCTCGTTGAGCCATTCGACGGGGTGCTCCGCGTCGATCAGGCCGAGCTGGGTGAGGAAGCCGTTGAGCAGGCCGCCCTCGTCGCTCCGGTAGATCGCTCCGAAGAGCACGGCGAGGATGGCGAGGGAGAGCACCTGCGGGAAGAAGTAGACGATCTTGTAGACCCGCGAGCCGCCGACGCCCCGCACTCCGCCGGCCCCGCTGCGTCCTCCCGCGTTCACCATGAAGGCGAAGAAGAGGGCGAGCAGGATGGTGATGACCGGGACGAACACCAGGAGCAGCAGGTTGTGCCCGAGGGCGCCGCGGAAGACCTCGTCCTTCAGCAACGAAGCGTAGTTGTCCAGGCCGACGAAGTCGAACGTCGGGGACTGGCCGCTCCAGTTGGTGAAGGAGTAGCCGAACGTCTGTACGTACGGCCAGATGACGAAGGTCAGGTACAGCGCGAGGGGCGCGACGAGGAAGCCGGCGATGAAACCGGCCCGCCCCTTGCTCTGGGCTACATGGCTCATGGTGTCCGTCCCTGCGGTGTCAGGAGCGCTTGTTGTTCTTGGCGTTCGGGTCCTTGGCCGCCTTGTCTACCGCAGCCTGGGCCCGCTTGATCCACTCCTTTGGCTGGATCCGCTGGGCCATCAGCTCATTGGACGCGTTCTGGATCTCGGTGTCCATCTCGCTGTACCAGTCGGGGTAGCGGTAGCTGAAAGTGTTGCTCCCCGCGGCCTTGAGCGCCTCCACGGCCGACTGGGTGCCCGGCCGCAGCTTGACGCCCGGGTCCACGCCGTCCTTGACGACGGTGAGCGAGTTGGCCTGCTGGGCGAAGATCGTCGACCATTCGCGGGACAGCATCGAGCGGAGGAACTCCATGCCCGCGGCCTTGTTGGCGGCCTTCTCCGGGACGATGAAGGGCTCGTCGACACCGGCCCGGATGGCCTCGAAGGGCAGCTTGCTGTCGGCGAGCAGCGGCATCGGCAGGAACTTCATGTCGAAGTCCTCCGGGGTCTGCTTCAGCTGTTCGTTCTCCAGCCAGGAGCCGGAGGGGATGAAGGCGGCCTTGTACTGGTTCCAGGCGGTCTGGGACTCCGTGTGGGTGAGGCCGTTGGTGCCCGGCATCAGCAGGCCCTTCTCGACCACCTCGTAGACCGCCTCGACCGCGGCGAGGGCGGCCGGGTTGCCCTCGAAGGCGTTCGGCTCCAGGTTGTCGATCGCCTTCATGGCCTCCAGACCGCCCTTCTTGGCGATCAGGTCCATGATGACGACGTTGATGTAGTACGGGAACTTGCCCTGGTGGGCGAGGCCGCCGATGCCGGCTTCCTTGGCCTTGGTGCAGACGGCCAGGAACTCGTCCCAGGTCTTCGGCGGCGCCCAGCCCTTCTCCTTGAAGAGCTTGCCGGAGTACCAGAAGCCGAACACGGCGTAGACGTACTTCAGCACGACGAACTTGCCGCCCTGCAGGCCCTGTTCGTAGGCGCCTTCGACCAGGGTGTCGCGCACCTTCTTGGTCGGGTCGTCGAGCGAGGGCGCGTCGAGCACGGCGGTGAGGTCGGCGAGCTGGTCGCCCTTGGCGAGCACGTCCAGCTTGATCTGCTGGGCGCCGGAGTCGTCGACGACGTCCGGCGGGTTGCCGCCGTTGAAGCGCGGCTGGAGCTTCGCGGTGATCTCCTGGGTGCCCAGGTGGGAGCTGGTGGTGCCCCACTTCTTGTCGAAGGCGGCCTCCCAGGCCTTCGCGTAGTCGTCGCCGAACCCGCCCTTGAAGACGACGACGTCCAGCTTGCCGCCCTTCGCGACGCCGAACGGGTTCTCCTTGGTCACGGCGCCCTTGTCGGGGCCCTTCGTGGACTCCTCACCCCCTGAGGCGCAGGCGGACAGGAAGCTCATCGTCGGCACCGTGATCAGTCCGAGTGCTGCGGAGCGCTTGATCAGATCACGGCGCCCGAGGCCCTCACCAGTGGATCCCATGCTCATGTCCTCGCCTTCGTCAGAGGTGTGAAGGAAGCCGGGGAATCACGGCGTCGCCGTGCATGCGGACATCACCGCAGGTCCCCGCCCGCCCCCCGGTCCGGAGTCGATCGACTCGCGGTGATCCGGACGGGCACAGGTATAGTCCACTTCCGCTCGTGTGAGCAAGATCATGCACACGTATGGCCGTCGGCTTTTCCGAGTTGAGACCTGTCCGTCACCTGGGACGGCCGCCCGGACAAGCGGAAGGGCCGTACCCCCTTGACGGGGATACGGCCCTTTGGTGCCGATGGCGTGCTTAGCCGCGGATCAGGTTGCGGAGCACGTACTGCATGATGCCGCCGTTGCGGTAGTAGTCCGCCTCACCCGGCGTGTCGATGCGGACGACCGCGTCGAACTCCACACCGGTGTCGGTGGACACCTTGACGGTGCGCGGGGTGGTGCCGTTGTTCAGCTCCTCCACACCGGTGAAGGCGAAGGTCTCCTCGCCGGTGAGGCCCAGGGAAGCCGCCGTGGCGCCCTCGGGGAACTGCAGGGGCAGGACGCCCATGCCGATCAGGTTGGAGCGGTGGATGCGCTCGTAGGACTCGGCGATGACGGCCTTGACGCCGAGCAGCGCGGTGCCCTTGGCGGCCCAGTCGCGGGACGAGCCCGAGCCGTACTCCTTGCCCGCCAGGATGACCAGCGGGATGCCGGCGGCCTGGTAGTTCTGGGAGGCGTCGTAGATGAAGGAGACCGGCGCGCCGTCGACGGTGAAGTCGCGGGTGAAGCCGCCCTCGGTGCCCGGCGCGATCTGGTTGCGCAGGCGGATGTTGGCGAACGTACCGCGGATCATGACCTCGTGGTTGCCGCGGCGGGAACCGTACGAGTTGAAGTCGCGGCGCTCGACGCCGTGCTCGGTGAGGTACTTGCCGGCCGGGGTGTCGGCCTTGATCGCACCGGCCGGGGAGATGTGGTCGGTGGTGACCGAGTCGCCCAGCTTCGCCAGCACGCGGGCGCCGGCGATGTCGGAGACCGGGGTGGTCTCCATCGTCATGCCCTCGAAGTAAGGGGGCTTGCGCACGTAGGTGGACTGCGGGTCCCACTCGAAGGTGTTGCCGGTCGGGATCGACAGCGCCTGCCACTGGGCGTCGCCCGCGAAGACGTCCTTGTAGGACTTGTTGAACATGTCCTCGCCGATGGCGTTCGCCACGACGTCGTTGACCTCGGCCTCGGACGGCCAGATGTCCGCGAGGAAGACCGGCTTGCCCTCGGTGTCGATGCCGATGGCGTCCTTGGTGATGTCCACCTTCATGGAGCCCGCGATGGCGTACGCGACGACCAGCGGCGGGGAGGCCAGGTAGTTCATCTTGACGTCGGGGTTGATGCGGCCCTCGAAGTTGCGGTTGCCCGAGAGGACCGAGGTGACCGCGAGGTCGTGCTCGTTGATCGCCTTCGAGATCTCCTCGTCCAGCGGACCGGAGTTGCCGATGCAGGTGGTGCAGCCGTACCCGACGAGGTTGAAGCCCATCTTGTCGAGGTACGGGGTCAGGCCGGCCTTGTCGAAGTAGTCGGTGACGACCTTCGAGCCCGGGGCCAGGGTGGTCTTGACCCACGGCTTGCGGGACAGGCCCTTCTCGACCGCCTTCTTCGCCACGAGGGCCGCGGCCACCATGACGTAGGGGTTCGAGGTGTTGGTGCAGGAGGTGATCGCGGCGACGGTGACGGCGCCGTGGTCGATCTCGAAGGAGGAGCCGTCGGCCAGGGTGACCAGGGTCGGGCGGGTCGGCACGCCGTTGACGGCGGCCGGGGCGTCGGAGGCCGGGAAGGACTCCTTGCCCGCCTCGTCGTCGTCCTCGACGTAGTTGCGCACGTCCTGCGCGAACTGCTCGGCGGCGTTGGCCAGGACGATGCGGTCCTGCGGGCGCTTCGGGCCGGCGATGGAGGGGACGACCGTGGAGAGGTCGAGCTCCAGCTTCTCGGAGAAGTCGGGCTCGGCGGCCGGGTCCAGCCACAGACCCTGCTCCTTGGCGTACGCCTCGACGAGCGCGACCTGCTGGGCGTCGCGGCCGGTCAGGCGCAGGTACTTCAGGGTCTCGTCGTCGATCGGGAAGATCGCGGCGGTGGAGCCGAACTCCGGCGACATGTTGCCGATGGTGGCGCGGTTCGCCAGCGAGGTGGCGGCGACGCCCTCACCGTAGAACTCGACGAACTTGCCGACGACACCGTGCTTGCGCAGCATCTCGGTGATGGTCAGCACCAGGTCGGTGGCGGTGGTGCCGGTGGGCAGCTCGCCGGTCAGCTTGAAGCCGACGACGCGCGGGATCAGCATGGAGACCGGCTGGCCGAGCATCGCGGCCTCGGCCTCGATGCCGCCGACGCCCCAGCCCAGCACGCCCAGGCCGTTGACCATGGTGGTGTGCGAGTCGGTGCCGACGAGGGTGTCGGGGTAGGCCACACCGTTACGGACCATGACCGTGCGGGCCAGGTGCTCGATGTTGACCTGGTGGACGATGCCGGTGCCCGGGGGGACGACCTTGAACTCGTCGAAGGCGGTCTGGCCCCAGCGCAGGAACTGGTAGCGCTCCTTGTTGCGGCCGTACTCCAGCTCCACGTTCTGGGCGAACGCGTCGTTGGTGCCGAACTTGTCGGCGATGACCGAGTGGTCGATGACCAGCTCGGCCGGGGCCAGCGGGTTGATCTTGGACGGGTCGCCGCCGAGGGCCTTGACGGCCTCACGCATGGTGGCGAGGTCCACGACACACGGGACACCGGTGAAGTCCTGCATGATCACGCGGGCCGGCGTGAACTGGATCTCCTCGCTGGGCTGGGCCTGCGAGTCCCAGTTGCCGAGCGACCGGATGTGGTCGGCGGTGATGTTCGCGCCGTCCTCGGTACGGAGCAGGTTCTCCAGCAGCACCTTCAGGCTGTAGGGAAGGCGGGCGGAGCCCTCAACCTTGTCCAGCCGGAAGATCTCGTACGACTCGTCGCCCACCTGCAGCGTGCTGCGGGCGTCGAAGCTGTTCGCCGACACGACAGTCTCCTTCATGCATGAATTTCGCGCGTATGACCGCATCCTGCCGCCACGCCCCTTGGCCAATCCGCTAAGGTAAGACTAAGTTAGGTAACCCTTACCAGCGGGGGCGGCTGCGGTACGCCTTCGGCAGATATCTCGATGTCGAGATAACTCTAGTACATGTCCGGGGGCAGGGACGAGGCACGTACCTGTAGGCCCGCCGGGACAGTGCGCTGTCCCGGGGGTTCCGCATACCCGGATTCGATCAGTGTGACCAGCGCGGACATCGCCGACTCGGCAATCCGTTCGGGGTTGAGGGTGACGGTGGTCACGGGCGGTTCGAACTCCCCGTACGCCGGGTCCTCGCTCGCGCATACCAGCAAGAGGCCTCCGGGCGTACGGATTCCATGGCGCGCGGCGGCTGCCAGCACCTGGCGGCCGCCCGGATCGTAGAGGGAGTAGACGGCGTCGGGGCGGCCGGGCGCGGCGAAGGCCCGGTCGAAGGCATGGCCCTGGTCGTCCTCGGGGTGGAAGGGGATCACCAGCGGGGGCAGACCGCGCTCCGCGCACCATTGTTCGTAGGCGGAGGTGACGGCCCTCGTGTAGAACTCCCGGCCGAAGCCGGAATGCAGGGCTGTGCGCCGGGCTCCGGACGCGGCGAGGTGGTCGAGCACCGCGCGGGTGGTGGCCTCGTGGTCGTTGTCCACCCACACGTCGTCGGGCCGGGGCTCGGCGGGCCGCCCGTCGAAGACCACGGGCAGACCGCGCGCCCGCATGGCCCGGAGCACCGGATCGCCTTCCGGGCTGTCGAGGAGCAGCATCCCGTCGACCGCCAGGGTGTGCCACAGGGGCTCGGCGCCGCGGTCCGCGGGCAGGCTGATCAGGGCGTAGCCGTGGGAGTGGGCCGCGGAGGTGGCGGCGGTGAGCAGCCGGGAGAAGTACGCGACGCCCGCGAAGTCCCAGGTCCAGTCGGCGTAGGTGGTGACGGCGAGGCCGAGGGTGCGGGTGCGGGGGCCGCGGTGGGCGCCGTAGCCGAGTGCGGCGGCCACCTCCCGGACCCGGCGGCGGGTGCCGTCGCCGAGGCGGCCGGTGCCGTTGAGGGCGTGCGAGACCGTCGCCGTGGAGACCTCCGCGGCGCGCGCGATATCGGCGATCGTCGGTCCGGGCACGCGGGCCATCGTACGGATTCCGTCGTCCGGGGTGGGTTCCGGTTACGGGGTTAACCAAAGAGTGTCCTGGCCACATCGACGATCGGAGTGGTCATGACGTCTTCTTCCCTGTCCCGGCGGGGCCTGCTCGCGGCGGCCGGGGCCGCCGGCGCGGCGGGTCTGCTCGGCGCGGCGGCCGGCAACGCCTCGGCGGCTCCTTCGGGGCGCGGCCCGGCGGCCCTGGTCATCCACAACGCGCGGGTGTTCAGCGGGGCCGGGTCGGGCCGGCCGGCCGAGGCGGTGGCCGTCGGCCGGGACGGGAGGATCCTGGCCACCGGGGAGAACGCGGCGCTGCGCCGGTTCATCGGCCGGGACACCGAGACGGTCGACGCGGGCGGCAACACCGTGATGAGCGGCATCCACGACGGGCACGTGCACCCGCTGGGCGCCGCGGACCGCTCGCTGCGGCCCTCGCTGGACGGGGCGGAGACCACCGTGGAGGAGCTGCGGGAGATCCTCGGCGGGTTCCTGGCCGACTCCGGGGGCGCGGCGGCGGAGCCGGACCGCTGGCTGGTGGTGGAGGACTGGAATCCGGTCGGGCTGCTGCCGGCGGGGACCGAGGCGCACCACTCGGTGCTGGACGCGCTGGCGACCCGCCGCCCGATCGTCCTGGTCGGCGGCGACGGGCACAACCTGTGGGCGAACCAGCGGGCGCTGGACATCGCCGGGATCAGGGCCGACACCCCGGACCCGGTGGGCGGCAAGGTCGTGAAGGGGCCGGACGGGCAGCCGACGGGCGTGCTCAAGGACGACGCACAGGGCCTGGTGAAACGGCACGTCCCGGAGCCCTCCCGGGCCGAACTGGTCGCGGCCTGTGCCCGGGTGCTGGAGCTGGCCGCCGCGTCCGGCATCACGACGATGATGGACGCCCTGGTCGGGCGGCACGAACTGGAGCTCTACCAGGCCCTGGCGGGCGCGGGGAAGCTGCCGCAGCGGATCGTGCCGGCGATCCGGCTGGACGCCGGGCAGGCCAAGGACCCGGCGGGCGCGCTGGAGTACGCGCGCGGCCTGCGGCGGGATTTCGAGGGCGTGCGCGGGCTCCGCTTCGGGATGATCAAGGCGTTCCTGGACGGGGTGATCGAGTACCCGGCGCAGACGGCCGCGCTCCTGGAGCCGTACCTCGACGGCAAGGGCGCCCCGACGGACAACCGGGGCGAGCTGTACACCTCGGCGGCGGACTACGGCCGACTGACCGCGGCCTTCAACACCGCCGGCTGGCAGATGCACGCCCACGGGCTGGGGGACCGTGCGGTACGGACGGCGCTCGACGGGTACGCGTACGCGCGCCGTGCCACCGGGCAGCGCGACCCGCGCAACGCCGTCGCCCACCTCCAGATCGTGGACCCGGCCGACCTGCGGCGGTTCGCCCAGTTGGGTGTCGCGGCCTGCATGCAGCTCCAGTGGGCGGCGCGGGACATCTGGACGATGGAGGCACTGCTGCCGTACATCGGGCCCGAGCGGCACCGCTGGATGTACCCGGCGCGCAGCCTGGAGAAGGCGGGCGCGCGGCTGACCGGCGGTTCCGACTGGCCGGTGGACGCGCTCCAGGTGTGGAACCAGCTGCGGACGGCGATCGACCGGCAGGGCGCGCAGGGCGAGGGCGAGCTGTACCGCGAGCTGGAGGGCCTGAGCCGTACGTCCGCCCTGCGGATGCACACGGCCGGCACGGCCTGGCAGCTGCGCCAGGAGGGGCTGACGGGCACGGTGGAGCAGGGCAAGGCCGCGGATCTGGTGGTGCTGGACCGGGATGTGACCCGTTGTCCGGTGGCCGACATCAGCGGTACCGGGGTGCGGATGACCCTGGTCGGCGGCCGGGTGGTGCACGACTCGGAGTCCGCGGCGGGCCGGGCGGCTTCGGCGCGGGCCGCGCGGGCGGGATCCGGACCGCGCCCGGCCTCGTACGCGGCGGTGCACGGCGGACGCCACCGGGCGTGCGGGTGCGGCGGCGGGGCCTGAGCCCCGGGCCCGGCCCGGGCCCGAGCCGGGTCTGAACCGGGCGTGAGCCGGGTCTGAACCGGGCGTGAGCCGGGTCCGAACCGGGCGTGAGCCGGGCCGTCAGCCGAGGAGGTCGTGCCGCCGGGCCCAGGAGCTGACGGCGGCGGCGATCTCCTCGGGCCGGTCCTCCGGGGCGAGGTGGGCGGCCGGGCCGCAGTACTCGGTCTCCAGTGCGGAAACGTTCTCCGCGCACCACGCCGCCTGCTCGGCCTTGATCATCAGGGCGGGCGAGCCGTCGAAGGTGAGCAGCAGCTTGGGCACCTCCGGGCTGGCGGCCAGCCAGGCGTCGTACGCCTCGACGACGGCGAGCACGTCGGCCGGCTGCCCGTCGATCGGCAGTGAGCAGGCCCACCGGAGCATGGGCAGCCGGCTCTCGCGGGTCGGGTAGGGCGCGGCGTAGACGGCGCGGTCCGCCTCGCTCATCGGGTTCAGCACCGTCTGCCTGATGCTGTCCTCGATGAAGATGTTCCGGTCCAGGACCATCTCCTCCCCCACCCCCGGGGTACGTATCGCCTCGAACCGGGCGCGGCCGGCGGGCGGGTACTCCGCCCAGCTGAGCGGCCGCACGATGGTCTCCATGAAGGCGAGGCCGCGGACCCGGCCGGGGTGCCGGGCCGCCCAGTCGAAGGCGAGCGCCCCGCCCCAGTCCTGGCCGACCAGCACCACCTCGTCGAGTCCGAGAGCCTCGAACCAGGCGTCCAGGTAGCGGGCGTGGTCCGCGAACCGGTACTCCCCGCCCGGCTTGCCGGAGCGGCCCATGCCGATGAGGTCGGGGGCCAGGACCCGGACCCCGCCCTCGATCCGCGGCAGCACGCCCCGCCACAGGTGGGAGGAGGCGGGGTTGCCGTGGAGGAAGACGAATGGAACGCCTTCGCCGCGGTCCTCGTAGTACATCGTCGAGTCGAGTACGTCGGTCACGGGCATGGGAGGCCCCCTTCGAGAATCGTTCGGATGACTAACGTTGGTGACACGAACGAAGTTATACCGTTAGTGCCACTAACGCAACGGATAACATCGGCTCCCATGACCACGGAAGAGAACGAAGCCGTGCCCGCCCGGCTGCGCAAGCTGCCCAGCCGACTGCTGGGGCAGGCCTCGGCGCACGCGCAGCGACTGGTGACCGAGAGCCTGAGCGGAGCAGATGCGCATAAATGGCATTACGCGGCGCTGGTCGCCCTGGAGGAGTCGGGGCCGGTGAGCCAGGCCGCGTTGAGCACCCGTACCGGCATCCACCGCAGCGACCTCGTCGCCGTCATCAACGAGCTCGCCGAGCGCGACCTGGTGGAACGGGCCCCCGACCCCGGGGACCGCCGGCGCAATGTCGTCACCCTGACACCGCTCGGCCGGCGCCGACTGCGCAAACTGGAACAACTGCTCGAAACGGCCCAGAAGGAACTCCTGTCCCCCCTGTCCGCACAAGAGCGCGACCAGCTGGTCCGGCTCCTCTGCCGGCTCGTCGAGCACCACACCACCACCGGCCCCACCATGGGACCTGACGGTCGATAACACCCGAACAGCCCACCCCGCGCGATCAACATCTCATATCTGAGATACGGTGCAGCCATGGCAGACGACTACCTCGTACGCATCGGCAAGCTCATCCGTGACGCCCGGCAACACCGGGGCTGGACGCAGAGTCAGCTCGCGGACGCCCTCGGCACCAGCCAGAGCGCCGTGAACCGGATCGAGCGCGGCAACCAGAACATCAGCCTTGAGATGATCGCCCGCATCGGGGAAGCCCTCGACAGCGAGATCGTGTCTCTCGGCTACGCCGGCCCGATGCATCTGCGCGTCGTCGGCGGCCGCCGGCTGTCCGGTGCGATCGACGTCAAGACGAGCAAGAACGCCTGTGTCGCCCTGCTGTGCGCCTCTCTGCTCAACAAGGGCCGTACGGTGCTGAGGCGGGTGGCCCGCATCGAGGAGGTCTACCGCCTCCTGGAAGTCCTGAACTCCATCGGTGTCCGCACTCGCTGGATCAACGACGGCGTGGACCTGGAGCTGATCCCGCCGGCCCGCCTCGACATGGAGGCCATGGACGCGGACGCGGCCCGCCGGACCCGGAGCATCATCATGTTCCTGGGCCCCCTGCTGCACCGCATGGACCACTTCCGCCTCCCGTACGCGGGTGGCTGCGACCTCGGCACCCGGACCATCGAGCCGCACATGATCGCCCTGCGCCGCTTCGGCCTGGACATCACCGCGACCGAGGGCATCTACCACGCACAGGTCGCGGCCGGGGTCTCCCCGGACCGCCCGATCGTGCTGACCGAGCGCGGGGACACGGTCACCGAGAACGCGCTCCTGGCCGCCGCCCGGCACGACGGCGTCACGGTCATCCGCAACGCCTCGTCCAACTACATGGTCCAGGACCTGTGCTTCTTCCTGGAGGCGCTGGGCGTGAAGGTGGAGGGCATCGGCACCACCACCCTCACCGTCCACGGCATCCCGAACATCGACGTGGACGTGGACTACTCCCCCTCCGAGGACCCGGTCGAGGCGATGAGCCTGCTGGCCGCCGCGGTCGTCACGGAGTCGGAGCTGACGATCCGCCGGGTCCCGATCGAGTTCATGGAGATCGAGCTCGCGGTCCTGGAGGAGATGGGCCTCGACCACGACCGCTCGGCGGAGTACACGGCCGACAACGGCCGCACCCGCCTGGTCGACCTGACGGTCCGCCCCTCCAAGCTCGAAGCCCCGATCGACAAGATCCACCCGATGCCGTTCCCCGGGCTGAACATCGACAACGTCCCGTTCTTCGCGGCCATCGCCGCCGTCGCCCAGGGCCAGACCCTGATCCACGACTGGGTCTACGACAACCGGGCCATCTACCTGACCGACCTCAACCGCCTCGGCGGCCGCCTCCAGCTCCTGGACCCCCACCGCGTCCTGGTCGAGGGCCCCACCCGCTGGCGCGCGGCGGAGATGATGTGCCCGCCGGCCCTGCGCCCGGCGGTGGTGGTCCTCCTCGCGATGATGGCGGCCGAGGGCACCTCGGTGCTCCGCAACGTCTACGTCATCAACCGCGGCTACGAGGAACTGGCCGAGCGCCTCAACTCGGTGGGCGCCCAGATCGAGATCTTCCGCGACATCTAGCGGGAACAGCGGTCCCGAGCCCCGTCACTCGTCCCGGCGAGTGACGGGGGCTCGGCGTTTCACGCACGCCGCAGGGTGGCCTTGTTGCTGCGTGCTCGCGCGCGATGGTTCAGGCCACGAGGAGGCGGAGGCCGAGCTCCGCCGCGTCGAGGGCGACGAGGTCGCGGTTGCGTTCGGCCCACCGGCCTGAGGAGAGGTCGTCGCGGAGTCTGCCCACTGCTCGCCGCTCGGCCTGCGGCCCGACTCTGGTCCATACCGATACCGCGCGGCGCACATGTTCGTCCAGGTACGCCTCGGGCCGGCGCCAGTGCGCCTCGAAGAAGCCGTCAGCGCAGTCCCACGGGATGAGCACCGGCTCCGCGCGGCCCCCGATCGCGCGGGTCAGGTCGGCCAGTGAGGGCCAGCCGACGAGAAGGTCGGCGAACTCGGGCAGGTAGTCGCGGGTGAGCCAGAACCGCTCACGCCAGCCGGTGTCACAGGCGTCGTACGTGAACACCACCACGCGGCGGGCCACGCGCCGCATCTCGCGCAACCCGGCGACCGGGTCCGGCCAGTGATGAACGGTGCTGACCGCCATCGCGGCGTCGAAGGACCGGTCCGCGAACGGGAGGCTCTCCGCACTGGCGGCCACGCACCGCGCCGCGCCCGCGGGACGCTGTGCCCGCATGACCGCCGACGGTTCCACCGCCGTCACGTCGCGGTCGGGGGGCTCGTAGGAGCCGGTGCCGGCCCCGACGTTCAGGACCGTCCGCGCGTCCCCGAGCGCATCCCAGATCCGCGCGGCGATCCGCGGCTCGGTGCGCCGCGTCGCCGGGTAAGCGGACCCGATGGCCTCGTACAACTGCGCGCCGAACACCTTCAGTTGTTCCTCCGGTGTCGTCCTGATCCCCATCGCCCGTGCCTCCAGTTCCCTGTCTATGGCCATCAACGTGGCGGCAGCGCGGTCGCGTTGTTCCAGCAGCAGGCCGCGCAGCCGGTGCAGGTGCGCGACCGCGTCGGTGGCCGGGTCGTCGACCAGGTCCGCGATCTCGCGCAATCCGAAGCCCAGCCGCCGGTAGGCGAGCACCTCCCGCAGTCGCTCCACGTCACCCGCCGAGTAGGCCCGGTACCCGGCCGCGGTCCGCGCGGACGGCTGCACGAGGCCGATCTCGTCGTAGTAGTGCAGGGTGCGGACGCTCACGCCGGCCAGGGCGGCCACACGTCCCACGGTCAGGTGCTCTTCCACGTCACCGACCATGCGGCATGACGCCACGTGAGGGTCAAGCGCTTCGCTCCTCGCCCCGGCTCCGACGTCCTGAACCGGCCCCGGCCCGTACGCAGACCGGCCGGCGTCGGTATTCGGCCTGAGGTGCTGGGATCCTCGCCAGGAAAGGGTGGGGACCGGCAGAATCGGGCCGTCGGTACGGAGCTAAGGGGCGGCCATGGCGGTTGGTACGAGCGCGGGTGTCGGTGCAGGGGTTCCCGCGCTGGCGGGGCTGCCGCTGCTGGGATCGCTCTTCGACCTGAAGTCCGACTCCCTCGGCACCTATCTGCGCGCCCAGCACCTGCACGGGGACGTCGTACGGATCACCGCCGGGCCGCCCGGGCTGCGGGCCGAGCTGTACTGCGTCTTCTCCGCCGAGGGCGCCCAGCAGGTGCTCGCCTCGGAATCGGCCAACTTCCGCAAGGACAACCCCTTCTACCAGGAGGTTCGCGACTCCTTCGGCAACGGCCTGCTGACCAGCCAGGACGAGGACTACCTGCGCCAGCGCCGGCTGGTCCAGCCGCTGTTCACGCGGCGCCGGGTGGACGGCTACGCGGGGGCCGTCGCCGCCGAGACCGAGGCGGTCCTCGCCGCCTGGCAGGAGGCCCCCGGCGGGATCGTCGACGTCTCCGACCAGATGATGCACCTGGCCCTGCGCGCGGTCGCCCGGATCCTCTTCGGCACCGACGTGGAGGCCACCGTCGACGTCGTCGACCGGTGTTTTCCGGTCATCACCGACTACGTCCTGCGGCGCGGCTACTCTCCCGCCAACATCCCGCGCAGCTGGCCGACACCGGCCAACAAGCGGGCGGCCGCCGCGATGGACGAGCTCTACGCGGTCTGCGACAAGATCATCGGCGAGCGGCGCGCCGACCCCGCGGACGGCCCGGGCGAGGACCTGCTCACGCTGCTCGCCGCCGCCAGGAGCCGCGACGACGGGGAGTTCGACGCCTCCGAACTCCGCGACCAGGTGCTGGTCTTCCTGCTCGCCGGGCACGAGACGACCGCCACCTCCCTCTCCTTCGCCCTGCACCTGCTGGCCCGCCACCCCGAGGAGCAGCAGCGGGCGTACGAGGAGATCAGCCGGGTGCTGGGCGACCGTACGCCCCGGGCCGCCGACCTCGACCGGCTCCCGTACCTCACCCAGGTCCTCAAGGAGGCGATGCGGCTCTACCCGGCCGCCCCGGTCATCGGCCGCAAGGCCGTCGCCGCCACCGAGGTCGGCGGGCACACCGTCCCCGCGGGCGCGGACGTGATTCTGGCGCCGTGGGTGACGCACCGCCATCCGCTCTACTGGCCGGATCCCGACCGCTTCGACCCCGAACGCTTCACCCCGGAGGCGGAGGCCGGCCGGCCGCGCTACGCCTGGTTCCCGTTCGGCGGCGGCCCGCGCGCCTGCATCGGGCAGCACTTCTCGATGCTGGAGTCGGTGATCGCGCTGGCGATGATCCTGCGCGCGTACGAGTTCGAGGCCGTGGACACCGACATCGCGGTCAGCGCGGGCATCACTCTGCGGACGGACGGCCCGGCGCGCTGCCGGGTCCGTCGCCGGGGCGGCCAGGGCCTGTCGGCCTAGGGGCTGCGGGCCTGCCGCTCTCCGCCTCCCCGCCCTCTTTCCCGCCCTGCATCCCGTCCTCCGTCCCGCCCTCCGTCTTCGCCGGCGCGTGGTTTCCCTGGAGCCGGGCCAGGTCCGAGGGCCGGACCTGGATGACGATCAGCGCGATCAGCGCACCGACCAGGGTGAACGCCGTCGCCACGACGAAGGCCTCACTGATGCCCGAGGTCAGCACCTGGTCGCTCCACGGCTTCGGGAACTGCCCGGTCCGCTGGAAGAAGGCCTTCTGTACGGGGCTGGCCGTGCGCAGGAAGTCCGGCACCTGATCCTTGGCCGCGTTGCGGCTGGCCGTGCCGAACACGGTCACCAGGATCGAGAGGCCGAGCGAACCGCCGACCTGCTGCATCGTGTTGAGCAGGCCGGACGCCGCACCCGACTCCCGGTCGGCGACGTTGGACAGGGCCATCAGTGTGAGCGAGACGAACTGCAGGCCCATGCCGAGGCCGAAGATCAGGAGGGGGCCGAAGATGCTGCCCAGGTACGTCGAGTCGATGTCGGTCTGCGTCAGCCAGGCGAGGCCCGTCGCCGAGCACAGCGCTCCGGTGACCATGAAGGGTTTCGGCCCGAACTTCGGCAGCAGCTGCGAGGTGATGCCGGCACCCACGGCGACCACCACGCTCACGGGCAGGAAGGCGAGGCCGGCCATCAGCGGGCTGAAGCCCAGCACGATCTGCACGAAGAGCGTCAGGAAGAAGAACATGCCGAAGATCGCGCAGGCGAGCATGAGCATGATCCCGTAGGTCCCGGCCCGGTTGCGGTCGGCGAACATGTGCAGCGGGGTGATCGGCTGCGGCGAGCGGCGCTCGTTGAGGATGAACAGGGTCAGCAGGGCCACGGCGGCGCCGAAGGCGGCGAGCGTGAAGGGGTCGGTCCACCCTTCCTGGGCGGCGCGGATGAACCCGTAGACGAGCGAGACCATGCCCAGGGTGGACAGCAGCGCGCCCGCGAGGTCGAAGTGCCCGGGGTGGCGCTGGGACTCGTGGATGACCTTCACTGCCATGACGGCTATCAGCACGGCGATCGGGACGTTGACGAAGAACACCCAGCGCCAGTTGAGCCATTCGACGAGGACGCCCCCCGCGAGCAGCCCGATCGCGCCGCCGCCGGCCGAGACCCCGGCGAACACGCCGAACGCCCGGTTACGGGCGGGGCCTTCGCGGAAGGTGGTGGTGATCAGCGCCAGGGCGGTCGGCGAGGCGATGGCGCCGCCGACACCCTGGAGGGCTCGGGATGCCATCAACTGACCCTCGTTCTGGGCGAGTCCACCGAGGAGGGAGGCAAGCCCGAAGAGCAGGACGCCGAAGATGAAGACGCGCTTGCGGCCGAGGATGTCGCCCGTGCGCCCACCGAGGAGCAGCAGACCGCCGAAGGCGAGCGTGTAGGCGTTGACGACCCAGGAGAGGCTCTCGGTGGAGAAGCCGAGGGCGGTCTGGATGTGCGGCAGCGCGATGTTCACGATGGTGATGTCGAGGACCACCATGAGCTGGCAGGAGGCGATCACGAACAGGGCGAGCCCGTTCCCGCTCCCTCGGACCTTGCCGTCGGTCCCGGTGCTGGTCGGCGTTGCGTTCGGGTCCACGCTGTCGACGCTATGCCCGCACCCCTGGGGTCACCACTCGAACGGCCTAGTGGCTATGACATTGCACATGTCACACTACGATCATGGATGACTTCCTCAGGCTCTCCGCGAGCACGGCCCGGTTCACCTACGGCGCCCCGCGCGCCTTCGCCTTCGGGGACGAAGGGCGCCTCCTCTGGTACCTCCGCTCGACCGGTCCCGCCGACGCATTCGACAGCCTCTGGGTCCTCGACACGGCCACCGGCGCCGAGACCCGGCTTGCCGATCCCCGCGAACTGTGCCCCGAGCCGGGCGAGCTCCCGGCCGTGGAGCGCCGGCTGCGCGAGCGGATCCGCCTCGTCGCCGCCGGGATCGGTTCGTACGCGCTCTCCGGCGACGGCAGGCGCGCCGTCTTCCCGCTCTACGGGCGGCTCTACGGGGTCACCGCGGACGGGACCGGACGGCCTCAGCAGATACCTGCCGCCGGACCCGCCCTGGACCCCCGCCCCAACTCCGACGGCACCCGCACCGCGTACGTCAGCGACGACGCCCTGTACGTCGAACCCGGCGGCCGGGTCAGCCCGGCCGACGGGGCCCGCTGGGGCGTCGCCGAGTTCGCCGCCGCCGAGGAGCTCGGCCGCTCCCGGGGCCACTGGTGGTCACCCGACGGGGTCACCCTGCTCGCCGCCCGCGTCGACGAGTCCGCCCTCCAGCGCCGGTATTTCGCCGACCCCGGCCGCCCCGAGCTCCCGGCGGAGGACTTCGCGTACCCCGAGGCGGGCGGGCCCAACGCCGACGTCCAGCTCTGGGTGCTCGGCCCGGACGGGGACCGGACACGGCTCGACTGGGACGCGGAGGCCTACCCGTACGTCTCCGACGCGGGATGGGAATCGGCCGGCGAGATCCTGCTGACCGTCCAGGACCGGCTCCAGCGGTCCGTGCTGCTGCTCTCCGCCGACCCGGCCACCGGCCGTACCCGGGAGCTGTCCCGCACCACGCACCCGCAGTGGGTGGACCCGCTGGTCCCGGGCACCCCGGCGCGCCTGCCCGACGGCCGGATGCTGACCGCCGCCGACACTCCCCCAGCTACCGCTGGGGGTACCCCCAGCGGCGGGGCCGCCCGGGCACTCGCGGTGGACGGCGAGCTGCTCACCGGCGACGGGGTCCAGGTCCGCGGCGTGGCCGGGCTCCACGAGGGCCGGCTGCTGATCGAGGCCGGGCTGCGCGACCCCGCCGAGCAGCAGGTGCTGCTGCTGGACCCGGCGACCGGGGAGCTGACCCCGGTCGCCGACGGGCCCGGGGTGCACAGCGTGACCGCCTCGGCCGGGACCCTGCTGCTGACCTCGGCCGACGCCGAGGGGATCCGCCGCACCGTACGCACCCCCGACGGGCGGGAGTTCACCCCCGCCGACCTGTCCCGGCCGCTGCCGTACCGGGTGGTCCCGGTCTTGGAGCGGGTCACCGAGCACGGCGTCCCGACCGCCCTCGTCCTCCCCCGCGACCACGTCCCCGGCCGGCGGCTGCCGGTCCTGGTCGACGCGTACGGCGGCCCCGGCTACCAGGACATCAGCGCCGAGCCCCGCCGCTGGCAGGCCAAGCAGTGGTGGGCCGACCAGGGCTTCGCGGTGGTCACCGTCGACAACCGCGGGACCCCGTACGTCTCGCCCGCCTTCACGCACGCCATGTACCGCGGCTTCTCCGAGGTCACCCTGGAGGACCAGGTCGCGGCGCTCCAGGCGCTCGGCGCCCGCCACGGCGACCTCGACCTCGGCCGGGTCGGCGTACGTGGCTGGTCCTACGGCGGCTACCTGTCGGCGCTCGCGGTGCTGCGCCGCCCGGACGTCTTCCACGCGGCGTCCGCCGGGGCCGCGCCGACCGACTTCCGGCACTACGACACCGCGTACACCGAGCGGTACCTGGGCCTCCCGCAGGAGCGGCCCCAGTCCGACGACGTGTACGAGCGGGACTCCCTGATCCCCGACGCCCCGAAGCTGACCCGGCCGCTGCTGCTGACCACCGGCCTGGCCGACGACAACGTCCACCCCTCCCACACCCTGCGCCTGTCCCAGGCCCTGACGGACGCGGGCCGCCCGCACCAGCTGCTCGCCCTCCCCGGTGTCACGCACATGACCCCGGGCGGCACGAAGGAGAAGGTCATGGCCCTGGAGCTGGAGTTCTTCCGCAGGGAACTGGGCTGATCCCACGCGAGCAGGGCCCCGCGGACGCCATTGGCCGCGGGGCCCTGCTGCTTCCCCGGATCCCCGTCAGTCAGCCGGGGGCCTGTGCCTACACCAGATGACACGCCACCTCGCGCGAGGCGGCCGACCGCAACAGCGGTCGCTCGGTGCGGCAGATCTCCTGCGCGACGGGGCAGCGCGGGTGGAAGGTGCAGCCGGGGGGCGGGGCGGCCGGGCTCGGCGGGTCGCCGAGCAGCACGATCCGCTCCCGCCGCCGCTCCGCCGCCGGGTCGGGCAGCGGTACGGCGGACAGCAGCGCCCGGGTGTAGGGGTGCTGCGGGTTCTCGTAGAGGGACTTCTTGTCCCCGATCTCGACGATCCGGCCGAGGTACATGACGGCGACCCGGTCGCTGACCCGTTTGACCACCGACAGGTCGTGCGCGATGAACACGTAGGCGAGGCCCAGCTCTCCGCGCAGCTTCTCCATCAGGTTGACGATCTGGGCCTGTACGGAGACGTCGAGGGCGGAGACCGGTTCGTCGGCGACGATCAGCCGGGGGCTGGTGGACAGGGACCGGGCGATGCCGATGCGCTGGGCCTGGCCGCCGGAGAACTCGTGCGGGTAGCGGTCGATGTGCTCGGGGATCAGGCCGACCAGTTCCATCAGCTCGGCGGCGCGCCGACGGGCGTCGGCGGCGCTCCAGCCCTGCACCAGCAGCGGGTCGGAGATGATCCGGGCCACGGTCTGGCGGGGGTTGAGGGAGGAGTGCGGGTCCTGGAAGACCATCTGGATGTTCTTGCGCAGCGGCCGCATGGCGCGCTGGGACAGCAGGCTGATGTCCTTGCCCTCGAAGGCGACCGTGCCCGAGGTGGGCTCCAGCAGCCTGACCAGCATCCGGCCCGTCGTGGACTTCCCGCAGCCCGACTCCCCGACCAGGCCGAGGGTCTGACCGGCCTCCAGGTCGAAGGAGACCCCGTCCACGGCGCGCACGGGCGCCCCCCGGCGCCCGGTCGCGGTCCGCTTCCCGGGGAAGGCCATGGTGAGGTCCCGTACGGACAGCAGGGGTTCGGCAGTCGTCTTCATCGCGTCGCCTCCTCGGCGGTGCGGGTCCCGGCGAAGTGGCAGGCCACCGTCCGCCCCGGAGCGTCGGCGTACGTCTGCAGCTCCGGGCGTACGTCGGTGCAGGGCGCGGCGGCGCGCGGACAGCGCGGGGCGAAGGCGCAGCCCGGGGCCGGTACGAGCAGGGACGGCGGGGAGCCGGGGATGAAGGGCAGCGGCTCCTCGTCGTCGGTGTCGAGGCGCGGCAGCGAGTCGAGCAGGCCCCGGGTGTACGGATGGGCGGGGTCGGCGAACAGCTCGTCCACCGGCGCCTGTTCGGCGGCCCGGCCGCCGTACATGACCAGCACCTCGTGGGCGACGCGGGCGACCACCCCCAGGTCATGGGTGATCATGACGACGCCGAGTCCGCGCTCCTGCTGGATCCGCGCGATCAGCTCCAGGATCTGCGCCTGCACGGTGACGTCCAGGGCGGTGGTGGGCTCGTCCGCGATCAGCAGATCGGGCTCGCAGGCCAGGGCCATGGCGATCATGGCGCGCTGGCGCATGCCGCCGGAGAACTGGTGCGGGTACTCGCCCGCGCGGCGCGCCGGTTCCGGGATGCCGACCTCACCGAGCATGTCGACGGCCCGCTTGCGCGCGGCGGCCCGCCCGGCCCTGAAGTGCACCCGGAAGTGCTCGGCGATCTGCTCGCCGACCGTGTAGTAGGGGTGGAGGCTGGAGAGCGGGTCCTGGAAGATCATGGCCATCCTGCGGCCGCGGACCTTGGCCAGCTCCCGCTCGGAGAGGCCGGTCAGCTCCCGTCCGGCGAGGGCCACGGAGCCGCTGACCTCGGCCGCGCCCCGGTGCAGGCCCATCACGGCGAGCGAGGTGACCGACTTGCCGGAGCCGGACTCGCCGACGATGCCCAGGGTGCGGCCGGCCTCGACGGTGAAGCCGAGGGAGTCGACGGCCCGTACGGTGCCGTGC
Source organism: Streptomyces sp. NBC_00190 (assembly GCF_036203305.1). Taxonomy (GTDB): domain Bacteria; phylum Actinomycetota; class Actinomycetes; order Streptomycetales; family Streptomycetaceae; genus Streptomyces. The sequence goes on along the minus strand of NZ_CP108131.1, from coordinate 6,118,219 downwards.
GGGGTGGTGAAGGTGACGCGCAGATCGCGTACCTCAAGAAGTGCGGCCATCAGTACCTCACCCTCGGGTCGATGACGGCGTACAGGAGGTCGACGACGAGGTTGGCGACGACGATGAAGAAGGCGGCGAGCAGGGTCACGCCGAGGACGACCGGCTGGTCCGAGCTGACGAGCGCCCCGTAGAACAGCCTCCCGATGCCGGGGAGTCCGAAGATGGACTCGGTGATCACGGCTCCGGCGAGGAGCCCGCCGAGGTCCATGCCGAAGATGGTCAGGATGGGGGTCATCCCGGAGCGCAGGCCGTGTTTGACGACGACCGTGCGCTCGGGCATCCCCTTGGCCCGGGCGGTACGGATGTACGGCTCGGCCATCGCCTCGATCATCGAACCGCGGCTCTGGCGGGCGTACATGGCGGCGTACAGCAGGGCGAGCGCGGTCCACGGCAGCAGCAGGTTCGAGGCCCAGGCGAGCGGGTCGTCGGCGAAGGCCTGGTAGGCGGGGTAGGGCAGGAGGCCGGCGACGCGGATGACCCCGTAGATCAGCATCACCGAGGTGAAGTAGACGGGCAGGGAGGCGGCGGCGACGGCCCCGACCATGAGGGCCTTGTCGGTGGCGGTGTCCTTGCGCAGGGCCGCGGTGACCCCGGCGCCGAGCCCGAGGACCAGCCACAGCACGGCGGCGCCGACGGCGAGCGAGGCCGAGACCGGCAACCGGTCCATGAGCAGGTCCCAGACCGGGAGGGAGTTCTCGTAGCTGTAGCCCAGGCAGGGGAAGTCGCACTGGACGGCGTACTGGCCGGTGCCGAGGGTGCGGCCGGTGAAGATGCCGGTGAGGAAGTCGGTGAACTGGCGCCACAGGGGCTGGTCGAGGCCCAGGTACGCCCGTACGTCGGCCAGCCGCTCGGCGCTGCAGGTCTTGCCGCAGGCGGCCGCGGCCGGGTCGGAGGGCAGGACGTAGAAGATGACGAAGGTGACGGCGGCTATGGCGAGGAGCACGCCGACGAGGGCGAGCAGCCGGCGGGCGAGGTAGAGGATCAACTGCGGCCGCCCCTCGGGTCGAGGATGTCGCGCAGGGCGTCGCCGAGCAGGGTGAAGGCGAGCACGGCAAGGAAGAGGAAGACGCTGGGGATGACGAAGTACATGGGGTCGGTCTCGTAGAAGGCGACGGACTCGGCGATCATCTGGCCCCAGGACGGGGTGGGCGGGCGGACGCCCACGCCGAGGTAGCTCAGCGCCGCCTCGGTGCTGATCATGCCGGGGATGAGCAGGGTGGTGTAGGCGATGACCGGGCCCGAGACGCCGGGGAGGATGTCGCGGGTCAGGATCCGCCAGGAGCTCGCGCCGCCCACGCGGGCGGCGTCCACGTACTCGCGGTGTTTGAGGGAGAGGGTCTGGCCGCGGACGACCCGGGCGACGCCGGGCCAGCCGAAGACGCCGATGACGGCGGTCATGAGGACGATCCGGTTGACGTCCTTGGCCACGGACAGCATCGCGATCATGAAGATCAGCGAGGGGAAGGACATGGTCAGGTCCATGAGCCGGGACAGGACCGCGTCGGTGCGGCCGCCGAAGTAGCCGGCGGCGATCCCGGCGGCGGTGCCCGTGACCACCACGATGGCGGTGGCGGCGAAGGCGATGAGGAGGGAGACCTGGGCGCCGTGGACCACGCGCGCGAACAGGTCGCGGCCCGTGACGGGTTCGACGCCGAGCCAGTGCTCGGGGCTGATCCCGCCGAGGGAGCCGAGCGGCTGGCCGCCGAGGTAGGGGTCGATGGCGGTCTTGTCGAACTCCTCGGGGGACCAGCCGCCGAGCGCGCCCAGCCAGGGGGCGGTGGCGGCCATGAGGACGAAGAGGAGGACGACGCAGAGGCTGACGCGGACGGCGGGGCGGCGACGGAGTTGCCGCCGGGCGAGCTGCCAGGGGCTGCTGCCGGGCGGGACGTCCTTGGCCGGGGCGCCGGCCGGGGCCGCCTGGGGGGCGGCGCCGGGTGCGGTGGTGGTCATGGTGTCGTGGGACCCGGCGTCCTCAGCCCTGGCTCTTCGACGGGTCCTTGAGGCCGACGCTCCCGTAGTCGACGGTGCCGGTCCACACGGGGTGGCCGTAGGCGCCCGCGATGTTCGGGCCGACGAGGAGCGGCTTGCGCTCCATGAGGATCGGGATGGACGGGGACTTCTTCATGATCTCCGCGTCCAGGTCGATCCAGGCCTGGTTGGCCTGCTTCGCGTCGGCCATCGCGTTGATCTCGTCGATCCGCTTCGTGGTGGCCTCGTCGCGGAACTGGGCGTAGTTGCCCTGGTTCCCCTTGTCCTTGATGGTGCGTCCGTCGAAGACGAAGGGCATCCAGGTCGAGCCGGAGGGGTAGTCGGGGCACCAGCCGGTGTACGTCATGTCGGGGGTCGTGGAGAGGTCGCCGATGACGTCGTAGTACGCGCCGGGGTCGACGGTGTCGATGACGACCTGGATGCCGGCCCGGGACAGGCCCTGCTGGATGGCCTCCGCCCTGCCCTTGTCACCGGTGGAGACCGCGAGGGAGACCTTCAGGTTCTCCTTGCCGGCGGCCTTGAGGAGCTCCTTGGCCTTGGCCGGGTCGCCGGCCGGGGCGATCTTCAGGGTGTCGGCCTGCTTGCCGCCGGAGAGGGCCGGGGGCAGGTAGGCGGTGGCGACCTCGTTGAGGGCGGGCCCGCCGGCCGCGGTGATGATGGCCTCCTTGTCGACGGCGTACTGCATGGCCTCGCGGACCTTGGGGTCGTTGAAGGGGGCGCGGGAGTTGTTCAGGTGGAGCATGACCGTACAGCCCTGGGACTCGGCGAGCAGGCGCGCCTTGACCTCGGGCTTGGGCAGCACCTTGGCGGCGCTCTCGGGGCGCATGTTGGCGTACTCGACGGCGGAGGCGTCGGCGCCCTCGCCGGCGATGATGCGGTCGTCGATCTGGCCGCCCTTGAGGCCCATGACGACCACGAACTTGTCCGGGTAGGCCTTGCGGACGGTGTCGGTCTTCGGGTCCCAGTGCTCGTTGCGGACGAGCACGAGCTTCTTGTCGCGGTCGTACGACTCGATCTTGTACGGGCCGGAGGAGAACGGGCGGGCGTCGTACTGGGTGCCCTTCTCCTGGGCCTGCGGGACGGGCGCGAACGTGGGGAGCGTGGCGGTCTGGGAGAACTCCGCGACGGGCCGCTTGAGTTCGAAGACGATCGTACGGTCGTCGGGGGTCTTGACGGAGTCGAGGTGCTGCCCCTGGAGCGGGCCCTTGTAGCCCTCGCCGCCGGCCAGGTACTGGGCCGCGTAGTCGGGGCCGCCGGTGAGGTCGGGGGCGAAGGAGCGCTCGACGTTGTACTTGACGTCCTGGGCCTTGATCGGCGAGCCGTCCTCGTACTTCAGGCCCTCCTTGAGGGTGAAGGTCCAGGTACGGCCGCCGTTGGAGGGGGTTCCGAGGTCGGTGGCGAGGTCGGGGACCAGCTCGCTGCCGCCCTTGCCCGGCTCGGCCTTGAAGGTCACCAGGGTGCGGTAGAGCAGCCGGGTGCCGAAGTCCATGGTCGGCATGACCCAGTTGCGGGCCGGGTCGAGGTGGGCGAAGTCCTGGTTGGACAGGACGGTGAGGGTGCCGCCCTTGACCGGAGTGCCGCCGAGCATCTTGCCGTCGTTCGCGGCGGCGGGGTTCTCGGCGGAGGCGCCGCCCTTGCCCTTCTTCGCGGTGCCGGAGCAGCCCGAGGCGCCGAGTGCGAGAGCGGCCACCAGGGCGGTGGCGAGGGCGAGTTGGGTGCGCTTGGTCATGGGTCACTCCAGTGAAGGGCCGCGCTCTATGATGTGACCGGTAACATAGTAATGTGAAATTGCACTGACAAGAGGTTGAGCCCCCCGTTATCCAGCCGTATCCAAAATCGGGCACCCGGAGTCGAGTTGGGGCTTCCGGGCGGCCCATGTGCGGCGACCGCCCGACGCCGCGCAGCGCCAGGCGGCCCGGGGTCGTCATCCCGTCACCACCTGGCGCCGCGCGTCACGTCGTACGGCCGGAGCGGCACCCGCTCCCGCCTGGGATCAGCTCAGTGCCGCGAACCGGCCGTCTCCTTCTCCTTCTCCCTCTCCTTGTGCTTGCTCGGGACCGGACGGAAGTCGGGGTTCGTCACACAGCCGAGGTTCCGGTAGATGCGGTCGTTCGTCTGCGGGTCCCGGCCGACGAAGTGGTACTTGCAGGCCCCCTCGATGAACCTGGCTTCGATGCCGCCGGGGAAGTCGATCTCCTTGTTCCACAGGAAGGTCGACACGAGGCCGGTCTGCCGTGCGGTGGCGTTGATGTCGATCCCGCCGGGAGCCTGGATCGCGTACACCCAGCCGTCCCCGCTCCCCGTGGCGAATTCCTGCGCCACCCACCGCTCACACGTGGTGCTCACGTGCGCGGCGTCCGGCTGTTGGGCGCCCCCGATGATCCACTGCGACAGCGGGATGAGGTTCATGCCCCGCGGCTCGAAGCCGCTGGCGAAGATCGTTTGAGGGGTCCGCGTGTCGCCCCGCCACAGCGTGTTCCCGTCGTGCCGCCAGTACCAGGCCTCACGCACCGCGGCGAGGTCCACCTCCGGCTGGATAGTGGGGTCCGTCGTGGTCTGCAGCCACTCCGACGCACGGTAGCCGCCGGTCGGGCCACAGGGGCCGGTGTCACGGATCTGCTGCGGGGTGCCCGGGTACGGATCCGCCGCGGCGCCGGCGGGTGAGCCGAACGCCAACGAGACGGTGACCAGGACGGTGGCGGAAGCGATCCGAAATGCAGTCTTCAACACAGTCGGTGCAACCCATCACTCGGTGTACAGGACTGTGTGTTGGTAGACGGATTCCGGGCGGGATCAACCTCCGTTCGCAGCCGTCACCCGCAGGCATCACGAGGTCCACCCGCCCGGCGCAGGCCCCGCCTCCGAGCCGCCCTCACGGCGGTGGGACCGCAGCCCGACTCCGCCCCTCCCGTTCACAGCGCTACACGCCGGAGCCGAGGCCTCCCGGTGTGCGGCCGACCGGCTCGTCGCGGCCCTGGGCCCAGAGGGAGCGGACGTGGCCGAGGTGGCGGACCATGCAGGCCTCGGCCGCCTCGGCGTCCCCGCTGATCATCAGGTCGAGCAGCTCGATGTGCTCCTCCGCCGAAGACACCAGCTTTCCGGCCTCGTCCAGGCCGGTCAGCCCGTACAGCCGGGACCGCTTGCGCAGGTCGCCGACCGTCTCGACGAGGCGGTCGTTGCCGGCGAGCCCGAGCAGCGTGAGGTGGAAGCGGCGGTCCGCCTCCAGATAGCCGATGAGGTTGTGCTCGCGGGCGCTCGTGACGATCTCCTGCGCGACCGGCCGCAGGGCTTCCAGCTGCTCGGTCGTGGCGATCTTGGTGATCCGGCCGATGGTCGGCACCTCGATCATCGTGCGCAGCTCGGTGTACTGGTCCAGGTCGCGCTCGCTGACCTCGGTGATCCGAAAGCCCTTGTTGCGGACCGGTTCGACGAGGCCTTCGCGGGCCAGGTCGAGCATGGCCTCGCGCACGGGCGTGGCCGAGACACCGAGTTCGGCTGCGAGACCGGGGGCCGAATACACGCTCCCCGGGCGCAGTTCACCCGCTATCAGGGCTGCTCGGAGGGCGTGGCCGACCTGGTCGCGGAGCCGTTCCTGGGCCTTGATGAGACTGTGCTGCTTCAGGTCACCCATTGCATTTCCTCCGAGCCATGGCAGAGGAACAGCGTACAATGTCACGTTTCGCTGCTCACACCCTGGCGGCCTCGAACAACGCGACCGCCACGGCCAGATCTTCCCAGGCCATGCCCACACTCTTGAAGAGCTGTGGACAACTCTGCGGCCCGCCCGCCGGCATCCGTCCGGCGACGAGGTCGGCGAGCGTGCCGGTGATGTGGCCGGGCCCGATCGCCCCCTCGGCCTCCGGGACCAGCAGGTCCCCCGCCTCCCGCAGGGCCGCCGCGCGCGACTCCACGTACACGGCGGCCCGCCGCACGAGGGCGGTGTCGGTCTCCCGGGCCGTCGGTTCGTGCGAGCCGACGGCGACGACCGTGGCGCCCGGGCCGACGAGACGCCCGTCGAAGAGCGGTTCCCGGGCCGTGGTGCAGCAGATGACCAGATCGGCGTTGGCCACGTCCTCAGGTGCGCCGGTCCGGGCGGTCAGGCCCAGGGTGCGGGCGTGCGCGGCGAGCCGCTCGGCGCCCTCCCGGTTGCGGCCGACCACCACGACGTGGTCCAGCTCCCTTACGGACAGGGCCGCTTCCAGGTGCCCGTACGCCTGCGGGCCGGAGCCGAACAGCACCAGCCGCAGCGGGCGCCCGGACGGAGCCAGGTGGCGCAGCGCGAGGGCGGAGACCGCCGGGGTGCGCAGGGCGGTCAGGGCCGCGCCGTCGAGCAGGGCCAGCGGGCGCAGGGTGCGCCCCTCCAGCAGGAGGTAGGAGCCGGTGATCCGGGGCAGCCCCCGGGCCGGGTTCCCGGGCGCGACCCCGGCGATCTTCACCCCGGCGTACGCCCCGGAGGCGGCGGGCATCAGCAGCAGCTCCCCGTCGGGGACGGGGATGTTGGTGCGCTGCGGGCAGCTCTCCGGGTCGAGGCCCCCGAGCAGGGCGGCGGCCAGGGCGTCGGTGGCCGCGGCCGGGGTCAGGAGCCCGGCCGTGTCGTCGGCGCTCAGCCGCCTCACAGCAGGAAGCCCGTACCGAGCGCGTCGTGCGGGTCGTGCGTGAAGGCGTGCTCACCGGTGCGGTACGCGGTGCCCGTGATCTCGGTGACGCCCCCCGGGAGGATCCGGCCGGTGAACACCGTGCCGGTGACCGACTCGTTGACGAGGTCCTCCCCCGCCGCGAGCCGCCCGTCCTCCGCGAGCAGCGCGAGCCGCGTCGAGGTCCCGGAGCCGCAGGGCGAGCGGTCGATCTGGCCGTCGGCGAAGACGGTGACGTTGCGCTGATGGGGCCCGAAAGGAGTATCGGGGAGTTCCTCGTACAGGATCACCCCGTAGACGCCGGAGAGCAGCGGCCCGCCGGGATGCCAGGTGGCCGGGTGGGTGGCCAGCGCGGCGCGGATCTCCCGGCCGGCCCGCACCAGGTCGGGCAGCGAGGCCGGGGACACGTCCAGGCCGAGGTCGCGGGCGGCGACGGAGGCGTAACAGGCCCCGGCGTGTGCGATGTCCACCTCGGCGAGCCCCAGCGTGGTGGCGACCGGCACCTTGCGGGCGCTCACCCGGGCGGGGACGTTGCGGAAGGTGACCCCGGTGGTGCGGCCGCCGTCCCGGTGCACGGTGGCGGTGACCCGCCCGGACGGCACGTCGATGCGCACGGCCGCGTCCCCGTCGTCCGGGGCGGCGACCCGGCCGGCGTCCACGGCCCAGACGCCGAGCGCCATGGTGCCGTGGCCGCAGGCGGTGGAGTAGCCGTCCTTGTGCCAGAACAGCACGCCGAAGTGCGCGCCGTCGTCGTCGGGCGGGACGACGAACCCGCCGTACATTCCGGCGTGCCCGCGCGGCTCCTGCACCAGCAGGCGGCGTACGTCGTCCAGTGCGCCCCGGCGCGGGGCCGTCCCCGATCCCCCCGGGCCGATGGCGGTGGCGCAGCGCTCGGCGACGGTGTCCCCGGGGACGGGCGGGAAGCCCCCGTGGGCGGCGGCGGCCGTGTCGACGATGCGGAAGGGCTCTCCGGCGGTGTGGTAGTCCACCGTTCGGACGGTGATCACAGGAGGAAGCCTCCGGGGAAGGGGTCGGTCGGGTCGAGGAAGTACTGGGCGGTCCCGGTGATCCAGGCCCGGCCGGTGACGGTGGGGATGACGGCGGGGTGTCCGCCGACGGTGGTCTCGCCGACCAGCCTGCCGGTGAACTCGGTGCCGATGAACGACTCGTTCACGAAGTCCGCGCCGAGCTCCAGGAATCCGCGGGCGTGCAGCTGGGCCATGCGTGCGCTGGTGCCCGTACCGCAGGGCGAGCGGTCGAACCAGCCGGGGTGGATGGCCATGGCGTGCCGGGACCGGCGGGCGTCGGAGCCGGGGGCCGCGAGGTAGACGTGCTTGACCCCGGCGATGGAGGGGTTCTCGGGGTGGACGGGCCGGTCGCCGGAACCGTTGACCGCCTCCATGATCGCGAGCCCGGCGGCGATCAGGTCGTCCTTGCGGGCGCGGTCGAAGGGGATGCCGAGGGAGTCGAGTTCGACGAAGGCGTAGAAGTTGCCGCCGTAGGCGAGGTCGTAGGTGACCGTGCCGAGGCCGGGCACGTCCGCCTTCAGGTCGAGCCCGACGCAGAAGGAGGCGACGTTGGTCAGGGTGACCGCGGTGGCCGCCCCGTCCTCGACCCGGACGTCCACGCTCACCAGCCCGGCCGGGGTGTCCAGCCGGACGGTGGTGACCGGCTCCACGACGGGCACCATCCCGGTCTCGACCAAGACGGTGGCGACCCCGATGGTGCCGTGCCCGCACATGGGCAGCAGGCCCGACACCTCGATGTAGAGGACGCCGAAGTCGGCGTCGGGGCGGGTGGGGGGCTGCAGGATGGCACCGCTCATCGCGGCGTGGCCGCGCGGCTCGTACATGAGCAGGGTCCGGATGTGGTCCAGGTGCTCGATGAAGTGGAGCCGCTTGTCGGCCATGGTGGCGCCGGGGATCACCCCGACTCCCCCGGTGATCACCCGGGTCGGCATGCCCTCGGTGTGCGAGTCCACGGCGTGGTAGATGTTGCGCGTGCGCATCAGGCGCCCCCTCTGGCGGGTCGGTCCAGCCCTGCTGGTTAGTTGAGGCCCTCGGCGAGGGCCTTCTCGGTGGCGGCGCGGACGGCGGCCTCGGTCTCGCCGGTGAGCGGGAAGCGCGGCGGGCGGGTGGCGCCGCCGGGGCGGCCGGCCAGGTCCATGGAGAGCTTGATGGCCTGGACGAACTCGGTCTTGGAGTCCCAGCGCAGCAGCGAGTGCAGCGACTTGTACAGCGGCAGTGCGGTGGCGAGGTCACCCTCGACGGCGGCCCGGTACAGGGTGGCGCAGGACCGCGGGAGCGCGTTGGGGTAGCCGGCGATCCAGCCGACGGCGCCGGCGAGGGCGAGTTCGAGCAGGACGTCGTCGGCGCCGATGAGCAGGTCGAGGCCCGGGGCGAGTTCGGCGATCTCGTACGCGCGCCGCACGTCACCGCTGAACTCCTTCACGGCGACGACGGAGCCGTCGGCGTGAAGCCGGGCGAGCAGGGCCGGGGTCAGGTCCACCTTGGTGTCGATGGGGTTGTTGTACGCGACGACGGGCAGCCCGGCGCGGGCGACCTCCGCGTAGTGGGCGCGTACGGCTTCCTCGTCGGCGCGGTAGGCGTTGGGGGGCAGCAGGAGCACGGAGCCGGCGCCCGCCTCTGCCGCCTGGTCGGCCCAGCGGCGGGCTTCGGCGCTGCCGTAGGCGGCGACGCCGGGCATGACGCGGGCGCCGTCGCCGGCCGCCTCGACGGCGGTACGGACGACGCGGGCCCGCTCCTCGTCGGTCAGGGTCTGGTACTCCCCGAGGGAGCCGTTGGGGACCACACCGTCGCAGCCGCCCTCGATCAGCCAGGCCACGTGCTCGGCGTAGGCGTCGTAGTCGACGGTGAGGTCCTCGCGCAGGGGCAGCGCGGTGGCGACCATGATTCCGTGCCAGGGGCGGGTGTCCGTGCGGGGCGCGGGGGTGGGCGCGTGGTTCATGAGGTGACTCCCTAGTGTGGTGTGTGACATTTTACTAGTGGGTGTGAGGCGGCCACAAGGGGCCGGGCCGACCTGATCAGCCGTCCGCGCCGGGAAGTTCGGCGGAATGCTCGGCGGGAAGGTCGGCGGGAAGGCCCGCGAGATGGCGCAGCGGGACCGGGCAGGACAGCGGCCGCCGGTCGGGCGCCGCGTCCGTGGACGCGGCGGACCCGCCGGCGAGGGCGGCGACGGCCGGGCCGCACATCCGGCCCTGGCACCAGCCCATGCCCGCCCGGGTGAGGAGTTTGACGGTACGGGCGTCCCGTGCGCCGAGGTCTTCGGCGGCCTCGCGGATCCGGCCGGCCGGCACCTCCTCGCAGCGGCACACGACGGCGTCGTCCCGCAGCCAGCCGGTCCAGCGGGGGCCCGGGCGGTGGGCGGCGGCCATCGCGTCGGCGAAGGCGCGCAGCCGCGAGCGGCGGCGGGTCAGGGCGGTGGGCACGGACCGGCCGGCGATCGCGTGGGCCGCGATCTCCCCCTCGGTGATCGCGAGCCCGGCACCGCCGATGCCGCCGGTCTCGCCCGCGGACCAGACGCCGGGGACGGAGGTGCGGCCGTCGGCGGCGAGGTCCAGGGCGACGGTGCCGTCGGGGCTGCGGCGGGTGGCGCAGCCGAGGCCGGTGGCGAGTTCCAGCTGGGGTACCAGGCCGTGGCCGACGGCGAGGGCGTCGCAGGGGATCCGGCGGGCGGTGCCGGGCAGCGGGCGCCAGTCGCGGTCGAGCCGGGCCACGGTGACGGCCTCGACCCGGTCGGTGCCGTGCGCCTCCGTCACGGCATGCCGGGTGAGCAGGCGGATGCGGTGCCTGAGCAACGCGCCTCCGTACGTCGCGCCTTCGGCGAGCTTGGCGGGGTTGCGGAGCAGGGCCGCGGCCTTCCCCGCGTACGCGGTGTACGCCGACGCCTCCACCACGGCGGGGACGGAGGCTCCGGCGGCGGCCAGGGAGCCGGCCACGGCGAGGAGCAGCGGGCCGCTGCCGGCGACGACGATCCGCCTGCCGGGCAGGACGAGGCCCGCCTTGAGCATGGCCTGGGCGCCGCCGGCCCCGACCACGCCGGGCAGCGTCCAGCCGGGGAAGGGGAGTTGGCGTTCGTACGCGCCGGTGGCGAGGAGGACGGCCCGGGCCGTGACGGTGGCGGCGGCGCCCTCGTCTCCGGCCACGGCGTGCAGGGTCCACGCCGTCTGCCGGGCCACCACCGTCCACACGTGGTGGCCCGGGAGGTACGTGATGCGGCCCGCCGACACATGGGCGCGCAGGGCGGCTTCGCGGGTGGCGAAGTCTGGCCAGGCGTGGTGGAGGGCCTCGGGGCGGGCCGCGCCCAGGCCCGGGGCGGGGTGGCGGTAGAACTGGCCGCCGGGGCGCTCGCCCGTGTCGAGGACGGTGACGCGCAGGCCGAGGCCGGCGGCGGTGACGGCGGCGGCGAGGCCGGCCGGACCCGCGCCGACGACGGCCAGGTCGGCGGCGGCGGCCGGGCCGGCCGGATCTGCCGGATCGGCCGCCGGTCGGTCAGACGGCGAGCTCGGCATGGCCGGTTCCCTCCTGGGTGGTCACGGTGTCGCCCTCCTGGGCGGGGACGAGGCAGGCGCGCTGGTTGGGGCGGCCGTTGACGGTGACGAGGCAGTCGTAGCAGCTGCCGATCCCGCAGAAGGCGCCGCGCGGGGCGCCGCCGTCGCGGGTGGTGCGCCAGGCGAGGATCCCGGCGGACCAGAGGACGGCGGCGATGGACTGGCCCTCCTGCGCGGGCAGTGCGCGGCCGTCGAAGTCGACCGTGTACTGCGACGCGGGGCTGCCGCCGACCAGTGAGCGGGGGCTGCGCATGTGGGGGTCCTCCTCGGGGGGTGTCGGGGGCGGGGCGAGGGCGGGTGGGGGCCGGGCCGGGGTGCCGTCCGGGACTGCATGATTTATGGCGCCGGTGCGATCGGCCTGCGCGGGCATGTTTTGTGCCGACAAATCATGTTTTACGTCCCGGACGTCACCCCGGCCCGTCCCCGTCCCCGGCGTCGGGTGACTCGCCGAAGCGTTCCGGGCGGAAGGGGGTCGCGTCCAGAACAGGTTCGGTTCCGGTGAGGGCGGCGGCGATCAGTAGGCCCGTCGCCGGGGCCAGGCCGATGCCCGCGCCCTCGTGGCCGCAGGCGTGCAGCAGTCCGGGGCGGCGGGGGTCGGGGCCGATCGCCGGTAGGTGGTCCGGGAGGTACGGGCGGAAGCCGTGGTAGGTGCGCAGGACCCGGACGTCGGCCAGGACGGGGAAGAGCGCCGCCGCCTGAGCGGCGAGGCGGCGCAGGGCCTCGGTGGAGAGGGTCCGGTCGAAGCCGACCCGTTCGCGGGTGGCGCCGATGAGGACCGGGCCCGACGGGGTGCCCTCGACCACCGCCGAGGACTGCAGGGCCGCGGAGCCGCTCGCGACGTCCGCGATGTAGTCGGCCGCGTAGACCTTGTGGCGGACCACGCGGGGCAGCGGTTCGGTGACCAGGACGAAGCCGCGGCGCGGAAGGACCGGCAGGCTCACGCCCGCGAGGTCCGCGACGCGGCCGCCCCAGGTCCCCGCCGCGTTCACCACGGCCGGAGCCAGGAGTTCGCGCCGGGTGGTGCGGACGCCGCGGACCGCCTCGCCGGACCGCAGGATCCCGGTCACCTCCTCGCCGAGGTGGACCTCGGCGCCCGACGCGGCCAGCAGGCGGGCCGCCGCCTGGGCCGGCTGCACCTGCGCGTCCTGCGGGTACAGGAATCCTCCCGCGAGGCCCCGGGCCAGATGGGGCTCCAGGGTGCGCAGGTCGTCGGCCCCCGCCTCGACCGCGTCGACCCCGGCCTTGCGCTGGCCTTCCGCGAAGCTCCGCAAGGCCTCCAGCGCAGCCTGGTTCGGGGCGACGACGAGGCCGCCCTTGGCCTCGTACTCGATCTCCTGGGGGAGGACGCCGGCCAGTTCGGTCCACAGGCCGGTGGAGAGCAGGGCCAGGTCGAGCTCCGGTCCCGCCTCCTTGTCGGAGACGAGCAGGTTGCCTTCGCCGGCGCCCGTCGTGCCGCCCGCGACGGGGCCGCGGTCGACCACGGCCACGGAAAGTCCGGCGCGGGCCGCGTAGTACGCGCACGCCGCTCCGACGACGCCGGCGCCGATGATCACGGCGTCCAGTGGGTGTCTCTTGAGCACGGCAGTAATATGTCACATTCCTTAGTGGCTGCCCAGACCGGTCCCGCGGGATGCGGGACCGGTCCGGGACGGGTCAGCTGCGGAGCGGGCCCTCACAGCTGTAACTCGACGAGCCCGCCGTCTTGTTGCTCCAGATCTCCAGCGGACCGAAGGAGCAGTTCATGTCGGCGAGGTTGTTGGACGCCGCGCCGGCGCGGTCGAGGATGAAGTAGTCGACCGTCTCGGACATGTCCTTGAAGTTCTGGTCGTCGCTGCGCCAGTTCTTCAGGTTCGCGGTGATCCGGCCCGTACAGGTGAAGCGGCGCTTGCCGGGGTCGCCGTTCTCCACGCAGTCCGGGGTGTTGTACGTGGCCGTGGCGAAGGCCGACTTCACCGACGCCAGCGCCGAGTCGCGCAGCTGGTCGTTCGGGGTGAAGGAGGTGTTCGGCACGAACAGCTGGTCCACCTTGGCGATCTGCGCGTCCAGGAAGCGGTCGTAATCGCGCTGGAGGTAGGTGTCGGCTCCCATCCGGTGGCGCCAGGCGTCGTACGCGGCCACGTCGTTGTTGCGCAGGTGGGTGTACATCTCGCGCAGCAGGGTGGGCTTCTCGGTCCACAGGAACTCGAAGAAGGTGCCCGCGTAGCTGTAGAAGCGGAAGCCGTCGCCGTCGTAGGTGGCGTTCAGCAGCTGCTCGACGCTCATGCGCGGGCCGCCGCCGGACGTGTCGCTGATGATGCTCTTGACCAGGGACTTGCGGACGGCGATGCCGTTGTCGCGGGTGGCACCGTCGAAGAACTCGGCCGTGCCCTCGTCCATCGCGGTCGTGCGGTCGCCCTCGTACCAGGGGCCCTGGCCGAAGAAGCCGGGGACGGCGAAGCGGCCGTTGAGGTAGTGCGTGTACTCGTGGCGGAAGAGCTCTTCGAGGGTGAGGGAGGAGTCCTGGGGGACGCGGCGCTGGTACGTGTAGAAGGTGGCGCCGTTCTCGATGTAGATGCCGCCGTTGTTGGTGCCGTAGCCGGTCAGGATCGGGTGGTAGTTCTCGTAGTCCGCGCGGGAGGCGTAGAGCACGATGTTCAGCGTGGTGTTGGGGTCGCCGGCGAGCGGCTGGTCGGTGCCGAGGACCCGGTGGTACTGGGTCTTGACCTGCTTGCTCGCGTAGTAGAGCTGGTCGACGGTGGCCCGGTCGAGGGCGGTGCGGACCTTGATGCCGCCGTTGTCGTAGGTGTAGGTGTAAGGGAAGAGCTGCTTCTCGATGTCCTCCTTGCAGACCCCGTACTGCTTGCACGCCTGGTAGTAGTTGAGCCAGGACACGAGCTTGGCCCACGGCTCGGTGCCGAAGGTGGACTTCACCGGCTCCAGCAGGGCGCCGATGTCGGCGACGATCTGGTCCTTGAGGGCCGGGATCTGGCCGAAGCGGCCGTACTCGCCGAGCGCGTCGCGCACCACCCAGGCGTTGCCGGTGCCCTTGAGGTGGGTGTAGCCCGAGAAGCCCTTGAAGACCGCCCGGTACGCGGGGTCGGCCGCCACCGCCGCCTGGAAGGCGGTGTCGTGGTTGCCGTCGTAGACGCCGAGGTAGTTGACGGAGAGGCCGGCGAGCGCCGCGCCCGCCCAGCCCGCGTCCAGGTGGGTGGCCGGGTGGGCCGGGTCCATGGTGGCCAGGACCTTCTTGATGAGGCCCAGCTGGTGCTGGCGCAGGCCCGGCGCGCTGCCGGCGTAGAGGGCCTCGCGCAGGGTCCGGGCGTTGGAGGCCGTGACGTCGAAGGTGTGCGCGGCGTCGCCGAAGGCGGCGATGGCCTGGCGCATGGCGTCCACGGTCGGCGGGTCGGTGACGTCGATCTCGGTGCGCGAGTAGTCGTGGTACGCGACCGCGTGCAGGTAGGTGAACATCTCCTCCAGGTGGGAGGAGTTGCGGCCGTCGTGGGCGGCGGCCAGGCCGGATATCCGGCGGGACACGGCCTGGACGTGCGCGTCGGACATCACGGGGGCCAGGCGGGCGTCCCACGTCCAGATGAGACCGCGCAGACAGCCGTCGGCGAGGACGGCCTGATCGGCGAGGAAGTCGGCGAACTGCTCCGGGGAGAGGTTCGTGATCCCGTCGAGGGTGCAGGGCACGCCCGCGGCGACTCCCCCAGCTACCGCTGGGAGGTGCCCCCACTGCGCGGTGGGAGCGGACTGGGCGGCCGCCTTGCCGCTCTTCTCGACCCGCTCGGCCGTGGCGGTGGCGGTGGCGGCCGTCGCGGCGCCGGGGACCTGCCCGGCGATGGCCTGCCCGCCCGGGGCCGGGGCGGGCGAGGAGTCGGTCTTGGGCGCGTCGGCGAGGTGGTCGACCTCGTCGAACGGGTTCCCTACGGGGCCGGGGGCCGGGGTGGCGGACCGGGCGCCGGTGAACGCCGCCGGGGCTCCGGACTCCGCTGCCTGCGTGGCGGCCTGGCCCGCGGTGGCGAGAAGGGTGACCGCGACGGCGGAGGCGAGGAGGGAAGAACGCACTGCTCTGTGCTTGAACACCGAGAACTCCTGATGGAGAGGGTGACGTGGGGGGTGGTGCGTGTGAAATGCCCTGAGCGAGTTCAACTGCTCTGCGTCACGCGGCGTTTGACGGGGATTAACGTGCCGCGATGTGAGCTGTAACATAGTAATGTGAAATTGCACTGACAAGACCTGTGCGCCCATCAGTTCGCGTCTTCTTGAGGGAGCCCCCCGTGACCGACACCCCCTCCCGCCTCAACACGGGCAGCCACGATCTGCCGGTATCAGATGAGTTGTCCCGGTACATGGCGGGCAATTGGGCCGCTTCCCCCCTGCCCGAGTCCGCCCGCGTCCCCGGCCACGCCGTCACCCCCGCCCGCCGGGCGCGGCTCTCGGCCCGCTTCCCCGGCGAGCGGCTGATCATCCCGGCCGGCGGGCTGAAGGTCCGCTCCAACGACTGCGACTACCGCTTCCGCCCGCACAGCGCGTACGCCTGGCTGACCGCCCTGGCGGGCGAGGACCAGGCGGGCCACGTGCTGGTCATGGAGCCCTCGGGCCCGCACGCGCACGAGGCTGTGCTGTACCTGCGGCCGCGGTCGGCCCGGGGGGACGGCAGCGGGGAGTTCTATCGCGACCGCCGGTACGGGGAGTTCTGGGTGGGCCGCCGGCCGGACCTGGCCGAGGCGGAACGCCTCACCGGCATCCGCTGCGCCCACCTGGACCAGCTCGGGTCACCGGCAGGCCGGGACGCGACCACCGACGCGGAACTGGCCGCCGCCCTCTCGGAGTTGCGCCTGGTGAAGGACGCGTGGGAGGTGGAGCAGCTCCAGCTGGCCGTCGACCACACGACGGCGGGCTTCGAGGACGTCGTACGGGCGCTGCCGCGCGCGCTGGCGCATCCGCGCGGGGAGCGGTGGATCGAGGGGGTCTTCGGCCTGCGCGCGCGGGCCGAGGGCAACGGCACCGGGTACGAGACGATCGCGGCGGCGGGCGCGCACGCGTGCGCCCTGCACTGGATCCGCAACGACGGCCGGCTGAACGGGGACGAACTGCTGCTCCTGGACGCGGGCGTGGAGACGGACACCCTGTACACGGCGGACATCACGCGCACCCTCCCGCTGTCGGGCCGCTTCTCCCCCGTCCAGCGGCAGGTGTACGAACTGGTCCTGGCCGCCCAGGAGGCGGGCATGGCGGCCCTGCGGCCGGGGGCGAGCTTCGGGGACTTCCACCGGGCCGGAATGCGGGTGATCGCGGACGGTCTGGCGGAGTGGGGCGTCCTGAAGAACGCGGAGGGCGACCTGCACCGGCGGTACACGCTGTGCAGCAGCGGCCACATGCTGGGCCTGGACGTCCACGACTGCGCGAAGGCGCGGGCGGAGACCTACCTGGAGGGGGTCCTGGAGGAGGGCCAGGTCCTGACGGTGGAGCCGGGCCTGTACCTCCAGCCGGACGACGAGACCCTGCCGCCGGAGCTGCGCGGCATCGGGGTCCGCATCGAGGACGACCTGGTCGTCACGGCGGACGGCGCACGCCTGATGTCGGGCGCCCTGCCGCGCACGGTGGCGGGCATCGAGGAGTGGATGGGCCGCCTGCTGGAGGGCTGACCCGGACAAGACGCCTTTGTCCGGACAACAAACCTAGCCGCTCACGGGGGCGGTGAGGCTGCTGGTGAGCTCCTCGACGAAGGCGTCCACGTGGGGCGGGCGCGGGCCGGGGCGGGTGGCGCAGAACCATGTGCGGGTCAGCGGCCTGGCGCCGATGCGGACCAGCGCCAGGCCGTGGGAGGACGCGTACGGGGCGGCCACCCAGTTGGGCAGCACCGTCACGCCCTGGCCGCCCGCCACCATCTCGACGACCAGGTCGGTCACCACCGGCATGGTGGTGATCCTGGCCGGGCGGGCTCCGGTGGGGATCGGCAGCGGCATCGACGGGATGCGCTTGGGGTCGTAGAAGTCGTAGAGGACGAGGTCGGCGCCGTCGAAGTCGCGGGCGGTCAGGTGCGCGCGGGAGGCCCACGGGTGTCCGGCGGGCACCACGGCCACCATCTCGTCCTCGAACAGCCTGGTCAGGGACACCCGCTCCATCTGCAGGTCCGGTTTGGTGACCAGCGCGACGTCGACCAGGTCGGCGAGCAGCGCCGGGATCGGCGCGTCGTCGGCGACGGTCTCGATGCGCAC
Source organism: Streptomyces sp. NBC_00190 (assembly GCF_036203305.1). Taxonomy (GTDB): domain Bacteria; phylum Actinomycetota; class Actinomycetes; order Streptomycetales; family Streptomycetaceae; genus Streptomyces. The sequence goes on along the minus strand of NZ_CP108131.1, from coordinate 6,100,772 downwards.
GTCGATGTCCGGTTCGCGCGCGCGGAACGCGCGAAGGACGGGCGGCAGCCACGGGAAGGTGGTGCTGCACTGCGCTGTGAAGCGGACCCGCCGGTCCCGGCCGTCGCGCAGCTCGCGCAGGTCACGGGAGGCCGACTCCAGTTCGCCGAGGACGTGGCGGGCGGCCACCAGCAGCCGGCGGCCCGCGGCGTTGGGGATCAGGCGGCGGCCCTTGCGGTCGAAGAGGGGCATGCCGAGGCGGGCCTCCAGCCGGGTGAGCCGCTGGCTGAGGGCCGGCTGGCTGACGTAGAGCCGCTCGGCGGCGGCGGTCAGCGAGCCGGCCTCGGCGGTGGCGGCGAGGAGCTCCAGGTCACGCAGATCCACATCCATAACCTGGGATTATCACATGCTCCAATCTCCGTCGTGGTGTTATGCGTTGAGGGTTCGTACGTTTCTGGTGTCACCGGACGAACCCACCGCCACGAAAGGCGCATGAACCATGAACACCAGCACCGCATTGATCACCGGCTCCTCCAGCGGCATCGGCCTCGACATCGCCCGCGCCTTCCTGGCGAGCGGCGCCAACGTCGTCCTGAACGGCCGGGACCCCGAGCGCCTCGCCAAGGCGGCGGCCGGCCTCGGCCGTCCGGAGCGGACCGCCTGGGTCGCGGGCGCCATCGCCGATCCCCGGACCGGCGAGTCACTCGTCCGCACCGCGATCGACCACTTCGGCCGGATCGACGTCCTGGTCAACAACGCCGGCACCTTCGCCTCCAAGCCCTTCACCGAGGTCACCGAGGAAGAGCTCGACGGCTTCCTGACCGGCAACCTCAAGGGCACCTACCTCACCACCCAGGCCGTGGTGCGGGCGCTGCGCGCCCAGGGCGAGGGCGGCAGCATCGTCAACATCGGCACCGTCCTCGTGGACCACGGGCTGGCCGGCTTCCCGGCCTCCGCTCCGGTGGTCAGCAAGGCCGGTGTGCACGGGCTGACCACGAGCCTGTCCGCCGAGCTCGCGGCCGACGGCATCCGCGTCAACCTCGTCGCGCCCGGCATCGTCCGTACGCCGCTGCACGCGGACTCCGACGTGGACTCCTTCGGCGGTCTCGCCCTGCTGGACCGGGTCGGCGAGGTCTCCGAGATCTCCGAGGCGGTGCTCTACCTCGCGGGCGCCGCGTTCGTCACCGGCCACGCCCTGCGCGTGGACGGCGGCCACGTCACCGGCCGCGCCTGATCCCCCGCCTCTCCCCCGCCGACCAGGAAGGACCTGCCACCGTGCCGTACGTCAACGTCAAGATCACCCGTGAGGGTGCCACCCCGGCCCAGAAGGCCGAGATCATCGCCGGGGTCACCGACCTGCTGGTCCGGGTCCTCGACAAGGACCCGGCCACCACGTTCGTCCTCATCGACGAAGTCGCCCTGGAGGACTGGGGCGTGGGCGGCGTCCGCACGGACGAGTACCGCCGCCGCACGCGCGGATAGCCGGTTGCGCGGCTAGCCGTATGTGCGGCTAGCCGTGTGTGCGGCTACGGCAGGACCGCGACGCCGTCGAGTTCGACCATCGCCTGTTCGTCCCAGAGGCGGACCACGCCGATGACGGCCATCGCCGGATAGTCGCGGCCCGCCAGCCGCCGCCAGATCCGCCCGAGTTCGGCGGCGCAGTCCCGGTACGCCGGCACGTCCACCGCGTAGACGGTCACGCGCGCCAGGTCGGCCGGCGCGCCGCCGGACTCCGCGAGGGCGGTCAGCAGGTTGGCCAGGGCCCGTTCGAACTGCTCGGGCAGGGTCTCGCCCACCACCTTGCCCGCTGGGTCCAGCGCGGTCTGGCCCGCCAGGAACACCAGCCGGGAGCCGGTCGCCGCCACCGCGTGCGAGAAGCCCGTCGGCGGCGACAGCTCGGCCGGGTTGATCCGCTCCAGGCTCATCGCGGCGCCACCGCCCGGTACATCTCCTTCGCGATGATGGTGCGCTGGACCTCGCTCGCGCCCTCGTAGATCCTCGGGGCCCGCACCTCCCGGTAGAGGTGTTCGAGCAGGTGGCCCCGTCGCAAGGCGACGGCTCCGTGGAGCTGGACCGCGTGGTCCACGACGTACTGGGCCGTCTCCGTGGCGAGGAGCTTCGCCATGGCCGCGCGCCGCGGGACGTCCGGCGAGCCGCTGTCGTACGCCCCCGCCGCCGCGTAGACGAGGAGCCGTGCGGCCTCGGTGCGCGTGGCCATCTCCGCCACCCGGTGGGCCACCGCCTGCAGGTCGCCGAGCACGCCGCCGAAGGCGGTCCGGCCCGCCGTGTACGCGAGCGTCGCGTCGAGCGCGGCCCGGGCCATGCCGACCGCGAACGCCCCGACGCTCGGCCGGAAGAGGTTCAGCGTGTCCATCGCGACCCGGAATCCGCGCCCGGGCTCGCCGAGCAGGTCCTCGGGGCCGACGGGGACGCCGTCGAAGGTCAGGGAGCCGATCGGGTGCGGGGACAGCATGTCGAGCGCCTCGCCGGTGAGCCCGGGCCGGTCCGCCGGGACCAGGAAGGCCGACACCCCCTTGGCGCCCGGCCCTTCGCCCGTCCGGGCGAACACCGTGTAGAAATCCGCCTCCGGGGCGTTGGAGATCCAGCACTTCTCCCCGCTGAGCCGCCAGCCGCCCCGGCTCCGGCCCCCGGCCGCGCCCCCGGGATCGGGGGCCGCCTCCAGTGCCAGTGCCGCCGCGTCCGAGCCCGCCCCCGGCTCGCTCAGCGCGAAGGCGGCCACCGCCCGCCCGGCGCGCACCCCGGGCAGCCAGCGCGCGCGCTGCGCCTCACTCCCCGCCCGCAGGACCGGGTACGCCCCCAGTCCTTGGAGCGCGAGCGCCGTCTCGGCCTCCGTGCAGCCGTACGCGAGGGATTCCCGCAGCAGGCACAGTTCCAGCGCGCCGGAGGTGAACACCCGTTCCAGCAGACCCAGTTCACCAAGCTCCGCCAGCAGCGGCCGATTGATCCGCCCCGGCTCGCCCTTCTCGGCCAGCGGCCGCAGCCGGTCGGCCGACAGCGCGCGCAAGTGCGCGCACCATTCCTCCTGGTCCACCCCGAGCGCGAATCCGGTCATCCGAACATCCCCGCTTCTATCGCGTCCTGTTGACTGCCGTCACCATCACGATACGCTCGTGTGGTACCGCACGGCCGGCTCCACCCAAAATCCGGACGTCGCAAGGGGGCGCACCCGCCTTGGAGCTCAAGCCTTCCGCTCACGCCGACACCTTCGCCCGCGACCATCTGCCGCCCGCCGACACCTGGCCGGAACTCCTCTTCGAGCTGCCCGAACTGGCCTACCCGGACCGCCTGAACTGCGCGGCCGAACTGCTCGACGCCACCATCGCCCGGTTCGGGGCGGGCGGCGCCGACCGCCCCGCCCTGCGCAGCGGCGCGGGCGAGGTGTGGACGTACGGCGGCCTGCGCGAGCGCGTGGACCGCCTCGCCCACGTGCTCACTGTCGATCTCGGCGTCGTCCCCGGCAACCGGGTGCTGCTGCGCGGGCCCACCGGCCCCTGGCTCGCCGCCTGCTGGCTCGCGGTGGTCAAGGCGGGCGCGGTGGCGGTGACCGTACTGCCCCAGCAGCGCGCCCAGGAGCTGGCCACGGTCTGCGCGATGGCGCGGGTGGGCCACGCCCTGTGCCACGCGGACGTGCTGGACGACCTGGTCAAGGCGGAGGTGCCGGGGCTGCGGATCACCGCGTACGGCGGCGAGGCCCCGGACGATCTGCTGCGCCTCGCCGAGCGGCACGCGGGCAGACCGTTCCCCGCCGCCCCGACCTCCTGCGACGACGTCGCCCTGATCGCCTTCACCTCCGGGACCACCGGACGGCCGAAGGGCTGCATGCACTTCCACCGCGACCTGCTCGCCGTCGCGGACACCTTCTCCCGCCGCGTTCTGCGCCCCCGCCCCGACGACGTCTTCGCGGGCAGCCCGCCGCTCGGGTTCACCTTCGGCCTCGGCGGGCTGGTCGTCTTCCCGCTGCGGGCCGGGGCGTCCGCGCTGCTGCTGGAGGAGGCCGGGCCGCGCCACCTGCTGCCCGCGCTCGCCGAGCACCGGGTGACGGTGCTGTTCACGGCGCCCACCGCGTACCGGGCGATGCTGGACGCGCTCGGCCCGTACGACGTGGGCACCCACGATCTCTCCGCGCTGCGCCGCTGCGTCTCCGCCGGGGAGAACCTGCCCGCCGCCACCTGGCAGGCCTGGTACGAGCGCACCGGCCTGCGCATCATCAACGGCATCGGGGCGACCGAACTGCTGCACATCTTCATCTCCGCCGCCGACGAGGACATCCGGCCGGGTACGACCGGCCGGGTGGTCCCGGGCTGGCAGGCACGCGTGGTGGACCCCTACGGCCGGCCGGTCGCGGACGACGAGCCGGGGCTGCTGGCGGTACGGGGCCCGGTGGGCTGCCGCTACCTGGCCGATCCCCGGCAGGGGGAGTACGTACAAGGCGGCTGGAACCTGACGGGCGACACCTACGTCCGCGACCCGGAGGGGTACTTCCGCTACGTCGCCCGCGCCGACGACATGATCATCTCGGCGGGCTACAACATCGCGGGCCCGGAGGTGGAAGAGGCCCTGCTGCGTCACCCCGACGTGCTGGAGGCGGCGGTGGTGGGCCGACCGGACGAGCGACGCGGGCAGGTCGTGGTGGCGTACACCGTCACGCGTGACGGTGCGGTGCTCACGGAGGAGGACCTGCGCACCTTCATGCGGTCCGAGCTGGCCCCCCACAAGTGCCCGCGCTCCTTCGTCTTCCTCCCCGCCCTCCCCCGCACGGCGACGGGCAAACTGCAACGCTTCCGCCTGCGGGAACCGGGACAGGTCCTAGAGTGAACCCGTGGCCGAGCAGCACACTCCGCGATCTCTGATCGTCACGTTCTACGGCGCCTACGGGCGGGCCTTCGAGGGACCGGTCCCGGTGTCCGAGCTGGTCCGCCTGCTGGGCGCGGCCGGCGTGGACGCCCCATCGGTCCGCTCGTCGGTGTCCCGGCTGAAGCGGCGCGGCTTCCTGCTGCCCGCGCGCGCCGCCGACGGCTCGGCGGCCTACGAGCTCTCCGAGGAGGCCCGCCAGCTGCTGGACGACGGCGACCGGCGGATCTACGGCAGCCCTCAGTTGTCGGACGAGTGGCTGGTGGCGGTGTTCTCCGTCCCGGAGCAGGAGAGGAACAAGCGGCACCTGCTGCGCTCCCGGCTGGCCCGGCTCGGCTTCGGCGCGGTGGCGCCGGGCGTGTGGATCGCCCCGGCGGGGCTGGCCGAGGAGACCGGCCACACCCTGGAACGGCTGCACCTGACGCCGTACGTGGAGCTGTTCCGCGGCGCCCACCTCGGCTTCGCGCCGACGGCCGAGGCCGTGGCCCGCTGGTGGGACCTGACGGCCCTGGCCAAACAGCACGAGGAATTCCTCGACCAGCACGAACCCGCCCTGCGCGCCCTCCAGCCGGGCCCGGAACCGACCCCGGAGGAGGCCTACCGCGGCTACCTCCTCGCCCTGGACAGCTGGCGGCGCCTGCCGTACGCCGACCCGGGCCTGCCGCGCGCTCTGCTGCCGTCGGACTGGCCGGGCGACCGCGCGGCAGCCGTGTTCTCCGAGCTCCACGCGCGGCTGCGGGACGCGGGGGCGCGCTTCGTACAGCCGTGACCGACGACGGCCGTTCGTCTTCCACGTCTCCCCACCGCCCCGCGATCTCGTCTGAGGCACGGCACGGGCCGGCCCCCCGTTGAAAGTCGGATGCGCGGGGCTCCGGGGCCGCGCGAGGATGGGCCATGACTTGGACCTTCACTTCGGACCTGGCGGCCTATCTGGCCGCGGCGGGCCCGGCCGTGGCCGCGGATCCCGTCGGCCATACCGCCCTGCTGACCGTGACCGACGCACTGGAGCGGCGCGGGACCGCCGCCTACGGGGCGGACGAGCCCTTATTCGGCTGGTGGACCGGCGCCGACGGAGTCGTTGCCGGGGGCCTGTTGTGCACCCCGCCGTTCCCGCTGCTGCTCAGCGCGGTGCCCGAGGACGCGGTCCGGGCCCTCGGGGCCGCTCTCACCACCGAGCCGCTGCTCGCCGGACTCCACGGGATCAACGCCCGCCGCCCGGACGCGGAGGCACTGGCCGAGGCCTGGGGGCGACCCACCCGGATCGCCGAGGAGACCCGCCTGTACCGGCTGGACGGCCTGGTCGCCCCGGATCCCGCGCCGGCCGGGCACGCCCGGCTCGCCGCCGAGGCGGATCTGCCGCTGCTGACGGCGTGGATCGACAAGTTCAACGCCGAGGCCGGGATCCCGGGCTCCGCCTCCGAGGCGGTCCTGCGCGACCGGATCTCGTACGACGGCATCCTGCTCTGGGAGCACGGGGGCGCCCCGGTCTCGCTGGCCTCCTTCAACCGCCCGATCGGCTCGGCCGCCCGCGTCGGCCCGGTCTACACCCCGCCGCAGGCCCGTGGCCGCGGCTACGCCGCCGGGGTCACGCACGCGGCGAGCGAGGCGGCGTACGCGGCCGGTGCCTCCGAGGTACTGCTCTTCACCGACCTGGCCAACCCGACCAGCAACGGCATCTACCTGCGCCTGGGCTACACCCCGATCGAGGACCGTGTCGAGGTGGTCCGCGTCTGAGCGGCCCGGCCCGCAGGCCGCCGCCTGCCGTGGCCGAAGCCTCGGCCACCGCGCCGTTGCGCGCGGCGCATGGGCAAAGCAGAGTCGCCCGCTGGCTGTGGTCGAGCAGCCGTTGGGCTTGCGTTCATCAGGTGCCGGCTGGGCGTGCCAACGGCAGTCCGGTGGTCCAGGGCCGGGAGGTCTGCCTCCGCAGGCCGGTGAACCGTGCTCGGCGCTCTCCTGCCGGGCAGGCACCCCCCGGGAGGGGGACACGGTCCTCGTCGGCGCGGCGCGGCCGGGGTCGGCCTGGGGGCCCTGCTCTCGGTGACATGGCCGACACGTTCGATCATGCGCCGGACTCCCATGCACGGAGTGGGAGTCAGGACCGCCGCCGTCCTGCTGGTCACCGTCGGGCCGCTGGCCGTGACCACTGCCCCAGATTCGCCGGAGGCCTGAAGGCCCTTCGGGGCCACGTCGCCATCCTGACGGCCCGAGTACGGGCCCTCACCAGGGGTGCTGCTTCCGACCCGGGCGACGGCCGGGCAAGGAGGCGAGAGCGCCAGATCGATCACCGCCTGCCCCGCCAAGGACGCGTTAACCGGCAGTCTGGTAGGCCATCAGCTCGTTGCTGGACGCGTCGATGGCGATGGCGATGTAGCCGTTGACGAGGTCCGGGGCGATGCCCGGCTGAGCCGGCACATCCGCACCCGTACGGGCGTCCAGGGCCACGGTGCCGCTGCCCGTCCTGCCGTAGACCCGTCCGTGCCACACCGAGGTGACCCGGGGGGCGATGCGGTCCGCCTTCTTGTCAGGGAGCTCCCAGAGGGTTGCCCCGCTGGTGCCCTCGAAACCCACGGCGTGATCCCTGCCGAAGCAGACCACAGTGTCTGCGCCGTCGTGATCGCACCTGGACCCCTGCACGGCCTTCGACAGGTTCTGCTTGACCGCCCCGGTCATAGGGTCGAGGAACTGCTGGTAAGTCGTGCGGTAGTCGGACTTGTCGCTTGCCGTGAGGAAGACGAGGTGTGGCCCCGCCGACTGCATGTCGAGCCGGTAGAGCTCTTCTCCGTGCCATCGCTCGGCACCGGTGGTGAGGTCGTACCCGACGGCAGTGGAGTAATCGTCGATCGGCTTGTTCCTCTTCTCGCCCGTCACCATGCCCTCCGTGACCGCGGAGGCTTTGAACATGTCCTGGGTCCACAGCACGCGATGGGCGGTGAGATCGATGGCGTAGGTGGTCGAGGCGGAGTAGACCACCGAGTCTTTGTGGGCGAGCGTGACGACGGCGACGTTGCCAGAGGATCCGACGACCGAGACAGTCAGCGGGCTCAGCACCTCCTTCGTCCACTCCGGCACCTCGAACGGCAGCCGCCACGCGAATTTGCCAGTGGCCGCGTCCGCCGCAACGATCTCCGCCGAGGTACGCGCGGACTGCGTCCCGACCGCGGCCTGCCGCACCAGGAACGGAGCGAGGACCAGTGGGGAGGTACTACCCCCGGTGACGACAGGCGGCGCTGCCCCGTTGGGGCTATTTCGCGTGAGCTTCGCGAGCGGTTCGCCTTCGGGGGTGATGCTGTCCTTGGTCTCGGCATTGGTGGTGTCGAACGCCAGCAGCCGGTCTGGGGTGGCTACATACGCCATCTCGTGGTGGAGGACTACTGGACTCCGCGTGTTAGACAGCCATGTGCCACCCACGCTCAGCAGACCGGAGGATGCCTCCCACGGCATGAGGACTCCCGACGGACTGAACTTCGCCGGGGGGTCGTGGGCGACGCGCGGGGTCACGGCCGGTCCGCTTGTGCTGGCCGGTGGGGCCGCGTCAACGCGGTCCGGCGCCTTGGTACACCCCGCTGTGGCGGCCATCATCAAGGCTGCACCGACTGCGAGACACCGGCGTACACGAGTCGACTTCAAGCGCTCATCCTCTCGGGAAACAAAAGATCACCCTAGGGGAGGCTGACCGGATCCGGGATCGATAGGAGGCGGGCCGTCACCGTTGGAGCCAGGTCACGCGCCTGTGCGGCCGCGGCGTCGATGTCCTGGCAACGAGGTTGTACAGGGTCTGGGGCGGGCTGGCCTCGGAGATCCACTCCCGCAGCAGCGGCCCAACATGCGTGGGGACAGTACGTCAGGCGGCGGCAGAAGGCTCAACCTCCCCTCGGGCGCGGGGAGCAGAGTTCCCGATGTGGGTGGTAGTGCGGGCGGCGGGGTTCATCGCCGCGTCTGCAGGGTCGAACCCCAGTCGATCGAGACCCCGGACATGGGCGACGACTGCTGCCCTCGCATGGCGGGAACACGGTCGCTGGCCCCGGAGGCAGCATCCTCACGCTCCGTTCCGGGGTCTGGTGTCTGGCCGAGGACCCTGCCCTCATCGCGCGGCGGCCCTGGTCGATACCCTCGCAACGGGCTACGGGGCGCCGGCGCGGGCGAATTGGGAGCTCACGCCACCCCCGCCCGACGGTGAGTGGCCGGTCGCGGCGCGTGTGGCCGCCCCGGACGCCGCTCCCCCTCCCGCGCACCCGCTGCCCGGAGTAGTCCGGCAGGAGACAGACAAGAGGATGGTGGCCTGAGTGGCCGAACCCAGTACATCGGCGTCCGCCGGGCTCGACGACAACTCCGTGCTTGCCCTGTACGGGATCGGCGCCGTCGCGGTGGTCGGCGGGGCCAGCCTGCTCGCAGGGCCCCTTGCCTCGTTCCTCTCGGGCCGGGGCTGGGCACACGCCACCCAGGACCTGCCCACGACCGCGCTCTCCGCACTGGTCAAGGGCCCGGCTTCGGTCTATCAGCCGGACCCGCCGAGCTGGCTGTTCTACACCCTGATGGCGGTTCTCATCCTGGTGCCGTTCCTGGTGTTCCTGAGGATCCTCAGGCTGTTCAGCTCGCGCGGCAGCGCGGGTGGCGCGCAGTGGGGCGGGCCCGCCGTCGAGCGTCGGCTGGCCGCCCCCAAGGATCCGGCGAAGCGGGCCAACCGGATCACGGCCGGCCGAGGGATGCGCACCAAGAAGATCGTGGCCGCCCAGCCCAACATCTCCGCCACCGTCTTCGGCGTACCCGGCTCGTCGAAGACCACCGGACTGGTTCTGCCCAACGCCGCCGAGTGGCAGGGTCCCTTGGTCGTGACCACCACCAAGGCCGCCGACCTCGACATCATCTACGCCCGCCGCCGCGCGCTCGGACCGGTCTGGGTCATCGCCCCGGCCGGAATCCCCGGCCGCGCCAGCGACCACTGGTCCCCGGTCGACTACTGCACCGACGCCAAGGCCGCCGACCGGATGGCCTCCTGGATGGCCGAGGCCTCCGCCTCCGGCGACGACCAGCGGGCCGCACCGTGGATCGACCAGGCCAAGAACGTCCTCAAGGGCGTCCTCCTCGCCGCGAACCTCTCCGGCACCGGCATCAACGGCATGCGCCGCTGGCTCTCGCTCGGCAAGGACGCCGTCGACCACGTCCGCGCCGTCCTGCTCCAGCACGGCTACGCCGAGGTCGCCGACGACTACGCCTCCCCGTGGCTGCGCCTGCACGAGGACGGAGTCGGCTCCATCCAGTTCAGCCTCAACGTCCTGGCCCGCGTCTACGCCGACGAGGAAGTCCGGGAGACCTGCGCCTCCTCTGACTTCACCGCCGCGCAGTGGCTCGAGGAGAACGGCACCATCTGCCTGATCGCCTCCGAAGCCGACGCCGACCGCTTCGCCCCACTGCTCACCTCACTCATCGCCTCCGCCATCCACGGCGCCGAGGTCCGCTACAACGCCACCGGCAAGGCGCTCGACCCCGGCGTCGGAGTCCTCGTCGACGAGGCCGGCAACATGCTCCGCTACCCCCGGCTGCCGAACATCCTCACCACCGGCCGCGGCATGGGCATCACCGTCCTGACCGTGTGGCACGACCTGTCCCAGCTCCGCGACCGCCTCGGTGTGCAGAAGGCCAACACCGTGCTCTCCGCGTCCGGCCTGCGGATGCTCCTGCCCGGCTGCGGAGACCTGGAGACGCTGCGGTACTTCTCCGGCCTCTACGGGCGCACCGAGGTCCTGAAGACCTCCCACGGCCGATCCCGCGGCGAGCGTTCCACCAACACCTCCGCGACCGAGACCGACCTCGCCCCCGTCCACTCCCTCCAGCAGCTCCCGGACTTCACGGCCATCGCGCAGTACACGAACCTGCCGCCCATCAAGGTTCGGATGCGGCTGACCTTCCGCGACAGGGACATCAAGAAGCTGCTCGCCGTGCCCCCGACCCCGCCCGGGCCCTCGGCGGACGCCGTCGGCCTGGTGAAGGCGCCCGCCTCCACCACCGCCCCCGAGGAGGCCGGCCGTGTCTGACCCGCTCACCGATCCCGCCGACCTGTGGCCCTCGCCGCCCACCGCGAAACGGGGCGAACCGCAGCGCTGGGTCTGGGCCGCCATGGAGCCGCCCGAGCGCCGTCTGCGGATGCGCGAGCTCGCTGGCTGGGTGGACTGGCTGCGTACGACGTTCGAGCTCCACAACCAGATCACCCACTGCTGGTACCTGCACTCGGCGGTCGTGGAGCATCTGACGGCCTTGTACGCGGGGTGGATGCGCACCTACGTGGGCGAGGAGGGACCAGCCCGCGAGCTCGCCGAGGCCGACTGGATCAACACCCTGCACGCCTTCACCCCTCGGTTCCAGCTGGCCGCGTGCGCGACCGGCCGGCATCAAGAGGCTCCGCCCGTGGTTCCCCCACCGCCGGGCGCGGACGAGGCCTTCGAGATGTACCTGTCGGTATCCGAGACGATCACGATGGCCGCCGTCCATCCGGCGGCCGCCGAGCTGGGCCGCCGTGAGGCCGCGCTCAACGCGCCGCTGTAGCGCGGACACAGGAAAGGAAGGACGGAGCGAGGGGCCCGCGGCGACAGCCGGGGTCGGGCCCCTCCCCCTCGCAAGCGAGCAGAGATGTGCTCGGCGGATGCGACTCCCTACGAAATCTTGGCGCGCAGGTGCTTGCCGAAGACCTCGTGGTCGAGGGTCACGAAGGACTCGTAGAGCAGCCGGTCCCACATCGCCCCGGGCGTCGCGCGCTCACTCTGCGAGGCGCCGGGGATGGAGTGGACGATCTCGGCGAAGGTCCGCGGATCCTGGTGGACCACCGAGTTCCTGAGGAGCCGCCACTTCTCCAGGCGCTCGGTCCTGGTGACCACGAACCGCCCGGGTCCGACCACCCTGTTCCAAGCGTCCAGCCAAGGTTTGTGCTGCTTCTCGGGGACGCTGCACGCCCGGAGGAAAGCTCCCATCTGGGCGGGCGTGGTCGGCAGCGCCTGGCGGTTGACGATCCGGGAAGCGCTGCTCAGAGCCAGCCATTCCTTGCCCGCCCTGCGCTGCATCTCGCGCAGTGAGGGAGCGCCGTCCTTCTGGTACAGGCTGACCAACGCCTGACTCAGTTCCCCCTCGGTGCCGATGAGCGAGGGGCTGGGCAGACCCCGGCCGGTGAACCCCCGCTCGGCAGCCCGTGCCCGCCGCCAGTAGGCCTTGCCCGCGGCGATCTCCAGATCGCCGGCCCCGCACGCCCTGATGTACCGGACGACGGTGACCTCGGTGGGGGTCTTCCTGCCGGCGGCAGCGCGCTTCAGCGTCGCGGACGACAGCCCGCTCCGCAGGGAGAGCTGCTCGTAGGTGAGCTCGGCCGCCACCCGGCACTGGCGCAGCTGAGAAGCGAGGTGGCCGCGTTCGGGAACGGAGAAGTCGACGGGGTTCTCGGAGCGTCCCATGACCGTCCCCTCACTGGCTCACACGGAGTACGAGCTCCGCGAGGCCGGTGATCAGCTTCCTTCCCCCGCTGGCCGCGATGAGGACGGCGGATCCGATGCCCCCGCAGTACGCGAGGAGAGGGTAGATCTCGGAACTCGGCATGCCGGTGACGGCCAGAACCGTGCCGAGTACGGGGAAGGAGATCACGCCCATCACCAGGGGAAGGGTGAGGCGGGGTGGCTCTTCGGGGCGGGGTAACTGCGCGACGGCGGGCTCGACCGCGCTGGAGCCGGGGTTACTGGAGCTGGGCGCGCTGGAACAGGGTGCGCTGGGCTTCCTGGGCATGTAAGGGCAGTCCTCACTATGGGTGGACTGGCGAGACGCCGACAGGTGGCGCCTCGCCAGCGGCTACTGGCTGCAAAAGGCGTGCACGCAGGGGTATTTGGCGTTCCCCCCACGGCTGTGGTGCCGTTCCCAATCATCTCAGCCCCGTGACCATGAACGGCCGGACAGGCGAGGTCGCCGGGCCTTTTGGCTCACCGGCGTTCCATCGGGACGACGCTGTGAGACGCCGTGAACGGGCCAGTCCTGGAACAGTTCTCAGTCGCTCCTGAACTGGGAACTCTGTGACCGGCGGGCGTCCGGGCCGTGGACTCGGCACACCGTGATGGGCTCTTTTCGGCCACAGGTACGGCTATGAGCCATGTGTTGGCTCTGCTTTGTCCAAGTCAAGCTTGTGTTCCGGTCCCCTCCGAATGACGCTGGAGCAACCAGGCCGGTGAGGCACCGCTTGGACAGTCCCCCTGACGGCTACTGGCTGCAAACCCTGCCGCGTGGGACCTCGGCTGCTCCGCGTTGGCGCGTGGACCGCCCTGAGGCTGTCACCTCCCAGAGGTGACAGCCTCAGCTGTTTCCTCCACAGCGCCGGGGTGTCCGGATGTCCGCTGTTACCGGACTTGGTCCGTTCGCCATCAAGGCTGGATCGCGTGGTGTGGCGGCTACAGGCCTGCAGCGGGGCGGGCGCGTTCCCACTGCTCCTCGAACTCTTCCCGGGTGATCTCCTGGCCAGCCAGTTCCGGGTCGAAGAAGTCGACGACCGGTGGGTTGAAGGGCCAGTCGTCAGGCCCGCTCCTGATGAGGCCGCTCCCGTCCCCAGCCAGCTCCACTTCCCGGGTCCGGCGCCCGTCGGATTCCACCTCCATGAGGTAGACGGGTCCGCCGTCGTCCTCGTCGTCCCAGTGGCGCCGCACGTACACGATGCTCCTGTCCGCGAGTGCGCCGAAGCCCGGACGCCCGCGCTGCGCGTCACGTTTGGCACGCAGGCCATCCAGACCTGGAGGCATGAGTGGTGCGTCGATGTCGACTTCTTCGAGCTCGTCGTCCTCGGCCCAGGTCACCGTCTCCGGCCGGGTGACAACCTCGGCCCACGCGAACGTCTCGAGGATCTCCCGGGCCGACCGCGCGTGGATCCACCACCATGAACCGCCCATCCCGTAGTCGTGCAAGACGAGGAAGCGTGTTTTGGCCGCAGGGTCTGGAGGAGTCATAGGAACGGAGCCTAACGACGCCGTCACCAGCCCTATTCACCTGTTTGGCCCACCTTGGGTGGCAGACGGTTCAGATTCGGCGTCAGCGGACACCGGACGCTGGGACGCCTCCGGGGAGAGCGGCGATGGCGCGGCGGGTGCGGTGGGCCGCATCGGAGTCGGGGCCCAGTACGTCGGTCACGGTATCCAGCAAGGTGGTCGCCACGGCCAGGGCCCGGGCGGGCTGGAGGGTGCGCCACATGCTGTACGCGCGCCGGGCTGCCTGTTGGGTGCCCGGAGCGTCAGGGCCCTGGAGCGCGCCGCGAAGGCGGAGGGCGTGCAGGTACCAGGCCAGTCCGGTCTCCGCATGCCCGGTCAGATCGGCGAGGTAGCCGCGGATCTCCCGGACCTGGACGGTGTCGAGGTGCAGTTCGCCGAACTCGGCGGTGACGGCGGAGTCCAGCTCCTCGGCCAGCAGAACGGCCTTGTCCTTCTGCGCGGCGCCGACCGCGCTTCGGATCGCGGCCAGGGCATCTTCCACGAAGCGGCTGTCGGCGGGCGACGGCGCGGCCACCGCATCTGCGGCCGCCGATGCCTCCACGACTCTGTCCCCGGCCGCCGCCGGTTCCTCCACGACGCCCTCCTCGGCCACCGCCCCGGCGACCGGATCCTCGGGGGCGGCTCCTCCGGTCCAGAACGCAGGGCTGACGACGCCCCAGGGGTGGTACAGCTGCTCGGCCATGGTCGTGCTCCCGCTCCTCAGGTCCGTCACCAGTTCACCACCCGCCGGATCGCGACCGCCTTGACCATGTAGCTGGTGGAGTTGCGCCAGCTGTCGTACGGGACGATCCGGGTCCGGACTCCGGTGCGGGGTGCTTCGATGATCATGCCCTGGCCGATGTACATGGCCACATGGCCGGGGGAGCTCTCGTTCCCGTCCGAGCCGGGGTTGAAGACCAGGTCCCCGGGCTTGGGGTGGTCCAGGTCGATCCGGATGGGCAGGTCGATCTGGTCCCACGTGGTGCGGGGGATGGTGATTCCGGCCGCCTTGTACGCCTGTTGCATGAGGGAGGAGCAGTCGCACCACCCGGCGGGGTCTTCGCCGTGGGCGTTCGTGCAGGTGCCGCCGAGGTTGTACCAGCCGCCCTTCTGCTTGAGCGCCCAGGCCACGGCCGTCTGCACCTGCGGAGGAGTGTCCGGAGGGAGGGAGAACCCGGGCGGGAGGTCGACGGGACCGCCGCCCCCGCCGGTCTGGGTGTAGAGCACGGAGCGCGCCATGATCGCCTTGACGTAGTTGTAGGTCTGCCCTTCAGCGAAGCCGACCGGGGGTACCCCGCCGAACTGCTCGACCCTTCCCCAGCCGGCGTTGTACCCGGCGAGTGCGAGCTCGATGGCCGATCCGTTGTACTCCGGGTGCTTCTTGGCTGTCTTGAGCAGCCCGCACATCATCGATCCCTGGGACGGGATCGCGTCCTTCGGGTCCATCACGTCCTTGTCGCCGTCGCCGTCACCGTCGATCCCCTCGGTGGCCCACGTTCCCGGAATGAACTGCGAGATCCCGGAGGCGATGGGATTACCCGCGCTGTCACGGGAGACCGCGGTCGGGTCGAAGTTGGATTCGGCCCAGATCTGGGCGGCCAGGATCGCGGGCGGCAGACCCTCGTCGCAGCGCGCGGCCGCGTCCGTGATCAGTCCTGCGTACTCGGCCGGGACACCGTCCTTGCCCCCGATCTTCAAAGAGCCCGCCGTCGGCCACGATCCGCCGAGACCCGGGCTCTTGTCGTCGTCGGCGAACGCGGCCACGACCAGGACCACACCCAGGCCGATGGCCATCGGTGTGGCGACGATGGCCGCTGCGGCGGCGGCCATCAGCTTCTTGGCATCCACCCCCCTGCACCCCCTGCCCCCATGGCCAGCCCAGCCCCCGGCCGGCCAAAATTGTTTGCTTCATGAAATAAATCTTGTGCCACCTCGACCGGCCCCTACGTGCGGGCCGGGAGGTCTGACAGTGCCTGACACTATGCCATCACAGGTCAGGGGTCCGCCTGGTGGATATGGAAGAGCGCTGCGCGGCGAGGCATGTAGTGTTCATACGCGCTTGATCCTTCCTCGATCGGCGCCCAAGAATTGCGCACGCAAATATTGGATGCGCTTCTACGGGGGGGTTAGTGGGGAAACGTACCCATTTCCTGCCGGAGCTTCCTGTCGAAGCACGGCTGATCGTGCCTGTCCTGGCGCCTTCGGGCGGGGCCGGCCGCTCGACGCTGTCCTGCCTGCTGGCCGGCGCGCTGGCGGGTACGGGCGAGACGGTGGTGCTCGACACCGCAGCACGCCTCACCTCGCCCTGGCCCGCCTGGACTTCGGACCGCGTGGGGGGCGGCCTGGCCGCGCTGCCCCCCTCGGCTCCGCTCTCGCGGGAGACCGTCCGGGCCTCCTGCATGCCACTGCGCGGCCCCGTGGCCGACTTCGAGGTGCTGACCGACGGGCGGGAGTGGTCCGCTCCACCTCTTGACCTGCCGTCAGACCCCGCCGCCTGGTACCAGTTGGCAGCCATCGGCGGGTGGCGGACGGCGGTTGTGGACACCGCGTACCCGATCACCCATGACCTCCTCACGGCGCGCTGCGCGGATGTCCCCGGCCTGACACGGACCTGGACCGCGCTGCCGTACGCGGTGCCCGTGCTGTGCGCCGCCGCCACGGCGGAGGGCGTGCAGTCGGTGCAGCAGGCCGTGATGGTCATGTCCGCCGAGGGTCTCCCGCTGCACCGTGCGGTCGCCGTTCTCGTCGCGACCGGTGACGGCCGACTCCCAGCCGTGGTCCGCGCGGCCGCCACCATGCTTTCCGGGCGGACGGCCGCGGTCGTCCACCTGCCGTACGACGCGGGGGTGCGGGCCAGCGGCCTGCGCTCCGGCCGCGTCCACTCCCGTACCCGGCAGGCCGCCGCGCAGGTCGCGGCCGCCGTGCTGGCCGCGGCCCATCAGTCCTGGGGCGATCCGCTCCCGCCGGCTCCGCAGCCGGCGGTCCTTCGCCCCGTTTCCCCTGCAGTTCCTGCCTAAGAGGTCCGCATGAGCATCAAGAATCTGGCCGCCGGTGTGCTGGCCGACGGTCCGGTCCCCGCGTTCACACCGACGGTTCCGTCGGAACTCAACACCGCCGTGGGCACGGTCCTGGGGTGGACGGCCGGTGTCGGCCTGGCCCTCGCCGTGATGGGCGGCCTGCTGTCCTGGGCGGCCATAGCCGTCGGACACAACAGCTCGAACGCGCAGCTGGCTGCGCGCGGCAAGACGGGCGTCCTCGCATCCCTGGTCGGCGCCGGCGGGATCGGCGCGACCAGCGCCCTGATCCTGATGGCCTACAACCTCTTCGGCAAGTAATGGGGCGCGACTCCGACCTCAAGGCCCGGCGGGCCCGCTTCGCCCTGGCTGGCTTGGCCGTGCTGGGCGCGGCCGTGCTGGTGGGCGGCGGCTTCGCCGCGGCGGTCCTCATGGAAGACGACCCGAAGTCTCCTGCGGCGAGTGCACCGCCAGCAAGCCCATCGGTGCCTGCGTCGTCATCTCCCACGGACCGGCTTACGCCCGCCACGGGCAAGAAGATGACCCTGGACAAGCCGACGGGGCAAAAGGACGGAATCAGCACAGGGTGGCAGCACTCGCCCATCGGCTCCGTCAGTGCGGCGGTGTACTGGTGGGAGGGATACGCCTTCCTGGACGACCAGAAGGCCGCACAGCAGCTGTCCGCGATGGTCTCCCCGAATGCGACCGGGCTGGTCGACAAGCAGGTCTCGGACGTGCGCAAGTTGCGCGAGGCGGTCGGCCTGCCCCCCTCGGGCGGCACCACCTCCGAGGTCCGGTTCACGACCTCGGTGACGGCGGTCCGGGCTCTGAGTGTGCCTGCCCCGGGGATCCCTAAGGGGGATGTCGTAGAGGTCTGGATGAATTACGACCGGTACGCGACCGGACCGGACGGTGCCCCAGACAAGGATCCTCGCAGGAACGAGCTCACCAGCGTGATCCTGCGCTGGCAGAACGGCACTTGGAAGCTGACCAACGAATTCGACAAGCTTTCATCGCCCCCGGTCGCCTACTTCCCCGACTCGCCGTACGCGTGGCAGGACCGATGGGTACAGGTGCTCCATGGGTAGAGGCGGAGGGTTCCTCACCCGCGGCCTGCTGGTGCTAGTGGCTGTCCTGCTCTGCGCGCTCGGGGCGGCCTCCGCGCCGGCACTGGCTGCTGACGACCCGAAATACCACTCCAAGGTGGGACCACCCGACCCGGTTCCGAAGGATTTCGCTGAGGGCGGGTGGAACATCGGTGTTGACACCAACGGGAAATATTGCCTGCTGGATGCCATCAACGACTCTTCTATTTGCGCTTTGCCGGATGGCGGCACGGGTGGAGGGCCCAAAGTCTGCGAAGGCGCTGACGGAAACGCGAGCCGCGACTGCGGGACACCAGAAGACCAGAAAGAATTCGAAAAGAAGAGACTGGAAGAGTGGAGGAAGAAAACTCAGGACACGAAAGGCTGGGAGCACTGGGACAAGCTGAACGAGGAACTCACCAAATGCGTTGAGGGTGGGAAACCCTTCTCTGTCTGCCAGAAGCAGTGGGAGGGAGAATACCCGCCACCGGGACCGAGCCTGAGCGCTTGGGTGGCCGGAAAGTTCAGCGAATTCGCGTCCGATGCACTGAAGGAAGCAGCCAACTACCTCGGGAAGTCCGTGGTGTGGCTGCTGCATGAGTTCGCCCAACTGTTTAACCAGTCCTCCACGATCAAACTGGGGGACACCGGG
Source organism: Streptomyces sp. NBC_00190 (assembly GCF_036203305.1). Lineage (GTDB taxonomy): Bacteria > Actinomycetota > Actinomycetes > Streptomycetales > Streptomycetaceae > Streptomyces. The sequence goes on along the minus strand of NZ_CP108131.1, from coordinate 6,082,189 downwards.
ATCAGTAAGCCGCTGGCTATCGCCACGACCATTTCCGCGATGCTCGCGGCCTTCCTGCTGATCCTCCAGTTCGCAAAGACTGCCATCTCCCAGCGTGGCGAAGCTGCCGGTACCGCCATTGGGGGGCTGGCCAAATGGGCTGCGATCACCCCCGTCTACATCGTGTTCACGCAGGCGGCCCTCGGTCTGAGTGACGAGATCAGTACGTGGATCATCAATTACACGTTCACCAATGGCGGTGAAGGGTCTGATGCGGCTACTGCGGCGATGCAAGAGCAGTTCGGGAAGATGTTCGGCGGTCTGATTGCAGGCGGGGGCGGCGGTGCCACGGCCAGCGCTGTGCTGATCTCCGGGGCAACCATGGAGAGCGCCGCTGTCGGGGTCGTCATCGTTGTGGGCATCATCTGCATTCTGGCCATTGGCGCGCTGTGGCTCGAACTGCTGCTGCGGCAGGCCGGAATCATGATCCTGTGCGTCACGATGCCGATCACGCTGGCCGGGCAGATCAGCGAGACCACCACCGAGTGGTGGCCCAAGGCCCGCAACGCACTGATCACGTTGATCATGATGAAGCCGGTGATCATCCTCTGCTTCAGTATCGGCTTCTTCGCGCTGGGCGAATCCTCCGGCGTGCAGAACATGATCGTCGGCCTGCTCATCTTCCTGCTGGCCTGCTTCAGCTGGCCCGCCCTGGCCAAATTCATGACCTTCACGACCAACGGTGAGGGGTCTTCCGCGTTCTCCGGCCTCATGAGCTCGGCCGGATCCTCGGCCTCCGGGTCCGCCCGCGGCGACGGCGCGGGCTCGGTGGGCGGCGGAAGCGGCTACACCAAGGCTCTCGAAAGCGAGGCTGCGCCGTCCGCGGTCGGCCCGTCCGGTGGGGCTGCGGGTGCCGCAGGCGGTGCGGCGAAGAAGGGCGTGTTCGCGGGCGCTGCCTCGGTGGCCGCAGTCGGTCTGCAGGTCGCGGCTGTCGCCAAGGACACCGCGGAGTCCGGCATGGCCAACACCGCCGCGAACGCGGGCCTGGGCCACGGAGCCCCGGGTGGCCGGCACGCCGTGTACGCCCAGCGCAAACCCCGCCCCGCGGCCGAACCCGAGGCGCCGCCACTGGAAGCCGGATTCGTCGTCGTACCGCCGGAGCCTCCCAAGCCCGCGGCCAGGACGAGTCCGTTCGAAAAGACTGAGATGGCCGATCCGTCCACGTTCCCCACGGAGCCGTAAATGTCCCAGACTTCACCGACCTCGTACGGCGGCTGGCAGTCGGAGCGGTCCGGGTGGTTCGGGCACATGTCCGGGACAGGCTTCGCGCTGATCGCGGTGGCGTCCCTGCTGCTGCTCGTCCCGCTCAACCTGGCCAGCTGGACGGCGGCGGCCCTGTGCATCCCCACCAGCCTGATTCTCGTGGCCCTCGCCCTGGGCAGGGTCATGGGCCTGTCCGCAGACGAGTGGATACTCCTCGCAGTAAGGCACCAAATCGCCGTGGCAACCAAGCGCAACCTGTTCATGAGCGGGGCGTCCGCGCCCCACAACAAGCAGACGGGCGAACAGCCGATGGACCTGCCGGGCACCCTCGCCCGGCTGCGCATCCTGCAAGCCCCGGACGGCCTGGGCGGACAGCTCGGCGTCGTCCACGACCCGATCGCGGGGACCTACACCGCCGTCGCCCGGGTCTCCTACCCGGGGCTGGCGCTCATCGACACCGGCAAGCAGGCGGCACGAGTGGCCGGATGGGCCGCACTGCTGCGCACGTACTGCACGGAGGACTCGCCCATCACACGGCTGAGCGTGCACCAGCGCGTCCTGCCCGACGACGGTGCGGCCCTGATGTCCTGGACTGCCCGGCACATCAGCCCGGACGCGCCGCCCGCGGCGGTCGCCTCGCTCACGGACGTCATGGAGGGCGCAGGCCCTTCGGCCTCGGCCCGTGAGACGTACCTGTCGGTGACGCTCTCCGCGGGCCGCGCCCGCCTCGCCGTCAAGGGCGCCGGCGGCGGGCAGATCGGCGCGGCCGCCGTCCTCGTCCGCGAGATCGCGGCCATGGGCCAGGCCCTGTCCAGCGCCAGCCTGCAGGTCACCGAATGGCTGAGCCCCCGCGGCGTCGCGGAGACCATCCGCACCGCCTACGACCCGGACGCACAGGTCATGCTGGCCACCCGCAAGGCCGCCGCCGGTATCGAAGGCTGGCAGGGGGTGGAACCCGGAGTCGAACCGGCCCTCGCCGGCCCCGCGTACGCGGAGACCGGCATGGGCACCTACCAGCACGACGGGGCGTGGACGGTCTCCTACCAGGTCCGCACCTGGCCCCAGAGCCAGGTGTACGCGACCGTGCTGCAGCCCCTGCTGCGGCCCCGGGCCAACGCCCGGCGTGCCATGTCGCTGGTGTACGAGCCCCTCGGCCCCCGGCGGGCCCGTACGGAGCTGGCCAAGGAGACCACCAAGCGCAACGCGGCCCGCAAGCTCCGGGCCAAGACCGGCCGGGACGAGTCCGAGGACGAGAGGCGCGCGGAGGTTGTCGCCCGTACGCAGGACGCCGCGCGGGCAGCCGGCCAGGGTGTGGTGCGGATGACCGCCATCCTCTCCGTGACGGTGACCGACCACGACGAGCTGGAAACCGCCTGCGCGGAGCTCCAGGCGGACGCGGCCGCCGCGAACCTGGAAGTGCGCCGCATGTGGGGCACGCAGGACACCGGATTCGCCGCGGGCGCCCTCCCCCTCGGCCAGGGCCTGCCCGACCGCCGGGGCGCGTTCTGATGGGCCTGTTCCGGCGCCGGACGGGCGCGGACACAGACCTCGCGGGCGACGGCCTCGGGGAGGCCGCGGGCATCGGCCGTGCCCCGGCGGCCCGGGTACCCGTACAGCTCAGCGCGCGGGAGCGGCAGCAGGCCCGGCTGCTGGAGGACGCCGACTCGGTGATGCGGGTGGCGCCCAAGAAGGGGTGGAAGGGGCCCTACGCAGGGCGGGCCGCGTCCCTGCCGCGCGGGGAGGTCGTCCGTGCCACCACCACCTCGGCGGCAGGGGCCTTCCCGTTCCTGCACGCCGCGTCCCTGCCTCCCGTAGGCGCGTACATCGGGCAGAACACCCTCACCACCGGGGCGTTCTCCGCGCACCCGGCGGTGTGGGTGTCGGCGGGGCTGGTCACCAACCCCAACATGATCATCACCGGCGTCCCCGGAAGCGGGAAGTCCGCGCACGTCAAGGCACTCGTCTACCGGCTCATGCCCTTCGGCAGCAGAGCCCTCATCGCCGGGGACGTGAAGGGCGAGTACGGGCAGCTGTGCCGTCACCTGGGGGTCGAACCGGTGCGGCTGGGGCCCGGCCTGCCCGGCCGCCTCAACCCCCTCGACGCCGGCCCCCTCGGCGCCGACCTGGGCTCGATCACCGACCCTGCCGTGCTCAAGGCTCGGCTGACGGAGATCCACCGGCGCCGGCTGACCCTCCTCCAGGCGCTGCTGGAACTGCAGCTGCGACGCGCACTCCAGCCCCAGGAGGAGGAAGCCCTGGACGTGGCGGTGCGGGACCTGACCGGCGAGCTGTACGGGACCACCACCCTGCGCACACCGACGCTGCCCCTCGTCTACGACAAGCTGCGCGACCCGACCGACATGATGGCGCGCGAACTGCGCGTGCGGGACGGCGACATCCAGCGGGCCCGGGAGTCCATGGCGTCCATCCGGTCCGCCCTCGGCGGCATGGTGACCGGGCACCTGGGCGGTCTTTTCGACCAGGAGACCTCCATCTCGCTGGACTGGGACGCGCCGATCCAGTCCGTGGACATCAGCGCGCTGGCCGCGTACGGCGACGAGACCGTGGCGATGGTCCTGTCGTGCGTCTCCTCCTGGGCGCAGTCGGCCATCGACCGGCCCGGCCAGCGGCCGTGGGTCGTGGTACGGGACGAGCTGTGGCGCCAGATGAGGGCCGGCGGCGCGGCCATGGTCAAGAAGATCGACGCGGACCTGCGGCTCAGCCGCGCGACCGGCACGATCCAGATCCTCGCCACCCACCGTCTCTCCGACTTCGAGGGGGTCGGCGCGGCCGGCTCCCAGGAAGTCGCCATCGCCCGGGACCTCATCGCCTCGTGCGAGACCCGGGTACAGCTCGCCCAGGACACCCGGCCGCTGGCCATGACGCGCGAGGCGATCGGCCTCACCGACGCGGAATGCGAACTGATCGGCTCCTGGGGCGCGGCGCAGCGGGGCCGCGCGCTCTGGAAGGTCGGCCGGGGCGGCGGCTCCCATGC